>NZ_JAKGSD010000009.1 GCF_021654135.1 Amycolatopsis tucumanensis | reverse complement strand
GCGGCGGACCAACCACCAAGATCCACCTCGCCTGCGACGGCCACGGACGGCCCTTGTCGATCCTGTTGACCGGCCCGATTCGACAAGACCGCCACCTCCTACCGGAGCATGATCGACCTGGCCACACTGCTCATCTGGCTTTGAGGACAGGCCCTACGGCTTGCGGGCCACCGCGGCGAGGATGCGTGACTTCGACGGCGCGTCGGCGAACAGGGCGTTCTCGTCGGGGTGCCACTCAGGCGCGTAGACGAGCCCCGGCTCGACCAGTTCGAAGTCGCCGTAGAACTTCAGGAACTCTTCCCGCGAGCGGTACTGCCCGGGGTTCGTGGTGGTCTCGTAGTAGGCCTTGAGGTCGTCCAGCGCCCGGCGCTCCTCGTCGTCGGCCGGGTTCTCGTCAGTGAGCTGGCACATGATCAGGAACGACCCCGGCGCGAGCTGCTCGCGGTAGAAGTCCAGCGCCTGGTGCGGCTGCTGCTCGTCCTTGATGAAGTGCAGCACCGCGTTGATCACCAGCGCGACCGGCTGCTCGAAGTCGATGACGCCGGTCTCGGCGACCCGCTCCCACAGGTCGACCGGCTCCAGCAGGTCGCCCGCGATCGCGTGGTGGCGGTCCGGGTCCGCCGTGTCGGCGAGCAGCAGCTGCGAGTGCGCGAGCGCGATCGGCTCGTTGTCGATGTAGACGACGGTGGTGTCGTGCTCCGGGCGGGCCTCGTCGGCGACCTCGTGCACGTTGCCCGCGGTCGGCAGGCCGGAGCCGATGTCGACGTACTGGTGGATCCCCGACTGCGACGCGTACCGCACGGCGCGGCCGAGGAACTGACGGCACGCCACCGCGGAGTCGGGGATCAGCGGGAGCCTCGCGCGGACCTTGTCGCCGAACGCGCGGTCGATCGCGTAGTTGTGGTTCCCACCGATGAAGTAGTCGTACACCCGGGCCGCCGACGGCCGGTCGAGGCTTCCCTCGACGGCCCGCAGCACCTCGTCATCCGCCGCCATGCGACGAGTCTGCCACAACGCGTAAACCCTTCACGGCAGGCCGACGAAAGCGGCCGATTGCCCTGCCGTGTAGGCGAAATAGGCGTCCGCGGGATCCGCCGTGTTGGCGTACTGGCCGAACAGCTCGAAGCTGATGGCGCCGAAGAGGTGGGTCCACGCGGTCATCAGCCGGACCAGGTCCGCCTCCGGGAGCGACGTCCCGAGCGCGGTCTGGACCTTGCGTGCCTGTTCGGCCAGCTCGACGGGCAGCGGCGGGCCGGGCATCGCGGGCGCGAGATCGGCGGACTCCATGACGCGGACCAGCGCCAGCGCCACGCGGCCGGCAGGCGTGATCGTGTCCTGCGGCGCCTGGTAACCGGGCACCGGCGAGCCGTAGATCAGCGAGTACTCGTGCGGGTTCCGCTTCGCCCAGTCGCGGGTGGCGGCCCAGATGCGCAGCCAGCGATCGCGCGGTGCGGCGGACGGGTCGTCGGCGCGCTCGGCCGCTTCGCCGATCTCGTTGTAGGCGTCGATGATCAGCTCGGTCAGCAGGTGGTCGCGGCTCGGGAAGTAGCGGTAGAGCGCGGAGGACACCATGCCCAGCTCGCGGGCGACGGCCCGCAGCGACAGCCCGTGCGGGCCGACCTCGCCGAGCTGGCGGCGCGCCTCGTCCTTGATCTCGCGGGTCAGTTCGGCGCGGGCCCGTTCGCGCGCGGTCTTGCTGGCTGGCATGCCGTCGAGTGTGCCATGCGAGAGAGCGCCGAACAAATTAGAGAGCAGTGCTCTTGACAGTCGCTCCGCCGAGGTGTTCACTGATCTCAACAGAGAGCACCGCTCTCGCAGAAGGGAGAACCCAGGTGGACCGCTACCTCAAGCCCGGCAAGGGTGACAGCGTCTTCAACGTGGCCGTGCAGTTCCTGACCAAGCTGGGCGTGAGCCTGGCGGGCAGCCGGGTGCTGCTGCTCCGCGGCCGCAAGTCGGGGGAGATCCGGTCGACGCCGGTGAACCTGCTGAAGGTCGGCGGGCAGCGCTACCTCGTCGCGCCGCGCGGGCAGACGCAGTGGGTGCGCAACCTGCGCGCGGCGGGCGAGGGTCAGCTGCGCGTCGGGCGCCGCGTCGAGACGTTCCGGTTCGCCGAGCTGGCCGACGACGAAAAACCGGTGATCCTGCGCGCCTACCTGAAGCGGTGGGCGTGGGAGGTCAGCCGGTTCTTCGAGGGCGTCGACCACCGGTCGCCGGACGAGGTGCTGCGCGGCATCGCGCCCGGCTTCCCGGTCTTCCGGATCACAGAAAGCGCTTGAGGTGCGCGAGCAGCGCCTCCGGTTGTTCCTCGGCGAGGAAGTGGCCGCACTCGGGCAGCCCCTCGCCGGTGACGTCCTCGGCGTACTCCCGCCAGATGTCCAAAGTGGGCAGTGAGCCGAGCAGTCCGGCCTGTCCCCACAACGCGAGCACCGGCATCGCGAGCTTGCGCCCGGCGTCGGCGTCGTCGTGTTCGGCGTCGTCCGGGAAGGACGCGCGGTAGTCGTCGAAACCGGCGCGCAGGGCGCCCGGGGCGGAGAACGCGCGGACGTACTCGGCGATCGCCTCCGGGGCGAGGCCCTGCCGCTGGTAGGTCCAGCGCTCGAAGAAGTACCCCAGGTAGGCCGCGATGTCCTTGCCTGCCAGTAGTTCCGGCAGGTCGGGTTGCAGGTGGAACAGCCAGTGCCAGTAGCCGCGGCCGACACCGGCGTCGAGCCGCCGCCACATCTCGCGCGTCGGGATGATGTCGAGCACGGCCAGGCGCTCCACCTCGTCCGGACGGTCCAGCGCCCACCGGTGCGCGACGCGGCCGCCGCGGTCGTGCCCGACCACGCTCGCCGAGCCGAAGCCGAGCTCGTGCAGCAGGGCGGAGACGTCGGCGGCCATGGTGCGCTTGTCGAAGCCCGTCCGCGGTTTGTCGGTGAGCCCGTAGCCGCGCAGATCCGGCGCGATGACGGTGTGCTCCCGCGCGAGCGAGTCGAAGATCCGGTGCCAGCAGTAGGAGGTCTGGGGCCAGCCGTGCAGCAGGACGACCGGCGGACCCTCGCCGGCTCGCCGGTAGTGCATGCGGATGCCGTTGACGGTCGCCATGTGCGAGTCCATGTCTCACCTTCCTAACCGGTTATATGGGTTAGAGTACACTGGACCCGGTGAAGGCGCAGTGGGTTTTCGACGGCGGCCGCCCGTGCCTGGACCTGGTGAACACGCTCCGGGACCGGCACCGCGGCGGTCGCGAGCTGCTGACCTCGCCGTCCACGCTGGTCGAGTGGCTGGTGCTCGCCGGTCTGCTGCCCCGGCCGGTGCCCGCGTCGCCGGACTCGCTCGCGGCGGCGATCGCGCTGCGGGAGGCGGTCGACCGCGTCGCGCGGGGTGAGGGGCGGCCTGCCGACGTCCGCCTGCTGAACCGGCACGCGCGCAACGCGCCGGTGCCGCAGTTGCGCATCGACGGCGACGGCGTCGCGCACCGGCGGTTCGACGCGCCGGACCCCGTCGAAGGGGCGTTCGGCGCGCTGGCGGTGGACGCGATCGACCTGGCGACCGGCGAGGCCGACGTCCGGATCTGCGCGTACCACGACTGCGGGCTGCGGTTCGCGGACACCTCGCCGAAGCGCAACCGCCAGTGGTGCTCCATGTCGCGCTGCGGCAACCGGACGAAGGCACGCGCCCACTACGCTCGCACCCGCGGCCGTTGACGCTCTTCCGTCTCGCCTTGTAGTTTGAAACGCACGTTTCAGGGAGGTGGCGGCGGATGGGTGCGCAACGGACCGCGCTGGTGACCGGTGGCGCCACCGGCATCGGCGCCGAGATCACCTCCCGGCTGGCGGCCGAGCGGATGACCGTCTTCGTGGTCCAGCGGACCGAAGAGGACGCGAGCGAAGGCCGGAAACTCTTCGCGGAACACCCGTTCGCCGAACTGATCCAGGTCGGCGCGCACGACCTCGCCACCGGCGGCGGCTGCCGGGACGCGGTGGCCGAGTGCGTGCGCCACTTCGGACGGCTCGACGTCCTCGTGAACAACGCGGGCATCAGCGGCTACGCGGCCTTCGGGCCGGTGGAAAGCGCGAGCGACGAGCTGATCGACCGGATCGTCGACACCAACCTCAAGGCGCCGCTGCGCCTGGCCCGTGAGGCGTTCGCCCAGCTCGTCCTGAACCAGGGCGTGATCGTCAACATCAGCTCGATCGCGGAGTTCCAGGCCCAGCGCGACGTGCCCGCGTACGTGGCGAGCAAGGCCGGGCTCGGCGGACTGACCAGGGCGCTGGCGTGCGACCTCGCCCAGCACGGGGTCCGCGTGGTCGGCGTCGCGCCGGGCGACATCGCCACCGGAACCAGCCGCAGCCCGGACTACACCGCCGCCGTCGGGCTGGTGAAGGAAACCCCGCTCGGCTTCGCCGGGGAACCGGCCGACGTCGCCGGTCTCGTCGCCTGGGTGATCTCGTCCGAGGCCCGCTACGTCACCGGCACGACGATCGTCGTCGACGGCGGTCGCACCGCGTTCTGACGCGGCAACCGGCGGCGCCCCGCACCCAGGGACGCCGCCGGCCCGGTCACCTCAGTGACCGCCCCCATGAGACGACCCGGGGTGGACGTGGAACCGCGCCACCTCGGGCGGGTGCACGACGAACGGCCGCATCATGCCTTCGTCCTCGTGGTCGAGGATGTGGCAGTGGTACATGAACTCGCCGGTCGCCCCGGTGTGGTGACCGGCCACGCTCACCCACTCGCCCGCCTGTACCTGGAAGGTGTCCTTCCAGCCCTCTTCGTACTTCTCCAGCGGCCTGCCGTCACCAGGCACCGGCAGCGGCGCGAGCGTCCCGCCGACGGCCGGGTCGAACCCGATCACGTTCCCCGCCGCGTCCAGCGGGTAGGCGCGGCGGGTCAGGATCTGGAACTCGGCCAGGTGGATGTGCATCGGGTGGGTCGGGCCCCCCAGGTTGACGAAGTTCCAGATCGCCCACCGGTCGTGGTCGATGAAGAACGTGGTGGTGTCGTCGAACAGGCTCGCCACCATCCGGAAGGTGCGCACCGCGCCGTCCGCGGGATCGGTGAGCTGGATGAACCCCTCGGCCGGGAACTGCGCGGGCAACTCCGCCGGGTCGGTGACCTCCTGCAGCTCCCACATCTGCGGGTGAGCCTCGCCCGCGGTGCCGGGCGGGACCAGCGCGACGAAGACGTGGTCGTGGTCCTCCGGCACGGTCGTCCCGTGGTGCAGCCGCACGTACGACCGCGAGACGACCTCGGGCAGCGTGAACTGGTCGTGCCGTTCCCGGTTCTCGACCCGGAACTGCATGACGTCCGGCTCGGTCCGGTCGGCCAGCGTGTCCCGCAGCGTCAGGCTCTGCCCCTGGT
Source organism: Amycolatopsis tucumanensis (assembly GCF_021654135.1). Lineage (GTDB taxonomy): Bacteria > Actinomycetota > Actinomycetes > Mycobacteriales > Pseudonocardiaceae > Amycolatopsis_E > Amycolatopsis_E tucumanensis. The sequence continues at coordinate 194,860 of NZ_JAKGSD010000009.1, read as the reverse complement.
ACCGGCTGAAGTCGATCAGCACGTCCGCGCGCTCCGCCGGCGCCAGCACCAGGCCCGCCGCCGGGAACGCGGCCGGCGCGGGCAGCAGACCGCCGTCGGTGCCGATGATCCGGACGCCGTCGTTGTTCACCGCGCCGGTCTCGTCGACGAGGTTGAGCCGGTAGAACCGCGAGTTCGACGCGTTCAGCAGCCGGAACCGGTACCAGCGCGCGTCGACATCCAGGTGCGGCCAGATGACCCCGTTGACCAGCGTGAACGGCCCGGTGAACGGGATCGGCACCTTCGGCCCCTCGGGACCGGCCGGCGTGATGAACGGGATCTTGAACAGCAGCTGCCCGGTCAGGGCGCCGGTGGCCGGATCGGTGTCGAGGTTGCGGTCGGTGATGATCAGCGGGATTTCGCGGTCGCCAGCGGGCAGGCCGAGCGCGTCCTCCTCGTCGTCCCGGATCAGGTACATCCCGGAGAGCCCGGCGAAGACGTTGAAGCGGGTCACCGCCATCGCGTGGTCGTGGTACCAGAGCGTGGCGGACTGCTGGCCGTTCGGGTACTCCGCGAGCTGGGACGCGCCACGCAGCACCGCGTTGTGCGCCCAGCCGTCGTTGCCGGCGCCGGTGCGCGCGCCGTGCAGGTGCACCACGGTCCACGCGGGCAGCGCGGACACGCCGTCGATGATCTCGGCGCCCGGCTGCGGTGTGCCGTCCGGGTTGCGCCAGCCGGGTGTGCGAACCGGCGCGGTGATGTCGGCGAGTTCGGCGTGCTGCCGGACGGCGACCACCGGGATGGTGCCGTCGATGTCGTTGCTCCAGCTGACGCGCAACTGCTTGCCGCTGCGCACTTCCACGGTCGGGCCGGGAAACTGGCCCTCGTAGGCCCACACCTCGGTTTCCGGCAGCTGGCTGTGCAGCCGGACCCGTGAGCGGACCATGTTGACGGTGATTTCGTCCTGGTGCCACCAGGAGTGCGGCCGGATCAGCGGCGGCACCCGCAGCGGGTCGGCGAACTTCGTGAGGCCGAAGCCCGGCCCGGTGAGCGTCGCTGCTGGTTGCGTGATGACGTCGGTCATGAAGTCTTTCCCCCCAGAAAGCCCCCAGTTCGGCCGGACCATCCCGGCCCTTGCTGGAACAGAGGGCGCCGGGGGTCAGCTGGATACACGCTCCCGCGGTTTCGCCGGAACCGGCGCCGGAACCGCGACCACGCGGGCGATCGTGATCAGGAGGCCGACGTCCGCGGCGAGCGCGAGCCGCTGGCTCAGCCCGACGGGCAGCACGCCCGGAACCAGGTAGCTCACCCCGAACAGCAGCACACCGCCGAGCGTCAGCAGCGTCAGCCGCACGACCGCGGGGTGGATCCGCAGGCCGGCGGGCAGGGTCCAGCCCAGCGCGGCGAGGCTCAGGAACGCGATGGCGCAGGCGTATTCGTGGATCTGGCCGCTCACCGGGTCGAACCGTTCCGGGTAGCTGGCGGGGAAGAACGCGGCCGCGACGAGCCCGGTGGACCAGGCCCAGAACAGCACCTGGGTGGTCCGGCTCAGCCGGTGGCCGGCGGCCTTGAGCGCCGCGAGCAGCGCGACGGACCCGACGGCGATCGCGATCATGCTCGCGCCGAGCAGACCGACCCCGCCGTCGGCGAGCGCGTAACTGGACAGGGTGTCCGACACGGGGTTGCGGCCGCTGACCACGTGCAGGATGAAGGCGGTGAACAGTCCCCAGCCGATCGCCACGTTCGCCGCGAGCAGCCAGGGCCGGGCTCTTTCGGAAATCCCCATGGAAGCAGCTTTCCGCTGTGCGGCCCGCGGAAGATCCGGAGAAGTCCCCGATCTTTCCCCTAGGGTCGCCCGAACTCGACGAGCACCAGCGCCTGGTCGTCGTGGCGCTTGGCCCGCGGCCAGCGCGTCCCGTCCGGATCGCCGTCCTCGGCCGCGCGGACGGTGTCGAGCACCGCGTCCACCCCGCGGGCGCGGGCCAGCCGCAGGGCTTCGGGCCAGGTGAACAAGCCGTAGTCGTCGACACCGCAGGACACGCCGTCGGTGGCGAGCAGGACGGCGTCCAGTGCGGCGCGCGGCCAGCTGCGGGTCAGCGCGTGGTCCGCGGCCGACGGATCGGCTTCGGCGACCCAGAACCCGCCGGGCCGGTTGCGCAGCGCCCGCACGGCCTGCTGCGTCCGCAACCGCCCCGCGCGGCGCAGGGTGGCCAGCCGGTCGTCGGCGAGCACGTCGGCCGACTGTCCGAACGCGACGATCGGGCTGTCCGCCAGCACCAGGGCGTCCACCCGGTCGTCGTCCCAGCGCAGCATCGCCACGGTGCTGGACGGCGACGATCCCGGGCGCAGGCCGTGTTCCCGTGCGACAGCGGCGATCGCCCGCGCCAGTGCGGGACGGAGATCGCCGGGCAGTTCCCGTTCGAGCTGCGCCGCGAGGCGTTCGGCGTACCAGCCGCCGGAGGGCTGGTCCGGGCCGGCCGAGGTCGCGCCGTCGAGCACCGCGACGGCCCGGTCCAGCACCACGACCCGGTCCTCGCTGGGGCGCGGGCGGCCGTCGAGGCCGACGCCGGGCCGTTCGGCCACGTGGATCACCCGTCCGACCCTAGCCGTCAACCTTGGTTGACAAGGTGGTGGTGTCAACGTAGGTTGACGTCATGACGAAGGCAACCGATCTGGCCGCCCGCGCCGGCGACCGCGATCCCCAGGTCGGCCTGCGTGCCGTGGCCGCGCTGCGGCGGCTGCTCGAACAGCTCGAAGCCGTGCAGGTGCGCAGCGCGCGGGCGCAGGGCTGGTCGTGGCAGGACATCGCGGCCGAGCTGGGCGTGAGCAGGCAGGCCGTGCACAAGAAGTACGGGAGGCAGTGATGTTCGAGAAGTTCACCGCGGACGCCCGCGAGGTGGTCGTCGAGGCGCAGCAGGACGCGATCCGGCTGGATTCGGAGCGGATCGACCCGCTGCACCTGCTGGTCGCGCTGCTGCACTTCCCGGAGAGCAAAGCGGCCCGCCTGCTGACCGGGTTCGGCGTGGCGCTCGACGACGTCGCCGCCGAAACCGCGCGCGTGCGCCGCCGCGGCGGGATCACCGAGGCCGACGCCGAGGCGCTCGGCGAGTTCGGCATCGACGTCGACGCCATCCTCGACCGCGTCGAGCAGGCGCACGGGCCGAACGCGCTCGCCCGTGGCGGCGGCGGTCGGAAGCGGCGGCACATCCCGTTCGCCGACGAGTCGAAGAAAGTGCTGCAGGTGTGCCTGAAGGAGGTGATCTCCTTGGGCGGCAAGGAACTCGGGAGCGAGCACATCCTGCTCGCGCTCACCGCGCTGCGCGGACCCGCCGCCGACGTCCTCGCCCGGTTCGACGTGGACGCGCGGCGGGTCCGGCAGGCGCTAGCGTGACTCGCGCCAGGTGACGTGGGGGAGGAGCGCCTGCGTGAGTGGCCCGATCGCGAGCGCGTAGAGCACGGTGCCGGCGCCGACCGTGCCGCCGAGGAACCACCCCGCCGCCAGCACCGTGAGCTCGATGCAGGTGCGCACCGAGCGGACGGACCAGGTGTTGCGGGCGGCCAGCCCGGTCATCAGCCCGTCGCGCGGGCCGGGGCCGAGCCGGGCGCCGACGTACACCGCGGTCGCCACGGCGTTGAGCACGACGCCGCCGAGCAGCAGCGCGATCTGCCAGCCGAGTGCGTGCTGGTCGGGCAGGACGGCTCGCACCAGGTCGACGGTCACCGAGATGACCAGCACGTTCATCACGGTGCCGAGCCCGGGGCGCTGCCGGAGCGGGATCCACAACGCGAGCACGCCGACCGAGGCGATGGCGACGACGGTGCCGAAGCTGAGCCCGGTGCGTGCGGCCAGTCCCTCGTGCAGGACGTCCCACGGGGACAGGCCGAGCCCGGCGCGCGTCATCATCGCCATGCTCGTGCCGTAGAGGGCGAGACCGCCCATCAGCTGGGTGAGCCGGCGCGCGGGGCTGACCGAGACGCGCACCGGCCGAAGATCGATTGCAGTCACGCCGACCACTTTGCGGCCAGTTGGACTGGATAACCAGAGCCAATTCGGGATAATTGGCTGTCATGGACCCCATCGGCCGGATTTCGGCCCGCAGATTGGCCCTTGTGCTCGGCATGTGGCGTCGAAGTGGTTCGCGTCACGGCGCCGCGGACCTCGCGGCGGCGATCGAGCTGGGCGTCCTCGACGGCCAGTTGCCCGTCGGCACCCGGCTGCCCTCGGAGCGAGAGCTGGCCGAGGCGCTGGACGTCAGCCGCACCCTGGTGGCGGCCGCGCTGGACCGCCTGCGCGAGGCGGGACTCGTGGCCAGCAGGCGGGGTGCGGGATCGTGGATCACCAAGCCGCGGGGGAAGACACCGGAGCCGGTGTCGCCGGACGTGCCGCAGGCGATCGACCTCGTCCGCGCGGCGACGCCGGCGGCCCCGGGGGTGATGGCCGCGGTCGACCGCGCCCGGCTGCTGCTCGTCGACGAGCTGGGGCGGCACGGCTACACCGGCACCGGCCTTGCGTCCCTGCGCGAGCGGATCGCCGCCCGCTACACCGCGCGCGGCCTGCCCACCTCGCCAGGGCAGATCCTGATCACCAACGGCGCGCACCACGCGTTCGTCCTGGTGCTGCGGATGCTGACCCACCCCGGCGACCGGGTGCTGGTGGAGCAGCCGACGTACCCGAACGCCCTGGACGCGATCCGCGCCGCGCACACGACGCCGGTGCCGGTGGCGCTCGGCGAGCACGGGTGGGACCTGGCGGGGGTGGAGGCCGCGGTGCGCCAGACCGCGCCCCGGCTCGCGTACCTGATCGTCGACTTCCACAACCCGACCGGCTACCGGCTCGACACGTCCGGGCGGGCGGAGCTGGGGGCGCTGCTGGCCCGGACGCAAACGCATGCGGTGGTGGACGAGACGTTCGTCGAGCTGGACCTGGAGGGGGATGACGGGCCGCCGCCGCTGGCCGCGTTCGCCGGGGACTGGGCGATCACGGTCGGCACGGTGTCCAAGTCGCACTGGGGCGGCCTGCGGATCGGCTGGATCCGGGCGCCGGAGGAACTGGTGACGCGCTTGACCTCGGCGCGGTTCGCGTCCGACCTGGGGTCGCCGGTGTTCGAGCAGCTGGTGCTGGCGGAGTTGTTCGACGCGGGCGACCCGGACCCGGCCGCGCGCCGGGCCGTCCTGCGCTCCCAGCGGGACGCGCTGACCGAGGCCCTGCGGCGGGAGCTGCCGGACTGGCGGTTCCGCGTGCCGTCGGGCGGGTTGTCGCTGTGGTGCCGCCTGCCGGAACCGATGAGCACGCGGCTCGCGATCGCCGCGGCCAACCACGGTGTGCAGATCACGCCCGGTTCGAGGTTCAGCGCCCAGGGCGGGCTGGAGCACTGGTTGCGGATCCCGTTCGCGCAGCCGGCGGATCGCTTGACCGACGCGGTGACCCGGCTGGCGCTGGCGGCCGCCTCGGTGCGCGTGCAGCCTGCCGACGACCTGCCGGTGGCGTGACGGGTTCCGGAAGAACAGCCGGTGCGCTGGTCGTCCGTTCGCCGCTCCAGGGAGGAAGTTCGGCGAAGACGTCCAGCGCACCGGCTGCGGGACGCCCGGCCCGGATCGCTCCGGGCCGGGCTCCACGGTGACCCGCCGGCACCGCCCCTCGACGTGCCGGCGGGTCATCGCGGCTAGGCGCGCATCGGGCTTCTGCTCGGCGCGGTGAGCAGAAGCTCTCGACACGTGCCCGGTGGGGCCCCGGCGTCGCGGGGGCATCGCGACGCCGGGACCAGCGCCCGATCCGGCCAGGCGCGGTTGGCCGGTCGGGAAGACTGGGATTCGGCCCTCGGGCGGCAGAGGTGTGCTGCGGAGGGGCCCGCTAGTTGATCTTGTTGTGGACGCGGGTCGCCTGTGTGAACGGGTCTCGCGTCAGTCGGGCGAGGTGGGCGGCAGGCCCGCTACGGTGCCCATACCCACGAAACCGCTGGTCAGCGCTCCCACGATCGGCTGAACCGGGGCAGCGGAGGCACGCGGGCCGAGGACGGCCAGCAGGTCGCGGCTGCCGTTGCCGGAGTCGTGGGAAACGGTGATGACGACGCCGGGATCACCCGGGTCGGTGGGTGCCGGAGCCGGCGGGGCGTTGTCCGCGCGCACCGGGTCCGGGATGTCTTGGTGCTGCGCCGGCGCTATCGCGTGCTTGACGGCGGGCGCGTGGTGCGTGACCGCGTGCACGGGCGCGGGGGCCGGCTCGGCGGGAGGCTGCGCGGGAGGTTCGGCGGGAGCCGGGGGCGCGGGCGCCGGTTCGGTGACGGCCGGCTCGCTGTCCACGGTTCCGGTGTCGGCCGGTTCGGACCGCTCGGGTGCCTTCGGGGTGATCGTCTGAACGGTCTCGTCGACGATTCCGGTGATCGGCTGCGTCGCTTGGTCAGCCGTTTCGGTGACGGTCGTCAGTGCCGATTCCGCCGTGTCGGTGACGGTCGAAAGTGTGGTGTTCACCGTGTCGGTGACGACGTCGACGAGTCCGGTCACCGTGCCGAGGAGGTTCGGCTGCTCTTGCGTGGTGACGGTGTCCGGTTCGGACGGCGCCTCGTCGGCGGCGGCCGATGGCGCGCCGAGGACCGCGGTGAGCAGCCAGCCCGCGAGCACGAATCCGCCCGCGAGCAGCAGCTTGAGTTCGACCGGAAGTGTTCGCGCGGAGTGGCGCGCGCTGATCGCGTCGCGCATCGCCACCACCACCGTCCACGAACGACTACGGAAAGTTTGTTCCGGCCTGGTCATCAGGTGTGCTGATCCCAGCCTGATTTCTCCTGCCGGTGGCGAGTGTTTCACCTCGAAAGCGATCGATCCAGCCCCGTACGGCGGAACCCTGATTCCGCCTTCCGTGTGTCTGTTCGTTAGTTGATCACGCAACGTGTGCGTACTTTTACTCAACTTCTCGCCTACCAGCGGTTTTCGGGAGCTTCCGCGCAGGCCGGGCCATCTGAGTCGGGACCGGTGATCGCGAGGGGTGCAATGACCGAAATCGAACTGATCGAGTTGCTGGCCCGGGCGTGGCGTGGCGACCAGGGCGCGTGGTCCGCGTTGGTGCGCGGGTTGTCGGTGGTGGTGCTGCGCGTGGCGCGGGCGCACCGGCTCGGCGACGCCGACGCGTTCGACGTCTGCCAGAACACGTGGGTGTCGCTGGCGCAGCTGCGGGAGCTCCGGGAGCCGGCCCGCCTACCCGCCTGGCTGGCGACGACGGCCCGGCGGCAGGCGCTGAGGGTGCTGGAGTCGCGGCGGCGGGAGATCCCAGCGGAGTGCGACCGGCCCGACGAGCTCACCCCGGAACGCCAAGTACTGGCCAGTGAGCGGGACGCCCTGCTACACCGGGCGGTGGCCCAGCTGCCGGCCGCCCAGAGGCGCCTGGTGGAACTCCTGATGCAAGACCCACCGGCCACACACGCTGAAATAGCCGCCGAGCTGGGCATAGCGATCGGCAGCGTCGGCCCGACGCGCCGCAGAGCCCTCGACCGCCTACGCCGCTACCTGGAAGCCCACGGCTACGACCACGCGTGAGCCCGGGAGGGCCCGGCCGCGCACTGGACTCGCTGCGGCGACGTGCGAGGCGGAGGAGCGCGGCCGCGCACTGGACTCGCTGCGGCGGCGCGCGAGGCGGAGGAGCGCGGCCGCGCACTGGACTCGCTGCGGCGGCGCGCGAGGCGGAGGGGCTCACCGGGCCCGGCGGCGCGCGAGCCGGAGAAGTGCGGCCGCGCGCTGGACTCGCTGCGGCGACGTGCGAGCCGGAGGAGCGCGGCCGCGCACTGGACTCGCTACGGCGGCGCGCGAGCCGGAGGGGCTCACCGGGCCCGGCGCCGCACTGCGCCGGCCGCCGGGTGCAGGCGCAGTGCGCCGACACCCGGCCGCGGGCCGCCGGGTGCAGGAGTTCCGTGTCCGGCTCTCCGGCTCGACTGGCTCCCCGGCTCTCCGGCTCTCCGGCTCGACCAGCTCGCTGGCGCGCTGGCTCGACCGGCTATTCCGGCGTTTCAGTTCCGGCGCTCCGGCCCGACGCCGCGCGGTTGCGGCTCTGGGCATTCCAGCGCTGGACGTTGCGGCCCTTCGCCCGCGGCCTTACGGCCTGCGGTGCTGTGCGGTCTCCCGGTGCTCCGGTCTCCCGGCGCTCCGGCTCCCGGCGCTGTGACCTCTCGGCCCTCCGGCCACAGCCGTCCGGCGCTCCAGCCTCGCGCCCCGGTGCGCCAGCGGGTATGCCCAATCCACGAGCCCGGCCGCGATCTCGCGGTGCACCCACCCACCCGCGATCGCGCCCGGACAAGGATTCGCGCCGATGCGCCGCCTCCGTCGGGCCGAACCGCGCTCAGGCCAGCTTGTGCAGCCGCTCGATCGCCTCGTCCAGCACCTCGTCCCGCTTGCAGAACGCGAACCGCAGCACGTGCCGCCACTCCGCCGGGTTGTCCGTGAACACACTCACCGGCACGGCCGCCACCCCGACCCGCTCCGGCAGCTGCCACGCCAGCTCGGCGGCGTCCGTGAAGCCCAGCGGCCGCACGTCCGCGCACACGAAGTACGTGCCGAGGCTCGGCCGCACCCTGAAGCCCGCCGCCGTGAGGCCCGCCGACAGCCGGTCTCGTTTGGCCGCCAGCGAGGTCCGCAGCGACTCCACCCACGGCAGTTCGTGGTCGAGCGCATGCGCGACGGCCGGCTGCAACGGCCCGCCGGACACGAAGGTCATGAACTGCTTCGCCGCCCGCACCGCAGCCACCAGTTCCGGGCTGCTGCACACCCAGCCGATCTTCCAGCCGGTGCAGTTGAACGTCTTGCCCGCGCTGGAGATCGACACCGTCCGGTCGCGCATCCCCGGGAACGCGGCCAGCGGTACGTGCTCGGCGTCGTCGAAGACCAGGTGCTCGTACACCTCGTCGGTGACCGCGATCAGGTCCCGTTCCCGGCACAGGTCGGCGATCGCCGACAGCTCCTCGCGCGTGAAAACGGTTCCCGTCGGGTTGTGCGGCGAGTTCACCAGGATCGCGCGTGTCGCCGGGGTGACCGCGGCCCGCAGCGCGTCGAGGTCGAGCGCGAACCGCCCGTCCGCACCCTCCACCAGCGAGACCACCCGCCGGGTCGCTCCCGCCATCGCGACCGCCGCCGCGTACGAGTCGTAATACGGCTCGATCACGATGACCTCGTCGCCGGGTTCGGTCAGCGCCAGCAGCGCCGCGGAGATGGCTTCGGTGGCGCCGGCGGTGACGAGGATCTCGTTGTCCGGGTCGTAGGACAGCCCGTAGCGCGCCCGGTGGCGTGCGATCGCCGCCCGCAGTTCCGGCCTCCCTGGCCCGGGCGGGTACTGGTTCGCGCCGCCGAACAGCGCGTTCTTCGCGGCGTCGAGCATTCCGGACGGTCCGTCGGTGTCCGGGAAGCCCTGGCCGAGGTTGACCGCTTCGGTGCGCACGGCGAGCGCGGTCATCTCCGCGAAGATGGTCGACGTGAACGGCCGCAGCCGGGGGACGAGAGCTGGTTCGCGCATAATGGCCGATCCTCACGGACAATGGGGTCGTGGAGCAACTGACCCCCGCTGACATCGGCCTTCCCCCGGTCCCGGACCAGGAGGGCAAGCGGCGGGCGCTGCGCCGGATGAAGCTGGTGGCGCTCGCCTTCCTGCTCGGCGCGACCGTGATCTTCCTGTTGACGACGTGGGCGCAGTCGGCCGGCTGGCCGGGCTGGGTCGGCTACGTGCGGGCCGCCGCCGAGGCGGGCATGGTCGGCGCGCTGGCGGACTGGTTCGCCGTGACCGCGCTGTTCCGGCGACCGCTCGGCCTGCCGATCCCGCACACCGCGATCATCCCCAGCAAGAAGAACATGATCGGCAGCAGCCTCGGCGAGTTCGTGGGCACGAACTTCCTGTCCGAGCACGTGGTCCGCGACAAGCTGCAGCGCGTCCAGGTCTCCCGGCGGTTCGGCGAGTGGCTGGCCAAGCCGGAGAACGCCGAGCGGGTCACCTCCGAACTCGCCACCGTCGTGCGCGGTGTCGTGACGGTGCTCAAGGACGAGGACGTGCAGGCCGTCATGGAGCAGGCGGTGGTGCGGCGGGTCGTCGAGCAGCCGTGGGGCCCGCCGCTGGGCAAGCTGCTGGAGCAGGTCTTCGCCGACGGCGCGCACTACAAGCTCGTGGACCTGATGTGCGACCGAGCGTACGAGTGGGTGCGCGACAACCACGCCACCGTGCTGCGCGTGGTTTCCGACCGCGCCCCGAGCTGGTCGCCCAAGTTCGTCGACGCGATGCTGGCCGACAAGGTGTACGGCGAGGTCCTGTCGTTCGCGTGGGCCGTGAAGACCGACGTCAACCACCCGATGCGCTTGGCCCTGGACAAGTTCCTCGGCGAGTTCGCCCAGGACCTCCAGAACGACGCGGAGACCATGGCCCGCGCCGAGCAGGTCAAGCAGCAGATCCTCGACCACCCCGACGTGCAGAAGCTGATCGGTTCGGCGTGGAGCACCGCGAAGGGCATGCTGCTCAACGCGGCCGAGGACCCGTCGAGCGAGCTGCGCCGCCGCGTCCGTGAGGGCCTGCGGAACCTGGGCGAGCGCCTGGTGTCCGACGAAGGACTCGGCGGCAAGGTCGACGGTTGGGTGCAGGGCGCCGCTGCCTACGTGGTGCGCAACTACTCCACCGAGATCACCACGATCATCACCGACACCGTCGAGCGCTGGGACGCGGAGGAGACCTCGCGAAAGGTCGAACTGCAGGTCGGCCGGGACCTCCAGTTCATCCGCATCAACGGCACCGTCGTCGGCGCACTCGCCGGCCTGGTGATCTACACCGTGGCCCAGCTGCTGTTCTGACCTACCGCGGCCCGACGGTTCCGGCCTGCACAGCGCGGCGTCAGGACAGCCGATGCCACGCCCGGCTGGTGGCAGCCAAGCGCGTCCGGCTGCCCCGCAGGACGGCGGAGGCGTGTTTCGGCAGCCGACACGGCGCAGCAGATGCGCTGACCTGCATCTTTCCGGGTTGTCCACAGGTGGACGAGTTGTCCACAGGTGTGCTGTGGGCAACTCCACCGGGTGTTCAGGCCCGGCGTTGGCGCCAGCTGCGCGCCTTCTCCCGGTTGCCGCACACCTGCATGGAGCACCAGGTGCGTGAGCGGTTGCGGGATTCGTCGTAGAACGCCCAGCGGCAGTCGTCCGCCGGGCAGATCTTCACCCGCGTCCACTGCCCGAGCACCGCCAACCTGGCGGCCGCGGCCATCACGGCACCGACCGCGTCGCGGGTGACCAGGGCCGGCCCGCCGACGGCCAGTTCGATCGTGACCGGAACCGCCAGCGGCGACGCGTCCAAGGTGTCGCCGACCGCGGCGCGCAGGGCCGTGCGGGCGGACCGCGCCGCGGACACCGGGCCCGCTTCCAGCCCGCGTTCATGGCTCCAGGCGCGCCACGAGGCTGCGTTCGTGAGCACATCAGTGTCGTCCTCCACGTCGAGGGTATTGAGGAAATCCACCACGAGGGACACGTCCGTCGAGCTCACGTCACCAGTGTAAGCCGGACGGTGGTTGCGGACGTGTCGCGTAACTTGCATACTCCTTTCACTGGTTATCCGCTTGCTGGCCGTTCGAGTGCTGGAGGAATCGCATGGGTGCCGTTCCGAAACTGGGCGCGATCGTTCTCGACTGCCCGGATCCGGTGGAGCTGGCCGGGTTCTACGCGCGGTTGCTGGACCTGCCGCAGCCGAAGGTGGACGACGACAGCTGGGTGGTCCTCGACGGTCTGGATGGAGTCCGGGTCTCCTTCCAGCGCGTCGAGTCCTACCGTGCGCCGGAATGGCCGGGGCAGGATGTTCCGCAGCAGCTCCACCTGGACCTGGACGTGACGGATCTCGAAGCGGCCCACAGCCGTGCCTTGTCGCTGGGCGCGAAAATGCTCGACGACGCATCGAGGTTCCGGGTCTACGCCGATCCGGCCGGTCACCCGTTTTGTCTCTGTGCCTGCTGACCTCCTGGAACAAGTAGTCGAGGGGCGCTGCTGGACCGGGTGGCCGATCCGGTCCGTGTCCCCCGGGCCTCACCTCTTCGCCGTCACGGAACACCAGTCCTGCTGGAGCCGTGTCGCGCCTTTCGCCGAGAGGCGACCGCTGGATCGCCCGCTCGAGCCCCCAGCGCTTGCCACTCCCACTCGCGCTGGGAGCGCTGTCTATACACCGGGTGTATAGACAGCGACTCTACACCGTGTGTATAGTCCTGTCCATGGCGATCGGACAAACACTTCTCGGCCTGCTCGAGGCGGGCCCCCGGCACGGCTACGAGCTCAAACGCGCGTACGACGAGCGTTTCGGGCACGACCGGCCGCTGCACTACGGGCAGGTGTACGCCACGCTGGCGCGCCTGCTCCGCAACGGCCTGGTCACCGAGAGCGGGGTCGAGCCGGGCGGTGGTCCGGAGCGCAAGAGCTACGCGATCACCGATGCCGGGATCACCGACGTCGAGCAGTGGCTCAGCACTCCGGAGAAGCCGGAGGCGTACCTGCAGAACACGCTGTACACCAAGGTCGTGCTCGCGTTGATGTCCGGTCGCGACGCGGCGACGGTGCTCGACACCCAGCGCGCCGCGCACTTGAAGGTCATGCGCGAGCTGACCCGCCGCAAAGTCGAGGGCGACCTCGCGGACACGCTGATCTGCGACCACGCGCTGTTCCACCTGGAAGCGGACCTGCGCTGGCTCGAACTGACCGCGGCCCGCCTCGACGAGCTCGCCGGGCAGGTGAAGGCATGAGCCTGCTCAGTGCCACCGGTCTGCGCAAGTCGTTCGGGCCCACCGAGGCGTTGCGTGGCGCCGACTTCGAGATCGACGCGGGGGAGATCGTCGCCGTCATGGGGCCGTCCGGGTCGGGCAAGTCCACGCTCCTGCACTGCCTGGCCGGGATCGTGCCGCCGGACGACGGCCGGGTCGTCTACCGCGAGCGCGACCTGGCGAGCCTGTCCGACGGAGACCGATCTTCGTTGCGCCGCAGCGAGTTCGGGTTCGTCTTCCAGTTCGGCCAGCTCGTCCCCGAGCTGTCGTGCCTGGAAAACGTCGCGCTGCCGCTGCGGTTGGGCGGGATGAAGCGCAAGCCGGCCGAGGCGTCGGCGCGGGCGGCTCTCGACCGGTTCGAGCTCGGCGACCTCGCCGGCAAGCGGCCCGGTGAGGTGTCCGGCGGCCAGGGGCAGCGGGTGGCGATCGCGCGGGCCCTGATCACCACGCCGAAGGTCGTCTTCGCCGACGAGCCGACGGGAGCGCTGGACTCCCTCAACGGCGAACGCGTGATGCGCCTGCTCGTGGCGGCGGCGAAGGAGCTGAGCACCGCGGTAGTGCTGGTCACGCACGACGTGCGGGTGGCGGCGTACTCCGACCGCGAGGTCATCGTCCGGGACGGCCGGACACCGGAGCGGGTGGCCGTCCCGTGAGCTGGCTCAACGACTTCGCGCTGGGCTTCCGGCTGGCCGTCGGGGGCGGCCGGACGTTCCGCGCCAACCTGCCCCGTCTGGTGCTGACCACGATCGGCATCGGTCTGTCGCTGGCGATGCTCCTGCTGCTCGCGAGCACGATCAACGCCCTGAGTGAGCGAAGCGACCGAATCGCCGCGCGCGAACCGGCGGCCGTGGACGGGCCCGCGTCGCTGTACCTGTCTTCCAACTTCACCCCGGTGGGAGACCGGACGTTGACGATCACCTGGCTGGACGCCGTCGGCCCGGACGCGCCGGTTCCACCCGGTCTGGTCGCGATCCCGCAAGCCGGTGAAACGGTCCTGTCGCCGGCGCTCGCGGAGCGGCTCGCGGTGGACCCGTTGCTGCAGCAGCGATTCCCGGGGCGCGTGGTCGGCACCATCGCACCGGAGGGGCTCGCCGGCCCGGACGAGTTGTTCGCCTACGTCGGCACCACTGGTATCCGTGCCGCGAACGGGGGAGTCGCGGTCACCGGTTTCGGGGCGGGCGGGGCACCGGACTCCTCGTCCCCGCAGCTAGTCTTCCTGCTGATCGTCGGCGTTGTCGTGCTGCTCATCCCGATGCTCGTCCTGCTCAGCGCGGCGAGCCGGATCGGCGGTGCGGAGCGTGAGCGGCGGCTGTCCACGCTCCGCCTCGCGGGCGCGCGGCGCGGGCAGGTGCACCGGATCGCCGCCGGCGAATCGCTGGCCGGCGCCTTGGCCGGCGGCGTGCTGGGCCTGGCCATCTACTTCGCGGTGCGGGGGTCGGCCGCGGGGCTGGAGTTCGAGGGGATCACCGTCTTCGGCCCGGACTTCGTGCCGGGCTGGCCACTGGGGGTGGTGGTGGCTCTGCTCGTCCCGGTGCTCGCGGTCGGGCCGGCTTGGTTCGGGTTGCGGCGGCTCGTCGTCGAACCGCTCGCGGTCCTGCGCAACGCGAAGCCGGAGCGCAGACGGCTGTGGTGGCGGCTGGTCCTGATCGCGCTCGGTGTCGTGCTTCTGCTGCCGGACAAGCTGCTGGGAGTGTCGTCCCGTCCGGCCAGCACCCTGCCGTTCCTGCTCGCCGGGTCGACGCTCCTGCTGATCGGCGTGCCCGCGGTCATGCCGTGGATCACCGACCTGGTGGTGCGGCGGATCCGGGGCGGGAGTCCGGCGTGGCAACTGGCCGTCCGGCGGCTGCAGCTCGACAGCGGCACGCCGAACCGTGTCGTGGCAGGCGTGGTGGTCGTGCTGGCCGGGGTCATCACGCTGCAGACGATGATCGGCTCGGCCGCCGCGGACGCGGATCGCGCTCGGGTCGCCACCGGGACCGGGACCGGGAACCTCAGCGTGACCGACGACGCTGAAGCGGAGGCGATGCGCCTGCTCGAGGGGACGCCAGGGCTGGTCGGCGCGTACCCGATCCAACGGCTGGCGGCGCGACCCTGGACCGGCGGGCCGGTGGAATCGCTGGTCGCGCCGTGCCCGGTGCTGGAGCACCTCTTCGGAACGTCCGGGTGTGTCGACGGCGCCGTGTACGTCGTGGCCGGGTCGGGAGTCCAGCCAGGTTCGACCATGACCGTGGACGAAACGCCGTTCACGGTCCCGGCGGAAGCGGCGACCATCTCTCCCGGCACCGCTGGCGTCGCCCACGGTGTCGGCCTGGCGGTGACGCCGGCAGCCGCGAGCGCGCAGCACCTGCCGGACGGCGGGCGGATGATCGAGCTCCTCCTCACTCCAGGCGAGACGGGTGCCCTCGACCGGGTCCGGGCCGCGCTCGGGCCGCTCGGGTGGCAGGCGACGGCGTACAGCGAGGACGAGTACTACGGCGGGGGGAACGATTTCCTGGCCGCGGTCGACAGGCTGCTCTACACCGGCGGTCTGCTGGGACTCGTCATCGCGGCGGTCAGTCTGCTGGTGCTGCTGGCCGGGCAGCTGAGCGAACGGCGGAGGGCCTTCGCGGCGATGCACGCGTCAGGTGTGCCGCTGCCGGTCCTGGGACGGTCACTGCTCTGGCAGAACGCGATCCCGCTGGTGTTCGGGGTGGCGGTCGCCGTGGCGGTGGCGATCGGCACCGGCGCCCTCCTCGTGCGGCTGCTCGGCGCGGACATCAGCCTGCACGTGGACGCGGGCTTCATCGGTGTCACCGCCGTGACGGCGGTGGTCCTGGTATTCGCGGTGACCGGCGCGGCGTTGCCCGCGCTCCGGGCGGTCACCAGAGTGGAGGCGCTGCGAGCGGAATGACGAGCTCCGGGCGGGAAACTGGCGGACCCCACTCCCCGCGGGCCGGATCATGCGTAGGGTGGCATACGTGATTTGTCCGAAGTGTCAAAACGTGATGCGGACCGTGAACAAGAACGGCATCCACATCGAGCAGTGTGAAGGCTGCCGGGGCATCTTCCTGGACCGCGGCGAGTTGGAGCAGATCGTGGGCGCGGAGAGCGCTTACTACGGCGGGCCCGCCGCTGCTCCGCCGCCGTACCAGGGGGCGGCCGGGCACACAGCGGCGTATCGGGACTCGCCGCGCCCGTACGGCGGCCACGGGCACACCGACTCGCCCCGGCCGTACCGGGGTGGGCACGGCTACTCCGATTCGCCCCGGCCGTACCAGGGCGGCGGGTACTACTCGGATTCGCCGCGCCCGTACGGCCACCGCGGTCACCGCAAGCGGAGCTTCCTCGAGCAGCTCTTCGACTGACACATGCCGGAAGCGATGCTGGATCCCCGCATCTGCCCTCGATGCGGGGACCTGGCTGAGGTCCCGGCCGTGGAGGGCGACGTCCGGTTGTGCCACCGGTGTGGTCACCGCTGGCCCTTCCGCCGGTTGCCGCTGTTCGCCCTGACCGGACCGAGCGGGGCGGGGAAGTCGACCGTCGGCCCGGCCCTGGTCGGGCGGCTCGGCGGGCGGGTCACGGTGCTGGAGCAGGACGTGCTGTGGGTGGCCGGCCTCCGCGACGACGTGAACGGGCACCCGACGTTCCGGGGCACCTGGCTGCGCATGGCCGCGATGGTGCACCAGAACGGCCGCCCGGTCGTGCTGTGCGGCACCGTGGTGCCCCCGGAGTTCGAGACGCTGCCCGAGCGTGCGCTGTTCAGCGAGATCCACTACCTCGCGCTGGTCGCCGAGTCGGAGGTGCTCGCCCGGCGGCTGCGGGCGCGCCCCGCCTGGCGCGGCTGGGACGAACCACGCATCGCCGAGATGCTCGAGTTCAACACATGGCTGCACAAGAACGCCGACACCCTCGACCCGCCGGTCACCCTCTTCGACACGACGACCGCGCCGCTCGACGCGAGCGTCGAGCACGTCGCGAGCTGGGTCGAAAGCCGGCTGCCGTAGCGCGACGACCGACGGTGGTCGCGACCGGCGGGCTGGATGCGGAGTGACCGAGGGCTGGGTGCTGTGGGCTCCGCTGTAGGCGCTGGGACGGCGCTCGCCGGTGGGGACTTGGCTGGCGGTTGGCGCGTGGGGGCGCTGTGCGCTGGCTATCGGTGATCGCTAGCGGGTGCGCCTGGTGGGTTGTCGGTGGTTGCTGGCGGGGTGCGCCGGGTGTTGGTTGCGGTGGCCGTTCTGGGGTGCACGGAGTGCGGGCCTCGTCGTTACGCGCGGGGAGTGCCCCGGGATCGCGGGGGTCGTCGCTGGCAGAGCGCGCCGCGGGCCAGTCGGCGGCCACGTGACCTACTGCAGCGGCCAGCGGTGGTCGCCGTCGGGGTCGTCCAGCCAGAATTCCTGGTGCTGGGGCGTCACCGTCATCCCGAAGCGCTGCCGGGCTGGCTTGCCGAGCGCGGTCCACTGCCGGTAGGCGGCCTCGGTCAGGTCCCACAGCCGTCGCGGGCCGCCCTGGGCCACCATCGTTCGGTCGGCGTGCGTTGTCACCCGCGCCCAGGAACCGGCGCTGTGCAGGAGGAACGCGTCCTCGCCGCGGAACACCGGCACCACCCCCGGCAGCGCCAGCCCGGCGAAGAACTCGAACCGGCTCGACGGGTGCAGGACCACCTCCGCGGACAGTTCCGTAGGGCGCGCGGGCCCGGCGATCTCTGGCAGCGACGCCGGATCCGCGAAACGGTGCGCCCGCAGCGGCATGAACCGGCCGTCGCGGCTCAGCACGCGGCCCCGTGCGACCGGGCCGGGCATCACGATCAGCCGCACCAGGCCGGCGCCGATCGGACGGTTCAGGGTGGTCACCACAATGGCCCCGCGCGTCGCCTGCTCCAGCCACGCGATCGGCACCTCCGACACCGAACAGGTGCACAACACGCGGTCGTACGGCGCACCGTCCGGCAAGCCTTCCGCGCCGTCCTGGACCGCGACCGTCGGGTGGTACCCGCACAGCGACAGGCGTTCCGAAGCGAGCCGCACCAAATCCTCGTCCACATCCACTGTGGACACCAGCGACGAGCCGAGCCGTTCGGAGAGCAGGGCTGCGTTGTAACCGGTGCCGGTGCCGATCTCCAGCACCCGGTGCCCGCTGTGCACCGACAGCTCCTCGAGCATCACCGCCATGATCCCCGGCATGCTCGACGAACACGTCGGGTTGCCACGCACCACGCCCTCCCGGCGAGCGCGCTCCCACGCGTGCGGATCGCCGTCGAGCTGCGTGACCAGGACCTGGTCGGCGTAGACGTGGTCGAGCCAGTCCCCATCGGTGCGGTCGACGGCGCGCCAGCCACCGGGCTGGGATAGGAAGTACCGGGGCACGAAGGCATGCCGCGGCACCCGCCGGAACGCGTCCAGCCAGGCCGGATCGGTGATCATGCCGTCCCGGCGCAGCGACTCGGCCAGCTGGCGCCGGCGGCGTGCCGTGCTGTGCACACCCCCACCGTAACGGGTGACTCAAGTAACACCCGATGGTTGCAAGCAGGGTGCTTGCAATAGCTAGCACCCGCGCGTACCGTTGGAATCGTCGCGAGGAGATGGACTGACATGTCGGAGGACAACGGCCACGAGAACTCGGCGGGCGGACCGGTGGAGAAGGTCGCCGACATCGCCTCCGGGATCGGTGAGTACATCCGCCAGCAGCGCAACAACGCGAAGATCTCCTTGCGGCAGCTGGCAAAGCTCGCCGGAGTGTCCAATCCGTACCTGAGCCAGATCGAGCGCGGGGTGCGCAAGCCCAGCGCGGAGATCCTGCAGCAGATCGCCAAGGGGCTGCGGATCTCCGCGGAAGCGCTCTACGTGCAGGCCGGAATCCTCGACCTGCCCAACGGTGGACCGGTGACCGACGCGATCCGCGCGGACGCCGAGCTCACCGAGCGGCAGAAGCAGGTCCTGCTCGACGTGTACGAGTCGTTCCGCCGGGAGAACGCGGCGGCGGGCGGCGATCGAGGACAAGCAACCGTCATCGCCAAGGAGTGAGCACAATGCCCAGCACCAAGACCGCCATCGAACAGCTCCGCACCCCGCTGCTGGCCGCCCTGGGCGCCGGCAACCTGGCCGGCCAGGCCGTGGTCGACGCCGTGGGCAAGGCCCGCGAGCGGGTCGTCGAGGGCAGCGAGGTGGCGCGGAAGAACATCGAGGAGCTGCCGACCGAGGTGACCACCCTGCGGGAGAAGCTCGACCCGACCGAGCTGCGCAAGCTGATCGACGAGTACACCGAGGCCGCGCTCAAGCTGTACAACAAGCTGGCCGAGACCGGTGAGCAGGCGTGGGACAAGTTCCTGGCCGAGCCGCGCGTGAAGAGCGTGGTCGAGCAGGTCGAGGAGGCGCTGACCACCGCGCAGGAGCGGGTCGGCGAGGTGAGCACCGAGGCGCGCGAGAAGGTCGAGGACGTGCTCGGCCTGGTCGCGAAGCGGACCCGCGCCGGTGGCGAGAAGGTCGCCGAGGCGGCGGACGACGTCGCGGACCGGATCGAGGACGAGGTCAAGGAGGAGCAGGCCAAGCCGGCCCCCAAGACCGCCACGACGAAGGCCCCGGCCACCCGCCGGAGCACGACGCCGGCCAAGCGCCCGGCGAACGCGACCACGCCGAAGACGACCAAGTAGGCCAAGCCGCACGCCCGGGTGGGCGGCCACCATGCGCGAGGCGCATGGCTGGGCAGCCGCCGCAGGCAACTCGCAAAGCCCACCGGCCGCGCCGAGCACCGCGCTCGGCGCGGCCGGTGGGCTTTTGTGTGTGGCGATTGCCGCGGGGGGTGGGTGCTCGGGAGGGAGGGTTTGTTGTGTGGCGATTGCCTCGGGGGCGGGTGTTCGGGGGAGGGAGGTTGTGCGGTGATTGCCGCGGGGCGTGGGGGTGCTCGGGAGGGAGGGTTCGTGCGGTGATTGCCGCGGGAGCGGGTGTTCGGGGGAGGGAGGTTGTGTGGCAATTTCCGCGGGGCGTGGGGTGCTTGGGGGGAGGGATGGTTTGTTGTGTGGCGGTTGCCGCGGGGCGTGGGGTGCTCGGGAGGGACGGTTCGTGCGGCGATTGCCCCGGGGGCGGGTGTTCGGGGGTGGGAAGTTGTGTGGCGATTGCCCCGGGCGTGGGGCGTGGGCGAAGGAGAGTTTGTTGTGCGGGACTGCTCGTGGTGTCGGGGTGCCTAGCGGGGTTGGGCGGTGCGTGGGCTCATTGGTGTGCCAAATGTGCTCGGCCAACCGCTGGCTGTGTGCGGTGTGCTCGGCGGCGTGGTGAGCCAGGGGCGGCCCGCCGGGGACGGCGGTGACGGGCCCGGGCGTTCGTGGCATTCTGGACACCGGGGATCCGACGGCGGGGGCGAAGGGACGTAGGCTAGGGACGTGCCGTTCATCGCGTACTGGATCATGCAGGTCATCAGCTGGGCCGGCACGCTGGTGGGCCTCGGCGCGTTCGTGCACGCCCTTCTCCAGCGCGCGGACGCCTACCACGCCGCGGACCGCAAGACCAAGCCCATCTGGCTCGCCATCACCGGCGCCGGCACGGCCGCGATGGGGCTGTTCGGCTTCGGTGGCGCCGGCAGCCTCTTCTGGCTGGCCGGCATCGTCGCCGTCCTCGTCTACCTCGTCGACGTGCGGCCGCGGCTGATCGAGGTTCAGCGCGGCGGCAAGAACTGGTGAACCGGCGATTCCCTATCCTGGCGGCGTGAGGACCTGGAGCATCGCCGGGACGCTGACCGTCCACCCGGCCGCCGAACGCACCGACCTGCTCGCCGAGCCCGTCGCCAAAGCACTGGCCGCCCTCGACGCCGACAGCGTCGGCGCCGTCGAGATCGATCCCGAACTCGCCGACACCGCCGCGTTCTGCGAGGCCTACGGCTCACCGTTGAACGCCTCCGCCAACTGCGTCGTCGTCGCCGGGAAGCGCGCCGGTGAGGTCCGGTTCGCCGCCGCGCTCGTGCTCGCCACCACGCGCGCCGACGTCAACGGCGTCATCAAGCGCCGCCTGGACGTGCGCAAAGCCTCCTTCGCACCGATGGACGAGGCCGTCGCCCTCACCGGCATGGCCTACGGCGGCATCACGCCCGTCGGGCTGCCCGCGGACTGGCCGATTCTCGTCGACAAGGCCGTCGCCGACTCGCCGGAACTCGTCATCGGCAGTGGCATCCGCGGCGGGAAACTCCTGGTCACCGGCGACCTGCTCGCGTCGTTGCCCGGCGCCGAGGTGATCGACGGCCTGGCTAAACCGGTCGCGTAGACATCGTCGCCCGGCGCGACAACGTCAGGCCCCGCGGCACGGCGAACCGCTCCAGCAGCGCGAACACGCCCTCGCACACCAGGGCCAGCACGATGACGGCCAGCCCGCCGGCCAGGATCTCGCCGTAACCGCCCGCGCCCTGCGCGAACCCGTCCACGATGAACCGGCCCAGCCCGCCGCCGTCGTTGACGATCGCGCCGATCGCGACCGTCGCCACCAGCTGCAGGAACGCCACCCGCGCGCCCGCGAGGATCACCGGCAACGCCAGCGGCAGCTCGATGCGCAGCATGATCTGCCCCTCGGTGTGCCCGATGCCGCGCGCCGCGTCCACGGCCTCCGGCTCCAGCGACACCACCCCGGCGTAGGTGTTGGTGAACAACGGCGGCAGGGCCAGCGCCACCAGCGCGAGCAGCAGCGGCCAGAACGACGTGTTCACCTCCCACCGGCTCGCCAGGTACCAGAACAGGATGATCAACCCGAAGCTCGGGATGGCGCGGCCGATGTTCACCGCGCTGCTGGCCAGGAACGCGCCCCGGCGGTAGTGCGCCAGCACCAGCGCGGGCGGCACCGCCAGCGCGGCCGCGATGACCAGCGACAACGCCGAAAAGCCCAGGTGCTCCAGCGTGCGGTACGGGATTCCGGCCGGGTCGGTCCAGCTCCACCGGCCCGGCTGCCCCAGCCAGTCCAGCGCCTGCTCGAACGCGTTCACGCCCGCCCCGCCTTCCGCGCCCACGGGGCCAGCGCCCGCTCGCTCAGCCACAACAGCGCGTCCACCAGCACCGCCAGCACGATCGACAACCCGATCCCGACGATGATCGCCGTCGGGTTCGGCGTGGTCGTCTGGATGCCCTGCCGGATGAAGAAGCCCAGCCCGCCCATGCCGAGCATCGCGGTGACCGTGACCAGCCCGATCGTCGTCACGGCCGCGACCCGCAGCCCGGCGATCACCACCGGCAGCGCCAGCGGGAACTCGACCTGCAGCAACAGGCGCAGCCGCGTGAAGCCCATGCCGATCGCGGCCTCCCGGACCTCCGCGGGCACCTGCTGGATGCCGGTCACGATGTTGCGCAGCAGGATCAGCAGCGTGTACGTGGCCAGCGGGATCACGGCCGTGGTGAACGACAGCCCGAAGAACGGCACCAGCAGCGCGAACGCCCCCAGGCTCGGGATCACGTACAGCGCGCCTGCCGCGCCCAGCGCGACCGCGTAGAACCAGCGCCAGCGCAGCGACAACACGGCCAGCGCGACCGACACGACGAGCCCGATCGCGAGCGCGGCCGCCGTCAGCGCCAGGTGCTCGCCGAGGCGCTGCGCGATCTCGTCCGCGTTGCGCTCCACCCAGCGCCACTCGAACAGCGGCCGGTCGGTCGCGGCCAGCACGTACTCGCTCACCGGGCGAGCATACGGGCGGTGACCGACACTGACGGGCGGACGATCTCACTATGTGGTTTCTGTCGGTGCCCGCGGATAGGGTCGCTGGCGACGAACAGCACTGGGAGGGTGAACAGGTATGCGGTGGACACGGAGCCTGCGGGCGGCCGGGATTCTCGCGGTGGCGGTCCTCGGGCTCACGGCCTGCGGCGGCGGGGACGACGGCGGCACGGCCGCGCCGGGCAAGGGCGGCGCGCCGATCGTGGTGGCGTCGTTCAACTTCACGGACAGCCAGATCCTGGCGGAGGTGTACGCGCAGGCGCTGGAGGCGAAGGGCTACCCGGTCCAGCGGAAGTTCAACATCGGCTCGCGGGAGCTGGTGTACCCGTCGCTGAAGTCGGGCGAGCTGCAGTTCATCCCCGAGTACCAGGGCGCGGCGATCAGCTCCGGGTTCAACGAGCAGGCGCCGAACGACGCGGCGTCCGAGCACGCGAAGCTCGCCGAGCTGTTCAAGCCGTCCGGCGTCGGGCTGCTGGACTACGCGCCTGCCGAGAACAAGAACACCTACGTGGTGAAGTCCGATCTCGCGCAGCAGCAGGGCCTGCGGACGATCAGCGACCTGAAGAAGCTGGACAAGGTCGTGCTGGGCGGCCCGCCGGAGTGCGGCACCCGGGCCAACTGCTTCATCGGCTTCCGTGACGTCTACAAGCTGAACGTCACGTTCTCGAGCATCCAGGAGTCCGGCCCGCGGGTCGAGCAGCTGCGCTCGGGCGCGGTCACGGTGATCCCGCTCGACTCGGTGAACCCGCTGGTCGGCAACCCCGACTTCACCGCGCTGGAGGACGACCAGAAGATCGTCGCGACCGAGAACATCGTGCCCGCGGTGAACCAGAAGGTGCTCGACGAGCGCGGCCCCGACTTCGCCGCGGCGGTCAACGCGGTGAGCGCGAAGCTGACCACCGACCAGCTGCGTGACCTGAACAAGCAGGTCGACGAGGACGGCGACCAGGTGGCGGACGTCGCCAAGGACTGGCTGTCGCAGCAGGGCCTCCTCTGATCGATAGAGTCGCGGGCGACAGCGTTCGAGCAGATCAGGAGGGGTTATGGCGAAGGTCACCGCAAGCGCGGAACGGACGATCGACGCACCGGCCGACAAGGTGCGGGCGCTGGTCGCGGACTACGCCGAGACCCGGCCCAAGATCCTGACCGAGCACTACCGCGACTACGAGGTGGTCGAGGGCGGCACCGGCGCCGGCACGAAGGCGAAGTGGAAGCTGCAGGCCACCTCCAAGCGGGTGCGGGACGTCGCGGCGAGTGTGTCCGAGCCGGAAGCGGGCACCCTCGTCGAGACGGACGCCAACTCCAGCATGGTCACGACCTGGACGGTGCGGCCCGCGGGCGAGCGCAGCACCGTCCGGATCGAGACCACCTGGCAGGGCGCGGGCGGCATCGGGGGCTTCTTCGAGAAGACCTTCGCGCCGGCCGGGCTCCGCCGGATCTACGACGGGGTGCTGGGCAAGCTCGCCGAGCTCGTCTAGCCGCGCCGCTCGGTGCGGTGGCTGTAGCCTCAGCCACAAAGCGGAATCAGCGCCCCGGTTAGTGTGTTGGCAGCCGTGGAGACACACTTCCGACACCCACTGGAGCGCATGATGAGCACCACCGCGACCGAGATCCGGCTCGCCTCCCGTCCGCACGGCGCGCCGACGCTGGACAACTTCGACGTGGTCGACGTCGAGGTGCCGCGGCCCGGCGACGGCGAGGCCCTGGTCCGCAACCTGGAGATCAGCGTCGACCCGTACATGCGCGGCCGGATGAGCTCGGCCAAGTCGTACGCGCCGCCGTACGAGGTCGGCAAGGTGATGCTGGGCGGCGCGGTCGGTGAGGTCGTCCAGTCGAACACCGACGCCCTGCGGCCGGGCGACCTGGTGCTGCACGGCTTCGGGTGGCGTTCCCACGCCGTGGTCACCCCGAAGCAGGCGGCCAAGATCGACGCGGGCGCGGCGCCGCGCGAGGCGTACCTCGGCGTGCTCGGCATGACCGGCCTCACCGCGTACGCCGGGCTGACCGAGATCGCGCGGTTCCAGCCGGGCGACACCGTGTTCGTCTCGGGCGCGGCCGGCGCGGTCGGGTCCGTCGTCGGTCAGCTGGCGAAGCTGAAGGGAGCCAAGCGGGTCATCGGCAGCGCCGGATCGGCCGAGAAGGTCCGGCACCTCGTCGAGGACCTGGGCTTCGACGCCGCGTTCAACTACAGGGACGCGCCGGTCGCGAAGCAGCTGGAAGAGGCCGCGCCGGAGGGCATTGACGTCTACTTCGACAACGTCGGCGGCGAGCACCTGGAAGCCGCCATCAACTCGGCGAACGTGCACGCGCGGATCGCCGTGTGCGGGATGATCTCGATCTACAACGCCACCGAGCCGCCCGCCGCGCCCCGGAACCTCGGCCAGATCATCGGCAAGCGGCTGGACATCCGCGGGTTCCTGGTGAGCGACCACTACGACCTGCAGGCGAAGTTCCTCGAGGAGGTCGCGCCGCTGGTCCGCTCCGGCGAGATCAAGTACGAGGAGACGATCGTCGAGGGGCTTCGCAACGCTCCGCAGGCCTTCCTGGACCTCCTCGCGGGCGCCAACACCGGCAAGATGCTCGTGCGCGTCTGATACGCCCGCCGACGTACGGCGAAAAGACGCTGCCAGGCAGACGCCGCGAGAGCTCCGAACGCCGACCATCGTCGGCATGACCCTCGCACTTCGCGAAAGCCTCTGCGACCCGCGCCCGGCCCGTCGAGCGCGTGGCCTACGTGGTGGCCGCCGTCCTGTTCACCAGCGGCCTCGTGCACCTGGTGGTCCTCGTGGCGAGCGGCACCACGTGGGAGGGGCCGTTGTCCTACCGCAAGGCCATGACGTTCGGCCTGTCCTTCGGCCTCACCCTGGCCGGCGTCGCCTGGGCGACGAGCTTCCTCCAGGTCCGCCGCCGCACCCCGCTCCTCGGCGCGCTCACCGCGGTGAGCGTCGTCGAGGTCGCCCTGGTGACGCTGCAGGTCTGGCGCGGGGTGCCGTCGCACTTCAACTTCGAGACCGGCTTCGACACCGCCGTCTCCTACAGCCTGGCCGCGGGCGGCGCGGTGATCATCGTGACCGTGCTGGCCTTCGCCGTGGCGGCCTGGCGGACGACGAACCTCAGCCCGAGCATGACGCTGGCCCTGCGGTTCGGGCTCGTCGTGCTGTTCGCGGCCATGGTGGTCGGCGCAATCATGATCGCCGACGGCGTCACCCTCGCCCGCGGCGGACAACCACAGCTCGCCTACACGACCGCGGGTTCGCTCAAGCTCGTGCACGCGGTCACGATGCACGCGGTCCTCGTGGTCCCCGGGCTGGCCTGGCTGCTGCGGCACGCGCCGGAACGCCGCCGCACCAAGGCGATCCAGGCCGCCCTCGGTGTCTACACGCTGCTGATCGCGGGCGCGGTGCTCGCGGCCTAGAACACCACCGTGCGGTTGCCGTGCACCAGCACGCGGCTCTCCAGGTGCCACCGCAGGCCGCGGGCGAGCGTGATCTTCTCGATGTCCCGGCCCTTGCGCACCAGGTCGGGCACGGTGTCGCCGTGGTCGACGCGGATCACGTCCTGCTCGATGATCGGCCCGGCGTCCAGGTCGGCGGTCACGTAGTGGCACGTCGCGCCGACCAGTTTCACGCCGCGGCGGTGCGCCTGGTGGTAGGGCCGCGCGCCGATGAACGACGGCAGGAAGCTGTGGTGGATGTTGATCGCCCGGCCGGACCACGCCTGGCACAGCTCCGGCGGCAGGATCTGCATGAACCGCGCGAGCACGACGGCGTGCGGGTCGTGCTCGTCGACCAGCTTGCGCACCTCGGCGAACGCCTCCGCCTTGTCGCCGGCGGGGAAGGGCACGTGGTGGAACGGGATGCCGTGCGCCCGCGTGATGTCCGCGAGGTTGTCGTGGTTGCCGATCACCGCCCGCACGTCGACGTCCAGCTCACCGGCGGCGACCCGGCCCAGGATGTCGTAGAGGCAGTGCCCCTCCTTGGACACCAGGATCACCACGCGGCGGCGCTCGGAGGTGTCCTCGACCCGCCAGTTCGACTCGGCCGACAGCGACGTCGCCACCTCGGCGAAGCGCGACCGCAGTTCGTCCACACCGAACGGCAGCGAGTCCGCCCTGACCTCCTGGCGGGTGAAGAACCAGCCGGTGTCCGGGTCGGTGTGGTAGGCGGCCTCGACGATCCAGCCGCCCGCGTCGGCGAGGAAGGACGACACGCGCGCGACGATGCCGGTGCGGTCGGGACAGCCGAAGGTGATCACATAACGTCGTTCGGACACGGCCCCATCTTCCCCGCCGCGCCCCGTCACGGCGCGGCCAGGGGCTCCAGGAGACGCACGTCACCGGTCACCGAGGCGTGGCTGGGCCGCCCCCACACGCGCCGGTACACCGCGTCGGCGGTGCCCGCGACCGTCACGTCGGCCTCGAACGCGGCCGTCACCGGCTCGATCGTCCCGGGCTGCCCCGGGTGCAGCACGACCCGCCACATGCGACCGGCGTCGGCGGCGTGCACGAGCACCGAGCCGGACAAGTCGAACTGGTCCCACTTCGCGCGCGTCGGCAGCATCCAGGCGAGCAGCTCGTCGACGCCGTCCGCGGCGAACTCCGGGTCGAACACGAGCGACGGGACCGCGGACGCCTCCGCGCTGCCTGCCAGCGCGTGCTCGGCGTCCAGCCGGTGGATCGCCGTCTCGTGCGCCTGCCGCCGCGCCCAGGACCGCGTGGTCTGCTCGTAGCGGGTCCACGGCAGCCACGCCGGCGCCGCGGGATCGGCGAGTCCGGCGAGCATCCCCTGCAGCTGCTCGTCCCACCAGGACAGCAGTTCAGTCCAGTCGGCGGGCGGCTGCCCGCGGGTCACGTTCGCGCCGGTGGGATCGGCGAGCGCGGACCGGACCCACGAGTGGACCTTCGCCAGGTGGTCGACGAGGCGCTGGACAGTCCACTTCGGACAGGTCGGCACCGGGGCCTCCGGTCCCGTCCGCACCGCGGCCGCGCGCAGGGCCCGGCACTGCGCCTCGATCATCGCGAGGTACTCGGCGTGCTGCATGCCGTGAGCGTAACCGCCGCACCACCTCGATGACACCGACCATGATCAACCCGATGCCGAACGACAACAGCAGCCCCTTGGCGGGCTGCCCGTCGAAGCTCGCGCCGCCGATCGCGCCGATGATCACGCTGTAGACGGCCCAGATCCCGGCGCCCAGCGCGTCGAGCGCGATGAACCGCGCCCACGGCACGCCCATGCTGCCCGTCGCCAACCCGCTCGCGACCCGGCCGCCCGGGATGTACCGGCCGGCCACGATCAGCAGCCCGGCGTTGCGGTCGACCTGTCCGCGGGCCCACTCGTAGCGGTCCTGCTTCCCGCCGCGCAGCCACCGCGTCAGCGCGGGCGCGGCGCCCCGGCCGACCGCGTGCGACAGGCAGTCGCCGGCGAGCGCTCCGGCGGCCGCGAGCAGCGCGAGCAGCGCCAGCTTCGGCACGTCGGTGCCGAGCAGCACGGCGACCGTGATCACCGTCGTCTCGCTCGGCATGAACGGCAGCAGCGCGTCCAGGCCCGCCACCGCGAACACGATGAGCCACAGCCAGGGCGATCCCAGGGCGCCCTGGAGCAGCTCACCGAGGTGGTTCAGGAAGTCAAGCATGCGCCGGGACCCGGGTGAACCGGACGACGTCCTGGGCTCGCGCGGCCAGCTCGCGCCGGTCGCCGGCGGGCTCCAGCGGCGGGTGCGCGGTCAGCTCGATCCGCAGGTCGCGGGCGCGCGCGACGCGGCTCAGCGACGGCAGGAGAGCGTCGTCGCCGACGAAGGCCGCGACCGTGCTCGGCTGCCCGCCCTGGGAGTAGGCGAAGGTCACCGGCCGCACCGGCGCGCCGGCGTCGATGGCGGCCTGGAACGCGGCGCGCCGGAACGTGCCGCCCTGGCCGCCGCACCACGTCGTGCCCTCGGGGAACACGACGACCGACTCGCCGGCGCGGAGCGCGTCGGCCAGCCCGGCCACCACCGCGGGCAGTTCCCGCAGCTCGCGCCGGGCGATGAACCGGGTGCCGCAGGCCTGCGCGAGCGACCCGATGACCGGCCACGAGCGCACCTCGCGCTTCGCCAGGAACCCAACCGGGTCGACGGCCAGCAGCGCGACGATGTCCAGCCACGACACGTGGTTGGCCACGATCAGGGTGCCGGTGCCCGCGGGTACCCGCAGGAGGTCGGTGTTCGCGTCCAGGGTGACGCCGAGGGCGTCGAGCACCCCGCGGGCGTGCGGGCGCAGGTTCCCCCGCCGCACCCCGGCGAGGACCGAGCCCAGCGCCAGCCACCGTCGCACGGTCCGCAGTGTGCTGATCTCAGGCAGCCGGTGGGTGACGCAGCGAGGGGTACAAGGTGAAGTCACGTCCCACGGGTTCATGAATTCTCCCCGAGGAAGAACCTGCGGTAGCGCTCGCCGATCTCGTCGACCGCCAGCACGGTGAAGAAGTCGGCGACCGCGAAGTCCGGGTCGTGCGCGGGCGGCCCGCCGACCCACGCGCCCAGGCGCAGGTAACCGCGCAGCAGCGGCGGGACCTGGGCGTAGCTGGGCGGGCGTTCGGTGCGCGGCAGCGGGATCCACGGCCGGTGCGGCTCGACCCGCAGCTCGCCCGGCGGGCGGTGCTTGGCCTGCGCGAGCGCCCACGTGGCGGCCGCCGCGGCCCCGCCGTCGGCCAGCGACACCGACGCGCACCCGGCGAGGTAGCGGTAGCCGTGGCCGACGACGTACCGCGCCATCGCCGACCACATCAGGTTGATCACCCCGCCGGAGCGGTGGTCCGGGTGCACGCACGACCGGCCGGTCTCGACCAGGTGCGGCCGCAGCGGGGCCAGACCGTCCAGGTCGAACTCCGACTGCGAGTACAGCCGCGCCGACCGGCCGGGCGGCAGCAGCCGGTAGGTGCCGACGACCTCGCCCCCGTGCATCACGGCGAGGTGCTCGCACACGTCGTCGAACTCGTCGGCGTCCAGCCCGCTGGGGTGCGGCGCCGCGCCGAACTCGGTGGTGAACACGCGGTGCCGCAGTCGCTGGCACGCCTGGACGATGTCGGAGTCCGCCGTGATGACGGCCTCGTACTGCCTGCTGAGGGTTGCGGTCATGGGGCGATCGTGTCGCCGCGCACACCGCCTGAGCCAGGGACTTCCGGCAAGATCAGGGACAACCCGGGGAACGCCCGTACGTGCCGCCCCCGCTACTTTGGTGGGGTTGTCCCTACCTGCTTCCGGGTGCCACGGTCGCCCACGGCACGGTCAGCTCGCCGAGCCGGATCCGCCGCGGCCGGGTCAGCACCGGCCAGCCACGCGCGGCGAGCAGCCGCACGGTCTCCAGCCAGCGGGCGCGGGCGCCGAAGGCCTGGTGCGGCGCGGCGGTCGCCCAGCAGATGTCCAGTGTGGACAACAGGTCGTGGATCCGCTCGCCCGGCACGTTGCGGTGGATCAGCGCCTTCGGCAGTCGTTCGGCCAAAGTGGACGGCTGGTCGAGCGAATCCAGGTGGCAGGACAAGGAGAGCGTGCGTGGGCCGTCCGCGTCCAGGGTGACCCAGGTGGACAGTCGCCCGATCTCGTCGCAGGTGCCCTCGACGAGCAGCCCGCCAGGGGCGAGCCGGTCGAGTACCAGCTTCCAGGCACCCTCGACCTCGTCCTCCGGGTACTGCCGCAGCACGTTGAACGCGCGCACCAGGTTCGGCCGGGTCCCGGCGAGCTCGAAACCGCCCTGGCGGAAGTCCAGCGACGGGGGCCGCGCGGCGGGTTTCGCGACCGCGACGCGCTCCGGGTCGATCTCCAGCCCGAGCACCCGGACCCGCGGGTGGACCCGCCGCAGCCGCGCGGCCAGTTCGACCGTGGTCACCGGGGACGCGCCGTACCCGAGGTCCACGACGAGCGGATCCGGCGCGCGGCGCAGCGCGGCCGACACCTCGGGGGCGCCGGCCAGCCAGCGGTCGACGCGGCGCAGGCGGTTGGGGTTCGTGGTTCCTCGGGTCGGCGCGCCTACCGGGCCGCGAGCCATTCGCGGCTGAACTGGGCCTCGCGGGCCAGCAGCTTGGTCAGCTCGCCCGCGACGAAGCTCTCCAGCTTGCCGCCGACCAGCGGGATCTTGACCTTGACCTCGCCGCGGGTCTCGACGACCGAGCCGTCGCCACGGGGACGCAGCTCGGTGCGGGCGGTGATCTCGCCGGGCATCCCGCTCACCGTGGCCCGCGCCGTGCCCGTGTAGCCGTCCCCGTCGCGGGTGAAGGTGTGCTCGCGGTCGACGTAGAGGTCGCCGGGCTGCAGCTTGCGGACGATCTGCGGGAGCTTGTCCGCCTCGATGCCCTGTCGCAGCGTGTACCTGGCGCCGTTGTCGTCCGCGGAATGGCTGAGCAGGGCGCTGTTCTTGCCGCCGATCTCGGCGAGGCGGGCGGTCAGCGCCTCCTCGCTCGTCTCGGCCCGGAACACCTCGGAGACGCCGTTGGGGTACTCCGCGCGGTGCTCGATACGGGATGCCATGAGGCCAGACAGTACCGTTTGTGCTCGTGAGCCGTCTCGAAACACCGACCCAGACGACCCTGGCCGAGCACACCACCCTGCGCCTCGGCGGCCCAGCCCGCGCGTTCGTGGTGGCCGGGACCACCGACGAGCTGCTGGCCGCGGTGCGCTCGGTCGAGGGACCGGTGCTGCTGCTCGGCGGCGGGTCGAACCTCGTCGTCGGCGACGACGGCTTCCCGGGCACCGTGGTCAAGATCGCGACGAGCGGCTGGCGCATCGACGGGGACGAGGTCGAGGTCGCGGCCGGGCAGAACTGGGACGAGTTCGTCGCGGCGACCGTCGAGGCCGGGTTCGGCGGGCTGGAGTGCCTGTCCGGCATCCCCGGCTCGGTGGGCGCCACGCCGATCCAGAACGTCGGCGCCTACGGCTGCGAGGTGGCAGACCTGCTCACCTCGATCGAGTGCTACGACCGGCGCACCGGCGAGGTGCGCACGATGACCGCGGACGAGCTCGGCTTCGGCTACCGCACGAGCGTGCTCAAGGGGGAGAGCTGGGGGATTGTCCTCAGTGTCCGGTTCGCCCTGCGCGCCGACGGGCTGTCCGCGCCGATCCGCTACGCCGAACTGGCCCGCACGCTGGGCGTCGAGCAGGGCGCGCGGGTTCCGGCGGCGCAGGCGCGCGAGGCCGTGCTGAAGCTGCGGCAGGGCAAGGGCATGGTGCTCGACGCGTCCGATCACGACACGTGGAGCGCGGGCTCGTTCTTCACCAACCCGATCGTCGCGGAGATCCCGCCGGCGCTGGAGGGCGTGGAGATGCCGCGCTACCCGGCCGACGGCGGCGTGAAGCTGTCCGCGGCCTGGCTGATCGAGCGGGCCGGCTTCGGCAAGGGCCACCCGGGGCCGGGCGGGCGGGTGTCCCTGTCCACCAAGCACACCCTGGCCCTCACCAACCGCGGTTCGGCCAGCACCGCGGACCTGCTGGCGCTGGCCCGCGAGGTCCGGGACGGCGTGCACGCCCGCTTCGGCGTCACGCTGCGTCCCGAACCACTGCTGATCAACTGCTCGCTGTAGTCACTCGCGGTGGGCGCGGCTGCCGTTGAGCTGCGCGCGCGGCTTCATGACGATGGTGTCGAGGTTCACGTGCGAGGGTCGCGTGACGGCGAAGGCGATCACGTCGGCAACGTCCTCCGCGGTCAGCGGCGTGAGGCCCTGGTAGACCTTCGCGGCGCGCTCGGTGTCGCCGTCGAACCGGTTGGCGGAGAAGTCGGTCTCGACCATGCCGGGCACGATCTCGGTGATCCGCACCGGGTCGCCGAGGTGCTCCGACCGCAGCGTGCGGTGCAGGGCCGACTGCGCGTGCTTGGCTGACGTGTAGCCGGAACCGCCGTCGTAGACCTCGTGGCCGGCGATCGACGTGACGGTCACCACGTGGCCGTCACCGGAGGCGATCAGCTTCGGCAGCAACGCCTTCGTGATGCGCAGCGTGCCGAGGACGTTGACCTCCCACATCCAGCGCCAGTGGTCCTCGTCGGCCTCCTCGACGCGCTCCAGGCCGCGTGCGCCGCCCGCGTTGTTGACGAGAACGTGGCAATCTGGAACCCGCTGGACGAATGCGGCAACCGAACCGGGGTCGGTGACGTCCAGTACGTGTGCGGTTCCGGACAACTCGGCGGCCAGCTTCTCCAGGCGGTCGAGGCGGCGAGCCCCGAGCACGACGTGGAATCCGGCCTCGGCGAGGGCGCGGGCGGTCGCCTCGCCGATGCCCGCGCTGGCGCCGGTGATCACTGCGGTTCGCTTGGTCGTCATACCGCACATACTCCCAGCGGGGGACACGCCGGTAACGCGGCAGGGCCGGGCGTCGCTTTGACGTCCGGGAGAAGTACGGAGTGCGGAGGTAACAGGTGATCGAGAGGCGCACGGTGTTCAAGGCC
The DNA here is from genome assembly GCF_021654135.1 of Amycolatopsis tucumanensis. Classification (GTDB taxonomy): domain Bacteria; phylum Actinomycetota; class Actinomycetes; order Mycobacteriales; family Pseudonocardiaceae; genus Amycolatopsis_E; species Amycolatopsis_E tucumanensis. The sequence continues at coordinate 162,077 of NZ_JAKGSD010000009.1, read as the reverse complement.
GCGCTCGCCGCGGGCGCGGCGACCATGGCCGCGGCGTGCACCAGCGGCGGGGACGACGGCGGCGCGCAGACCGGGGGCGGGGCGACGAGCGAGGCGCCTCCTGCCGCGGTCATCACCGCCGAGCCCGCCGCGGACGCGAAGAACGTGCCCGTGCTGCAGCCCGTCACCGTCAAGGTCGCCAAGGGCACGCTCACCGAGGTCAAGCTGACCAACCCCGACGGGAAGGCCGTAGAGGGCAAGCTCAGCGACGACAAGACCACCTGGACGAGCAGCGAGACCCTCGGCTACGACAAGACCTACACCTACAACGCGACGGCCACCGGCACCGACGGCAAGCCGGTGACGCTGACCGGCAGCTTCTCGACGCTCAAGCCGGCCTCCACCGTGCGCGTCACGCTGAACCCGACCGACGACGCGACCGTCGGGGTCGCGATGCCGGTGAGCGTGAAGTTCACCAGCGCGGTGAAGAACAAGGCCGCCGTGGAGCGGGCGCTGAAGATCGAGACCTCCACCGACGTGGAAGGCTCCTGGGGCTGGCTGTCCGACCAGCAGGTGGACTGGCGGCCGAAGGAGTACTGGCCCGCCAACACCACGGTCAAGGTCGAGGCGAAGCTGTACGGCATCGACCTCGGCGGCGGGGCCTACCCGCGCGCCGACGTCACCACCGAGTTCAAGATCGGCCGCAACCAGGTCGTGAAGATCCACACCCCGGACCACAAGATGAACGTGTACCGGGGCGGGTCCTTGTACAAGAGCTACCCGTGCAGCAACGGCAAGGACTCGGACGTGAACCTGAACACACCGAACGGCACCTACATCATCATGACGAAGGAGCCGAGCGCGATCTTCGACAACGCGCGTTACGGCTACACCAACGTCAACAAGAAGTGGGCCTGCCGGTTCTCCAACCACGGTGAGTTCATTCACGAAAACCAGGACAACGCGGCCAACATCGGGCGGGCCAACACCTCGCACGGCTGCGTCAACCTGCTGGAAGCCGACGCGAAGAACTACTTCGACTCGGCCCTGATCGGCGACCCCGTGGAGATCACCGGGTCGCGGCTCGGACCGGTCGTCACCTCGGACGTGATGGACTGGCTCGTCAGCTGGAGCGCTTGGCAGGCCAAGTCCGCGCTGTGACGGTTTCGCACCGCTGGGAAGATGTCGGGGGCCCGTGGGCGTTGTCGTTCACGGGCTCCGCCCTGATGCGGAAAGAGACTGACACGGGAGTTGAACCAGGTGACGATCTCGCTGCGCGGATCACGACGGACGCAGACGATTTGGCCGCGCAGGGTCGCGGTGCTGTCGGTGCACACGTCACCCCTGGAGCAGCCCGGCACCGGTGACGCCGGTGGCATGAACGTCTACATCACGCACACCGCGGTCGAGATGGCGCGGCGCGGGATTGCCGTCGAGGTGTTCACGCGCGCGACCTCGTCCGAGCAGCCCCCGGTCGCCGAGCTGGCGCCGGGCGTGCTGGTGCGGCACATTCCGGCGGGCCCGTTCGAACCGCTCGGCCGCGACGAGCTGCCCGCGCAGCTGTGCGCGTTCACCTCGGGCGTGCTGCGCGCGGAGGCCTTCCACGAGCCCGGCTACTACGACCTGATCCACTCGCACTACTGGCTGTCCGGCCAGGTCGGGTGGCTCGCGCGGGACCGGTGGGGCGTGCCGCTGGTGCACACCGCGCACACGCTGGCGAAGGTCAAGAACGCCGCGCTCGCCGAGGGGGACAAGCCCGAGCCGCGCACCCGTGTCATCGGGGAGGAGCAGGTGGTCGCCGAGTCCGACCGGCTGGTGGCGAACACCCCGGTCGAGGCGCGTCAGCTGGTGGACCTCTACGGCGCGGCCCCGGAGCGGGTGCACACGGTCGCGCCCGGGGTGGATCTGAACCGGTTCGTGCCCGGTTCGCAGGCCGGGGCCCGGCGGCGGCTGGGGTTGCCGCGCGATGCCGTGGTGCTGGCGTTCGCCGGCCGGATCCAGCCGTTGAAGGCGCCGGACGTGCTGCTGCACGCGGCCGCGCACCTGCTCCAGCGGCAGCCGGAGCTGCGGGAGCGGCTGGTCGTCCTGGTCGTGGGTGGTCCGTCGGGCACCGGGCTGGAACAGCCGCAGGCCCTGCGTGAGCTCGCCGTGTCGCTGGGTATCCAGGACGTGGTGCGGTTCCTGCCGCCGCAGCCGGGTGAACGGCTGGCGGAGGTGTACCGCGCCGCGGACGTGGTGGCGGTGCCGAGCTACAACGAGTCGTTCGGCTTGGTCGCGCTGGAGGCGCAGGCCTGCGGGACGCCCGTGGTGGCGGCCGAGGTCGGCGGGCTGCCGGTGGCGGTCGCGCACGGCGTGTCCGGGTTGCTGGTGCCCTCGCACGCGGCGCGGGACTGGGCCGGGGCGCTGGCCAGTGTGGCGTTGCGGCCGGAGCGGCGGGCGGAGCTGGCGGAGAACGCGCTGGTGCACGCGCGGCGGTTCTCGTGGGCGCGCACCACGGACGCCTTGTTGGAGAGCTATGTGGCGGCTTCGCGGACGCTGGCCGCGCTGCACGAGGAGGTCGCCGTATGACGCTGGACAAGGTCGTCCGGGCAACACTGGACCAAGCCGGCCTGAAGTACGACCGCAAGGCCGAGGGCAAGTACTTCGTCACCCTTCCCGGCACGAAGAAGCTGCAGACCAACGCCTGGCTCATCGAACGCGACCACGCCTTCGCCGTGGAGGCGTTCGTCTGCCGCCGTCCCGACGAAAACCACGAGCAGGTCTACCGCTTCCTGCTGCGCCGCAACGCGAAGCTCTACGGCGTCCACTACACCGTGGACGCACTGGGCGACATCTACCTGGTGGGCCGTTTCGGCAAGGACGCGGTGACCGAGCCGGAACTGGACAAGATCCTCGGCCAGGTGCTGGAAGCCGCGGACGGCGACTTCAACACCATCCTCGAACTGGGCTTCGCCACAAGCATCCAGCGCGAATGGAACTGGCGCGTGAGCCGAGGCGAAAGCCTGGCAAACCTACAAGCCTTCAAACACCTGATAGAGCCCGACAACCCCCACGACCCCGGCACCCTCACCGACGACTGACGCTGGTCCAAGCCCATCGCGCCCAGCGCCCGCCAACGCAAGAAGCTCGCACCGTGGGGGTTTGGGGGGTCGCCCCCCAACATGATGGCGAACGCCCGCTCCGGGAGCGAGCGCAGCGAGCGAACAGGAGGAGCGGGCGGAGCGGCTTGAGGGAGGGGGAGTCGCGAACTCAAGCCGCCCCGCGAACGCTCCCGCCGCATCTGGACCCGGTGGCGAGGGGGAGTGCCAACGGGGCCGGCGGGGCCGCAGCCCGGCAGGGGGGAGACAGGCTGCGGTCGTACCCCGCGTCCGGCTGGGGAGTGCGTGGAATTCCAGCCGAGCGGGACGTAAGCCAACTTGTCAGATGTCCACCAGTAATCACAAGACTACTGGTTACTCCGTTCGAGTGATTCTCACTGTCTGTGTTAACGGTATGCAGCAAGTGTCACTTTCATGGCCGGTGTTCAACCGGTCAAGGAGTGGTCGGGCGAACCTCTACCGAGTGGTAACACACTGTGTGTAGAAAGCGCCGGGCGTCATCCGGTCGCTCGCCGTGTTCTGGCAGGCTAGCGGGTATGGCCGAACTTGGGACGCTGGTGCTGCTCCGCCACGGGCAGAGCACCTGGAACGCCGAGAACCTGTTCACCGGCTGGGTCGACGTGCCCCTGTCCGAGCTCGGGCAGCAGGAGGCCCGCAAGGGCGGCGAGCTGCTCGCGGAGAGCGGGCTGCTGCCCGACGTCGTCCACACGTCGCTGCTGCGCCGCGCGATCTCGACCGCCAACATCGCGCTCGACGTCGCCGACCGGCACTGGATCCCGGTGCGCCGCGACTGGCGCCTCAACGAGCGGCACTACGGCGCGCTCCAGGGCAAGAACAAGAAGCAGGTCCGGGACGAGTTCGGCGAGGAGCAGTTCATGCTCTGGCGCCGCTCCTACGACGTGCCGCCGCCGCCGATCGAGCGCGGCAGCGAGTTCAGCCAGGACACCGACGTCCGCTACGGCCCGGAGGCGCCGCTGACGGAGTGCCTGAAGGACGTCGTCGCGCGGCTGCTGCCGTACTGGGACTCGGCGATCGTGCCGGACCTGCGCGCGGGCAAGACGGTGCTGGTCGCCGCGCACGGCAACTCGCTGCGCGCCCTGGTCAAGCACCTGGACGGCATTTCCGACGACGCTATCGCGGGCCTGAACATCCCGACCGGGATCCCGCTGCGCTACGACCTGGACGAGAACCTGAAGCCGGTCAACCCGGGCGGCACCTACCTCGACCCGGAGGCCGCGGCCGAGGCCGCCGCCGCGGTCGCCAACCAGGGCCGCTGACGCCAGTCCGCCGAAACGCCGGCTCCCCTGGAGGAGCCGGCGTTTTCGCGTTCAGCGCCCGATCCGGCGCTGGGCGAACTCGGCCGCCGTTCGCGCCACCCGGCGTGCCTGATCGCCCTTGCCGCGCCGGTGCAGCACGAGCACGACCGCGAGGACGACGAGCGCGAGCGCCACGACCACGGCCGCGATCAACGCGAACCGGACCAGTAGCACGGTGAGCACGGTTTCCACAGCCACCCCTCCTTTATATCCCAACTGTGATAAATAGAAGTTAGCACACCTGTGATACAAAGGCCAGGTGCCGAAGATCGTGGACCCGGAGAGCAGGCGGGCGGAAGTGGCCGACGCGCTGTTCCGGCTGGCCGTGCGCGAGGGGCTGCACCGGGTGTCGCTGCGGACGGTGGCGGCCGAAGCCGGCCTGAACGTCGGCTCCGTCCGGCACTACTTCGACGGCCAGGCCGAGCTGATGCGCTTCGCGATGCGGACCGTCATCGACCGGGTGTCCGCCCGGCTGACCGAGAAGGTCGAAGCCCTCGGCGACGTCGGCGGGCTGTCCCCGGCCGAGCGCCGGGCGGCGCGCACCGAACTGCTGGCCGAACTGCTGCCGCTCGACGACGTCCGGCGGGCCGAGGTGACCGTGTTCCTCGAGTTCGCCGTCGCCTCACGCACCGACGAGCGGCTGGCGGACCTGGCACGCGAGGCGGCGTCCGGGACGCGGGCGCTGGTCGGGCGCGTCCTCGCCGCGCTGGACCTCGACGATCCGGACACCGAGGTGCGGCGGCTCACGGCGCTGATCGACGGCCTGAGCCTGAACGGGGTCCTGCACCCGGACCTGTGGTCGCCCGCCGAGGCGCTGTCGGCGCTGCGGACCCACCTCGACGCGCTAGACCAGTCCTAGCTGCCGGGCCCGCACCCCGGCCTGGAAACGGGACGTCGCGCCCAGCGCGTCCATCAGCTCCGCCACCCGCCTCCGGTAGGTGCGCACGCTCAGGCCCAGCGCCCGCGCGGCCGTCTCGTCCTTGCTGCCCGCGGCGAGCTCGTCGAGTATCCGCGGCGCCAGCGCCCTGACCTCGGCGAACTCCGTCTCGTAGATCGCCAGCTCAGTGCCCGCCCGCCAGGCCGCGTTGAACAGGCTCGTCACGCTGCCGATCACGTCGGGGCTGGTGACGACCGTGTAGCCGCGCTCGCCGCTCGCCGCGTCGCCTGCCAGGATCGCCACCTTCCGGTCCAGCACGATCGTCTCGTTGATCTCGTCCAGCGTGATCCGGATCTTCGCGCCCAGCCGCTCCCGCTCGCGCAGGTGCGCCACCCCGCCCGGCTGCAGTAGCGACGCCGGGCGGTACAGCTTCCGCACGGTCCGGCCGGTCATGTCCTGCTGCCTGCTGTGCGGCACCTGGTGCGCCGCCGCCCACGTGTGCAGGTCGTTCGCGGCGCAGAAGATCTCCTGGGCCGACGCGAACAGGTGGGCCGTCCGCGCGAACAACTCGGCCTCACCCCGCACCAGCACGTCCATGACAACCAGTGTGGCAGCAAGTTGCCAAGCGGCGGCGCGTCCGCGAGCGCCGGACCAACCTGGAGCCATGACCGAAACGATCAACGCCGGCGCGGCAGGCACCTGGCAGCTCGGCGACCTCACCGTGAACCGCATGGGCTACGGCGCCATGCGGCTGGCCATCTCCGGCGGCGGGAAGCTCGACCGCGACCAGGCCATCGCCGTCCTGCGCCGGGCCGTCGAACTGGGCGTCAACCACATCGACACCGCCGCCTTCTACTTCTCCCCGCTGCGCTCGGCCAACGAGCTGATCAGCACCGCGCTCAACCCCTACCCGGACGACCTGGTGATCACCACCAAGGTCGGCCCCGGCCGCGGGCCCGACGGCTCGTTCCTGCCGGAGGCGACCCCGGAGCAGCTGCGGCTGCAGGTGGAGGAGAACATCCGGCAGCTCGGCCGGGACCACCTCGACGTCGTCAACCTGCGCATCGGCAGCACCCTGGACCGCGGCGCCGGCTCGCTCGCCGACCGGTTCGGCGCGCTCGCCGAACTCCGGCAGGAGGGCCTGATCCGGCACCTGGGCATCTCCAACGTCGGCCCGGAGCACCTCGCCGAGGCCCAGGCCATCGCGCCGGTGGTGTGCGTGCAGAACCAGTACGGCCTCACCGCCCGGCGTGAGGACGACGACTTCGTCCGCCTGTGCGCCGACCAGAAGGTCGCGTTCGTCCCGTTCTTCGCCATCGCCAGCGGCGCGGAGGACGAGACCGTCACCGCGGTCGCGCGGGACCACGGCGTCAGCCCGGCGCAGGTCCGCCTCGCCTGGACCCTCCACCAGGGACCCAACGTGCTCGCCATCCCGGGCACCGGCAGCGTCGGGCACCTGGAGGAGAACATCGCGGCGGCGTCGCTGCGGCTGTCCGAAGAGGAACTCGCGCGGCTCGACGGGGTGAATGGTCACGAGCCGGGTCGAGGTGAGTAAACGCAGGTTGAACCGGTTGCGAACACGCGTTGTGAAGGTGTCACAGCCATCACGAGAAGGCAGCCAGTACTAGGCCAAACGGCCACCTCCATGCTTACGATTCACCCGTGAGTGCGCCCGGTGCGGTCCTGCTGGCCGTCGGCTGTCTGCTGGTCGGCCTGATCGCCGGTCTCCTCGTTCCGCGGCTCAAGCGCAGGCGGGCCCAGCGGCGGCCGTCCGGCCCCACCGTCGCCGAACTGCTGCTCAGGCTGGTGCGCTCGTCCAACAACGGGATCCTGGTGCTGAACCGCTTCGGCGACCTGGTGCTGTTCAACCGCCGCGCCGAGGCGCTCGGACTGGTCCAGGCCAATCGCGCCGACCCGCGCGCGCGGGTCGCGGCCGAGCAGGTCGAGGAGACCGGCGACCCGATGGAGATCGACCTGTCGCCGCTGGAGGCCCGCGGCCGCCAGCCGGAGGCCGTGGTCGCCGAGATCCGCCCGCTCGGCGAGGGGTTCACCGTCGTCGAGGCGGTCGACCACTCCGAGGCCGCCCGGCTGGAGGCCGTCCGGCGGGACTTCGTCGCGAACGTCAGCCACGAGCTGAAGACCCCGGTCGGCGCGATCGCGCTGCTCGCGGAGGCGGTGCTGGACGCGGCGGACGACGTGGAGGAGGTGCGCCGCTTCGGCGGCAAGATCCTGCACGAGTCGACCCGGCTGGGCACGCTCGTGAGCGAGCTCATCGCGCTGTCCCGGCTGCAGGGCGCCGAGCGGCTGCCCGACCTGAACGTGGTCGAGGTGGACGCCGTCGTGCGGGAGGCGCTGGGCCGCACCCGCCTGTCCGCGGAGTCCCGCGAAATCGAGATCACCACCGACGAGCCGAGCGGCCTGCTCGTCGAGGGCGACCGGACGCTGCTGGTCACGGCGTTGTCGAACCTGCTCGACAACGCCGTGAACTACTCGCCGCAGGGCAGCCCGGTGTCGATCAGCAGGCGCCTGTCCGGCGGCATGGTCGAGATCGCGGTCACCGACCGCGGCATCGGCATCGCCGAGGAGGACCAGCAGCGCGTCTTCGAACGCTTCTACCGCGCGGACAAGGCGCGCTCGCGCGCCACCGGTGGCACCGGCCTCGGGCTGGCCATCGTCAAGCACGTCGCCGCCAACCACGGCGGCGAGGTCAAGCTGTGGAGCATGCCGGGCACGGGATCGACGTTCACGCTGCGGATCCCGATGCACCAGTCCGGGCGCAACGGGGACGGAACCCCCGCGGCCCCGGACGACCAGACCCCCGCGCAGCTGTCGCGGCTCGTCGTGACCGCCGCCAAGGACGGCCGGAACCAGGGAGGAAAGTAGTGACGAGAGTGCTCATCGTCGAGGACGAGGAGTCCTTCGCCGACCCGTTGGCCTTCCTGTTGCGCAAGGAGGGGTTCACGGCCGCGGTCGCCACCAACGGCCAGCAGGCCCTGGACGAGTTCGACCGCAACGGCGCCGACATCGTCCTGCTCGACCTGATGCTGCCCGGCATGAGCGGCACCGACGTGTGCAAGCAGCTGCGGCAGCGCTCGGCGGTGCCGGTGATCATGGTGACCGCGCGGGACAGCGAGATCGACAAGGTCGTGGGCCTGGAGCTGGGCGCGGACGACTACGTGACCAAGCCGTACTCGGCACGCGAGCTGATCGCCCGCATCCGCGCGGTGCTCCGCCGCGGCGGCGAGACCGGTGGCGAGGGCGAGCTGGCGCCGCTGGTGCTCGCCGCCGGCCCGGTGCGGATGGACGTGGAACGGCACGTGGTCACCGTCGACGGCGGCGAGGTGTCGCTGCCGCTCAAGGAGTTCGACCTGCTCGAGTACCTGCTGCGCAACGTCGGCCGGGTGCTCACCCGCGGTCAGCTGATCGACCGGGTGTGGGGCGCGGACTACGTCGGCGACACCAAGACGCTGGACGTCCACGTCAAGCGCCTGCGGTCGAAGATCGAGCCGGACCCGGGCTCGCCGCGGCACCTGGTCACCGTCCGCGGCCTGGGGTACAAGTTCGAGTCCTGACAAGCAGAGGTGGCCTATCCGGCACTTTGCGGCCGCACACGGTGCGGACCGGTACCGTAGGGCTTTGTGCGCCTAGGGGTCCTCGACGTCGGTTCCAACACCGTCCACCTGCTCGTGGTGGACGCGCACCGTGGCGCCCACCCGACGCCGATGCACTCCGAGAAGACCGTGCTGCGGCTGGCCGAGCAGATCACCAAGAACAACCACCTCTCCAAGCAGGGCGCGCAGGCGCTGGTCGAGGCCATCGAGAACGCGAAGGTCTCCGCGGCCAAGCTCGGGTGCGAGGAGCTGATGGCGTTCGCCACCTCGGCGGTGCGCGAGGCCGACAACAGCTCCGACGTGCTGCGGAAGGTCGCGGACGAGACCGGTGTCGAGCTGAACGTGCTGTCCGGTGTTGACGAAGCGCGGTTGACTTTCCTCGCGGTGCGCCGGTGGTTCGGCTGGTCGGCCGGTCAGTTGCTGGTGCTCGACATCGGGGGCGGTTCGCTGGAAGTCGCGATGGGGATCGACGAGGAGCCGGCGCTCGCGGAGTCGCTGCCGCTCGGCGCGGGCCGCATCACCCGCACCCGGTTCGCCCACGACCCGCCGACCCGGTCCGAGCTGGTCTCGACGTCGGCGTGGCTGGAGGACCAGCTGGCGCCGCTGGCGAAGCGGGTCGCCAAGCTCGGTGTGCCGGACCGCGTGGTGGCCACCTCGAAGACCTTCCGGTCCCTGGCCAGGCTGACCGGGGCGGCTCCCTCCGCAGCCGGTCCGCGGGTACGCCGTACCCTGTCCCAGACCGCACTGCGGCAGCTCATCGCGTTCATCTCCCGGATGGAGGCGGCCGACCTCGCCGAACTGGAAGGGGTCAGCGCGAGCCGCGCACACCAGCTGGCCGGTGGGGCGCTGGTGGCGCAGGCCGCGATGCGGGCGCTGTCGCTGGAAGAACTGGAGATCTGTCCCTGGGCGCTGCGAGAGGGCGTCATCCTGCGGCGACTTGATCACTCCAACGGTGACGAGGCGACTGTTCGCCGCGGCAGAACCACCGGTGACAGCAACCGGCTGGACCTCGGTGAGCTCGATCAGGCACGGTGAAAGGCGGAAGGATGCGTAAGGCGGTGGTGGGCGTGTGCGGTACACGAGCCCGCGTCTTGTGGCCCTACGCGCTGTTTGGGATGACACGATGAGCCGAGAGAGCCGAGAAGATCGCTCGCAGAAGACCGTCGCCGAGTTGCTCGCCCTGCACGGCGGCAACATCGAGGGCAGGCGGCGCCGCCGGCGTGCGGCCGACGACGATGCGCCGGAGGAGAACGAGGGCCCCCGCCGCGCCCAGGACCCGACGGAGACCGGCCCGCAGGCGATCATCGACCGGGTCCGCGCCAACGGCGCGGCGCCCAACGGTGCTCAGCCAGGGCGCAACGGCGGCCGTCGCGCCATGCCCGACTCGCCCGGCCGTCAGGACTCGGGCGGGTTCCGCCGTCCCGAACAGGGCCCGCCTGCGCCGCCCGGTCAGCAGGTTCCGCCTGGTCACGCCGGTCCGCCCGCGCCGCCCGTCCCGCCCGGCCAGCAGAGTTCCGCGGCGATGCCGCGACCGGTCCTGCCGGAGAACCCCGGGCAGCCCGTGCCGCCCGGACAACAGAGCTCCGCGGCCCTGCCGCGGCCGGTGACGCCCGAGCCGCCCGCCCCCGGTCAGCCCGTTCCGCCTGGTCCGCCCGTTCCGCCTGGTCAGCAGAGCTCGGCCGCCCTGCCGCGGCCGGTCACCCCGGAGCCCCCAGGCGCCCCGCCGCGCCGCGGTCAGCAGGACTCGGGCGGGTTCGCGCGCCCGAACACCGGCGCGCTGCCGCCCCCGCCGCAGGACTCGATGCCGCTGCGGCGACCGCACCCGCAGGACTCCGGTTTCGTGCGCCGCCCGCCCCAGGAGTCGGGGGCGTTGCCGCTGCCCCCGCAGGAGTCCGGCGCGCTGCCCGTGCCGCCCGCGGAGGCCGTGCCGCCGCCGCTGCGCCGCCGTCCGCCGGGCGAGGAGACCAGCACCGGGCTGGCCGCCCGCCTGGACGGTCTCGACGCCCCGGTCGACCCGGACGCGCCGCCTGCCGGGGGCCGCGCCACCGGCACGTTCCCGCCGCCGCGCCGTCCGCGCCGCGCCCCGGCGCGGGTCACCCCGCCGCCGGACCCGAGCACGGAGCAGTTCGAGCCGGTCGGCGAGGTCAAGCCGGCCGAGGAGCCCGCCCCGGACGCGCCGCCCGCCGGGCTGTCCGCGCCGCCCGCGGGGCTGCAGCGCTGGCGCCGCGGCCGGGACGAGACCCCGGCGGAGGAGGAGACCGAGGTCGGCCTGATGCCGCCGGTGCGGGACGCGCCGGACGCCGACGAGCCCACCGGGTTCCACGCCCCGTTCGCGCCCGGCCGTCCGCCGCAGGACGACCCCGGCGAGGCGCTCGAGGCCACCGGGTTCCACGACCCGTTCGCCGACGATGACGACGACGTCGACGAGTTCGGCGACTTCGGCCCCGCCGAGGAGGCCGCCGAGCAGCCCTACGACTACGACGACGAGCCCGCGGCGGACGCCGACGAGCCCGCCCGCGCGAAGAAGCGGGAGCCGGAGCCCTCGCCGGCCAAGCAGTGGCTGTCGATGGCCGGCCAGCTGGCCGGTGGCGTGGTCGGCGGCGCGGCCGTGTGGCTGGGCTTCAACTGGCTGTGGGGCCAGATCCCGGCCGCCGCGCTGATCGCCGCGCTGGTCGTGATCGTCGGGCTGGTGTGGATCGTGCGGCGCATCCGCCGCGCGGACGACATCCAGACCACGGTGCTCGCGGTGCTGGTCGGTCTCGTGGTGACCGTCTCGCCCGCGGCGTTGTTGCTCTTGTCGAGGTAGCGCGAGCGTGCCGGTACCGATCGGGATGTCCACCGCGTCGGTCTGGCCGTTGCGGGCCGGCGCCGGTTTCGAGCTGGCCCAGCGGCTGGGTTACGACGGGGTCGAGGTGATGGTCTGGGTCGACCCGCTCAGCCAGGACGTCGGGGCGTTGCGGCGGCTGTCGCGGCAGACCGGGGTGCCGGTGCTGTCCGTGCACTCGCCGTCGCTGCTGATCACGCAGCGGGTCTGGTCGCCGGACCCGGCGGTGCGGCTGCGGCGCAGCGTCGAGGCGGCCATCGAGCTGGATGCGCGCACCGTCGTGGTGCACCCGCCGTTCCGGTGGCAGCGCCGCTACGGCGACATGTTCGCCGACCTGGTGGCCGAGCTGGAGGACGAGACCGGGGTCGAGATCGCGGTCGAGAACATGTTCAAGGTCCGGCCGCCGGGTGGCCGCAAGGATGCCCGGGTGTCCGCGTTCCGGCCGTCGATCGACCCTACGGAAGTCGGGTATCGCCACTACACGCTCGACCTGTCGCACAGCGCCGCGGCGGGGATGGACGCGATGGAGCTGGCCGAGCGGATGGGCCGCGGCCTGACGCACGTGCACCTCGCGGACGGGACAGGTGTCCCGAAGGACGAGCACCTCGTCCCGGGCCGTGGGAACCAGCCGTGCGCGGAGCTGCTGGAGAAGCTGGTCGCGGCGTCGTTCACCGGTCAGGTGGTTCTCGAGGTCAACACGCGGCGCACGGTGAGCGCCGCGGACCGCGCCCGCGATCTTGCCGAAGCGCTGCTGTTCGCGCGGTTCCACCTGGGCCAGTGAGGCTCGTTACAAGATCAACTTCTCCCGTTCGGGGGCGGCGCGGATCATGGGCTTCCGATAGATGAACACGTAAAGTTTCCGCTGTGAACCCGCTGCGCTCGCTGATCCTCGCCGCCGCCGGAAGCGAGGTGGTCCGCCACCTCGTGGCGACAACCCCGGGAACGTCGGGAGTGGTGGAGCGGTTCGTCGCAGGGAACACGATCGCGGACGCGGTGACGCACGTCGCCCGGCTCGTGGACGACGGCCTGTGGGTGACGCTGGACTACCTCGGCGAGGACGTCACCGAGACCGGGCAGGCGGAGCGGACGGTCCAGACCTACCTGGCGCTGCTGGACCGGCTCTACGCCGAGGGCCTGGCGGCGCGGGTCGAGGTGAGCGTCAAGCTGTCCGCGCTGGGCCTGCGGCTGGACGAGCGGCTCGCGCTGGACAACGCCTACCGGGTATGCGCGGCGGCCGAGCAGTGCGGCACCACCGTGACGCTCGACATGGAGGACCACACCACGACGGACGCGACGCTGCGCGTGCTGGCCGAGCTGCGCCGCACCTGGCCGTGGGTGGGCGGCGTGCTGCAGGCCTACCTGCGTCGCACCGAGGACGACGTGCGTGCGCTGGCGGTGGCGGACTCGCGGATCCGGTTGTGCAAGGGGGCCTACGCCGAGCCGGAGGAGGTGGCGTTCACGCGGGCGCACGAGGTCGACCTCGGTTATGTCCGTTGTGCGAACTCGCTGCTGGCCGGTGACGGTTACCCCATGTTCGCCACGCACGACCCACGGTTGATCGCCATCCTGGCCGAGCGCGCCCGCTGGTACGGCCGCAAGCAGGGCAGCTACGAGTACCAGATGCTCTACGGGGTCCGCCCCGACGAGCAGAGGCGCCTTGCCGGTGAGGGGGAGACGGTGCGCGTCTACGTGCCGTTCGGGGAGCACTGGTACCCCTACCTGATGCGGCGGCTGGCCGAGCGCCCCGCGAACCTGTCGTTCTTCCTGCGCGCGCTGGTAAGCCGTTCGTGAGCGCGGCAGAGGTTCCGGAGCCCGCGTCCTTCGAGGCCGCGTGCGCGGTCCGGTCGCTGGGCGACGGCACGTTGACGGCCGACCTGCGGCACGAGTGGTCGATCGGCACCCACCCGCACGGGGGATTCCTGATCGCGTTGATGGCCCGCGCGGCGCTGGCGGTGCTGTCCGAACGCGGCGAGCCCTCGACCGATCCGCTGGCCGTGAGCGCCGAGTTCCTCCGGCCGCCCGCGATCGGCCCGGCGCTGCTGCGGACCGACATCCGGAAGGTCGGCCGCCGGGCGACCGTCGTCGCGGTGCGGCTGGAGCAGCGGGGACGCAGCTGCGTCGAAGCGACGGTCACCACCGGGCGGTTGCCGGTGCGCCGGGCGGACTGGGCGGACCTGCCGCAGATGCCGGTCGAGCCGCCGCCGCGGGCGATCCACCTGGCCGGGGAGACGTCGGAGGGCGTGTTCAACCTGGCGAAGGGCTGCGACGTGCGGATCGACCCGGCGACCGCCGGGTACCTGGCGGGCCGCAACGGCGACCCGCGGCTGCGGCTGTGGGTGAAGCCGCGTTACTCGGTGCCGGACACGTACTTCGCGCTGCTCGCGGGCGACATCAACCCGCCGGTGGTGTTCAACCTCGGGCGGATGGGGTGGGCGCCGACGGCCCAGCTGACGGCGCTCGTGCGCGCCCGGCCCGCGCCCGGGTGGCTCCGCGTGCAGGTCGACTGCCGCACGGTGCAGGAGGCGTGGTTCGACTCGGACGCGACGGTCATCGACTCGGCCGGACGGCTGGTCTGCCAGGCGCGGCAGCTGGCCCTGGCACCGGCCCCCTGAGCGGGCTCGCCGGGGAGTCGGCGTCGTGCGCGCTGGGCGGCGCCGTTGTCGTTGTGATGCCTCACCTGAGGGCGAGGGCTGTTCCTCGATGCTGGGCCGGCCTTGCCCTGGGGCCCGCCGCTGCGCCACCCCAGCACGGTTGCCCGGGTGGTCGCGCCGCTCGTGGAGGCGGTCGCGCTCATCCTGGAGCCGGCCCCTGAGCGGGCTCGCCGGTGGGCCGGCGTTGTCCGCCCCGGACGGCGGCGGGGTGGTCGCGCCGGCCGGGCCAGGCGTCGTGCTCACCCTGGCACCGGTGGGCCGAGCACGATTTGGCACGCTGGTGCCATGACGGTTATCGCGGTTCTCGGGGCGGGGAAGATCGGTGAGGCGCTGCTGGCCGGCCTGCTGCAGGGCGGTCGCAGTGCCGAGGAGCTGCTGTTCACCGAACGCCACCCGGAACGCGCCGCCGAGCTGACCGAGCGCTACGGCATCGCCGGGGTGGAGGTCGCCGAGGCGGCCAAGCGTGCCGACGTGCTCGTCGTCGCCGTCAAGCCGCAGGACATCGAGCCCGTGCTGGCCGAGCTGGCGCCGCTGGTCGGGCCGGGCTCGCTGGTCGTGTCGCTCTGCGCGGGCCTGCCCACCAGCCTCTACGAGCGTCGGCTGCCGGACGGCGTGCCGGTCGTGCGGGTCATGCCGAACACGCCGATGGTCGTCGGCGAGGCGATGAGCGCCGTGTCGCCCGGCAAGCACGCCACGCCCGAGCACGTCGCGCTGGTCAAGGAGATGCTCGCGACGGTCGGTCAGGTCGTCGAGGTGCCCGAGGCGCAGCAGGACGCGGTCACCGCGCTGTCCGGGTCCGGGCCCGCGTACTTCTTCTTCCTGGTCGAGGCCATGATCGACGCCGGCATCCTGCTCGGCCTGCCCCGCGCGGTGGCGGAGAAGCTGATCATCCAGTCGGCCGTGGGCGCCGCGAAGATGCTCGCCGAGACCGACGAGCACCCGGTGATCCTGCGGGAGGCCGTCACGTCCCCCGCGGGCACCACGATCAACGCGATCCGCGAACTGGAGAAGCACGGCGTGCGGGCCGCGCTGCTGGCGGCCATCGAGGCGGCCCGGGACCGGTCCGTCGAACTCGGCAAAGCCCACGAATAAACCCGCGCGCACCGCGTCTGACTAGGCCGAACGGGCTCCGCCGAGTGGGCTCTTTCGCGGGAAAGTACCGGCCGGGCGTCGCATTGGCCCCAGGTGTCCCGCTACCCTCAAGGGTGAAGCACGTGCGTGTCGGTACCGCCCGGTGGGGAAGCCGAGCGGCACGGCACGTGTCGAAGGGCACGGTGACGTATGCCGTCGAACAACAAGGACGTGCCCGCCGTCGGGCAGGTCCAGTTCCTGACGGTCGCCGAGGTGGCCTCGCTGATGCGGGTCTCCAAGATGACCGTCTACCGGCTCGTGCACTCGGGCGAGCTACCGGCCGTTCGCGTCGGCAAGTCGTTCCGGGTGCCCGAGAAGGCAGTCCACGAATACCTGGAGAGCGCCTACTTCGATGTGGGCTAGACCGGGACGCGGCGGAGCCGTTGCTCTTGCACCCGGGCAACTGGCACCGCCGCGGGTTCTGAGGTGGTTCCTCGCGAGGACAGCGCCGACGTGGTGAACTGGCGTTCATGAGGAGGCGATCCCACAGCGAGGGGCCGCCTCAGGTTCCGCTACCCGCACCGCTGAGCAAGCTGCCCTCGATTCATCCATTAGGCCGGGGGCCCGCGCTGGTGCGCGGGCCCGCCCGGTAACCTTAAAGGCCGCTCGTGCCTGTAGCGCTTCAACTCTTTGGACGTTGCGCTGGGCAGCGTGTGAAGCAGACGAAACGTGAAGGAGCACCTGTGGGCTCGGTGATCAAGAAGCGCCGCAAGCGCATGTCCAAGAAGAAGCACCGCAAGCTGCTGCGCCGGACGCGGATGCAGCGCCGCAAGCAGGGCAAGTAAATCCTGCGCGAACGCCTCTTCACGCGGCCCGTCCAGATCCTGGGCGGGCCGTGCGCTTTTTCCGGCGATCAGTGACCAAAGTCCCTGACCTGGGTTAATAGCGTGTTAGGCCTCCTGACTCCGGCCCGGGTCCGGGGTAGCATCGGCCACTGCCGCGAACACCACATCCCACACCCTTGTCAGGGGGTTTCATGGCGTCCAACGTCGTGCTGGTCACCGGGGTCGGCGGCGAACTCGGAGGCAGGCTGCTGGTACGGCTTGGCAACAACCCGGACCTGGAGCGGGTCATCGGCGTCGACACCGCGCCACCGCCCCGCAAGGTCCTGCAGCGCCTCGGCCACGCCGAGTTCGTCCGGGCCGACATCCGCAACCCGCTGATCGCCAAGGTCATCGACTCCGCGGGCGTCGACACGGTCGTGCACTGCTCGACCACCGTGCACCCGGCAGGCCCGGCCCGCCGCACGGCGATCAAGGAAGTCAACGTCATCGGCACGATGCGCCTGCTCGCCGCCTGCCAGCGCGCGCCCCGGGTGCGCAAGCTCGTCGTGAAGTCCACCGCCGCCGTCTACGGCGCCGGGCCCCGCTCCCCGGCCGTCTTCACCGAGGACTCCGAGCTAATCCCGACCTCGTCCAGTGGCTACGCCAAGGACGCCGTCGAGATGGAGGGCTACGTGCGCGGCCTGGCCCGCCGCAGGCCCGACCTCACCATCACCACCACGCGCTTCACCAACGTCATCGGGCCGGACGTCGACACCGTGCTGGCCCGCTACTTCGCGCTCCCGGTCGTGCCGACCGTGCTCGGCTACGACGCGCGCCTGCAGTTGCTCCATTCGTCGGACGCGCTGGCGATCCTGGAAAAGGCGACACTGGAAGACAAACCGGGCGTGTTCAACGCCGGCGGCGACGGGGCACTCACACTGTCTCAAGCGATCCGGCGCGCGGGCCGGGTCGAGCTGCCGGTGCCGCGAACCATGGTGGGCACGGTGGCCAAGATGCTGCGTGGCGCGAGGGTCGACTTCTCGCCGGACCAGGTGCGCTTGCTGAACTACGGGCGGGTCGTCGACACGACGCGGCTGACCGAGGTGTTCGGCTACCGGCCGCGGTGGTCCACCGAGGCGGCCTTCGACGACTACGTCACCGGGCGCGGTCTGCGGCCCGTGCTGGACGGTGAGCAGCTGGCCGGAGCGGCCGGCAAGGTGCTGGCGGCAGTCCGATGACCGAAGAGAGGAAAGCGGGGCAAGAGAAGTGACGACCAGCGCGCAAGCCCAGGTCATCCCCCTGCACGCACCCGGACGAGAGAAGCCGGCGGACGTCGAGGCGCGCGCCGGGGAAACCCCCGCCGACGCGCCCGTCGTGGCGTTCCCGACGAGGAGCGCGCCGGAGGAGCCGCCCGCACCGGAACCGGACGCACTGAGCAGGTTCCTCGGGTTCCTGCGGCACCGGCTGACCGGCGACTACGAAGTCGACGAGTTCGGGTTCGACCCGGAGCTGACCGACAACCTGCTGCTGCCGCCGTTGCGGCTGCTGTACGAGAAGTACTTCCGGGTGACCACCCACGGCGCCGAGAACCTGCCCGCCGACGGCGGCGCGCTCATCGTGTGCAACCACTCCGGCACGGTGCCGCTGGACGCGGTGATGACGGCGGTCGCCGTGCACGACGAGACGCCGGGGCACCGGCACCTGCGCATGCTCGGCGCGGACCTGGTGTTCCAGACGCCGCTGCTCGGGGCGCTGGCCCGCAAGACCGGGCAGACGCTGGCGTGCACGGCCGACGCCGAGCGGCTGCTGTGCTCGGGCGAGCTGGTCGGGGTGTGGCCGGAGGGTTACAAGGGCATCGGCAAGCCGTTCTCGGCGCGGTACCGGCTGCAGCGGTTCGGGCGCGGCGGGTTCGTGTCGGCGGCGCTGCGGACGCGGGTGCCGATCATCCCGTGCTCGATCGTCGGGGCGGAGGAGATCTACCCGAAGATCGGCGACCTGAAGCCGCTGGCCCGCCTGCTCGGGCTGCCGTACTTCCCGGTGACGCCGTTCTTCCCGCTGCTCGGGCCGCTGGGCGCGATCCCGCTGCCGACGAAGTGGCACATCGAGTTCGGGGAGCCCATCCGGACCGACGGTTTCGCCGAGGAGGACCTCGACGACCCGATGCTGGTGTTCTCGCTGACCGACCAGGTGCGCGAGTCGATCCAGACGACGCTGTACCGGAGGCTGGCGCACCGGCGGAGCGCGTTCAAGGACTGAGCGGCTCCGTGCCATCCTGGTGGCATGGGGTTGATCAAGCGGATCGGGTACACGGTGGGCCGGGTGGTGGGCACCGTGCTGAAGGTGGCGAACCTGGTCACCGGCATCCCAGCCGGTGAGTCGACGCGGAACCGGCGACCGCAACGGCGGCCGTAGGTTCGCCGCGCCCGGTTGGGGCGTGCGGCGTCAGCGGCCGCCCGCCTGCGCGGCCGTTTTCACTTCGGGCGCCGACACGCTGCCCGGATCGGCCAACACGTTGCCCGGGATGGCCAACACGCCCCAGCAGGGAACGACTCGCCGCCGGGAACCGCCGATCCGGGGCCGGAGTGGCCAACCCGGTGTCCGGGGCGGCCAACCCGGTGTCCGGGGCGGCAAACACGGCGCCCGGAGGGGCAAACACGGCGCGGGGCGGGGGTGCCGCGGGGGTCGCGCGCGGGCTGGGGTCAGCGGCGGCGGTAGGCCATCCCGGCCGCCACCGCGCCGGCCAGTGCGCCCGCCCCCAGCACCGACGGCACCCCGATCTTCGCGGCCTTCCGGCCGGTCCGGAAGTCGCGGATTTCCCAGCCGCGGGCGCGTGCCACCTCGCGCAGGCCGGCGTCCGGGTTGACCGCCACCGCCGTGCCGCACACCGACAGCATCGGGATGTCATTCGACGAGTCCGAGTACGCCGTGCAACGCCGCAGGTTCAGGCCCTCCCGCGCGGCCAGCGCCCGCACCGCGTGCGCCTTCGCCCGGCCGTGCAGCAGGTCCCCGACCAACCGCCCGGTGTAGACGCCGTCCACGTGCTCCGCGACCGTGCCGAGCGCGCCGGTCAGCCCGAGCCGCCGGGAGATGATCGCCGCGAGTTCGACCGGCGTCGCCGTCACCAGCCACACCCGCTGGCCCGCGTTGAGGTGCATCTCGGCCAGCGCGCGCGTGCCCGACCAGATCTTGTCGGCCATCAGCTCGTCGTAGATCTCTTCGCCGACCTGGTTCATCTCGGCGACCGTCTTGCCCGCGACGAACGACAGCGCCTGCTCACGGCTGGACTGCACGCCGCTGTGCGACTCGCGCCCGCCGACCCGGAACTTGATCTGCTGCCACGCGAACCCGGCCAGGTCGGAGGTCGTGAAGTACTTGCGCGCGGCCAGACCGCGGGCGAAGTGGAAGATCGACGCGCCCATCATCATCGTGTTGTCGACGTCGAAGAACGCGGCCGCGGTCAGGTCCGGCGGGGCGGGCGGCACGTCGAGCTGGGACTCCATGGCCACGGCGGCGTCGGCCGACGCCTCGCCGGCCATCTCGGCGAGCCGCTCGCGTTCCGGGCCGTCACCCCTGCTGCGCCACACGCACACCGCCTCCTGCGCTCGTCCCTGGGGTCAGCGTAGCGAGCACGTCACGGATCCGGATCAGGCGATCCCTCCGCGCCTGGCGCCGATGTGCTTCGATTCGGGGCAGTGACTGCGACCCCGGGGGAATCGTCATGTCGACCGTGCTGCTGGGGCTGCTCAGCGTGCCCGTCTACGTCCTGATGCTGTGGCCGCTCGTGGTCGCTTCGCGCCGCGTGCTCGGGGTGCGGATCGGGGCGTTGCGGGCGTTGCTCGGCGCGGCCGCCGGGTGGGCCGTCGCCGGGGGCCTCGCCGTCCGGATCGCGCCCCTCACCCGCGACTCCGACCCCGTCTACCTGGGCTTCCTCATCCCGCTCGCCGGGTGCGCGTTCCTGGCGACGCTGATCTTCCTGTTCCTCGCCGAGATGGCGGTCCCCAGCGGCGGCGGGCTCGGGCTGCTCGGCCGTCTCCGGTCGCTGCGCGCGCGGTTCGCCCGGACCCGCCGGTACTCGCAGATCATGCGGATCGCGGTGAAGCACGGCATCGGGCCGTACCTGACCGGCCGTCGCGTCACCGACTCCGGCAGGCACGCCACCCTGGCCCGCTCGCTGCGGCGCGCGCTGGAGGACGGCGGCGCGACGTTCGTCAAGCTCGGCCAGGTCCTGTCGACGCGGCCGGACGTGTTGCCGCAGGTGTTCGTCGACGAGCTGAGCCTGCTGCAGGACCGCGTCGCGCCCGCCCCGTTCGCCGACATCGAGCGCGAGCTGGAGGCCGAGCTGGGCCGCCCGACCGCCGAGGTGTTCGCCGAGTTCGACCCCGAACCGCTCGGCGCCGCGTCGATCGCGCAGGTGTACCGGGCCCGGCTGCACAGCGGCGAGGACGTGGTCGTCAAGGTGCGGCGGCCGGGCATCGACCGGATCGTGGAGCGCGACCTGGACATCGTCTTCCGCGTCGCGCGCTCGTTGCAGCTGCGCGCGGCCTGGGCCCGGTCGCTGGGCGTCCTCGACCTCGCCGAGGGGTTCCGCGCCGCGCTCACCGAGGAGCTGGACTTCCGGGTCGAGGCCCGCAACCTCACCGCGGTCGCCGCCGCGGAGAACGGCACGGGGCTCGCGCTGCCCGCCGTGCACGCCAAGCTGTCCGGCGAACGTGTGCTGGTCATGCGGCGGCTGGACGGCGTGCCGGTGCGGGAGGGCATCGGCGACGTCCCGGCCGAGCGGCGCGCGGTGCTGGCCCGCGGCCTGCTCGACTCGCTGCTGCGGCAGGTCCTGCTGCACGGCGTCTTCCACGCCGACCCGCACCCGGGCAACGTCCTGCTCCTCGCCGACGGCAACCTCGGGCTCCTCGACTTCGGTTCGGTGGGCCGGCTCGACTCGTCACTGCGCGGCGGGCTGGCGAACCTGTTCGCCGCCGTCGACCGCGGCGATCCGGAGGGGCTGCGGGACGGGCTCTTGGAGATCGTGGACCGGCCGGACGAGATCGACGAGCAGCGCCTGGAGCGGGCGCTGGGCGCGTTGATGGCCAAGCACCTGTCGCACGGGCGGTCGCCGGACGTGGACATGTTCACCGACCTGTTCCGGATCATCGCCGAGTTCCGGCTGTCGATCCCGCCCGCCATCGCGGCGGTGTTCCGCGCGCTGGCGACGGTGGAGGGCACGCTCGGGCTGCTGTCGCCGGGGTTCGACATCCTCGGCGAGTCCCGGAAGTTCGCCGGGTCCCTGGTGGGGGAGCGGCTGCAGCCGGGGTCCCTGCGCGGCGCGGCGACCGACGAGCTGCTCGCGCTGCTGCCGGTGCTGCGACGGCTGCCCCGCCGCGTGGATCGGCTGACGTCGGCGCTGGAGCAGGGCCGGCTGACGGTGAACGTCCGCACCTTCGCCGACGAACGGGACCGCGCGGTGGTCTTCGGCATGCTGCACGAGGTGCTGCTGGCCCTGACCGGCGCCGCGACCGGCCTGATGGCGGTGCTGCTGCTCGCGAGCACCGGCGGGCCGCGGGTGCTGCCGGAGCTGACGCTGAACCAGCTGTTCGGCTACAACCTGCTGGTGGTCAGCGCGTTGCTGGGGCTGCGGCTGCTGTTCGTGGTGTTCCGCGCCCAGCGACGCGGGCCGGGGTAACGTCGGCGGCGGTGGCGCGCCACCCCGGACGAGACGTCGTACCCGGCAGGACAAGACGACGTGGGAGGACGTCGGCTTTCGTTCGGAGGTGTCTCGTCGTGGCGTGGATCGTGCTCATCGTGTCCGGGATCCTGGAAACCGTCTGGGCCGCGGCGCTGAACGCGGCGCGCGGCTTCACCAGGGTGGGGCCCAGTGTGTTGTTCGTCGTCGCGCTGGTCGCCAGCATGGCCGGGCTCTCCTACGCGATGCGGTCGATCCCCATCGGCACCGGGTACGCCGTGTGGGTGGGCATCGGCGCGATCGGCACCGCCGTCTACGGCATGGTCGCGCTGGGCGAACCGGCCACCGTGGCCCGGCTGGTGTGCCTGGGGCTGATCGTGGCCGGGGTCGTGGGGTTGAAGGTCCTGCACTAGCCGATGCCGAGCCCCGGCAGGCCGGGGATCAGCGGTGGGATCGAGATCAGCGGCGGTGGCGTCGTGGTCGTCGGGGTGGGGAGCCGGGTGCTGGTCGGCGCGCTGATCGGTGGCGGCAGGACCGTCGGCGTCCATCCGCTGCTCGACGGGGGCACCGGGCCGGTCGCGGTGGGCACGACCGGGGCGCTGCTGCCCGGCGCGGTGGGCGTCGTGGCGACGTCCACCGGCGGCGGGGACACCGTGCTCACCGGCGGCAGCGGCGCGCCCGACGGGATCCCGAGCAGCGCGTCCGGCGGCACGGCGCACTCGCCGGTGGCCGGGACCGCGCCGAGGTCGTCCGCCTCGCCGGTGGTGATGCGGTAGCAGGACAGCCGCCCGGCCAGCGCCGCCGCCCGCGCGTCGATACGGTTGAGCAGCGTTCCGGCCTGCGTGAACCCGTTGCGGGCGCCGTCCGGCACGTCGAGGGCGGCGAGCTTGCCCGCCTGCTCGCTCGCCCATGTCCGCAGCTGGTCCAGCCGGGGCGTGTCGCCCTGCACACCGAGCACCGTGAGCTGCGCCGTCCCGGCCGTCGCCTCCGCGGCGAATGCCGACAACGTTGTCAGAAAAGCGCCGGTGTCAGCCGACGGCATCGCGGCGAGTTCGTCCAGCCGGTTCGACGCGAACTGCAGGTGCTTGGACCCGCGCGCGGCTTCGTCGAAGGTGAGCTGCAGTTCGGCGTCCTCGCTCGCCAGCTTCATGCCGTAGAGCGGGTCACCGGGCAGCGAGCCGCGGGAGAGCAGCAGGCCGACCCCGCCGACGAAGACGATCAGCGCGGCCGCGGCGGCGAGGACGGTCGACAGCGCGCGGCGCCGCCTGCTGGGTTCCGCATCCAGCTTCCGCGAGATCTCGGCGCGGATCCGTGCCTTGGTGTCGTCGTCCGGTTCGACGGCGCGACCGAGCCCGCGGAGACCGGAGATGACTTCCAGCTCGCGCGCCGTCCACCGGTGCTCGTCCACACCTGCTGCAACGACGCAAACCGTCCGGTTGTTACGCGTTCAGCGCCACCCGTCCGGGAGGAGCTGGGCGAGCTTGCGCACCGCGCGGTGCTGCAACGCCTTGATGGCGCCCTCGTTGCGCTTCATGATCTGCGCCGTTTCGGCCAGCGACAGGCCCTGGATGAACCGCAGGACGATGCATTCCCGCTGGTCCTCGCCCAGCCCGGCGATCGCGGACAGCAGCGCGTCGCGCGTCGCGCTGGTGACCGCCTGCTGCTCCGGGCCCGGTTCCGCGCCCGAGGGCGCGGCGAACGGCGCGGTGCCCGAGTCGGCCACCTCGTCGGTGACCACCTCGAGCTTGTACCGGCTGGACTTGAGGTGGTCGAGCACGATGTTGCGGGCGATGGTGACGAACCAGGCGCCCACGTCGCGGCCCTGGTAGCTGACCGACGAGATGCGCCGCAGCGCCCGCAGGAACGTCTCGCTCGTGATGTCCTCGGCGAGCTCGCGGTCGCTGAGGCGGAAGTACACGTAGCGGTAGACGACGTCGACGTACTGGTCGTAGAGCGCGCCGAAGGCGGCGGTGTCACCCTGCTGGGCAGCGCGGACCAGGGCCCACGGCCCCGCCTGCTCGTCCGGCACCTCGTGCACGCGGGTGACCGTGCCGACGTGCAGACCCGCTGGGCGGGCGGCAAGCCAGTTCGTCACGGCGACTCCTTCGTCCGACCCGAGTGATCATCACCACTACGACGCGAGAAGCAGCATACGGGTAGTTACCCGGAAGTAGGTAGTGGCGGGGGTCTCGGAAGAGCGACGATCGCCGAGCTTCCCCATGACGGGTGAGCTGGTGCCACACTGACCCCATGAAAACCGGCAACATCGCCGACCTGCTCACCGGCGCCGCGGAGCAGTGGCCGGACGCCGTCGCGGTGATCGACACCGCCGCCGGCGTCAGCCTGACCTGGTCGCAGCTGGACGCGGCCGCCGGGGGGCTCGCGCAACGCCTTGCGGACCGGGGCGTGGGTGCCGGCGACCGGGTCGCGCTGCGGCTGCCCACCTCGGCGGACTTCGCCGTCACCCTCTTCGGCGTCACCCGGTGCGGTGCGATCGCGGTGCCGGTCTCGCCGCTGGCCCCGCGCCCCGAGCTGGACACCGTGCTCGCCCACAGCGGCGCGCGCCTGGTGATCAGCCGGAACCCCGACGACGGGACGGACGACGCGCCGGTGCTGCGGCCGGAAATCGGTCCCGGTGCGAATTTCCCCGTCCGCGGCGGCGGTGAGGACATCGCCGTGCTGTCCTACACCTCGGGCACCACCGGGCCGCCGCGCGGCGTGATGCTGTCGCACCGCGCGCTGCTGGCCAACCTCGAACAGCTGGGCCGGATCGACCCGGCGCCGGTCGGGCACCCGGACCGGGTGCTGATCGCCATCCCGCTGTTCCACGTCTACGGCCTCGGCCCCGGCCTGCTGCTGAGCACCGCGGTGGGCGCGACGGCGGTGCTGGCCGAGCGGTTCGACGCGCGGCAGGCGCTGCAGGCGTGCGCGGACCACCGCGTCACCGTGATCGGCGGGGTCCCCGCGATGTACGCCGAGCTGGCCCAGCTGGAGCCGGACGAGCTGGCCGCAGGCCTCGGCACGGTCCGCCTGCTCACCTCGGGCGCGGCGCCGCTGCACCCGAAGGTCCTCGCCGCGATCCGGGAGAAGACCGGGCTGGGCGTCTTCGAGGGCTACGGGCTCACCGAGACCGCGCCGGTGGTGACGTCGACGCTGGTCACCGGCTACCCGAAGCCCGGCTCGACGGGCCGGCCGCTGCCCGGCGTCGAGGTCCGGCTGGTCGGGCCGGACGGCTCCGGCGAGCCGGTGCCGCTCGACCCGGACGACCCGGAGGACGTGTTCGAGGAGGACGGCGACGGCACCGGCCTGGTCGCGATCCGCGGCGCCAACCTGTTCTCCGGCTACTGGCCGGACGGGGCGCACGGGCCGGACGCGGACGGCTGGTTCCGCACCGGCGACGTCGGGTTCCTGGACAGCGACGGCGACCTGCACCTGGTGGACCGCGCCAACGACCTGATCATCGTGAACGGCTTCAACGTGTACCCGCACGAGGTCGAAGAGGTCATCGCCGGTCTGCCTGGGGTCGCCGAGGCGGCCGTGGTGGGGGTGCTCGACGAGCGCAGCGGCGAGGCGGTCAAGGCGGTCGTGGTGCCCGCGCCCGGTGCGTCGCTGTCCGAGCAGCAGGTCGTCGAGCACTGCGCGGAGCGGCTGGCCAGGTACAAGGTGCCGCACACGGTCGAGTTCGCCGAGCGGCTGCCGCATTCGGCGACCGGGAAGCTGCGCCGGGTCCAGCTGCGGGGATGATTTCCCCATGGCCCACGAAGTGACCGTGATGACCCGCCAGGGCTGCTCGTCGTGCGTCCAGGCGGAGCGGGACGTCGAGCGGATCTGCGCCGAGCTGGGCGTGCCGTGGCGCGCCGAGGACGTCGACAGCGACCCGGAGTGGCAGGCCGAGTACGGCGACCGGGTGCCGGTGATCCTGGTCGACGGCGCCGAGCACGGCTACTGGAAGGTCGAGGAGGACCGGCTCCGGGCCGCGCTGGCGTAAGCGATCGGTAACCCCTCGGGGGTGCCCCGCCGGGCCAGACTGGTGGCGTGAGCACGAACCTCGAGTCGCCGCGGCTGTCCGCGCCCGTCGCCGGGCTGATCGGCGTGATCGCCCTGGTCGCCGCGCTCGGGGCCGGGCACCTGGTGGCCGGGTTCGTCGGCGCGGGCGCGTCGCCGTTCTTCGCCGTCGGCAACGCGGCCATCGACCTGACCCCGGGCTGGCTCAAGGACTTCGCGGTGCGGGCGTTCGGCACCGCGGACAAGGCCGTGCTGCTGACCGGCATGGCCGTGGTCGCGCTGGCGCTCGCGGTGGCCGCCGGGCTGGCCTCCCGCCGCCGGGCCGCGCCCGGGCTGGTGTTCGTGGCCGTGGTCGGCGTGCTCGGCGGGGCCGCCGTGTTCACCCGCCCCGACCTGGGGCAGATCGCGTTGCTGGCGCCGCTGGTCAGCCTGGTCGCCGGGCTCGCGGTGTTCGCGTGGCTGCACCGCACCGCGCTCGACGGGCAGTACTCGTCGGCCGCGCGGCGGAACTTCCTGATCGCCGTGGCGGGCGCCGGCGTGGCCGGGATCGCCGGGCAGCTGGTCGGCACGAGCAAGGACGCCGAAGGGTCCCGGGCGGCGGTCGGCCCGCTGGTCCCCGCGCGGACCGCGCCACCGGTGCCGGCCGGCGCGGACTTCGCGAAGTTCGGCACGCCGACGTTCCTCACGCCCAACGCGGACTTCTACCGCATCGACACCGCGCTCGTGGTGCCCCAGGTGCGCACCGAGGACTGGTCGCTGCGGGTCCACGGCATGGTCGACCGCGAGATCACCTACTCCTGGTCCGACATCCGGAACCGGCCGCTGGTCGAGCGGATCGTGACCCTGTGCTGCGTGTCCAACCCGGTCGGCGGGCCCTACATCTCGACCGCGCGGTTCATCGGCGTCGACCTCGCCGAGCTGCTGGCCGAGGCCGGTGTCCGGCCGGGCGCCGAGCAGGTGTTCTCCACCAGCGCGGACGGCTGGACCGCGGGCACGCCGGTGGCCGCGATGGCCGATCCGTCCGTCGGCGCGATGCTCGCGATCGGCATGAACGGCGAGCCGCTGCCCATCGAGCACGGCTTCCCGGCGCGGCTGGTCGTGCCCGGGCTCTACGGCTACGTCTCGGCGACGAAGTGGGTCACCGACCTGGAACTCACCACCTGGGACGCGCGCACGCCGTACTGGCTGCAGCGCGGCTGGGCGCGGCAGGCGCCGGTGAAGACCCAGTCGCGGATCGACGCGCCGCGCGGCCCGGTCGCCGCCGGGCAGGTGCGGATCGCCGGGATCGCGTGGGCGCAGCACACCGGGATCGACCGGGTCGAGGTGAGCGTGGACGACGGCCCGTGGGCGACGGCGGAGCTGTCCACCGAGGTGACGGTGGACGCCTGGCGCATGTGGTGGGTGGACGTGCCGGTCGCGCGGGGTAGCCACGCCGTGCGGGTGCGGGCGACCGACCGCAGCGGCTACACGCAGACCGATCAGCTCGCCGACGTCGTCCCGGACGGCGCCACCGGCTGGCACACGATCACCCTCACCGCGCGCTAGATGTGCTTTCGGTCATGCCGCTGACCAGCCACTTTGTGCCTGCGTTCACAAGTGGCTACCGTATTGCCGGTACCCCTCACGGCGGCCGTGCATCAAACCCGACTTCGCGGCCCGGGTCAAGAGGGATTTCGAAGCTCATCGAGGGCGTGGAACGAGGAGGCCGGCGTGGTGTCACAGCGTGGCCGGCGAAACGGTTCGGCCGTCGCCCGGAAGCTGTCCACCCCGGACGCCGACAACGCCCCCACCGCGGAGATGCCCGCGGTCACCGAGAACGGCGCCGAGGAGGCCAGGGTCCGCGCGATCCCGGAGGCCGCCGTCGCCCGTCTCGCCGTGTACCTGCGCGTCCTGTCCGCCATGTCCGAGCAGGGCGCGACCACCGTGGCCAGCGAGGAGCTCGCCACCGCCGCCGGCGTGAACTCCGCCAAGCTGCGCAAGGACCTGTCCTACCTCGGCTCGTACGGCACCCGCGGCGTCGGCTACGAGGTCGCGGTGCTGGTGGCCCAGCTCGAGCGCATATTGGGACTCACGCGACAGCACAAGGTCGCCGTCGTCGGAATCGGTAACCTCGGTCATGCGTTGGCCAATTACGGAGGCTTTCCCGGCCGGGGGTTCCCGGTCGAGGCGCTGTTCGACATCGACCCCGACCTGATCGGCGTTCCGGTCGGCGGGATCCCGGTGTCGCACCTCAACGACATCCCCGAGGTGTGCTCGGAGCGGGGGATCTCGATCGGCGTCATCGCGACGCCGCCGCCCGCGGCCCAGACGGTCGCCGACCGGCTGGTGCAGGGCGGGGTGCAGTGCATCCTGAACTTCGCGCCGGTGGTCCTCCAGGTGCCCGACCATGTCGAGGTGCGCAAGGTCGACCTGGCCGTGGAGCTGCAGATCCTGTCGTTCCACGTCGCCCGGCGAGCGGAGAACGTGGGTGGTAACGGAATGGTGGTGCGCTAAGTGAGTGTCCTGGCCGTCGGGCTGTCGTACCGCACTGCCGATCTCCGGACGCTGGAGAAGGTCGCGGTGCCCGCGACCGAGCTGGAGAAGGTGCTGCACGAGCTCCAGCAGTCGCCGCACGTGAACGAGGTCATGCTCGTCTCGACGTGCAACCGCATCGAGGTCTACTCGGTGGTCGAGGCGTTCCACGGCGGTCTGGCCGACATCTCCGAGGTGCTCGCGCGCCAGGCCGGCTGCGACGCCGCCGACCTCTACGACAACTTCTACGTGCACTACGCGGGCGCCGCCGTCGAGCACATCTTCTCCGTGGCCTCCGGCCTGGACTCGATGGTCGTCGGCGAGACCCAGATCCTCGGCCAGGTGCGCAACTACTACGCCGCCGCGCGCGAGGCCGGCACCGTCGGCCGCACCCTGCACGAGCTGATCCAGACCACGCTGCGCGTCGGCAAGCGCGTGCACACCGAGACCGGTCTGGACCACCTCGGCGCGTCCGTGGTGTCCGAGGCCCTCGGCGAGGCGCCGGACCTGGCGGGCAAGCACGCGGTGATCGTCGGCGCCGGCTCGATGGGCGCGCTGTCCGCGAGCCAGCTGCGCAAGAGCGGCATCGGCCGCATCACGGTCGTCAACCGCACCCTGGCCAACGCCGAGCGGCTCGCGGCCAACGTGACCGAGCAGGGCGTGCCCGCCGTGGCCGCGGGCATGGACGAGCTGACCGCCCGCCTCGCCGACGCCGACGTCGTGGTCGCCTGCACCGGCGCGCAGGACGTCGTCATCACGCCCGCGCACCTGGCCGGCCGCGGCGAGCGCCCGGTGGTGGTGTGCGACCTCGGCCTGCCGCGGGACGTCCACCCCGACGTGGACAGCCTGCCCGGCGTCCGCCTCGTCGACCTGGAGACCGTCCGGAAGCGGATGGACTCGCTGGGCTCGGCGGGCAGCGCCAAGCAGATCGCCAAGGCCAACGGCATCGTGCTGGACGAGGTGCGCGAGTACCTCGCCGCCCAGCGCAGCGCCGCGGTCACCCCGACCGTCACCGCGCTGCGCAAGCGGGCCGCCGAGGTCGTCGACGCCGAGATGCTGCGGCTGGACAACCGGCTGCCCGGCCTCGACGCCGAGGTCCGCGACGAGTTCAACCGGACCGTGCGCCGGGTCGTGGACAAGCTGCTGCACGCGCCGACGGTGCGTGTGAAGCAGCTCGCCGCGGAAACCCAGGGCACGGACTACGCCAACGCGCTGCGGGAGCTGTTCGAGCTCGACCCGGCATCGCCTGCCGTCGTGTCGAGCCCGACCACCGAGCGCCTGCCCAGGACAGACGGTGAAAGCAAGTGACGAGGACCATTCGGATCGGGACGCGGGGCAGTGCCCTCGCCCTGACCCAGACCGGCACGGTCGCCGACGCGCTGCGCAAGGCGGGCCTGGAGGTCGAGATCGTCAAGGTCTCGACGCCCGGTGACCGCTCCAGCGCGCCGATCGCGGAGATCGGTGTCGGCGTGTTCACCTCCGCGCTGCGCGAGGCCCTGCTGAACAAGCAGGTCGACGTCGCGGTGCACTCGTACAAGGACCTGCCGACGGCGCCCGAGCGCGGCATCGTGCTGGCCGCCGTGCCGCCGCGGGAGGACCCGCGTGACGCGCTGATCGCCCGCGACGGGCTGACGCTGGGCGAGCTGCCCCCCGGCGCCCGCATCGGCACCGGTTCGCCGCGCCGCACGGCGCAGCTGCGCGCGCTCGGCCTCGGCTTCGAGGTCGTGCCCATCCGGGGCAACATCGACACCCGGCTGAACAAGGTCGTCGACGGCGAGCTGGACGCCGTCGTGCTCGCGCGCGCCGGCCTGGTCCGCCTTGGCAGGGCCGACGTGATCACCGAGACCCTGGACCCGATCCAGATGCTGCCCGCGCCCGCACAGGGCGCGCTGGCGGTGGAGTGCCGCGTCGACGACGTGGACATCGAGCACCTTCTTCGGTCCATTGTGGACGACGAAGCGACACGGGCCGCGGTGACGGCGGAGCGGGCCATGCTGGCCGCGCTCGAAGCCGGCTGCAGCGCGCCCGTCGGCGCACTCGCCGAGGTGGTGGAGGATCTCGACGCGGACGGCTCGGTCATCGAGAACGTGTCGCTGCGCGGGGTCGCCGCCGCCGGCCTCGACGACGAGGGTGTGCAGCTGCTGCGCGCCTCGGCGGTCGCCGGCAAGAGCGAAGCGGAGCAACTCGGCCGCGACCTGGCCGCGGAGCTGCTCGACCTCGGAGCCGGCGCGCTGTCCGGCCCGGGCCGCGAATCACGGTGAAACAGTTCCTCGAACGGTTCGGCGCGCTCGCGCCGACTCATAGGAGAAAGACACGATGACCCCCGCGCGGACAACCGCTGGGCGCGTCGCCTTCGTGGGCTCCGGCCCCGGCGACGCCGGACTGCTGACCGTACGTGCCCAGGAGCTCCTGGCGAAGGCCGAGGTCGTGGTTACCGACCCGGACGTGCCCGCAGGCGTGCTCGCGGGCGCCAGCGCGGACGCCGAGGTCAGGCCCGCCGTCGGCGAGCCCGCCGAGGTCGCGAAGGACCTCGCCAACGAGGCCAAGGGCGGACGGCTCGTGCTGCGCCTGTCCAGCGGTGACCCGCTGACCAGCGCCGCCGCCGTCGCCGAGGTGCAGGCCGTCGCGAAGACCAGCGCGGTCTTCGAGGTCGTCCCCGGCATCACGCCGGGCTCGGCCGTGCCCGCCTACGCCGGCATCGCGCTCGGCGGCAGCTACACCGACGTGGACGTCCGCGGCGACGTCGACTGGGCGAAGGTGGCCGCGGCGCCGGGCCCGATCGTGCTGCACGCGACGTCCGGCCAGCTGGCCGAGGCCGCGGGCGCGCTGACCGAGCACGGCCTGGCAGGCACCACCCCGGTCGCCGTCACCGCCAACGGCACGATCAACACCCAGCGCACGGTCGACACCACGCTGGCGAGCCTGTCGCAGGACGCCGGTGAGCTGGTCGGCCCGCTCGTGGTGACCGTCGGCGAGCAGGCCGGGCAGCGGTCGAAGCTGTCCTGGTGGGAGTCGCGCGCCCTCTACGGCTGGAAGGTCCTGGTGCCGCGCACCAAGGAGCAGGCCGGCGAGATGGCCGAGCGGCTGCGCATCCACGGCGCCACCTCGCACGAGGTCCCGACCATCTCGGTCGAGCCGCCGCGCAGCCCCGCCCAGATGGAGCGCGCGGTCAAGGGCCTGGTCGACGGCCGCTACCAGTGGATCGTGTTCACCTCGGCCAACGCGGTGAAGGCGGTGTGGGAGAAGTTCGAGGAGTTCGGCCTCGACGCCCGCGCCTTCTCCGGCGTGAAGATCGCCTGCGTCGGCGAGGCCACCGCGGCCCGCGTGCGCGCGTTCGGCATCAACCCGGAGATGATCCCGCAGGGCGAGCAGTCCAGCGAGGGCCTGCTGGCCGAGTTCCCGCCGTACGACGACGTGCTGGACCCGGTGAACCGCGTGCTGCTGCCGCGGGCCGACATCGCCACCGAGACCCTGTCCGCCGGCCTGGTGGACCGCGGCTGGGAGGTCGACGACGTGACGGCCTACCGGACCGTCCGCGCCGCGCCGCCGCCGGCCGAGACCCGCGAGATGATCAAGACCGGCGGGTTCGACGCGGTGTGCTTCACCTCGTCGTCGACCGTGCGGAACCTGGTCGGCATCGCGGGCAAGCCGCACACCCGCACGCTGGTCGCGTGCATCGGGCCGAAGACCGCGGAGACCGCGGTCGAGTTCGGCCTGCGGGTGGACGTGCAGCCGGAGGTGGCCGACGTGCCGCACCTGGTCGACGCGCTCGCCGCGCACGCCGCCAAGCTGCGCGCGGAGGGCGCCCTGCCGCCGCCGCGGAAGGCGAAGCGCACCCGGCGTTCTTCCTGATCGTCCGGTGTTCCGGGGCCGTTCGTGGATTGCCACGGGCGGCCCCGAGCCATTTCCGGGGGACGGGTAAGCGCACCCGGCGTTCTTCCTGATCGTCAGCCCGTTGGGGCCGTCCGTGAGTTCCCACGGGCGGCCCCGAGGGCGTTCCGCCGCCGGAGTACCGTCGATGGGGTGTTTCCCGAGCATCGTCCCCGCCGGTTGCGGAGCACGGCGGCGCTGCGGCGCCTCGTCAGTGAGACCACCCTCCGGCCGCGTCAGCTGATCCTGCCCATGTTCGTCGCCGAGGGCGCCACCGCGCCGCGGCCCATCTCGAGCATGCCGGGCGTCGTCCAGCACACCCGGGACACGCTGCGCAAGGCGGCCGTCGAAGCGGTGCAGGCCGGCGTCGGCGGGCTGATGCTCTTCGGCGTTCCCGCGAACCGCGACGCGACCGGCTCCGGCGCGGTCGACGAGAACGGCATCCTCAACGTCGCCCTGCGCGACCTGCGCTCCGAGCTCGGCGACTCGACCGTCCTGATGGCCGACACCTGCCTGGACGAGTTCACCGACCACGGCCACTGCGGCGTGCTGGACGACCGCGGAGCCGTGGACAACGACGCGACGCTGGCGGTGTACGCGGACATGGCCGTGGCTCAGGCCGAAGCCGGGGCGCACCTGCTCGGACCGAGCGGCATGATGGACGGCCAGGTCGGCGTGATCCGCCGGGCGCTCGACGAGGCCGGCCACACCGAGACCGGCATCCTGGCCTACTCCGCCAAGTACGCGAGCGCGTTCTACGGCCCGTTCCGCGAGGCGGTGGACTCCCAGCTCAAGGGCGACCGCAAGACGTACCAGCAGGACCCGGGCAACGCGCGCGAGGCGCTGCGCGAGATCGAGCTGGACGTCGAAGAGGGCGCCGACGCGATCATGGTCAAGCCGGCGCTGTCCTACCTGGACGTGATCCGCCTGGCGGCCGACGCGTCCCCGGTCCCGGTCGCGGCGTACAACATCTCCGGCGAGTACGCGATGGTCGAGGCGGCCGCGGCGAACGGCTGGCTGGACCGCGAGCGCACGATCCTCGAGGTGCTGACGTCCATCCGCCGGGCGGGCGCGGACATGATCCTCACGTACTGGGCCACGGAAGCGGCGGCCTGGCTCGACTGAGCCAGCGGCCGCTGCCAGTGCCCTCCACGTGCGCAGTAGCCCACCCGCCGGCCCACCACCACCCTCAACGGAGCCGCTGCGCGGCGCAGTAGTCTTTCGGGGTGACCGCAGGGAACGAATCGGACGACGAGCGCCGCGCCCAGGGCCTGCCCCCGGCGCCGAGCCTGCCGGGCGACGAGGTCGAACGGCCCGAGCCGCCGAGGCCGGTGCAAGTGTCGTTCTGGTTGTGGGTCGCCTCGGCGGTGGTCCTCGTCATCGCCTACCTGGTGGTGTTCCTCGCCCGCCAGCAGGTCATCGACACCCTGGTCAAGGCCAACACGAACACCCAGATCACCCCGGACAAGATCGCCTCCGGCACCACGGTGCTGTTCGCGATGCTGCTGGTCGGCTCGGTGTCGTTCGCGGCCTTCTTCGTGCTGTTCGCCTGGAAGGCGCGGCAGGGCACCCGCTCCGCGCGCACCGTCCTGACGGTCCTGGTGGCGATCACGCTGGTGTTCCAGTTCGTGATGCAGGCCTACACCGGCATCTCGCTGATCGCGACGCTGCTCAGCCTCGTCGCGCTGGCGCTGATGTACATCCCGTCGGTGCAGCCGTTCTTCCCGAAGGTCGGCCGCCGGTAAGCCGTGGACCGGTACCTGGAGCGCGGAGCGAGCTGGACGGCCCTCGCGTACGGGCCCGGCTTCGCCCTGCTCGGGTTCCTGGCCGAGCTGCTCACCGGCGCCACGCACACGGTCGCGTGGGTGATCGTCGGCCTCGGGCTGGCCGCGATCACCGCGCCCTGGGTCTACGCGCGGCGGCGGTTCCTGACCGTCCGCGTCACCGGCGACGCGCTGTGGCAGGGCCGCGAACGCGTGCCGCTGACCGACATCGCCGAGGTCACCGACGTCGGCGCGCCGACCGGGGCGCGGGTCCTCGGCGGCGGCTGGACCACCCCGAACAAGTACGAGGCCCTGCCGATCCGGCTCACCGACGGCACCGTCGTGCTCGCCTGGGCCAAGGACGTCGAGGCGCTGCGGACCGCGCTGCGCCAGGCGCGGACGGCATGAGAGGCTGCTCACGTGACTGAACAGGCCCGCCTCAACCAGCCCGTGCGCGCGGTGGTCGCGCTGGCCGAGGTGCTGCTCGCGGCGGTCGCCGTGTGGGGCGCGTTCCAGTTGTGGCAGCAGGGCGTGCACACGGTCGTGGTGACCCTCACCGACGGCACCGTCCTGACCAGCACGCGCTGGGTCGGGAGCTGGATGTCCGGCGCGATCGGCCTCGGCGTGGTCGCCGGGGTCCTGCTGGTCGACGCCGTGCGCGAGGTCCTGCTCGCGGTGCGCGTCAAGCGCCGCCGCAAGAGCCGCGACGCCGAGCGCGACGAGGACGACTTCGGCTACTTCACCGGACACCTGAACCAGGCCTGACGGGACCTTTGCAAGACTGGGGTCTGTGACGCAAGCAGTCGACAAGTCCAGGGCATGGTTCGACCGGGCCGCCGCTGTGACGCCGGGTGGGGTGAACTCCCCGGTGCGGGCGTTCAACTCGGTGGGCGGCACGCCGCGGTTCATGGTGCGCGGCGAGGGCCCGCACCTGTGGGACGCGGACGGCAACCGCTACGTGGACCTGGTGTCCTCGTGGGGGCCGATGATCCTCGGGCACGCGCACCCGGCGGTCGTCGAGGCGGCCCGCGCGGCCGCGAGCTCGGGCCTGTCGTTCGGCACGCCGACGATCGGCGAGGTCGAGCTGGCCGAGGAGATCATCGACCGGGTCGACCCGGTGCACCAGGTGCGGCTGGTCAACTCGGGCACCGAGGCGACGATGAGCGCGATCCGGCTGGCCCGCGGGTTCACCGGCCGCAGCAAGATCATCAAGTTCGCCGGCTGCTACCACGGGCACGTCGACGCGCTGCTCGCCCAGGCCGGGTCCGGCGTCGCCACGCTCGGCCTGCCGACCTCGCCCGGTGTGACCGGGGCGCAGGCCGCGGACACGATCGTGCTGCCCTACAACGACATCGAGGCCGTGCGGCAGTCGTTCGCGGAGAACCCGGACTCGATCGCGGCGATCATCACCGAGGCCGCCGCGGGCAACATGGGCGCGGTCGCGCCGGCCGGCGACTTCAACGCGCAGCTGCGCGACATCGCGCACGACAACGGCGCGCTGCTGATCATGGACGAGGTCATGACCGGCTTCCGGGTGTCCCGGTCCGGCTGGTTCGGCATCGAAGGCGTGCCCGGCGACCTCTACACCTTCGGCAAGGTCATGTCCGGTGGGCTGCCCGCCGCGGCGTTCGGCGGCCGCTCCGACGTGATGGCCCGGCTCGCCCCGACCGGCCCGGTCTACCAGGCCGGCACGCTGTCCGGGAACCCGGTCGCGGTGGCCACCGGCCTGGCGACCCTGCGCGCGGCCGACGACGAGGTGTACCGCCGCCTCGACGCCAACTCGCAGCGCCTCGGCGCGTTGTTCAGTGAGGCGCTGACCAAGGCGAGCGTGCCGCACCACGTCGCCTACGCCGGGAACCTGCTCAGCGTGTTCTTCCGCGAGGAGCCGGTGCGCGACTACCACGACGCCACCAGCGCGGACACCTGGCGCTTCCCGCCGTTCTTCCACGCGCTGCTGGAACGCGGCGTGTACGGGCCGCCGAGCGCGTTCGAGGCCTGGTTCGTCAACTCCGCGATGGACGACGCGGCGTTCGAGGTCATCGAGGCCGCGCTGCCCGCGGCCGCGAAGGCCGCTGCGGAGGCCCGTCAGTGACGACCATCGTGCACCTCCTGCGGCACGGCGAAGTGCACAACCCGGAGGGGATCCTCTACGGCCGCCTGCCCGGCTTCCACCTGTCCGAGCGCGGCCGCCGCCAGGCACTGACGGTCGCCGAGGCCGTCGCCGCCCACGACATCACCCACGTGGTCGCCTCGCCGCTGCAGCGCGCGCAGGAGACCGCGGCCCCGATCGCCGCGGCCCACCGGCTCGACGTGCAGACCGACGAGCGGCTGATCGAGGCGGGCAACATGTTCGAGGGCCAGAAGGTCGCGGTCGGCGACGGCGCGCTGCGCCAGCCGCGGCACTGGTCGAAGCTGCGCAACCCGTTCCTGCCCTCGTGGGGCGAGCCGTACGTGGAGATCGCGCACCGGATGCTCGGCGCGGTCCTGCGGGCCCGCTCCAAGGCCGAGGGCCACGAGGCGCTGTGCGTGTCGCACCAGCTGCCGATCTGGACGCTGCGCCGGTTCCTGGAGGCCAAGCCGCTGTGGCACGACCCGCGCCGCCGCCAGTGCTCGCTCGCGTCGCTGACCAGCCTGGTCTTCGACGGCGAGGAGCTGGTGAAGATCGTCTACAGCGAGCCGGCCGGCGCCACCGACCCGAAGGTGACCGGGGCATGAAGCGGATCCTCGCGGCCGTGCTGGCGAGCCTCTGCGTGCTCGCCGGGTGCAGCACCGGGAACGACGCGGTGTCGCAGGGCAGCAACTTCGAGTTCGTCGCGCCCGGCGGCAAGACCGACATCCTCTACGAGGGCGCCGACCGGCAGCCGATCCCGAACCTGTCCGGCGAGGACCTGATGACCGAGGGCAAGACGATCTCGGTCGCGGACTACGCCGGCAAGGTCGTCGTGATCAACATCTGGGGCCAGTGGTGCGCGCCGTGCCGCACCGAGGCGCCGGAGCTGGAGAAGCTCTACCTGGCGCACCAGGCCAACGGCGTGCAGGTGCTCGGCCTCGACGTCCGCGACGACGACCGCTCGGCGCCGCAGGACTTCGTGCGCAACCGGCAGCTGACCTACCCGTCGATCTACGACCCGCCGGGCCGCAGCCTGCTGCAGCTGTCCGGCTACCCGCGCAACGTCGTGCCGTCCACGATCATCCTGGACAAGCAGCAGCGGGTGGCCGCGGTCTACCTGCGGTCCATCCTGGCCAGCGACATCGAGCCGGTGGTCCAGCGGCTCGCGGCCGAATAACCCGAGCGCAGGAAGACCCCGAGCGCCAGCGCGCCGCCGAACAGCAGGAACGCGGTCCCGGCGACCGTCGGCGGGTGCGGTGTCGCGAGCTGGGGCGAGACCCGCGCCCACTGCTGGATCGCGACGGCGGCCGCGGCGGTGGACAGCGTCAGCCCGGCCACGCCCAGCGGGGCGCCCCACTTCCCGGCGCCGCGCAGGACGATCACCAGCACCGCGAGCACGCCGGCGACCTGCACGGCGGGCAGGTTCACCACCTCGGGCCGGGTGACGAGGTGGTCCATCGCGAGCTGCGCACCGGCCGAGCCGAGCACGCCGGCGGAGGCCATCAGCGCCCCGGCCCACCACCGCAGGTGCAGCGCGGCCCACGGCGCGGCGGCGGTCAGCGCGCAGCACAGCAGGAACGGGACCGAGCGCCAGGCGACTTCGGTGCGGGTGATTTCCCACACCAGCGGGGCTCCGACCAGCACGGACAGCGACGCGTGGACACGCAGCGGAATCGTCATGGGCGAAAAGGTATGGTGCGGACCACGGCGCCGGCTTCGGTCGAAGAGCTCGCCGTCCTCGGCCGATCGGCCGAGACCATCCCGGTGAACTCACACCGAACTCACTGCTTACCCTCGAACCGTGAACTCCGTGACCGAGCTGGCGACCTCCGGGCCGCTGCTGCTCGCCGCCGGGGTCGCCCTGCTCGCCGGCGCCATCTCGTTCGCCTCGCCGTGCGTCGTCCCGCTCGTGCCGGGTTACCTCGCCTACCTCGCCGCGCTGGTCGGCGCGGACGCGCCCGCCGTGACCGCGGACGAGGACCGCAAGAAGGGCCGCTACGCCGTCGTCGGCGCGGCCGGCCTGTTCGTCCTCGGCTTCACCGTCGTGTTCGCCGCGGGGGTCGGCAGCCTGGTGTGGCTCGCCGACGCCCTGCTGGTCAACCAGGACCTGCTGCAGCGCGTCGGCGGCGTGGTGACGATCGCGATGGCCCTGGTGTTCCTCGGCCTCATCCCGGCCCTGCAGCGCGACGTCCGGTCGCACCGCGTGCCGCGCGGCGGCCTGCTCGGCGCGCCGCTGCTGGGTGCGGTGTTCGGTCTCGGCTGGACGCCGTGCATCGGCCCGACGCTGTCCGGGGTGCTCGCGCTGGCCGCGGGCACCGGCTCCAGCGGCGCCCGCGGGTTCCTGCTGGTCCTGGTCTACTGCCTGGGCCTCGGCCTGCCGTTCCTGCTCATCGCGTTCGGCGCGCGCTGGGCCGTGCGCGCCACCGACTGGCTGCGCCGCAACGGCCGCCGGGTGCAGATCTTCGGCGGCGGGCTGCTCCTCGTCGTCGGGGTCCTGC
The DNA here is from genome assembly GCF_021654135.1 of Amycolatopsis tucumanensis. GTDB lineage: Bacteria > Actinomycetota > Actinomycetes > Mycobacteriales > Pseudonocardiaceae > Amycolatopsis_E > Amycolatopsis_E tucumanensis. The sequence continues at coordinate 123,395 of NZ_JAKGSD010000009.1, read as the reverse complement.
TGGTCACCGGCCTGTGGGGCGAGCTGGTCAGCTGGCTGCGCGACGCCTTCGTCACGGACACGGTGCTGCCGCTGTGACCGCGACCGAAGCGCCCCCGGACCCCAAGCCGTACCGCAACTCGCCCGCCAAGCGTGTCCTGGCGTTCCTGCGCAACACCTGGCGCGGGCTCACCGCGATGCGCACCGCGCTGATCCTGCTCTTCCTGCTCGCGCTGGCTGCGCTGCCCGGCGCCCTGCTGCCGCAGCGCACGCTGAACGCCCCGAAGACCGAGCAGTACATCGCCGACCACGGCTGGTGGGGCACGCTGCTGGACCGCCTGCAGTTCTTCGACGTCTACTCCAGCGTCTGGTTCTCGGCGATCTACCTGCTGCTGATGATCTCGCTGATCGGCTGCCTGCTGCCGCGCAGCGTCGAGTACTTCAAGTCGATGCGCGCCAAGCCGGTGCTGACCCCGCGCAACCTGTCCCGGCTGCCGCACTTCGCCGAGGCCACCACGCCGCGCGACCCGGACGAGGTCATCGCCGCCGCTCGCGATCGGCTCAAGGGCTGGCGCAGCGTCGAGCGCGCGGAGGAGGGCGGCGCCCGCACGATCAGCGCCGAGCGCGGGTACCTCCGCGAGACCGGCAACCTGGTCTTCCACTTCGGGATGCTCGGGCTGATCATCGCGTTCGCCCTCGGCAAGATGTACACCTACGAGGGCCAGGTGATCGTCCAGGCCAACGGGTCCCAGTTCTGCAACTCCGGGATCTACGCCTACGACTCGTTCACCCCCGGCCTGCGTGTCGACGGCACCGACCTGAACCCGTTCTGCGTCAAGGTCAACGACTTCACCGCCGAGTTCACCGAGGCCGGCCAGCCGATCCAGTACAAGTCGAACGTCCAGTACCAGGCGGGCGCGGACCTGGAGACCGGCACCTGGCGCGACTACCTGCTCGAGGTCAACTCGCCGCTGCGCCTGGCGGGTGACCGCGTCTACCTGCTGGGCAACGGCTACTCGCCGATCTTCACGATCACCTGGCCGGACGGCACCACCCGCACGCAGGCCACGCAGTGGCGCCCGACCGACGGCACCGGGACGCTCAACGAGGGTGCGACCAAGTTCGACCCGCCGAACATCACCGACCCGTTCGAGCGGCGCACCAAGCAGCTCGCGATCACCGGCCTGTTCGCGCCGGACGGCCTGCTGCACGGCGGGGTGCTGACCGGCGGCGGCCCGGAGATGACCAACCCGATGGTCGCGGTCGACGTGATGCGCGGCGACCTCGGTCTCGACTCCGGGCAGAGCCAGTCGATCTTCTCCATCGACCAGTCCATGGTGGACGACGGACGGCTGGCGCGCGTGGCCCGCTCGAACCTGAACGTGGGCCAGTCGGTCACCCTCGACGACGGCACCGTGGTGCGGTTCGACGGGGTGCAGCGCTTCGTGTCGCTGCAGATCTCGCACGACCCGACCCAGACCTACGTGCTCGGGTTCGCGGTCGCGATGTTCCTCGGCCTCGGGTTGTCGTTGCTGATCAAACGTCGCAGGCTGTGGGTGCGGGTCGTCCCGGCCGGCGAGGGCGGGACGGGTACCGTGGTCGCGGTGGGCGGGCTCGCCCGCACCGACCAGGCGGGCTACGGCGAGGAGTTCACCCGGATCGCGGAAGAGCTGCTCACAGGCAAACGGAGGTAAGCGGAAATGCCGGGCGCTGTTGTTGATGAAACGTTGTCCCAGTACAGCGACTGGTCCTACACGACGGCGACCGCGATCTACGTACTGGCGCTGGTCTTCTTCCTCATCGAACAGTCCTTCGGCGCCAAGGGGCGCCGCGCCGCCGAGCGCACCCGGGAGCGGGCGCGTGAACTCGTCGGCGCCGGCGGCCCGGACAGCACCGAGACCGTCACCCCTCCGGCTGAAACTCCCGCGGCCCGCGCCGCCCGTGGCCGCGCCGAGCGGATCGGCCGCATGGGCGCCGCGCTGACCGTCCTCGGCGTGCTGCTGCACCTGGCCGCGCTGGTGCTGCGTGGTCTGGCGACGCACCGCGTGCCGTGGGGCAACATGTACGAATACATCATGGCGGTGACGTTCATCGCCGTGGTGACCTGGCTCGTGGTGATCCGCAAGTTCCCGGCCCGCCACCTGTCCGGCTTCCTGCTGCTGCCGGTCGTCATCCTGATGTTCGTCGGCGGCACGATGCTCTACACCGTCGCCGCGCCGGTCCAGCCCGCGCTGCAGTCGTACTGGCTGGTCATCCACGTCTCCGCGGCGGCCGCGTCGTCCGGCATCTTCCTGGTGCCCGGTGTCGCCAGCATCCTGTACCTGGTCCGCTCGGCGCACGAGCGCGACCCGAAGCGCTTCGCCCGGTTCGGCTCGCGGCTGCCCGCGGCCGACGTGCTCGACCGCATCGCCTACCGCACCACCGTGTTCGCGTTCCCGCTGTTCACGTTCGGCGTGCTGTGCGGCGCGGTGTGGGCCGAGGCCGCCTGGGGCCGGTTCTGGGGCTGGGACCCGAAGGAGACCACCGCGTTCATCGCGTGGATCGTCTACGCCGCCTACCTGCACTCGCGGGCGACGGCGGGCTGGCGCGGCACCCGCGCGGCGGTCATCAACACCGTCGGCTTCGCGGTGACGGTGTTCAACCTGTTCTTCGTCAACCTCGTCACCACGGGCCTGCATTCCTACGCCGGGGTCGGCTGATGACCGAGCCGCGCGAACCCGAGTCCTACTTCTCCGACGAACGAACCGACTCCACCTCGCACCCGGCTCCTCCGCCGCCGCGGCACCAGCAGCCCGGCTACGACCCGAACCTGCCCCCGCTGCAACAGCAGCAGTACGGGCAGCCGCAGTACCCGTACCCGCCGTTGCCGCAGCCCTCGCGGCCGCGTCACGCCGCGCCCGACCGCCCGGTGCGGCCGCCGAAGCGCGTGCCCCAGTCGGGCTGGCGCAAGGCGGTCTACGTCGCCTCCGGCAAGCTGATCAACCCGGGGGAGAGCCCGCAGGAGCAGCGGCAGCGGGAGCTGGTCGCGCGGGTGAACCAGCCGCTGCGCGGGTGCTTCCGCATCGCGATGCTGAGCCTCAAGGGCGGGGTGGGCAAGACGACGATCACCACCACGCTCGGCTCGACGTTCGCGGCGCTGCGTGGTGACCGGGTGATCGCGGTGGACGCGAATCCGGACCGCGGCACGCTGTCGCAGAAGATCCCGATCGAGACCACGGCGACGGTGCGGCACCTGCTGCGGGACGCGGACAAGATCACGCGCTACAGCGACGTCCGGGCCTACACGTCACAGGGGTCGAGCCGGCTGGAGATCCTCGCCAGCGAGCAGGACCCGGCGGTGTCGGAGGCGTTCTCCGAGAGCGACTACCTGCGCACGGTCAACCTGCTGGAGCACTTCTACAACATCGTGCTCACCGACTGCGGCACCGGTCTGATGCACTCGGCGATGAAGGGCGTGCTGGACGCGGCCGACGCGCTGGTCGTGGTGTCGTCGGGTTCGGTCGACGGTTCGCGCAGCGCCTCGGCGACGCTGGACTGGCTGGACGCCCACGGCTACGGCGACCTGGTGAAACGGTCGGTGACCGTGATCAACTCGGTCCGCCCGAAGGCCGGCTCGGTGGACCTGGACAAGCTGGCCGCGCACTTCGCGGCGCGGACCCGCGCGGTGTGCCGGATCCCGTTCGACCCGCACCTCGAAGAGGGCGCGGAGATCGAGCTGGAGCGCCTGACACCGGAGACGCGCATGGCGCTCCTGGAGTTGGCGGCCACGATGGCGGACGCCTTCCCCGGTAAACGGTAGAGAGAATTCCAGAGGCGGCCCACGCAGCGGTGCGGGTAGCGGAACCTCGGAATCCCGCCCGCCACCCGACCACCGCCCCTCATCGAGGCGCTTCGCGCCGCCGTGTTCCCGGGCTGTGGGATCGCTCCGCGCGACAGTGCCGTCACCACGTCGGCGCTGTCCTCGCGAGGGGGCTCCTGAGAACCCGCGGCGGCGGTGCGAGTTGCGCACGTGGAGAAGAGCAGGCGATCAGTCTTCCTCGGACTTCGGCGGCTTCTGCTCGCCGAGCTTGCGCAGGAATTCGGGGTCGTCGTCCGGCGGGACGGTCGCTCGCGAGGACACCCCGACGTGCTCGGGGCCGAAGGCTCGCCACAACAGGACAGCGATGGTGAGCGCTCCGATCGCTGCGAGCAGGTAGATCATCCCCGCTCCCTTCCGAGTGCGTTGGCGCGGAACTGCTGTACCGAGGGTAACCCCTCCGGCGTGAGTTCCGGTTGACGCGCCCGGGCCCCGCGGGTCCGGCCGGGCCGGTCCGCGGGGTTCTCGCCACCTGCTCAGACGCGCGCTGGTTCGTTCGCGTCCGTGGTGAGCTCGGCCAGCAGGGCGTTGACCTCGGACTCCCGGAACCGCCGGTGCCCACCGGGGGTGCGGATCGAGCCGATGCGGCCCGCGGTCGCCCACCGGGTCACGGTCTTCGGGTCCACCCGGAACAACGCGGCGACTTCGCCGGGCGTCAGCAGGCGCCCTCCCGTGCTAGCGGTCATTTTCCGCCTCCTTCACGACCAAACTGCTAAACCGGAGGTCGAAGCCCCGGTTCGATCAACACGGCAATCGTGGCATCTCACCCGCCAGGTACTCGAACGGTTGTCGAAGAGTAAAGGGTAAGTAATGGACAAAACGCCCAGCTTGTTGACGCTAAGCAACGGTGCCGGCAGCGGTCGCGGGCCGTGGGTAAAGGCCGCCTAGGCTGGTCCGCGTGGATGCCCTGGACCGCAAGATCATCGCCGCGTTGCGCTTGAACGGCCGTGCCACCTACGCGGAGCTGGGCAGAACCGTGGGGCTGTCCGCGTCGTCCGTGCACGAGCGCGTCGGCAAGCTGGAGGCGGCCGGGGTGATCACCGGGTACCACGCGACCGTCAACCCGAGCACGGTCGGTCTCGGCGTGACGGCGCTGGTCGGCATCCAGCCGACCGACACCGCCGAGGACAACGACGTGGCCGACGAGCTGGGGGCGCTGCCCGAGGTCGAGAGCTGCTACGCGGTCGCCGGGGACGAGGCGTTCGTGGTGAAGGTGCGGGTGCCGACGGTCGACGACCTGGAGCACACGCTGGGCAGGCTGCGCCGGATCGCCGGGGTGGCGCGCACGCGGACCACGGTGGTGCTGTCCACGCGCTTTGAGGGCAGGCCGAACAACACGGTGCTGGAAGACCCGCCGCAGACCGGCGCGTAGGCTCGTCAAACGTGAGCGAGACCCGTACTCATCTGGGCCGTGACCTGACGCTTTACCTGCTCGCGCGGTTCGGGCTGATCGTCGTCGTGGCGGCCGTGCTCGTCCTGGTGAAGGTGCCGTTGCTGGTCGCCGTCGCCGTCGGTGTGGTGGTCGGCCTGCCGGTCGGGCTGCTCGTGTTCCGCAAGCTGAATGCGCGGGTCACCGCAGGTCTCGCGGTGCGCAACGAGCACCGGGCGCGGGAGCGCGCGAAGCTGCGGGCCCAGCTGCGGGGCGAGGATGCCGGCGACGAATAGGGCGTGGGTGCGCGAGGCGATCCGCCTGATCGAGGCCGACGCCAACCGCAGCGCCGACACGCACCTGCACTGCTTCCCGCTGCCGCCCGAGTGGGGCGTGGACCTGTACCTGAAGGACGAGTCGGTGCACCCGACCGGCTCGCTCAAGCACCGGCTGGCGCGGTCCCTGCTGCTCTATGCGCTGGTCAACGGGCAGATCGGCCCGGAAACGACGTTGATCGAGGCGTCCAGCGGCTCGACCGCGGTGAGCGAGGCGTACTTCGCGCGGATGCTCGGGCTGGACTTCGTGACGGTGGTGCCGCGCAAGACCAGCCGGGAGAAGATCGAGCTGATCGAGTTCTACGGCGGGCGGTGTCACTTCGTGGACGTGCCGTCCGCGATGTACAGCGAGGCCGAGCGGCTGGCCGCGGAGTGCGGCGGGCACTACCTCGATCAGTTCACCTACGCCGAGCGGGCGACGGACTGGCGCGGCAACAACAACATCGCGGAGTCGGTGTTCGCGCAGATGCGCGCGGAACGGCATCCGGTGCCGTCGTGGATCGTGGTGGGCGCGGGCACCGGCGGGACGAGCGCGACGTTCGGCCGGTACGTGCGCTACCGGCGGCACACCACGAAGATCGCGGTGGCCGACCCGGAGAACTCGTCGTTCTACGGGGCGTGGCAGACCGGCGCGATGGACTACACCACGGGCATGCCGTCACGCATCGAAGGCATCGGACGGCCGCGCGTGGAGCCGTCCTTCGTGCCGACGGTCATCGACCACATGATCCAGGTTCCGGACGCCGCGTCCATGGCGGCGATCAGGCTGCTGCGGGAGCGCACCGGCCACTGGGCGGGCGGCTCGACGGGCACCGCGCTCTACGCCGCCTTCGAGATCATCGCGGGCATGCTCGAAGCCGGCCAGGTGGGCAGCGTGGTAACCCTCATCTGCGACGGCGGCGAGCGGTACGCGCACACCTACTACAACGACGACTGGATCGCCGAGCAGGGCTTCGACCTGACCCCGCACACGGCCCGCATGGAGCGGTTCCTGGCGACGGGCAAGTGGGTCAGCTGACCGCGAGTCCCACGGCGGTCAGCACCGACCAGGCCAGCATCGCCAACCCGGTGTCCTTCAGCACCGGGATCAGCCCCGGCCCGTTCCCCCCGCCGGTGATCACCCGCACCGGGGTCCGCAGCAGCGGCGCCGTCACCAGCGCGATCAGCAGCCAGGGGTGCCACACCGCCAGCAGCACCGTCACCGCGTACGGCACCGCGATCAGCGCCAGGTAGAACCGCCGCGTGCCGGCGTCCCCAAGCCGCACCGCGAGGGTCACCTTCCCGGCCACCCGGTCGGTCGGGATGTCCCGCAGGTTGTTGGCCACCAGTACGGCCATCGAGAAGCACCCGACGGCCACCGCGGCCCCCAGCGCTTCCCAGCTGATCCGCCCGGCCTGCACGTACACGGTGCCCAGCACCGCGGCCAGGCCGAAGAAGATGAACACCGCGACCTCGCCGAGCCCCGCGTAGCCGTAGGGCTTCCGGCCGCCGGTGTAGAACCAGGCGCCGAGGATGCACGCGGCCCCCATCGCGAGCAGCCACCACCGCCCGGTGACCGCCACCAGCACCAGCCCGAGCACCCCGGCCACGCCGAAGCAGGTCAGCGCGGCGGTGAGCACGAGCTTCGGCGCCGCGGCACCGGAGCCGACCAGGCGGAGCGGCCCGACCCGGTCGGCGTCCGTGCCGCGGATGCCGTCGGAGTAGTCGTTGGCGAAGTTGACGCCGATGATCAGCGCGAGCGCCACGAGGAGCGCCAGCAACGACTGCCACCAGGTGAACGCCCCCAGCTGGATCGTCGCCCCCACGCCCGCCACCACGGGAGCCACCGCGTTGGGCAGCGTCCGCGGCCGGGCACCCTCGATCCACTCCGTCACAGTCGCCATGACTGCATTCTCGTCGAGCGCGCTTACTCCGCGGCGACCGGTACGGACCAGGTGAGCGTGCCGGAGTCCGGCAGGGGCGGATCGGCCGCCGCCGTGCCGGCCACCGCGAGGACGGCGAACGCGGCACCGACGGCCGCGACCAGGAGACGTTTCAGCGAGATCATTGGCTAACTGAAAAACGGCCCGCCCCGGATGTCAACCAACCGGGGGAAAAATCTGCTCCGCGACCGCTGTTCGGTCGATTTTGCCGGGCCCGCGCAGCGGGAGTGTGGTAACGAACTCGACCCGCTTCGGCACGGCCGCCGCACCCGCCGCCGAACGCACCGCCGCCCGCAGCTCGTCCACGTCCGGCACCTCGCCCTCGGGCACGACCGCGGCCGCCACGACCTGGCCCCACTCCGCGTCCGGCAGCCCGACGACGCACGTCTCCCGCACCCCGGGCAGGGACGTGATCAGGCGTTCCACCGCCGCCGCGGACACCTTCACCCCGCCGGTGTTGATCACGTCGTCGAGGCGGCCGAGGACTTCCAGGCGCCCGTCGCGCAGCTGCCCGCGGTCCCCGGTGCGGAACCAGCCGCCGTCGAACGCCGCCGCGGTGAGGTCGGGCCGCAGCCGGTAGCCGTGGGTGAGCACCGGCCCGGAGATGAGGATCCGGCCGTCGTCGGCGATCCGCACGCCGACCCCGTCCAGCGGCACCCCGTCGTAGACGCAGCCGCTCGCGGTCTCGCTCATCCCGTAGGACGGGACGATCCGCACCCCGGCCTCCTTGGCGCGGGCGCGTAAGGCCGGGGTGGTCGCGGCGGCGCCGAGGATGATCGCGTCGAACGCCTTTGCCGCGTCCAGGCCGGGGCCGCCGGCGTCGAGCAGCCGGGTCAGCTGGGTCGGAACCATCGCGGTGTAGCGCGGCCCGTTCCCGGCGAGCACCGGCCGCGCGGCCTCGGCGAAGCGTTCCGCCCGGAACGGCCCGGGCGGCAGCACCGCGAACGGCTGTCCGGCCAGCATCGACCGGACCAGCACCTGCAGGCCGCCGATGTAGTTCGCGGGCGTGGCGAGCAGCCACCGTCCCGGCCCGCCGAGCCGCGCGTGCGTGGCCGCCGCGGAGGCCTGCAGCGCCTCGGCGGACAGCAGCACGCCCTTGGGCTCGCCGGTGGACCCGGAGGTCGCGATGATCACCGCGGTGCCCGGCTCCACCGGCTCGTCCGGCCGCATGCCCGCCAGCAGCCCGGCGGCCTTGGGGTCGCCGCCGTCCAGCGGCAGCACCGCCTCGCCCCCGTCGAGCGCCGCGGCCAGTGCCCCGGCCAGCTCGTCGACCGACTCCGGACCCCGCAGCCAGACCTCGCGCACGCGCACCTCAGTAGTAGTAGGGGAAGGCGGACCAGTCGGGGTCCCGCTTCTGCAGGAACGCGTCCCGCCCCTCGACGGCCTCGTCCTGCATGTAGGCCAGCCGGGTGGTCTCGCCCGCGAAGACCTGCTGCCCGACCAGCCCGTCGTCGATCAGGTTGAACGAGTACTTCAGCATCCGCTGGGCCGTCGGCGACTTGCCGAGGATCTCCCAGCCCCACTGCAGCGCCTCGGCCTCCAGCTCGGCGTGCGGGACGACCGCGTTGACCGCGCCCATCCGGTGCATCTGCTCGGCGGTGTACTCGCGGCCGAGGAAGAAGATCTCCCGCGCGAACTTCTGCCCGACCTCGCGTGCCAGGTAGGCCGACCCGAACCCGCCGTCGAACGAGCCGACGTCGGCGTCCGTCTGCTTGAACCGCGCGTGCTCGGCCGAGGCGAGGGTGAGATCGCACACCACGTGCAGCGAGTGCCCGCCGCCCGCGGCCCAGCCAGGGACCACCGCGATCACGACCTTCGGCATGAACCTGATCAGCCGCTGGACCTCCAGGATGTGCAGGCGGCCGGCCCGCGCGGGGTCCACCGTGTCGGAGGTCTCGCCGCTCGCGTACTGATACCCGGACCGACCGCGAATACGCTGGTCACCACCGGAACAGAACGCCCACCCACCGTCCTTCGGCGAGGGACCGTTCCCCGTCAGGAGGACGCAGCCGACATCTGAGCTCATCCGCGCGTGGTCGAGAGCGCGGTACAGCTCGTCGACGGTGTGCGGGCGGAAGGCGTTGCGAACCTCGGGGCGGTCGAACGCGACGCGCACGACGCGTTTGCCGGAGCGGGCCTCGACGGAACGGTGATAGGTGATGTCGGTGAAACCGAAACCCTCGATTTCGGTCCAGGCGGACGGGTCGAACAGCTCGGAAACCTGGGCGTCATGCACGTTTGGGAGAATAGGCCGTGTGACTGTGGTGACGGGTGACACGCCGGGGGGTCCCCGGTGAATCCGTCGACCGCCCAGGCCAAGGTGATCGTGGACGAACTCGTCCGCAACACCGTCTCGCACGTGGTGCTTTGCCCCGGTTCGCGCAACGCGCCGCTGTCGCTGGCGCTGTACGACGCGGCCGCCGCCGGGCGCCTCCAGCTGCACGTCCGCATCGACGAGCGGGGCGCGGGCTTCCTCGCGCTGGGCATCGCGGCGCGCACCGGACGACCGGTCGCCGTGGTCTGCACCAGCGGCACCGCGGCGGCGAACTTCCACCCGGCCGTCCTGGAGGCCGACCGCGCCGGGGTCCCGCTGATCGTGCTCACCGCCGACCGCCCGCCGGAGCTGCGGGCCGCGGGCGCGAACCAGGTCATCGAGCAGCAGCGGCTCTACGGCGGCGCGGTGCGGTACTTCGACGAGCTGGCCGTCGCCGAGCGGCGCGGTGGCCAGAACGCGTACTGGCGCAGCCAGATCTGCCGGGCATGGAACGCGGCGTACGGCGAATGGCGGTGCGGCCCGGTCCACCTGAACGTCCCGTTCCGCGAGCCGCTGGTGCCCGACGGCGACGACGAGTGGTTCGAGTCGCTGGAGGGCCGCCCCGGCGGGGAGCGCTGGACCGAGCTGCCGGACTTCGGCGCGCTGCCGTCGTTCGTGGTCCCGTCGGCGCGCTGCGGTCTGGTCATCGCGTGCGACAGCGGGGTGCGGGCGGCCGGTGAGTGGGGTGAGCAGCACGGCTGGCCGGTGATCTCGGAGACCGGCGGGCTGGGCCTGCTCGGGACGTCGGCGATCTCGTCGGGCGTGTGGCTGCTCGGCGCCGAGGAGTTCATCCGGCGGCACAAGCCGGAGCAGGTGCTGTGCCTGGGCAGGCCGACGGTGTTCCGCCAGATCCAGCAGCTGCTGTCGGACTCCGACGTCGAGGTGCTGCTGGTCCGCCCGGACTCGGACTGGCCCGCGCCCGCCCACAACGTGCGGCAGGTCGGGCAGTGGTTCGACTCGCCGACCAAGCCGGCCGATCCGGAGTGGCTGGCCGCGTGGCAGCGGGCGGACGCGCTGGCGAACGAGGCGGTCGGCACGGCGTTGCGGCGCGAGCAGTGGCCGAGCGGGCTGCGGCTGGCGTCCGAGCTGGTCGACGCCCTGCCACCGGACGCGCTGCTGGTGGTCGGCTCGTCCAACCCGGCGCGGGACGTGGCGCTGGCCGGCCGGATGCGGCCGGACGTGCTGGTGCACCGCAACCGTGGCGTGGCGGGCATCGACGGCACGGTGTCGACGGCGATCGGCGCGGCGTCGGTGCACCGCGGGCAGTCGTACGCGCTGCTCGGCGACCTGACGTTCCTGCACGACGTGAACGGCCTGCTTGCCGGGCCGCCGGAGACGCGCCCGGACCTGACGATCGTGGTGCTCAACGACGACGGCGGCGGGATCTTCTCGCTGCTGGAGCAAGGGGCGCCCGAGCACCGGGACGCGTTCGAGCACGTGTTCGGCACCCCGCACGGCGCGGACCTCTCGGCGCTGTGCGCCGGGTTCGGCATCCCGCACGTGCGGGCCGGGACGATCGAGGAGTTCCGCGAGGCGCTGCGCCCGGCGCCCGGTCTGCGGGTGGTCGAGGTGCAGGTGGACCGGTCGCGCCACCGCGACCTGCACGCCCGCATCCGCTCGGCGGTGTCCACCGCTCTCAGTTAGCGGGAACCATCTTTCGGACGTGTCCGGTGGGAAGTTTTCCCGCTAGCGTCCCCGCCATGCGTCTGCGAACTCGCGCCGGCCTGGGGGCCGTGACCACCGGAATCGCGATCGTGCTCCTCGCTTCGACCGCCTCCGCCGCGCCCGCCCCGGGCGCTGCCGGAGCCGGCGACCCCTACTACCCGTACGCCGGCAACGGCGGCTACGACGTCGCCCACTACGACATCCGCCTCACCTACCAGCCGGCCACCGACCAGCTCGCCGGCACCACGACGATCCTCGCCAGGACCACGCAGGAGCTGTCCAGCTTCGACCTCGACTTCGGGCTCCACGTGAGCGGGATCCGGGTCGACAACGTGCCCGCCGCCTTCCGGACCGTCCGCGAGGGCGAGCTGGAGGTCACCCCGGCCAAGCCGCTCGCGAAGAACCAGCCGGTCACCGTCGTCGTCACCTACGCCGACACCCCGTCCAAGGTCGTCATCGACGGCTACACCGCGTGGAAGAAGACCCCGGACGGCGCGCTCGCCGTCGACGAGCCGCAGAACTCGCAGTGGTGGTACCCGGCCAGCGACCACCCGACCGACAAGGCCACCTACGACGTCTCGGTCGAGGTGCCCGACGACGTCGCCGCCCTGTCCAACGGCACGCTCGTCCGCAAGACCAAGCAGCGGGCCGGCTGGACGCGCTGGAACTGGCGCAGCACCCAGCCGCAGAACACCTACGCGACCACCCTCGAAGTCGGGAAGTTCGAGGTCAACCAGGCCACCACGCCCGGCGGGCAGCCGTTCGTCACCGCCTACGACCCGGCCACCGGCGATTCGCTGGGCGCGGCGAAGGCCAGCGTCGAGCGCACCCCGGAGATCGTCGAGTTCCTCGCGAGCCAGTTCGGCGAGTACCCGTTCGAGGCTCAGGGCGGGGTCGTCAGCACCGGCCTGACCTTCGCGCTGGAGGCCCAGACGCGGCCGGTGTACAGCAACAAGTTCTTCGTCTCCGGGACGAACACCTCGGTCGTCGCGCACGAGAACGCGCACCAGTGGTTCGGCGACTCCGTCTCGCTGGGCCGCTGGAGCGACATCTGGCTCAACGAGGGCTTCGCCAGTTACGCCGAGTACCTGTGGTCGGAGCACCAGGGCGAGGGCACCGCGGCCGAGCTCGCCCAGTACGTCTATGACTCCTACCCGACCGACGACCCGTTCTGGCAGGTCCTGCCCGGCGACCCGGGCGCGGCCAACCAGTTCGACGACGCCGTGTACGACCGCGGCGCGCTGGCCGTGCAGGCCCTGCGGACCGCCGTCGGCGACGACGCGTTCTTCACGATCCTGCGCACCTGGGTGGCCCGGCACCGGGGTGACGACGCCCGCATCAGCGACTTCGTCGCGCTGGCGGAGGAGGTCTCCGGCAAGCCGCTGCAGCAGCTGTTCCAGACCTGGCTGTTCACCGCGGGCAAGCCGGCCACCGGCCCGAACGGCGCGGCGACCCTGCGTGCCGCCGCCCAGCCGCGGTCCTACCCCGCCATCCAGCGCACTCACCAGCTGCTGGCGGCCGGAGACAGCCGTTAACCCGCACCTTCTATGCTCGGTGGAGTGACGGCGAGGACTCTGTGGTGGCTGAAGATCGGCCGTCGCTGCGTGCTCGCCGTCGCCGTCGTGATCACCGTGCTCTGCGCCGGGCTGCTGCTCGCCGCGATCCGCAACGACCAGGCGATCACCGGCAACCTGGGCACGGCGACGGCCGAGGTGGACGCGGTGGCCTGGGACCGGACGATCATCCGGTTCGAGACGCCGGACGGCATCGTGCACAGCCCGTCCAACGGCGTGCTCTACCCGGGCGGCCTGGTCGCGGGCGACCTGGTGCGCATCGAGTACGACGCGACCGACCCGGACCTGGCCCGCGTCGCGGGCCGCACGGCCACGTTGACGCTGCTGCCGCTGGGCACCACGATCCTGATCACCTGGGTGGTCGCGGGCGCGGTGGCCTGGCTGATCCGCCAGCGACTGCGCCGCGAGCCGGCGGTGACCGAGCCGGAGGTCGCCCTCGCCGAGGCCGAGACTCCGGTGAAGTCCGGCTGACCTCCGGCAGCGAGGGGCTCCCGTGCGCAGCGTCACCTACTCCATGTCCGTCTCGCTGGACGGCTACATCGTCGGGCCGGACGGCCGGTTCGACTGGTCGGCGCCCACCGAGGAGGTCTTCCGCCTCGCCATCGAGGAGGTGCGCGGCGTCGACGCGATCTGGAAGGCGATGCCCAAGGTCGTGTTCTCCACCAGGCTGTCCGCGGTGGAGGGCAACGCGCGGCTGGCTTCCGGCAGCCCGGCCGAGGAGATCGAGCGGCTGCGCGCCGAGCCGGGGGACGGCGACATCGCGATCGGCGGCGCGACCCTCGCCGCCGAGGTCGCCGCGGCCGGGCTGATCGACGAGTACCTCGTGCGGGTCCACCCGGTGCTCGTCGGCGGTGGCACCCCGTTCTTCGCCCGCCGGGAGCGCCGGGTGGACCTCGAACTCGTCGAAAACCGCACTCTCAGCGGGAAGGTCGCCTTCCTCCGCTACCGCGTGGCGCGTTAGAACCCCTGGCGCGGCGGCTGGATCTGCTGCTGCGGGTACTGCTGCACGTGTTGCTGCGGCGCGTGACCCGGCTGCGGGTACCCGGCCTGCGGGTGTCCGGCCTGCGGGTAACCGGCCTGCGGCACGGGCGGCTGCTGCGGCACGGGCTGCGGCGCCTGCTGCTGCATGGCCTGGACCTGCTGCGCCTCGTCCTTGGTCAGCTTGTTCGTCATGCCGCAGAAGGTGCACACCGTGAAGTACTTCGAGCTGATCGGGAACAGCGGGATGAAGAACAGCGTGAACTTCGTGACGGCGCGGCGCAGCGCGTGCGCGCTCGGGTTCTGGCAGTTCCCGCACAGGTAGGTCGCGGTGGCCAGCTCCTGGACGCTCTTGCGCCAGCCGTAGATCAGCATGTGGTGTTCTCCCGGGTCCGTGATCTTGTGCGGACCTAGGACGCGCGGATGCCCCGTTCGGTTTCCTGCCACCACGACAGGACTTCCTCGGCGACGCTGGGCGCGGCGACGAGCAGGCCGTCGGTGGGCAGCGGGCTGTCCGACCCGCGCCGGTCGAGCACGACGGCGCCGGCCTCGATGGCCAGCGCGACCGACCCGGCGACGTCCCACTCGTGGTAGCTGTGCAGCACCGCGGCGATGGCGTGCCCGAGCGCGACCTGCGCGATCGACAACGCGGCCGAGCCGAGCACGCGGACCCCGGCGTGCGCCTCCGCGGCGCGTTCGATGAACGAGCCCATGCCCGGCCACGGCCCCTTGCGGGCCAGCTCGGTGCACACGATCGACCCGGCGATGCGGTCCCGGTCGACCAGCTTGACCGGCTTGCCGTTGGCGCGCGTGCCGCGGCCGCGGGCGGCGGCGTAGATCTGGGCGCGGTAGGGGTCGGCGACCACCCCGACGACGGGTCCGGACGCGTCGACCAGCGCGAGGCTGTAGGCGCACCACGGCACCCCGGCGACGTAGTTGGCCGTTCCGTCGACCGGGTCCACCACCCAGCGGTAGGCCGCCGAGTCCGCGCCGGTGTCGGCCCCGAACTCGCCGCCGACGACGGGGATGCCGGGGAACTCCGCGGTCAGCACGCGGCGGGTGTGCCGCTCCAGGATGCGGTCGGTGTCGGTGACCCAGTCGAACGGCGAGTCCGCCACGTCCGGGTGGGCGCCCCGGCCCGCGGTCGCCGTGATCACGTCGGTGGCGTCGTTGGCCAGCCGCCCGGCGACCTCGAGCGCTCGCGACAGCAAGCCCGGTTCGACCGGGTGGGGTGGACGGGCGGAGAGGAGGGTCACGCCAGCCGAGTGTGGCGGCAGCAGATGTCCGGGACGCGACACCCAGGTGAAGCGGAGAAAGCTTCGTGAAGTTCGGGCACCGTTGGTCCCGTGGTCACGCGGGCTTTTCTCCCCGAACCGGACCGGCTGCCACGGTGGGGATCGTGCGCGTCGCCATCGTCACCGAAAGCTTCCTCCCGCAGGTGAACGGCGTGACCAACTCCGTGCTGCGGATCATCGAGCACCTCACCGGCACCGGCCACGACGTGATGGTGGTCGCGCCCGGCCTCACCGGGCCGACGCACTACCGGGGCGCGCCCGTGGTGCGGATCCCGGCGCTGGACCTGCCGGTGGTCAACTCGCTGCCGATCGGCCTGCCCACCCGCACGGTGCTGACCGCGCTGACCGCGTTCGGGCCGGACGTGGTGCACCTGGCCTCGCCGTTCGTGGTCGGCGCCCGCGGGCTGGCCGCGGCCCGGCGGCTGCGGGTGCCCTCGATCGCGGTGTTCCAGACCGACATCGCCGGGTTCGCCACCGCGTACGGGCTCGGCCTCGGCGCGCGGGCCGCGTGGCGATGGGTGCGCCGGCTGCACACCAAGGCCGACCGGACGCTCGCGCCGTCCACCCAGTCCGTGGAGGACCTGCGCGCGCACGGCGTGCCCCGCGTGCACCGGTGGGGCCGGGGGGTGGACGTCGAGCGGTTCTCGCCGGAGCACGCGGACCCGGACCTGCGGGCCCGGCTCGCGCCGAACGGGGAGCTGCTGGTCGGGTTCGTCGGGCGGCTGGCGCCGGAGAAGGAGGTCGGCAGGCTCGCCGCGCTGGCCGGGGTGGACGGCGTGCGGCTGGTGGTCGTCGGCGACGGGCCGGACCGCGAGGAGCTGGCCGAACGCCTGCCCGGCGCCGCCTTCCTCGGCGCCCGCTACGGCGACGAGCTGTCCGCGGCCTACGCGAGCCTGGACGTGTTCGTCCACACCGGCCCGCACGAGACGTTCTGCCAGGCGGTGCAGGAGGCGATGGCGTCCGGGCTGCCGGTGCTCGCGCCGGACGCGGGCGGCCCGCGGGACCTCGTCCTGCCCGGTCGTACCGGCTACCTGCTGCCGCCCGACCCGGCCGGCTTCGCCGAGGAGCTGGTGCGGCGCGTGCGCGACCTGCGTGACCCGGCGCTGCGGGAACGGCTGGGGACCAAGGCCCGCAAGGTCGTGCTCCGCCGGACGTGGCCCGCGGTGTGCGCGGAGCTGGTGAACCACTACGAGGTGGTCACCGGCCGCGTCGCGCGAGCCGCCTGATGCCATGCACATCGTCCAGCTGGCGAACTTCTACGGGCCCAGGTCCGGCGGTCTGCGCACGGCGCTGCACCACCTGGGCGCCGGTTACGTGGCGAGCGGCCACCGCGTGACGCTGGTCGTGCCGGGGCCCCGGCACGCCGAGGAACGGCTGCCGACCGGGGTGCGGCGGATCAGCCTGCCCGCGCCGAAGATCCCCGGCACCGGCGGCTACCGCGCGGTCGACCCGTACCGGGTGCGGGCGCTGCTGTCGGCGCTGCGCCCGGACCGGCTGGAGGTGTCGGACCGGCTGACCCTGCGCGGGATGGGGGTGTGGGCGCACCGGCGTGACGTGCCCAGCGTCGTGATCTCACACGAGCGGCTGGACCGGCTGCTGGAGCAGTTCCTGGTGCCCGGTCCGCTGGCCCGCCGCGTCGCCGACGCCGCCAACCGGCGCATGGCGGGCAACTACGACACGGTCGTCTGCACCACGTCGTTCGCCCGCGAGGAGTTCGACCGGATCGGCGTCGCCAACGTCCGCCAGGTCCCGCTCGGGGTGGACCTCGCGGCTTTCCGCCCCGCGCACCACGATCCCGGGCTGCGGCACGAGCTGGCCTCCGGCGCCGACGCGTTGCTGGTCCACTGTGGACGGCTGTCGCCGGAGAAGCACGTGGAGCGCAGCGTGGACACGGTCGCCGAGCTGACCGAGTCGGGGGACCGGGTGCGGCTGGTGATCGCCGGGGACGGGCCGCGCCGCCGGGCGCTGGAACGGCGGGCGCGCGGGCTGCCGGTCACGTTCCTCGGGTTCGTGTCCGACCGGGCCGCCGTGGCCCGGCTGCTGGCCAGCGCGGACGTCTCGCTCGCGCCCGGTCCGCACGAGACGTTCGGGCTCGCGGCGCTGGAGGCGCTGGCGTCCGGGACGCCGGTGGTGGTGTCGCAGTCCTCGGCGCTGCGCGAGATCGTCCGGCCCGGATGCGGGGCCGCGGTGCCGGACGTGCCGCGGGCGTTCGCGTCCGCCGTGACCGGCCTGCTGGAGAGCCCGGAGGACCTGCGACGTGCGGCTTCCCGGGCGCGGGCGGAGGAGTTCGCGTGGCCCGCGAGCGTGCAGGGGATGTTGTCTGTTTTAGGCTCCTGACATGAGCCGTGCGAGCCTCGACAAAGATCCGCACGAGGTCGCCGCCATGTTCGACGGCGTCTCGGAGGGCTACGACCGGGCGAACTCGGTCATGACGTTCGGGTTCGACCGGCGATGGCGCACGACGACGTCCCGCGTCCTGGACGCCCGCCGCGGCGAGCGGGTGCTCGACCTCGCCGCGGGCACCGGGGTGTCCACCGCCGAGTACGCCCGCGGCGGCGCGTGGTGCCTCGCCGCGGACTTCTCCCTCGGCATGCTCCGCAGCGGCAAGCACCGCCGCGTCCCGATGGTCGCCGCCGACGCGCTGCACCTGCCGTTCGCCGACGAGAGCTTCGACGCCGCGACGATCAGCTTCGGCATCCGCAACTTCGTCGACACCAAGGCCGCGCTCGAAGAGATCGCGCGCGTGGTCAAGCCGGGCGGCCGGCTGGTCATCTGCGAGGTGTCGACCCCCACATTCCCGCCGATCCGGTTCGTCTACAAGAAGTTCATCCTGCGGGCCATGACGCTGCTCGGCCGGTTCTCCTCGACCAACCCCGAGGCCTACTCCTACCTGGCCGAATCGATGGCCGCGTGGCACGACCAGCGCAGCCTGGCGCAGATCATCGCGAGCGCCGGCTGGACGAAGGTGGAGTGGCTGAACCTGACCTTCGGCGTCGTCGCCATCCACCGTGCGATCAAGCCGCCCGTAAACTCCGAGGCATGACCCAGGACGCTCAGGTAATCGTCGTCGGCGCGGGCCCGGCCGGATCCACCGTCGCGACGTACCTGGCGCGCGCCGGGATCGACGTCCTGGTGCTGGAGAAGACCGAGTTCCCGCGCGAGAAGGTGTGCGGCGACGGCCTCACCCCGCGTGGTGTGAAGCAGCTCATCGACCTGGGCATCGACACCAGCCAGGAGGCCGGCTGGGTGCACAGCCGCGGCCTGCGGATCCTCACCGCGGAGCTGACGCTGGAACTGGACTGGCCGGAGCTGACCAGCTACCCGCCCTACGGCGTCTCGCGCACCCGCCAGGACTTCGACGACCTGCTGGCCAAGACCGCGGTCAAGGCCGGCGCCCGGCTGCTGGAGCGGACCACCGTGACCGGCGCGATCACCGACGAGCGCACGGGCCGCGTGATCGGTGTCGAGGGCAAGCAGGGGCCCGAGAAGACCCCGGTGCGCTACCACGCGCCGCTCGTGCTGGCGTGCGACGGCGTGTCCGCGCGACTGGCCCGCTCGATCGGCATCGAGACCGACGAGAAGCGCCCGATGGGTGTCGCCGTGCGCCGGTACTACAAGAGCCCGCGGCACGACGACCCGTTCATCGAGGGCCACCTGGAGCTGTGGGACCGCAAGGACCCGCGCAACCCGCAGCTGCTGCCTGGCTACGGCTGGGCGTTCCCGCTGGGCGACGGCACGGTGAACGTCGGGCTCGGGATGCTGTCGACGTCGAAGTCGTTCCGGAACATGGACTACCGCGCCCTGATGCGGCAGTGGCTGGACTCGACGCCGGAGGAATGGGGCTACCGCGAGGAGAACGCGATCGGAAGGATCGGCGGCGCCGGTCTGCCGATGGGCTTCAACCGCACCCCGCACTACCGCGACGGCCTGCTGCTGCTCGGCGACGCGGGCGGCATGGTGAGCCCGTTCAACGGCGAGGGCATCTCGGCGGCGATGGAGTCGGCGCAGCTCGCGGCGGAGTTCGTGGTGCAGGCGCTGGCCCGGCCCGAGGGCTCGTCGCGGGAGCGCGCGCTGCGTGGCTACCCGCTGGCGCTGAAGGAGCTGATGGGCGGCTACTACCGCCTGGGCAACGTCTTCGCGAAGGCGATCGGCAACCCGAAGGTCATGCGCGCGGCGACCAAGTACGGGCTGCGGATCAACCCGCTGATCCCGCTGATCTACAAGGGCCTGTCCGGCTGCTACGACGCCAAGGGCGGCGACGCGGTGGACCGGATGATCTCCCTCGCCGCGCGGTTGACGCCCAGCGCCTGAGGAATGCCGGGCGTTGGTGTCTCGTCGAGCGACGACATGGAACCCTCCGGAAGACAGTCGCTGGCTCAAGCGGCGAGTGTCCGCCGCTCTGAGCTGGTGATTCCCGTGTTCCTGCTGATCCGGCCAGTTGATCAGACGGTGATGGCTTCCATCGGCCTTCGCACTTCGAGAACGACCGCGACCTGTGGAACCGAACCTTCGAGGCCCCGCCGATGGCTTCCTCGACGAAGCCCCGTTCTGACTCCCTCGCCGCGCGGTTGACGCCCAGCGCCTGAGGTGGGGCCTGCCCCACCGCGGACCCGGGTGCGCACCGGCTGCCGGATCTTCGTGCGGCGCAACAGACTCGGTGCGTGCCCACGACACAAGCCGAAACCGGCAGCGACTTCGCCCACCTCGCCCGCCGCGTCAAGCAGGCCGGTCTGCTGAACCGGCGCCCCGGCTACTACGCCCTGCGCGCCGGCCTGGTCACCGTCCTGTTCGCCTACGCCTGGGCATTGTTCGCCTGGATCGGCGACTCCTGGGCGACCCTGGTCGTCGCCGTGCTGCTGGCCGTCCTGTTCGGCCAGATCGCCCTGCTGTCGCACGACCTCGCGCACCGGCAGGTGTTCCGCACCCGCCGCCCGAGCGAGGTCGCCGGCCGGATCGCGGGCAACCTCGGCATCGGCCTGAGCTACGGCTGGTGGATGGACAAGCACACGCGCCACCACGCCAACCCCAACCACGAGGAACTCGACCCGGACGTCGCGCCGGACATCCTGGTGTGGTCGCAGGGCCAGGCGCGGGCCAGCCGCGGCCTGCCCCGGTTCATCGGGCGCCACCAGGCGGTCCTGTTCTTCCCGCTGCTCACGCTGGAGGGCCTGAACCTGCACTGGTCGAGCATCCGCGCGGTGCTCAAGCCGGGGCTGAAGCAGCGGTGGCTGGAAGCCGCCCTGCTGTTCACCCACTTCGCGGTCTACCTCGGCGCGGTGTTCCTCGTGCTGTCGCCGGTCAAGGCGCTGGTGTTCATCGCCGTGCACCAGGGCCTGTGGGGCGTGTACCTGGGCTCGATCTTCGCGCCGAACCACAAGGGCATGCCGACCCTCACCGGCGGCGAGCGGCCGGACTTCCTGCGGCGGCAGGTGCTGACCTCCCGCAACGTCCGCGGCGGCCGGTTCGTCGACGTCGCGATGGGCGGCCTGAACTACCAGATCGAGCACCACCTGTTCCCCAGCATGCCGACCCCGCACCTGCGGCTGGCGCGGCCGATCGTGCGGCGGTACTGCGCCGAGATCGGGGTGCCGTACTCGGAGACCGGTCTGGTCGACTCCTGGGCGCGGGCGCTGCGGCACCTCCACGAGGCCGGTGAGCCGCTGCGCGGATGACTTCCGTCACACCTCCGCCGGCGTGATCTTG
Source organism: Amycolatopsis tucumanensis (assembly GCF_021654135.1). Classification (GTDB taxonomy): domain Bacteria; phylum Actinomycetota; class Actinomycetes; order Mycobacteriales; family Pseudonocardiaceae; genus Amycolatopsis_E; species Amycolatopsis_E tucumanensis. Next base: position 102,406 of record NZ_JAKGSD010000009.1, on the reverse strand, counting down.
CGCGCAACCGGCGGAGGTTGGCCGCGCTCACCGTGGGTTACGTCACACCAGTTCTGCGTTGCGTGATCGGGATGATCCTTTTCGTGCTGGTCTCGGGCTTATGGCCGTCCACCAGGGCATCCTTTGGTTAGGTTCGCCTTACCCGAAACACCCCGCGACAACAATGTGAGCCACGTCCTACACTGCCCCTATGCTTTGTGAACCGCTTCACAACCCCGCAAGGGAGATTGTGAACAGTTTCACAAGCGGCACGTTCGCAACGGCGCGGAAAGGACGGCATTCACCGTGCTGATGTCGCAGTTCCACCTCGCGCAGGCCGCCTCGGGGCCCGGCCTCGAGATGTACCTGCCGCTGGTCCTCCTGTTCGTCCTCGCCGCGGCCTTCGCGGTGTTCTCCGTGCTGCTCGGCCCGCTGGTGGGCCCGCGCCGGTACAACCGGGCGAAGCAGATGGCCTACGAGTGCGGGATCGAACCGTCCCCGCAGCCGCTGGTGGGCGGCGGCCGGATGCCGGTCGCCTACTACATCACCGCGATGCTGTTCATCCTGTTCGACATCGAAATGGTCTTCCTCTACCCGTTCGCCGTCTCGGCGGACGCGCTCGGCCTGTTCGGCCTGGTGGAGATCGTCTTGTTCATCGCGACCGTCGGCTTCGCCTACGCCTACGTCTGGCGTCGCGGCGGGCTCGACTGGAACTAGGGGAGGGACGTCATGGGACTCGAAGAGCAGCTCCCCAACGGCATCCTGCTGGCCAGCCTGGAGAAGCTGGTCAACTGGGCGCGCAAGAACTCGCTGTGGCCGGCCACCTTCGGGCTCGCCTGCTGCGCGATCGAGATGATGACCGTCGGCGGCTCGCGCTACGACATCGCGCGCTTCGGCATGGAGCGGTTCTCCGCCACCCCCCGCCAGGCCGACCTGATGATCGTCGCGGGCCGGGTCACGCAGAAGATGGCCCCGGTCCTGCGTCAGATCTACGACCAGATGGCCGAGCCGAAGTGGGTGCTGGCCATGGGTGTCTGCGCCTCCTCCGGCGGCATGTTCAACAACTACGCCGTGGTGCAGGGCGTGGACCACATCGTGCCGGTCGACATGTACCTGCCGGGCTGCCCGCCGCGCCCGGAGATGCTCCTCGACGCGATCCTCAAGCTGCACGCCAAGATCCAGGACGAGCCGCTGGGGCCGCGCCGCGCCGCCGCGCTGGCCGGGCACCAGACCGAGCTGATCCCGTCGTCGATCAAGTACGCGAAGAAGTGATGCGCTCATGACCGAGGAAAAGCCCGAACCCGGCGGGGAACAGTCCAGCGCCCAGCGCCCGGACACCGGCCTGGAGCCGCGTGGGCCGCGCCCGGCGCAGCCGATCGTCGCGGGCCGTGAGCGCCGCGGGATGTTCGGTGTCTCCGACAGCGGGGACACCTCCGGTTACGGCGGCCTGCGGCTGCCCGCCTACCTGCCGCCACCGGCGGAACGGCCCTACGGCGGCTGGTTCGACGAGTTCGCCGACCAGTTCTTCGCCGCGCTGGCCGAGAACGACGTGCCCGCCGACGCGGTGCACCAGGTGACCGTCGACCGCGGCGAGATCACGCTCTACGTCGACCGCGCGCACCTCGTCGCGATGTGCCGCATCCTGCGCGACGACGCCGGGCTGCGGTTCGAGCTGTGCAGCTCGGTGTCCGGTGTGGACTACGGGCCGGACGTGCCGCAGCGGTTGCACTCGGTCTACCACCTGACGTCGATGACCTACCGGCGGCGCATCCGGCTGGAGGTCGCCGTCGACGTCGAGGACGCGCACATCCCGTCCATCGTGGAGGTCTACCCGACGGCCGACTGGCAGGAACGCGAGGCGTGGGACCTGTTCGGCATCGTCTACGACGGCCACCCGGCCCTGACGCGGATCCTCATGCCGGACGACTGGGACGGCCATCCGCAGCGCAAGGACTACCCGCTCGGCGGGATCCCGGTGGAGTACAAGGGCGCGGAGATCCCGCCCCCCGATCAGCGGAGGTCGTACTCGTGACTACCGATCGACTCGCGGACGTCAGCACCGGCACCGACACGAGCGACGCCGGCCGCGACAGCGCCGACAGCACCGCCGAATACGCCGAATCGCGCGACACCACCGAAGGCCGCATCTACCACGTCAGCGGCGGTGACTGGGACGACGTGCTGGAGGACGCCCAGCACGACGAGCGGATCGTCATCAACATGGGCCCGCAGCACCCGTCCACGCACGGCGTGCTCCGGCTCGTGCTGGAGCTGGAGGGCGAGACCGTCACCCAGCTCCGCTCGGTCATCGGCTACCTGCACACCGGCATCGAGAAGAACTGCGAGTACCGGACCTGGACCCAGGGCGTCACGTTCGTGACGCGCATGGACTACCTGTCCCCGCTGTTCAACGAGCTGGGCTACTGCCTCGGCGTGGAGAAGCTGCTCGGCATCCGCGCGCCGCGCCGGGCCGAGCTGATCCGCGTCATGCTGTGCGAGATCAACCGCATCGGCTCGCACCTGGTCTACATCGCCACCGGCGGCATGGAGCTGGGCGCCACCACCGCGATGACCTTCGGGTTCCGCGAGCGGGAAGAGGTCCTGCACCTGCTGGAGTACCTGACCGGGCTGCGCATGAACCACGCCTTCATCCGCCCCGGCGGTGTGGCGCAGGACCTGCCGACGGACTGGAAGGAGAAGGTGAGCGAGTTCGTCAAGACGATGGACGAGCGCCTTCCCCTGTACGACAAGCTGTTCACCGGTCAGCCGATCTGGCGCAACCGGCTCAAGGGCGTCGGGTACCTGCCGGTCGACGCGTGCCTCGCGCTCGGCGTCACCGGGCCGGTGCTGCGGTCCGCGGGCCTGCCGTGGGACCTGCGCAAGATCGAGCCGTACTCGCGCTACGACGAGTTCGAGTTCGACGTGCCGACCTCGACCGAGGCCGACTGCTGGGGCCGGTACCTGTGCCGGGTCGAGGAGATGCACCAGTCGCTGCGGATCATCCGGCAGTGCCTGAAGAAGATCGAGCCGGGCCCGGTGATGGTGGAGGACCGCAAGATCGCGTGGCCGGCGCAGCTGTCGATCTCCAGCGACGGCATGGGCAACTCGCTCGAGCACGTCCGCAAGATCATGGGCCAGTCGATGGAGTCCCTGATCCACCACTTCAAGCTGGTCACCGAGGGCTTCAAGGTGCCTGCGGGCCAGGTGTACTCGCCGATCGAGTCGCCACGCGGCGAGCTGGGCTTCCACCTCGTCTCCGACGGCGGCACCCGCCCGGTGCGGGTGCACGTGCGGGAACCGAGTTTCGTCAACCTGCAGTCCCTGCCGGCGATGTCAGAGGGCGGCCTGGTGGCGGACGTGATCGCGGCGGTCGCGTCCGTGGACCCGGTGATGGGCGGAGTGGATCGATGACTACTGCGAAGGAACTGTTCGACGCGGACACCGTGGCCAAGGCGCAGGAGCTGATGGCCCGCTACCCGCAGTCCCGCTCGGCGCTGCTGCCGATGCTGCACCTGGTCCAGTCGGTGCAGGGGTTCGTCAGCCAGGAGGGCGTGACGTTCTGCGCGCAGCAGCTGGGACTGTCCGAGGCCGAGGTCAGCGCGGTCGTCACGTTCTACACCATGTACAAGCGCAAGCCGTGCGGCGAGCACCTGGTGAGCGTGTGCACGAACACGCTGTGCGCGGCGCTGGGCGGGGACGCGATCTACCGCACCCTGCAGGAGCACCTCGGTGAGGACGGGAAACCGCTGGGGCACGAGGAAACCGCGGGCACCCCGGGCGAGCCGGGGTCGATCACGCTGGAGCACGCCGAGTGCCTGGCTGCCTGCGACCTCGCGCCGGTGCTGCAGGTCAACTACGAGTACTACGACAAGCAGACGCCGGACAGCGCGGTCGAACTGGTCGACGCCCTGCGGCGCGGCGAGAAGCCCCAGCCGACGCGCGGGGCGCCGCTGGGCGACTTCAAGAGCGCCGAGCTGCAGCTGGCCGGGTTCTTCCCGGAGGACGAGGAGACCTACCGGTCGCAAGTGGACGGACCGTCGCAGGCCCCGGAGACCCTGATGGGCGCGCGGATCGCGCAGGAGCGGGGCTGGACGGCCCCGGCCATGGCGGACGCCCCGTTGCCGGAAGTGGAGAAGAAGTAATGGCTGATCCCATCACCCCGGTGCTCACCAAACGCTGGCTGTCCCCCAACTCCTGGCGGTTGTCCACCTACGAGCAGCTGGAGGGCTACACCGCGCTGCGCAAGGCACTGAGCGGCACGCCCGAGCAGCTCGTGCAGCTGGTCAAGGACTCCGGTCTGCGCGGCCGCGGCGGCGCGGGCTTCCCGGCCGGCGTGAAGTGGTCGTTCATGCCGCCCAACGAGGACAAGCCGCACTACCTGGTCATCAACGCCGACGAGGGCGAACCGGGGACCTGCAAGGACATCCCGCTGATGATGGCCGACCCGCACTCGCTCATCGAGGGCTGCGTCATCGCCGCCTACGCGATGCGGTCGCACCACTGCTTCATCTACGTGCGCGGCGAGGCGCTGCACCCGTACCGGCGGCTCAACGCGGCGGTGCGGGAGGCCTACCGTGCCGGGTACCTCGGCAAGGACATCCTGGGCTCCGGGTTCGACCTGGACATCACGGTGCACGCCGGGGCGGGCGCGTACATCTGCGGTGAGGAAACCGCGCTGCTCGACTCGCTCGAAGGCCGCCGCGGTCAGCCGCGGCTCAAGCCGCCGTTCCCCGCGGCCGCCGGTCTCTACGCGGCGCCGACCACGGTGAACAACGTGGAGACCATCGCGAGCGTTCCGTTCATCGTCAACGGCGGCGCGGACTGGTTCCGCAAGATGGGCCGGGAGAAGTCGCCCGGCCCGAAGATCTACTCGATCTCCGGGCACGTCGAGAAGCCCGGCCAGTACGAGGCGCCGCTCGGCACGACCCTGCGTGAGCTGCTGGAACTGTGCGGCGGCATGAAGGACGGCATCCCGCTCAAGTTCTGGACGCCGGGCGGGTCGTCCACGCCGATGTTCACCGCCGAGCATCTGGACATCCCGCTCGACTTCGAGGGCGCCGCGGAGGCCGGGTCGATGCTCGGCACCACCGCGGTCCAGGTGTTCAACGAAACCGTGTCGGTGCCGTGGGCCGTGATGAAGTGGACCCAGTTCTACGAGCACGAGTCGTGCGGCAAGTGCACCCCGTGCCGCGAGGGCACGTACTGGCTGGCGCAGATCCTGGAGCGGATGGTCGACGGGCGGGGCACGGCCGAGGACATCGACACGCTGCTGGACGTCTGCGACAACATCCTCGGCCGGTCGTTCTGCGCGCTGGGTGACGGCGCGGTCAGCCCGATCACCAGCGGGATCAAGTACTTCCGCGACGAATTCCTCGCCCTGTGCGAGAGCAACAAGCGCGAGTTGGTGGGAGCACAGGCATGACGATCGCGCCAGAGAACCCCAAGACCGAGACGCCGGTCCCGGAAGGTCACGTGAAGCTGACCATCGACGGCGAAGAGGTCATCGCGCCCAAGGGCGAGCTGCTGATCCGCACCGCGGAGCGGCTCGGCACCGTGATCCCGCGGTTCTGCGACCACCCGCTGCTCGACCCGGCCGGGGCCTGCCGCCAGTGCCTCGTCGAGGTCGAGATGGGCGGGCGGCCGATGCCGAAACCGCAGGCGTCGTGCACGATGACCGTCGCCGACGGCATGGTGGTCAAGACGCAGCTGACCTCGCCGGTCGCGGACAAGGCCCAGCAGGGTGTGATGGAGCTGCTGCTCATCAACCACCCGCTGGACTGCCCGGTGTGCGACAAGGGCGGCGAGTGCCCGTTGCAGAACCAGGCGATGGCCCACGGCCGCGCCGACTCGCGGTTCCGCGACACCAAGCGCACCTTCCCGAAGCCGCTGCCGATCTCCACGCAGGTGCTGCTCGACCGCGAGCGGTGCGTGCTGTGCCAGCGCTGCACGCGGTTCTCCGCGCAGATCGCCGGCGACCCGTTCATCGACCTGCTGGAGCGCGGCGCGCACCAGCAGATCGGGACGGCCGAGACGGCGGACGTCTTCGACCTCGCCTCGCGCACGTCGTCGGGAGCGCCGTTCCAGTCGTACTTCTCCGGCAACACCATCCAGATCTGCCCGGTGGGCGCGCTGACCAGCGCGCAGTACCGGTTCCGGTCGCGGCCGTTCGACCTGGTGTCCGCGCCGAGCGTGTGCGAGCACTGCTCGTCCGGCTGCGCCGAGCGGACCGACTACCGGCGCGGCAAGGTGATGCGCAAGCTGGCAGCCAACGACCCCGAGGTCAACGAGGAGTGGATCTGCGACAAGGGCCGCTTCGCGTTCCGGTACGCCACGGCGGCGGACCGGATCCGGCGGCCGCTGGTCCGCGACGCCTCCGGCGAGCTGCGGGAGGCGGCGTGGACGGAGGCGCTGCGCATCGCCGCGGAGGGGCTGGCCAAGGCCCGCGACAGCCGCGGCGCCGCGGTGCTCGCGGGTGGCCGGCTGACCTTGGAGGACGCCTACGCCTACGCGAAGTTCGCGCGCGTCGCGTTGCGCACCAACGACGTCGACTTCCGGGCGCGGGCGCATTCGCCGGAGGAGCTGGACTTCCTCGCCGCCGAGGTGGCAGGCACGACGCCGGAGCACGGCGTCACGTTCGGCGCGATCGAGAACGCGCCGACGGTGCTGTGCGTGGCGTTCGAGCCCGAGGAGGAGGCGCCGATCGTCTTCCTCCGGCTGCGCAAGGCCGCCCGCAAGAAGCAGACCCGGGTGGTCCACTTGGGACAGTGGACGACGCCGTCGGTGCGCAAGACCTTCGGCGAGCTGCTGGCCTGCGTGCCAGGGTCGGAGGCCGCGGCGCTGGACGGGATCCCCGAGCACGCGCCGGACGTCGAGTCGGCGCTGGGCGCGGACGGCGCGGTCGTGCTGGTCGGCGAGCGGGCGGCCGAGGTGCCGGGCCTGTTCGCCGCGGTGCGGCGGCTGGCCGCGCGCACCGGCGCGAAGGTGGCCTGGATCCCGCGCCGGGCCGGCGAGCGCGGCGCGCTGGAGGCCGGTGCGGCCCCGACGCTGCTGCCCGGCGGACGGCCGGTGACCGACGAGGCCGCCCGCGCCGAGGTCGAGGCGGTGTGGGGCGTGCCCGTGCCGGCCGAGCCGGGCCGCGACACCAACGACATCATCGGCGCGCTGGCAGGCGGGTACCTGTCCGGCGTGGTGGTCGGCGGCGTCGACCTGGACGACCTGCCCGACCCGGCGCTGGCGCGGCAGGCGCTGGAGCGGGCCGAGTTCGTGGTCAGCCTGGAGATGCGGGCGAGCACGGTCACCGAGCACGCCGACGTGGTCCTGCCGATCGCGCCGGTGGTCGAGAAGTCCGGCAGCTTCGTCAACTGGGAGGGCAGGCGCCGCGAGTTCGACGCGACGCTCGAAGGCACCGGCGCGCTGCCGGACTGCCGGGTCCTGGACACGCTGGCCGTGGAGATGGACGCGGACCTGTTCACCCAGACCCCGGCCGCCGCGTACGGCGACTTCGCCCGGCTGGGCTCGTCGGGCGCGTCGCACGGCAGGTTCTGGGAGTCGGGCGCCGCGCGGGCCGCCGCCGAGGTCGGGCCGGGGCAGGCGCGGCTGGCGAGCTGGCGGCAGCTGCTCGACGAGGGCTCGCTGCAGGCGGACGAGCCGCACCTGGCGGGCACCGCGCGACGCGTGGTGGCCCGGGTGTCGGCGAAGACCGCGGCGGAGCTCGGTGACGAGGTGACCGTGTCGACCGAGCGGGGCGCGATCACGCTGCCCGTCGAGGTCGCCGACCTGCCCGACGACGTGGTGTGGCTGCCCGGCAACTCCGAGGGCTCGCGGCTGCGCAGAACGCTCGCCGCCGGGCACGGGGCGGTCGTCAACATCGAGGGAGCGCGGCGATGACACCGTTGGTTGCTCAGGTTCCTGAGCAGATGACCAGGGCGGAGCTGCTCGCGGACGACCCGTGGTGGCTGATCCTGCTCAAGACCGTCGTGGTGCTGCTGATCGGGCCGCTGCTGACGATCTTCCTCATCGTGTGGGAGCGCAAGGCGATCGGCCGGATGCAGAACCGGCCCGGCCCGAACCGCGTCGGCCCCGGCGGCTACTTCCAGTCGCTGGCGGACGCGATCAAGCTGCCGTTCAAGGAGCAGATCATCCCGGACGGCGCGGACCGGAAGGTGTACTTCCTGGCGCCGGTGCTGTCCGCGGTGCCCGCGTTGATCGCGCTGGCCGCGATCCCCTTCGGGCCGCGGGTGTCGATCTTCGGTGAGCAGACCGTGCTGCAGCTGGTCGACCTGCCGGTCGGCGTGCTGGTGATCCTGGCCTGCTCGTCGGTCGGCGTGTACGGGATCGTCCTGGCCGGGTGGTCGTCCGGGTCGCCGTACCCGCTGCTCGGCGGGCTGCGGTCGGCGGCGCAGGTGATCTCGTACGAGATCGCGATGGGCCTGTCGATCGTCGGGGTGGTGCTGTACTCGCAGTCGATGGCGACCGGCGCGATCGTCGACGCGCAGGCCCGTGGCTGGTACTTCTACCTGCTGCTGCCGAGCTTCGTGATCTACCTGATCTCGATGGTCGGCGAGACGAACCGGGCGCCGTTCGACCTGCCGGAGGCCGAGTCGGAGCTGGTCGGCGGGTTCCACACCGAGTACTCGTCGATGAAGTTCGCGATGTTCTTCCTCGCCGAGTACGTGAACATGGTGATCGTCTCGGCGTTCGCGACGACGTTGTTCCTCGGCGGCTGGATGTTCCCGTTCGTCGGGCTGGACTCGCCGCTGAACCAGGGGTGGCTGCCGCTGATCTGGTTCGCGGTGAAGCTGTTCGCGTTGCTGTTCGGGTTCATCTGGCTGCGCGGGACGCTGCCGCGGTTCCGGTACGACCAGTTCATGAAGCTGGGCTGGAAGGTCCTGGTGCCGGCCAACCTGGTGTGGATCGTGATCATCTCGTCGATCCGCGCGATCCGGAACAACGGTGGCCTGACGACGGGCCAGATCCTGATCGGCGGTGCGGTCGTGGTGGTGGTCGCGGTGGCGATCGCGTTGCTGGTGCCGGAGAAGAAGCAGGCCGACAGCGATTCGGTGCCGGTCACCGGCGGCGGTTTCCCGTTGCCGCCACTGGATCTGCGCGTGCCCGAGGTGCCCGAGCGGGGCGCCGGGAAGCGCCGTCGCCGGGTGGCGGGACGTACTTCGGAGCCTGCCCAGGTGGGCGCCGGGAAGGAGGGTTCCGATGGGACTGTTTGACCCCATCAAGGGTTTCGGCGTCACTTTCGGCACGATGTTCAAGAAGGTGGCGACGGAGGAGTACCCGGAGATCGGCGCCCCCGCCGCGCCCCGGTACCACGGGCGGCACCAGCTCAACCGGCACCCGGACGGGCTGGAGAAGTGCGTCGGCTGCGAGTTGTGCGCGTGGGCCTGCCCGGCGGACGCGATCTTCGTCGAGGGCGGCGACAACACCGAGGACGCCCGGTACTCGCCCGGCGAGCGGTACGGCAAGGACTACCAGATCAACTACCTGAGGTGCATCGGCTGCGGCCTGTGCGTCGAAGCCTGCCCCACCCGCTCCCTGACGATGATCAACTTCTACGAAATGGCGGACGACGACCGCCAGAAGCTGATCTGGACCAAGGAGGACCTGCTGGCGCCGCTCCTGCCGGGCATGGAGCAACCCCCGCACCCGATGCGCCTGGGCGACGACGAGCAGGACTACTACGTGCACGGCCCCGAACTGGCCCGCGGCCGCGGCATCCCGACAGGCGAAACGGTGGAAACCTCCCGCGAGGAGGCAATCCAATGAGGACGCTGACAGTGGTGCCGCGCTCCGGCGCGGTAGCCGCCCCCGGCGCGGCTCCGGCTGCGGTGGCCCGCTGCTCTGGTCCCGCGATCGCGCTTGGTGGGGCTCCGGCTGCGGTGGCCCGCGGCATTGATCCCGCGGCCGCGCTCGGTGGGGCTCCGGCTGCGGCAGCGCGAGGCGCTGCCCCGGTGGCGGGTTTTGGGTTCGGTTCGGTGGCTGCCGGTCGGGCTGCGGTTGCAGTGGCGCGAGGTGCCGCACCGTTGGCAACTTTCAGGGTTGGTTCGGTGGCCGCGCTCGGTGGGGCCGCGGGTGCGGTGGCGCGAGGCGCTGCCCCGCTGGCGCCCGGTGCTACCGGGTTCGTTGCGCGCGGGTTCCGTCCGGCGGGCGGCGCTCGTCGAGGGGAGGTGCGGTGATGGTGCTGGCACAGGCCGCCGAGGCGGTGTCCACCGGGGAGGCCATCGCGTTCTGGATCCTCGGTCCGATCGCCCTGCTGGGCGCCCTCGGGCTGATCTTCGCGCGCAACGCCGTCCACTCGGCGCTCTTCCTGGCCCTCACGATGTTCTCGCTGGGCATCCTCTACATGGTCCAGCAGGCGCCGTTCCTCGGGTTCACCCAGATCATCGTCTACACCGGCGCGATCATGATGCTGTTCCTGTTCGTGCTGATGCTCGTCGGGCGGGAGAGTTCCGACTCGGTCGTCGAGGTGCTGCGCGGGCAGCGCCTGTGGGGCGGCATCCTCGGCATCGGCATCGCCGGTCTGATGGCCACCGCGCTCACCCGGGCGCTCGCCAACGTCACCCCGGCTCCCGCGCCGGACGGGACCGCCGGCGGGCTCGGGCGCCTCATCTTCACCGACTACCTGTTCCCGTTCGAGCTCACCTCGGCGCTGCTGATCACCGCCGCGCTCGGGGCGATGGTGCTGGCCTTCACCGAGAAACGCGGCCGCCGCACGCAGAAGGAACTCGTCGAAGCCCGGTTCCGCGGCGAGTACGAACGCATCTCGCCCAAGCCGGGGCCCGGCGTGTTCGCCACGTCCCACTCGGTCACGACCCCCGCGATCCTGCCCGACGGCACGGTCGCGCCCGAGTCGCTGTCCACCATCATCGAGTCCACGCCCACGGCGCGGCTCGAAGCCGAGCGCAAGCAGGTCGAGGGCACCGAGCCGCAGCCCGACGCCCACGCGCTCGTCGGGAAGGGTGACGAGGAATGACCCCCACCTACTACCTGCTGCTGTCGGCCCTGCTGTTCGCCATCGGCGCGGTCGGCGTGCTGGTGCGGCGCAACGCCATCGTCGTGTTCATGTGCATCGAGCTGATGCTCAACGCCGTGAACCTCTCCCTGGTCACCTTCTCCCGCATCAACGGCGGGCTCGACGGCCAGGTCATGGCGTTCTTCGTGATGGTCGTCGCCGCCGCCGAGGTCGTCGTCGGCCTGGCGATCATCATGGCCATCTTCCGCACCCGCCGCTCGGCCTCGGTCGACGACACCAACCTGCTCAAGTACTAGGAGCTCGAGAGTGATCGCATCATCGTGGCTGCTGGTCGCGTTCCCGGCCCTCGGCGCGCTCGTCCTGCTGGCCGGGGGACGGCGCACCGACCGCTGGGGTCACCTCCTCGGGTGTGCGACGGTCATCGCGTCGTTCGTCTACGGCCTGGTGCTGTTCTTCGGCAGCGACGGGCACGTGACCGACACCAGGATGTTCACCTGGATCGGCGTCGGTGACCTCCAGATCGACTTCGGACTCCGCATCGACGCGCTCTCGCTCGTCTTCATCCTGCTGATCACCGGTGTGGGCGCGCTGATCCACATCTACTCGATCGGCTACATGGCGGAGGACCGCAACCGGCGGCGATTCTTCGGGTACCTGAACCTCTTCGTGGCCTCCATGCTGGTTCTGGTGCTGGGCAACAACTTCGTGACGCTCTACCTCGGCTGGGAGGGCGTCGGCCTGGCCTCGTACCTGCTCATCGGCTGGTACTCGGACCGCCCGTCCGCGGCGACCGCCGCGAAGAAGGCGTTCCTGATGAACCGCGTCGGCGACGTCGGCCTCGCGCTCGCGATCTTCCTGATGTTCAAGTACCTCGGCACGGTCACCTACGCGGGCGTGTTCGACCGCATCGGCGACGCCCCGCCCGCCGTGATCACCGCGATCGCGATCCTGCTGCTGCTCGGCGCGTGCGGTAAGTCCGGCCAGTTCCCGTTGCAGGCATGGCTCCCGGACGCGATGGAAGGCCCCACCCCGGTGTCGGCCCTCATCCACGCGGCCACCATGGTCACCGCCGGCGTGTACCTGGTGGCGCGCGCCAACCCGATCTACAACGAGACCGAGACGGGCAGGCTGATCGTCACCCTTGTCGGCGCGATAACCCTGCTGATCGGGTGCATCATCGGCTGCGCCTACGACGACATCAAGAAGGTGCTCGCGTACTCGACGGTCAGCCAGATCGGCTACATGATGCTCGCCGTCGGGCTCGGCCCGTTCGGCTACGCGCTCGGCATCATGCACCTCCTGACGCACGGCTTCTTCAAGGCCGGGCTGTTCCTCGGCGCCGGTTCGGTCATGCACGGCATGAACGACGAGGTCGACATGCGCAAGTTCGGCGGCCTGTACCGGCACATGCCGATCACGTTCGTCACCTTCGGGCTCGGCTACCTGGCGCTCATCGGGTTCCCCTTCCTGTCGGGCTACTTCTCCAAGGACGCGATCATCGAGGCCGCCTTCGGCCAGGAGGGCTGGCGTGGCTGGGTGTTCGGCCTCGCCGCCATGCTCGGCGCCGCGCTGACCGCCTTCTACATGACCCGCCTGATGCTGCTCACCTTCTTCGGCAAGGAACGCTGGCGGGACCTGCGCACCGCCGAGGGCAAGGAGTTCCACCCGCACGAGTCGCCGCCGGTGATGACCGCGCCGATGATCGTGCTGGCCATCGGCTCGCTCGGCGCCGGCGCGTTCTTCGCCCTCGGCGACCGCCTGTCCGAGTGGCTCGCCCCGGCGCTGGGTGAGCTCGGCGAGGCCGAGCACACCGCGATCCCGCACTCGCTGATCCCGTGGATCACGGTCGCCCTGTCCGCGCTCGGCGTGCTGCTCGCCTGGCTCGTCGTCGGGCGCCGGGACACCCCGGTCGAGCGGCCGGAGAACGTCTCCGCCGTCGTCAAGGCGGCCCGCAAGGACCTGTACGGCAACGCGGTCAACGAGGCACTGGTCGCGACCCCGGGCATGTGGCTCACCCGGTTCTCGGTCTACCTCGACAGCCGGGGCGTCGACGGCGCGGTCAACGGACTGGCCGCCGCCCTCGGTGGCGGATCCGGGCGGTTGCGCAGACTGCAGACCGGCTTCGTCCGCTCGTACGCCCTGTCGATGCTGGCCGGCTCGTTCGTCCTCGTCGCCGCACTGCTGATGGTGAGGTTCTCATGACCTGGGTACTGGCCCTCATCCTCTGGCCGCTGGTCGGCGCGTGCGTCGTCACCGGGCTGCGCCGCAACGACCGGCTCGCCACCCTCGCCGCGGTGGCGTTCGCCCTCGTCGAGCTGGCGATGATCATCCCGACGTGGGCGACCTACGAACCGGCCGGCGCCCGCCTGCAGCACACCAGCTCGATGGACTGGATCCCGAGCTTCGGTGTGCACATCTCCTTCGGCATCGACGGCATCGCGCTGGTGATGATCGCCGTGATCGCGTTCCTGGTGCCGATCGTCATCGGCGCACTGGGCACGGCGGACAAGCTGCCGCAGGACCGCAGCGCGGGTGGTTTTCTCGCGTTGATCCTGGTGCAGGAGGCCATCACCATCGCGGTGTTCGCCGCGACCGACGTGTTCCTGTTCTACGTGCTGTTCGAGATCATGCTGATCCCGATGTACTTCCTCATCGGCGGCTACGGCGGCGCGAACCGGCAGTACGCGGCGGTCAAGTTCTTCCTGTACTCCTTCCTCGGCGGTCTGATCATGCTGGCCTCGGCGATCGGGGCCTACTCGCTCGCCGCCGACGAGCTGGGCAACGGCACCTTCGACTGGGCGACGCTGGTCACGGTGGTCCGGGACGCGCCGGCGAGCACCCAGATCTGGCTGTTCCTCGGGTTCTTCCTCGCGTTCGCCATCAAGGCGCCGCTCGTGCCGTTCCACACCTGGCTGCCCGACGCCGCCGGCGAGGCGCCCATCGGCGTCGCCGTGCTGCTGGTCGGCGTGCTGGACAAGGTCGGCACGTTCGGGTTCCTGCGCTACTGCCTGCCGATGTTCCCGGAAGCCAGCAAGCAGCTGGCACCGCTGGTGCTGGTGCTGGCGGTGATCGGCGTGCTCTACGGCTCGATCCTCGCCGCCGGGCAACAGGACATGAAACGGTTCGTCGCCTACGTCTCGATCGCGCACTTCGGGTTCATCGCGCTGGGTATCTTCGCCTTCACCCAGCAGGCCGGGGTCGGCGCGGTGACCTACATGCTCAACCACAGCCTCGCGACCGGCATGCTGATCGTGGTGCTGGGCCTGGTGATCGCGCGCGGCGGCTCCACGCGGATCTCCGACTACGGCGGCATGTTCAAGCTGACGCCGCTGCTCGGCGGGATGCTGCTCATCGCCGGTCTGTCCACTTTGTCCCTCCCGGGTACCAACTCGTTCGTCAGTGAGTTCCTGGTGCTGCTGGGCGCTTTCGAGACCCAGCCGGTGTACGCGATCCTCGCCACCGTCGGCATGGTGCTCGCCGCGGCCTACGTGCTGTGGCTGTACCAGCGCCTGATGACCGGCCCGGTGCGGGGGACCGCGCTGGTCGGCGCCGGGGGCGGCCCGGGCGCCGCGATCGCCCCCGAGCTGGGCGCCCGCAAGACGATCCGGGACCTGGGCGGCCGGGAGCTGGCGATCCTGGTGCCCATGGTGGTGCTGATCATCGGGCTCGGCTTCTACCCCCAACCCGTGCTGGACACGGTGACCCCGTCGGTCGACGCGACGCTTTCCGCACTCAACGGAGGCCAGTGAAATGCTCGGGATTCTGGCCCAGCAAGGGCAAATCTCCGCACCGGAGATCGCGTACGACGCGATCCTGCCGGTGCTGATCGTGCTCGGCGCGGCGTGCGTCAGCGTGTTGTTCGAGGCGTTCCTGCCCCGGCACATGCGGTGGCCGTCGCAGGTGCTGCTCAGCCTGACCGGTCTGGCCGCCGCCGGTGTCGCGCTGGCCGTGTACGTCAGCGGTTCGCCGGTCAAGGGCCTGACCACCCTCAGCGGCGCCGTGTCGGTGGACAAGCCCGCCCTGTTCCTGTGGGGCACGCTCCTCGCTCTCGCGCTGCCCGCGATCCTGCTGATCGCGGACCGCTCGGTCGAGCCGGGTGGCGCCTTCGTCGCGCAGGCCGCGATCCGGCCGGGCACCGTGCAGGACCGGGCCCAGGTCGGCTCGACGGGCATGCAGACCGAGGTCTTCCCGCTGGCGTTGTTCGCGCTGGGCGGGATGATGACGTTCTGCGCGGCCAACGACCTGCTCACCATGTTCATCGCGCTCGAGGTGCTGAGCCTGCCGCTGTACCTGATGTGCGGCCTGGCCCGGCGCCGGCGCCTGCTGTCGCAAGAGGCGGCGGTCAAGTACTTCCTCCTCGGGGCCTTCTCGTCGGCGTTCTTCCTCTACGGTCTGGCACTGCTCTACGGCTACGCGGGCTCGGTCAAGCTGGCCGACATCGCGGGCGCCGCGGCCGGCTCGGACCGGTCGGACATGCTGTTGTTCGCGGGCATGGGCCTCCTCGTGGTCGGGTTGCTGTTCAAGGGTTCGGTCGGCCCGTTCCACACCTGGACGCCGGACGTCTACCAGGGCGCGCCGACCCCGGTCACCGGGTTCATGGCGGCCTGCACCAAGGTCGCCGCGTTCGGCGGCATCCTGCGGGTGCTGACCGTCGGGTTCGAGTCGACCAGCTGGGAGTGGCGCGGCGTGCTGTGGGCCGTCGCGATCATCTCCATGGCGATCGGCGCCGTGCTCGGCCTGACCCAGACCGACGTCAAGCGCATGATCGCCTACTCGTCCGTCGCGCACGCCGGCTTCCTGCTCGTCGGCACGCTCGCGATGACCGATCAGGGCCTGTCCGGGACCCTGTTCTACCTGCTGGCCTACGGCTTCACGACGCTCGCCGCGTTCGGCGTGGTCTCGCTCGTGCGTGACGCCAAGGGCGAGGCCACGCACCTGTCGGCGTGGGCCGGCCTGGCCAAGCGGTCGCCCGTGCTGGCCGGGGTGTTCACCTTCCTCCTGCTCGCTCTGGCCGGGATCCCGCTCACCAGCGGGTTCGTCGGCAAGTTCGTCGTGTTCTCGGCGGCGCTGCGGGACGGCATGGCGCCGCTGGTGGTGATCGCGCTGGTGTTCAGCGCCGTCGCGGCGTTCTTCTACCTGCGGGTGGTCGTGCTCATGTACTTCTCCAAGCCGGCCCCCGAGGGCCCGACCGTGACGGTGCCGGGCGCGTTCACCACGGCGGCGATCACGCTCGGCGTGATCATCACCCTGCTGCTCGGCGTCGCCCCCGCCTTCGCCCTCGACTGGGCGGGAGCGGGCGCCTTCGCCTTCTGACGACCGCGCCACCGGAAGTGCCCTCCGCCCGCCAGGGCGGGGGGCACTTCCGCGTGCGGGGTCAGGTCGGACTGAGCGCGCGCACCACGTCGGGATAGGCACATGCGTGCCGGTGCACGTCGCCGCACCGGCAGGGCTGCTCGCGCGCCAGCCGCATCAGCTTGCGCAGGTGCCGCTGCGCGAGCCCGCGCTCGCGCGCCTCGCCCATGACGGGCCGGAGGGCCTGGTTGCGGGTGCGGCGGCCGGGGAGGGTCTGCTCGGTCATTTCTCGAGGCTCCTTTCGGAAGGGATGTCTCGAGCATGCCCGGTGTGGCGGCGGAGTGGGAAACAGAACGGGATTCTGTGGATGGCTGAGGGCGATGTGGACAAGTCGCGCCGTTTCGCCGGTGTGGCGCCGTTTTTGTCGGTCGGGTGTGCTAACCGACCGGCGTCGCGTGCCTGTCCGGCGGTGTCAGCGCGCGGCTGTTGCTGATCAGCTGCGTCGCGATCTCGTCCACGCAGGCCGTGAAATCCCGGCCCGCCGCGGCCTCCGAGCCCGTCACGTTGTCCAGCACCCACAACCGCCACGCGCCGACCAGCCGGGCGAACGTGTCGCTGCCGTGCCCGGTGAACGTGAAGTGCCCGTCGGCCTCGGCGAGCTGCCCGGCAGCCACCAGCTGCCGCGCGGTGGGTTCGAAGATGCCCGCCGGAACACCGGTCTGCACGGCGATTTCCTGCAGGGTGGCGTCGCCGTCGTCGACGCTGTTGCGGTAGATCTGCGCGATCAGCCACGCCTGCGCGTAGCTCAGCGGCACGCCGGAGCGGGCCAGGATCTCCGGCCCCGGATCGGTCTTCTGCTTCGACCACACCGTCCCCACGACCTTCTCCAGCTCCTGCCGCGAATCCCCGGAGCCCGGCACCGCGAAGCCCTCGCCGACCCCGCTGTTGCCCGACGCCAGCGCCTTCGACGTGTCCCGCAGCGGAACCTCCTTGAGGAACAACGCGACCACCAGCGCGAGCAACCCGATCGGCGAGGCGATCAGGAACATCGTCCCGATGGCGTCCACATAGGACTCCGTGGACGGCTGCGGTGGCAGGTTGTTCGCGTAGATGGAGCCGAACACCGCGACCCCGAAGGAACTCCCCAGTGTGCGCAGGAAACTCACGCCGGACGTCGCCACCCCGAGGTCGGCGTAGTCCGCGGTGTTCTGCACGACGATCGTGGGCACCTGCATGGTGCAGCCGAGCCCGAGGCCCAGCACGACCATGTACGCCGAGGTGACCCAGAAGCTCGTGGTGGCATCCAGGTGCGACAGCAGGTACAGGCCCAGCGCCAGCACGAGCGAACCGGCGATCGGGAAGGCCCGGTACCGCCCGGTGCGGCTGATCACCACGCCGCTGACCAGCGAGGTGATCATGATCCCGACCACCAGCGGCAGCATGCGCAGCCCGGACTCGGTCGCGCTCGCGCCCTGCACGCGCTGCAGGTACGTCGGCAGGTAGGTGATGCCGCCGAGCATCGCGAACCCGACGACGAAGCTCAGGATGCCCGCCACCGAGAACACCCGGCCGCGGAACAGCCGCATCGGCAGCATCGGCTCCGCGGCCCGCAGCTCGACCAGCACGAACGCCACCAGCAGCACGACCGAGCCGACGGCCATCGTGATGATCACCGGCGACGCCCAGGGGTACTCGGTGCCGCCCCAGCTGGTCACCAGGGTCAGCCCGGTCGAGGCGAGCGCGATGAGGACGATGCCGAGGTAGTCGATGCGTGGTTTCACCGCCGCCTTGACCGTGGGCAGCGCGAACACCGCCACGAGGACCACCAGCACCCCGAGCGGCACGTTCACGTAGAACGCCCACCGCCAGCTCAGGTGGTCCACGAACAGGCCGCCGAGCAGCGGACCGGCCACCGTCGAGACGCCGAACACCGCACCGATCGCGCCCTGGTACTTGCCGCGTTCGCGCAGCGGCACGACGTCGGCGATGACCGCGGCCGAGGTCACCATCAACCCGCCCGCGCCGAGGCCCTGCAGCGCGCGGAACGCGACGAGCATGGCCATCGAGTCGGCCCACCCGCACAGGAACGACCCGGCGAGGAACAGGACCACGCTGGCCAGGAACGCCCGCTTGCGCCCGTACAGGTCGCCGAACTTGCCGATCAGCACCGTCATGATCGTCTCGGCGAGCAGGTACGACGTGACCACCCACGACAGGTGGTTCGCGCCGCCGAGGTCCGCCACGATAGTGGGCAGGGCGGTGGACACGATCGTCTGGTCCAGCGCCGCCAGCAGCATCCCGAGCATGATCGCCGCGACGATGGTGTTCTGCGCCCTCCTGCTGGTCACTTCGCGAACGTTAGTGCTGGTCAGAAGGGCCTGCGGGGCAGCTCACCCGATGGTGTGGGCACCCGTTGTCACGCGCATCACCAGGGTGGTTCGCAGAGGGCCCACGAACACCCCGGGTGCAGCCATTACGCTGGTGAGGACCGGTCAGTGAAGTGCGGAGAGGGCGGACAACGTGTCAGTGCGGCACCGGGGTAGCACGATCGAGGAGCTGCGCGGGAGCGTGGGCCTGCGGATCGCCGACGAGCAGCTGCTGCGCACGCTGGCCGCTGGACTGGACGACGTCGAAAAGCTGCTGCGCGACACCGCGCGCAGCGAGGTGCAGGCCGTCCACGACGCCGCGTCGCACCTGGTCGAGGCGGGTGGCAAACGTTTTCGCCCGCTGATGACCCTGCTGGCGGGCGAGTTCGGCGAGGGCAACCACTCCGACGTCGTGATCGCCGCGGCGGCCGTCGAGCTGGTCCACCTGGCCACCCTGTACCACGACGACGTGATGGACGAGGCGACGATGCGGCGCGGCGCGCCCAGCGTCAACGCCCGCTGGACCAACAGCATCGCGATCCTCACCGGCGACTTCCTGTTCGCGCACGCCTCCCGGCTGGTGTCCGACCTGGGCACCGACGCCGCCCGCATCCTCGCCGAGACGTTCAGCGAACTGGTCACCGGCCAGATGCGGGAGACCGTCGGGCCGGGCGAGGGCGAGGACCCGGTCGACCACTACCTCACCGTCATCGCGCAGAAGACCGGCTCGCTGATCGCCACCTCCGGCCGGTTCGGCGCCATGGTCTCCGGCGCCAAGCCGGACGCGATCCGGGCGATGCAGCGGTTCGGCGAGATCATCGGCACCGCGTTCCAGATCTCTGACGACATCATCGACATCGCCTCGCCGTCGCACGAGTCCGGCAAGACGCCGGGCACCGACCTGCGGGAAGGCGTGCGCACGCTGCCGATGCTGTACGCGCTGGCCGACCCGGACACCGACCCGCGGCTGGTGGAGCTGCTGGCGGGTCCGATCACCGACGACGAGCTGGTCGAGGAGGCCCTGACCCTGCTGCGGGCGTCCACCGGGCTGGACCGCGCCATGGTCACCCTGTCGGACTACGCTCAGCGGGCGAGGACGGAGCTGGCCCCCCTGCCGGCCGGGCCCGCGAGGGACGCGTGCGAGTCCGTCGCGGACTACCTCGTCGCGCGGACCAGGTAGATCGCGCGTCATGCGTGAGCCGCTGCGGCGTCACTGTGAGTGGTAACCGCGCGGTAGGAAAGGAAGGGCAGCACGGATGTCCATTTTCGGACAGGTCTGGCTGTGGAGCGCGGCGGCATTCGTGGTCGGGGTGCTGCTGACCTGGTTGTTCCTGGCCCGGCCCGCTCAGGCGAGAAGCCGGCACCTGGAGCGCAGACTCCTCGCCGCGCAGAGCGCGCCCGCCGCGCAGCCGACCCGCACGATCGAGCGGGAGCCGGTGTCCGCGCCGGTCGCGCGGAAGGAACCGATCGCCGCGGAGACGCCCGAGGCGGAGGAGCAGCACGCCACGCCGTCCTGGCTGGAGCGCGACAGCCTCGCCGGACGGTCGCCCGGGTACCAGCCGGGCTCCGAGATCGACGACGACTCGCTGTTCGAGCCGGAGGAGCCGCAGGCCGAGGCGACGACGGTCTTCGACGCGTTCGGCCGCGAGCGGGACGACGCCGCCGAGCGGGGCGCGCTGCACGTGGGCGACGCGGGGCTCGGCCGGGAGCAGGTCGCGGGGTACGGGCGCGAAGAGGCTGAGCGCGGCGCGCTGTTCGAGCCGGGCGAGGCCGGGTACGAGCAGGAGTCGCGCCACGGGCAGGGCGATGCTGCCTACGGCCGCGAAGAGGCTGAGCGCGGCGCGCTGTTCGAGCCGGCCGAGGCCGGGTACGAGCAGGAGTCGCGCCATGGGCAGGCCGACGCCGCTGGGTATGTGGCTGAGCAGGACCAAGCCGGGGCCGAGCGGGAGCCGCGCCACGGGCAGGGCGGCCAGGTTGCTGCACAGGATGACGCCGGGGCTGGGCGGAAGCCGCGCCATGGGCAAGAGGAGCCGCCTGCCGGCCGGGGGTCGCTGTTCGAGCAGGACCAGGCTGGGCAGGCCGCGTTCGGGCAGGACCAGGCTGGGCAGGCCGCGTTCGAGCAGGAGCGGCCTGCCGGGTCGTTGTTCCAGCGGGACGAGTCGCCCGCGGAGGCGACCACGTTGTTCCAGCCGGATCCGGCCCTTCGGGGTGAGGAGCGCCAGGCGGTCCGGGGTGAGGAGCGCGGGGCGCTGTTCGGGCGGGAGCGGGCTCCGGAGCCGGAGCGCGGGTCGCTGTTCGACCCCGACCACGCGCCCGAACCGGCGCGCGCGGAGGAGTCGGCCTTCACGCCGTTCGCCGCGCCGGAGCCCGAGCCGCCGGCCTACGCGTTCGAGGACCAGCCGCAGCCCCCGGCCGAGGAGACGGCCACCGAGACCACCCAGGTCCTGCCCAAGCGGCAGCCGCGGCGGTCGGCGCACGCCTTCGACCCGCCGAAGCCGGTCCAGCCGTCCATGCGGACCGTCGAGCGGCGCGCGCCCCGGCCCGAGGAGGGCGGCCGCAGCGGCTCCCTGTTCGAGCCGACCCCGCGCACGCGCGCGGACGGTTCGGTGCCGCCGGGCCCGTTCGGCCCCGGCTCGGCGATGCCGCGGCCCGGCGGTGGGAAGCCGTCCGAGGAGTTCACGGTCAAGGCCAGCGTCACCGCGCTGCGCTACTGCACCGAGGACTCGCCGCAGTACGACCGCATGATCGCCGAGGTGTGGTTCCGCACCGCCGACGACGCCGAGCGGGTCGGATTCCGGCCGCTCTGAACCAACAAAGAAGCCCCGCACGAACGATTCGTGCGGGGCTTCTTCGTGCGGTCAGTCGACCGTCCACGTGTCCTTGCCGGTCAGCAGCGCCTGCAGGTCGGCCGGCTTCGCGGAGCGGGCCTGCTCGACCTGGGCGCGAGCCTGGTCGTCGTACGTGGGACGGGAAACCTGGCGGAAGATGCCCGTCGGCGTGTGGTTGAGGTGCTGGTCGCCGATCCGCGACAACCCGAACGCGTACGCGGTGTCCTCGATCGCCGGGTCGTGGACGATCAGCTCGGACTCGCCGACCTCCGCCACCTTGGCGATCTCGAAGCCGCCCCAGCGGTTCGGCACCACGCCGTACTCGCCCTCCGGGCCGAAGCGGATCGGCTCGCCGGCCCGCAACGGGATGATCCGGTGCGCGGCCTCGTCCTTGTCCTTGAGCACGTCGAACGCGCCGTCGTTGAAGATCGGGCAGTTCTGGTAGATCTCCACCAGCGCCGAGCCGCGGTGCTGGGCCGCCGCGGTGAGCACCTCGGTCAGGCCCTTCTTGTCGGAGTCCAGCGCCCGGCCGACGAAGGAGGCCTCCGCGCCCAGCGCCAGCGAGATCGGGTTGAACGGCGTGTCCACCGAGCCCATCGGGGTCGACTTGGTGATCGTGCCCGGGTCCGAGGTCGGCGAGTACTGGCCCTTCGTCAGGCCGTAGATCCGGTTGTTGAACAGCAGGATCTTGATGTTGACGTTGCGGCGCAACGCGTGGATCAGGTGGTTGCCGCCGATGGACAGCGCGTCGCCGTCGCCGGTGACCACCCACACCGACAGGTCCGGCCGCGTGGTCGCCAGACCGGTCGCGATCGCCGGCGCGCGGCCGTGGATCGAGTGCATCCCGTAGGTGTTGAGGTAGTACGGGAACCGCGACGAGCAGCCGATGCCGGAGACGAACACGATGTTCTCGCGCTTCAACCCGAGCGTGGGCAGGAACGACTGCACCGTGTTGAGCACGACGTAGTCCCCGCAGCCCGGGCACCAGCGCACTTCCTGGTCGGACTTGAAGTCCTTCGCCTTCTGGGTCTCGTCCGTGGTCGGCACCAGGTCCAGACCGCCCACGGTGGGCAGGCCCAAGTCGGTGGCGGTCATCGGGTCAGCGCTCCTTCGATGATGTCGGTGAAGACGTGCTGGAGTTCCTCGGCCTTGAACGGCAGGCCGGCGACCTTCGTGTAGGAGTGCACGTCCACGAGGTACTTGGCGCGCAGCAGCAGGGCGAGCTGCCCCAGGTTCATCTCCGGCACCACGACCTTGTCGTACCGGGCCAGGACCTCGCCCAGGTTCTTCGGGAACGGGTTCAGGTGCCGCAGGTGCGCCTGTGCGATTGGCATGCCCTGCTTGCGCACGCGGCGGGCCGCGGCGCCGATCGGGCCGAACGTCGAACCCCAGCCCAGCGCCAGCACCCGCGCCTCGCCGGACGGGTCGTCGACCTCCAGGTCCGGCACGTCGACGCCGTCGATCTTGGCCTGCCGCAGCCGGACCATGTGGTCGTGGTTGTCCGGGTCGTAGGAGATGTTGCCCTTGCCGTCCTGCTTCTCCAGACCACCGATGCGGTGCTCCAGACCCGGCGTGCCGGGCACGGCCCACGCGCGGGCCAGCGTCTCCGGGTCGCGCACGTACGGCCAGAACTCGCCGGACCCGTCGGCCGCGTTCGGCTCCGAGGCGAACTCCACCGACAGGTCAGGCAGGTCCTCGACGTTCGGGATCAGCCACGGCTCCGAGCCGTTGGCGTTCGCGCCGTCGGACAGGATCATCACCGGCGTCCGGTACTTCAACGCGATCCGCACCGCCTCGATGGCCGCCGCGAAGCAGTCGCCGGGGGACTGCGGCGCGATGACCGGCAGCGGCGATTCGCTGTTGCGGCCGAACATCGCCTGCAGCAGGTCGGCCTGCTCGGTCTTGGTCGGCAGACCGGTCGACGGGCCGCCGCGCTGCACGTCGATCACGACCAGCGGCAGCTCCAGCATCACGCCGAGGCCGATGGTCTCCGACTTCAGCGCCACCCCCGGCCCGGACGTCGAGGTCACGCCGAGCGCGCCGCCGTAGGAGGCGCCCAGCGCGGCGCCGATGCCGGCGATCTCGTCCTCGGCCTGGAAGGTCAGCACGCCGAAGTTCTTGTGCCGGGACAGCTCGTGCAGGATGTCCGACGCCGGCGTGATCGGGTACGTGCCCAGCAGGACCGGCAGCCCGGCGCGCTGCCCGGCGGCCACGATGCCGTACGCCAGTGCCGTGTTGCCGGTGATCTGCCGGTAGGTGCCCTTGTCCAGCTTCGCCGGCGCCACCTCGTAGGTGGTGGCGAACGATTCGGTGGTCTCGCCGTAGTTCCAGCCCGCGCGGAAGGCCAGGATGTTGGCCTCGGCGATGTCCGGCTTCTTGGCGAACTTCTCGCGCAGGAACGCCTCGGTGCCCTCGGTCGGCCGGTGGTACATCCACGACAGCAGCCCGAGCGCGAACATGTTCTTGCACCGCTCGGCGTCCTTCTTGCCGAGGCCCGTGCCCTCCAGCGCGCCCTGGGTCAGGGTCGACATGGCGACCCGGTGCACCTGGAACGCCGACAGCGTGTCGTCCTCCAGCGGGTCGCTGTCGTAGCCGACCTTGGTCAGGTTGCGCTTGGTGAACTCATCGGTGTTGACGATGATCGTGCCGCCATTGGGCACGTCACGCAGGTTCGCCTTGAGCGCGGCGGGGTTCATCACGACGAGGACGTCCGGCCGGTCGCCGGGGGTCAGGATGTCGTAGTCGGCGAAGTGCACCTGGAACGACGAGACGCCCGGGATGGTGCCCTGTGGCGCCCGGATCTCGGCGGGGAAGTTCGGCAGGGTGGCCAGGTCGTTGCCGAAGGCCGCGGCCTCCGAGGTGAAGCGGTCGCCGGTGAGCTGCATACCGTCGCCGGAGTCACCCGCGAACCGGATGACCACGCGGTCCAGCTTGGCGACTTCAGTGGGCCGGCTCGCCGACAGCACACCGTTGCCGTTCGTGCTCGTGCTCATGGGTCAGAGAATCCCTCTCTCCCGACAGGCTGCGTCCTCGTCGACACGTGGCCGGTGGGCACACTTCCGCCGATACCTCCACCTTACTTGTCGTTCTGTGACGAGAATCGGCGGTGTGATACCGGTTACCTGTAACTTACGGTAGCGTCTACTTCCGCGTGGTGATCGTGGCCTGCATCGAAGCGAGCCGTTCTGCGAAGTCGGGGGAATTCAGGGACTTCAGCTGCGGCTCGATCTCGGTGTCCACTGCGCGGGAATGCTCGGCCATGGTCGAGGTTTGCCGCATCGACAGCTTGGTCGCGAGCACGACCTCGCGCGGTGCGTTCGCCGCCGGTTCCGCCAGTTCCAATGCCGCCTCCAGCAGGTCGTCGTGGTCGCCGTCCACGGTGCGCAACACCAGCCCGGCCGCCTCCGCCGCCGCGGCGTCGAGGGACTGGCCGAACAAGGTCATCGCCCGTGCCCGCTGGATACCCACCGCGCGCTGCAACATCCAGGTGAAACCGCCGCCGGGGTGCAGGCCGAGTTCGAGGAACCGCGGGATGAACTTCGCGCGCGGGCCGGCGAGGCGGACGTCCGCGGCCAGCGCGAGGTTCAGCCCGGCGCCGACGGCCGCGCCGCCGACCGCCGCGATCGTCGGCAATGGCGACCGCGCCACCGCGAGGAAGCCCTCGTACACCGCGCGCAGGCCCTCCTCCTGCGCACTGCCCAGCGTCGTGAGGTCGGCTCCGGCGCAGAACGCGGGCGGGGTGCCGGTGACGACCAGCGCGTGCACGCCCTGGTCCTGCTCGGCTTCGGCCACGGCCTGGGCGAGGTCGGTGGAAAGCGCCAGGGTCAGCGAGTTCCGCCGCTGCGGGGCGTCGACGGTGATCACCGCGACCCTGCCGCGCCGCTCGGTCACGATGCGTTCGGTCATGCCCGCCATCATGTCGCGGGGTTGGGCGGGCGCTCAAGGAGCCGGGACAGCACGACGGTGGACACCGTGCGGTCGACGATCTCCAGCCCGCGCAGCCGCTCCAGTGCCGTTTCGAGCTGGTGGATGTCGGCGGCGCGCAGGTGCACGATGGCGTCCGCCGCACCGGTCACCGTGTAGGCGGCGACGACCTCGGGCAGCGGTTCCAGCCGCGCGCGGATGCGAGCCGGGGAGATGTTGCCGCGGCAGTGCACCTCGACGAACGCCTCGGTGCCCCGGCCCAGCGCCTCCGGGTCGACGACCGCGGTGAAGCCGCGCAGCACCCCGGTTTCCAGCAGCCGGTCCACGCGGCGTTTGACCGCCGGCGCGGACAGCCCGACGACCTTCCCGATCTCGGCGTAGCTGGCGCGCGCGTTCGTCACGAGGCACGAAACGATCTGCTGGTCGAGCGAGTTCACACGCAATGTTTAGCAGGTGGATGAGCAAGAAACAGCGATTGATTGTCCCTGAATCGAGACATACCGTGATCTCATGACGACTCGGGTTCCGACCACCCGCCGGTACCTCATGTGCCCGCCCCGGTTCTTCGCCGTCGACTACGCGATCAACCCCTGGATGGACCCGACGCGACCGGTCAGCGCCGAGCGGGCGATGACGCAGTGGCGCGAGCTGCGGGACACCTACCGCCGCCTCGGCCACACCGTCGAGGAGATCGAGCCGCAGCCGGGGCTGCCGGACATGGTCTTCGCCGCGAACTCCGGGACCGTGATCGACGGCCGGGTGCTCGGCGCCCGCTTCCGCGCCCCGCAGCGCGCCGCCGAGGCCGAGCACTTCCGCCGCTGGTTCACCGAGCACGGCTACCGCGACGTCGTCATGCCGTCCTACGTCAACGAGGCCGAGGGCGACTTCGCGTGGACCGGGCGGATGCTGCTCGCCGGCACCGGGTTCCGCACCGACCCCGCCGCGCACGCCGAAGCGCAGGAGGTGCTCGGGGTGCCGGTGTTGTCCCTGCGGCTGACCGACCCGCGCTACTACCACCTCGACACCGCGTTGTTCGTGCTGAGCGAGGCCACGGACACGACGCCGGCCCACATCGCCTACTACCCGGAGGCGTTCTCGGCCGGCTCGCGCCGCGTCCTGGCGCGCCTGTTCCCGGACGCCGTGCTCGCCACCGCGGCGGACGCGGAGTGCTTCGGTCTCAACGGCGTCTCCGACGGGCGCAACGTCGTGCTGCCGCTGGAAGCCACGGACCTCGCTGAGCGGCTCGTGGTGCGCGGCTACGAACCGGTGCTCGTCGACATCTCCGAACTGCGCAAGGCGGGCGGCGGTCCGAAGTGCTGCACGCTGGAGATCCGCAAGTAGTTCCCGTGTCTCATTTCGAGATCGGTGGGCGGAACCGGCCGCGGTGTCTGTAACAGGTCCTTCTCGTCTCCCGAATCAGGGGGCATGACCACCTGCCGACTCTGTGGCTCGACCCGGCTGGCGAGTGTCGTCGATCTCGGTGCGACTCCGCCGTGTGAGCTGTTCCTGACCGAAGCCCAACTCGACGAGTCGGAAAATACCTTTCCGTTGCACCTGCGGGTGTGCACGGATTGCTGGCTCGCACAGATCCCGCCGTTGATCACGCCGGAGGAGACATTCACCGAATACGCGTATTTCTCGTCGTATTCGGAATCCTGGGTGGACCACGCGGGCAGGTTCGTCGCGGGCGCGGTGGACCGGCTGGGCCTGGACGGCGAATCGTTCGTCGTCGAGGTCGCCAGCAACGACGGGTATCTGCTCAAACACGTTGTGGCACAGGGCATCCGGTGCCTCGGCGTGGAGCCCTCGGTGAACGTCGGCCAAGCCGCCAGGGACGCGGGCGTGCCGACGCTGACCGCGTTCCTCGGGCCGGAGACCGGGGCGGCGGTGCGGGCCGAGCACGGGCCGGCGGATCTGGTGGTGGCGAACAACGTCTACGCGCACATCCCGGACGTCATCGGCTTCACGAAGGGCCTGCGGGCGCTGGTCGCCGACGACGGCTGGGTGTCCATCGAGGTGCAGCACCTGCTGACGCTCATCGAGAAGACCCAGTACGACACGATCTACCACGAGCACTTCCAGTACTACACGGTGGCTTCGGCGCAGCGGGCGCTCGCGTCCGGCGGACTGTCCCTTGTGGACGTCGAGCTGCTGCCGACGCACGGCGGGTCGATCCGGCTGTGGGCCCGGCCCGCGGAGACCGCCGGTGAGCCGAGCGGGCGGATGGTCGACGTCCTGGCCAGGGAAAAAGCCGCCGGGCTGCACGAGCTCTCGGGCTACACCGAGTTCGCCGCCCGGGTCGCCAAGGTGCGCCGCGACCTGCTGCGCTTCCTCGTCGACGCGGCCGACGACGGCCGGACCGTGGTCGGCTACGGCGCGCCGGGCAAGGGCAACACACTGCTCAACCACTGCGGCATCCGGCCGGACCTGCTCGCCTACACGGTCGACCGCAACCCGTACAAGCACGGCCGGTTCACGCCCGGCACGCGCATCCCGATCCTGCCGCCGGAGCGCATCGCCGCGGACCGGCCCGACTACGTACTGGTCCTGCCGTGGAACCTGCGGGACGAACTGACCCAGCAGCTGTCCTACGTCGGGGAGTGGGGCGGCAAGCTCGTCTTCCCCATACCCCGCCTGGAAATCGTCGAGGTGAACCCAACGTGAAGGTCGTCCTGTTCTGCGGCGGGTACGGGATGCGGATGCGCAACGGCACCGCCTCCGACGTGCCCAAACCCATGGCCATGGTCGGTCCCCGGCCGCTGATCTGGCACGTCATGCGCTACTACGCGCACTTCGGGCACACCGAGTTCATCCTGTGCCTCGGCTACGGCGCCCACCACATCAAGGACTTCTTCCTCAACTACGAGGAGACCACGTCCAACGACTTCGTGCTGCGCGGCGGCAAGGCGGAACTGCTGTCCACGGACATCGCCGACTGGACGATCTCGTTCGTGCAGACCGGGATCGAGTCGCCGATCGGGGAACGGCTGCGCCGCGTGCGGAAGCACCTCGACGGTGATGAGATGTTCCTCGCCAACTACGCCGACGTGCTCACCGACGCGCCGCTGCCGTCGATGATCGAGCGGTTCTCCCGGTCGGACGCGGGCGCGTCGATGATGGTCGTGCCGCCGCAGTCGTCGTTCCACTGCGTGGAGATGGACGAGGGCGGCCTGGTCGGTTCGATCACCGCGGTGAGCGAGATGCCGCTGTGGGAGAACGGCGGGTACTTCGTGCTGCGCCAGGAGGTGTTCGACCACATCCCGGAGAACGGCGACCTGGTCGCCGACGGGTGCGCCGAACTGGCCAAGCGCGGCCGCCTGCTGGCCTACCCCTACCGCGGCTTCTGGAAGCCGACGGACACCGTCAAGGAGCGCTACGCGCTCGACGAGGCCTACACGCGCGGGGTGCGCCCGTGGGCGCTGTGGGAGAAGGACCGAGTGCCGGCGTGATCGGACTGGTTCCGGAGCGGCTCGAGCGGATCGTGGTGCTCGGCGCCCACTGCGACGACATCGCGATCGGCGCGGGCGGCACGCTGCTCACGCTGAGCCGCCCCGGACTGCGGGTGGACGCCCTGGTGCTCTCCGGTGGCGGCACCGAGCGCGAGGACGAGGAACGGGCCGCGCTCGCGGCGTTCTGCCCCGGCGCGGATCTCGGCGTCACCGTGCTGAAGCTGCCGGACGGCCGGCTGCCCGCGCACTGGGACGAGGCCAAGAACGCGCTCGAGGAGCTGCGGGCGCGCACCGATCCGGACCTGATCCTCGCGCCCCGCACCGGCGACGCGCACCAGGACCACCGCGGCCTGGCCGAGCTCGTGACCACCGCGTTCCGCGGTCACCTCACCCTCGGCTACGAGATCGTCAAGTGGGACGGCGACCTGACCACGCCGTCGGCCTACGTCCCGCTGCGGGACGAACTCGCCGAGAAAAAAGTCGAATTGCTGCAACAGCACTACGCCTCGCAGCGACATCGTCCTTGGTACGACCGGGAGGCGTTCCTCGGGCTGGCCCGCATTCGGGGGATCGAGTGCCAGGCGCGGTACGCGGAGGCCTTCCACGTCAGGAAGCTGTGTCTCCGGCTGGAGGGTTGAGTCATGCGTGTGCTGCTGACCGGGCACAAGGGGTATCTGGGCACGGTGATGGCGCCGGTGCTCGCCGCCGCCGGCCACGAGGTGACCGGGCTCGACTCCGGTCTGTTCGACGAGTGCGTGCTCGGCCCGGCGCCGCAGGACCCGCCTGGGCACCGGGTGGACCTGCGGGACGTGACGCCGGAACAGGTGTCCGGTGTGGACGCCGTGATCCACCTGGCGGCGCTGTCCAACGACCCGCTGGGCGCGCTCGCGCCCGAGCTGACCTACGAGATCAACCACAAGGCGGCCGTCCGGCTGGCGCGGCTGGCCAAGGACGCCGGGGTGTCCCGCTTCCTGTACGCGTCGACGTGCTCGGTGTACGGCGCCTCCGGCGGCGCGGACCTGGTCAACGAGGACGCGCCGCTGCGGCCGGTGACGCCGTACGCGGAGTCGAAGGTGCTGGTCGAGGACGACCTGCACGAGCTGGCCGACGACGACTTCTCCCCGGTGTACCTGCGCAACGCCACCGCGTTCGGCTTCTCTCCGCGGCTGCGCGCGGACATCGTGCTGAACAACCTGGTCGGGCACGCGTGCCTGTCCGGCGAGGTGCTGGTGCTCTCCGACGGCACGCCGTGGCGGCCGCTGGTGCACGCGAAGGACATCGCGCGGGCCTTCGCCGCCGCGCTCGTCGCGCCCCGGGAAGCCGTGCACGACAAGGCGTTCAACATCGGCACCGAGCGGAACAACGTGACCGTCGCGGAGATCGCCGAGCAGGTCGTCGAGGCCGTGCCCGGCTCGCGGCTGCGGATCACCGGCGAGGCCGGCGCCGACCCGCGCTCCTACCGGGTCGACTTCTCCCGGTTCCGCGCCGCGATCCCCGGCTTCGCCTGCGAGTGGTCGGTCAAGGACGGCGCGGTCGAGCTGGTCGAGGCCTACCAGCGGCACGGGCTCACCCACCGCTCGTTCGAGCAGAGCTTCACCCGGCTCGCCCGGCTCAAGCAGCACCGCGAGGCCGGTGCGGTCGACGACACCCTGCGGTTCGTGTGATGCTTGACGGGACCTGGATGCACGCGCTGGTGGAGCGGTTGTACCCGCTCTGCCGCAGCATCACGGGCGACGGCGTCCGGGCCACGCTGGACGTCATCGGGGAGCACGTCCCGCTGGAGCGGCACGAGGTGCCCACCGGCACGCAGGTCTTCGACTGGACCGTGCCGCAGGAGTGGAACATCCGGGACGCCTGGATCGCCGACGCCGACGGCAAGCGCGTGGTCGACTTCGCCGAGTCGAACCTGCACGTGGTCGGCTACAGCGTGCCGGTGTCGGCGACGATGAGCCTGGCGGAGCTGCGGCCGCACCTGCACACCCTGCCGGACCGCCCGTCCTGGGTCCCGTACCGCACCAGCTACTACTCGCCGGCGTGGGGTTTCTGCCTCGCGCAGGAGACGCTGGACGCGCTGCCGGAGGGCGACTACGAGGTCCGGATCGACTCCACGCTGGCCGACGGGCACCTCAGCTACGGCGAGCACGTGGTGCCGGGGCAGATCGCCGACGAGGTGATCGTGTCCTGCCACATCTGCCACCCGTCGCTGGCCAACGACAACCTGGCCGGCGTCGCGGTCGCGATCGCGCTCGCCAAGGCGCTGGTGAACCCCTGGTACACCTACCGGTTCCTGTTCATGCCGGGCACGATCGGCGCGATCACCTGGCTGGCTCGCAACGACGTCGCGCGGGTCAAGCACGGTGTCGTGCTCGCCTGCGCGGGCGACCGGGGCGACCTGACGTACAAGCGGTCGCGGCGCGGGGACGCGGAGATCGACCGGGTGCTGGCGCACGTGCTGCGCGACCGTCCACACCGGATCTTGGACTTCTCGCCGTACGGCTACGACGAGCGGCAGTTCTGCTCGCCGGGGTTCGACCTCGGCGTCGGCTCGCTCACCCGCACCCCGTACGCCGGCTACCCGGAGTACCACACCTCGGCGGACAACCCGGACTTCGTGTCACCGGTGGCGATGGAGGACACGCTCGCCGTGCTGCGCGAGGCGTTCGCCGTGCTGGACCGCAACCGCCGCTACACGAACCTGAGCCCGTACGGCGAGCCGCAGCTGGGCAAGCGCGGGCTCTACGACTCGCTCGGCGGCCGCAGCGACGCCAAGCAGGCCCAGATGGCGATGCTGTGGGTGCTGAACCTCTCCGACGGC
The DNA here is from genome assembly GCF_021654135.1 of Amycolatopsis tucumanensis. Classification (GTDB taxonomy): domain Bacteria; phylum Actinomycetota; class Actinomycetes; order Mycobacteriales; family Pseudonocardiaceae; genus Amycolatopsis_E; species Amycolatopsis_E tucumanensis. The sequence continues at coordinate 70,772 of NZ_JAKGSD010000009.1, read as the reverse complement.
GACCACGACCTGCTCGACATCACCCGCCGGTCCGGCCTGGACTTCGCCGCGGTCGCCGCGGCCGCCGACGCCCTGCGGGACGCCGGCCTGGTGGCGGGGTGATCGCATGACCACCACCGGCCGCCACCGCAAACCCGCCGCGAAGCCCTCCGGGCTGCGCGCGATGGCCGGGCGGCTGTCCTGGGGCCTCGGCGACCAGGCCGTGTCGAGCCTGACGAACTTCGCCGTCGGCATCTACGTCGCGCGCGAGCTGGGCGTCACCGCGTTCGGCATCTTCAGCCTCGCCTGGGTCACCTATGGTGTGCTGATCAACATCTCGCGTGGCCTGGCGACCGATCCGCTGATGGTGCGCTTCAGCGGCGTGGACACCGGCGTGTGGCGGGCGGCGGTGGCCCGGTCGTCGGCGACCGCGCTGGCCGTGGGCGCGCTGGCCGGCCTGCTGAGCGTGGTGTTCGGGATCGTGGTGGGTGGGAGCCTCGGGCCCGCGTTCGTCGCGCTCGGCGTCATCCTGCCCGCGCTGCTGCTGCAGGACAGCTGGCGGTTCGCGTTCTTCGCCTCCGGCGAGGGGCGCAAGGCGTTCGTCAACGACGCCCTGTGGGGCGTCGCGATGATCCCCGCGATGGTGCTGGCCGACCTGCACGGCAGCGTTGTCGCGTTCCTGCTGGCCTGGGGCGGCGCGGCCGCGGTCGCCGCAGGCTACGGCTACCTGCAGACGGGTCTGCGGCCGAGCCTCGACGGGGTGCGGTCGTGGCTGCACGACCAGCGTGACCTCGGCCCGCGCTACCTGGTGGAGAACGTCAGCAACAGCGGTGGCTCGCAGATCCGCATGTACGGCCTCGGCGCGATCGCCGGGGTGGCGGCGGTCGGCACCGTGCGCGGCGGGGAGCTGCTGCTCGGGCCGTTCGTCGCGGTCCTGATGGGACTGGCGTTCGTCGCGGTGCCTGAGGCCGCCAGGGTGGTGCGCCGCAACGTGCGGCGGCTGCCGACGTTCGCCCTGCTCCTCGGCGGGAGCCAGGCGCTCGGCGCGCTGCTGTGGGGCGGCGCGCTGCTGCTCGTGCTGAACGACCGGCTCGGCGAGCTCGTGCTCGGCGACGTCTGGCACACCGCCGAGGCGCTGATCATTCCGGCCACCCTGTCCGTCTTCAACGCGAGCTTCATCGGCGGCGCCGCGACCGGCCTGCGGGCGCTCGGCGCGGCCAAGCGCAGCATGCGGTGCCAGCTAGTCGCGTCCGCGCTCTACGTGATCGGCGGCCTGTCCGGCGCGGCGATCGGCGGCGCCGTCGGGTCCGGCTGGGGCGTCGCGTGCGCCACCTTCGCCGGCGCGTTCGTGTGGTGGAGCCAGTTGCACGTAGCCGTCCGCGAGCACGTTCCCGAGGAAGCGAGGACCCCATGACGACCGCACCGAGGCTGAGCGTCGGCCTGCCCGTCTACAACGGGGAGAACTACGTCGCCGAAGCCATCGACAACCTGCTCGCCCAGACCTTCACCGACTTCGAGCTGATCATCTCCGACAACGCCTCCACCGACGGCACCCAGGAGATCTGCGAGAAGTACGCCGCGAAGGACGAGCGGATCCGCTACCTGCGGCAGCCGCGCAACATCGGCGCCGCGCCCAACCACAACTTCGTGGTGCAGGCGGCGCGGGGTGAGTTCGTCAAGTGGGCGGCGCACGACGACCTGTTCGCGCCGGAGCTGCTGGCGAAGTGCGTCCAGGCGCTCGACCGGCACCCGGAAGCGGTGCTCGCGCACTCGTACATGGCGATCGTGGACGAGCGGGGCGAGGTCATCGAGAACTACGACTACGGCCTGGACACCGATTCGCCGGACGCGGCGGTCCGGTTCCGCAGCCTGATGTTCACCGAGGGCGGCGACGACTTCTACGGCGTGATCCGCACCTCGGTGATGCGGCGGATCGCGCCGCACGACAGCTACCACAACGCCGGACGGAAGCTGGTCGGCGAGCTCGCCCTGCACGGCACGTTCGTGCAGGTCCCGGAGGTCATGTTCTTCCGCCGCGAGCACCCCGGCCGCGGCGACAACCTGGGCTCGGTGCAGAAGGTGTGCGCGAACCTGGACCCGCGCCGGACGGGGCAGTCGAAGGCGCGGCTGTTCGCCGAGTACCTGGCCGGGTACGTCACCGCGATCCGCCGCGCGCCGCTGTCGTCGAGCGAGCGGCTGCGCTGCTACGGCGTCCTCGGCGAGTGGCTCGGCGGCAAGCCGCTGCGGAAGGCAGGTCTGCTTTCGTGACGCGCATCGGGTTCTTCGGCATCCTCGGTTCGGGCAACCTGGGCAACGACGGATCGCTCGACGCCGTATTGAGTTACGTGCGAGAGCGATATCCGGACGCCGAGCTGGGCTTCCTGGCGATGGGCCCCGAGCAGCTCACCGCGCGGTACGGCGCGCCGGCGACGCACCTGCAGTGGTACGAGCCGCACGCGGGTGACGCGACCGGGCTGCCGGCCGCGGGGCTGAAGGTGCTCGGCAAGCTGCTGGACCCGTTCCGGACCTGGGCCTGGGTGCGGAACTACGACGTGGTGATCGTGCCCGGAATGGGCGTGCTGGAGGCCACGCTGCCGCTGCGGCCGTGGGCGCTGCCGTACTCGCTGTTCTGGCTCGGCGTCACCGCGCGGCTCACCGGGACCCGGGTCGCGCTCGTCAGCGTCGGCGCCGACGTGGTGCGCAAACGCGCCACCCGGTGGGTCATCACGCGCGCCGCGCGGCTGGCGCACTACCGCTCTTACCGGGACGAGCACTCCCGCCAGGCCATGGCGCGCATGGGGGTCGACGTGAGTTCGGACGCCGTCTTCCCCGACCTCGCGTTCGGGCTGGCCGATCCGGAGCCGCGGCCCTCGACCGGCGCCGTCGGTGTCGGGGTGATGGCCTTCCGCGGCGGCAACGACGACCGGGCCCGCGCGGACGAGATCAACCGCGCCTACCTGGACACCGTGAAGCGGTTCGTGCGGCTGCTGGCCGACGAGGGCCGTCCGATCCGGTTGTTCACCGGCGACGTCGCCGACGACGAGGTGCTCGCGGAGGTCATCGCCGCCGCGCCGGGCGCGGACATCACCGCCGAGCCGCTGACCTCGCTGCAGGACCTCATGCGTCAGATGGCCGCCGTCGACGTCGTCGTCGCCACCCGCTACCACAACGTGCTGTGCGCGCTGAAGACCGCGAAGCCGACGCTCTCGCTGGGCTACGCGCGCAAGAACGACGTGCTCATGTCGGCGATGGGCCTCGGCGAGTTCTGCCAGTCCGCGCGGGAGCCCGACTTCGACCGGCTCGTGGCGCAGTTCCGCGAACTGGAGGACCGGCGCGAGGAGCTGACCGCGATCCTCAAGGAACGCAATCGTGTGATGAGCGAGCGGCTGGAGCGCCAGTTCGCCATCATGTCCGAATCCGTCGTCGAAGGGAGCCGGACGTGAAGGCCGTTCCGGTAGCCGGCATCGCCGGGGCCTGGTTGTTCGAACCGACACCGCACGTGGACGCGCGCGGGTTCTTCTCGCGCACGTTCGACCGCGAGGTCGTCGCGTCCGTCGGCATCGACCCGGACGGCTTCGCACAGGACAGCCTGTCCCGGTCGGTCAAGGGCGTGATCCGCGGCATGCACCTGCGCTCCGGCGCCGGCGAGTCCAAACTGGTCCGCTGCTCCTACGGCGAGGTGTTCGACGTCGTGGTCGACCTGCGGCCGGACTCGCCGACCTTCCGCAACACCGAGTACTTCCGGCTCTCCGGCGACACCCAGGTCACCGTGTACGTGCCGGCGGGCTGCGCGCACGGCTTCCAGGCGCTCACCGAACCCGCCGACGTCTCCTACCGCATCGACCGGCCGCACGACCCGTCCGAGGACGTCACCATCGCCTTCGACGACCCCGACCTGGCCATCCCGTGGCCGCTGCCGGTGACCCTGACCTCCGACCGCGACCGAAGCGCGCCCTCGCTCGCCGAAGTCCTGAGAACCCTGAGGTGACAGTCATGGACGCGCAGATCCTGCCCCGCTCCACCGAGGTCAACGAGCGCCTGCACCAGCTCGTCCCCGGCGGCGCGCACACCTACGCCAAGGGGGAGGACCAGTACCCCGAAGGGCTGGCGCCGGTGATCTCGCACGGCCGCGGCGCGCACGTGTGGGACATCGACGGCAACTCCTACATCGAGTACGGCTCCGGCCTGCGTTCGGTGAGCCTCGGGCACGCCCACCCGCGGGTGGTCGAGGCCGTGCGGCGCGAGCTGGACCGCGGCAGCAACTTCGTGCGGCCGTCCGTCGTCGAGCTGTCCGCCGCGGAGAAGTTCCTGGCGACCGTGCCGACCGCGGAGATGGTCAAGTTCGCCAAGAACGGCTCGGACGTCACCACCGCGGCGGTGCGGCTGGCGCGCGCGGCGACCGGGCGCCCGGTCGTCGCGATCTGCGCCGACCACCCGTTCTTCTCCACCGACGACTGGTTCATCGGCACCACCGGCATGCCGGCCGGGATCCCGCCGCAGATCACCGGCCTGACCGTGCGCTTCCCGTACGGCGACCTGGCCGCGACCGAGGAGATCCTGCGCAACCACGACGTCGCCTGCCTGATCATGGAGGCCGCGACCGGGGTCGAGCCGCAGCCGGGGTACCTGGAGGGGATGCGCGCGCTGGCCGACCGGTACGGCGTGGTGCTGGTCTTCGACGAGATGATCACCGGTTTCCGCTGGTCGGAGGCTGGCGCGCAGGGCTACTACGGGGTGACGCCGGACCTGTCCACGTTCGGCAAGGCGCTGGGCAACGGGTTCGCGGTGTCCGCGCTGGCCGGCAAGCGGGAGCTGATGGAGCTGGGCGGGCTGCGGCACTCGCGCGAGCGGGTGTTCCTGCTGTCCACCACGCACGGCGCGGAGACGCACTCGCTGGCCGCCGCGATGGCCGTGATGGACACCTACGTCGAGGAGGGCATCTCGGCCCGGCTGCACGCACTCGGCGAGCGGCTCGCGTCCGGTGTGCGGGACGTGGCGGCGGCGATGGGTGTCGGCGAGCACGTCGTGGTGCGCGGCCGGGCGAGCAACCTGGTGTTCGGCACGCTCGACGAGCAGCTGCGGCCGTCCCAGCCGTACCGGACGCTGTTCCTGCGCCAGCTGGTGGCGGGTGGCGTGCTCGGGCCGTCGTTCGTGGTGAGCAGCGCGCTGACCGAGGCCGACATCGACCGGACGGTGGACGTGGTGGCGCAGGCCTGCGCCGTCTACCGGAAGGCGCTGGACGTCGAGGACCCGACGCCGTGGATCGGCGGCCGGTCGGTCAAGCCGGTGTTCCGGCCCTACGCCTGACGCGGTCGAGGAGCCACGCCGTCACGGGCACGACGACGAGCGCGACGCAGAAGCCGCCGAGCGTGTCCGTCGGGTAGTGCACGACCATGCCGAACTGCGCCCAGGCCTCGGCGGCGCCCGCGGTGACCGCTGCGTAGAGCACCACCGCCGTGGCCGCGGGCGGGCGCAGCCGCAGCCGGTCGGCCAGGACGAACGCGAACACCAGGACCATCGCCGTCACCACCGCGGTGTGCCCGCTGGGGAACGACAGGTGCGGGCCGTTGATCGTCCGCCCCACCACGGGTTTCAGCAGCGTCGTCACGGCCACCGACAGACCGGGCCCGAGCACGGCGAGCAGCGCGGTGCGCCGGTGCCCGAGCACCAGGCACAACGTGACCAGCGCGGCCACCAGCAGGCCCGCGCCCGCCGGTTCGCCCGCGAAGTCCAGGCCCTTGGCGGTCACCCGCTCCGCCGACGGGTACGGGATCGCGCCGCCAGAGGCGTCCAGGATCCAGCGGTCGAGAGCGCTCGCCGAGCCGGCGCCCGCGACGCGGACGGCCAGCACCGCGACGGTCACCGCGGCCGGGATCGCGAGCACCAGCAGCGGGCGCCGCACGGCGTCGGGCAGGGCGGTTCGCGTGGGCAGCACGGCGGTGGTCACCGTTGGGAGTCGGTCCCGCGGCGGGGTTCGTTTCGCCGTAACGGGGGAATGATCATCGGCGACTGGCAGGTGAAGCCGCCAGTTCCGGGAGGGCCGCCATGCGCGTACGGGCATCCGACATCTCGGCTCGCACCATCGGTGACGAGACGATTGTGCTCAGCCTGTCGACCTCGAAGTACTTCACCATCACCGGTGTCGGCACGCGACTGTTCGAACTGCTCGCCGAGGACCGCTCGCTCGACGACCTGGTCGGCGCGATCACCAGCGAGTACGACATCGACGCGGACACCGCGCGCCGCGACATCGAGGCGTTCCTCGGCCGGCTCCGCGATGCCGAGCTCCTCCACTGAGGCGCCGCCGCGACTGTCCACACTGGACGTCGCGGTGGGACGCCCGCTCGGATCCGCGCCGTTCCCGCTCGGCTCGCCGATGGACCCGGTGCTCGCGCTGCGGAACGCGTTGCGCCCCGCGTTGCTGCGTGAGCCGTGCGTCATCGCCTTCTCCGGTGGGCGGGACTCCTCGGTGCTGCTGGCGGTCGCTGCGGACCTCGCCGCGCGCGAAGGGCTCGCGCCGCCGATCGCGCTCACCTTCCGCTACCCCGGCGACCCGGCCGCGGACGAGTCGGCCTGGCAGGAGTCGGTGATCCGGCACGTCGGCGTCGAAAGCTGGGTGCGCCGCGACATCGGCGACGAGCTGGACCTGATCGGGCCGCTCGTGCAGCCGGTGCTGCGTGCCCGCGGCCCGGTCTACCCGGCCGCGCTGGGCAACACCGTGCTGCTCGCGTCGCACGCGCCCGGCGGCAGCCTGGTGACCGGCAACGCCGGGGACGAGGTGCTCGGCGGGCACCGGCTCGGGACCCTGCGCGCGGTGGCGCGCCGTCGCGGCCGCGGGATGACCGGGGCGGACTGGGCGCGGTTCGCGGTGTGCGCGGCGCCCGGGTTCGCCCGCCGCGAGGTGGCCCGCCGCTCCGTCCCGATGCCGTGGCTGCGGCCGGACCTGCGGCGCGTGGTCTGGCGCGAGGCCGCGGACCGCCCGTTGCGGTGGGAGACCAGCGTGCGGACCGCCCTGGCGACCCGGGCCTACGCGGTGGGTTTCCGGACGCGGGCCGACGCCGCGGCGGAGTACGACTGCGAGCTGGTCGAGCCGTTCGCCGACCCGTCGTTCGTGGCGTCCTACGCGGCCGGGCGGCCGATGACCCGCGCGGCGGGCACCCGGCTGGTCGCGGACGGGCTGCTGCCGGAGGCGGTTCTCCAGCGGCGGGACAAGGCGCGGTTCAACGCGTCCCGGTTCGGGCCGCAGTCGCGGGAGTTCGCGCGGAACTGGGACGGCAGCGGCGTCGACGGCTCGCTGGTCGACCCGGACGCGCTGCGGGCCGCGTGGCTCGCCGACGAGCCGCCCGCGTCCACGGCGATGCTGCTGCAACAGGCCTGGCTGGCGACATGAGGAGGCGGCGGCTGGCGTGGGAGGTGCTGCGGGCGCTCCCGCCGATGGTGCGGATCGAGCTCAGCCTGCGGCGCGCCGACCTGCGGGAAACCTGCCGTCGCCTCGGTGTGCGGTGCGACCTGACCAGCGCCGCGCCGCCCGCCGACGAGTCGCCCGTGCTGCCGCGGTGGTCGCGCGCGCCGATCCGGGCCTCGTACTTCGTGGTGTCGCGGTGGCCCGCCGGGGACACCTGCCTGCGGCAGTGCCTGCTGATCGGCCACCGGTTGCGGGCACTGGAGCCGGTGCTGCGGATCGGCGTGCGGCGCGAGGCGGACGGCCGGTTCTCCGCGCACTCCTGGCTGGAGATCGACGGCAAGGCGCTCGACCCCACGGCGGGTCGGTACGCGGTACTCGGATCGGCGGGGTGACCACAATGGACTTCACGTACCGGGCGCACGGGCTGACCGTGTGGAGCGACGTCGAGCTGGCGCTGCCCGCCGGGGACGGCGGCGAGCCGGACCTGGTGCTGCGGCGGGGCGCCGACCGGGAGGTGCCACGCGCGGAGCTGCCCGGGCGGTGCCTGGCCGAGCTGGCGAAACCGGACGGGCGGGTGTTCTACACGCTCGCCACGGACGGCGACCGGACCGTGCTGCGGTATCCGGGACTGTGCGAGTTCGCCGGCGATCCGTTGCTGCGTGAGGTGACCTACCACCTGGACCCGGCGGCCGACCACGGGTTGCTTACCGTGCTCGCGACGGGCGCGCTGCTGGCCGTGCACCTGACGCTGAACTCGCACCTCGTGCTGCACGCGAGCGCGGTGCGGGTGGACGGGCGGGCGCTGGCGTTCGTGGGCGCGTCCGGGATGGGGAAGTCCACGCTGGCCGCCGCCCTGTGCGGGCACGGGTGCGACCTGGTGGCCGACGACGTGCTGCGGGTGGACCCCGGCGGGCTCGTGCACCCGGGGAGCACGGAGAACCGGCTGCGGATGGCGGCGCGGGGCCTCGCGGACGGAGCGGCCGCGGCGGACGTGCGACCGACCGCGGACGGGCGGCTGGCCCTGCGGTCGCCGGTGACCGCGGACGCGTTGCCGCTGGCGGCGTGCGTGATCCCGCGGCCGAGCCGGTCCGCTGTGGACGTTTCCGTCGAGCGGCTCACCGGGACGCGGGCGTTCCTGCGGATGAGCCAGTTCCCGCGCGTGCTCGGCTGGCGCGACCCGGCCGTGATGGACTTCGCGTTCCAGGGGCTGGCCGACCTGGTCGCGCAGGTCCCGGTGTACGAGGCGACCGTGCCGTGGGGACCGCCGTTCCGCGACGAGGTGCTCACGGACCTGCTGTCAGCGGTAAGCAGCTGACTGGAGCCGGTACAGCTCGGCGTACTGGCCGGCGCGTGCCATCAGCTCGTCGTGCGTGCCGCACTCCACCACGCGGCCCGCGTCGAGCACGTAGATCCGGTCGGCCATGCGGGTGCTGGAGAATCGGTGCGAGATCAGCAGCGCGGCGCGGCCGCCCAGCATCGCGCGGACGTCGGTGAACAGCTCGTGCTCAGCGCGCGGGTCGAGCGCCGCGGCGGGCTCGTCCAGCACCACCAGCGACGTGTCCCGGTAGAGCGCCCGCGCCAGAGCCACCCGCTGCCACTGCCCGCCGGACAGGTCGAAACCCTCGTCCAGGTCCCGGCCGAGCATCGTGTCCAGGCCGTGCGGCAGCTCGCGCGTCACCCCGAGGACACCCGCGCGCCGGGCCGCGTCGTGCACCGACTCCTCGTCGCCCGGCCGGTCGCCGTCGCTGATCGTGATGTTGTCGCGCAGCGTCATCTGGTACCGCACGAAGTCCTGGAAGATCACCGTGACCGAGGCGCGGATGTCGGCGGGCTGGGCGTCCGCGCCGTCCCAGCGGCGGGTGCCGAGGTCCGGGTCGTACAGTCCGGCGACGATCTTGGCGAGCGTCGTCTTGCCGGACCCGTTCTCGCCGACCAGCGCGACCACCTCGCCCGCGCCGATCTCGATGTCCACCGCGTCGACCGCGGGCCGCTCCTGCTCGGGGTAGCGGAAGCTGATGTCCCGCAACACGACTCCCTGCCGCAGGGGCCGCTTCTGCCCGGCGGCGGTCGACGGCGGGGCGGACGCGACGAACCGCTCCAGGTCGGCCAGGAACGGCGCCGATTCGAGCAGCCCGCCGATCGAGGTGAACAGCGTGCCGAGCTGGCTGCTCAGCAACCGCACCGCGATCGCGGCCGCGCCCGCGGCGGGCAGGTCGATCCGGCCGCTGCGCACCAGGCCGATGATCGCCAGCAACGCGGCCGTCAGCGACAGCGCGACGCCGATCGTGGTGAGACCGGCGATCAGCTGCCGCCGCCGGACCTGTTGCCGCAGCTGAACGTTGATACCGGCGTTCAGCTCGCGGTGGCGCTCCCGCAGCGGCTTCGTCGAGTGGAACGCACGCAGCTCCGCCGCGTACGGGCGCTGGGTGAGCAGCTGCCGCAGGTAGTTGCGGCGGCGGAACAGCGGGGTCAGCCGGTGGGCGAACGCGAACTCGGTGCGGCTGGCCCACCGCGCGAGCAGCACCGCGGGCAGCCCGGCGGCGAGCAGGATCGGCACCAGCAGCGGTTCGACGCCGATCAGCACCGCCGACATCGTGACCACGCCCAGCAGGCTGCCGGTCAGGCCGAGCAGCGCGGTGGTCACCGCGAACGGGCGGGTGAGCGCGTTCTGCTGGACGCGCTCCAGCGACGTGGCGAAGCCGGCGGACTCGTAGGTCACCAGGTCCGCGCGCGCCGTGGTGTCCAGCACCCTGTCCCACACCCGCTGCGACACGCGCTCGCCGAGCAGCCGGTGCTGCTGGGTCTGCAGGGCGCCGACCGAACCGGTCAGCGCCGTCATCAACGCCAGCGCCAGCAATGAAACGGTGAGGCCGAAGCGCGCGCGCTCCGGTTGCAGCAACGCGTCGAAGGTCAGTTTGCTCGCCGCGACCACGCCGAGCGCACCGACGGCGCCGATGATCTGGTAGACCGCCGCCGTCACGGTGCCGAACCGGTCGGCCGCCGCGACCTCGCGCGCCGCGGCCGCGATCAGCCGTGGCGTGGCCGCCGAAGCCCGCGCGATGCGTGTGATCCCCACCGTCGAATCGTACCGCCGGGAAAACGTATTCCAGGAATTGTCCCGGTACCGGTTGGACAACGTCACCAGCACATTCGGCGAGTGGTTGTAACGGCCTGCCGCATTCAGGCGAATCCCGGTCGAGGTCCTTGGGCTCTGTCACGTCGACGATTAACGGAAAGGAGTGACATGAAGAAAGAGTACGCCGCCCCCGGCATCGAGGACATCGGCTCGTTGTCCGAGCTCACGCTCGGTCAGTCGTCGGGAAGCCGGCTCGACGCCGATTTCGCCGCGGGCACCCTCTTCGGAGATCTGACGTTTTCGTGACCCCGGTTTTCCCGTTCCTGCCAGTGGCGGGGGGAGGTGAACACATGCGCGAGCCCTACACGGCCCCGGAAATCACCCTGTTGGGTTCGGTGACGGACTTGACACAGGCGAACCTGTTTGGTTCTTCGCCGGACAACCTCACGTGGGCGATCCCGATTCTCGGCGACAACGACGCCTACTCGTGATGCGTTGCCCGGTCACGGGGCCGGCGGTCGCCCGCCGGTCCCGTGACCACCTGTCCCCGTCCGCCGACTGTCCGGAAGTGAGCACCCGGTGGCGCTGTACACAATGGACCGACTGGAGATCGCGGGTGGCTGGATCAACGGGTACGACCTCCTCCCGCTGCCGCTGGGCGATCCCGGCGAGCCGCGGCGGGTGCTGGACCGGATCCTGCTCGGCCACCTGAGCCGCACACCGTGCCTGGTCGCCTTTTCCGGTGGCCGGGACTCCTCCGCCCTGCTGGCCGCGGCGGTGGCGCTGGCGCGGCGCGAAGGGCTGCCGCTGCCGGTGCCGATCACGTTGCGTTATCCGGCCGCGCCGGAGTCGGACGAGACCGCGTGGCAGGACGCCGTGCTCACGCACCTCGGCGTCACCGAACGGATCGTGCTGACCGTGGACGACGAGCACGACCCGGTCGGGCCCATCGCGACCGCGGTGCTGCGGCGGCACGGGCTGGTGTGGCCGCCGAACTTCGCGCCGACCTGGCGGATGATGGACGCGGCCCGCGGCGGGGTGCTGCTGACCGGCGAGGGCGGCGACGAGGTGTTCGGGCTGAAGCGGATCACGCCGTTGACGAAGGTGCTCAAGGCGCGGGGCCGGGTGCGGGCGAGCGTGTTCCCGGACGCGGTGCGCGCGCTGGCCCCGGCGCGGGTGCGGCGGCGGGCGGCGCTGCGCAACCGGCACCAGCGGCCGTGGCTGCGGCCTGCCGCGGCCGAGTTGCTCGCCGAACGGGACGCGGCGGACGCGGCGGCGTACGAGCTGCACGCCGGCCGTCACGCGTGGCAGTTCACGACGCGGCGGTGCGCGCGGCTGGGCTACCAGAGCGTGCGCGCGCTGGGGTCCGAACTGGACTGCCGGTACGTGCAGACGTTCGCGGAGCCGGACTTCGTGGCGGCGATCGCGCGGGCCGCCGGGTTCTGGGGGTGGAGCGGGCGGACGGCCACGATGCGCGACGTGTTCGGCGACCTGCTGCCCCGGGAGGTCCTGGAACGCACGACGAAGGCGACCTTCACCGGCGCGGTGTTCACCGGACGGACGAGGGCGTTCGCGCGGGAGTGGACCGGCCGCGGGGTGGACCACGACTTGGTGGACGCGCAGGCGCTGCGGGACGGATGGCTGTCGGCGAAGCCGCACGCGGCGTCGATGACGTTGCTGCAGCAGGCCTGGCTCGCGGCGGCTCGGTAGGTGGTTCGGCGGTGGGTTGCTGTGCGGGGCGGCGCGGTTTGGTGGGACGGTGGGGCGGCAGGGTTGGCTGGCGGCGGTCCGGTAGGTGGTGCCGGTGGGTTGCTGCGCGGGGCGGCGCGGCTTGGCGGGACGGTGCTGCAGCGGGCCGGACTGGCCACCGCTCGGTAGGAGTCCGGCGGTTCCTGGTTGTCGGCACTAGGCCGCCGATCGTGTCGTCGCCGCAGCGGGCGTGGCTGGCCGCCGCCCGTTGGGTGGGATCCGCAAGTCCTGGTTGTCCCCACCCCGCGCGGATCATGCTGGGCACGTGGAACGGAACGAACTCGCGGACTTCCTCCGGCGTCGCCGGGCGGTGCTCCAGCCTGGGGACGTCGGGGTGCCCGCCGGCGGGCGGCGCCGGACGCCGGGGCTCCGCCGCTTCGAGGTCGCCCAGCTCGCCGGCATGTCGCCGGACTACTACGCCCGCCTGGAGCAGGGCCGCGGCCCGCGACCATCAGTCTCCGTGCTCACCGCGCTGACCCGCGCCCTGCGGCTCACCGTCGACGAACGCGACCACCTCTTCCGGCTCGCCGGCCACCAGGCCCCGCCGCGCACCGGCGGTGACGAGCACGTCAGCCGCGGCCTCCTCCGGCTCCTGGACGGGCTCACCGGCCTCCCCGCGCTGATCGCCACCGACCTGAACGTCGTGCTCGCCCAGAACGTCATGGCGGACGCGCTGCTCGGCGAGCAGACCCGCTTCCGGGGCCTGGCCCGCAGCTGCACCTACCGGTGGTTCACCGACCCGGCGATGCGCGAGCGCCACCCCGCCGAGGACCACGACCACGAAAGCCACGCGCAGGTCGAGGACCTGCGCGCGACCCTCGCGGCCCGCCCGGCCGATCCGGCGGCACGCGAACTCGTCGAGGCGCTCCGGGCGGAGAGCGCCGAGTTCGCCGGGTTCTGGGCGCGGCACGACGTCGCCGTCCGCCGCAGCGACCGCAAGCGCATCCGGCACCCGGTGATCGGGCTCGTCGAGCTGGACTTCGACGTGCTGGCCACGGCCCGCCAGGACCAGCGCTTGATCGTCTACTCGCCCGCGCCGGGCAGCGCCGCGGTGTCCCAGCTGGAGCTGCTGGCCGTGCTCGGCCAGGAGACCTTCACCACCGGAGGAGAAGCATGACGCCCCACCGGATCACCGCCCTCTTCGCCGCCGCCCTGCTCGCCGCGGGTGTCCCGGCCACCGCGGACGCCGGCACCCGCCTGGCCGACGTGCGCGTCCTCGCCCACTTCGACCGGGCCGCGGGGCAGGCCGCCGAGAGCATCGCCCCGGAACCCGGCGGCGGTGCGGTCGTCGGCATGATCCCCGCCCGCCAGGTGGTGCGGGTCGCGCCGGACGGGGCCGTCCGGGTGCTCGTCACGATGCCGCTCCCACCGGACGGCGGCGGCACCACGCCGGTCGTCGGGACACCCGTGGTCACCGGGGTGGCCCGCTCGGACCGCGGCGACGTGTACTTCCTCTACTCCGCCGGACAGGGTGGGCTGACCGGGATCTGGCAGATTCGCGCCGGGACGCCACGGCTGGTCGTGCCGCTGCCCGCCGACACCATGCCGAACGCCCTGGTCATCGACAGCGACCGCTTCCTGGTGACCGACTCCGCGGGCGGGCGCATCTGGCAGGCGCCGCTGCGTGGTGGCGCGGCCTCCGTGTGGTCGGCCGACCCGGCTCTGGCGCCCCACGGCTTCTTCGGCGCGAACGGCTTGAAGGTCCACGACGGCGCCGTGTGGGCGAGCAACTCCGACCGGGGCACCATCGTCCGCATCCCGCTGACCGGCGGCCCCGCCGAGGTCCGGGCCACCGGGCTCGCGGGCATCGACGACTTCGACTTCACCGGCCGCGGCGACGAGATCCTCGCGGCGATCAACCAGGACAGCAAGCTCGTGCGGGTCGGCGCGGACGGCTCCGCGGAGACCCTCCTCGACGCCGGGGACGGCATGCAGGGCACCACGGCCGTCGTCGTGCGGGGAAGCCGGGTCTACGTGACCAACGGCGCCAACCTGGTGGGCGACGACTCGAACCTGCTGGTCGCCCGGCTGCGGCGCTGACCCTCAGCGCGTCCCGGTCGGCGAGCCCTTCCGAACCTCGCGCAGCGCGTAGGTGAAGCGGCTCAACGGGTTCCGGTGCCGGTCCGCCGTGTAGTCCGCGTCCGGGAAGACCAGCGCGCGCAGGTAGGCCGGCTTGTCGCGCCAGGGCAGGACCCGCAGGGTGGCCACGGCCTGCGCCGCGAACGTCTTGTCCGGCGTCGTGTGCAACCCCAGCCACGACTCGTCCCGCGGCGACGGCACGTAGGCCACCGCCCAGTGCGCCAGCGGGCCGGGGACCTTGATCCCCAGCAGGCGCACCGTGTCGGCCACCGCGGCGGCGACCACGGCCTCCGCGCCCCACGACCCGGCCAGCGCCAGCACCGGCCCCGGATCCACCACCCGCAGCATCTCCGCCACGTCCCGCAGTGAGCCGAGCCGCAGCGGCCAGTCGCCGAGGGCCGCGTGGTAGCAGGCGTGCAGGAACCGGTTCGGCGGCGACAGCGCCCGCACCGCTCGGCCGCCGATGGCGAACTCCTGCCCGCCGTCCCACACCGCGTCCAGGTCGACCCGCCGCCCCCACGGCCCGAGGACGAAGGTGCGGTGCAGGTCCAGCTCGTACCCGGCGGGCGGGCGCAACGTCATGCCCTTGTCGAAGCGCCGGTCGAACCCCGGCCGCGGCTCGGCGAGCGTGCGCTGGAACCCGGCCGTCCCCAGCACCGCGACGGTCCGGTCGATGTCCGCCGCGCGCACCATCACGTCCAGGTCGTTGAAGGACCGCAGCGCCGGATCGGGGTAGTCCAGGTGGGCCACCGCCGTGCCCTTGAGCACCCGCGCCTCGATGCCCGCCCCGTCGAGCAGGTCCAGGATCCGCAGCAGCTCGTGCTCCAGCACCAGCACGCGCATCTGGTTGGTGGCGTGCGCCGACTTCACCTCGCGTGCCTGCTCGCCGGTCGCCGGGAACGCGCCCGCGGTGATCGCCGCGGTCAGCAGCCCGGTCATCCGGTGCTTCCGCGCCGCCGCGAGCAGCCTCGGCCACTCCTCGGTGGCCACCGGTTCCGCCGGGAACGCCCGGTCACTCCCCGGCAGGCGGTACCCCGCCACGGCGAGCAGCGCCGCCGGGTACTCGCTCTCCGCGCACAACCTGCGTCCCATCCGCCCTCCGCTCATCCGAACGTGCTGCCCGCGTCCTGGTGGTACGGCGCCCCGGTCCACTGCGGGACCGGCACCGTCGTGCTCATGTCCGGGACCGTGAACCGCCACGGCCCGGTGTAGGTGTTGTCGTGCCAGCGGTTGCCCGCCGCGAACACGATGTGCCGCTGGATCACGTCGCCCTGGTACGGCGACCACTCCGGTGAGCTGCCGTAGTTGGACAGCAGCGCCATCCGCCCGCAGAACTCGACCGGGCATCCGCCGTCGACCGCGGCCGGGTCGAACCGGAAGGTGTTGCCGTGGATCTCCAGGTCCGAGGTCCACCAGCGGCAGTCGGTGTACAGCGGCTCGCGGGCGATCGCGGGCGGCGAGCAGACCGAGGTGTTCTCCGGGCCGACGATCAACGTGCAGTCGGCGGTGGTCGACGCGGACGAGTTGCAGAACCGGTCCGCGTTGGCCCAGGCCACGACGCCGCCCCAGTTGTTCTCCAGCAGGTTCCCGGTGACCTCGATCTTCGCGGTGCGGGCCGGGATCCGGGCGTCGCCGTCGGTCTCGGACAGGTAGATCGCGCCGGTCGGGAACGGGTCGCGCTCGCCGGCGAACTCGCGGCCGGTGCGCCACGCGTTGTCCCGCAACGTGTTGCCGCGGATCACCGCGTTGTAGGAGATCTCGTAGAAGATGCCGGTGCCGTCGTTGTCCTCGATGAGGTTGCCCTCGATGAGGAAGTCGTTGTTGTTCGTGTCGGCCCACACCGCGGTGCCGCGGTTGCCGTGGATCCAGTTGTCGCGCACGTCGGCGCCGTTGACCGCCCAGAACTTCATCGCGCCGGTGCAGCCGCAGCCGGGCAGCTGCGCCTCCCAGTCCTCGGTGTTGTTGCCGGTGAACTCGTTGCCCTCGACGACGAGATCGGTGATGCGGTTGCCGGACTGGTAGGCGTTCAGGCCGTACTGGCCGTTGTCCGCCAGGCAGTTCCCGGCGATGCGGTTACGCGCGCCCGCCATCAGCGCCGCGCCGCGGTTGCGGGTCAGGGTGTTGTGCTCGACGGTCCAGCCGTCGCCGGAGTCGTGGTTCACCACGCCCTCGTCGCGGGGCGCGACGAAGTTGCGGATCGTCAGGTGCCGGATCGTGACGCCGGTGGCGCGGCCGGTGATGGCGTACCGGTTGTCGCGGTTGCCGTCCAGCACCGCGCCGGGCCCGCCGAGCAGCGTCGCGCCCGCGCCGGGGCTGATCTGCGAGTACTCGCCGGGCGCGAGCGTGTGGACCCCGGGCGCGAACCAGTACGTCGCGCCCGGCGTGCTGAAGTCGAAGCCCGCGTTGCTGCCTGCCGGGACGACCACCGCGCCGGGCGGTGGCGAAGCCGGCCCGGCCAGCGCCGGGCTGCCGCAGACCGCGGCGGGCGGCGCGGGGGGAGCGGCCGGGGCGCCCTGCGCGGTCGGAACCACGGCCGGCGGGGCGGGATCGGTCGCGACGGCCGCGACGACGCCGGCGAGCGCGAGGACAGCCGCGGCGCCGAGCGCGAGCGGGATCGCCCGGCTCCTCGTGGTCATCACCCGCCCCCGTCCGTGAAGGTGTTCGTCTACGGAAGTCGCCGGGGCGAAAAGCGCCGTTACCCTCCGGCGTTCACACGATCGGCTACTCGATCGATCGCCAGCGCGGCGGCGACCACCACGGCCAGGGACGTGCAGAACCCGCCGACGGTGTCGGTGAGGTAGTGGACCCGGGACGCGGTCTGCGACCACGACATCGCCGCGCCGCACAGCACCGCCAGGCCGAGCACCAGCGGCAGCCCCGCGCGGCCGAGCCGGAACCGGTCGGCGAGCAGCAGCCCGACGACGATCCCGAGCGAGGTGACCAGCGCCGTGTGCCCGCTGGGGTAGGACAGGTGGTCACCGTTGATCGTCCGGTCCACCACGGGTTTCACCACCGTGGTGAGCACCCCCGTCGCGGCGGGCCCGGCGACGGCGAGCAGCGCGAGACGACGGCGTCGCGCGGCGAAGCAGATCACGGCGAGGACCACGACCAGCCCGGCGGCCCACCCGGGATCCCCCGCGGTGCCGACGGCCCACGAGACGTCGAACGACAACGACGGTTCGCGCACGCTGTCCCGCAACGCCTCGTACGCGCGCTGGTCGAGCGCGGTGCCGGTGACGTCACCGGTGAAGAGCACGCCGAGCACGACCGCCACGACCCCCGCGACAGCGGCGGCAGCCGCGAGCGGAACTCGCAGCGCGGGTGGGACGGCGGGCCGGGGGGTCTGCACGTTCGTCTGGTCCACGTGGGGAAGTCGCCGCCGATCGGCGGATTGTTTCCACCCGGCAGGCGGAAATGGTGAGCCGAATGCGTCACACGCCATTGTCGTAACATGGTTCAACGACCTTCCGACTTCTCCGCCGGGGAATGCGGAAAGCCTTCCGGGGCGCGGAGGGGTACTTCCTCGACTTCCGCGACACGGTCTGGACCCCTGGCCGTGACCTGCTCAGCGGCGAGAACCCGTACGATCCCGGCACCTACCTCGCGACGTACCCGTGGGCGCTGCCGATGTCGCTCTACATGCCGGCCTGGCTGACCCTCGCGGTTCCACTCGCGCCACTCCCTTACTTTTTTCGGTCGCCCTTTTCCAACTGCTGTCGATCGGTGTCGCCATTGTGATGCTGCGGATTCTGGCGAAATGGGCGCTGCCACACTTGGCTGGTATCCGGGTCGCGGCGCGATTTCCGTGCAACTGGGCAGCCTGCTCGGCGTGCTCGGCGCGGTGCTGATCCTCCGCTCACTGGCGACCGCGAAGCCCGGGGCAGGCTGGGGTGTCGCACTGGTCCTGATCAAGGTGCAGTTCGGCGTGTTCGCCCTGGCCGCGGCCGTCGGCGGGCGGCTGCGATCGGCCTGGCGCGGCGTGCTGTGGCTGGCCGTGGCGTCGGTTCCGGTGGTGGTCGCGTGCACCATCGCCGCCGGCGGTCCCGCCGGGTTCGTGCGGTCGGTTCTGCGTGACGTCGCGGTGCTCAGTTCCGATGCGGCGCCGACCGGGCTGAGCAACCCCGCCCAGCGGCGGTTCGACCTGCTCGGGCAGCTCGCGCGCTGGGGTCTGATCGAGCCGCCCGCGTGGTTGCAGATCGCGATTCCGCTGCTGGCGGTCGTGGCCGTCGTGTTCGTGGTGCGCGGCGCCAGGCGGCCGTTGACGGTGGCCGCGGGGACCACGACGGCGATGCTCATCGGCTTCTACCACGCGCCGTACGACCTGCTGGTGCTCTTCGTGCCGGTTGCGCTGGGCATCGGCATGGCGGTGCGCGGTGAGCTGACCCGCGCGACGGACCGCGTCGCGGTGGGCGCGCTCACGCTCGTCGTGCTGCACCTGCCCACCGTTTCGACGAAGCTGATCCCCGGCTTCGACGTGCGGCTCGCGGACGCCGTCGATCTGCTGCTCGTCGGTGTCGGGCTTGCCGCGGCCCTGGTCAGCTCCAGATGTCGCGGTGCACGTTGAAGATGATGCGGGACCCCAGCCGCTCCAGTTTGATCGGCAGTTCCTTCATCGTGGTGAGCCGGGCGCGCACCGCGTGCTGGTGTTCCAGCGGGCAGCTCACCAGCAGGAACCCGCCGCCGCCCGCGCCGGTCACCTTCGCCCCGGTCGCGCCCGCCGACAGCGCCGCGTCGACGGCCTCGTCGATCTGCTGGTTGGACACCCCGGACGCGAGCGAGCGCTTGGCCTCCCAGCTCTTGCGCAGCGCGGTGCCCAGCGCGGACAGCTCGCCGCCACGCAGGCCGTCCGCCGCTTCGCCCGCCAGGTCGCGCAGCTGCCCCAGCTGGGTGAGCTTGTTGCCGACGTTCGCGTTCTGCTCGCCCAGGATCGTGTTGGCGCTGCGGGTGATGCCGGTGAAGAACAACATCAGCTCGTCCTGCAGCTTCCGCCAGTCCGCGCGCGGCAGGTCGATCTGCTCGACCCCGACCGCGTCGCCCGGCCCGAACTGCAGGTCGCACAACCCGCCGAAGGCGGCCGCGTACTGGTCCTGCTTGCCGATCGGCTTGCGGCACCGGTCGATCTCGATCGCGCACGCCCGCTCGGCCAGCTCCTCGGCCGTCACCTGCCTGCCCTGGTAGGCGAACAACGCGTGCAGCAGCCCCACCGTCACCGACGACGACGACCCGAGCCCCGACCCGGCCGACGGGATGTCGGCGAGCGTGGTGATCTCCACGCCACTGCGCACCCCGGTCATGTGCATGGCCTCGCGCACCAGCTCGTGCTCGAGGTCCTCGACGCGGGAGACGATCTCCTTGCGCGAGTAGTTGACGTAGATCTCGTCGTCGAAGCGCTGCTTGACCACGACGTAGACGTACTTGTCGATGGCCGCGTTGAGCACCCGGCCGCCGTGTTCCCGGTAGTAGCTGGGCAGATCGGTCCCGCCACCGACGAGCCCGATGCGCAGCGGGGTCTGGGTGATGATCACGATGCTCGCCTGCCTTGCCAGACTTCGCGTGCCCTGGACAGGGCCGCGGGGGTGCCGATGTCGAGGAACCACGAGTCGCCGAGGGAGACCGCGCGGGCGCGCCCGACGAGCGCGGGCAGCAGGTCGTAGCCGATGTCCCGGGGCGGCGTGCCGATCAGGTCGAGCACGGCGGGGGAGAACGCGTACATCCCCGCGTTGGCCAGGTCGCCCGGCGGGTCGGCGGGCTTTTCCACGAACCCCGTCACCAGCCCGTCGTCGACCGTGAGGATTCCGCACTGCGTCGGATCGGGCGCCCGGAACACCGACAGCGTCGCGATGGCCCCGCCCGCGCGGTGCGCGTCGATGAGGACCCGCGGGTCGAAGTCGGTGAGGTTGTCCGCGTTCAGCGCCAGGAACATCTCCTCGCCCGCGACGAAGTCCCGGTTCGCCCGCAGCGTGCCCGCGCTGCCGAGCAGTTCCGGCTCCTCGACGGTGTGCACGACCGGACCGCCGTCGCGCCCGGCCAGGTGCCGCCGGACCAGCGGCGCGAGGTGGTGCAGGTTGACCAGCACCTCGTCCACCCCGGCGGCCGCGAGCGCGTCCAGCCAGATGTCCAGCATCGGACGGCCGCCGATCTCGACGAGGCACTTGGGGGTGTGGTCGGTCAGGGGCCGCAACCGCGTCCCCAGCCCGGCCGCGAGCAGGAACGCCTTCACGACCCCGCCTTGCGCACCACGCCGAGCGAGCGCATCTTGGCGTCCGCCTCGGCGAGGATTTCCGCCAGGCCCGGCATGTCCCGCAGCCACGCGGCGTACTCGGCGACCGAGTCCGCCGGGGTCCGCTTCGGGGACCAGCCCAGCTGCTTGAGCGCGTCGACGTCGGAGAGGATGTGCCGGGTGTCGCCGAAGCGGTACTCGCCGCTGATCCGCCCCGGCCGGTCCGAACCGTACTGCCGGCGCACCACCTCGGCGAACTCCTGCGTGGTGTATCCGGTCCCGCCGCCGACGTTGAACACGCGCCCTGCCGCGCGGTCGTCGGCGAGCACCAGCACGTTCGCGTCGACGACGTCGTGGATGTTGACGTAGTCGCGGATGTTCTGCCCGTCCTCGTACAGCGTCGGCGCGCCGCCGAGCAGGTAGTGCAGGTTGAAGATGCGGCACGCACCGGAGTAGGCGTTGTAGACCGACTGCCGCGGGCCCTGCACGATGCTGTAGCGCAGGGCGACGGTCGGGATGCCGTAGCGGCGCCCGAGGTTGACCGCCACGACCTCCTCGCCGTGCTTGGACATGCCGTAGGCGTTCTGCGGGTTGGCGACGCGTTCCGGCGTCGCCAGCACCTCGATCGGCTCGCCGCACACCGCGCAGCCGATGTCCCAGCGCGCGGCCCGCAGCGCGGACTCCGGGCGCATGTCCGGCGTCTGCTCGCCGTGCGCCGCGCACCGGTACAGCCCTTCGCCCATCGCGGCCTGCGAGGACGCCACGACGATCCGCTGCAGGTCGAGCTTCTCGGCGACCGCGATCTCGTAGATCATCGCGGTCGAGGTGACGTTGACGTCGGTGAACTTGGCGAAGTCCGGCAGGTAGTCCTGGTAGGCGGCGAAGTGGTAGACCGCGTCCACCCGGCGCAGCAGGTTGCGCACCAGGTCGCGGTTGCGCACGTCGCCCTCGTAGAACTCCACGCCGGGCGTGAGGTGGTTCGGCTTGCCGTCGCGGTGCACCGGCGCGGCCAGGACGTCCAGCACGATCACCTCGTGCCCCAGCTCGACGAGCCGGTCGCAGGTGTGCGAGCCGATGAACCCGGCACCGCCGGTGACCAGGATCCTCATCGGGCGTGCACCTCGCGGTACACGTCGAGCGTCCGCGCCGCGGTGGCCGCCCAGGTGAACTCGCCGGCGCGTTCCGGTCCGCGGGCGCGCAGCCGCTCGCCCTCCGGGCCGCAGGCCTTGACGATCTGGTCGGCGATCGAGTCCGCGTCCTTAGGGTCGGCCAGCAGCGCCGCCCCGCCCGCGGTTTCCGGCATCGCCGTCACGTTCGAGGTGACCACCGGGCACGCCGACGCCATGGCTTCCAGGATCGGCAGGCCGAACGTCTCGTTGTGCGACGGGTACACGAACACGTCCGCGGCGCGGTAGAAGTGCACCGTCTCCTCCAGCGGCACCCCGCCCACCCACACGATGTCGTCCGCCACGCCGAGCCGCGCGGCCAGCGCCTTGAGCTCGCCGACGTACTCGACGTCCCGGCCGGGTCCGACGACGACCAGCTGCCTGCCGCCGAGGTCGGACTTCGCCGCCGCGAACGCGCGGATCAGGCCCTCGCAGTTCTTGTACGGCCACAGCGACGACACGAACAACACGAAGTTCTCGCGCACCCCGTACCGCTTCGCGACGTGCGCGAACGCCTCGTCCCGGTCGCCGGGGTTGAACAGCTCGTGGTCGACCGCCTCCGGGATGAGCCGGATCTTCGCCGGATCCACCTTCAGGTACTGCTGCACCTCGTCGACCAGGCTGCGCGAGTTGAGGATGATCGCGTCGGCCAGCCGCGCGGTGCGCGGGTAGCTCAGCTGGCGGTACAGCCGCGCGGGCGGCGAGATCGCGTGCGGCGTCGTGTACGCGTGCAGTGTCTTGATGTGCACCACGAGTTTCGGCGCGGACTTCACGATCGGCGCCATCAACGTGTTCAGCACGTCGATCCCGCTCAGCGGCAGCCGCAGCGGCGAGTACAGGTGCTCCGACAGCGTGCGCAGGTTGCGCTTCTCGTTCGACCACGGGTAGGTGATGTAGCCGACGCTGCGGCCGTAATCGTGCGTCGGCCGCGACTTCGGGCTCACCATCAGGTGGAACGACTCGCCGTCGCGGAGCAGCCTGGTCATCTCGGGGATGACGCGGGTCCAGAACCAGTGCGCGCCCGACGGATTGAACGGGTCGTCGGTGAGCAGGTTGATCGCGACGCGCATGCGGTCAGAATGTCTGCGAGACAACGGCATCTGGGGTCATCCTCGACTGTCGGACGTACTGGGCCAGCAGGTGCATGCACGCCTGGTGGGCGTCTTCGACGACGCCGTAGTTGGCGGAGTCGACGTGGATGGAGACCTCGGCCCGGCGGCGGGCGGGCCCACCGGCGAAACCGGTGAGCGCGATGGTCGGCATTTCGTGCGCCGCCGCCCAGTCCAGCGCCCGCACGATGTTCGGCGAGCGGCCCGAGGACGAGATGACGATCAGCACGTCACCCGGCCGCGCCTGGGACTGCAACTGGTACTCGAAGACGTGCTCGTAGCCGAGGTCGTTGGCGATCGCGCTGAACAGCTCCACGTTGGTGCTCAGGCTCTGCACGCGCGTGGTGACGCCGGTGCCGTTGCGCACGCCCTTCACGTGGTCGCACTGCAGGTGGTTGGCGATCGACGCGGATCCGCCGTTGCCGCAGGCGAACACGGCCGAATCGCGGTCGTAGGCGGCGTTCAGGATCTTCGCCGCGCGGCTGACCTGCTCCAGGTCCACGGTGGCGAAGGCGCGCGCCAGCTCGGCGACGTAGGCGCCGCCGTAGGAGTCGGCCCGGTGGAACTTCGCGGCCGGGAACTTGGGCGCCTTTTGCTGCTCCGGCGCGGGTGCGGTGTCGCCGCCGAGGATGAACCGCACGGCGGCGGCGAGGTCGGGGAACGTGTCCACGCCCATCACGGCCGAGCCGGGCGGCCCGACGTGCAGCGGTTTCGCGCCGACGGCCCGCGCGAGCCCGACGTCGGCGGGGCTGTCCCCGACCACCCAGGACGCGGACAGGTCCAGGTCGAGCGCTTCCGCGGCGGCCAGCGCCATGCCCGGCCCCGGCTTGCGGTCGGCGCTGCGCCGGGCGAAGGCCTCCACGATGCCGTCCGGGTGGTAGGGGCAGAACAACCACAGGTCGACGTGCGCGCCGTGCCGCGCCATTTCGGCGATCATGTGCTTGTGGACCTGCTCCACGTCGGCGATGCCGTAGTACCCACGGGCGACGCCGGCCTGGTTGGTGACCACGGCGACCGGGATGCCGGCCCGGTTGAGCGCGGCGATCGCCGCGATGGACCCGTCGATGAACTCGACCCGGTCGACGGAGCCGACATACCCGCTGTCGACGATGATCGTGCCGTCGCGATCGAGCAGAACCCCTGGCTGGCTCACGGTTCGACCACCTCTCTGCGATGTCTTGAGGTCGCGCGCGGGCGCTGGTCCGTTACGGGTTCGCCGCTCACCGCGGTACCGTCCTTTGTGGAGTGCCGGCGAGCAGGCCCGCCGCGACCGCCAGGTGCAGCAGGTACGGGGAGGCGTCTCCGAGCCCGGCTTCGGTGTAGGAGGCCGCGAGGCAGTACGTGATCAGGAACAACGCGCACGCCCGCCCCGGCGACGGCGGGCGGGCGATGGCCACCACGACGAGGGTCACCAGGAACAACACGACGATCGTGGCGCCCAGGTAGCCCTGCTCGTGGTAGATGGCCAGCCAGCTGTTGTCGATGGGCAGGCCGTCGAAGGACTTGTTGGACAGCCCGGTCCCGAAGATCTCCTCGAACCAGGTGCGCGGGGTGGCCAGCAGCCGCTCCCACACCTTCGCGCGGCCGGTGAGGTTGCCGAAGTTCTCCGCGTCCTGACCGCGCAGGACCCAGGTCTGCAGCAGCGGCCCGAGCAGGACGGCGCCGATCCCGGCCACGGCGATGCCCCAGGCGAACGCCTTGCGCGCGCGCCCGCTGGTGAGCCACATCGACAGCATCGCGATGACGAGCCCGGCGACCAGGCCGAGGGTCGCCGTGCGGGTGTGGGTCAACACGAGCAGGACGATCGCCGGACCGGCGACCATGACCACGCTGCGCGTGTCGGTGAGCTTGTTGATCCACAGCAGCACGGCCAGCCCGGCGGCGATCGCCGCGTACTGCCCGATCTGCGTCGGCGTCAGCGGCCACAGCACGCCGGTGAGCCGGCCGTCGTTGAGTTCCGGCATCGCCAGGCCGGGGGAGATCACCAGGCCGACGGCGACGGAGACCAGCAGCGCGGTCAGCACCCTGATGTGCTGGCGGACGAACCAGATCGAGCCGTTCATCCACGGGCTGATCAGCCACAACGTCCCGACGAACAGCCCGAGCCGGGCGCACCGGAACAGCGAGCCGAGGCCGGACTCCATCCGCACGCTGCTCGCGAAGCTCGCCACCAGCAGCAGGCTGAGCAGCACCAGGAACGCGCTGGGCCGGATCTTCAGGCGCGGGTTGAGGATCAGGGCGAGCGCGAACGCGATGCCGACCGCGCTCATCGTGAGCGCCTGCGTGACCGGGCGCGGGATCGGGATGAGCGCCGAGACGCCCTGGGTGGCGAGGGTGTTGAAGATCAGCAGGGCCCAGATCGCGCCGAGGATCCGGAAGGTGCGCGGGCCGCGGGCGACGTCGTCCTCGTCGAGTGTCCATGGCCGGATTCCGGTGAGGCTCATCAGTTGCCGCCCCCTGCCGCGAAGGTGCTGCCGGCGTCCTGCCGGTAGGCCGGGCCCTGCCACTCGATCTGCTCGACCAGCCTGCTCGCGTCGTGCGCGACGAAGGTCCACGGCCCGACGTAGGTGTTGCCGGACCAGCGGTTGTTCTGGTCGAAGGTGATCGCCTGCGGGACCACGTCGCCCTGGTACGGCGACCAGTCCGGCGAGCTGCCGTAGTTGGACAGCAGCGCCATCCGCGCGCACATCGCCTGGCAGCCGATGTTGCGCGGGTTCACCTCGAACCGGTTGCCGTGGACCTGCACGTTCTGGGTCTTCCAGCGGCAGTCGGCGTGCAGCGGGTCCGTGTTGATGCCCGGCGGGGCGCACTTCGCGACGTCCCCGACGACGAGCGTGCAGGTGCCGGTGGACGTGTTGGCGGGGCTGTTGCAGAAGCGGTCCGCGTTCTCCCACAGCGTGACCCCGCCCCAGTTGTCCACCAAGTCGTTGTCGTAGATGTCGATCTTGTCGGTGCGGGCGGGCACGCGCGCGTCGCCGCCGGACTCGGAGATGTAGACGGCCGCGGCCGGGAAGTTGTCGTCGCGGTCGACGAACTCGCGCCCGCTGACCAGGTTGTTGCGCTTCAGCGTGTTGCCGCGGATGGTCGCGTTGTAGCTGGTCTCGTAGAAGATCGCGGTGCCGTCGTTGTTCTCGATGAGGTTGTTCTCGATCAGGAAGTCGTTGTTGTTGGTGTCGGCCCAGATGCCCGGCCCGCGGTTGTCGTGGATCCAGTTGCCGCGGATGTCGGCGCCGTCGACCTCCCAGAACTTCATCGCGCCGGTGCAGCCGCAGCCGTCGGGGTACTTGCTCTCCACGTCGTCGGCGTTGTTGCCGACGAACTCGTTGCCCTCCAGCACGAGATCGGTGACGTCGCCGCAGCAGGCGTTGAGCCCGTACTGCCCGTTGTCCTTGAGGCAGTTGCCCGTCATGACCTGGCGCGCGCCCGCCATCATCGCGGCGCCGCGGTTGTCGGTGAGCAGGTTCGACCGGATGACCCAGCCCGCGCCGGAGTCGTGGTTGACCACGCCCTCGTTGTCCGGCGCGTCGAACCCGGTCACCGTGAGGTGCTGGACGGTCACCCCGCTCGCCTTGCCGCTGAAGGCGTACCGGTTGGTGTGGCGCCCGTCGACGACCGCTCCCGGGGCGCCGGTGTAGGTGTTGCCGTCCTTCGGCGCGACCTGGTCGAACTCGTCGGTGCCGAGGGTGTGCGTGCCGGGCTGCAGCCAGAACGTGGTGCCCGGCGGGCTGGCCTTCGTCTTGGCCTGGAGGTCGCCCGGCACGGCGGCGTCGACGACGACCGCGCCGGCCGGCGGCTCCGCGGGGCCGGGCGGCAGGTTGCCGCACGCCCCGGAACCCGCGATTGCCGCGGTGGTGTCCGCCGGTTCCGGGGTGGGGGTGCACGCGAGCGCGGCCAGTGGCGCCAGGACGCCGAGGAACACCGCCACCCAGCGGGCTCGGGTCGTCGTTGGTGCGGGCACGGCGGGCAACCTCCCGGCTAGTCGGCGAAGCGCAGCAGTGTGGTGAGCGGGCCGGCGCGGCCGGTGAGCCCACTGCCGATCAGGGTCGTGGCCGGTTCGCGGCGGCCGTAGCCGGGCGAGTACCAGCCGAGCGGCGGGTCGGTCTGGCCGCGGTGCGCGGTCCAGGTGAGCGCCGCGGGAAGGTCGAGGATCGCCGCCCGGTCGCGGCCGCCCGCGGTCCACGTCAGCACCGCCGCGTTGCCGGTCAGCTCGGCGCTCACCCGCGGGCCGAGGTGGAACGCGAGCCGCGCCGGGTGGTGCCGGTCGTCGGTGATCTCGTCGGTGATCCGCAGTTCCCGTTCGGCCGGGTCGAGTTCGACGGTGCGCCGGTGCACGGCGGGCCGGTAGCCGTCGTGCTCGGCGGACCACCGCGCCACCCCGCCGCCGGGGCGGGCCAGCACGCGGGTGCGCGCGTGCCGCGTCCACAGGAACGGGCCGCCCGAAGTGGACTGGTCGGTGTCGTCCAGCTGCACCGTGTTGTGGCCGAGCGTGGACCGGAAGTACGCCCGCCACCCGGGTTCGCCGTGGTAGCAGTAGGTTCCCGGGTCGGCGAGAACGTCGACGCCGTCGTGCCGCACCTCGACCGACAACGCGTCGGCGTGCGCGTGCGCGGCGATGGACAGGAACCCGTGCGGGCCGCCGTCGCAGCGGCACCAGATCTCGCCGCGGCCGTCCCCGGCCGGGGTGCGCAGCAGGGTCAGCCCGGCGTCGGCGAAGTGGTCCGGTCGCGTGCGTGGCCGGTCCGCGGCCTCGAAGCGACGGGCGAGCGCGGTGAGCAGCGGCGTCCGGGCGTCCCCGCCGCGCGGGCTCGGCCACCAGTCCAGCCGTCCGAACAGGACGTCCCCGGTCGCCAGCAGCGACGACCACCGGTTGACCCCGGCGCCGTCGAGCACGAGCCCGTGCCCGTCGTCGCTGTCGCCCTGGCGCGGCGGGTGCAGCCGCACGTCGACGACGGCGGCGAGCGCGTCGGTCATCCGCAGCAGCGTCCGCCACAGCGAGTCCGGCGCCGCCGGGCCGGCCTCGATCGCCGCGGCCAGGCCCAGTTCCAGGACCAGGCCGTGGTACTCGGTGGCCAGCTCCCGGTTCAGGCCCGAGCCGAACGTGTTGGCCGCCAGGTGCTCGTCCAGCGAGCGCAGCGCCGCAGCCCGCCAGCCGGCCGATTCGGGGAACCACGGGAACGCGCAGGACGCGGCAAGCTGCCCGGCCGCCTCGGCGATGACGTGGTTGTTCGCCGATGACCCCCGGCTCGGGAAGGTGGCGAGCCACCGCTGGTGGTGCCAGATCTGGTGCAGCGCCTCGGGGTTGTCCTCGAACAGCCCGGGCGCGCCGGGCCAGCCGTCGAGCAGCCGCCGCACCCACACCCAGGACAGCAGCCGGATGCCCAGCTCGATCCCGCTGACCCAGTGCACGCTCGTCAGCGGCGCGTTCGCCGCCCACCACGACTTGAGGTGGTCGGCGACGCGCTCGGCGTAGCGGTCCTCACCGGTCAGCGCGTACGCGGTGGCCAGCACGGTGAGGTGCTGGTGCCGCGACGGCTCCCAGATCTGCTTGATGTCGCCGACGACGTCCTCGTGCCGGTAGGGGATGTCGAAGGCGAAGGTGTCGGCGGGCGCGTGCCGCCCGGTCTTCGGGTCGAACGACCAGTCCGGGCTCACCATGTCGTGCCGCCGCAGGCCGAAGTACTCGGCGCGGCCGTCGAGCAGCCGGTCCGCGGTCTCCAGCACGCGGGCCCGCGCGTCCGCCGGGACCTGCACGCCGTCGGGCAGCACGGCGGTGAACCGCCGGCCGGGCAGCGGCGCGGACGCCTCGGGCAGCGCGCGGCGCAGCTTGCGCCGGTTCAGCACGTCCGCCGCGCGGCCGGCGACCTCGCGCGGGCCCATCCGCGACAGCCGCCGCAGGTACCAGGCGGGGTCCATCATGACGTGGTTCCGATCTTGACCGGCACGCCGGTGGCCAGGCTGGTCTGCACCGCGAGCGTCGCGAGCGTGGTCGCGACCAGCGACTCCAGCGGCACCGGCATCGGCCCGCCCGAGGTCACCGCGGTGACGAACGCGTCCAGCTCGGCGTGCTGCCCCTTGTCGCGGCCCTTCGGCAGGCGCGAGCTGGTCCACCGCTTGCGCCCGTACACCGAGGCGCGCGCGAAGTCGTCGAACTTCAGCACCTTGCCATCGGCGACGACGTCCAGCGTCTCCTTGGGGAAGCTCGTCGAACCGCTGGTGGCGTAGCTGATGGTCGCGGTCGAGCCGTCCGGGTACCGCAGCACGACCTGCAGGTCCTGCTGGTCCGGCGTGGCGCAGGCGTAGACCGACACCGGGTCCGCGCCGAGCAGCCAGCTCACCGTGTCGATGAAGTGCCCGCCCTCGCCGGCGAACCGGGTGCCCTCGGAACCGGCCTGGTTGTACCAGCTGCCGTGCTCCAGGCGGCCCGCGTTCACCAGGTACCGCACCGACGCCGCGCCGATGCGCCTGCCGAACCGGCCGGTGGCCTCGTGCAGCAGCGGCGCGAACCGCCGGTTGAACCCGACCTGCAGCCGGTCGTTGCCGGACTCCTCGATCGCGCCGAGCACCTTGCCCAGCTCGGCTTCGCTGAGCGCCAGCGGCTTCTCCACGAACACCGCCTTGCCCGCCAGCAGCGCGCGGCGGGTCAGTTCGGCGTGCGAGCTGTGCCGGGTCACCACGAACACCGCGTCGATATCCGGGTCGGCGAGTGTGGCGTCCACATCGGTCGTGGCCCCGGCGAACCCGAACTTCCGCTTGGCGTTCGCGCCCGACAGCGCCGACGTTGTGACGACGCGGCGCAGCTCGACGTCCTCCCGTTCGGCCAGGTGCGGCAGCAGCATCGAGGACGCGTAGTTGCCCGCGCCGATGAACGCGGTCCGCACCTTGCCCATCCGCTGCGATGTGCGGATCGGCTCGCGCCGGGGGACTTCCGCGACGAGTGCGGGCTCCTCGGCGTCCTTGGCCACGTCGGGGTACCGGAAGAGAACGGCGACGGCCTTCAGCTCGCCCTCGTTGAGCCTGCGGTAGGTCTCCACGGCGGTCGAGAAGTCCGCGACGTGCGAGACCAGCGGCTCGACGTCGACCCGTCCGCGGGCGATCAGGTCGAGGAAGCACTCCAGGTTGCGGCGCTCGGTCCAGCGCACGTAACCGATCGGGTAGTCGCGGCCGTCCAGTTCGTACTCCGGGTCGTACCGGCCGGGGCCGTACGAGCGGGAGAACCGGACGTCGAGTTCCTTTTCGTAGTAGGCGTTCCACGGCAGGTCGAGGCGGCACTTGCCGATGTCGACCACCCGGCCGCGGTCGCGCGCCAGCTTCGCGGCCAGCTCGACCGGCTCGTTCGTGCTGCCGCCCGCGGCGAGGTACACCTGGTCGACGCCGTGCCCGCCGGTCAGCTCGCCGACCGCGATCTCCACGTCCCCGGAGCCGGGGTGGCCGCACACCGACGCGCCCAGCCGTTCGGCCAGCTTGCACCGCTCCTGGTCCGGATCCACGCCGACCACCCGCACGCCGGACGCGGCCAGCAGCTGCACGACCAGCTGCCCGATCAGGCCGAGCCCGATGACCAGCGCGACGTCGCCGAGCTGCGGCTCACCGCGCCGGACGCCTTGCATGGCGATCGCGCCGACGGTCGCGAAGGACGCGTGCCGCGGCGCGACCCCGGCGGGCACCCGCGTGTAGAGGTTCTTCGGCACCCAGTTCAGCTCGGAGTGCAGCGCGTGCTCGTTGCCCGCACAGGCGACGAGATCACCGACGGCGACGTCATCGATTCCGGGCCCGACCTCCTCGACCACACCGCACAGCGAGTAGCCGAGCGGGGTGTAGGAGTCGAGCCGGTTCATCACCTTGCGGTAGGTGGCGCCGACGCCGTTGGTCGCGACGCTCTGGACGACCTTCGCGACCTGGTCCGGCCGCGACCGCGCCTTGCCCAGCATCGACATGCTCGCCTCGGACACCTTCATCATCTCGGTGCCGGTGGAGATCAACGAGAACGCGGTCCGCACGAGCACGCCGCCCGGCTTGCACGCGGGCGCCTCGACGTCCAGCAGGGCCAGCTCGCCGCTCTTGTAGTTCTGTACGACCTGCTTCACCAGGGCTCCTTACGCTGCTCGCTCGGCCGCGCCGGCTTCGGTCGCGCTGCGGTACCAGTACTCCAGGGTCAAGACGTGCCAGAGGTGCTTGGACCGGTCCTCGCGGCCGGCGGCGTCCTCGTCGACCAGCCGCTGCAAGGCCTCGCGCCGCAGGAACCCGGACTTGACGAGGACACCGTCGTGCACGACCTCGCGCACCAGCGGCGCCAGATCGCGGCTCATCCACGCCCGCAGCGGGGCGCTGAACAGGCCCTTCGGCCGGTAGACGATCTCCTTCGGCAGGATCGACAGCGCGGCTTCCTTGAGCGCGGCCTTGCCCTGCCGCCCGGCGATCTTGCGGTTGCCGGGCAGGCTGAACGCGGCCTTGACCACCTCGACGTCCACGAACGGCACCCGCACCTCGGTGGAGGCGGCCATGGTGGAGCGGTCGGTGTAGGTCAGGTTCAGCCCCGGCAGGAACATCCGCGCGTCGGCGAGGCACATGCGGTTGACGAAGTCGTCGAGCAGGTTGTCGTGGTAGGTGTCGGCGTGCTCGGTGAGCACGTCGTCCACCGCGCCGGCGAGGTCGGGCGCGACCAGGCCGGCGAGCTCGTCCCGGTCGTACATCGTGTAGCTGCGCCGGAACGCGGTCTCCTCCGGCAGGGTCGCGAAGGACAGGAACCGCTTCGCGAAGCGGACCGACCGGAAGCCCCGCTTCGAGGTCGCCACCGGCAGCCGGTCCACAACGGACTCCAGCGGCGTGCGCACCGCGCCGGGGATCTTCTGGTAGCGCAACGCGATCAGGTTCGCCAGGTGCTTGCGGTAGCCGGCGAACAGCTCGTCCGCGCCCATCCCGGACAACATCACCTTCACGCCGGCCTCCCGCGCGGCCAGGCAGATCAGGTAGCTGTTGATGGCCGCCGGGTCGCCGATCGGCTCGTCCAGGTGGTAGGTCAGGTGCGGCAGCAGGTCCTGCACGTTCGGCGCGATCTCGATCTCGTGCAGGTCGACGCCGAAGCGGTCGGCCACGATCCGCGCGTACCGCAGGTCGTCCGGCATGGCTTCGAACTTCGCGTCCTCGGCGCGGAAACCGATGGTGTAGGCGGAGATCCCGGGGGAGTACTTGGCCGCCAGCGCGGTCAGGTAGCTGGAGTCCAGGCCGCCGGACAGGAACGTCGCCACCGGCACGTCGGAGAGCAGGTGCTTGCGGGTGGAGTCCTCGACGACCGCCGCCAGGTCGGCGGGCGGGCCGTGCCGGGCCTCGGTCGCGACGTCCCGCAGGATCCAGTACCGGCCGGTGTCCACCCGGCCGTTCGGGCGCATGCGCAGCCACGAGCCCGGCGGCAGCTTGCGTGCCTCGCGGAACGCGCACCGGCTGTCCGGCACCCAGTAGTAGAGCAGCGACGCGACCAGCGCGGTCTCGTCCACGTGCAGCCCGCCGATCTCGCCGGCGAGAGCTTTCAGCTCGGAGGAGAACGCGATCCCGTCGCCGCGGCGCACGTAGAACAGCGGCTTGATGCCGAGCTGGTCGCGGGCGAGGAACAGCTCACCGGTGCGCTCGTCGAAGATCCCGAAGGCGAACATGCCGCGCAGCCGCGGCAGGCACTCGACGCCCCAGCGCCGCCACGCCTCCAGCAGGACCTCGGTGTCGGAGGTGCCGCGGAACCGCACGCCTTTGCTCATCAGCTCGGCCCGCAGCTCGGGCGCGTTGTACAGCTCTCCGTTGTAGGTCAGCGCCAGCCCGCCGGAGACCATCGGCTGCGCGCCCGTCTCGGACAGGTCGATGATCGACAACCGGCGGTGGCCCAGGTGCACGTCACCGTGGTCGTAGCGGCCCTCGCCGTCCGGCCCGCGGTGGGCCAGGCGTTTGGTGAGCCGGTCGGTCAGCGGGCCACCGTCGGGCCAGCGGTAGGTTCCTGCGACACCGCACATGGTCAGCCTTCGCGATCGAGGGGCAGCTTGCCGTTCACGTGTGCCTCCGGGGCGTCGACCGGCGTGAACTGCTTCGTCGGCAGGTCGGCGTGCACCGGCTGGAGCGTCACGGTCTGCTCGCCCTTCCCGGCGGAGGAGGGGATCGGCGCGAACCACTTCGTCGGGTGGTCGTCGACGTTTGCGCTGCCGTTGGCGGGCCGCGCCTCGGCGAACGCGGCGCGGCCGCGCAGCGCGGTGTGCAGCCCGTCCCACAGCGTGCCGTCCGTGCGGTCCCGCGGATCCGGCGCGACGAGCACGATGCCGATGACCGGGATGCCCAGGTCGGCCAGCTGCCGCGCGACGGTGTGCAGCCACGCCGCGTCCGCCTTGCCCGCGCGGACCACCAGCACGGTTTCCGCGCCCAGCCGGCGCAGGTCGGTCCACGCCGTGCCCGGCGACACCGACCCGACCCCGATGCGGGCCTTCTCGGCCGCGCTGCCGTCGACGACCCGCACGCCCTCACCCGCCTCGCCGGACAGCGCGGTGACCTCACGGTGCGGTAGGTCGTCCACGACCACCACCGGGCCGTCCAGGTGCCGGGCCATGTCCAGCGCGAGCGTGGCGGCCACCCGCGGGCAGCCGAGTTCGAGGACGGACACGCTGCCGCTCTCGCCGACCGCGCGGGCCAGCGTCGCCGCGACCCGCTCCCGCTGCGCGGCGGCGCCTCCCCACGGCCCCCGCCGGGGCTTCGGCAGCTGCGCGATGACGGACGCGCCGAGGTGCGCGGCGATCTCCCGCCGCAGCAGCGGCCGGTCCCGCACCACGCTCATCACGGCGGCCAGGCCCAGCCCGGCGACGAGCCCGAACCCGAGCCCGATGCCCGCGTTGGTGACCAGCGGGGCGAGCGGGGATTCGACGACCGGACGTGGCGCGTCGACGATCTGCGTGCCCGCGGCCAGCTGCGGTGTGCCGATCTTCGCCTCGTTGGCCTGGTTGGTGAAGTCGGAGACCCGCGAGGTCAGGTCGGCGCGCCGAGCGTAGAGCGACTGCAGCTCGGCCGGGCCGATCTGGCTGTTGCGGCTCGCCGACGCGGCGATCTGCCGGTCGACCTCGGTCAGCTCGGTCTGGATCTGGTCGCGTTGCCCGAGCAGGGCCTGCGCTTCCGCGTCCGCCGCGGCCTGCATGCGCTGGCCGTGGTCGGCGATGAACGCGTCCGCCAGCGCCTGCGCCTTCGCGACCGCCTCGCCGTAGCTGCGGGCCGTGACCTGGAGTTCCAGCACGTTGTTGGTCAGCCCGGTGCCGGTGTAGGACTTCACGAACTTCTCCGGCGGCTCGGACGAGCCCAGCCGCTGCAGTGCAGCCCCGGCGATCCGGGTGGTCTCCAGGATGGCCACGTCGGTCTTGATGAGCGTGCCGCTGTCGTTCGGCGCGTCCTCGGCGTGCAGCACGAGCAGCCGGGTCACCGCGGTCGGCGGGGTCGGCGACACGACCGCGAGCGCCGCGCCCGCGAGCAGCCCCAGCACCGCGGCCGAGAGCCACAGGCGGCGCCGCCGGCGAATCGCGATCAGCACCCGCTGCAGGTCGAGCAGTGGCTGCGTGTTCTGGTTGCTGTCCGGTGTCGTCACGCTGAACCTGCCAATGCTTCGTCGCCTGCGGTCTTCGTGCCGCCCGGCTCGGGAACCGCGGCCGTGCGCTGGGCGACGACGACGCCGAGCACCCGCTGCCCCGCGTCGGCGGCGGCCTCGGTGATCGCGACGAGCTCCCAGCCCGTCCTGGTCCCGCTGGACACCACCACGAGGACACCGGCGGACTCGCGGTCGTCCGGCACCGTCGGCCGCTCGGGGTCGATCAGCGCCACACGCAGCTCGGGGCGTCCGCCGTGGCCGGCTGCGGCCAGCTGCGCGACCGCGGTCCTGGCCACCGGGTCGTCCTGCGCGGCCAGCACCAGCACCCGCGAGAACACGCCGGAGCCGTCACCGAGGCGGGAGAGCACGCGGCGGTACCGGATCTCGCGGCTGGCCGCGTCCGCGGAGGCGTTGAGCTCCGGCAGGTTCCACGGCTCGTCGGTCTTGAGCAGCCGGGCCCACCAGCGCCCCTCGTCGCCTGCCGGCGCGTGGTCCGGCGTCTCCGGCACGTCCACGCTGCCCAGCAGCGGCGCGCCGACCGCCGCCGAAATCTCGGCCTCGTTGCGCAACCGCCGGTCGGTGCGCGCGCCGACGAGGTGACCGAGCACGCCGAGCAGGAAGAACACGAGCGCGCCGCCCGCGACGAAGTGGATCATCGTCGGCGGCGCGGGGGAGGACGGCCGCTCGGCCGAGCCCATGACGACCACCTGCGCCTGGCGGCCGCCGCCGTCGAGCTGGTCGAGCTTGGCCATCGCCTCGGTCAGCGCCGTCCGCAGCGTCTCCAGCTGGGTGCGCACCTCGACGCTCTCCACCGTCACGCCCTGCACACGGCGGGACAGGTCGGTGATGCGGTCGTTGGTCTCCTGCACCTGGCGGCGCAGCGCGTCCTCCTGCTCCTGGCGGATCTGGCTGGCCGCGTCCGCGGTGCTGCCGATCAGCTGGGCGGAGTAGTTGACGTACTCCTTGGCGACCTGGTCGGCCAGCAGCTGCGCGTTTTCCGGGGTCTCCGCCTCGGCCGTGATCGCCACGATGTTGCCGTCGGCCGCGGTCGCGCTCACCGAGTCGTGCAGCTCGGATCCGGACACACCCCAGGCGAGTGCCTGCGCGGTGCGGTCCAGCACCACTGAGCTGGTCGCGATCTGCGTTTCGGTCATCAGCTCGCTGGAATCGGGCGCGCCCTGCAACAACACGTGCGAAGTCGTTCGGTAGCCGGGGGAGAAGATCAGCGACGCGCCGGCCCCCACCAGCGCGCCGAGGACGGCGAGGGCGGCGA
Organism: Amycolatopsis tucumanensis; assembly: GCF_021654135.1. Taxonomy (GTDB): domain Bacteria; phylum Actinomycetota; class Actinomycetes; order Mycobacteriales; family Pseudonocardiaceae; genus Amycolatopsis_E; species Amycolatopsis_E tucumanensis. Next base: position 35,117 of record NZ_JAKGSD010000009.1, on the reverse strand, counting down.
GGACCCGCCAGCGGCGGCGCACGATCCTGCCGATCATGGACAGACGGACGGTGTCGTCGTTCAACGCCCCGGGCCCCCTCTCGTAAACATCGCCCGCCCGCGAACGGATGGGCTTTCACAAACCACGTCGCGGCGATTCCCGGATTGGTTACCGGCTTGTTCAAAACGCGACCAGGCGTTTTTCCGACGAGGATTCCGTTGTCCCGGTCGGGAATTCACCGACCGGTGGCGGCGTACGCTGCGAGCAACGCTTTCGCCGAATTGGCCCAGGACAACGGTCCCGCGACGCGTGCCGCGCCCAGCTCGCCCATGCGCTCGCGCTCGGCGGGGTCGTCCATCAGCCTCGCGGTCAGCTTGGCGAATTCCAGCTCGTCGTTGGCCGGCGCGTAAACCGCCGCCTCGCCCGCGGAAACCCGTGCCTCACGCAGGTCGAACGACACGATCGGACGGCTCATCGCCATGTACTCCATGATCTTGTTCATGGTCGACACGTCGTTGAGCGGGTTCAGCGGATCCGGCGCGAGGCAGACGTCCGCTGTGGACAGATAACGGACCAGGTCGGCGTCCGGTATGCGGCCGGTGAACTCGACCTGGTCGTCCAGACGGAGCTCTTTCGACAACGCGACCATCGCGTCGAACGCGTCCCCGGAGCCGACGAACACCGCGTGCCAGTCCGTGCGGCCCAGGTCGTCACGCAGTTTCGCGAGCGCGCGGAGGGCGTAGTCGACCCCGTCCTGCGGGCCCATCACGCCCAGGTAGCACAGCATGTTCGGCTTGCCGCGCTTGAGTTCCGGCTCCGGCGGCACCTGCCGGAACCGGTCCACGACCGGGGCGCTGCGGACCACGAACACGTCCTCGGGCCGCTTGCCGCCGCGGGTGAGCGCCACGTCGCGGTAGCTCTCGTTCGTCGCGATCACCACGTCCGCGGCCCGGTAGGTGGCCCGCTCCAGCGCGCACACGCCCCGGTAGAGGAGGTCCTTCCCGCGGTCGAAGCGCGACAAGTACAGCTCGGGCACCAGGTCGTGCTGGTCGAAGACGAACTTCGCGCCCCGCCGCTTGAGCATCCGCGCGACGAGGAAGAGCAGGTCGGGCGGGTTGCACGCGTGCACGACGTCGACCGGGCCGATCTTGCGGGCCAGCCGGAACGTGTGCCACAGCGCGGATCCGTACTCCTGCAGGTAACCGGCCGGCCCGCCGGTCGCCGCTTTCAGCGGGTAGCGGTGGATGCGCACGCCGTCGATGACGGCTTCCGGCTCGGTGTCCCGCTTCGTCCCCTGTGGACAGATGACGTGCACCTCCCACCCGGCGTCGCGCAGGGTGGTGCTTTCCTGCCAGACCCGCCGGTCGAAGGGCACGGACAGGTTCTCGACGAGGATCAGGGCTTTACCAGGCAAGGCCGACGTATCCTTCTTCGGTGCGGCGCACGGCGGCGTCGGGCAGGCGGACGAGGTCGATCAGCGTGCGGCCGCCCGCCCTGGGCAGCGCCGCGAGCACGGCCGGGTCGGTGCTGCCGACGAGGCACACCTCGGCGTGGTCGAGAACCTCGTCGACGGTGCCGGCGAGCAGCTGGCCGAGGTGCGGCAGGCGGCTCTCGATGTACTCGCGGTTGGCGCCCATCAGCCGCGACAGGCTGACGTTCGCGTCGTAGATCTTGAGGTCGTAGCCCTTGCCCAGCAGGCGTTCGGCGAGTTCGACGAGCGGGCTCTCGCGCAGGTCGTCGGTGCCCGGTTTGAAGGACAGGCCGAACAGGCCGATGCGGCGCTTGCCGGTGCGCGCGACCAGGTCGAACGCGCGGCGCAGGTGCTCCTCGTTGGAGGGCAGCACGTGCGACAGCAGCGGCACCGAAACGTCGGCGCGGTGCGCGGCGTAGACCAGGCCGCGCAGGTCCTTGGGCAGGCACGAGCCGCCGAACGCGAAGCCGGGCCGCAGGTAGGCGGGGCTGACGTTGAGCTTGCGGTCGGCGAGGAACACGTCCATCACCCGGTGCGAGTCCAGGCCGAGCGCGCGGCAGATCGCGCCGAGCTCGTTGGCGAACCCGATCTTGAGGCCGTGGAAGGCGTTGTCGGCGTACTTGGTCATCTCCGCGACCGGGATGGGCACGCGGAAGACGTCGCCGGGCAGACCCTCGTACAGCTTGGCGACGGCGTCCCCGCTGGCGGCGTCCAGCTCGCCGATCACCGTCTTGGGCGGGTCGAAGAAGTCCTTGACGCTGCTGCCTTCCCGCAGGAACTCGGGGTTCACCGCGACGCCGAAGTGCACGCCCGCGGTCAGCCCGGAGGCCTTCTCCAGGATCGGCACCAGCAGGTCGAGGCAGGTGCCGGGCAACATCGTGCTGCGGAATACGACCGTATGCCGACCGGTTTTGCCCGCGAGCGCGCCGCCGATCTCCTCGGTGACGCGTTCCAGGAAGGCGGTGGACAGGCTGCCGTTGGGCGCCGACGGGGTGCCGACGCAGACCAGCGAGATCTCGCTGCCCGCGATCGCCTCCGCGACGTTCGTCGTGGCCCGCAACGCGCCGCTGGCCACGACCGCGGCGGTGAGTTCGCCGATGCGTTCCTCGACCACCGGCGCTTTCCCTTGCCGGACAAGATCGATCTTCACGGGGTTGATGTCGACCCCGATCACCTGGTGCCCCTCGCCGGCGAGGCACGCGGCCGACACGCATCCGACGTAGCCGAGCCCGAAGACACTGATCCTCATGGAAATCCTCCCGCCGCCACCGGCTTGCCCCAGAGGTCGGCGGGCGGGCGGAGATCGTTACGGCGCCGGGCAGCTGGAAAACCGCTTACCCGGTGCGGTATCCGCGGGGAAGAAACCGCCCGGCGCGGCGCCGTTCACAGCGCTTCGGCGTAGGGGATGACGTCCTCGGCGAAGACGTCGATCAGGCGGAGGTCCGGAATTCCCGGTATCGAGCCGATCACGCCGTCGATCCCCAGCTCGGCCAGCCGGCTCAGTTCGGCCTTGAGGTCCCCGCTCTTCTCGCCGTCCGGGCCGATGTCGAGCGGGTGGTAGACGGTTTTGGTGATCTCGTCGTAATCGCGTCCTTCGGTTTCGCAATGCGCGCGCAGGACGTCGAGTTTGTGTTCGAGTTCCGGCCCGTTGAAGATGTTGCAGGCGTCGGCGTACTTCGCGACGAACCGCAGGGTCTTCTTCTCTCCGCTGCCGCCGACCATGATCGGCGGGTGCGGTGTGGACAGCGCCTGCGGGACGTTGAGCAGCCGCTCGGCCTCGATGTGCGCGCTGGAGAACGGGCCGTCGTCGTCCGACCACATCCGCAGCACGTACTGCAGGGTCTCTTCGAGCATCTGGAAGCGTTCCGCGGTCGGCGGGAACGGGAAGCCGAGGCCGCGGGACTCCTCCTCGTTCCAGCCCGCGCCGATGCCGAGCATGCCCCGGCCGCCGGAGAGGACGTCGAGGGTGGTGACGGCCTTGGCCAGCACGCCGGGCTGGCGGTAGAGGACGCCGGTGATGACGGTGAGCAGCTTGGCGCTCCGGGTGTGCGCGGCGAGGTAGCCGAGGGTCGTGTAGGCCTCGAGCATGTCGTTCTCGGTGGGGCCGACGCCGCGGATCTGGAAGAAGTGGTCCATCACGGCGAGGTATCCGAACCCGGCGTCGTCAGCGGCGCGAGCGACCTCGGCGAGTTCGCGGCCCAGAGCGGTGGGTCCGTTCGGCCAGGTGAAGTCGGGGATCTGCAATCCGAGTTTCATGGACTCCTGGTACCCGGTGCCGGGAATTCAGAATCCGGTGATCACGTGCAGGCGGTCGTGCAGTGGGTCGGTGACGTGCACAGCGCCGGTGCGCTGATCGACGGCAACCTGCCCCGGGTTGATGCCGAGCGCGAGCTCGCCGGTGATCTCGCCGCGGGCGCCGTCGATGCGGACGAGCCCGTCCGGGCCGCCGTTGGCGTACACGGTGTGGGTGGCCTGGTGCACCGCGACCGAGGACGCCTCGCTGCGCAGCAGGATCGTGCGGGTCTGCTCGCCGTCGATCACCGTCAGGTGATGGATGCCGGAATTCGCGACGTACACCGTGCCGGTGCCGTGGTGGACGGCGAGCCCGGCCGGCCCGTCCCCGACGGGGATGCTGGCGGTGAACTCGCCCGCGTCCAGGTCGAGGACCTCGACGGTGCCGGTGTGGAGGCCGGCGAAGTACCCGGTGCGCCCATCGATCGCCGCGCTGCTGAACCCCTGACCGGGGGCCTCGATGGTGGCCGCGAGCGCGCCCCGGAAGAGGTCGAGCACGCGAACGGCACCGGCCTCGCCGGAAGCGACATACAGTCGGTATGTATCCGCGTCGAGGGCGAGAGCCGCGGGTTCGGACCCGGACGCGACGACGTTGGTCACCCGCCCGCCGTCGAGGACCGCGGTGGTGCCCGGCGTGCGGTTGGCGACGTAGACCAGGCCGGTGCGCTCGTCGACGGCGAGGTCGGCCGGGACACCCCCGGTCGGCACGGTCGCTACGGTGCGCCCCTGGTCGATCACCGAAACCGTCCGGTCCGCCGTGTTCGCGACGTGGCAGACGCCGGTGACCGGGTTCACCGCGACCGCCTGCGGGCGCCGCCCGACCGGGATCGACGTCAGCAGGGGCGCCGCGCGGGCCGGGGACGGCAGCGCGAGCAGCACCGCGGTCGTGACCAGGCCGAACACCGTGCGGCGGCTGACCTCGGCGGCGCCCATGACCGACCTCCCCGCGATGTTTGGGGTACGCGGGTCGAACGGTAACCCGGAGTGCTCGCCGGCGCGCGCGGAGATCATGAAGGAACTTCACTTCCGTTTCGTGCGTTGGGAAAGCGAGTGTTGGTAAGGAGGCGCAGGGCACGTGCACAAGCACCAGAACGGGCTGAAGACCGCGCTGTTGCTCGGGTTGCTGAGTGCCATCATCATCGCGATCAGTTCACTGTTCGGGCGTGGCGCGTTGTTCGTGGGGCTCGCGCTCGCGCTGGGGATGAACGCCTACGCCTACTTCAAGTCGGACACGCTGGCGCTGCGCGCGATGCGGGCGCGGCCGGTGTCGGAGGCCGAGCAGCCGGTGATGTACCGGATCGTGCGGGAGCTGGCCACGTCGGCGCGCCAGCCGATGCCGCGCCTCTACGTGAGCCCGACCCCCGCGCCGAACGCCTTCGCGACCGGCCGCAACCCGCGGCACGCCGCCGTGTGCTGCACCACCGGCATCCTGGAGCTGCTGGACGAGCGTGAGCTGCGGGCGGTGCTCGGGCACGAGCTGTCGCACGTCTACAACCGCGACATCCTGATCTCGTGCGTCGCCGGTGCGCTCGCGAGCATGGTCAGCGTGCTGGCGAACCTGGCGATGTTCGCCGGCGTGTTCGGCGGCAACGACCGCGAGGGCAACAACCCGCTGGTGTCGCTGCTGATCATCCTGATCGGCCCGATCGCGGCCGGCATCATCCGGATGGGGGTCAGCCGCTCGCGCGAGTACCAGGCGGACGCGTCGGGCGCCGCGCTGACCGGCGACCCGCTCGGCCTGGCCTCCGCGCTGCGCAAACTGGAGTACGGCACCCGCCGGGCGCCGCTGGTGCCGGAGCCGCAGCTGGTCTCGCAGTCGCACCTGATGATCGCGAACCCGTTCCGCCCCGGCGAGTCGTTCTCCCGGTTGTTCTCCACGCACCCGCCGATCGAGGACCGCATCCGCCGCCTGGAGGAGATGGCCCGCCGCGGCCCGTTCTGATCGGCGAGCCGCCCCGTCGCGGTAAGCGGCCGAGTCCCCGCTGTGGGGTCGCGGCACCCGAGATCCCTCGGATCGAGGGCATCGTTCCAATGCCGGGCCGTGGCTTCGAGCGTCCCGGTCCTGACGCTCGAAGCCACGGCACCGCCGCGCGCGGCCCGCCCTAGCGGCGCTTCCGCTTGATCCGCTTTCCCAGCCCCATCGCGTGGTAACCGCTGCGCGGCTGGTCCGGATCCACGACCCACAGGATGTCCCGCGCGGTCTCGGCCTCGTGCTCGTAACCCACCTGCAGGATGGTCCACAGCCCGTTGCGCGCCTTGAGCCGGCAGTGCTCCCCGAGGTCGGCGGGCTGCCCGGCGTAGGAGTCGCCGGACACCAGCACCGCCAGCATGTCCAGGAACTCCACCCGCGCGAAGTCCGGCAGCGGCCCGGCCAGCGCGGCCAGGATGACCTCGACCGCCGGGACCGCCACCTCGAACAGGTTCCCGCTGATCTCCAGGTGGTTGTCCAGCCGCGCGCCGAGCGCTTCGCGTGGCTCGGCCGCCTCCAGGATCGTCTCGAACGTGCCCGGCAGGTGCGCGCCGCTCTGCCCGCAGCCGCACCGCAGCCGGCCCCAGTCGTGCCGCGCCAGCTCGGCGCGCACGAGCCTGCTGACCGCCACTAACCCACGGCCCCCGCGGCACGGGCGCACGCGACCACGTAGTCCCCGTACCCGGACTTCGACAGCTTCAGCCCGAGCGCGAGGCACTCCTCCGGATCGATGTACCCCATCCGCAGCGCGACCTCCTCCAGGCACGCGATTCGCACGCCGGTCCGGTGTTCGAGCACCTGCACGAACTGCCCGGCCTCCAGCAGCGAGTCGTGCGTGCCGGTGTCCAGCCACGCGAACCCGCGGCCCAGCTCGACCAGCTTCGCGCGCCCCTGCCGCAGGTACGTCAGGTTCACGTCGGTGATCTCCAGCTCGCCCCGCTGCGACGGGGTGAGGCCGCGCGCGATCTCGACGACCTGGTTGTCGTAGAAGTACAGCCCGGTGATCGCCTGGTTGGACTTCGGCCGCTCGGGCTTCTCCTCGATCGACACCAGCCTGCCGTCCGCGTCCAGCTCGCCGACGCCGTAGCGCTGCGGGTCCTTCACCGGGTAGCCGAACAGGACGCACCCGTCGAGCGCGGCGACCTCCTGCTGCATCCGCCCGGAGAAGCCCTGCCCGTAGAAGATGTTGTCGCCGAGGATCAGCGCCACGTCGTCATCGCCGATGAAGTCCGCGCCGATGACGAACGCCTCGGCGAGGCCGTTCGGGCTCGGCTGCTCCGCGTAGCTGAGCCGCAGCCCGAACTGGTCGCCGGAGCCGAGCAGGCGCTGGAAGTTGGGCAGGTCGGCCGGCGTCGAGATGATCAGGATCTCCCGGATCCCGGCGAGCATCAGCACCGAGATCGGGTAGTAGATCATCGGCTTGTCGTACACCGGCAACAGCTGCTTCGACACCGCCTGGGTGATCGGGTGCAGACGCGTCCCGCTGCCGCCCGCCAGCACGATGCCCTTCATGTCCCCAGCTCCTTCCGGATCGATCCGGAACCACCCTAGCGTGTCCCTCACTTCACATACATACTGTCTGTATGTATCTTCGGGAGCATGACTCGCTCACCAGCACTCGGGCCGGAAAAGCGCGTGACCCTCCGCCACGGTGACGTCCGCTACTTCGAACGCGGCGAGGGGCGGCCGGTCGTGTTCATCCACGGCGCCGTGGTCAACGCCGATTTATGGCGGCACGTCGTCCCGGATCTCGCCGAAGCCGGCTTCCGGTGCCTCAGCCTCGACCTGCCGCTCGGCGCGCACGAGGTCCCGCTCCGCCCGGACGCCGACCTCAGCCCGACCGGCATCGCCGACCTGATCGCGGACTTCCTCGACGCTCTCGACCTGCCGGACGTCCTCCTGGTCGCGAACGACACGGGCGGCGCCCTCACCCAGATCATGCTGTCGCGCCGCCCCGAGCGGGTCGGCAGCGTCGTGCTGACACCGTGCGACTGCTTCGACCATTTCCTCCCGCCCCTGTTCCAACCGCTCGTCCCGCTCGCCCACATCCCCGGCTCGATGCGCCCGGTCGCCGCGTTGCTGCAGGTCAAGGCCCTGCACCGGTTGCCGTTCGTGTTCGGGTGGGTGACCAAGTACCCGATCCCGGCAGCGATCGTGGAGTCCTACGTCCAGCCGGCCCACCGAAACGCCGCCATCCGTCGCGACCTGCGCAAGTTCCTCCGCGGCGTGCGCCCGAAGTACACGGTGGAAGCCGCGGAGAAGCTGCGTGCGTTCGACAAGCCGGTGCTGCTCGTGTGGGCGGACGAGGACCGGACCTTCCCGCTGCGCCTCGGCAAGCGCCTCGCCGCGACCCTGCCGAACGCGCGCCTGGTCGAGGTTTCCGACTCGTACGCCTTCGTGCCGGAGGACCAGCCGGCCGAGCTGGTGCGGCACATCCTGGCGTTCGCGGGTGTCATGGCAGATTAGGGGCGTGCGCCGTACGCAGGAAGAGCGATCCCAGAGCACCCGGGCCGCGTTGGTGGCGGCCGCCCGCGAGCTGTTCGCCGAGCGCGGCTACCAGGCCGTGCCCGCGGACGAGATCGTGCGCGCCGCCGGGGTGACTCGGGGCGCGCTCTACCACCACTACGGCGACAAGCAGGGCCTGTTCCGCGCCGTGTTCGAGCAGGTCGAGCTGGAGGTCACGGCCGAGGTCGAAGCCGCCACGAAGAACGCGCCGGACCTCGCCACCGGGCTGCTCTTCGCGCTCAAGGCCTTCCTCGACGCGTGCGAGCGCGCCGAGATCCGGCAGATCTCGTTGATCGACGCCCCGGCCGTGCTGGGCTGGACCACGTGGCGCGAGATCGAGGCGGAACACGGCCTCGGGCTGGTCATCGGCGTGCTGCGGGAGGCGGTCGAGCAGGGGCTGATCAAGCCGCTGCCGGTCGACGTGCTGGCCCAGCTCGTGCTCAGCGCCGTGAACGAGGCGGCGCTGATGATCACCCACGCGGACAACCCCGCCCAGGCCCGGTCGGATGCCGAGCAGGTACTCGCGACGTGGTTGATCGGCCTCCTCGCGGAATAACGCCGGGCCGCGTGGCGTTCGCCGGGATCGTGCAGGTGGAGATCTGGTCCGATGTCGTGTGCCCGTGGTGCTACCTCGGCAAGCGGCGCTTCGAGCGCGCGCTGGCCGGGTTCGAGCACCGTGACCAGGTCGAGGTGACCTTCCGGTCCTTCGAACTGGACCCGCGCGCACCGCGTGAGCCCCAGCCGAAGGCGGCGCTGATCGCCGCGAAGTACGGGATCAGCGAGGCGGAGTTCGCCGCGAACGAGGAGCGCCTGACGCAGCTCGCCGCGGCGGAGGGGCTGGAGTACCACCTGGACGGTGGTGTCATCGGCAACACGTTCGACGCCCACCGCGTGCTGCAGCTCGCCCGTGAGCGCGGCGTGCAGGACGCCGTCGCCGAGCGGTTGTTCCGCGCCTACTTCACCGAGCGGCGTTCGGTCTTCGACGAGGAGTCGCTCGTCGAGCTGGCCGCGGAGTCCGGGTTGGACGCCGACGAGGTCCGCCGGGCGCTGGCCGACGGCGCGTACGCCGACGAGGTCCGCGCGGACATCGACCAGGCCCGCGCGCTCGGCGCGAACGGCGTGCCGTTCTTCGTCTTCGACCGCCGTTACGGGGTGTCCGGCGCCCAGTCCACCGAGACCTTCGCGGCTGCGCTGGACAAGGCGTATCAGGACGCCGAGCCCTTGCCGAAGTAGATCTTGCAGACGTCGCCGTCGTAGTCGGCGGCCAGTTCGAGGACGTTGCGGCCGTCGTCCACCGGCAACAGCGACGAGCTGTAGTTCGGGCAGAAGTTGTTGTAGGCGCGCGGAACGTGCACCGGCGCGGGCAGTTCGTACCAGTTGCCCGCGCCGAAGTCGTCGTTGGCGAGCAGCACCTGGCCGTTGGACGGCAGCGGAGCGCCGGCGCGGTCGGTGTAGATCTGGCCGACCATCAGGAGCCGAACGCCGTTCGGTCCGCCGGGGAAAACCGCGACGTTGTGGGCGTGCTGGAAGTAGTTGCCGTTCGCCGTCACGACGCGGGTGCCCGGGTCGGCGGGGTCGCCGTAGTTGGCGCCGTCGGGTGAGATCTTGAAGTACGGGTCGCAGTAGCGCTCGCCGTAGTTGCAGATCTCGTAGCCGAAGTAGTAGCGGCCGTCGGGCAGTTTCCGCACGATCGGCATGCCCGGGCGGACGCGGTCGGGCGAGATCGCGACCGTGCTCTGCTTGGTGCCCCAGGTGACGCCGTCGGTGGACGCGACGCGGTTGAGCACCTGGCTGTGGCGTGGCGCCTCGGTTTCGTCGGCGTAGTGCATCCACAGTGTCCCGCCGGAGTCCACTGTGAACTCCGGCTCGAACACGCCGTCGTGGTTGTGCGAGCGGGCGGCTTCGGACAGGAAGCTCCAGTTCCGGCCACCGTCCGAACTGGACCAGATCCGGATCGACATGCGACGGCCCGCGCCGCCGTTCTGGCCGTAGGACGCCGCCCACAGCAGCGTGCCCGCCCGCAGCCGGCCGACTCGTCGCGGCAGTTCGTAGATGCTGCCGCAGCACTCGCCCTGCGCGCCCGCCGGATCGCGCACCTCGCCGATCTGTCGGAACGACGCGCCTTCGTCGGTGCTCTCGTAGATCCGCGCGAACGCGCCGCCGCCGTCCCAGCTGTTCACGGACGCGACGATCCGGCCACGCCGGAACGGCGCGTGTTCCAGGCGGATGACCCGGGGGTAGGCCCCGACACCGAGTTCGGTGCGCTGCGCCGCGTGCGCCGGAACCGTCAGCACGCCCGTCGTGGCCAGCAGCGTGAGCATCAGCGCGGCCATCCGGCGCATTGGTGCCTCCCCTTCACTCTCAGCAGCGGAATTAGACCACAGGGTGATCACCGGCCGGGCGGTGAAGGTGGGCAAAAGGCAACTTTGTAGCGCAATAGCACGTTAGAATCAACCTCTTGCTGGATCGTTGAACGATCCCCTACGTTCGGAAGGCAGTGGCACAAGCCACAGTTCACGACGAAGGAGAGGCAAATCCCGTGGAAAACCTTGCTCCCGAGGACTTCGACCTGGACCTCCGCATCTCGACTCCGGCGCAGGACGGGGACCTGCTGACGAACAAGTCGGGCTTCAGCGACATCTGCGCCACCCTGTGGCCGTCCTGCTGACCTGATCCCCGGGTGGCGGGTCCTGCGGGGGACCCGCCACCCGTCCAGCCGGGAGGCGAAGCGATGTTCACGTGTGCCGGCCCGGCCCTGCTGAGAGCGGCGGTGCGACCGCGCACGACAGGGCCGATCCCGCCGCTGGAGGTGCTCGCGGCGGACGAAACCCTGATGGAGGCGGTCGAAGCGGCCAGCCCCAGCCTGGCCCGCGACGTCCTCCGCGTGGTGCGCGGCGAACCGGTCAAGGACAAGGTCCGCCGGCGCAGCGCGCTCGCCCTCGCCAAGTACCACCTGCGCCTGACCGGCAGGCCGACGCCGTTCGGGCTGTTCGCCGGCGTCGCGCCCGTGCGTCTCGGCGACCAGCCGGAGTTGCGGATCGGGCAGCAGCACCGTCCGGCCAGCCGGACGGATGCCGAGTGGCTGGACGGGGTGCTGCGGCAGCTGCGGACCGATCCGGTGGTCCTGCCGCGGACGGTCCTGGTCGCCAACAACGTCAGCGTCGTCCGCGGTGATCGCCTCGTGCTGCCCGAACGGTACGAAGACGCGCATCGCCGGGAAGCTTCGATCCGGTTCACGCCGCTGGTGCGCGCGGTGCGGGAGATGACGCGCACGCCGGTTCCGTGGCCCGACCTGGTGGCGCAGTTGTGCCGCCGCTTCCGGCGCACCGGGTTCGATGGCGTGCTGCGGCAGCTCGTCGAGGTCGGGGTGCTGCTCACGGACCTGGACCCGCCGCCGGACTGCGTCGACCCGCTCGCCCACGTGCTCGGCCGGGTGCCTGACGGGCATCCGGTGCACGCGGAGTTGAGCGCGATCCGGCGCGAGTTGCGGGCCGCGGATGCGGCAGTGCCGGACCGTCGGGCGCGCCGGCGTGCGGTGGTGGCCCGGATGCGGGCGCTGCACGACACGGACGACGTCATCCAGACCGACCTGCGCCTGGACGTCTCGGCGACGTTGCCCGCCGAGCTCGGTGCGGAAGCCGCGCGAGCCGCGGATGCGTTGTGGCGACTGGGCTCCACGGCCGGACCGTCCTGGTCGGACTCTTACCGAGAGCGCTTTCTGGAGCGGTACGGCAGTGACCGCCTGGTGCCGGTGCTGGAACTGCTCGACGACACCCGCGGCCTCGGGCTGCCGTCGTTTTCGCCGGGTCCTTCGCGTCCCGGGCCCCGTGGCCTGATCGAGCACCTGCTCGCCGCGGCGCGCGAGGGGCGTGACGAGATCGCACTCGACGACGAACTGGTCGATTCGCTCGCCGAGGACCCGCCCGCGCGGCGGCCGGTGTCGATGGAGTTGTGCGCGGAGGTGCTCGCGCCCAGCTGGGACGCCTTGTGCGCGGGCGAGTTCCGGCTGGTCGTCGGTGAGAACCTGGGGTCGCCGCAGGCCGGGTCGACGATCGCGCGGTTCGCGCACCTGATGCCCGAGCTCGACGACGAGCTGACCGAGCTGGTCCGCGACGGCGCGCCTTCCGGTGCCGCGCAGGTGGCCTGCCGCCCGCGGACGATCCGGTCGGCGAACGTCGCGTCGGTGCCGCAGCGGCTTCCGGCGCGCATCCCGGTGAGCTGCGGCCCGGCGTACGCGGACGTTCCCGACCTGCGGCTGGACGAGCTGGCCGTGGGCGCGACGCAGGACGAGTTGTACGTCTTCGACCTGGCGTCCGGGCGGCGCGTGGTCCCGGTCTCCGGGTCGATGCTGAACCCGCGCAGCGGGCACGTCCCGCCGGTGGCGCGGTTCCTGCTCGAGCTGGGGGAGCAGGAGAACCCGTCGTGCCTGCCGTGGCGGTGGGGCGACTTGTCGACAGCTCCGGCGCTGCCGCGGGTCCGGTACGGCCGGACCGTGCTCGCGCCGGCTCGGTGGCTGCCCAGCCGGGAGATGCTGGACCCCTCGTCCGACTGGTCGGACGCCGTCCGGAGGTGGCGACAGCGGTGGGACGTGCCCAGACGGGTGCAGCTGACCAGTTCGGACAACCGGATCCCGATCGACCTGACGGACGACGGGCACCTCGCGGTGTTCCGCGCCGAGCTGCGGAAGACGCCGCGGCTGGTGGTGCAGGAGGTCCTGTCGCAGGGCGATGGCTGGCTGGACGGCCACGCGTGCGAGGTCGTGTTCCAGCTGTTCGGGGAGCGCCCCGCGGCCCGCCCGGCGCCGGTCACGCGGACCCGGTCCGAAATGCTGGATCTGCCGGGTGGCGACTGGTTGTACGCCAAGCTCTACGCGGGGGACGCGGCGCAGCGGCAGATCCTGCGGTCGCACCTGGCCGATCTCGTGGCGGATGTGGAGGACTGGCACTTCGTCCGGTATGCCGATCCTGATCCGCATATCCGGATCCGGTTCGCGGGCAAGCCGGGCACGCTGTGGACGACGTTGTTGCCCCGCCTGCACGCGTGGGCGGCCGGGCTGTGTGCGGACGGGTTGGCGTCCCGGCTGGTGCTGGACAGCTACGACCCCGAGGTCGAGCGGTACGGCGGCCAGGACGCGATCGCCGCGGCGGAGCGGGTCTTCCACGCCGACTCGCTGGTCGCGCTGGGGATGCTGGAGCGGGAGGCGGACGACCTGGCGGTGGCGTCGAGCGTGCTGGACCTGGTCCGGCATTTCGGACAGCCGTCGGAGGTCCTGGACTGGCTGGCGGCATCGGTGCCACTCGACCTGCGGCGACGCGTGCCCCGCGACCGGCGCGAGTCCCTCGCCGCGGCGATCGATGCCACCGGTCGTCCGTCACTGGACCAACCGTGGAGACACCGGAGCCGGGCTGTCGCGGACTACCTGAAGCGCCTGTCGCCGGAGCGGTACGGCCGGGTGGCGTTGAGCCTGGCGCACATGCACTGCAACCGCCTGTTCGGGATCGACCGGGCGCGGGAGCAGGAGGTGTACGCGCTGGTCCACGGGGCGCTGACGCTGCGACTGGACCGCGGGAAGCACGGCCGATGAGGGCCGCGAAGAGCGGTCAGCGCTGGTGGCCCGGCGGTCCCAGGGACCACGACTTCCGAGGAGGAGCGGTGAGCACTGCTGTCGCGATCCGGCGGGCGCGGCCCCAGGGGATCAACCGTCACCATCGCACGACTTCCGAGGAGGAGCGGTGAGCACAGCTGTCGTCACGCGGCGGGCGAGGGCTCAGGAGATCGCGTTGGAGGTGGGCGATCGCCTGCGCTCGGTGCGTGATCGCGGCCCTGGCCTGCTCGACGGCCACCCCGGCCTCGCGGTTCTGCACGCCGCACTGTCCGCCTGGGACCCTGCGCGGGCGGCGGTCGCTCATGCTCACCTGGCCGCGTCGGGCGAGGTCGCGCCGGAGGCGGTCGTGCCCGCGGTCCTGGTGCACCGGGCCGTGCACGGCGGCGGGTACGACGGGCTGCTGCGCAAGGCCGGCGCGGCGCTCGCGGAGGTGTGCGAGTCCTGGCCGCAGCGCGACCGGCCGGCCGCCGCGGACTACGACGTGATCACCGGGCTCGCCGGCAAGGGACGGTTGTTGCTCGCGCTCGGCGGCGACCGGTGCCTGACCGCGCTGGAGGGCGTGCTGGAGCGCCTGGTCGCGTTGACGCGGCCGGTGCTGGTGGACGGTCACGAGGTGCCCGGGTGGTGGTGCGCGCCGGAGCGGTACGCGGTGGACGCGGACCGCGAGCGCTACCCGCGGGGCGACTTCGACGCCGGCCTGGCGCACGGCATCAGTGGTCCACTCGCGCTGTTGTCACTGGCCCACCGGCACGGCCTCCGGGTGGCCGGGATGATCGACGCGATGCGGGTGGTCGTCGACTGGTTGTTGCGGTGGTCGTGGACGGACGAGTCCGGGGTGGGCTGGCCGTCGCGGGTGGGGTTCGACGCGCAGGTGCGGGGCTCGGCGGTGCCGGCGTCGCGGTCGGCGTGGTGTTACGGCACGGCCGGGGTGGCGCACGCGCTGCACCTGGCGGCCACCGAGCTGGGCGACGCGGGCGCGGCCGGGCTGGCGGTGGCCGCGATGCGCCGGCCGGGCCCGGCGGAGGGCCCGACCGTGTGCCACGGGGACGCCGGGTTGCTGCAGGTCAGCGTGCGGATGGGGGTCCCGGCCGACCGGATCGCCGACCGGGTCCTGGCCGCGTTCGACCCGTCGGCGCCGTTCGGTTTCCGGCACCGCCTGCACACCGGCGGGTGGGCGGACGAGCCCGGGTTGTTGCAGGGCGCCGCCGGGGTGGCGCTGGCGCTGGCGAGCTACGCAGGCAACCCGGCCCCGTGGGATGTCGCGCTGTTGCTGGCCTGAGGGTCAGCGGTAGTTGGTGAACTGCAGCGCGATGCCGAAGTCCTTGTCCTTCAGCATGGCGATGACGTCCTGCAGGTGGTCCTTCTTCTTGCCGGAGACGCGGAGCTGGTCGCCCTGGATCTGCGCCTGGACGCCCTTGGGGCCCTCGTCGCGGATCACCTTGGCGATCTGCTTGGCCTTGTCGGAGGCGATGCCCTGGAGGATCTTGCCGTTCACCTTGTAGGTCTTGCCGGACACCGCGGGCTCGTCGGCCTCGAACGCCTTCAGCGAGATGCCCCGCTTGATCAGCTTCTCCTTGAACACCTCGACCGCGGCCTTCACGCGCTCCTCGGTGTCGGCCTCGATCGTCACGGCTTCCTCGCCGGCCCAGGAGACCTTGGCGTTGACGCCGCGGAAGTCGAAGCGGGTGGAAAGCTCCTTGGCCGCCTGGTTCAGGGCGTTGTCGACCTCCTGCCGGTCGACCTTGCTCACCACGTCGAATGACGGATCCGCCACGTGTCCTACCTCGTCGTTTCGCTTGTCGGCTGACCACACCATAGCGCCGCCCCCACCCCCGTCGGAGGCCCGCCGGAGGGTTGGTAAGCTAGTCCCCGACCGGGACGCCCGGTCATGGCGGGTTGCCCGAGCGGCCAAAGGGATCTGACTGTAAATCAGACGGCACTGCCTTCGGGGGTTCGAATCCCTCACCCGCCACATCCCACGAAACGCCCCGTTGACCTGCGAAAACAGGTCGCCGGGGCTTTCTTCGTATGTGCGGTGGTGGGCAGTGCTGGGCCGTGCGTGACGGGTGCTCGCGGCAAAGGCGCGGCATACCGCTCAGCGGCCCTCCAGGGCCCTCTGGACGCGGTCCCGGGCGGCCTGCTCGCCCCCATCGAGGCACTTGGCGTAGACCCGCAGGAGCACGGACAGGCTGTGCCCGGCCCACTTGGCGACGCGGGTGGCCTCGACACCGCCGTTGAGCCACGTCGACACAGCGGCGTGCCGGAGGTCATATGGCCGCCCTGCCCGGGTACCGCTGCAATGGTCGGCCGTTTAGCGCGGTTCCGAACTTGGTCAGGTGCTCGTGCAGCAGTTTCGTGAGCGATGTCGCGCACGGGACGGTCTGGCCGCCGTCCTCGTCGCGATGCTTGAGCGAACCTTTTCCCCGGAACTGCTTACTCGACACGATCAGTTCGAGAGTTACTAGAACCTTCGGCCTATCTGCGCTGCTTCTCGCTGTCCAGTTGCCATTACAGTTTCGTCGCCACGGCGGAAGTACACGTCATCTCCAAAGAACGAAAGGTCCTTCTGGGGTGGCACCGAGATTATGATCAAACCAAGCCCGTAGTAGTCGTTGAAGTCGATGGAAGAGAGCACGTCATCCCGCAGCGGTTGGCTGAGCGGTGATTGCCGGACCGCGTTTTTCCAGCGAGCAAAGTACTCTTCAGGGCTTTCTTTTAGGGCTTTGGCCTCTCGTTTGACGCCCACGACCAAGCGTTGACCCACCCTGCGGGGTTCAACTCCGTCAAGAGCCCTTATGCGCGCCGCCGCCGAATCCTTGTCAGTGACACCGATAATGATCGATCCGGTGCGATCCTGCCCGTTATTGGCAATCGCGCAGATCGTCTTGAGGACTTTGTCGAAGACCCCATTGTCTATCTTTCTGGGCGACTTGAGTTCGAGGATCTCCTGCTTTAGCTCGTAGTGTGGCAACTCAATTTCCGAGCGCCGGATCACGACATCAATGTCTGTTGTCGAATGATTTGCCGAGTAGTCCCGTGGGCTGCCTGACACCAGATGTGGGAAGATTAGCCCCTTCACTGTATCGGCGTTCTTCCTTCGCTCAACCGAAGCGGTGGATTTGCGGCTCGTGTCGATCCGGCTGTAGAGACCGGAGATGGCCCTCTTGACCCCCGCGTAGTCTGCGATCTTCTTTTGACTGCCTATCAGTGCCTCGTGAAATGCAATCATGAGGATTGTAAAGACCGCCGGGAAAGGATTGGTACTCCTCCGCTCGAAGATGATGTTACGAAGTTTACTTGGTGTGCCCGCTTCGCAAACTTTGAGGAGTTCATCAATGCAATACTTGAGCTCCTGCTTGAAGCGGTCGGCTCCGTAGACATCGAGAGCATCGATGATTCTCTGGCTTTCCGCGCTATCTGCTTGGTAGATAGAATCGAGTGCCTCCTTGGAGCGCTCGATTAGTTGACCTCCAATGATGCTAGCAGCGATGTCTGCGAGACATTGCTCATCCATTGAGTCGCGGAGATCCGTCGAGCGAAGTATCCCTTGGTTTACCCAGAACACTTCGTCGGCGACGACCTCATAGCCGTGTTTTGTCATCGGAAGGTCAACACTAATGGACGGCATTTTATCAAGTCCGAGAATATCACTGGATGCGTCTCCGCGAATCTCGCACGCAAGCTCACGTACCAGTGTTGAGAAGTCATCCTGAACGCCTGCTTGTCGCCGCTCCTGGTCGCTAAGCCGATGACCGTACGTGTTGATCCGTGCGAATACGTCGTCGATCTCCTTCTCGGTTGCTCCTCGCATCACTGAGATCGCCAAGGAGTAGTCAAGAAATGTGCTGATTTTCGCGCGCGTTTAGTCTCTCGCCGTCCTCTTTTGGCTCGAACTTCTCTTCGTCGGCGCGGGTTTTGGCGGTCGGGAACTGTGAGATGTCAAAGAACTTTCCGTCGAGAGTTGGAAAGCTGGTCTCGATAAAGGAGACGAGAGTGTGGAGGCGCTGCAATCCGTCGATCACCTCGTAGTCGCCCGTATCGCGTTCGGCGAGAAGTATGGCTGGAACCGGATACTTCTGTAGGACCGACTCGACGAGCTTCTGCTTCTCGACCTGGGTCCACACCAGCTTTCGCTGGTATCTGCGGTTTACGTACAGGCGCCCCTCGCTGTACCACGAGTAGATGGACTGTACGGACTTCGGCTGCGAGTCGAGTTCGGCCACCTGATGACCTTGCCATAGCGATGACCGTAGTTCAACGCGTCGTGGGGCACTCAAACGACGAAGGCACGCTTACGTCAGAAATTGGCAAGATGCGTTGAGGGCTTGACGGAAAGCGCCCAAATGGTCGGGTCTCAGGACATGCCGCTTCCAGCGGCGACAAGTCGACGTGGTTACCCAAAACAGCGGAAAGCGATGCCTGTAGCGGCGGTCCTCGCCGCCAAGGGCCGAACCTCCCGCTCGAAGCGGGCGTGGTTCTGCCGGTTCACCGCTTCTGGAGCTTCAGTCGCAAGGCCCATTACGACGACACGGGCAACGTCCCGCCGGAGCCGGTCGCAGCGGGCGGGAGTTGTGGGCTCAACAGCTTCCGCACATTCACGACAAGATCAGCGATGCCTTTGGCGTGCCGCGGTGCCTGAACAAGCGGGTTGAGTGGCGGCGCCAGCGTGAGCGACCACCAGCCAAGACCGGACCAATACTCGCCCCCGGTGGCTGCGAATCGGGGGTATGGCTACTGCGACCACGAACACCCGGCCCGAGCGGCTGTCCCTCGTTCGCGCGGCGCTTTGTGGCGTGCTCGCGCTGGCTGCGGCCCTCGCGGCTGGGCATCTCGTCGCTGGGCTCGTCAACGGCAACGCGTCGCCGTACCTCGCGGTCGGGAACACCGCGATCGACCTGACTCCGTTGTCCCTCAAGGACTTTGCGGTACGTACATTCGGTACGTATGACAAGCTCGTCCTGCTCGTGGGGATGGGCATCGTCCTCCTGGTGGTCGCCGCGGGGGCTGGGGTCGCGTCGCGGCGGTCGGTTTGGCCGGGGGGCCTCGTCATCGTGCTGTTCGGGCTCGTCGGCGTCGCCGCGGTGGCCGCGCGGCCCGATCTGAACACGGCAGCGCTCGCCGCGCCCCTGGTCAGCCTCGTCGTCGGCGTCGGGGTGTTCCGCCTCCTGCACCGCGGCGCGCGCCACGACGCGTCGCGGCGGTCGTTCCTGCTCGTCGCGGGCGGGGCGGTCCTCGCGGGGGTCGGGGGACAACTGCTGGGCCGCACCCGCGACGCGGCGAGCTCCCGGGCCGCGGTTGGGCCTCTCGTGCCCGCCCGCACCGCGCCGGCCATCCCGCTCGACGCCGACTTCGCGCGCTTCGGCACACCGCCCTTCCTCACCCCCAACCGCGACTTCTACCGCGTCGACACCGCGCTCACCGTCCCGCAACTGCGCACCGAGGACTGGTCGTTGCGCCTCCACGGCCTGGTCCGCGCCGAAGAGCGCTACACCTACGCCGACATCCACGACCGCCCGCTCGTCGAGCGCACCATCACCATGACCTGCGTCTCCAACGAGGTCGGCGGCCCCTACACCTCCACCGCGAACTTCACCGGCGTCGACCTCGCCGACCTGCTCGACGAAGCCGGCATCCAGCCGGGCGCCGAGCAGCTTTTCGCCACCAGCGTCGACGGCTGGACCTCCGGCACGCCCGTCACCGCCGCGGCCGACCGCACCCGCGGCGCCATGCTCGCGCTCGGGATGAACGGCGAGCCACTGCCGTTGGAACACGGCTTCCCGGCCCGCCTCGTCATCCCCGGCCTCTACGGCTACGTCTCCGCCACCAAATGGGTCGTCGACCTCGAAGTCACCACCTGGCAGGCCCGCCAGGCGTACTGGCTGCGGCGCGGCTGGGCCGAACAGGCGCCGATCAAGACGCAGTCCCGCATCGACTTCCCCAAGGGCTTCGCGACCGTGCCGGCCGGGACGGTGCGCGTCGGCGGGATCGCGTGGGCTCAGCACACCGGCGTCGACCGGGTCGAGGTGCGGCTGGACAACGGCCCCTGGCAGGACGCGCGACTGTCCACAGAGGTCAACTCCGACACGTGGCGCATGTGGTACGCGGATCTGCCGGTCTCCCCAGGGTTCCACCAGGTCACCTGCCGCGCCACCGACCGCTCCGGTTACACCCAGACCCAGGACCGCGCGGGCACCGTGCCCGACGGCGCGACGGGCTGGCACGGAATTTCATTTACTGCCAACTGAACCCAATCCGGCGCGGAACCGGCCACGAATCCCGTGCACAAGCAGGAAACCCCGAATGGAGTGATTCTCGTGAAGACTGTTCGCATCGCCGGAGCCGGTTTCGCCGTCGCGGCAATGTTCTCGCTGGCGGCCTGCGGCACGGACAGCGAAAGCGCTTCCAGTGCGGCAGGCACGTCCATGGCGCCGTCGAGCGCGATGCCCGCCCCGATGTCCAGCAGCAACGGCGTCACCACCAATGCCGACGTGTTCGGCCCCGCGTGCGGCCAGCTGCCACAGGGCAACGCGCCGGGCAGCCTGGACTCGATGGGCCCGCAGCCGGTCGCCACCGCCGCGAGTACGAACCCGCTGCTCACCAAGCTGGTCGCCGCTGTCCAGGCCACCAACCTGGTCGACACGCTGAACAGCCAGGAAGCCATCACCGTGTTCGCCCCGGCCGACCCCGCCTTCGAAGCGCTGGGCGAGGCCAAGTTCACCGAGCTGGCCCAGAACCCGAGCCAGCTGGCGCCGATCCTGCAGTACCACGTCGTCCCGCAGCGCTACGACGCTTCCAGGCTGGAAGCCGCGGGCAGCGTGCAGACGCTGAACACCGCAGGCGGCCCGGTGAAGATCGAGGGTTCCGGCGGGAACATGACCGTCAACGGCGCCAAGGTGCTGTGCGGCAACATCCCGACCGAGAACGCGACCGTGTTCGTCATCGACAGCGTGCTCACCCCAGGCACCAACAAGTAAACGGGGAACGGGCCCGGCGGAATTCCACCGGGCCCGTTCTTCGGTTAGCGTGGAGGCCTGTCATCAACACTGGGGGTGGAGATGGGCATTCTCGACTCGGACCTGCCGGTCGCGCCGGACATCTTCGAATTGGCGCTCGGCCTGGTCGCGTTCCTCGTCCTGTTGTTCCTCCTCGCGAAGTTCGCGGTGCCGCGCTTCGAGGCGTTGTTCGCGGCGCGGGCGGAGAAGATCGAGGGCGGCATCGAGAAGGCCGAGCAGGCGCAGAAGGCGGCGGCCGAGGCGCTCGACCGCTACCGGGCCCAGCTCGCCGACGCGCGTGCCGAGGCGGCGCGGATCCGAGAGGAGGCCCGCGCGGAAGGCGAGCGGCTGCGTGCGGAACTCCGGGCGGAGGCGCAGGACGAGGCCCGGCGGCTGATCGCGCAAGGCGAGGCGGACCTGACCGAGCAGCGGGGCCGCGTCGTGGCCGAGATGCGGCCCGAGCTGAGGCGGCTCGCGGTGGAGCTGGCGGAGCGGATCGTCGGCGAACCGCTGGCGGACGAGGCGCAGCGGCGGGGCACGGTGGACAGGTTCCTGGCGGAGCTGGAGCGGCGGTAGGCCCTGGGCGGCTCGCGTTTGGTGGCGTTGGAGTGGCGATGGACGCCGGGCGGCACGGTGTCTGGCGGCGTTGGAGTGGCGGTAAGCACCGGGCGGCACGGTGCCTGGGGGAGCTGGGGCGACGGTAGGCCCTGGGCGGCTTGGTGGCTGGCGGAGTTGGAGTGGCGGTGGACGCCGGGCGGCACGGTGCGTGGTGGAGCTGGGGCGACGGTAGGCCTTGAGCGGCAGGGTGTCTCATGGAGCTGGTGCGGCCGGGCCCGGGCGGCATGGTTCCTGGCGGAGCTGTAGTGGCGGTAGGTCCCGGGCGGCATGATGACCGGTGGAGTTGGCGCGGCGTGGGCCCGGTCAGGGCATGATGTCTGGCGGAGTTGCAGCGTGAGCCCGGGCGGGCGCGGTGCCCGTCGGAGCTGGAGTGGCGGTGGGCCCGGGCGGCACCGGTACTTGGCCGAGCTGGCGCGGCGGTAGGCGCCGCACAGCCCTGGACAGCGCGGTGCCTGGTGGCCCCCGCCCACCAGGCACCGATCATGCCGGTCTACCGGTTCTGCGCCGTCTGCTTGACGTCCTGCGCCGCGGACTTGGTCTCGTCCGCGACGGTCGACGCGGCGTCGGTCGCGGTCGACCGCACCGACTGGACCGCTTCCTGCGCCGGCTCGCGCAGGTTCTCCTTCATGTCCTGAGCCACCGAGCCCATCTGACCCGCCATGCCCTGCGCCGATTCCTTGACCTGGCCGGCCAGCTCCCGCTCCGGCCTGCTCGCCGGGATCAGCGACGACACCAGCCACCCGGCCCCGAACGCGATCAGGCCCGCGGCCAGCGGATTGCCTTCGGTCTGACGCCGCACGGTCTGCGGCGCTTCCTGGACCTGTTCGGCGACGGTCGAAGCAGCTGTCGACGCGTTGTCCGCCGCCTGGTGCGCCCGGTCGGTGACCGACTGCACGCCGCTGGATGCGCTTCCCATGACCCGCTCCTTGAGGTTCTGCGCGAGACCCCGCGCGCGGTGCACCCGGCGGTGCACGATCCGGCTGGGATTGACCTTTTCGGCGAGCGCGTCCACATCGCTGCCGAGATTCCGTTGCGTGCCCTCGATCTCCTGGCGAAGGCGGTCGGGGTCCGTGGTCACGTTGTCCTCCTCATCTGGTCGGGCATCTGCTTGAGGCTGTCGACGGTCCGCTCGGGCACCGGATCAACGCGGCGCATCCGGCTGCGGCCCATGGCGTACAGCACGGCCGCGATCACGGCCCACACGCCGGCGACGATGAGCGCCGCCCAGCCCTGGTCCATCACGTTGGCCAGCGCCCACCACAGCGCGATCGACAGGAACAGCGCCACCATGTAACCGCCGAACCCGGCGCCGCCGAGCATGCCCGCGCCCTTGCCCGCCTGCTTGGCCTCGGCCTTCACCTCGGCCTTCGCGAGCTCCAGCTCCTGCCGCATCAACGTCGACAGGTCCTGCGAGATGTTGCTCATCAGCTGGCCGACCGACGCGTCGGCGACGTCCGGCCGCTGCCCGGGCGGTTGCGAATACGTCATGACGGCTCCAACCGGTGCTGCCCGCCGTAGCCGCCCTGCGTCTCCGGCATGGGAGTTCCGGCGGGGTAGGCGCTCTCTGTGGGATAAGCGGTGGTCGGTGGGTACGTGGCCGTTTCGGCCGGCGTGCCGGTCGCTTCCGTCGACGTGCGCGGTTGCGGTGCGCCACCGCTGCTCTGCTCACTCATGCTGGCGGCGACGCCCCTGGTCAGCCGGCCGGCGAGCAGTCCCGCGGCCGCCGCGCCGGCGAGGAACAGGCCGGGCTTGCGCCGCGCGAAGTTCCGCAGCTCGTCGACGAGGTCGCCCGGCTCCCGCGAATCGAGCCACGACGCCACTTTCTTCGCCCGCTGGGAAACCTCACGGACGAGGTCCTGCGCCATTCCGGAATCCGACTGCTCCGACATCCGGTCCAGCTGATCGGCGATCGAGTTCAGATTTCCGGCCGCTTTCTGCTGGCCGGTGCGGGCCTGTTCGCGCAATTGATCGACGCCCTGGTCCTTCAGGTTCCGCGCCTGCCGCTGCGCCTCGGATGCCACCTCTCTTGCTTGCTCGGCGGCGGTTCCGGTCACCTGACTGCCCGAATCCGCGGCTTGTTCACGCACGGCCTGCGGGGTCGAACTGCTGGTCTGCTGGGTCATTCCTCCTCCTCCACACTCGGTGCCGCGCGACTACCCGGCGCGATTCCCGGTAAACGAGGAAAACAATTCCGCTTCTCGGCGGGGAGCGTAAAAGTAAATCTCCGGAGCGGTAGCGTCCTGATCATGACGGAGGAGCTGGTCCGTGCCCGGCGCGGTGTCCGTGGTGTTCGCGGCGTGCGGGGCGGCGTTCGGGACGTGGCTCGCTCGGGTGCCCGCCCGGGGGGGTGTCCCTATGGGGTTGTCAAGCGGCGGCGGGCGTCGGGGCTGGGTGTCGGTAGTGGGTTTTGTTGCGGAGCATGGCGTAGATGACGTCGCAGCGGCGGCGGGCGAGGCAGATGAGTGCGGCGTTGTGTTTTTTGCCTTCGTCGCGTTTGCGCTGGTAGTGGGCCCTGCTGGTGGGGTCGTGCAGGGCGGCGAAGGCGGCCAGGAAGAAGGCGCGTTTGAGCTTGCGGTTGCCGGTGTGGGCGGGGTGTTCGCCCTTGATCGAGCTGCCGGAGCTGTGGGTGACGGGGGCGATGCCGGCGTAGGCGGCCAAGTGGCCGGAGCTGGCGAAGTTCGAGGCGTCGCCGATCTCGAGCAGGATGCGGGCGGCGGTCCTGACTCCGATGCCGGGCATCGAGGTCAGGACCCCGGCGAGAGGGTGCGCATCGAGTATCTCCTCAACTTCGGTGGCCAGCTGCGCCCGTTGCTGCAGCACAGCTCTCAGGCTGTCCGCCAGTCGCGGGAGCACCGTGTCCGCGGCAGCGGTGCCGGGAACGGTGACGGTTTGCTCGCCGAGCGCGGTCATGATCGCTTCAACGAGCTTGTCGCCCATGCGAGGTGCGTGGACCTTCGCGATCGCGGCGAGTTTGCGGCGCCCGGCCTTCGCGATGCCGGTCGGCCCTCCGCAACGCGACAGGATTTCCAGCACCGCCGGATGACTGATACGAGGTCCGATGGTGCGTTCCAGCGCCGGATGGATGCCGGTGAGCAGGCCGCGGATGCGGTTAACCAGGCGTGTGGCTTCGCTGGCCAGGTCGTCGTCGAAGCCGACCAGCACATCGAGCTCGGCCAGAGCTTCGTCGCCGACATCAACCGGGCGCAGCGCGTGAGGCAGCGAGCGAGCGGAGTCGGCGATGATGAACGCGTCCCGGGCGTCGGTTTTTGCCTTGCCGGGGTAGAGATCGGCGATGCGGCGCATCGCCAGACCAGGCAGGTAGGCGACCTGGTGTCCGGTCGCGCGGGCGACCGCGACCGGCAGCGCACCGATCGTGGCGGGCTGATCGACCACCACCAGCAACGGGCCATGCTGGGCGAGCTTGTCGAACAACGCCCGGAGTTTGGGCTCGCTGTTGGGCAGTGGCCCGTCATGCAGCCGCTTTCCGTCGGGGTCGAGACCGATCGCGTGGTGGGCGTCCTTACCGACATCGAGCCCGAGGAACACACCATAACTGCTGGTCATGCACGGTATCTTTCGCTCGTCGCGGGCGGCCGCCGGTCGGGCATCGATGGCCGGCACCCACGTTACGACGAGACCTACCCAGCGGTGGCCGTGTCCCTATCAGCGGTCCTTCGATGCCACCAGGCCCGGCGACACCACCCCCCGGATCATGGACTCGACTGGGGGCATCAGTCATACCGAACCTGGCGACCACAACTCCCTGCTCAGGAGCCACGAAAAAGGTAACGGGGGGCTGGTGTCGGCGGTGGTGGTGACCGCGGTGGTGGCGGTGCTGGCGCGTGGGGTCGGTGGGCGTGGAGTGGGGTAGGGGGTGGGAGTGGAGGCGGTTGGTGGAGTGGGGTCGGCTGAGGGGGCGGGGCGGCGCCCGCGGAGCGGGCGCGGTTTGCCGAGCGGAGTGAGGTGGGGGCGGGCTTGCGGATGGGGCGGGGCGTGCACGGTTGGTGGAGTGGAGTGGGGTGGGTTGAGGGTGCGGGGTGGTGGTGCGGCGCGGGCGCGGTTGGGGGAGCCGGATCGCGGCGTGGGGATGCGGATTGGTGGCTGCGGAGTGGGCTGGGGCTGAGGCCGGGGCGGGGCGTGCGCGGTGGTGGGGGGCGGTCGGCGGAGTGGGGTGAGCCGAGTTGCCCGCGGAGTGGGGGCGGTTTGCAAGGGGAGTGGGGTGGCGCTGCGGGGCGGAGCGGGTGAGGCTGGTTGCGATGGCGGCGTCCGCCCGCTCCCCGGCGCGGCGGCGCAGCCGGTTCGGTCCCTCGCGGGCCTCTTCGCGCGTTGGGAACTGCCCTCCCCAGCCGCCAGCCCGGTAGGTCTTTCGGCCCTAGTTGGTTCCTCCGCGCGGCCGCAGGCTGGGACTTCGGAGCGCCGTGGGGAAGGGGTGGCGGCCGTGACCGTCGAGTTGTTCGCCGGCGCCTCCACCGGCCTCGTGCTGTGGGTGGTCGCCGCGTTTGTCGTCACCTTTGTGGTCACCCGCGTGGTCGTGCGGATGATCCGCGCCGGGCGGGGGCCGTTCCGCGACACCAGCGTCGGGGACGTGCACGTCCACCACCACGTCTACGGCATCTTCCTCATGCTCCTCAGCGGCGCCGGCGAGTTCGTGTACCGGCCGGGGTCGCCGTGGGCGGAGGTCCTCGCCGTGGTCTTCGGCGCCGGTGCGGCCCTCACGCTCGACGAGTTCGCCCTCTGGCTGCACCTGGACGACGTCTACTGGGCCCGCGAGGGACGCAAATCCGTCGACGCGGTGCTCGTCGCGGCCGTCATCGGCGCCTTGCTCGTCCTCGGGGCACGCCCGTTCGAGGACACGGCCGACGAAGGGCGCGTGGCGTTCGCCGTCACCGTTCTCGCCCACCTCGTGCTCGCCGGCATCGCCATCTTCAAGGGCAAGATCGCCTCCGGGCTGATCGGGATCGCGGTGCCGTTCGTCGCGGTCGTCGCCGCCGTGCGGCTCGCCCGTCCGGGCTCGCCGTGGGCCCGCGCCCGCTACGACCCGGCACGCCTCGCCCGAGCCGAAACCCGCTTCCGCCGCAACCGCTGGGACGGCGTCAAGGACCTGCTGGCCGGAGCACCCACGGAGGGCCGGACATGACACCGCTCCGCCGCCTCCCCTTCACGCTCGCCTTCCTCGCGGCACTCCTGGTCACCGCCGTCGCCACCGGGAGCCTCTGGTCCCCGGTCGAGGACCGCGCCTGGTTCCCCGACATCGCGTTCGGCCTGCCCGCCTTCGAAGCCGGCCACTGGTGGACGCCCCTCACCGGGCCGTTCTTCGCGCTCACCCCGCTCTACTACCTGCCGGTCTTCCTCAGCTTCGCGTTGTTCACCGGCTTCGCCGAACTCCGGCTCGGCACGAGACGCACCATCGGCACCTTCGTGACTGGACACCTCGTCGCGGTTCTCGGCGCTGCCGGGGTCCTCCTCGCTCTCCGGGACGTCTCGTCGTGGGCGGCGGCCGTCGCCACGGTCCGCGACGTCGGACCGTCCGCCGGCGCCTTCGCCGCCATCACCGCAGCCACCGCGACCCTCCGCGCCCCCTGGCGCCTGCGCCTGCGGATCCTGCTGGTCGGCTACGCCGGGATCGCCCTGCTCTACAGCGGCACCCTGGCCGACGTCGAGCACTTCCTCGCCGTCGCGATCACCCTGCCGCTGTCGCCGCGGATCGCCGGGCCGAACCGCGTCCGGAATACCGGACAGCCCAGCCGTCGCGAATGGCGGCTGCTCGCCGCGTCCGGGCTGCTGGTCGTGGCCGCCGTCCGGATCGTCACGTGGTTCTTCCCCACGACCGGTCCACTCGGACCCACCGGCACCGACGACTCGTCCGCCGTCGAGGTCGTCGTCGTGATCGTGCTGGCCCTCCTCGTGATGCGCGGGCTCAGCCACGGCCGCCGGGTCGCGTGGTGGGCCGTGGTCGTCATCGCCGGGCTCGACATCCTGCTCACCGCGCTGGCCGGGGTCGCGCTGCTGGTCGCCACCGTCCTTGACGCAGTCGAAGCGGTCGACGACGTCCCGCTGGTGGTCACCGACAGCGTCTTCTGGCTCGGCTACCTGGTGCTGCTCGTCGCCGGGCGGCACGCCTTCCGCGTCCCGTGGCGGCCACGCACGGCCGACGGCGACCGGCAGCACGCCATCGAACTCGTCCAGCGCAACGGCGGCGGCACCCTGTCCTGGATGACCACCTGGCCGGAGAACCGCTACTTCCCGATCGCGCACGACGCCGGTTACGTCGCCTACCGCAAGCACGCCGGGGTGGCCGTCGCGCTCGGTGACCCGATCTGCCCGCGCTCCGACGGGGACGGCGCGGTCGCCGAGTTCGCCGAGAACTGCGACCGCGCCGGGCTCGTGCCGTGCCTGTTCTCCGCGACCGAACCGTCGGTCCGCGGCGCCGAGCGGCTGGGCTGGCGGTACCTGCAGGTCGCCGAGGACACCCTGATCGACCTGCCCGGCCTGGAGTTCAAGGGCAAGCAGTGGCAGCCGGCCCGCAGCGCGCTCAACCGCGCCGTCAAGGAGGGCATCACGTTCCGCCTGGTCCACCTCGCCGACGAGCCGCGCGCGGTGCTGCAGCAGGTGCGGGCGATCTCCGAGGAGTGGGTCGGTGACAAGGGCCTGCCGGAGATGGGTTTCACGCTCGGCGGGGTGGACGAGGCGCTGGACCGGCACGTGCGGGTCGGGCTCGCGGTCGACGACGACGGGCGCGTGCACGGCGTCACCTCGTGGATCCCGGTCTACGCCGGGGACGGCGAGATCGAGGGCTGGACGCTGGACGTGATGCGCCGCCGCTCGGACGGGTTCAAGCACGTCGTGGAGTTCCTGATCGCCTCCGCCTGCCAGGCCTTCCGCGACGAGGGCGCCCGCTACCTGTCGCTGTCCGGCGCGCCGCTCGCCCGCGCCGGAACCGAGGGGGACACGCGGATCCTCGACGCGCTGCTGGACAAGCTCGGCGCGGCGCTCGAGCCGTACTACGGCTTCCGCTCGCTGCACGCGTTCAAGGCGAAGTTCCGCCCTCGGTACGCGCCCATGTACCTGATCTACCGCGACGAGGCCGACCTGCCGCGCATCGGCGTCGCGATCGCCCGCGCCTACCTGCCGGACGCCGGCCTGCGCGACATCCCGAAGCTCGTCAGGTCCTGACCGGGCAGCCTCGCGGGCAGGCGCACGGTGACCACGAGCCCGCCGCCGTCCCGCGGCCGGGCGGTCACTTCGCCGTCGTGCGCGCTCGCCACCGAACGCACGATCGACAGCCCGAGCCCGGCGCCCTTCGCCGAGTCCAGCCGCGGCGCGGCGCGGCGGCGGAACGGTTCGAACAGCGCCGGGATCTCCGCGTCGGCCACCACCGGCCCGGTGTTGCTCACCTCGATCTCGACCACGTCGCCACGGGTGTGCGTGCCGACGTGGACCCAGCCGCCCGGCTCGTTGTGCCGGACGCCGTTCTCCACCAGGTTGTGCACCAGCCGTTCGAGCAGCAGCGCGTCGCCCAGCGTGGGGGCTTCGGCGGGCGAGTCGGTCACCGTCACGTCCGCGGCTTTCGCCTGGTCGGCGGTCTGCGCGACGACGTGCGTGACGACGTTGGCGAGGTCGAGCGGGAACCGCTCCACGACGTTCTCCGACTTCGCCAGCACCAGCAGCCCGCTGATGAGCCGTTCGTGCCGCGAGTTGATCTGCAGCAGCTTCTCGCCCAGCTCCTTGACGTCCGGCGACGCCGACCGGCGGTGCATCGCGACCTCGACCAGCGACCGGTTCAGCGTCAGCGGGGTGCGCAGCTCGTGCGAGGCGTTGGCGACGAACCGCCGCTGGCCGTCGAACGAGCGGTCCAGTCGCTCGACCATCGTGTTGAACGCCTCGGCCAGGTCCTTGACCTCGTCGTCCGGGCCGCGCAGCGTGATCCGCCGGTGCTGGCGCGGATCGGCCGACGCCGCGATCCGGCGCGCCGAGCCGGTGACGCCGTGCAGCGGCGCCAGCACCCGGCCCGCGACCAGCCAGCCGAAGCCGATCGCTAGCGCGCCGACCACGACCAGCGCGATCGTGCCCTGCACCAGCAGGGAGTGCGACGCGGCTTCGCGCAGCAGAGCGGCCTGCTCACGCGCGACGCGTTCGGCTTCGGAACCGATGAGCACGTCGTTCAGGTCGTTGGTCGTGATCACCGTGTCCGTCCCGGGTGCCGGGCCGACGCGGGTGAGCAGTTTGATCGTGCCGCGCCCCACCTGGGAGTTGAACAACGCGTAGGTGACCCCGAGCAGCACCACACCACCGGCCAGGAACAGCCCGCCGTAGATCAGGGTGAGCCGGGCGCGCAGGGTGATCCGCCGCGGCCGCCTCACGGGATCCGGTACCCGACGCCGGTCACGGTCTCGACCACCGGCGGGTCGCCGAGTTTGCGGCGCAGCTTGAGGATCGTGAGCCGGACCGCGCCGGTGAACGGGTCCGCGTTCTCGTCCCACGCCTTCTCCAGCAGGAACTCCGCGGACACGGTCGCGCCGTCGGCGCGCAGCAGCTCGGCCAGCACGGCGAACTCCTTTTTGGACAGCGGCACGTAGCGGCCGTCGCGGAAGACCTCGTGGCGCGCCGGATCGAGCGTGATCCCGGCGCGGCTGAGCACCGGCGGCGCGGCCGGGCGGGCGCGGCGGCCCAGCGACAGGATCCGCGCGGCCAGTTCCGGGAACGCGAACGGTTTCGCGAGGTAGTCGTCGGCGCCGATGGTCAGCCCGGCGACCCGGTCGGTGACCTCCGCTGCGGCGGTCAGCATCAGCACGCGCGTCGGGGACGACGAGGACACCAGCTCGCGGCACACGTCGTCGCCGTGCACCCCGGGCAGGTCCCGGTCCAGGACCACGACGTCGTAGTCGTTGACCGCCAGCCGGTCCAGCGCGCCGCCGCCGTCGTGCGCGACGTCCACCGCGTGCGCGTCCTCACGCAGCCACTCCGCGATCGCCTCGGCGAGCATCGGCTCGTCCTCCACCACCAGAACCCGCACCGGTCCAGCGTGACCGGCGCGGTGTTTCCTCGGCGTTAGCGATGTCGGAAACGCCCGGGAAATGCCGCGCCCCGTTTCATTCCCCTCCGTTCGTCCTCGAATGCGAAGGAGATCCTGATGCGCAAGATCCTGGCCGCGGTTCCCGTGGCCCTCGCACTGGCACTCGCCGGGTGCGGTTCCGACGGCGACGGCGGCAGCGGGGTGGCTTCCGCGGGTAGCGCCGCGAGCACCACCGCGGGCAGCACACCGACCATGGGCAACGGGGACATGGGGCTGAAGTACGCGCAGTGCATGCGGGAGAACGGCGTCCCGATGGAGGATCCGGTGGACGGCCGGATCACGCTCAAGCTCGACGGGTCGGTGCCCAAGGAGACCGTCGACAAGGCGCAGGAGGCCTGCCGCCAGTACAACCCGCAGGAGAACGGCGCCGCCAAGTCCGACCCGAAGATGGAGCAGGCCGCGCGTGACTTCGCGGTCTGCATGCGGGAGAACGGCGTCGAAGCCTTCCCCGACCCCGAGCCCGGCCAGAAGGGCATCCGCATCGACGGCCGCATGTCGCAGGACCCGGACTTCGAGCAGGCGTCGCAGAAGTGCCAGGAAGTGCTCGCGGGGGCGCGCGGATGACCGACGCGAGAACTCGCGGACGCGGGCGGCTGTACGCGGTCGTCTTCGTGCTGGTGGTGGCCGTCGCGGGCGGTGGGTACGTCGTCCTCGCGCGCGGCGACGACGGCACCGCGCCCGCCGCGGTGGAGCTGCCGCCGAGCACGGCGAAGGTCCAGCGGCAGACGCTCGACGACACCCAGACCGAGGACGGCGAACTCGGCTACGGCGCCTCGTCCACACTGGCCAACCGCCTGCCGGGCACCCTCACCTCGGTGCCGGACAGCGGCGCCGTGATCAGCCGCGGCCAGCCCGTCTTCCGCGTCGACGACAAGCCGGTGACGTTGATGTACGGCGCGATGCCTGCCTACCGGGCGCTCGCCGACGGCACCGAGGGCGCCGACGTGCGGCAGCTGGAGGAGAACCTCAGCGCCCTTGGCTACACCGGGTTCACGATCGACGACGAGTACAGCTCGGCCACCGCGGACGCCGTCCGGGAGTGGCAGGAGGACCTCGGCCTCGACGAGACCGGGGTCGTGGAGCTGGGGCGGGTCGTGTTCACGCCCGCCGAGATCCGGGTCGAAACGGTCGACGCGAGCGCCGGGCAGCCCGCGTCGCCGGGGCAGAAGGTGCTCTCCTACACCGACACGGCGAAGGCGGTCACGGTCGAGCTGGACCCGTCGGACCAGCGGCTGGCCCAGGAGGGCGCCGCCGTGCAGGTCACGCTGCCCGACGACCGGAAGCTGGCCGGGAAGATCACCGACGTCAGCACCGTGATCCAGCCGGCGAGCGGGCAGGAGGAGGCGCAGACCAAGGTCGAGGTCGAGATCGCGTTCGACGACCAGCAGGCCGCGGCGAGCTACGCCCTCGCGTCCGTCGACGTCACCTTCACCGCCGAGAAGCGCGAGAACGTGCTCACCGTGCCGGTCGCCGCGCTCGTCGCGTTGGCCGAAGGCGGGTTCGGTGTCGAGGTCGTGGACGGCGCCACCACGCGGTACGTGCCGGTGAAGACCGGGTTGTTCGCCGAGGGCAAGGTCGAGATCTCCGGCGACGGGATCGCCGAGGGCATGGTCGTTGGGATGCCGAAATGATCTCGCTGACCGACGTGACCAAGCGCTATTCGGGCGTGACCGCGCTGGCCGGCGTGTCGTTGCGGATCGAGCCGGGGGAGCTGGTCGCGATCGTGGGGCCGTCCGGCTCGGGCAAGTCGACGATGCTCAACGTGCTCGGCACGCTCGACCGGCCCACCTCGGGCAGCGTGCACATCGACGGCCACGACGTCGCGGCGCTGTCCGACGCGAAGCTGTCCGCGTTGCGGGCGCGGCGGATCGGGTTCGTGTTCCAGCAGTTCCACCTCGCCGCGGGCACCTCGGCGCTGGAGAACGTCGCCGACGGCCTGCTCTACACGGGCCTGCGCGCGGGGGAGCGGCGGCGCCGGGCGGCGGCCGCGCTGGAGCGGGTCGGGCTCGGGCACCGGATGGACCACGAGCCGCACGAGCTGTCCGGCGGGGAACGGCAGCGGGTGGCGATCGCGCGGGCCGTCGCGGGTGACCCACCGCTGCTGCTGGCCGACGAGCCGACCGGCGCGCTCGACTCGGCGTCCGGTGCCGGGGTGATGACGCTGATGCGGGAGCTGAACGAATCCGGCACCACGGTCGTGATCATCACGCACGACCGGGACATCGCGGCGTCGCTGCCGCGGCAGGTGCGGATGCGGGACGGCCGGGTCGTCGAGGAGGTGACGCGATGACCACCGCGTTGTCGCCGGCCCGGATGTGGCCGCGGGACGTCGTCAAGGTCGGCGCGGTCGGCCTGCGGACACGTCCGACGCGTGCGTTCCTGTCCGCGCTGGGGATCGCGATCGGCATCGCGGCGATGGTCGCGGTGGTCGGGATCTCGTCGTCGTCGCGGGCCGAGCTGGACCGGACGCTGGCGGCGCTCGGCACCAACCTGCTCACCGTGTCACCGGGCACCACCCTGACCGGTGAGGAGGCGCAGCTGCCGGAGACGGCGGAGGCGATGGTCGCGCGGATCGGGCCGGTCGAGTCGGTGTCGGCGATCGCGCGGCTCGGTGAGGCGAAGGTCTACCGCACGGACAAGATCCCCGAGGCGCAGACCAACGGGCTCGCCGCCTACGCGGCCCGGCTGGATCTCCCGGCGACGACCGGTGCGCGGGTGCGCAGCGGAACCTGGCTCAACGAAGCCACGAGCGGTTATCCGGCGGTCGTGCTCGGTTCGTCCGCGGCCGAGCGGCTGGGCATCTCGCGCGCCGGGCCGGATATGCAGGTGCTGGTCGGCGGGCGCTGGTTCACGGTCGTCGGGATCCTCGAACCGGCCCCGCTGGCGCCCGAGCTGGACTCGGCCGCGCTGGTCGGCTGGGAGGTGGCGGCGAGCGAGCTGCGGTTCGACGGGCTGCCCACCACGATCTACACGCGGTCGCAGGACGCGCAGGTCCCGGCGGTGCAGTCGGTGCTCGGCGCTACCGCGAACCCGGCCGCGCCGAACGAGGTGGAGGTGTCGCGACCGTCCGACGCGCTCGCCGCGCAGCAGGCGGCGGGCGAGGCGTTCACCGGGCTGCTGCTCGGGCTGGGCGCGGTGGCGCTGCTCGTCGGCGGGGTCGGGGTGGCGAACACGATGGTGATCTCGGTGCTGGAGCGGCGCGCGGAGATCGGCCTGCGGCGCTCGCTGGGTGCGACGCGCGGGCAGATCCGCACCCAGTTCCTCGCCGAGTCGCTGTTGTTGTCCGCGCTCGGCGGGCTCGGCGGCGCCGTGCTGGGGAGCTTGGTGACGGTGGGCTACGCGATCGCCCAGTCGTGGCCGGTGGTGGTGCCGCTGTGGGCGGTGGCCGGCGGCGCCGCTGCGACGCTGGTGATCGGCGGGATCGCGGGGTTGTACCCGGCGATCCGCGCGTCGCGGCTGTCGCCGACGGAGGCGCTGGCGACGCCGTGAGCGGGCCGGGTGCCGTCCGTCGGGGGCGGCACCCGGCTGTCTCGCTCAGCCGAGCAGTTCGCGGAAGCGCTCGACGCCGATGTTGCCGCCGGAGAGGATGACGCCGACCCGGCCGGTGAAGCCGCCCTTGAGCAGCCCCGCGAGGGAGGTGGCGCCACTGGGTTCGAGCACGATCTTGAGCCGCTCGAACGCGAACCGCATCGCCTCGCGGATCTCGTCGTCACTGACCAGGACGATGTCGTCGACCAGGCGCTGGTTGACGGAGAAGGTCAGCTCGCCAGGGATGTCGGCGGCGAGCCCGTCGGCGATGGTGCGCGCGACGGGGATCCGGACGCGTTCGCCCCGCTGGAGGGACTGGCGGGTGTCGTCGGCCTGCTCGGGCTCGACGCCGACCACCCGGATGCCGGGGTGCAGGCCCTTGGCCGCGGTGGCGCTGCCCGCCATCAGCCCGCCGCCGCCGATCGGGGCGATGAGGGTGTCCAGCTCGCCGGTCTCGTCGAGGAGTTCCAGCGCGGCGGTGCCCTGACCAGCCATGATGTGCGGGTGCTCGTAGGGTGGGATTAGGGTCAGGCCCCGCTCCTCGGCGAGCTGGTTGCCCATCGCGACGCGGTCGCCGGTGTAGCGGTCGTAGGTCAGGACCTCGGCGCCGTAGCCGCGGGTGGCGTCCATCTTGGACGACGGGGTGTCCTCGGGCATCAGGATGACGGCCTTGCTGCCGGCCAGTTTGGCCGCGAGGGCGACCGCCTGGGCGTGATTGCCGGACGAGTAGGCCGCGACGCCCTTGCTGAGCTGCTCGGGCGTCAGGTGGGAGATCGCGTGGTAGGCGCCGCGGAACTTGAAGGCGCCGATGCGCTGGAAGTTCTCGGCCTTGAGGAACGCGGTGGTGCCGGTGCGCCGGTCGAGGGTGGAGGACGTCAGGACAGGAGTCCGATGAGCGACACCGTCGATCCGCTTGGCGGCGCTCCTGATGGCTTCGAGATCGAGCATGGACCCATCTTATACGAGCTGTCCAGCGCCTAGACAGTTCGTCAAGAACCACGACAATCGCAAGCCGGCAACGCAACGCCACCGACTACCCCAACCAGACCTCCCCCGCCCCCGATCCACAGCCGATCTTTAGTCG
>NZ_JAKGSD010000099.1 GCF_021654135.1 Amycolatopsis tucumanensis | reverse complement strand
GCGGCCCTGGCTCAAGGTGATCGTCCAGTGTCAGGCGACGGGATGACCACCCAGCTACCTTGGGTTAGGGCACGGCGTTTCGCGCCGCTCTACCTGGGGCAATCTGGGCCGTGAGCATCGAGCTGCCTGAACCGCGTTCCCTGTGGGTGGACACCGCGCCGGCGCCGGACCGGGCCGGGCGGGATCTGCCCGCCGAGGCGGACGTCGTCGTCATCGGGGCCGGTATCGCGGGTCTCACCACCGCCTACGGGCTCGCTCGTGCCGGCAAGTCGGTGGTCGTCCTGGAGGCGGCCCAGGTCGCGTCGGGCGTGTCCGGTCACACCACCGCGAAGCTGTCCGCCCAGCACGCCCTCAAGTACGCCACCCTCACCTCCCGCAAGGGCAAGCCCGCCGCCACCAGGTACGGGCGCGCCCAGCTGGAGGCGATCGAGTGGGTGGCCCGCACGTCCTCCGAACTGGGCATCGACTGCGGCTTCCGCCGGCGGGACAGCTTCGTCTACTCCACCGACAGCTCCCAGCTGGGCAAGCTCCAGCAGGAGGCCGACGCCGCCGCCGAGGCCGGGCTGCCCGCAGACTTCGTCGAGCACGTCGACCTGCCGATCACCACCGTCGGCGCCGTCCGGTTCGTCGATCAGGCCCAGTTCCACCCGCGCCACTGGCTGCTCGGCCTCGCCGACCACATCGAGCGGCTCGGCGGGCGCATCGTCGAACGGGTCCGGGCCCGCAAGCTCGACGAACGGCCCTCGCCGGTCGTGCACACCGACCGCGGCGAGGTAAAGGCCCGCGACGTCGTCGTGGCCACCCACTACCCGATCTTCGACCGCGGCCTGTACTGGGCGCGCCTCGACATCACCCGTGACCTGGTCGTCGCAGGCGAAGGGGAGGCGCCGCCCGGCATGTACCTGGACGCGGTGACCCACCGGTCCATCCGCGGCCACACCGAGGGCGACCGCCACTACGTCATCGTCGGCGGCGAGCACTACCGCACGGGCGAGCCGGTCGACGTCGAGGCCCGCTACCGGCGTCTCGCCGAGGCCGCCACCACCTTCGGCGTCACCAAGGCCACCCACCGCTGGTCCGCGCACGACATGACCACCCTCGACAACGTGCCCTACATCGGCCGCTACCACCCGGCCACCCACCACGTGTGGGTGGCGACCGGCTTCGGCCAGTGGGGCATGACCGGCGGCACCTCCGCCGGCCTCGTCCTGACCGAGCTGATCACGGGCGGCGACCACCCCGCCGCGAACCTCTACGACCCGAACCGCTTCGACCTGAAGTCCTCGGTCACCCTCGCCGAGGACGGGGCCAAGGTCGGCAAGCAGTACGTGACCGGGTACACCCGCGCCCTCACCTCCACCGCAGGCGACCTCGCCCCGGGGACCGCCAAGGTGTCGCGCCGCGGCGCGGACGTCGTCGCCTCCTACCGCGGCGAGGACGGGCAGCTGCGGGAGGTCAGCGCCCGCTGCACCCACCTCGGCTGCGTCGTCGCGTTCAACAACGCCGAGAAGACCTGGGACTGCGCATGCCACGGATCGCGATTCGCCACGGACGGCTCGGTGATCCAGGGCCCGGCGACCCGCCCGCTGCCGCCGGCCTGACCGTCGGCGTCGAGGAAGAGTTCCTGCTCCTCGACCCCGCCACCGGTGCGACCCTGCCGCGGGCGGCCGCGATCCTGGCCGCGGACCCGCCGCTGCCGCCCGGCGCCAAACTGCACCGCGAGCTGCGCGCCACCCAGGTCGAGACCGCGACCGGCGTGTGCACCGGCGCGCGGGAGCTGCGCGAACAGCTCGTCCGGAGCCGCAAGGCCCTCACCGATGCGGCCCGCGTGCACGGAGCGGTCGTCGCCTCCTGCGGCACCCCTGTCCTGTCCGGTCCGTCCACATCGGACAACCAGGACGGCCGGTTCGGTGACATCGACCGGATCTACCGCGGCATGGTCGCCGACTACGAGGCGTGCGGCTGCCACGTCCACGTCGGCGTGCCGGACCCGGAGACCGCGGTCGTGGTGATGAACCACCTGCGCCCGTGGCTGCCGACGCTGCTGGCGCTGTCGGTGAACTCGCCGTTCGACCACGGCCGCGACACCGGCTACGGCAGCTGGCGCATGGTGCAGCAGTCCCGCTTCCCCGGCGCCGGGATCCCGCCGCACTTCCCCGACCACGCGGCCTACCGCGCCGAGGTGCGGCGGCTGGTGGACTGCGGCGCGCTCGTCGACGAGTCCATGTCGTTCTGGCTCGTCCGGCCGTCCACGGCGTTCCCGACGCTGGAGTTCCGGGTCGCCGACGCGGCGTCCACTGTGGACGAGGCGGTGCTGCAGGCCGTGCTGTCCCGCGCACTGGTGCGGCGCGCGCTCGCCACGGACACCGCGCCGCCGGAGATGTCCGAGCAGGTCGGCGCGGCCGCGTTGTGGGCGGCGGCCCGGGACGGCATCGACGGCGAGGGAGTGCACCCGTTGCGTGCCTGCCGGGTGCCGGCCTGGGAACTGGTCGAGGAGCTCGTCGAGTTCGTCGCGCCCGCCCTGGACGAGACCGGGGACCGGGATCTGGTGGCGATCGTCCTGGAACGCCTGCGCCGCGAGGGCAGCGGCGCCCGTCGCCAACGCAAGGCCGTCGCGGCGGGCCTGCCCGCCCTGCTCGCCACCCTCACCCACCAGGGTTGATAGGCGGCCGCCAGGGGTAACCGTGCGTCGTGACGACTGCCATGACGCTTTCGGCTGCCCTCCCGGCGGCCAGAGGACCGCTGTCGGAGGCCGTGATCGACGCACTCGGCCGCGACGAGCGCGGGGACTTCCCGGAGCTGCCGGAGACCGCCGACGCCGACCCGTTCGGCGAGGACCTGCAGCTCGCCCTGCACGTCTGCTACGAACTGCACTACCAGGGGTTCACCGGGGTCGACCCGGACTGGGAGTGGGACCCCGACCTGCTGCGCCTGCGTGCCGCCATGGAGCGGGTGTTCCTGGCCGCGCTGCGCGCGCACACGCCCGGCGGCGACGACGTCGAAGAGGCGCTCGCGCCGCTGCTGGTCGAGCCGGTCAACGGCGCCGGCCTGTCGCACTTCCTCGCCGCCGAGGGCACCTGGGACCAGGTCCGCGAGTACTTCGTGCTGCGCTCGATCTACCACCACAAGGAGGCCGATCCCCACGCGTGGGTGATCCCGCGGCTGCGTGGCAAGCCGAAGGCAGCGCTGGTGGCCGTGGAGTTCGACGAGTACGGCGGCGGCCGCGCCGACCAGGTGCACGCCCAGCTCTACGCGGACCTGCTCGACGGCGCCGGGCTGAACTCGCAGTACCTGCACTACCTGGAGCACGCCCCGGCGTGCATGCTCGCGGTGGTCAACATGATGTCGTTGTTCGGCCTGCACCGGCGGTTCCGCGCCGCGCTGGCCGGGCACTTCGCCGCCGCCGAGATCACCACCGCGCCGAGCGCCCAGCGCATGGAGAAGGCGTTGCGGCGCCTGGACGCCGACGAGCGCTGCCGGTACTTCTACACCGAGCACATCGAGGCCGACGCGGTGCACGAGCAGGTCATGCGCCGGGACGTCCTCGGCGGACTGCTGGCGACCGAACCGGAACTGGCCGGCGACATCGTGTTCGGCATCCAGGCCACGGACCTGGTGGAGCAGCGCTTCGCCGACCACGTGCTGGGCGCGTGGCAGCAGGGCCGCAGCGCGCTCCGCAAGCCCCTGTAGACAGCGGAGGAGCGGCGGACCCGGGGCCCGCCGCTCCTCGTCAGTTCCGGACGCGCTTGCGGTGGCTGGTGTCGCAGAAGGGGTACCGCTTGCTGCGGCGGCACGCGCACAACGCCACTATGAACCGGTCGGAGCGGGCGACCGTGCCGTCGGGCATCTCCAGCTCGACGGGCCCCTCCACGAGCACCGGCCCGCCGTCCACGAGCGTCACCTTGCGGGGTTCAGCGTTCCGTCCGGTCGGCACGGATCACCACCAGTTCCTCGTGTCGCTGGCCGGGCGCGATGAGCCCGGCGCGTTCCAGGAAGTCGGCGCGGCCGCGCAGCACCGGGCCGAACGGCTCGATCGCCCGCGCCACCACCGAGGCCTTCAAGCCGTTGTCCCGCAGCATTTCCACCGTTTGGCGGATCCCGCAGAGCGACGAATGGACCACCAGCATCGTCCCTCCGGGGGTGAGCAGGTCGTGGGCCCGGTCGCACAGGCAGTCCAGGTGCTTGCGCCCGTCCGCGCCCGCGTCCCAGGCCAGCGCGGCGCCGTCCGGGTCCTCGTCGGACTCGCACGGCACGTAGGGCGGGTTGGCCAGCACGACGTCGAACGGCGCGCCCTCGATGGTCTGCGAGAGGTCGCCGTGCCGGACCTCCACGGGCAGGCGGCGCACCCGCGTGTTGAACCGCGCGCTCAGCACGGCGGGCAGGTACCGGTCCACGGCGGTCACGCTCGCCGCTCCATTGCGGACCGCGGCGATCGCCAGCGCGCCGGTGCCGGTGCACACCTCGAGAACCCGTGCGCCGGCCGGCAGGCGCGCTTCCCGCATCGCGCGCATCAGCAGCCAGGTGTCCGCCTGCGGCCGGTACACCCCGGGAAGTCTCAGCAGTTTCACCTGTTGCAGGTACCACCGGCGGGAGAAGTCAAACTCCGCCCAGCAGACGGATGACGGCCCGCTCCAGCACCTCGCGGTCCTCGTCGCCGCGGACCCCGCCGATCCGGCGCACGGCGGAGGCGATGGTCTTGCCGTTCGCGTGCGCCTCCACGATGCGTGGATCTACATAGGACTTGCGGCAGACCGCCGGTGTGTTGCCCAGTTCCTCGGAAACCTGGCGCATCACCGCGGCCTGCGTGCGTTTCAGCCCGCGCTGGGACTTCACCTCGTCGGCGACGGCGAACGCGGTGGCGGCGAGGACGGTCGCGTTCCACGTCCGCAGGTCCTTGACGGTGAACTCGTCACCGACCATCTCCTTGAAGTGCTCGTTGATCTCGTCGGCGTGGACCTCGTGCCACCCGTTGGGTGTGCGGTAGACGAACAAGCGGTCGCTGCCGGTGCGCGACCTGCGCAACGCCTTCACCACGGCGGCCAGGTCGGGGTCGGTCAGCGTGATGTCGCGTTCGATCCCGCCCTTGGCCGGGTAGCAGAAGTTCAGTTCGTCCCGCTTCACGGTGACGTGCTCACGCAGCAGCGTCGCGGCCCCGTAGGTGCCGTTGTTCTCGGCGTACTCCTCGCTGCCGACCCGGAACACGCCGCGGTCGATCATCCGCAGCGCGGCGGCCAGCACGCGCTCGCAACCCAGGCCCGGCCTGGCCAGGTCCTCGGCGATGCGCAGACGCCACTTCGGCAGCCGTTTCGCCAGTTCGACGACGCGTTCGTGCTTCTCCTCGTCCCGCGCCTGGCGCCAGCGGTCGTGGTAGCGGTACTGGCGGCGGCCGGCGTCGTCGGTGCCGACCGCCTGGATGTGGCCGTTCGGGTGGGGGCAGATCCACACGTCGCGCCACGCGGGCGGCACGGCGAGGCTCTTGATCCGCTGCAGGGTTTCCTCATCGCGGAGCGGCTCCCCCTCGGGGGTGAAATACCGGAAGCCGCGGCCGCTGCGCTGCCGCCGGATCCCGGGTTCGGAGAGCTTGCTCTTGCGCAGGCGCATCGGCGTCAGGTGATCCGGGTGCAGGCGCTGGTGACGGCGTCGAGGTCCGGGTAGGTGGAGTCCGGGATCGCGCCCAGGTGCCCGAGTGTGCTGTCGTCCGCGCCGTGCGCGGTCGCCTGCCGGATCAGCTCGGCCCGGTCGCACGGGAAGTCCACTTCGGACAGAAGGGTGCGGAGGCGGTCGGGGTCGGGCGTGGTCATGGTCGCCGGATACCCCCGGTCCACCCCGGCAAACGGCCGATCAGACCGGTCTGTCCGACGGTACCGAACACGGTTCTGCCGGGTTATCATCGGCGCGCCATGACCACCACCCTGCCAGCCGGTGCCCGTGAGCGGATCCTGGAGACCGCTTACCAGCTCTTCTCGCGCCGCGGCATCCGCGCGGTGGGGGTGGACGAGGTGATCGCGCGGTCGCAGGTCGCCAAGGCGACGCTGTACCGGCACTTCCCGTCCAAGGACGACCTCGTGCTGGCCTTCCTCGACCGGCGTGAGCAGCGGTGGACCGTGGGGCTCATCGAACGGCAGGCCCGCGCCCGCGGCGAGACGCCGGAGGACCGGCTGCTGGCGAT
This sequence comes from Amycolatopsis tucumanensis, assembly GCF_021654135.1. GTDB lineage: Bacteria > Actinomycetota > Actinomycetes > Mycobacteriales > Pseudonocardiaceae > Amycolatopsis_E > Amycolatopsis_E tucumanensis. Next base: position 6,063 of record NZ_JAKGSD010000099.1, on the reverse strand, counting down.
CTTCGACGTGCTCGACGACTGGTTCCGCTCGCCGGCCGACTTCGACGCCTGCGCGTTCGTCAACGTCCTGCTCGAAATGGGCGCCGACCACCCGCTCGGCCAGGCCTGCATCCGGCACCTGGACACCATCCGCGGCATCGTGGCCGGCCTGGCCAGGGAGGCCGGCCTGGCCGAGCCGGAGGACCTCGCCCGCTCCTGGCACCTGCTCATGAAGGGCGCGATCGTCTCCGCCGCCGAAGGGGACGCCGACGCCGCCGTGCGGGCCCGGGAAATGGCGCGTGACCTGCTGGCGCGGCACCGGAAATAAGCCCGCGCCCGTCGTGGTTGCGACCGGTATGACAACCGATGGTCGTGGCCGGGTCCGGACCGAGCCGGGCACCAAGCGGGTACGGGCGGTCTTCGGCGGCCAGGTCGTCGCCGACACGCTGCGCCCGCTCATGGTGTGGGAAGTCCCGTACTACCCGGTCTACTACGTCCCGCGTGCGGACGTGCGCACCGAGTACCTGGTCGCCACGGGGGAGACGGCGCATTCGCCGAGCCGTGGCGACGCCGACGTGTTCACCGTCCGGGTGGGCGACCGCGAGGTGGCGGGCGCGGCGCTGGAGTACCAGGACTCGCCGCTGGACGCGCTCAAGGGGCACGTGCGGCTCGACTTCCCCGCGATGGACGCGTGGTTCGAGGAGGACGAGGAGATCTTCGTGCACCCCCGCGACCCGCGGACGCGCGTCGACATCCTCGCCAGCTCGCGGCACGTCCGCATCGAGATCGACGGCGTGACGGTGGCCGAGTCCCGCAGCCCGCGGCTGTTGTTCGAGACCGGCCTGCCGACGCGGTACTACCTGCCCAAGACCGACGTCCGGCTCGACCTGCTGGAGCCCAGCGACACGATCACCCGGTGCCCGTACAAGGGCGAGGCCTCGTACTACTCCGTCCGCGTCGGCGACCGGCTGCACGAGGACGTGGTCTGGTACTACCGGTCGCCGCTGCCGGAGAGCCAGAAGGTGCAGGGGCTGGTCGCCTTCTACGACGAGAAGGTCGACGTGTACCTGGACGGGGTGAAGCAGGAGCGGCCGAAGACGAAGTTCTAGTCTTCGGGGCATGTCCGACCGCTTGTACTTCCGCCAGCTGCTGTCCGGCCGCGACTTCGCGGTGGGCGACCCGGTGGCCACCCAGATGGTCAACTTCGCCTACCTGATCGGCGACCGGGAGACCAGGGAGGCGGTGGTCGTCGACCCGGCGTACGCGGTGGGGGACCTGCTCGACGTGCTGGCCGCCGACGACATGCGGCTGACCGGGGTGCTGGCCACGCACCACCACCCCGACCACGTCGGCGGCAGCATGATGGGCTTCACGCTGGCCGGGCTGCCCGAGCTGCTGGCCCGGGAGAGCGTGCCGGTGCACGTCAACCGCAACGAGACGGAGTGGGTCCAGCGGGTCACCGGCGTGTCGGCGACGGACCTGACGGGACACGACCACGACGACGTCGTGGAGGTCGGCGCGGTGTCGATCAGGCTGCTGCACACGCCCGGCCACACGCCGGGCAGCCAGTGCTTCCTGGTCGACGGCCGTCTCGTCGCCGGGGACACCCTGTTCCTGGAGGGCTGCGGCCGGACGGACTTCCCCGGCGGCGACGCCGAGGCGATGTACCACAGCCTCCGGTGGCTCGCGGACCTGCCGGGCGACCCGGTGGTCTACCCCGGGCACCAGTACTCGGCCGCGCCGTCGGCTTCGCTGTCGTCGGTGAAGGAGAACAACTTCGTCTACCGCCCCCGCAACCTCGACGAGTGGCGCACCATGTTCGGCGGCTAGGAGAGCCGGGGCGGCCTGCTCGGCGATGTGTTCGAGGAGGCGAGGGGCTTGGTCCGGGTCCGGGCCGTGGTCGGTGCCTGGCAACGCAGGCCCGCGGCTGGCCGGCCTCACCGATGCCCGGCGGCTAGAGGTACTCCCGCGCCACGCGCTCGGCGAGCCGCTCCAGCAGGGGCGCCGGTTCGGCCAGGCAGCGCTGCACGTCCGGCTCGATGTCCGTCAGCCCGTACGCCGCGGTGAAGCCCGCCGACCGGAGGGCCTCCGGCGACAGCGTGTTCCGCCCGGCCAGCGCCACCACCGGGATCCCGCGCTCGGCGGCCGCCGCGGCGATGCCAGCCGGGCCCTTGCCCCGCAGGGTCTGCTCGTCCAGGGAGCCCTCGCCGGTGATCAGCAGGTCCGCGCCCGGCAGCTTCTCGGTCAGCCCGGTCAGCTCCAGCACCACGTCGATGCCCGGCCGGAACGACGCCCCGAGCATCGCCAGCGCGTAACCCGTCCCACCGGCCGCGCCCGCGCCCGGCACGTTCGCCACGTCGACCCCGGACCCCCGCACGACCCCCTCCAGCTGCCGCAACGCTGACTCCAGCAGCTCGACGTCCTCTGGCGAAGCGCCCTTTTGCGGCCCGTACACCGCCGCCGCGCCGTGCGGGCCCAGCAGCGGGTTGTCGACGTCGCTCGCCACCAGCAGCTCGACCTCGCGCAGCCGCGGGTCCAGTCCGTCCAGGTCCACCCGCGCCAGGCGCTGCAACGCGGCCCCGCCGGGCGGCAGCTCCGCACCGTCGGCGTCCAGCAGCCGCGCGCCGAGCGCCCGCAGCAGCCCGGTCCCGCCGTCGGTGCTCGAACTTCCGCCGAGGCCCAGCACGAGCCGGGACGCACCGGCGTCCAACGCGGCGCGCATCAGCTCGCCGACCCCGAGCGTCGTCGCGGTCAGCGGCGCCAGCTCGTCCAGCAACGCCAGCCCGGACACCGCCGCCAGCTCGATCACCGCCGTGCCGTCCCGGCGCGCGTAGCCCGTGTCGACCGGCTCGCCGACCGGTCCGCCCGCCCGCGCCGGCACGAACTCGAAGCCCGCGGCCACCGCGGCGGCCACCGTGCCGTCGCCGCCGTCGGCGATCGGGCACTCCAGCACCTCGACCTCGGCCCGCCCGCGCCGCAGCCCGGCCGCGATCGCGGCGGCCACCGCGTCGGCGGGCAGCGTGCCCTTGAACTTGTCCGGCGCGACGACGACCCGCGTCACACCTGCGCCCCGTCGCCGTCCGGCGGGCCCTGCTTCACGCGCAGCAGCAACAACGCGATCGCGGTGGCCAGCGCCAGGATCCCGAGCGGGGTCGCGACGGTGGTGCTCACGCCGATCACGCCGGGCACGATCAGCAACAGCAGCCCGACGACGAAGAACAGCAGCACGACGAACGCGCCCTTGCCCGGTCGCGGCAGTGGCGGCGGCTCCGGCGGCACGTAGTGCTCGTCATCCCCGGAACCGGCCGGGTCGTCGCCCAGCACGGTGTCCTCCCACGGGGTGCCACCACCGCGCCAGCTCGCCTCGGCGGCCGGTTTCTCCGGTTCGGCAGGCTTCTCCGGCTCGGCCGGCTCGGGGCGCGCGGGCGCCCGTTCGGCCTCGACGTCGTCGTCGATCAGGCCGACCCCCTCGGCCCGCAGGTCCGCGACGATCGCCGCGAACGTGGCGTCGACGTCCTCGGGGTCGGGTACGCGTGAGTTCATCGGGCCCCCACCTGCCCCGGGTCACGGACCGCTTCCACGAACTCGACACTACGCCGGAAGATGAGCGGCGCGTCGTGGTCCAGGGTCGCGACGTGGAAACTCTTCTCCAGCACCACTTCCGTCACGTCCCGGCTGCGCACGTTGTCCAGCACGATGCGCGCGTTCTCGGGTTCCACGACGTGGTCAACGAGCGAGTGCAGCAGGAGCAGCGGTTGCGTCACCAGCGGCAGGTCGGCCCGCACGAGCTTCCACAGCCGCGCCAGGCTCGCCGCCGCCCGCACCGGCACCCGGTCGTAGGCCAGTTCGGTGACGCCCGGCTTGGCGATGTCGTTGGCGACGCCCCGCGACCACGGCACCACCCGGGACAGCACGGGCAGCAGCTTGGTGTCCCAGCTCAGCCGCGTGACGGAGGGGTTGACCAGCACCAGTCCGGCGACCGCGCCCCCGTGCCGCTGCGCCAGCCGCAGCGCGAGCGTGCCGCCCATCGACTGGCCGAACACGAACACCGACCGGCAGCGTTCCCGCAGGTCCAGGAACTCGCGCTCGACCGTGCCGTACCACTCGGGCCAGCCGGTCTTGTTCATCTCCTGCCACGTCGTGCCGTGTCCCGGCAGGCGGGGCAGCCGCACGGTGAAGTCCCGCGCGGCGAGGTGCTCGGCCCAGCCCCGCAGGCTCTGCGGGGTGCCGGTGAAACCGTGGCACAGCAGCACCCCGACCTCGGCCGAACCGGTGTGCGCGAACGGTTCCGCACCGGCGAGCACAGGCATGGCATCCGCCCTTCTCCTCCAACGCGGCCCCATCGTCGCATGCCCCGGGCCGCTCCGGGAGCGCCCGTCGGACGACGTCCCCCGGCTGTGACCTCCCGCCCACTGCGGGTGCGGCCGTTGTGCGGTTGGACGGCGTTTCCTACTCTGGTTCCGGCAGGCTGTTCGGGCAGGTTGGAGGGCGTCCCGGTGCTTTACCGGTTGCTGAAGTACGTGCTGCTCGGGCCGTTGCTCCGGCTCCTGTGGCCCACGAAGGTGACCGGGGTGGAGAACGTCCCGGAGACCGGTGGCGCCATCCTCGCGAGCAACCACCTCGCGGTCGCCGACTCGTTCTTCATGCCGCTGCGCGTCAAGCGCCGCGTCACCTTCCCGGCGAAGCAGGAGTACTTCACCGAGAAGGGCGTCAAGGGCACCCTCAAGAAGTGGTTCTTCACCGGCGCGGGCCAGATCCCGATCGACCGTTCCGGCGGTTCGGCCGCGCAGGCCGCGCTGGACACCGCGATCCGGCTGCTGCGCGAGGGCAACCTGCTCGGCATCTACCCGGAGGGCACCCGCTCCCCGGACGGCCGCCTGTACAAGGGCAAGACGGGTGTCGCCCGCGTCGCGCTGGAGGCCGGTGTCCCGGTCGTCCCGGTCGCCATGATCGGCACCGACAAGGTCAACCCGATCGGCTCGAAGATGTGGATCCCGCGGCGGCTGGAGATCCGGTTCGGCAAGCCGCTGGACTTCTCGCGGTACGCCGGCCTGTCCGGCGACCGGTTCGTCGAGCGGTCCATCACCGACGAGATCATGTACGCCCTGATGGAGCTCTCCGGCCAGGAGTACGTCGACATCTACGCGGCGAAGGCCAAGGAGCTGATGGCCGCGGAGGCCGCCGGGGTGCGCGCGGTGGTGCCTGCGCAGAGTGGCCTGCCCGACGCCGACCGGGTACCGGAGACCAAGGCCGGTTGATCCCCTGACTAAGGTGCCACGGTGCGTTTCTTCTACGACACCGAATTCATCGAGGACGGCGTGACGATCGACCTGGTGTCGATCGGTGTCGTGGATGAACGGGGACGCGAGTTCTACGCGGTCTCCACCGACTTCGACCCCGCCAAGGCCGGCCCGTGGGTGCGCGAGAACGTCCTGCCGAAGCTGCCCTCGCCTGCCGACAAGGCGTGGCGGAGCCGGGCCCAGATCCGGGCGGACCTGCTGGAGTTCTTCGGCCGCCCGCCGGGTGGGATCGAGCTGTGGGCCTGGTACGCGGCCTACGATCATGTCGCGCTGGCCCAGCTGTGGGGCACGATGCCCGAGTTGCCGCGCCAGCTGCCCCGGTTCACGCGCGACCTGCGGCAGCGGTGGGAGGACGTGGGCAAGCCCAAGCTGCCCCTGCCGCCGCAAAACGCGCACGACGCCCTCGCCGACGCGCGCTTCAACCTGGAGCGGTGGCGCATCATCGACGAAGTGCGGCGACGCAAGGGCTACCCCGCCTGACGGCCACGCCGTAGCCGCGCCGGGCGACGCGGCCGCCCCTCCCGGAGCCACGCCGTAGCCGCACCCGGCGACGCGGGCCGCCCCTCCCGGAGCCACGCCGCAGCCGCACTCGGCAACGCAGGCCGCCCCCGCAGCCGCGCCCGGCGACGCGGGCCAGCCACCCCGGAGCCACGCCGCAGCCGCGCCCGGCGACGCGGGCCAGCCACCCCGGAGCCACGCCGCAGCCGCACCCGGCAACCCAGGCCACCCACCCCCCGAACCACCCCTCTCCCGCAACCCGATCCCCAGCCAAATCGGTTGCCGA
>NZ_JAKGSD010000098.1 GCF_021654135.1 Amycolatopsis tucumanensis | reverse complement strand
AATCCTCGACTCCCTCGCCGCCTACTGCCGACGAATTAACGACTCAGGACACTAGGACACCAGCACCTGCTCGCGCGGTGCCTTGACCGTGCCGCGCAGCAGGTACACCACCGCGGCGATCACCAGCGCCGCCGCGGTCGCCGCGAGGAACGCCGCCGACGGGCCGGCGTGCTCGACCAGGTAGCCGCTGATCGACTGCCCGAACGCGAGCCCCAGCGTCACCGCGGTCAGCACCCAGCCGAACGCCTCGGCCGCGGTGCCCTTCGGGGCGACCAGTTCGATCGCGGCCGAGTGCGTCGCCGACTGCGGGGTGATCAGGGCGCCCGCGGCGAGCATCGCGATCGCGAGGCCCCACAGCGTCGACGGCCAGGCCAGCAGCGCCACGAGCACGCCGAACCCGGCCAGCAGCACCGGCAGCCGCAACGGCATCTCCCGCGGCCACGGCCGCAGGCTGTAGGCCACGCCGAACGCGACCGAGCTGACCGACCACACCGACAGCAGCACGCCGCCGAGCGCAGGCGACCCGGCCTCGGTGGCCGCGGCGGGCACGGCGACCTCGACGAACCCGATCACCACGCCGAACCCGAGCGCGGCCAGCGCGAGTGTCCGCATGCCGGGGCTGCTCAGCGCGCCCAGCAGCGAGTGGTGCGTCCGTCCGGCCGGTCCCCACGCCCGCACGGCCGGGCTCAGCGCGAACAACACCGCGCCGGCCACCATGCACGCGCCGCCCGCGACCATCCCGGTGCCCGGCCACGGCGCGGCGACCAGCAGGCCGGCCAGGCCGGGCCCGAGGATGAAGAACACCTCCATGCTGATCGCCTCATAGGCGTACGCCGCATTGCGTGCGGCCTCACTGGGCACGAGGCGTCCCCACAGCGCCCGCGACGCCGAGCCGACCATCGGCTCGGTGATCCCGATCCCGAACGCGAGCGCGACCAGCACCAGGGTCGCCGCGTGCGCCTCGATCGCCAGCGCGAGCGTCACCAGGATCACCGCGAACATCGCCGCCGTGGACAGCAGCGGCCGCGTCGGGCCGAAGCGGTCGATCAGCCTGCCCTGCACGACCGACCCCACCGAGACACCGACCAGCGAGCTCGCCGACACCAGCCCGGCGACGGCGAACGAGCCCATCTCCTGCTGCACGTAGAGGAGCGCGGACAGGCCGATCATCGCGATCGGCAGGCGCGCGAGGATGGACGCGACCATCGGACGGGTCGCGCCCGGCGTGGTCAGGGCAGCGCGGTAGTCGGCGAGGGAAGTCTGGGACACGCGTACCAGTATGCCTCATATTGGTACGGGGGTACCAGTTACTTACCGCTCAGGTCTCGGTTCGGTAACGGGCGCGAACTTTTTGCCGGACCCACGCAACGAACCCGCAACGGGCGCGTCTATGGGGGTGAACGGCCTTGAACCTCGGGGTATGGGCCGTGGCAAGGTTGACAAGTAGATAAAGCTCCCTCCGGCAAAGGGTCGGGGCCGGAACCGGAGGGCGGGGAGCGCGGTCTGTCGGGGGATGGCCCGCGCGAAATGCAAAAGAACCGGTGCGCCACGTCGGGGGTGGCGCCCGGTTCTTTTGTTTTTGCCGGTGTCAGCGAGCGCGGCGGGCCAGGCGCTCCGGGTCCAGGATCAGCACCGACTTGCCTTCCAGCCGCAGCCAGCCGCGGTGCGCGAAGTCGGCCAGCGCCTTGTTCACGGTCTCCCGCGAAGCGCCGACGTACTGGGCGATCTCCTCCTGCGTCAGGTCGTGCGTGACCCGCAGGATGCCGGCCTCCTGACTGCCGAAGCGCTGTGCGAGCTGCAGCAGCGCCCGCGCCACGCGGCCGGGGACGTCGGTGAAGATCAGCTCCGCGACCATGTTGTTCGTCCGGCGCAGCCTGCGGGCGATGACCCGCAGCAGCTGCTCGGCGATCTCCGGCCGGTTCGCGATCCACTTCCGCAGCGACGGCCGGTCCATCGACACCGCCCGCACCTCGGTGACCGTCGTCGCGGTCGAGGTGCGCGGGCCCGGGTCGAAGATCGACAGCTCGCCGAACATGTCCGAGGGGCCCGCGATCCACAGCAGGTTCTCCCGGCCGTCCGCCGACTTGCGGCCGATCTTCACCTTGCCGGACAGGATGATGTACAGCTTGTCGCCGGGCTCACCCTCGGAGAAGATCACATGACCCCGCGGGAACTCCACGGTCTCCAGGGTCTGGGCGAGCGCCTCAGCCGCGGCCGGCTCCACCCCCTGGAAGATGCCCGCCCGGGCCAGGGTCTCGTCCACCTCGTGCCTCCTCGTCGGTGGCGACCGTGTTCCCGCGAACCGGGGCGTGTCGCCGATCACTTGCGTGCAGTCTAGGCCGTTCGGACGAGATCGCCTCAGGGCACGCCGAGGACAGACCGATCACCGCCCGGCCGGGCGAGGGCGATCTCGCTCCGAACGGACAGAGTAATCCTCGCTGAATCGGTCGAGGTCAGTGGGCCTCAGCCACGGCTCTTGCGCGGGCGCATCTTGGCCGCGCGACCACCGAGACGGCGCAGCCGGAACAGCTCCAGCGCGCGGCCGATGCCGTGCCCGTACAGCGCCCTGACCTCGTTCGGCCGGGCCTGCTCCAGGAACTCCTCGACCTCTTCCTCCTGGACCGCGACGTGGCGCAGCCGGTTCTCCACTCGTTCCATCGCCAGGGCGAAGAACATCATCACGAGTGGCACCGCTACTACGAACCAGACAGTCATCGGTTCTGATCCTCGCTCATCACGGCTTCAGGGGGTGGTGTCAGGGGTCCGGCGTGTCGGCTTCCGTAGGCTAGCGGTGTGCCGAATGCGTCTCATGTCAGCCCTCGCAAAGGAAGCGCAGCAGCGCGAAGCGCTTCCGTTGAGGGCGGTGGCGGGCGACGGGTGGGCGAGAGCCGCCTCGCACTCGTGAGACGCGCGCGCCGCATGCTTCGTTGCCTGACCGATGCGTATCCCGACGCACACTGTGAGCTGGACTTCACCACGCCGCTGGAGTTGCTGATCGCGGTCGTGCTGTCGGCGCAGACCACGGACGTGCGGGTCAACGAGGTGACCCCCGCCCTGTTCGCGCGCTACCGCACCGCCGCCGACTACGCGGGCGCGGACCGCACCGAGTTGGAGGAGCTGATCCGGCCCACCGGCTTCTTCCGCGCGAAGGCGAACTCGCTGATGGGCCTCGGCGCCGCGCTGGTCGAGCGGTTCGACGGCGAGGTGCCGGGCAAGCTGGAGGACCTGGTCACGCTGCCCGGTGTCGGCCGCAAGACCGCGAACGTCGTGCTCGGCAACGCCTTCGACGTGCCGGGGATCACGGTGGACACCCACTTCGGCCGCCTGGTGCGCCGCTGGGGCTGGACCGCGGAGGAGGACCCGGTCAAGGTCGAGCACGCGATCGGCGAGCTGATCCCCCGCAAGGAGTGGACGATGCTCTCGCACCGGGTGATCTTCCACGGCCGCCGCGTCTGCCACGCCCGCAAACCGGCCTGCGGCGCGTGCCCGCTGGCCCGTGACTGCCCCTCCTACGGCGCGGGCCCGACCGGGTTCGAGGAGGCCGCGAAGCTGGTCAAGGGCCCGGAGCGGGACCACCTGCTCGCGATGGTGACCAAGCGGTGACGACGGCGACCAGGTGGGCGCTCGTCGCCGGGGTGCTGGTGCTCGCGGTGATCGTCGCGGTGCTGCCGCAGGTCCGCTCGGACAGCCCGGCCGCCGGCCCGGACCTGACCGCGGCCAGGGCCGCCGCCGCTCTGGCGCCGTGCCCGTCCGGCACCGGCGAGGTCGCCCAGCTCGCCGGCGTGCGCGCCGAATGCCTCGGCGACGGGACCACCGTCGACCTGGGCAGCGCGCTCGCCGGGCAGGTGACGCTGGTCAACGTGTGGGCCACCTGGTGCGAGCCGTGCCGGACCGAGCTGCCCGTGCTCCAGCGGTACGCGAGCGAGCCGGGCGCGGTGCGGGTCCTCACCGTGCAGGTGCAGAGCAAGCCGGACGACGGCCTCGAACTGCTCGCCGAGCTGGGTGTGCGGCTGCCGACCGTGTTCGACGGCGACGGCGGGAGCGGCCCGGTGCGCAGCGCGCTCAAGGTGCCGCCCGCGCTGCCCGCGTCCTACCTGGTCACCGCGGACGGGCAGGTCCGCCTCATCGAAAGCCCACGCACCTTCACCGATCCTGAGCAGGTGCGCGAGGTCGTGCGGAGGCTGTCGTGAAGGGACCGCTCGTCGAACCGGCGTCGGTGCCGGACTGGTTGCGCCCGCTGGTCGAGATCAGCGGGAAGCTCGACTCGACCGCGTTCACCCGCTTCACCCCGCCCGAGGACGAGTTGACGCGCGCCGCGTCGGTGCTGATCCTGTTCGGCCACGGCGAGCGGGGGCCGGACGTGCTGCTGCTGCGCCGCGCGGACACGCTCGGTTCGCACGCGGGCCAGGTGGCCTTCCCGGGCGGCGGCGCCGACCCGGAGGACGCCGACGTTGTCGCCACCGCCCTGCGCGAGGCCGAGGAGGAGACCGGGGTGGACCCGTCCGGCGTGCGGCCGGTCGCGATCCTGCCGGAGCTGTTCATCCCGGTGTCCAAGTTCGCCGTGACGCCGGTGCTCGCCCACTGGCACGCGCCGTCGCCGGTGCACGCCGTCGACCCGGCGGAGACGGCGGCGGTGGCCAGGGTGCCGGTGGCCGACCTGGCCGATCCGGCCAACCGCTTCCAGGTGCGCCGGCCAGGGACCACCTACAAGGGCCCGGCCTTCACCGTGAACGGACTGTTCGTGTGGGGGTTCACCGCGGGGCTGCTGACCGTCCTGCTCGAACTGGGCGGCTGGGCACGTGAGTGGGATCGCGGCGACGTCCGGGATCTTGACGTAGCGTTGCGCGATCATCTGCTCGCGACCGACTGAGGAGACGCGGTGAACTGGGTCGACGTCCTGGTCATTCTGCTGGCGCTGGTGGCGGCCGTCTCCGGCGCGCGCCAGGGCGTGGTGATCGCGTTGCCCGCGCTGGTCGGCGTGATCGGCGGGGCGATCCTGGGCATCCGCATCGCGCCGTGGGTCGTCGAGCTGTTCGAGAACCCGGCTGCCAAGGTCGCCTTCGCGGTCGCGACGGTGGTGTTCCTGGTCGCGCTCGGCGAGACGCTCGGCGTGTGGCTGGGGCGGCGGTTCAAGTACGCGGTCAAGCGGCGGTTCAACACCGACAAGCTGACCGGCATCGACCAGACGCTGGGCGCGATCGTGCAGGCCGTCGTGGTGTTCGTGGTGGCGTGGCTGATCGCGGTGCCGCTGACCGGTGTCGCCGCGCTGCCCGGGCTGGCGCGGGCGATCAACAACTCGACGGTGCTCGGCACGGTCGACAAGGCGATGCCGCCCGCCGCCGAGGGCCTGCCCAGCGAGCTGCGGAAACTGCTCGACGTCTCCGGGTTCCCGTCCATTGTGGACCCGTTTCAGAAGACGCAGATCAACGACACCGCGCCGCCGGACACGACCCTCCAGGACAGCGCCGTGGTGCAGCAGTTGCGCGGCAGTGTGCTGAAGATCCGCGGCACCGCCGAGTCGTGCTCGCGCACGCTGGAGGGCAGCGGGTTCGTGATCGCGCCGCAGCGGGTGATGACGAACGCGCACGTGGTGGCGGGCACGGAGACGACGGCGGTGGAGACGTCGGCAGGGCGGCTGCCCGCGCGGGTCGTGTACTTCGACCCCGAGGTGGACGTCGCGGTGCTCGCCGTGCCCCGCCTGGATGCGACGCCCCTGAGCCTGGCGCCGGAGCCGGCGAAGGCGGGCGACAGCGCGATCGTCCTCGGCTACCCGCTGGACGGCCCGTACCGCGCGACGCCGGCCCGCATCCGCAACGAGATCACCTTGCAGGGCCCGGACATCTACGACTCCCGCACCGTGCGCCGCGACGTGTACACCGTGCGGGCGCAGGTGCGCAGCGGCAACTCGGGCGGCCCGCTGGTCGACCCGCAGGGCCAGGTCGTCGGGGTGGTGTTCGGGGCGTCCGTCGAGGACGCCGACACCGGCTTCACCCTGACCGGCAATCAGGTGCGCCCGGTGATCGAATCCGCGCCGTCGCTGAGCGCCCGGGTCTCCACCGGGGCTTGTGCCGCCTGACCCACGCGCGAGTCCCGCGCTCTGGGCCGCGAGTTCCGTGCTCGGTCGCGCGGATTTCGCGTTCGCGGGCGCGAGTTCCGCGCGGCCGCGGGAGTGCCGCGCTGCCGGCCGCCAGTTCTGCGATTGGTCCGGCGAGTTCACGCTGCCGGACGTAGGTCCCGCGCTCAGCCGCGCGAGGCCCGCGCTGCTGGACGCCGCTCCCGCGCCTGGCCCCGTGACGCCCGCGCTCCCGGCCGTTGGTCCCGCGCTCGGCCGTGCGGATCGTGCGCTCCGGCCGCGAGTCCCGCGAGCCGTGCGAGTCCCGGCGTCAGGCCTTCGCCAGGAAGTCCAGCAGCGCCTTCGTCGTCTCGTCGGGCGCTTCCAGCTGCGGGAAGTGACCCACGTCCGCCAGTTCCTCCAGCACCGAGTGCGGCCCACGCCACGGAGCCGACGCCCGGGCGGTCTCCGGCAGCACGCACGGGTCCGCCGCGCCGTGGATCTGCAGCACCGGCGCCGCCACCCGGGCGCCGACCGCGTCGGCGAACCGGCGTCCTTCGCCGCGGAACTGGGCCCGGAACGCCCACCGGTAGTACTCCAGCGCGCTGTGCGCCACACCCGGGATCCGCACCGCTTCGCGGAACAGCGCGGCGCTGGTGTCGAAGTCGCGCGTCGCCGTCCACCGTGGACCGGACCAGGCGCGCAGCAGACCCTCCAGGTTGGCGCCGTCGTCCTCGGTGAGCCACCGCTCGGGCGCCATCGGCACCTGGAAGCGGAACAGGTGCGCCAGCGCCCGCGTCTGGTTGGACCCCTTGCGCCGGAACGCGGTGCGGGCGATCGCGCTGCGCAGAGCCATCGGGTGCGCGCCGCCCAGCACCGTCACCGACGCCACGACCCGCGGGTGCAGCGCGGCCGCCGTCCAGGCCAGCAGCCCGCCCCACGCGTGCCCGACCAGGTGCGCCTGCCGTTCGCCGAGCGCGCGGACCAGGCCGGCGACGTCACCGGCGAGCGTCCACGCGTCGTAGCCGCGTGGGGGTTTGTCCGAATCGCCGTAGCCGCGCAGGTCGGCCGCCACCGCGTGGTAACCAGCGTCGGCGAGGGCGGTGAGCTGGTGCCGCCAGGTCCACCAGAACTGCCCGAAGCCGTGCAGGAACAACACCAGCGGCCCGTGCCCGGCCTCGGCGACGTGCAGCCGGATGCCGTTCGCGGACACGTCGCGGTGCGCCCACGACCCGTCGATCCGGACGATGGACGGGTCGGGCGGCGTCACGGTCGCGCCTGAGCGGTTCAGCTGTGTTCGGGGACGGCGTCCCGGCGCGGCTTGAGGGCCGCGGCCGTGTCCTTGACGCTGGTGATGGTGCGTTCCGGCGCCCGGATCTTCTTGACCTTGCGGTAGCCGAGGAAGCCGAACAGCCCCGCGACCAGCAGCATCAGCAGGAACACGATGCCGAACGCGGCCCACCGCTTGAGCCACTCGGACAGCAGCTCGCCGAGGAAGAAAAAGAAGAAGAACGAGCTGTAGAGCCCGATCACCCCGGCGACGATGAAGAAGACGCTGCCCTTGGCGCCCTTGCGGACCTCGCCCATCACCTCGGACTTCGCCAGCTCGACCTCGGCCCTGACCAGCGTGGACAGGTGCTGGGTGGCCTGGCTGACGAGGCTGCCGATCGACTGGCCGTCGGAGGCGGACTCGGCCTCCGGGCTCAGCGGGATGTAGGGCACGGCCCCGTGGGCATCCCGACCGTTGCGTTCGTGCTCCTGGCTGCTCACGGGGGTCATCGTGCCAGAAGACCCAGCACGGGGCTCGGTTAGTCCTCCGCTGCGGCGTGTACCTTGTTGCGCCGCAGCAGCACCGCCGCCCCGGTCAGCGAGCACACGGCGGAGGCCAGCAGCACCGCCGTGCGGGCCAGCTCACTCGCCTCGCCCTCCAGCGCGAGGTCCGCGATCAGCAGCGACACCGTGAACCCGACGCCGCCGAGCAGCGACAACGCCGCGATGTCCCGCCAGCCGACCCCGCGCGGCTTCTCCGCGAGCCGCAGCTTCACCGCCGCGAAGCAGGCGCCGAAGATCCCGATCGCCTTGCCGACGACCAGCCCGAGGAACACCGCGAGCGGCACGGGCTCGGTGAAGACGCGGCCGAGCGAGTCGCCGCTGACCGCGATACCGGCCGCGAACAACGCGAACACCGGCACGGCCACGGCCGCCGACCACGGCTGCAGCCGGTGCTCCAGCCGGATCGCCGGCGCGTGCTCCTCGTCCGGGTCCGGCCGGACGCGGGTGAGCAGGCCGAGCGCGACCCCGGCGATCGTGGCGTGCACCCCCGCCGAGTGCACCGCGACCCACACGACGACCGCGAGCGGCACGTAGATCCACCACGCCCGCACCCGCTTGTGCTGCAGGAACGCGTACAGCGCGAGCGCGGCGACCGCGACCAGCGCGGCGACCAGGTTGAAGGACGTGGTGAACAACACGGCGATGAGGATGATCGCGCCCAGGTCGTCGACGACCGCCAGCGACAGCAGGAAGACGCGCGCGCTGCTCGGCAGGTTCGACGCGGTGAGTGCGAGCACACCCAGCGCGAACGCGATGTCGGTCGCGGTCGGGATCGCCCACGCACGTTCCATGCCCTCCGCGCCACCGCCGGCGAGCAGGGCGACCACGGCGGGGACGACCATCCCGCCGACCGCGGCGATGATCGGCAGCACGGCCTTCTTGAGCTGCGACAACTCGCCGACGACCAGTTCGCGCTTGAGTTCCAGCCCGGCGACGAAGAAGAACAGCGCGAGCAGGCCGTCCTTGGCCCAGTCGCCGACCGACAGGTTGAGGTGCAGCAGGTGTGGACCGACGTGGAAGTCGCGCACCACCCGGTAGGACTCGGCGATCGGTGAGTTCGCCCAGATCAGGGCGATCGCGGTGGCGGCGAGCAGGATCATCCCGCCGGTGGTCTCGGTGCGCAGGTAACGCACGAATTCGCTGGCGGGGCGGCGCGGCTGGCCCACGGGACGGCTCCTCCGGGATCGATCGGACCGAGTCTTGCCGACCAGACTTCCCGGCGCACCGTGGACCATCGTACCTTACGGGCCGGTAACATGATGCCCAACAGGAGTCGTAGCATGTCACTCGCCAACGTTGTCTAGACCTTAAAAGGGCGGCGGCAGTGACGACCTCCACCGAGGCGAAGCGCGACACCCGGTTCTTCGGGCACCCGATCGGGCTCGCGAACCTGTTCGGCGTCGAGATGTGGGAACGCTTCTCGTACTACGGGATGCTCGGCATCCTGCCGATCTACCTCTACTACTCGGTCGCCGAGGGCGGCCTCGCGATGCCGGAGGCCACCGCCACCAGCATCGTCGGGGCCTACGGCGGTCTGGTGTACCTGTCCACGATCGTGGGCGCCTGGGTCGCCGACCGCCTGCTGGGGTCCGAGCGCACGTTGTTCTACAGCGCCGTGCTGATCATGATCGGGCACATCAGCCTCGCGTTCCTGCCCGGTTTCCTGGGCATCGGCGTCGGCCTGGTGTGCGTCGCGGTCGGCAGCGGCGGGCTCAAGGGCAACGCCACCGCCGTGGTCGGCACGCTCTACGGCGAGAAGGACGAGCGGCGCGACGCCGGCTTCACGATCTTCTACATGGGCGTCAACCTGGGCGGGTTCGTCGGCCCGCTGCTCACCGGGCTGGCGCAGAGCGAGGTCGGCTTCCACCTCGGGTTCGGGCTCGCCGCGATCGGCATGGCGATCGGCCTGACCCAGTACACGATCTTCCGGCGCAACCTGCCCGACACCGCGCGCGAGGTGCCCAACCCGCTGCCCGCGCAGCGGCGGCCCGCGGTCGGCGGGGTGCTGCTGGTGCTGGTCGCCGTCATCGTGGCGGCCGTGCTGACCGGGATCGTCACCGCGGCCAACCTGTCCGACGTGGTCGTGTGGATCGTCGGCATCGCGTCGGTGGTGTACTTCGCGGTGATCCTGACCAGCAGTAAGATCACCGCCATCGAGCGGCGGCGGGTGCTGTCGTTCATCCCGATGTTCATCGCCAGCGCCGCGTTCTTCGCGCTGTACCAGCAGCAGTTCACGGTGGTCGCGGTGTACTCGGACCAGCGGCTGGACCGCGACCTGTTCGGCTGGGAGATGCCGGTCAGCTGGGTGCAGTCGATCAACCCGGTGTTCATCCTGCTGCTCGCACCGGTGATCGCCGCGATCTGGGTCAAGCTGGGCTCGCGGCAGCCGTCGACGCCGATCAAGTTCGCGCTCGGCACGTCCGTGATGGGTGTGGCGTTCCTGCTGTTCCTGTTCTTCGCGGGCGGCGCGGCCAACAGCACGCCGCTGCTCGCGCTCGTCGGGATCCTGCTGGTGTTCACCGTCGCGGAGCTGATGCTGTCGCCGGTCGGGCTGTCGCTGTCGACGAAGCTGGCGCCGGACGCGTTCCGCACGCAGATGGTCGCGTTGAACTTCCTGTCGGTCTCGCTGGGCACCGCGCTGTCCGGCTCGCTGGCCGAGTACTACGACACCGACCACGAGACGGCGTACTTCGGCATCGTCGGCGGGGTGGCCGTCCTGATCGGTGTGGTGCTGGCGCTGATCAGCCCGTTCGTGCGAAAGCTGATGTCGGGCGTGCGTTAGCCGGTCGAATCCGTCGGGTGTCGTTCGACGGCTATGGAGCGGGCCTGAACGACGGACCGGGAAAACCCCGGCGGCGACGGCTTCATGCGCCTGCACGAATGGGCGTTCACCCCGGACTTCCAACCGCGCTGATCCGGTCCGACTGCCGAGCTGGTGGACCGGATCGGCGCGGCCGGTGCGGTCGTCACCGGGCGGCGGACCGCGGAGGAGGTGGACCACTGGGGTGGCGACCACGGGTGCATGGGCATCCCGATCTTCTGGTGACCTACGCGGACGGTGTCGTCGAGGCGATGGCACGGGCGTGCGCGTCATCGGCGCGTACACCGGGCAGCGGGCGCTCGAGGCGGGCGTGCTGGACGAGGTGCAGATTCACCAGATCCCCGTCCTGTTCGGCGGCGGCCGCAGGCTGTTCGACGTACTGCCCGCGCGGATCGAGCTGAAGATCCTCGAGGTGATCGACACGCCCGAGGCCACCCACATCCGCTACCGCGTTCTGCGCTAGCCGGCGGTGATGCCGAACAGCGTGCCCACGTAGTAGGTGACCAGCATGGTCAGCGCGCCGACGCCGACGTTGCGCGCGACCGCCCGGCCCGGCGCGGCGCTGCCGAGCCGGGCGCTGGTGTACCCGGTCAGCGCGAGGCCCGCGACGACGGCGATCGCGCACGTCCACACCCGCCACGACGTGGGCGGCAGCGCGATCGCCAGCAGCGGGATGAGCGCGCCGACGGAGAACGACACGAACGACGCCCACGCGGCCTGCCACGGGTTGGTCAGCTCGTCGGGATCGATGCCGAGCTCGGCCTCCGCGTGCGCGGCGAGCGCGTCCTTCTGCGACAGCTCGCGCGCCACCTGCTCGGCGAGCTCCCGGGACAGGCCCTTGTCCTCGTAGATGTCGGCGAGTTCCCGCTCCTCGGCCTCCGGCATCGTCTTCAGTTCTTGTTTCTCCAGCTTGAGCGCGGCCTGTTCGGTATCGCGCTGGGTGCTGACCGAAACGTATTCCCCACCCGCCATGGAAAGCGCGCCTGCGACCAGTCCGGCTATTCCGGCCATCAGAATGGCGCCGTGGTCGGTGGTCGCGCCCGCGACGCCGACGACGAGCCCGGCGACGGACACGATCCCGTCGTTGGCCCCGAGAACCCCGGCACGCAGCCAGTTCAGCCTGCTGCCCAGGCTCTCGCGATGGGGTTCGTGGGCGTGCGCCTCGGCGGCGTCCTTCGTTTCGGTCACGTTGTCATTGAAGCATCCCGGGGCCGATCGTCCCCATTAGCTGAGTCTTACCTAAATCTCCGCGGAACCCTCGCGGTAAATCTTCGCGGCGGAGATCCGGCCGTCGCGGAAACGGTAGAAACCGGCAATCGCGAAGGTGTGCTCGGCGCCGTCGGCGGTCAGCGTCTCGGTGAGCTGCGCCGCGGCCTGGTCACCCGATGCGATGACGTTGTCCAGTGTCAGCGTCGGCAGGAGCCCGCGCAGCGCGCCCTCGAACAGGTCGGCCAGCTCCGCGCTGCCGCGGACGGTCGTGGTGCCGGTGATCCAGGTGGCGTCGTCGGTGAACCCGGCCATCAGGGCGGCGAGGTCGCGGTCGTTGAACGCCTCGACGTGCGCTTCCAGCGCGGAGACGGGATCGGTCACCCCGCGATCCTGGCACGCGGAAAAAAAGTCCGGTCGTCGATGTCGAGAACGCGTGAACGGCTCCGTCCCCGGTGCGAACGCGGCCACAATGGGCGCACCACGATCGAGGAGACGACCATGGCGAAGTATCTGCTGCTCAAGCACTACCGGGGTGCTCCGGCAGCGGTCAACGAGGTGCCGATGGACCAGTGGGCGCCGGAGGAGATCACGGCGCACGTGCAGTACATGCGGGATTTCGCGGCCCGGTTGGAGGAGACCGGTGAGT
>NZ_JAKGSD010000097.1 GCF_021654135.1 Amycolatopsis tucumanensis | reverse complement strand
TGGCTCAAGGTGATCGTTGCGTGTCAGGCGACGGGATGACCACCCAGCTCGGGGTTTGTTCAAAGATCAAGGGCACGGCGCTTTTGCGCCGTCAGGTTAGTAGGCCCTTGTCGTAGGCGATGGCTACTGCTTCGGCTCTTCGGTTGGCGCCTAGTTTCGCCATCACTCGTGACAGGTGGACGCTCACCGTTTTCTCGCTGATGAAAAGCTCTTCGCCGACCTGTTTGTTCGTCCGGCCCAGCGCCACTCGTTCCAGCACGGCACGTTCGCGGTCCGTCAGGGGGTCGACGGTGGGGCGCGGGGCTGGTTGTGGCTCCACGCCCGGGATTTCGATGCGGGCGCGCCGGGCGACCTCGCGGACCGCGTCGCGTAGGGGTACTGCCCTCAGGGTGTCGGCGACGTCGTGCGCGGCCAGCAACTCCTTCGCGGCCAGACCCGCGTCGCCCTGGGTGGACAACAGCGCTTCGGCGTGGTGCCACCGGCAGATCGCCTGCTCGTAAACCGCGCCGTAGTCGAATGCGGCGACGGCCGCCGCCCACAGTGCGGGGTCCGCTGGGCCTTCCAGGCCGCTCGCGGAGGCTTCGGCCCGTGCCAGCCACGCCCGCCCCTCCGGGCCGAGCGTCTGCGCCCGCGGCTTGCCGTTCGCGCCCGCGTACCGGACGTGCTCGATCAGCTTCCGGCCCGCCGCTACCGCCTGCTCGGCCACGCCGTGGTCACCGCGCTTCCGCGCGCTCGCCGACCACGCGGCGGCCGCCTCGACCCCCAGTGCGCCGAGGCGGACGGTGGCGAGCAGGTACCCCTCGTCGAACGACAACAGGAACTCGATGACCTTCCGCACCCACGCGATCGCCTGCTCGTACTCGCCCTGCCACATCGACAGTTCGGCGCCCGTCGCGCCGCTCACGATCGCCGTCAACGGCTCCGCCCGCCAGTGCGGCCGCAACTCCCCCAGGTACTTCTGCGCCGTGTCCACCCGGCCCCGCGCGACCGCGAACGGCAGCCACGACGACGTCATCCGCGCCGCCAGCACACTCGACACGCCCCGCGCCGGCGCGTTCGTGCTCGCCATCGCCGGCCAGTCGCCGCTGAGGTACCGCAACGTCAGGTGCCGCGCACGCATCTCCAAGCCGTAGATGCTCCACGTCAGCCCGGTCTGCTCCGCCCGCTCGATGCCGCGCCGGTAGATGTCCATAGCCGGGCCGTACTCGCCCAGGTCCTCGTAGCTGAACGCCAGGAAGCAGACCGCCCGCAACGCGACGTTCAGCGACCCCGAGTCCAGCGCCTTGCGCTCCGCCTCCTCCAGACGGGCCCTGGCCTCCTCCGGCTCGCCCGCGGCGTCGTCCAGCGCGCCCAGCGTCACGA
Organism: Amycolatopsis tucumanensis; assembly: GCF_021654135.1. Classification (GTDB taxonomy): domain Bacteria; phylum Actinomycetota; class Actinomycetes; order Mycobacteriales; family Pseudonocardiaceae; genus Amycolatopsis_E; species Amycolatopsis_E tucumanensis. The sequence goes on along the minus strand of NZ_JAKGSD010000097.1, from coordinate 12,233 downwards.
GCGCGGCGGCCTCCGCGCCGGTGTTGCCGACGGCCCGCGCGTCCGCGACCGCCGTGTGCGCGTTCCAGCGCGAGTCCTCGTACTGCCCCGCGTTGCGCAGGATCGCGGCGCGCGTGGCCAGCACCCACGCCCGCGTCTTGCTCGGCTCGCCGTCGGAGACCAGGTCCCACGCCTTGTTGATCGCGTCGAGGGCCTCGTGCAGCGTGCCTTCGGCGTTGAGCAGCACCTCGGCCAGCCGCCGCCACACCTTCGCCGCCTTCTCGGGGGGCACACCGGGCCGCAGGTTGTGCACCGACGACCGGCCGTAGGCGATCGCCCGCTCCGGCTCACCCGAGGTGGCCGCGAAGTAGGACGCCTCCTGCAACAGCTTCAGCTCGTCGACACCCTCGGGGCGGTCGGCCTCCGGCACCGCGTCCCAGATCTCCAGCGCCTGCTCGATGTGCCGCAACGCCGCGCCCGGCGCCCCCAGCCGCTCGGCCTCCTCGGCGGCGCGCAGCAACGCGGGCAGCGCCGCCTTCAGGTCCCGGCTGCGCAGGCTGTGGTAGGCCAGCTTCGCGTCGTGGCCGCGGCCCTGCGGCGTGCGGCGGATCCGCTCGGCGTAGGCGGCGTGCATGCGGACCCGCTCCCCCGGCAGGAGGTCCGCGTACACCGCTTCCTGCAGCAGCGCGTGCCGGAACGTGTAGGCGCCCCGCTCGATGACCAGCACGTGGTGGTGCACCGCCTCGCGCAGCGCCTCGTCCAGCTCCAGCTCGTCCAGCCCGGTGACCTCGGCCAGCGCCGTGTGCGCCACCGAATCGCCCGCCGCCGAGATCGTCCGGACCACCCGCCGCGCCTCCGGCGACAGCCGTTCCAGCCGGGACAGCAGCACCTCGGCCAGCCCCGCGGGCAGGTCCTCGCACTCGACGCCGGCGGCCATCAGCTCCTCGGCGAAGAACGGGTTGCCCTCCGACCGCTCGGCGACCCAGGCGACGATCTCCGGCGTCACCGGCCCGTCGGCAAGCGCCTCGACGAACGCCCGCGCCTCCGCCGTGCCGAACGGCCGCAGCTCGACGTGCGTGACCACCGGCAGGCGGACCAGCTCCACCAGCATCGCGCGGAGCGGGTGCCGCCGGTGCACGTCCTCCTCCCGGTAGCTGCCGACCACCAGCAACCGCTGCCCCCGCAGGCGGTTGAGCAGGAACGACAGCAGGTTCCGGCTGGACGAGTCGGCCCAGTGCAGGTCCTCCAGCACCAGCACCACCGGCCGGTGCGCGGCGACCTGCGTCAGGACGCCCAGCACCGCGTCGAACAGCTGCAGCTGCCCGAGGTCCTGCTCCGGGCGGACCCGGTACGGCACGTCCCGCTCGCCGGACGTGTCCGGCACCAGGTGCTCGCCCGCCGGGGACGGCGGCATCGCGCCGCCCTGCGGCAGCAACCGCGCGAGCGCAGGCCGGACCCGGACCGCCTCGGCGACCACGGGATCGTCGTCCAGGCTCAGCGGCGCCAGCGCCTCCGCGAACGGCAGGTAGGGCAGACCGCCCTCTCGGACGTCCAGGCACCGCCCTGACAGCACGAGCGCGCCGCGGGAGGAGGCATGCTCGGACAGCTCGGTCAGCAACCGGGTCTTGCCCACCCCGGCGTCGCCGGACACGAGGACCGCGCCCGCCTCACCCCGCTCGGCAGCGGTGAAGGCAGCACGCAGCCGTCGCATCTCGTCGGCGCGGGCGACCAGTGGGATTCCGGAACCTAGGCGGGGCACGAGCACCATTCTGTCGCACCCCACCGACAATCCCGGCACCCTTTTCGTCGTGGGCGAAACCACGCCCGGCCCTTACCGGGCGCGGGCCAGCTCGACGGTGCTCGGACGGCGCTGCTCCGGCACCCGGACCTCGGTCTTGGCGCGCCCGAACCAGCGGCGGCCGGGACGGCTCGCCTTCTCCAGCTGCTCGCGCCGGTAGGCCACCTCGGCCATGACCGCGTCGTACATGATCTCGTTTCGCATCGGGAGTCCCTCTTCCGGCTCTTCCAGTTCCCCTTGTGAACCTCAGAGTCGTCCTGAGGGCAGGCCCCCGGCATCGGACGATCACCCCGACCCGGACGCGAAACGACCCCTTACCCCGCCTCAGTCCCCTGCCCGGCGGTGTAAGGGGTCGTCCGTTCGGCTTACCTCAGGCGCGGTCGAGCGCACCCACGGCGCGGAGCAGCCCGCGCCAGCTCTCGGCGGACACATGCAGCTCACCCGCGGCCGGGTTCTTGGAATCACGCACGCCGACTCCCCCGGCGATCATCGCGACCTCGACGCAGTCGTTCCCGCCGCCGCTGTGGCTGCTCTTGCGCCACACCGGGGCAAACGGCTCCACATGGGACATTTCTCCCCGCTCCTCACTTCCCAGGCACACGTTGGTACGGCTCACCCGGCAACCGTTATCCGGAAAAACGTTCGGCGGCCGCGGCGATCACCTCGACCGAGTCGTCCGGTTTCAGAGCCGTCGCACGCAGATGATCGAACATGAGGATATAGCGGCGCACATCGGGGGGCAGCTCGAGGAAAAAACCACCCGAAGTGCTGTCCACGTACACCACATCGGGGTCGGCCTGCTCCGGGAATCCGAGGATCAGGAACGGGCCTTCCATGCCCGGGTGGGCGCCCGCGCCGAAGGGAACGACCTGGATGGTGACGTGCGGCAGCTGCGCGACGGTCAGCAGCCGTTCGGCCTGGTGCGCCATCACCTCCGGCCCGCCGACCACGCGGTGCAGGACCGCCTCGTCGATGACGGCCCAGTACTCCGGCGGGTTCGGGTCGGTCAGCAGCTGCTGGCGGGCCGTGCGCGCGGCGACGCGACGCTGGATGTCGGATTCGTCGGCGTCCGGGCGCATCGCGCGGATGACGGCCCGCGCGTACGGCTCGGTCTGCAGCAGGCCGGGCACGAGCAGCGCCTGGAACGCCCGCAGCGAGCTGGCGTCGGCCTCCAGCCCGACGAAGGTGCCGGTGAAGACCTCCTTGTAGGCCTGCCACCAGCCCGGTTTGCGGGCCTCGCGTGCGAGCTGGACGAGCGCTTCCCGCTCGTCGCCGGTCATGCCGTACAGCTCCAGCATGTCGCGGGCGTCGCGCGGGGTGACACCGACGTGGCCGGTCTCGATGCGGCTGATCTTCGACGCGGAGCACTCCAGCTTCTCGGCGACCTCGTCGATCGTGAGGTCGGCGGCCTCGCGCAGCCTGCGCAGCTCGCTCGCCAGCCTGCGACGGCGAATCGTAGGACCCTGACCGCGACTCATGTCCGCTCCTCCACTCCGGCCCGCGCATTCCCCCCGGCGGCTCGTGGACAACCCGCTCCATCTAACCAGCAGAATCCGAAAACCCGGCCCCTCCGGCTCACCCCGTTGAGGTATCTTCCGCGATTAGCGGTCTGCAAATTGCATAATGCCGGGGTAATCTCGCTCGCGCGAACTGAACTTCCCCAGGAGGCGGCGTGCTCGACCGCGACACCATCGTCGGTCCACTGCAGACGTCCGTGCAGCGCCGGCTGGACGATCTCGCCCGATCGGTCGACCTCGCCGACCGCGAGCAGGCCGCCGACCTCGCCGCCAGAGAGATCCCGCTGCTGGTGGAAGCCCTGCGCGCCACGCTCGCCACGCACGCGCCGGACGCGCGCGGGCACTGCCCGGTCTGCCGCAGCCGCATGTCCCGGCTGTTGTTCCGGCGCCGCGGCCGGACGCCGTGCCGCGCCTACCTGGCCGCGCAGCTCAGCCTCGGCCCGGGGATCGAGGACGTGGTGCGGCCGCGGACCAAGCACCTGCGGCGCAGGCGGACGGCTTCCCTCAGCCCGCTCGGCTGAGGGCCCGCCACACCCCCGCGGCCGGACGCGGAACCTCAGTCCTGCCGCGCGTTCTGCCCGTCCGGAGGCAGCACCCTCAGCAGCCCCTCCTGCACCACCGTCGCCAGCAGTTTCCCGTCCCTGCTGAAGAAGCGGCCGGTGGCGAGCCCGCGCCCGCCGGACGCCGACGGCGACTCCGTGTCGTACAGGAACCACTCGTCGGCGCGGAAGGGCCGGTGGAACCACAGCGCGTGGTCCAGGCTGGCGCCGAGCACGCGGTCCAGGTCCCAGTACACGCCGTGCCGGGCCAGCGGAGAGTCGAGCAGCGTCATGTCCGAGGCGTAGGTCAGGACGCACACGTGCAGCAGCTGGTCGTCCGGCAGCACGCCGTCCGCGCGCATCCACACCTGGTTGCGGCCAGGGCGTTCGCCGGTCTGCCGGGTCACCCACGGCGGGTCGTTGACGTACCGGATGTCGATCGGGCGCGGGCGTTTGCGCACGTCCGGCAGCGCCTGCGGGAACTCGGCCAGCCGCTCGGCGTACGTCGGCAGCGTCTCCGGGTCCGGCACCTCCGGCATCGCGTCCGCGTGCTCCAGCCCCGGCTCCGACTTCTGGAACGACGCGGACAACGCGAAGATCGCCTTGCCGTGCTGGACCGCCACCACGCGGCGGGTGGTGAACGACCGGCCGTCGCGGATGCGGTCGACCTCGTACACGATCGGCACCCGCGGGTCGCCGCCGCGGATGAAGTACGCGTGCAGCGAGTGCACCCGCCGCTCCGGCGGCACGGTGCGCCCGGCGGCGACCAGCGCCTGCCCGGCGACCTGCCCGCCGAACACCCGCACCGGCGAGTGCGGCGGGCTGACCCCGCGGAAGATGTCCTCCTCGATGCGCTCCAGGTCGAGCAGCGCGACGAGGTTGTCGAGAACGGCCTGCCCGCCGGCGCCTTCCTGGACGTCCAGTCCCGCCGCGGCGTCCCGAGCCAGCTCAGTCATGCGGAGAAGCCTACGGTGCGCACCTCAGGCGTGGTCGTCCTCACCGAGCTTGTGCACGCGGATCAGGTTGGTCGAACCGACGGTGCCCGGCGGGGAGCCGGCCACGATGACGACCAGGTCGCCGGCCTGGTAGCGGCCCGTCTCCAGCATCGCGCGGTCGACCTGCTTGATCATGCGGTCGGTCGAGTCCACCGACGGCACCAGCTCGGTGTGGGTGCCCCAGGTCAGCGCCAGCTGGCTGCGCACGCTCTCCTCCGGCGTGAACGCCAGCAGCGGCAGCCGCGTGTGCAGCCGGGCGAGGCGGCGGACCGTGTCGCCGGACTGCGTGAACGCGACCAGCGCCTTGGCGTTGAGCCGCTCGCCGATGTCCTTCGCCGCGTAGGAGATGACGCCCCGCTTGGTGCGCGGCACGTGCGACAGCGGCGGCACGGCCGGGGTGTCGGCCTCGACGGCCTCCACGATCCGCGACATCGTCTGCACGGTCTCGATCGGGTAGCGGCCCACGCTGGTCTCGCCGGAGAGCATGACCGCGTCCGCGCCGTCGAGCACCGCGTTGGCCACGTCGGAGGCCTCGGCGCGGGTGGGGCGCGAGTTGTTGATCATCGAGTCGAGCATCTGGGTCGCGACGATGACCGGCTTGGCGTTCTCGCGGGCGATCTGGATGGCGCGCTTCTGGACCAGCGGCACCTGCTCCAGCGGCAGCTCGACGCCCAGGTCGCCGCGGGCGACCATGACACCGTCGAAGGCCAGCACGATGGCTTCGAGGTTGTAGACCGCCTCGGGCTTCTCCAGCTTGGCGATGACCGGGCGGCGGCCCTTGCCGACGCGGTCCATCACCTGGTGGACCAGGTCGATGTCGGCCGGGGAGCGGACGAAGGACAGCGCGATGAAGTCGGCACCCAGTTCGAGCGCGAACTCCAGGTCCTCGACGTCCTTGTCGGACAGGGCGGGCACGGAGACGTCCATGCCGGGCAGCGAGACGCCCTTGTTGTTGCTGACCGGGCCGCCCTCGGTGACCTCGCACACCACGTCCGGGCCCTCGACGCCCTTGACGACCAGACCCACCTTGCCGTCGTCGACGAGCAGGCGGTCGCCCGGCTTGGCGTCCTTGGCCAGGCCCTTGTAGGTGGTCGAGACCCGGTCGTGGGTGCCGGCGACGTCCTCCACGGTGATGCGCACGACATCACCGGTGCGCCATTCGACCGGGCCGCCCGCGAAGGTGCCGAGCCGGATCTTCGGGCCCTGCAGGTCGGCGAGGATGCCGACCGCGCGCCCGGTTTCGGCCGCGGCCTCCCGGATCAGGTCGTACACCTGCTTGTGGTCGCCGTGGCTGCCGTGGCTGAAGTTCAGCCGCGCCACGTCCATCCCGGCGTCGACAAGGGCTCGCACCTTGTCCGCGGTGGCGGTCGCGGGGCCCATAGTACAAACGATCTTCGCGCGTCGGCTCACGTCCCAATAGCGTAGTCGCTTGTGCCGCGCACGTCTGTACCGATCTCTCGAACGGTTCAGGAAACGTTCACCAGCCAGGTCACCAACGGAAAGGTCAGACCGTCGTCGTCCACCCAATCGGTGAGTTCAGCGGCTAGTTCACCCACCATGGTGATACGGGTCTCCTCGGCCGCGGCGGCGAAGGCCGGGGCGGCGGGTGTGGCGCTCGCCTCGTGCTCGACCATCTCGGCGACCGAGCCGAAGCGGACCGGCACGAGACCGATGCGCAGGCGGACGGAGGTGAAGCCGGCGTCGGTGAACAGCGCGCGCAGCTCCCTGGGCTGGGGACCCGCGAAGGGCGCGCGCAGGGCGGCGCCGGCTTCGGGGCCGAGGTGGTCCTCGAACGCGCGGGACAGGGCGGCGAACTGGGGGTGGAAGCGGGCGTCGCGCCACATCGCGACGGCGATCCGGCCGCCCGGCTTGAGGACCCGCCGCCACTCGCGCACGGCGGCGGCGCGGTCGGGCAGGAACTGCAGGCCCTGCTGGCAGGTGACCAGGTCGAAGCTGTGGTCCGGGAGGTCGAGCCGGGTGGCGTCACCGTGCAGCCAGCGAACGCCGGAGGGCTTGGACCGGGCGACGGCGAGCATGCCCTCGTTGAGGTCGACACCGGTCACCGCGGCGGCGAGCGGCTCGGCAGCGCGGGCGACGACGCCGGTGCCGCAGGCGACGTCGAGAACCTGGTCATTCGGCTGCGGCGCGGCGAGGTCGAGGAGCTGCCGGGCGCACTCGGCGAAGAACGCGGGGACCAGGTAGCGCTCGTAGGCGGCCGGGCCTTCGGCGGCCAGCTGGAAGGTGGCGGCGTTGCTCATCCGGTCAGGATGCGCGCGGCGCCGGCGCCGGTGAAGGGGCTTTGGTCAGCGGCGCCCGGGTCTGGCGAAGGGAGCCTGGACGGGGCGGCGGTGCCCCGCCGAGGGAAGCTTCACCGGCGCCCTGCCCCGGCGCCGGTGCAGGGGCTTTCGTCAGCAGCGCGGCACAGCGCACGGGCGACGGGGCCCGGCCGGTGAAGCGCCCTCCGGTCAGCGGCGCGGCACAGCGGACGCGCGAGAGAGCCCAGCCGGTGAAGCGCCCTCAATCAGCGGCGCGGCTTCTCGCTGATGCCGACGTGGTCGCGGGCCCACTCGTTGAAGGCCCGGACCTGCCGCCAGGCCTTGCGGACCCGGTCCAGGCACGCGCGTTCGTGCAGGGTGTCGTCCGGGTCCCAGGACTTCACGGCGTACAGCGAGCGGTGTTTGAGCAGCTCCAGGCGCGGGTGGTCGTCCGGGTAGCCGCGGGGCTTCGTCTTCATCACGTCACCGGCGATGGTCCACCCGGCGCGGCGCAGTTTGGCCAGGATGTCGGCCAGCGCCTTGCCGTGGATTTCGGTGTCGACCGCCTGCCGGTAGCGCGCCAGCTGGTCGGACTGCAGGTGGAAGCAGCCGCCGCCGACGCGCAGCCCCGCCGACGACACCTCCACGTAGTAGGCGCCGCCGCCGCGGCCCTGCTCGACGACCCCGCCGCAGTGGGTCTTGTACGGGGTCTTGTCATGCGAGAACCGCACGTCGCGGTAGGGGCGGAACACCTTGCCCTCGCCGAAGCCCGGCCCGAACTCCGGCGTCAGCTCGGCGAGCAGCGCCTCCATCGGGCCACGCACGTCGGACCGGTAGACCTCGACGTGGTCCTCCCAGTACGGCTTCGAGTTGTCGGCCTCCAGACCGTCGTAGAACTCGACGGCGTGCTCTCCGAATCCGGCGAACTTCGTCACCGCGCCACGATAATCCTCAGGATGGACACGCCTGACAGCTACATCGACGCGCTCGACGAGCCGCGCCGCAGCGACATCCGGGCGCTGCACGAGCTGATCCGGGACACGGCGCCCGAGCTGGCGCCGACGACGGCCTTCGGGATGCTCGGCTACGGCCCCTACCACTACCGCTACGCCAGCGGCCGCGAAGGCGATTCCACGGTGATCGCCCTGAAGAGCAACAAGAACTACATCTCGCTGTACGTCAGCGCGGTGGTCGGCGGCCGCTACCTCGCCGAGAGCTACGCCGACTCGCTGCCGAAGGCCTCGATCGGCAAGAGCTGCATCCGCTTCAAGCGGCTGGCCGACCTCGACACCGGCGTGCTGGCCGAGATCTTCCGCCTGGCACGGGAAAACCCGCCCGGCGAGCTGCACCGGGCGGGCTCCCCGCCGGACTAGGAGTTCATCGCGGTGATCAGTTCCCCGTTGGCCGTGTCGCCGGACAGTTCCCAGAAGAACGCGCCGCCGAGGCCCTGGCTCTTGGCGTAGCTCATCTTCCCGGTGATGGTCGCCGGGGTGTCGTAGCTCCACCACTCCGAGCCGCACTTGGCGTACGCGGTGCCCGCGATCGTGCCGGTCGACGGGCAGCGCGTCTTGAGGATCTTGTAGTCCTCGATGCCCTGCTCGTACTTGCCCGGCGCGGGTCCGGTCGCGGTGCCGCCCGGGGTGGCCTGCGTGACGCCGGTCCAGCCGCGGCCGTAGAACCCGATCCCCAGCAGCAGCTTGCTCGCCGGCACGCCCTTCGACTTGAGCTTCTGGATCGCCGCGTCGGAGTAGAAGCCCGCGGCCGGGATGCCGTCGTAGGAGGTCAGCGGCGAGTGCGGCGCGGTCGGTCCGGTCGGGCTGAAGCCGCCGAAGTAGTCGTAGGTCATCACGTTGTACCAGTCGACGTAGCGCGCCGCGCCGCCGTAGTCCGCCGCGTCGATCTTGCCGCCGGACGAGCCGTCCGCGGTGATCGCGGCGGTCACCAGCTTGCCGCCGAACTTCGACCGCAGCGCCGACATCAGGTTCGTGAAGGCGCCCGCGCCGCTGGTGTCACAGGTGGCGCCGCAGGCGTTCGGGTACTCCCAGTCGATGTCGATGCCGTCGAACACGCCGGCCCAGCGTGGGTCGTTGACCAGGTTGTAGCAGGACTCGGCGAACGCGGCCGGGTTCTGCGCGGCCTGGCCGAACCCGCCGGACCAGTTCCAGCCGCCGAAGGACCACAGCACCTTCAGGTTCGGGTACATCTGCTTGAGCTTGCGCAGCTGCCCGAAGTTGCCGCGCAGCGCGCCGGCGTCCCACGTGTCGGCGACGCCGTCCACGCTGTTCGCGGCGGTGTAGGCCATGTCGTAGGCGGCGTAGCTGTCGCCGACGGTGCACTGCCCGTTGGTCACGTTGCCGAACGAGTAGTTGATGTGGGTCAGCTTGGCCGCCGACCCGCTGGTGTGGATGTTCTTGACGTAGTACGCCCGGTCGTAGACGCCCCACTCGGCGAAGTAGCCGAGCAGTTTGCCGACGGGCGCCGCGGTCGCCGCGGGCGGCGCGGCGGTGACCGTCATGAGGAGCGCGGCGAACAACCCGCCGAACGCGAGAGCGAGTCTGCGCATGATGCCTCCCTGGGAGCCGAAGGGGACATCCGCACGGTAAGAGGACTGGACCACTCGAACAATGGTTCAGACCAATCTGTACGACGAAAGTAGGGGCGCAACGGCGATTCCGTTGCGCCCCTCGCAATCTCAGCCGAAGAAGACCTCGGCCTCCTCGTAGCGCTCCGGCGGCACGGTCTTCAGCTCCGCCGTCGCCTCGGCGAGCTTGACCCGGACGATGTCGGTGCCGCGCAGCGCGACCATCGTGCCGAAGTCGCCGTCCGCGACCGCGTCCACAGCGTGCAGGCCGAAGCGGGTCGCGAGGACGCGGTCGTAGGCCGTCGGCGTGCCGCCGCGCTGGGTGTGCCCGAGCACGACCGCGCGCGACTCCTTGCCGGTGCGCTTCGCGATCTCGTCGGCCAGCCAGGTGCCGACGCCACCGAGCTGGACGTGACCGAACGCGTCCTTCTCCCCGGTCCGGAGCACCTCGGCGCCGCCCTCCGGCACCGCGCCCTCGGCGACGACGATGATCGGCGCATACATCTTCTCGAAGCGGCGCTCGACCCACTCGACGACCTGCTCGACGGAGAACGGCCGCTCCGGGACCAGGATGACGTTGGCGCCGCCGGCCAGGCCGGCGTGCAGCGCGATCCAGCCCGCGTGGCGGCCCATGACCTCGACGACCATCGCGCGGTAGTGCGACTCGGCGGTGGTGCGCAGCCGGTCGATCGCCTCGGTGGCGATGTGCACCGCGGTGTCGAAGCCGAAGGTGTAGTCGGTGGCCGCGAGGTCGTTGTCGATCGTCTTGGGCACGCCGACCACGCCGATGCCGTCGTCGGTGAGCTTCTTCGCGACGCCGAGGGTGTCCTCGCCGCCGATCGCGATGAGCGCGTCGACGCCCTGCTCGGCGAGCACGGCGCGGATCTTCTCGACGCCGCCCTCCTCCTTGTACGGGTTGGTCCGCGAGGAGCCGAGGATGGTGCCGCCGCGGATCAGGATCTCCTCGACGTCGTCGAGACCGAGCGGACGGCTGTCCCCGGTCAGCGGGCCGCGCCAGCCGGAGCGGAAGCCGACGATCTCCCACCCGTGCGCCTCGATGCCCTTGCGGACCACCGCGCGGATGACCGCGTTGAGCCCGGGGCAGTCGCCGCCACCGGTCAGCACGCCGACACGCATCTGATCAGACCTCCGAAAAGTTGTGCTGGTCACACCTGGCGACCGCCAGAGTAGCGGTAGTCACCCTTGATCGGTAAAGCGGCGGGCGGGGCTGCTAGGGTGTCGGACGTGCAGCGCTATTTCTGGTTTAGCGGGCCGGCCCTGGGTGGGCCAGCCGGCGGCCTCGCTGCGCGCTGACCTTCCACCCTGGAGCCGGATGATCGACCGGCTCGTCAGGGACTCGCGCGGGCCGGTCACCGAAAGGAACCCCCGCACATGTCTCCCAGCGCCTCGACACTCAGCGCAGGCCCCGCGGACGTCACCGAAGGCCTCGACAACCAGCGCACGCTCGGCGTCAGCCCGCTGATCTCCCCCGCCCTGCTGCGGCAGGAGCTGCCGGTGGACGCGGCGATCGCCAAGACCGTCGCGCAGGGCCGGTCGTCGGCCGTCGACATCCTGGGCGGCGACGACGACCGCCTCATCGTGGTCGTCGGTCCGTGCTCGGTGCACGACCCCGCGGCCGCCCTCGACTACGCCCACCGGCTGGCCGAGCACGCCGCCGGTCTGCGCGACGAGCTGCACGTGATCATGCGGGTGTACTTCGAAAAGCCGCGCACCACGCTGGGCTGGAAGGGCCTCATCAACGACCCGGACCTGGACGGCAGCTACGCCGTCAACAAGGGCCTGCGGCTGGCGCGCAAGCTGCTGCTGGACATCTCCGCGCTGGGGCTGCCGGTCGGGTGCGAGTTCCTGGACCCGATCACGCCGCAGTTCATCGCCGACACCGTGAGCTGGGGATCGATCGGCGCGCGGACCGCGGCCAGCCAGGTGCACCGCCAGCTGTGCAGCGCGCTGTCCATGCCGGTGGGGATCAAGAACTCCACCGAGGGCGACGTGCAGGTGGCGGTGGACGCGACCCGCGCCGCGGCGGCGAGCCACGTGTTCGCGGGCATCAACAACGACGGCCTGGCCGCGCTGTTCACCACCGCGGGCAACCCCGACTGCCACGTCATCCTGCGCGGCGGTTCCGCGGGCCCGAACTACGACGCGGCGACGGTGGCCGACACGCTCGCGCGGCAGGCGAAGGCCGGGCTGCCGGAGCGGGTGATCATCGACGCGAGCCACGGCAACAGCGGCAAGGACCACGTCCGCCAGGGCGTGGTGGCCGGGGAGATCGCGGACCGGATCGCCGCCGGCGAGCGCGGGATCGCCGGGATCATGCTGGAGAGCTTCCTCGAGGCCGGGCGGCAGGATCTCGTGCTGGGGCGCGCTGACGAGCTGACGTACGGGCAGTCGATCACCGATGCGTGCCTGGACTGGCGCAGCACGGGGGAGCTGTTGGATCGGTTGGCTTCGGCTGTGGCTGCTCGGCGGTAGGCGCTACGCGGGTTTCTCAATCGCCGGCTTCGCTTCGCTACGCCCCGATTGAGCCCTCCCGAACCCGATCTTTCAG
>NZ_JAKGSD010000096.1 GCF_021654135.1 Amycolatopsis tucumanensis | reverse complement strand
ACAAGTCCTCGATCAACGCCCACTGCTCATCCGAGAGCAACTCAAACCGCGACACGACCAGCAGCATCCCAGCCACCAACCGCGATCTTTCTCAGACACGCCCTAGGCGGCCAGCCAGGTCATCCGGGCGCCGTAGCGGGTGGTGCGGGCCAGCGCGACCGCGTCCCAGCCGCCGGCCGTGCGCCGCGCCAGGCCGAGCGTCGTCTGGCCGTCGACGGCGAAGGCCAGCTCGTCCCGCCCCGGCAGCACCGCGGACAACCCGTGCTCGTACGTCTCGTCCATGACCCACCACAGTGGACGCGACTCGCCGAGCGCGGCCAGCCGCGACAGGAACTCGCCGCGGTCGGCATCCGGCATGTGCCCCATCGTCCGGCAGGTGAGCACCACCAGCGGCACGTCCGCGGGCAGCAGGGCGAGAGCCTCGTCGAACGCGCCGACCGCGTCCCCGGCGACGATCTGCGGCGGCGACTTGCGCTGCGCCAGCGCGGCCGCCCGCAGCAGCCGCACCCGGTCCGGCTGGTCGCCCCACACGCAGGCCTCCAGCCACGCCAGCTCGTCCTCATCGGACAGATCCAGCGGCCGCGGGTCGAGCCCGGCGCGCGCCACGACGGTCAGCTTCTTCGGCAGTTTCGGCAGCACCGCGCCGGGCGCCAGGTCGAGCGCGCAGTGGAGCCCGACCGCCGCCTTGGCAGGCCCGGCGACCAGCTGCTCGCCGCCGTCGCACTGGTACCGGTAGGCGAACTTGTCCATCCCGAGCAGCAGCCCGCCCGCGGTGCCGACCTCGAGCAGCGCGATCTTGCCGCCGGCCTGCTTGGCCGCCATCGCGACCGCGGGGAACACCGACGCGGCGCGCCGCACCTCGTTGTTCGCCAGCGACCGCGACGCGAGCATGCCCGCCGCCTCGCCGGCGTGCGCGAGCAGGAACTCGCGGAACAGCGGCCACGTCTCGTCGTCAACGCCGTAGGACCCGCCCAGCGCGGGGTAGTACCGGTACAGCGGGTGGATCGGGTCGGCCTGGACCAGCCGGTGGGCGACCGCGAACAACAGCGCGGGGCTCGCCTCCTCGGGCGCGGCGGCCAGCAGGCCGGCCACCGCGTCGTCCTCGGCTGCCTTCGACGCGAGGTGCTCGTACAGCGGTGACTCGCCCGCCGCGCTCCCGGCGAACTCGTCCAACCGCCGCTTGGCTTCGGCCAACCCGATCGTCACGCGGTCTCCCTCACTCGTGCGGAACGGGACGGCCCGGCTGCTCGCCCCCACGCGCCTCACCGTAGTTCTGCTTCGGCACCAGGACCTTGCGCCGGAAGATGCACACGATCGTGCCGTCCTGCTTGTAGCCCCGGGTCTCCACGTACACCACGCCCCGGTCGTCCTTGGACTTCGACGGGGTCTTGTCCAGCACCTCGGTCTCACCGTAGATGGTGTCACCGTGGAAGGTCGGCTTGACGTGCCGCAGCGACTCGATCTCCAGGTTGGCGATCGCCTTGCCCGACACGTCCGGCACCGACATGCCCAGCAGCAGCGAGTAGATGTAGTTGCCCACCACGACGTTCTTGCCGAAGTCTGTGGTCTCCGCCGCGTAGTGCGCGTCCATGTGCAGCGGGTGGTGGTTCATGGTGAGCAGGCAGAAGAGGTGGTCGTCGTACTCGGTCACCGTCTTGCCTGGCCAGTGCTTGTACACCGCACCCACCTCGAACTCCTCGAAGTACCGCCCGAACTGCACTGGTCGACCTCCCTGCGGGTAACGCCACACCGACCTGGAGCGACGTCAACTGATGTTGAGGAGTACCCTCGACCAATGGCGGCGGTGCGTCAACGCGACAGCCGCCACGTTGCCGGTCCGGCTGGAGGAGGTGAGGAACGCAAGATGAGTAGTGGCGATAGTCCGCTCCCTAGTAAACCCAGCGTTTCCCTCCACGTGGCCGGAACCATTTCCGTGCTTTAGGCGCAGTTCGCCCGGGAAACGCTGGTAGAGCCGAGCGGACGCATTCCTGCCCGCCCGGCGGTCGTGGTACGCACTGCGAAAGCCAGGAGATCCCATGCCTGCGATTCCCTCCCTCGGCGGCCTGCGCGGCCGGGGCAACGGCCGAGCCGGCCGGGTCGAGCCGCCCGTGCCGGTTCCCGTCTCGGCCTACATCGTCGACTGCGCCGTGTACGTCGACGGCGAACGGCTGCCAGGGCGCTGGACGCACGCCGAGGCCATCAAGGAGGTCCGGCGCCGTCGCGACGGGTTCGTCTGGATCGGCCTGCACGAGCCCGACCAGCAGCAGATCCAGGGCATCGCGGAGGTCTACGGCCTGCACGAGCTGGCCGTGGAGGACGCCGTCCAGGCGCACCAGCGGCCCAAGCTGGAGCGCTACGACGACACGCTGTTCATGGTGCTCAAGACGGTCCGCTACGTCGAGCACGAGTCGCCGACCACGGCCAACGAGATCGTGGAGACCGGCGAGCTGATGGCGTTCCTCGGGCTGGACTTCATCATCACCGTCCGGCACGGGGCGCACTCCGGGCTGGCCCGGCTGCGCCGCGACCTCGACGAGGACCCGGAGCGGCTGACCAACGGCCCGGCCGCGGTGCTGCACGCCATCACCGACCTCATCGTCGACCAGTACCTCGACGTCACCTCCTCGATCGAGGAGGACATCGACGAGATGGAGGCGCGGGTGTTCGCGCCCCGCTCGTCGGTCAGCGCCGAGCAGATCTACCTCATGAAACGCGAGGTGCTGGAGCTGCGCCGCGCGGTGCTGCCGCTGGTCACGCCGGTGCGCAGGCTCGCGGAGGGCTTCACCCGGCTGGTCCCCGACGAGGTCCGGTCGTACTTCCGCGACGTGGACGACCACCTGACCACGGTGTCGGAGCGGGTGGGCAACTTCGACGAGCTGCTGACGACCCTGGTGAACGCCACGGTCGCCAAGATCACGCTCCAGCAGAACACCGACATGCGCAAGATCACCTCGTGGGCGGCCATGATCACGGTCCCCACGATGATCGCGGGTATTTACGGCATGAATTTCGACTACATGCCGGAGTTGCGCTGGAAGTTCGGGTATCCGGCGGTTCTCGTGCTGATTCTCGGGATCTGCCTGCTTCTCTACCGAATATTCAGGAAGAACAAGTGGCTCTGACCCTTTCCTGACCTGTTCGCTGGAAGGAGTTCTCCGATGACCAGACTGCTCACGAGCCTCAAGTTCTGGGCCCTCGCGCTGACCCTGGTGTGGATCGCGGTGGTGGCGGTGCTGATCGCCGACCACCCGGAACTCGCGCAGGCCCACTGACGAGTACCTATCGTGGAGGCATGCGCGCGCTGGTGGTCTCCGACGAGGTCGACGAGCAGCTGTGGGCCGGTGTGGGCCCCGGCTGCGAGGTCGGCCTCGTCCTGGCCGCCGGTGACCTGCCGTTCGACTACCTGGAGTTCCTGACCGACTCGCTGGGCGGCGTGCCGTGCGTGTTCGTGCCCGGCAACCACGACCCGGACCTGTCCGGGTTCACCCGCCACGGCGGCCTGTTCATGCGGGCAGGTTTCCCGCAGGCCTGGCCGGGGCCCGCCGGCGCGGTCAACGCCGACGGCCGGGTCGTCGACGTGTGCGGCCTGCGGATCGCCGGCCTCGGCGGCTCGGTCCGCTACAACGAGGGCCCCAACCAGTGGACGCAGGCGCAGCAGGCCCGGCGCGCCCGGCGGCTGGTCCGGCAGGCTGCGCGCAGGCAGCGTCGCGACGGGCGCGGTGTCGACGTCCTGCTCACGCACGCCCCGCCCCGCGGCGTCGGCGACCGCGAAGACCCGGCGCACCAGGGCTTCGACTGCCTGCACCGGACGATCGAGAAGATGCGGCCGGACTGGTTGCTGCACGGGCACATCCACCCCTACGGCGAACAACCCAGGGAGCACCGGATGGGCGACACGCGCGTCCGCAACGTCGTCGGCAGGCACCTGATCGCGTTCACCCCGCACGAGGTGCGGACGTGAACGCCGCGCGGGACACCGGTTTCCCCCGCGCCGACGCCGAGCACGACTTCCTGCGCGCCCGGCGGCGGCAGGTGCTGTCCCGGCTGGCGAACTGGCTGCGCCGGGAGCCCGACGACGTCAACATCATGCTGCCGTTCGACGAGGTCGTGGACGCGCTCGGCTACGTGAGCGAGCGGCGGATCGGGTTGCGGGTGATCCCGCTGAACTCGATCGTCGGCAGCGTCGACCGCGGCCGCGACTTCGACCGCCGGTTCCGGCCGACGTCCGGCCGGGTGCGGGAACGGTGGGAACGGCTCGCGCTGGCCGCCCGCCGCGGTGAGCACATCCCGCCGATCGAGGTGTACCGGGTCGGCGACCTGCACTTCGTGATCGACGGGCACCACCGGGTGTCGGTGGCCTACGCGCTGGGGCTGGAGACCATCGAGGCCGCGGTGACCGAGGTGCACACCAAGCTCAACCCGAAGGGCATCCGCTACCGGGGCGACCTGATCGTGAAGGACTACCGGCGGCTGTTCCTGTCGCGGGTGCCGCTGGCGGGCGAGGCGCGGGCGGCGATCGTGGTGAGCGACCCGTGGGACTACGCGCACCTCGGCGAGCACGTCGAGGCGTGGGGTTTCCGGCTGATGCAGTCCGAGGGGAAGTTCCTCGACCGCGCCACGATCGCGCGGCGCTGGTACGAGGAGGAGTACCTGCCGGTGGTGGAGATGATGCGGCAGGCGGAGCTGATCGGCGACCGCACCGAGGCCGAGGCCTACATGTGGGTCGCCGGGGAGCGCTACCGCCTGATCCGCCAGCACCGCTGGGACGACGAGGTCATCGAAGCGCTGCGAGCCCGCCGGCGCTGACGCACCGGCGGGCCCTTGGTCACTCAGGCGTGGACGACCGGCATGTCCGTTTCGATCTCCTCGGGCACGCCCGGCTTGATCAGCAGTCCGCAGACCACCGCGCCGAGCAGGAAGATGCCCGCCGCCCAGGTGAACGCCGTGGTGTAGCTGTGGATCGCGGCGTCCGCCAGCAGCTGCGGCGTCGGCGTCTTGCCCACGGCGAACGAGGCCGCGGCGTCGGCGGCGACCGAGCTGAGCAGCGCGGTGCCGATCGAGCCGCCGATCTGCTGGCCGGTGTTGACCGTCGCCGAGGCGACCCCGGCGTCGTGCGGGTCGACGCCCGAGATGGCGACGTTCATCGACGGCGCCATCGACAGGCCGATGCCGACCCCGGCCACCATGAGCGGGAACAGCACACCGCTGGCGTAGGTGCTGGCCGAGTCGATGCCGCTGAGCCAGAACAGCCCGGCCGCGGCGATCACCATGCCCGCGCCGACGAGGACCTTCGGCCCGACGCGCGGCAGCAGCACGCTCGTGGACAGCGTCGCGCTCACCATCAGCGTGCCGACCATCGGCAGGAACGCCAGGCCGGACGTGATCGGCGTGAACCCGAGGTTCTGCTGCAGGTAGTAGGTCAGGAACAGGAAGATGCCGAACATCCCGATGCCCAGCAGGAACACCGCGAGGTACGCGCCGCCGCGGTTGCGGTCGAGCAGCACGCGCATCGGCAGCAGCGGGTGCGCCACCCGCGTCTCGATGCGGACGAACACGCCGAGCAGCACCACACCGGCGGCCAGGAAACCCCACACCAGCGGCGAGGACCAGTCGTGGGTCTCGGCGTTGGCGAAGCCGTAGACGACGGCGAACAGGCCCAGGGTCGAGACGACCGCGCCCGGGATGTCCAGTTTCGGCCGGTCCTCCGACGGCCGGTGCCGGAGCAGGCTGGAGCCGCCGACGAAGGCGATCACCGCGAAGACGATGTTGACGAACATGCACCAGCGCCAGTCGAGGTACTCGGTGAGCACCCCGCCGAGCAGCAGTCCGACCGCGGCACCCCCGCCTGCGATCGCACCGAAGATGCCGAACGCGCGGCCGCGTTCCTTCGGGTCGGTGAACGTGGTGGTCAGCAGCGACAACGCGGCGGGCGCCAGCAGCGCGCCGAACACACCCTGCGCGGCGCGGGCGACGATCAGCATCTCGATGCCGTTCGCGGCGCCGCCGACCGCCGAGGCGAGCGCGAAGCCGGCGAGGCCGATGAGGAAGGCGCGCTTGCGGCCGAACAAGTCGTTCACGCGGCCGCCGAGCAGCAGCAGGCTGCCGAAGGCGAGCGCGTAGGCGGTGACGACCCACTGGCGGGCGTCGCTGGAGAAGCCCAGTTCGTGCTGGGCGGTGGGCAGCGCGATGTTCACGATGGTCGCGTCGAGCACGACCATCAGCTGGGCCAGTCCGATCATCACCAGGATCAGCCAGCGCCGCGCGTGGTGCGGGTCGGCCGTCGAGCCGGCTGGTCTCCCCCCGGCGGGCTCGACGTAGGTGGTTTGCGTCATTCCGGTCCTCGCAGACGTATGTGGAGTGGGGACCTCCCCTTCGCTTTCCACCGTACCCAAAAACCGGAGGAGCTATCTCAGGTTTGGTAGAATGGGTTTCATGACGCGGGACACACTGCGCGCCGCATCGCCGCGGCCGCTGCGGCGCGACGCCGAACGGAACCGGCTGCGGATCCTGTCGGCGGCCCGGGACGTGTTCCGGGAGCGGGGTTTCGACGCGACGCTGGACGACGTGGCGCACGCGGCGGGGCTGGGCGTCGGCACGGTCTACCGGCGGTTCCCGAACAAGGAACACCTGATCGACGCGATGTTCGCCCGCCGGCTGGAGGAGATCGAGGAGGGCGCCCGCGCGGCGCTGGCCGACCCGGATCCGTGGGAGGGTTTCCGGAAGTTCGTGTGGGACGCGGTCCGGATGATGGCGGACGACCGCGGGATGCGGGACACCTTGCTCAGCAACGCGTTCGGCCAGGTCGAGGTGGCGCGGGTCAAGGACAGGATGATCCCGGTGGTGACCGAGCTGGTGCAGCGGGCGAAGGACAGCGGCGCGTTGCGCGCGGACTTCGTCGAGACGGACTGCCCGGTGTTGTTCAAGATGGTCGCGTCGGTCGTGGAGTACTCGCACGACGTGGCCCCGGACCTGTGGCAGCGGTACCTGACCATGCTGCTGGACGGCCTGCGCGCGGACGGCGGGCAGCGGCAGGAGCTGCCGGTGCCGCCGCTGGACCACGAGATGCTGGACTGCGCGATGAAGGCGTGGCACTCGCGGCGTTGAGGTGGTGGCGCCGGACCGCGAGCACCGCGACGCCGGCGATCGCGGTGGCCCCGCACGCGGCGAGGACCGGCAGGTCGAGTTCGGGCGCCTCGCCGAGGACGGTCATGCCGAGCGCGGTCGCGACCACCGGGTTGGCGGCGGTCTGGCACCCGACGACGATGTCCGGCGGCCCGCTGGCGTAGGCGTGCTGGACGAGCCAGGCGGCGGTGGCGAACGCGAGGACCGCGGCGAGCAGGGAGAGCCAGGGCAGGCCGTCGGAGTGCAGGACGTCCCGGATGAGCACGGCGACCAGGCCGTAGCCCGCCCCGGCGGCGACGGCGAGGGCCGCGCTGCGGGCGATGCCCTGGGCGAGCGTGGCGACGGCGACGAGGGCGATGACGAGGACGCCGACGAGCTGACCGGCGTCGACGACGGTGTCCGGCGGGATCGTGGTGGGCTGCGCGTCGCGCGCGGTCAGGGTGACGAAGACCGCGACGGCCAGGGTGACGGCGGCGACTGCGGCGCGGGTGACGTGATCGCGGGGTCCGTTGAGGACGGTCAGGATGGGCAGCGCCAGCACGACGACCGGGGTCACGACGGTGACGGGGGCGAACGCGAGGGCGAGCGCCTGCAGGACGGTGCAGGCGGTGAGCACCAGGACGCCGAAGCGCCAGGCCGGGTTGCGCAGGAGGGCCGCCGGGCTCGTGCGGCCCGTCGTGGTGACACCGCGGTGCTGCAACCAGGCCCCCAACGCGGCGGCGACCGCCCCGAGGACCGCGCAGGCCACGCCGAGGAAGATCATCGCGGCACCGCCGACCTGGCCATCCGCCACCTCCCGTCGCTGAGGTGAGAATGCCCGCCCGCGGCTGAGAGATTCTTCAGGGCCGCGATGGGGGAAGCCCTCCCCCGGCGGGTAGCCGGTGGCGGCTCCATCGGCGCGGCGAGGTGACCGGCGGTCGACGGGCGAAACCCTCCCCCTCGCTGTTGAGGATTCAGCCACCCAGTAGTGACGCTCCTCCGGTATCGCGGCAGCCACCCCAGCGGGCGAGACCCTCTCCCGTCGCCGGCGGCGGTCAGCCACCCAGCGGGTGGAAGCCCTCCCCCGCGGCGGCTTCGGACAGCGCCTTGTCGAACGCCGCGAAGGTCCGGCACTCGCGGTCGGCCGATGCGACCAGCTGGGCGGTGGCGAGCTGGATGGCGTCGTAGGCCCGCAGGCCGTGCACCCCGGTGAGCCGGGCGGCCACGTCGAGGACGATCGGGGTCACCGGGACGACCGCGAACCGGGGCGGCTCGTCCGGGGTGCCGTGGTAGTCGGCCTCGAAGGCGGACACCAGCAGGCGGGCGTCGGCCGCGGAGATGGCGCCCATGCGGTGCTTGCGCCAGAGCGCGGCCGGGATCTCGACGCGCGCGATCTGGGAGACGACCAGCCCGGACAGCGCCTGAACCTGCTCGCTGCCCGGCTCGGCGACGTAGAGCTTGACGAGCGCGGAAGAGTCGGCGAAGACGCTCATGACGCGCTGCACTTCCGGAGGAGCACGCTGACGCGGATGCCCGGCGGCCGCCGGGTCGGTGCTCCGTCGGTCCGGACGGCAAAACCCGCCCGCCGGTCGCCCGTGGGCAAGCCGGTCACCGCGGTCCCACCCTGCGCGGTTGCGAGCCCGACAGCCCGGGGGGCACAGCCGCTCGAGCGAACAGCTCCGATCTCCGCCGCCGAATGCCCATCCCGCGCGCAGGCACGCACAGGCACGCGGCCCGCACCCGGACGGGCACCGCCGGGCGCGGGCACCACCGGCGCGGACCTCGCCGCCAATCGCGCACCACCAACTCGCCGGACGTCCCCGGCCGCCGGGCAACCCCTCACCGCGGGCCGCGTTCTTCGCTGATCAGGTCGGCGGCCAGGGGGCCCGTCGCGGCGGCGCGGCGCGCGGCGGCGGCCACCGCGGCCGGGTCGGGGCGCGTGGCCGGCGTTTCGGGTTCCCACAGCAGGCCGGCCCGGCGGAGGCGTTCGCGCAGCCGCGCGTTCTCGTCGCCCGCCAGGTCCGGATCCGTCGCCGCGTCGAGGACACGCGTGATGAACTCGTTCATGCTCTCCCCCCGTTGAGCCGCGGCCTGCCGGACCCGATGCACCAGTTCGTCGGCGGCGCGCCAGCTGACCTGACTCATGACAGCATGCTAGCAAGGATGCTGTCAGGCCAAGCCGAGAACGGGCCGGAGCACCACTTGCGGGTGACAGCGGCGCTCCGGCCCGAACGAGTACTCAGCCCTCGAAGGTCAGGTTCTTACCCGACGCCGGGTCGAACAGCTGGATCTTCTGCACGTCGAACCACACGTCGAGCGTTCCGCCTTCCCGGGCGCTCGACGCGGGGGACAGCCGGGCCGTGATGGAGGCTCCGCCGCCCGGCACGTCGTCCGCTCCGGCGTCCGCCGCCAGCTCGGCCAGCTCCGACGACGTCGCCGTCGCGCCCTCGACCGTGAAATACGCGTACTTCTCCGACCCCATCGACTCCAGCACGTCGACGTGGGCGCTGAACACGCAACCGCCGGCGCGGGCGGACTCCTCCAGCAATCCGGCGTCTTCGAAGTGCTCGGGCCGGATGCCGGCGATCACCTCCCGCGGCGCGTTCGCCTCCTCCGCCAGCCGCCGCAACCGGTCCGGCAGCTGGACCGTGCCCAGCGCGCTCTTCAGGCTCCCGTCCTCCAGCGTCGCCGGCACGAAGTTCATCGACGGCGAGCCGATGAAACCGGCCACGAACAGGTTGGTCGGGTGGTCGTAGAGGAACTGCGGCGAACCGATCTGCTGCACGTACCCGGCCCGCAGCACCACGACCCGGTCGCCCAGCGTCATGGCCTCCGTCTGGTCGTGCGTGACGTACAGCGTGGTCGTACCGAGCTGGCGCTGCAGCTTCGACACCGACGTCCGCATCTGCCCGCGCAGCTTCGCGTCCAGGTTGGACAACGGCTCGTCCATCAGGAACGCCTTGGGGCTGCGCACGATCGCGCGTCCCATCGCGACGCGCTGCCGCTGGCCACCGGACAGGTTGGACGGTTTGCGGTCCAGGTGCTGCGTCAGGTCCAGGATCTCCGCGGCCTCCTCGACCTTCGCCTTCACCGTCGCGTCGTCGATCTTGGCCAGTCGCAGCGGGAAGGCCATGTTCTCCCGCACGCTCATGTGCGGGTACAGCGCGTAGGACTGGAACACCATCGCGATGTCCCGGTCCTTCGGCGCCTTCTCGTTCATCCGCTCGCCGTCGATGCGCAGCTCGCCGGAGGAGATGTCCTCCAGCCCGGCCACCATGTTCAGCGTGGTCGACTTCCCGCACCCGGACGGCCCGACCAGGATGATGAACTCACCGTCGGCCACCTGCAGGTCCACTTCGGACACGGCGAGCGCACCGTCCGGATAGCGCTTGCTCACCTTGTCCAGCACGATCTCAGCCATTGGCGCTACCCCTTCACCGCACCGGAGGTCAGCCCCGCGACGATGCGGCGCTGGAAGAACAACACGAACAGGATGATCGGGACGGTGATCACGACCGCGGCGGCGCAGATCGTCCCGGTCGGGTCCTCGAACTGCGAGGCCCCGGTGAAGAACGACAACGCCGCCGGCACCGTCCGCGACGCGTTGGTCGAGGTCAGCGAGATGGCGAACAGGAAGTCGTTCCAGCAGAAGATGAACACCAGGATCGCGGTGGTGAACACCCCCGGCGCGGCCAGCGGGGCGATGACCCGCCGGAACGCCTGGCCCGGCGTGGCGCCGTCCATCTTGGCCGCCTTCTCCAGCTCCCAGGGGATCTCCCGGAAGAACGCGGACAGCGTGTAGATCGCCAGCGGCAGCGCGAACGTGATGTACGGCAGGATCAGGCCCGGCCAGGTGTCGAACAGCCCGAGCGTGCGCTCGATGTTGAACAGCGGGCTCACCAGCGACACCTGCGGGAACATCGCGATCAGCAGCGAGACCCCGACCAGCAGCTGCTTGCCGGGGAAGTCCAGCCGCGCGATCGCGTACGCGGCCATCGTCCCCAGGATCACCGCGATCAGCGTCGCGATGAGCGAGATGCCGATCGAGTTGATCAGCGCCCGCACGAAGTCCAGGGTCTGGAAGATGTCCGCGTAGTTCTGCAGCGTCCACGACCGCGGGATGAACTTCCCGTCGTCGATGGTGTCCTTCGTCTTCAGCGACAGCGACAGGATCCACAGCACCGGAACCAGCGCGTAGACCACCACCACGATGTCGATCAGCGTCCACTTCGTCTTGCGGCCGGTGGTGACCGCTCCGCCCATCACCATCAGCGCTTGCCCCCCTTGTCGCTGCCGGGCGCCGCGGTGCCGAACAGCTTGATGAAGATGAACGCGATGATCGCGACCGTGATGAAGATGAGCACCGACATCGTCGAGCCGATGCCCAGGTTCAGGCCCTTGATCAGGTTGTTGTAGGTCTGCATGGACACCGACGACGTGTCGTTCTGCCCGCCGGTGAGCACGTAGATGTTGTCGAAGATGCGGAACGCGTCCAGGGTGCGGAACAGCAGCGCCACCAGGATCGCCGGCTTCATCACCGGCACGATCACCTTGATGAACCGCTGCCACGCGTTCGCGCCGTCCATCGCCGCGGCCTTGAGCAGGTCGTCCGGCACCAGCGCGAGCCCGGCCATCAGCAGCAGCGCCATGAACGGCGTCGTCTTCCACACCTCGGCGAGGATGATGATCGCCATCGACGGGATGTACTGCGTCAGCGGCGCCGAGTCACCGGCCAGGGTGTTGGCCAGGTACCCGGTGTCCGGGGTCCACGCGTAGTACCAGGAGAACGCGGCCACCACGGTCACGATCCCGTACGGGATCAGCGAAACCGTGCGCACCAGGCCGCGGCCGACCAGCGTGCGGTGCATGATCAACGCGAGCAGCATGCCCAGCACCAGCTCGATCGCCACCGAGATGACCGTGAGCGCCATCGTGGTGCCGAACGCCGTCCACCAGTAGGAGTCCGACAGCACCGCCGCGTAGTTGGCGAACCCGACGAACTCGGTCTGCTGCGGGAACCGCAGGTCGTACCGCTGCAGCGACAACCAGATCGAGTAGACGATCGGGTAGCCGGTGACCGCGACCATCACGAACGCCGCGGGCGCGCACAGCAGCCAGCCCAGCCGCCGCTCGGCCCTCTTCCCTTCGCTCAGCGCCGGTTTGCCCGGTCTCGCCGTGGTCCGCTGCGGCGCCGAAACGTCCTCGACCGTGCTCACGGGATCACCCCTTTCGAGTTCAGCGCGTCGGTCAGCTTGGTGCGCAGCTCTTCGGCCGTCCGCTGCGGATCGATCTCCGACGGCGGCGACAGCACCTTGGAGATCACGGTCGACAGGCTCTGGTACGCCGGGGTCAGCGGGCGCACCGCGGGATCCTTGAGCGCGGCGAAGATCGCGTCCCGCATCGGGTACGCGGTGGCCATGCTCGGGTTGTTGTCCGCGTCGACCGGCTTGGTCGGGTCGAGCGGGGTGTCGTCGGTGTAGAGCGACTCGATGCTCGGCGGGACACCGTCGTTGAGCGCGGAGAACTTCTGGTTCTCCGGGCTGCGCAGGCACAGCGCCGCCTCGAACGCCTCCGGCTTGTGCTTGGACGTGGTGCTGACCGCGAGGTCGTAGCCACCGATCGTGGTTTTCGCCGGGATGCCCGGGTCCACGGCCGGGTAGGTGGACCACTTGAAGTGCTGCAGGTCCTGCGGCTGCTCGTCGGCGAACGAGGCGTAGACGAACGGCCAGTTCAGCTCGAACGCGCCGTTGCCGCGCTGGAACGCCTGCCGGACGTCGTCCTCCTTCTGGTTCGTCAGCGACGGGTCGGTGATGCCGCTGGAGGTGACCCGCTTGAGGATCTCCAGGGCCTGCACCGCGCCCTCGTCCATGACCACGGACTTGCCGTCGTCGGAGAGGATGTGCCCGCCCGCGGAGGCGACCAGGGTGTTGTAGACGACCACCAGGCCCTCGTACTGGGCGCCGGTGAACAGGATGTTGTGCGGCTTGCCCGCCGCCTTGAGCTGCTCGGCCTCGGCGATCATCTCGTCCCAGGTCGCGGGCGGCTGCGGCGTGATCCGGTCGTCGTACCAGAGCAGCTGGACGTTGGTGTTCTTCGTCGCCGCGTACAGCTTGCCGTTCCAGGTCGCGGTGGCCAGCGGACCGGGCAGCACGCCCGCCTCCGCCCGTGCCTTGTTCGACCCCGTCCACTCCTCGGCCCAGCCGGCCTCGGCGAACTCCGGCACCCAGGTGACGTCCAGGCCCAGGATGTCCAGGCCGTCGTCACCGGCGGCGAGCCGGCGGGCCATCTGCAGCCGCTGGTCGTCGGCGCCGCGCTGCAGCTTGTTGTAGACGATCCGGTACCGCCCCGCCGCCTGGGCGTTGCAGTTGTCCACGACCGTCTGGAACGTGTCCTCCGGCGCGTAGTACAGGTTGAGCGTGATCCCCTGTTCGGATCCGCACGCGGTCACCAGGCCGGCCGTCAGCATGGCCGTCCCGGCCACCGCCGCGATCCTGCCGGGCGGCCTGCCCCGGCTCTTACCGTTCCCCATCAGGCCTCCTCCTCGGCACGCGGCCGGCGGGAGACCCACCCCGCACGCCGTCGTGCATGCAATCAAGCAACCCGAGGGTGTCAACCCGGGTCGCACGATCGGTGGGAACTGAAACTATGCCCGGCGATCACGCACCGCAAGCGGTGGAGGTCACGATTCAGCTCGATGACCCGGATGGCCGCATCGCGAGCTTCGCCAGCAGGTCACGGC
The DNA here is from genome assembly GCF_021654135.1 of Amycolatopsis tucumanensis. Taxonomy (GTDB): domain Bacteria; phylum Actinomycetota; class Actinomycetes; order Mycobacteriales; family Pseudonocardiaceae; genus Amycolatopsis_E; species Amycolatopsis_E tucumanensis. The sequence goes on along the minus strand of NZ_JAKGSD010000096.1, from coordinate 919 downwards.
CCTGCTCCGCGTTGCGCGGCTGGCACAGGACGTCGTAGCGGCCGGCGACGAGCTGGCTGGCCGAGGCGAAGTCGCGGCGGCCGCGCGAGGAGGCGTAGCTGATGGCCGCGAACACCAGGCCGAACAGCACACCGGAGACCAGGCCGACCAGGATCGGCTGGTAGGTGACCTCCGCGCCGGAGGCGAACATGGCCAGCAGGAAACCCACGAACAAGCCGAACCAGGCGCCGGAAATCGCGCCGGTCATGAGGACGCGGCCCCACGACAGGCGGCCCAGCACCCGCTCGACGAGCATCAGATCCACGCCGACGATGGTCACGTCCTCGACCGCGAACTGGTTGTCAGCGAGGTAGTCGACCGCCCGCTGCGCCTCCTGGTAGGTGGCGTAGGAGCCGATCGGCCACCCCGTGGGCGGCGTCGGCAAGCGCGGCAGGCCCTGTGCTTGACGGCCGCCGGAGGAGAACGGGCTGGTCACGGTCATCACCTGTGCTGTCGTAGTGATCGAGTGACTTCATCCTGCCAACCCCTATGAAACCACGCGAACCCGACACTCCAACTGCCTTCAGCGGGGGCCGGCCGGGGCCTGCGGCTTCGCGACCGGGTTGGAGCCCGGTCGCGCGGTCCGCGATCAGGTCCGCCAGCAACCCTCCTTCACCGGCGCCGACACGCGAGGTGCGACCTGGAGGGTGCAGGCCTAATTGCGCGTGGCGCTGTTTTCGGCCGTGGGCGGCGACGGGACCTCGCCCCGGAGCAGTTCACCTCGTTCGGGCGGCTCGACCGCGATCCCGACGTCCGGAGGGCGCTCGCCGGGAGTGCGGCCCGCCCACGGACGATGGGCGGGCCGCGCCGGGGTCAGGAGCGGGACTGGTACTCGCGCAGCAGGCCGCGGCTGATGATCGTCTTCTGGATCTCGCTGGTG
>NZ_JAKGSD010000095.1 GCF_021654135.1 Amycolatopsis tucumanensis | reverse complement strand
GAACACCCTTCACCCATCTCCACACACCACCCAGGGTTAGGACTTACTCATCTAGTTCCCGGGCGACGAGCGCGACGAGGAGGACTGTGGCGAGTGCGGCGACGGTAGCCAGCGCGCGGACACCGGCGGGACTGTCGCCGAACATGGCGGTGCCGGCCCTGGCGAGCAGCGGGGTGATCGGCGGCTGGTCGACATATCCCCAGTCGAGCCGCTTCCCCGCGGCGAGGAAGTACAGCTCGTCGCGGTGGAACCCGTACCGCCCGGACAAGAGACTGAGCACGAGAGCCTGCAGCGCGAGCACGACGCCGACCGGCCCGGCGGCGAACTGGGGAAGCGGATGGATGGCCGGAGCGGCGGCCCGCGCCGCGGTGCCCGTCATCGCGCGACCCGCGTGGGTGCGTGGGGTGGGCGCGCGGCGGTGCCGCCCCCGGCCGCAGGTGCCAGGGGAGTGGACGCCGGGTGGCTGCGGGCTGGCCGCACCGCGCCGCGGCGCCGCTGTGCGTCGGTGCCGAGCGGGTGTGTGGGGGTGCGGGACGGCTGCGCCGCGGCGCCGCCCCAGTCAGGAGGAGTGCGCGGCGGGCCGCCGCCGGAGGGGACCATCGGCAGTGGCCGCACCAGAATTCGGCCCATCACAGGCAAGTCGCCCGGCAGGTCCACCCCTCCGCTTAGAAGAGCCCGCCGTACCGGGAGCGCTCCCACCACTCTGCCGAACCCGCTCGCTGCCTCGGTCATGCCGCACTCCCCGCCCCCGGCGGGCACCCGCCCGCAAGCCCCCACCGTGGCCCCCCATCCGGGGCCGCGCAAGGCTCCAAACGGTCGCACCTGCCGCTCCGCCGCACTCCCCGGCCATGCCCCAACACTCCACCCCCCGGCCATGCCCTCCGCCGCCAGCCTCCGGCCATGCGCCTCCGCTCCACCGCCGCCGCCGGGCCATGCCTTCCGCCGCCAGCCTCCGGGCGTGTGCCTCCGCTCCACCGCCGCCGCTCGGCCATGTCCCTCCGCCGCCAGCCTCGGGCCATGTGCCTCCGCTCCGCTGCCGCCGCTCGGCCAGTGCCCTCCGCCGCCAGCCTCTGGCCGTGCGCCTCCGCTCCGCTGCCGCCGCTCGGCCAGTGCCCTCCGCCGCCAACCCCCGGGCATGCGCCTCCGCTCCGCTGCCGCCCGGCCATTGCCCTCCGCCACCAACCCCCGGGCATGCCTCCGCCCACCAACAACGGCCATGCCCTCCGCTCCACCGCCAACACCCGGCCACGTGTCGTGATCGGACGGTCACTAGTCCGGCAGCAGGGGCACCGTCGGGCCGTCGTCGCGGCCGAGGAGCATCGCCCGGGTCACCGCCTTGGACCCGTAGCGGTCGCGGACCTGGTCGAGCGCGGCGTCGAGCGCGTCGGGCTGGTGTTCGCCGAAGGGCAGCTCCAGTTGCAGCGGCGTGTCGTTGTCCAGGTTGGACAGTGCGAGGCCGATCAGGGTGATCCCCCGCTCGCGGATCATCGGCATCGCCGCGGCCAGCAGACCCCGCGCGGTGGCCAGGACGTCCTCGGTGTGCGCCGTAGGGTGCGGCACCGTCTGCGACCGCGTCGCGCGGGTGTAGTCGGCGAACCGCATCCGCAGCACCACCGTCCGGCACACCCGGTGCGCGGCCCGCAACCGCCGCGCCAGCCGGTCCGTCAGCGCGGCCAGGATCTCGTCCAGCTCGTCCGGCGACCGCGCCCGCCGCCCCAGCGCCCGCTGCGCCCCGATCGACCGCCGCCGCCGTCCGACGACCACCGGACGCGGGTCCCGGTTGTGCGCCAGCGCGAACAGGTGCCGCCCGCCGGCCCGCCCGAGCAGCGCCACCAGTTCCGCCTCACCCCGCTCGGCGACCTGACCCACCGTCCGGATGCCGCGCGCGTGCAGCTTCTCCGCCGTCACCTTCCCCACGCCCCACAACCGCTCGACCGGCAGCGGGTGCAGGAACTCCAGCTCACGGTCGTGCGGCACGACCAGCAGCCCGTCCGGCTTCGCCACCCCGCTGGCGACCTTCGCGAGGAACTTCGTGCGCGCCACCCCGACCGTGATCGGCAGCCCGACCCGCTCCGCCACGGCCCGGCGCAGATCCGCCGCGATCCGGCTGGGTGAGCCGGAAATCCTGGCCAGCCCGCCGACGTCGAGGAACGCCTCGTCGATCGAGAGCCCTTCCACCAGCGGCGTGGTGTCCTCGAACACCGCGAACACCGCCTTGCTGGCCGCGCTGTAGGCCGCCATCCGCGGCGGCACCACCACCGCCGCCGGGCACAGCCGCAGCGCCTGCGCGCACCCCATCGCCGTGCGCACCCCGCTCGCCTTCGCCTCGTAACTCGCCGCCAGCACCACCCCGCCACCGACGATCACCGGCCGCCCGCGCAACGACGGGTCGTCACGCTGCTCGACCGACGCGTAGAACGCGTCCAGGTCGGCGTGCAGGATCGGGCCCTCGTTCGTCACGAACACATGTTCGCACCCGCCACCGACATTTTCCGGTCTCCAGTGGGAGGCTGTCCGCATGACCGAGAACGATCCGAAGGACGATCTGCACCGGTACCTCCAGCAGGCGCGCGAGGTGATGCTCTGGAAGCTCGACGGCCTCTCCGAGTACGACCTGCGCCGCCCGATGACGCCGACAGGCACCAACCTGCTCGGTCTGGTCAAGCACCTGATCGGCTGCGAGCTCGGGTACTTCGGGGCCACCTTCGGACGCCCGTTCGGCCGCGAGCTGCCCTGGCTCGCCGACGACGAACCCAACGCCGACATGTGGGCGCGCGCGGACGAGTCCACCGCCGAGATCGTCGCGCTCTACCGCCAGGCCTGGGCGCACGCCGACGCCACGATCCGCGCGCTCGCGCTGGACGCCGTCGGGCACATCCCCGGCCGGGAGCCGGTCACGCTGCACCGGGTCCTCGTGCACATGATCGCCGAGACCTCCCGCCACGCCGGGCACGCGGACATCATCCGCGAGCTCGTCGACGGCGCCGCCGGGATGCGCCGCGACACCGGCAACCTGCCGGACGCCGACGCGCAGTGGTGGGCGGACTACCGGGAGCGCCTGGAGCGGGTCGCGCGCGAATCCTTGCCTTGACGTCAGCGGCAACCTTTACGCTCGATCACATGCGAATCGGGGAGCTGGCGCAGCGGGCCGGGACGACCACGCGCGCGCTGCGGTTCTACGAGTCACAGGGGCTGCTGTCCGCGCGGCGCGCGGCCAACGGCTACCGCGAGTACGGCGAGGACGACTTCCGGCTCGTCCGCGAGATCCAGACGCTCCAGGCGGTCGGGTTCAGCCTCGACGACACCCGCCCGTTCGTGGAGTGCCTGCGGGCAGGCCACGAGACCGGGGACTCGTGCGCCGACTCGATCGAGGTGTACGAGCGCAAGCTCGCCGAGGTCGAGGCCTGCCTGGACCGGCTGCAGGCCGTGCGCGACGACCTGCGCGCCAAGCTCACCGAAGCGCTCGACCGAGAGCCCGGCCCGTGCCGGGTCACCACGTCCTTCGAGGAGTCCCGATGACCACCACCACCGGCGCCGTGCTCGCCGTGACCGACGAGACCTTCGAGGCGGAGGTGCTGCGCCACGACGGGCCCGTGCTGGTCGACTTCTGGGCGCAGTGGTGCCCGCCGTGCCACATGATCGCGCCGGTGCTCGCCGAGATCGCCGCCGAGCGCGCGGGCGAGCTGACCATCCGCAAGATCAACTCCGACGAGAACCCGCGCACCGCGCGCGACCTGCAGGTGATGTCGCTGCCCACGCTCGTGCTGTTCCGTGACGGCGAGCGGGTGGCGCAGTGGGTGGGCGCCCGGCCGAAGGCCCGGTTGCTCGCCGAACTCGACGCGGCACTGAACGCATAACCCGCGCACCTCAGGGTAGCCGCTACCCCGGAGGTGCGACGGTATGGCGGCACGGGAGCGTCCGGCCCGGGCGCGTTCGGCCTGGGCGGGCGCCGCGATCGGCGTCGGGATCGCGGCGTTCGTCGACGAGACGGTGTTCCACCAGTTGCTGCACTGGCACCACTTCTATGACAAGTCCACTTCGGACGTCGGGCTGGTGTCCGACGGGCTGTTCCACGCGTTCGGCTGGTTCGCCACCGTGCTCGGCCTGGTGCTGGTGGCCGACCTGCGGCGGCGCGCGGCGCTGTCCGGCCGCGCGCTGCTGGGCGGGATCCTCACCGGGGCAGGCGCGTTCCAGCTCTACGACGGGACGATCCAGCACAAGCTGCTGACCCTGCACCAGATCCGCTACCACGTCGACCTCGTGCCCTACGACTGGGCGTGGAACGTGATCGCGGCGCTGTTGCTGGCCGCGGGCGTGGTGCTGCTGGCGCGGGAGCGCCAGCGTGCCTGACCATGCCACCGGCACCTGGCCGATCGCACTGGCGGTGGCCGTCGCGCTGGTGGGTTACCTGTGCGCGGCGCGCCGCCCGTGGCCGCGGTGGCGCACCATCTCGTTCACGGCGGGCGCGCTCGCGGTCGTCGTGGCGCTGCCGTTCCCGGCGCACACGTTCACCGCCCACATGGCGCAGCACCTCGTGGTCGGCATGGCCGGCCCGCTGCTGCTGGTGCTGGGCAGGCCGGTCACGCTCGCGCTCCGGGTGTGCCGGGGCCGCCGCGCGCTGGTGCGGGTGCTGCGCTCGTGGCCGGTCGCGGTGCTGGTGTTCCCGCCGGTCGCGGCGGTGCTCGACGTCGGCGGGCTGTGGCTGCTGTACCGGACACCGCTGATCGCGCAGGCGCACCAGCCGTGGGTGCAGGCGCACGTGTTCGCCGCGGGACTGCTGTTCACCGCCGCGATCTGCCAGGTGGAGCCGGTGCGCCACCGCCACGGCCTGGTGTTGCGCGGCGCGACGCTCGTGCTGGCCGGCGCGGCGCACGGCATCCTCGCCAAGACCCTGTACGCGGACGGCTTCCGCGCCGGGGCGCAGGTCCTGTACTACGGCGGGGACGCCGTCGAAATCGCGCTCGCGCTGGTGATCTGCCTGCAGTGGTACCGGCGTCAGTCCCGCAGGCGCGCGCGGGCGACCAGCGTCGACACCCCGGTGACGGCGGCCCTCCCGGCGCCGCGCACGCTCGAGGCGAGCACGGTCGCCCAGTCGAAGTAGTCCCGCCACAGCACGATCCGGCCGTCGCGCACCTCGAACGTGCCGCACACCCAGAACCGCGTGTCCCACGACCCCACGCGCAGCACGTCGGTCCGCTCGGTCAGCACGATCGGGCCGTCGGCGGCGATGTGGTGCACGCGCGCCTCGAAGCCGATGCGGTAGCGGCTGAGCAGGCGCAGCTGCTTCTCCACGGCCGCGACGCCATGCGCCGGGGGCAGCGGGACGTTCTGGTACACCATCTCCGGGGCGGCGAAGGTCAGCGCCCCTTCGACGTCGTCGCGTTCGAGGGCCGTCAGGAACGAGGTGACCGTGCTCTTCGGGTCCGCCATGGCCCCAGGCTAACGGTCAGAACGGACGATCACCGGCGATCGCGACGCGCTCCGCGATCCGCGCGTGCGGGTGGTAGTCGTTGACCGCGTAGTGCTGCGTCGCGCGGTTGTCCCAGAACGCGACCGTGTCCGGGCGCCACGAGAACCGCACCTGGTACTCCGGCACGTGCGCCTGCGCGAACAGCAGCCGCAGCAGGCGGTCGCTCTCCGCGCGGTCCATGCCGACGATGTGCGTGGTGAAGGCCTGGTTGACGAACAGCGTCTTCCGGCCGGTCTCCGGGTGCACGCGCACGACCGGGTGCTCGACCGGCGGGAAGCGGTCCTGCCAGCGGGCCAGCAGGTCGTGGTCGGCGAAGCGGGCGAAGCCGGGCACGAAGTCGTGCACCGCGCGCAGGCCGTCGATCCGGTCGCGGACCTCGGCGGGCAGGTTGTCGTAGGCCGCCGCCATGTCGGCCCACAGGGTGTCCCCGCCCAGCGGCGGCACCTCGACCAGCCGCAGGACCGAGCCGAGCGCCGGCTCCGGGCGCCAGGTCGTGTCGGCGTGCCAGATGTTCTCGAAACCCGGCATTCCCGCGCCGCGTGCGAACCGGGTGACCTCGTCGGAGTCCCCGGCAGGCAGGAACGGGTTGGTCTCCAGCGGGCCCCAGTTGCGTGCGAACGCCCGCTGCTGCTCCGGGATGATGCGCTGGTCGCGGAAGAACAGCACCTTCCACTCCAGCAGCGCGCGGTTCAGCTCGTCGCGCAGCCGCGGGGTGAGGGGCCTGCTGAGGTCCACGCCGGTGATCTCGGCGCCGATCACGCGTCCCAGCGGGCGCGAGGTGAACATCTCGTACTCGCGCGACTGTGCATCTTCGTGAAGTCGCGAGAGGTGCCGCGGCCCCTCCAGGATGCCGTCCGGCGGAACCTCGGCGGAGCGCAGGGCGCGGACGCGTTCGGGCAGCTCGACGGACATTTTCGCGGACCTCCCGCAGCGGTCGTGGACGGGTTCCGATGATCACCGCGAAGAGCCGCGGGCGGCAAGGTGCGTCCAGTATGTGGTCTCCTCGTGCGGGAAAGTTCTGACCCTGGAACGCTGCCAGGCCGTAGGGTTTGCGTCGTGAGCCTGCCCATCCTCATGACCGTCGACGACGACCCGGCCGTGTCCCGGTCGGTCGCCCGTGACCTCCGCCGTCGTTACGGCCAGGACTACCGCGTCGTGCGCGCCGCCTCCGGGGCGGACGCGCTCGAAGCCCTGCGCGAAATCAAGCTGCGCGGCGACGCTGTCGCGGCCATCCTCGCCGACTACCGCATGCCGCAGATGGACGGCATCACCTTCCTGGAGCAGGCGATGGACCTGTTCCCGTACGCCCGGCGCGCCCTGCTGACCGCGTACGCCGACACCGACGCGGCGATCCAGGCGATCAACGTCGTCGACGTCGACCACTACCTCCTCAAGCCGTGGGACCCGCCGGAGGAGAAGCTGTACCCGGTGGTCGACGCGCTGGTCGACGCGTGGCGCGCGGCCGGGGACCGGCCGGTCGAGGAGACGAAGGTGATCGGGCACCGCTGGTCCTCGCCGTCGTACAAGGTGCGGGACTTCCTGGCCCGCAACTCGGTGCCCTACCGGTGGTACTCCGTCGAGGAGCCGGAGGCCTGCCGCCTGCTCGAAGCCGCCGGCTGCGTCTCGGCGGACATCCCGGTGCTGATCACCCCCGACGGGACGGTGCTGCGCAAGCCGGACGGCGAGCAGATCGCCGACGCCGTCGGGCTGTCGACCCGACCGGCTTCGGAGTTCTACGACCTGGTCGTGATCGGCGGCGGTCCCGCCGGGCTCGGCGCGGCCGTCTACGGCGCCTCCGAAGGGCTGCGCACGGTCCTGGTCGAGCGCCGGGCCACCGGCGGACAGGCCGGGCAGAGCTCCCGGATCGAGAACTACCTCGGCTTCCCGGACGGGGTGTCCGGGGCGCAGCTGACCGACCGGGCCCGCCGCCAGGCCCAGAAGTTCGGCGCGGAGGTGCTGACCGCGCGCGACGTGACCGGCCTGGAGGCCCGCGGCTCGGCGCGGGTGGTGCGGTTCGGCGACGGCAGCGAGATCGCGGCGCACGCCGTCGTCCTCGCCACCGGCGTGTCCTACCGGGCGCTGGAGGCCGAGGGCGTGGCCGAGCTGACCGGCCGCGGCGTGTTCTACGGCTCGGCAGCCACCGAGGCGCCCGAGTGCGAGGGCGAGCACGTCTACATCGTCGGTGGAGCCAACTCCGCCGGGCAGGCCGCGGTGTTCTTCTCCCGCTACGCCAAGGAAGTCTCGATCCTGGTGCGTGGGCCGTCGCTGCAGGCGTCCATGTCGCACTACCTCATCGAGCAGATCGAGGCGATCGGCAACATCCACGTCCGCACCCGCACCACGGTGGTGCGCGCGCACGGCACCGACCACCTCGAAGAGCTGACCCTGTGCGACGAGGAGCAGGGGATCACCGAGACGGTGCAGACCGGGCACCTGTTCGTGTTCATCGGCGCGGCGCCGCGCACCGAGTGGCTGGGTGACGACGTGCTGCGCGACGAGCACGGTTTCGTGTGCACGGGCGCCGACCTGATGGTCGACGGCAAACGACCGCCGGGGTGGACCCCCGACCGGGACCCGCACCACCTGGAGTCGTCCATCCCGGGTGTGTTCGTGGCCGGGGACGTCCGCTCGCAGTCGGTCAAGCGCGTCGCCTCGGCCGTCGGCGAGGGCGCGATGGCCGTCTCGCTCGTGCACCGCTACCTGGAGGCACGATGAGCGAGCCGCAGCTGACCCGCGAGTTCCTGCGGGAGTTGTTCCTGTTCACCGATCTGTCGGACGCCCAGCTCGACTGGATCCTCGACCACGCCAAGCTCGAGCAGTACGCCGCGGACACCGCGATCATCAACGAGGGCGATCCGGCGACGTGCTTCTACGTGCTGCTGTCCGGCGCGCTGCGGATGACGCGGCTGGTGGGCGGCAGCGAGGTGGAGACCGTCCGCTCCGACCAGCGCGGCGCCTACTGCGGGGCGACGCAGTTCTTCTACGGGCAACAGCAGCAGCGCTACGGCGCCTCGGTGTACGCGGTCACCGACCTGATGTTCCTGACGTTGCCCGCCAAGGAGTTCGCCGACCAGTTCCGCAGCTGGTTCCCGATGGCCACGCACCTGCTGGAGGGTTCGTACCTGGGCTGGCGCAACACCGACGCGCTGATCGGGCAGCGGCGGCGGCTGCTCGCGCTCGGCGAGATGTCGGCGGGCCTGACCCACGAGCTGAACAACCCGGCGGCCGCCGCGGTGCGCGCCACCGCGGCGCTGCGCGAGCGGGTCGCCGGGATGCGGCACAAGCTGGCGATACTGGCGAAGCGGGACATCGAGCCCGATCTGCTGGAGCTGTTGCTCGACGTGCAGGAGCGGCTGGTCAAGCAGGTGGCCGACGCACCACCGCTGACGGCGATGCAGCAGGCCGACCGCGAGGACGAGATCGGCGACTGGCTCGAGGAGCGCGACATCGAGCAGGGCTGGGACCTGGCCCCGATCTTCGTCGCGGCCGGCCTGTCCGCCGAGAGCCTCGACCACGTCCTGGAGTCCGTCGGCGACGGCCTGCTGGACGGCGCACTGCGGTGGCTGGCGTACGCGCTGGAGACCGAGATGCTGATGGGGGAGATCGAGGACTCGACGACGCGGATCTCGGCGCTGGTCGGGGCGGCGAAGCAGTACTCGCAGATGGATCGGGCACCGCACCAGTGGATCGACGTGCACGACGGCCTGGATTCGACGCTGGTGATGCTGGCGGGCAAGATCGGCACCGGGGTCAAGGTCGTCAAGGAGTACGACCGGTCGCTGCCGACGGTGCCCGCGTACGCGGGCGAGCTGAACCAGGTGTGGACGAACATCATCGACAACGCGGTCAGCGCCATGGAGGGCACGGGCACGCTGACGCTGCGCACCAGCCGCGACGGCGACCGGGTGGTGGTCGAGATCGGCGACACCGGCCCCGGCATCTCGGCGGAGACCAAGCAGCGGATCTTCGAGCCGTTCTTCACGACGAAGCCGGTGGGGGAGGGCACGGGCCTCGGGCTGGACATCTCGTGGCGCATCGTGGTGGACCGCCACCGAGGAGACCTGCGAGTCGAGTCCGAACCCGGCGACACCCGTTTCCGCGTCTACCTCCCGACGACGGAACAAGCCTCCGAGTGACGGGGTGCCGCTCCGTCCTCAGCGGCGGAGCGGCACCCCGTCCGGGGACAGGTCGGCCCATCGGCCACCACATCTGAACGAGAGGGTGCCGCGCTGGCGGCGCCACTGACGCTGAACGGGAGGGTGCCGCGCGGGCGGCACCACTGACGCGCCTGCCCGACTTCGATCGCGCAAGCGAACAGGGTGGCCAGCGCATGTGCCCTGTCGTGCTCCCGGGGCCCGATCGGCCCGTGTCTCCGGTGCCGCTCTCCACTGGCCGCGGCTAGTGGGTCTGCGCGACGTCCATCCGCAGCCGCGTCGGGGTGGTCGGGACCGGCCAGCGCATCCGCACCGTCGTGCCCTCCGGGGTCGGCGCGATCTCCGCCCGGTCGGACAGCGCGTGGATCAGCGGCAGCCCACGACCGTGCAGGGGGCCGGGGTCCGCGGCGGGCTGCTGCCACCGCCCCTGGTCGCTCACCGTGACGTCCACCGCGTTGCCGCGCAGCTCCGCGGACAGCTCCAGCGGGCCTTCGGCCTGGGCGGGGTACGCGTGGGTCACCACGTTGATCATGGCCTCGTACGCCGCGAGCGCCATCGCGTCCGTGGTGGCGTCGGGCAGTTCCACCTCGTTCGCCCACTGGGTGAGGACGTGCCTCAAAGTCGTCGCGTTGCGCGAACGCGCCGTCACCAGTCGGTGGAGGCGTTGGTCTCCGGCGTGCATCGAAGTCCCCTTGGCGTGTTCCTCGTCGGCCGGGGGTTACCCACTGTGCACGGTTTACACACCTGTTGTTCCCCGGATCCGGGGTCACCTCGTCGTGAGCTCCGCCCACACGACCTTGCCGTTGGGCGTGGTGCGCGTGCCCCACCGCGCCGCGGCCGCGTCGATCATCCGCAGGCCGTCGTGCTCGATCCCGCCGGACGCGAGGATGTGCGGCAGCGCCCCGGTGCGGTCGGCGACGTCCACCGTCAGCCGCGCGCCGTCGTGGAACAGCCGCAGCGTCAGCGGCGCCGAAGCGTGCCGCATCGCGTTCGTCACCAGCTCGGAGGCGACTTTCACCGCGCGGTCGGCCACCTCCGCGAGCCCCCACCGCGCCATGCGCCCGGCCACGAACTCGTGCACGGCGTCCAGCGGCACCTCCGGCAGCAGCGCCATCGACGCGACCCGCCGGTTCGCGCCCTGGTGTTCGACGTACAGCAGGGCGACGTCGTCGTCGTGGCGGCCGCCGGTCAGCCGCCCGATCAGCTCGTCGCACGCCGCGCCCACGCCACCCGCACCGGGCAGCGCCGTCAGCTCCGCCAGCAGCGCGTCGATGCCCACGCCGAGCTCCCGCTCCCGGCTCTCCACCAGCCCGTCGGTGTACAGCACGAGCCGCATCCCGGGCGGGAACGGCGTCTGCTCCTGCGGGTACTGCTCGCCGACGCCCAGCGGCATGCCCAGCGCCTCCGCGATCTGCCGGGTCGACCCGTCGGCCGCGATCAGCACCGCGGGCAGGTGGCCGGCGTTGGCGTAGGTGAGGGTGTCGTCGATCGGGTCGTGCACCGCGTACAGGCACGTGATGAACTTGGCGCCAGGGGTGGAACGCGCCAGCTGGGACACGTTGTGCAGCACGTCCGACGGCGGCAGGTCCAGCAGCGCGTACGACCGGATCGCGGTGCGCATCTGGCCCATCACCGCCGCCGCGGGCACGCCACGCCCCACCACGTCGCCGATCACGAACGCCGTCCGGCCGCCGGGCAGCTCGATCACGTCGAACCAGTCCCCGCCGACCTCGGCCCCGGCCGACGCGGGCAGGTACCGCGACACGATCCGCAGGCCGGGGATGTCCGGCACCACGGGCAGCATGCTGCGCGCCAGCTCGGTCGCCATCGACCGGTGCCGCGCGAACATCCGCGCGTTGTCCAGCGCGATCGCGGTGTAGCTCGCGATCCCGGCCGCCACCTGCTCGTGCCGCGCGGTGAACCGCCCCGGCTCGGGGTGGGCGAAGAAGAACCCGCCCAGCACCTCGCGCGTGATCGGCGTGATCACCGGGACGGCCAGGTAGCTGCGCACCGGCAGGTGCCCCTCCGGCATGCCGTGGTGCGGCTCGTTGCGCCCGTAGCGCGGGTCCTGGGTGATGTCGTCGCTGCGAACGATCCCGCTGCCGTTGAACGTGGGCGCGAAGACCGCCGTGTTGCGTGGCATCGGGAACCCGTCGAAGGCCTCCTTCGGGACCCCGGACAGCGTGTAGAGCGTGTAGGACTCGCCGAACTCGTCGATCAGGTTGTAGAAGAACGCCCCGAACCCGGCGCCGGTGCCGCGCGTGGCGGCGTCGGTGGCGTCCTGGACGAGGGTGTCGATGTCGAGCTGCGCGGTGAGCCGCTGCCCGATCGCCTGCAGCGAGTCGCCGAGTTCGAGCTCGGCGCCTGCCCGGCCGGCCGCGTCCTCCAGCGCCGCGCCTTCCACGCGCGAGGTGTGCTCCAGCAGTTCGGCGTAGTCCTGGAGCGCCTCCGCGCGGTCCTCGGCCGGACCGTGCGCCAGCAGCCCGGCGCGGACGCTCACGGCTATCGAGCGGGCCGTCTCCGCGGGCAGCGCGGCCGAGGACGGCAGCACGATCCAGAACGCGCGGCCCCCGGCCAGCGGCCCGCCGAATGCCAGCGCGCCGGGCGACGGGACCACCGGAAAGCGTTCGCCCGGCGGCGCCGTGGCCGGCGCGCCACCGGTTCGCGGATCACCGGCCGCCGCGACGAGCACCGGGGACCCGCCTTCGTCCACTGTGTACAGTTCGGCCGACATCGGCCGTCCCCCGGCGGCGAATCCGTCCCGCAGCCGCCGGACGACGGCCCGCGCGGCGGCCGCGAAATCGGGCGCGTTCTCGGCTTCGGCGCGCAGTACCGCGGCGACCCGGACGGTGTCCGACAGGCCGAAGGCCGCGGGGCTGGTCGGCCCCGCGGCCGCGTTCTCGGCTCGCGGTCCGGTCATCGGACGCGTCCCCTTCCCGTCGGCGGTTGCCAGCCTAACCCCGCGGGAGCTACCGTGACACGGTTCGCGCGCGATTCGCGCGGTTCAGTTCACGCAGGAATCCGGTGCTGACGTGCCCGAGTGCGGCAGGTTCGCCACGAACGTGCGTACTTCCCCGGGGGCTAGACCGATCGCCGCGCCGTTCGGCGTGTCGAGGTGCGGGCTGGTGATCGGCACGGTCCCGATCCGCAGGTCGGCCGGGCGGGTGTCCCGCATCAGCGCGGCGAAGGACAGCAGGTCCCAGCCGGGGTCGATGCGCACGTTGTTCTGCACGGTGCTGATCAGCGCGGACACGAAGGCCGGGTCGGCGAGCTTGCCGCCGCTGATCACCTCGTTCGCGGCCGAGCGCAGGTAGGCATGGAGCCGGGCGATGCGGTCGAGGTCGCCGTGCGCCAGCCCGGCGCGTTGCCGGAGGAAGGCCAGTGCCTGCGTTTCGTCCAGGACCTGCTCACCGGCGGGGAACGAGGCCCCGGTACGCGGGTCGTGCGTGGCCGCGCGCAGGCAGACCGGGACGCCCTGCAGGACGTGGGCGAGCCGGCCGAACGCGGCCATGCCGACCAGGGCGTAGTGGTCGACGTGCGCCCCGGTGAGCTGCTGCACGGTGTCGACGAGCGTGCGCGCGCCGGCCTCGGCCGCGGCGTTCTCGTCGCGGCCCTGCTGCTGGGCGGCTTCCTTGCCGCGGCTGTACGCGCTGCTCAGCTTGCCCTGGCCGAAGCCGGGGATGTCGACCAGCGAGTCGCGGGGGATCGAGGCGAGCGCGGCGACGCCGTCCCGTCCGAAGCGGCCGAGCACGATCGAGTCGGCGGTGTCGTAGTCGTCCATGCCGGCCAGCAGGACGGTCTGGTCGGTGGCCGGCGCCGTGCCGACGACGGGTGCGCTGCGCTGGAGCATCCGCGGCACCAGGACCGCCGCGACGGCCACCGCGACGACCGCGGCGGCCGCGACGACCAGCAGCGGGGTCCGGTTGCGGCGCGGCTGCGCCTGCCGTAGCCCGGCGAGGACCACGCGCGGGTCGGGGCGGCGGTCGGCCTCGGCGTGCAGGGCCGAGCGGATCAGCTGTTCGGTGGGGTCGGTGGTCATGACAGCGCCTCCGTGACGGGCAGGCCCCGGCGGCGGCCGCCGTCGGCGGCGCGCAGCGTGCTCAGGGCGCGGGAGATGTGGCTGCGGACGGTGCCTGCCGAGCAGCCGAGCGCCTCGGCGATCTCGGCGTCGGTGCAGTCCTCGTAGAACCGGAGCACGATCGCGGCGCGCTGCTTGCGCGGCAGCGCGGCGATGCGGGCGCGCATGGCGTCCCGTTCGGCGTAGTGCTCGGCGTGGTCGGCGGTGGGCGTCCCGATGGCGTCGAGCGTGCTGTGGGCGGCGGTGACGTTGCGCGAGGCCTTCCGGCGCCGCCACGACAGGAACTCGTTGGTGATCATCTTGCGCACGTAGCTCTCGGGCGCCTGCAGCCCGGCGATGCGTTCCCAGCGGTGCTGGGCGCGCAGCAGGGTCTCCTGCACGACGTCCTGCGCGAGGTGGGGATCGCAGGTCAGGGCCGTGGCGTAGCGGAGGAGGCGGTCGAGGCGCTGCGCCACGAAATCGTCGAAGCGGTCCCGCACCGGTGTTCCTTTCGATCTTCGGTTGACGGGCCTTCAACGCGCCGGGGCCCCCAGGTTGTTGAATCCGGCCGAAAAGAATTTTCGCAGCCGGTAGGGTCGGTCCATGACGGTCCTCGCGCACCTGTCCGATCTGCACCTCGACGGCGGTTCGCGGAACGCGGACCGGGCCGAGCGGGTGGTGGGGCACCTGCGGGAGTTGTCACGGCCGGTGGACGCGGTGCTGGTGACCGGCGACCTGGCCGATCACGGCGATCCGGCCGAGTACGCCGAGGTCGCGAAGCTGCTGGACACGTTGCCGTACCCGGTGTTCCACTGCCCCGGCAACCACGACTCGCGGCCTGCCTACCGTTCGGTGCTGCTCGGCGAGGAGCCGTCGGACGGGCCGGTCAACCAGGTCGGCGAGGCGGCCGGCGCGGTGTTCGCGCTGTGCGACACGAGCATCCCGGGCCGCGGCTCGGGACGGATGGACGACGCGACGATCGCCTGGCTGGACGAGGTGCTGGCGGAGGCGGCGGGGCGGCCGGCGTTCGTGGCGTTCCACCACCCGCCCGCGGTGCTGCACCACCCGCTGCTGGACGAAATCCGGCAGCACGAAGCGGCCCGGCTGGCGGAGGTGGTGGAGCGGCACCCGGACGTGGTGGGGCTGTTCTGCGGGCACGCGCACACGCCCGCGGTGACGACCTTCGCCGAGCGGCCGCTGCTGGTGGCGCCCGGGGTGGTGTCGGCGCTGGCCCTGCCGTGGGAACCGGGCGGGGAGGCCGGCTGGGCGGAGGGCGGCCCGCTCGACTACGACCGGCCGCCCGGACTGGCGTTCCACGTGGTGGACGACGACCGTCGGGTGACCACGCACTTCCGGTTCTGCCCGTAGCGGCCGTCGCAGGCCGCACGTCGGGGCGCGGCTGCGCGGCACGACAGCGGGCTGCCGTGTGATTCCGCGCCGGTGCGCCCCGCCACGGCACACCGCCCCGCGTCCGCGGGCACGGCGCGCCGCGCCAGCGTGCCGTCGGGATGGCTCGCCGCGCTGTGCTGTCGCGCTGCCGCGCGGCCCCGCGCCGCGACAGCGCCGCCGCGGGCGCCAAGACCGCTGCCCCGCGGCGCGGCAGT
>NZ_JAKGSD010000094.1 GCF_021654135.1 Amycolatopsis tucumanensis | reverse complement strand
ACATCGACCACCACCAGGATGATCTACCACAACACCACTAACTGCCGTTGCAGTATTAGACCGTGTCTGACAAAGCTCTGGTCCAGGTGATCACGGCGTGGAGTACTACTGTTGAGCGGTGGGCGGTGGCGAGTTCGTCGTAGCGGTCGCGGTAATCGATCGGGTCGAATGCCGGTGGGCGGCCACCGCGTGAGCCGCCCCGGCCCGCCCAGGGCCGATCAACGTCACCAGCGGCCGACCGCCACCAGCCCAGTCCGCACCGCCAACGAGTCCTCGATCAACGCCCACTGCCCATCCACGACAACGCAAACCGCGACACAGCCGGCAGCATCCCCGCCAACAACGAGATCTTTGTCAGGCACACCCTAGCCTCTGGCGACCCTGGCGAGGACACAACACTTCAGTGCCGCTTAAGGATCTTGTAAAAACCCTCACTTGTCCTTACGTGACACCTCCGGCACCGTGGTGGCGGAGGTTCGAGTGAGCACAACGACAACACAGGTGACCGCCCTGACCGCCGGGCGGCACTCCGACGTGGTGGTGATCGGGGCCGGGCGGGGACCGGCCGGACTCGCCGCTCCGGCCGACGCCACGCCGCTGATCGCGACCGCGACCGCGTGGGGGATGACCGGAGCGGCCGGCGAGACTCTCAGGCTGCCCGCGCCGCCGGGGTTCGACGCCGGGTCCGTCCTGCTCGTCGGCCTCGGTGAGCCGGACCGCGACGGCGAGTACGGGCCGGACGCCCTCCGGCAAGCCGCCGGCGTGGCGGCGCGGGCCCTGGCCGGCGTCACGAGCGTGGTGCTGGCTCTGCCGGCGCGCACCCCGGACGCGGTGGAGGCCGTGACGCTGGGCGCGGTGCTCGGCCAGTACTCGTTCGACGCCTACCGCAGTGCGCGACAGCCCGCGACGGCCGAATTGGGCGTGCTCACCAGCGTGGAACAAGCGGCGGCCGATGCCGCGGTACGGCGCGCGGTGGTCCTCGCGCAGGAGGTGAACCGCGCGCGCGATCTGGTCAACACGCCTGCGAACGACCTCTACCCCGAGGTCTTCGCCGCGGAGGTCGAGGCGGTGGGCGCCGGACACGGGCTGGCGGTCGAGGTCCTCGACGAGAAAGCGCTTGCGGCGGCGGGCTTCGGTGGTCTGCTCGGTGTCGGGCAGGGATCGGTCCGGCCGCCCCGGCTGGT
The DNA here is from genome assembly GCF_021654135.1 of Amycolatopsis tucumanensis. GTDB lineage: Bacteria > Actinomycetota > Actinomycetes > Mycobacteriales > Pseudonocardiaceae > Amycolatopsis_E > Amycolatopsis_E tucumanensis. Next base: position 14,230 of record NZ_JAKGSD010000094.1, on the reverse strand, counting down.
GCGGATCTCCTACGCGCACCCGGACGCGGCGAGGACCATCGCTTTGATCGGGAAGGGCATCACCTACGACTCCGGCGGGCTGTCGCTCAAGCCCGTCGGGTCGAACGAGATCATGAAACGCGACATGTCGGGTGCCGCCGCCGTGTTCGCCGCCGTGGTCGCGGCCGCGCGGCTCGAGGTGCCCGTGCGGGTGAGCGGCTGGCTCGCCCTCGCGGAGAACATGCCGTCCGGATCGGCCACCCGCCCCGGCGACGTGCTCCGCATGTACGACGGCCGCACCGTCGAAGTGCTCAACACCGACGCCGAGGGGCGGATCGTCCTCGCCGACGCGATCGCTCGCGCCGCGGAGGACGAGCCGGACGTGATCGTCGACGTCGCGACGCTGACGTTCGCGATGCGAATGGCGCTGGGCAACCGGATGTTCGGGGTGATGTCGCCCAGCGAGGAATTCGGCGGCCGGGTGGCCGCCGCCGCCCGCCGCGCCGGTGAGCAGGCGTGGCCCCTGCCGCTGCCCGCCGACCTGCGCCCCAGCCTGAACTCGCCGGTCGCCGACATCGCGAACGTGGGGGAGCGCTTGGGCGGTGGCTTGGTGGCGGGGTTGTTCCTGAAGGAGTTCGTGCCGGACGGCACGCCGTGGGCGCACCTCGACATCGCCGGCCCTGCCTTCCACGAGGGCGAGCCCTACGGCTACACGCCGCGGGGCGGCACCGGCGCGGGGGTGCGGACGCTCGTGCAGCTGGTGCGCGAGCTGGCGGAGGCGGGGTCGTGACGTCCCTGCGCCCGGTGGTCACGTCCGCGGCGCCGCGGCCGTTCGGCCACTACGCGCAGGCCGTCGTCGCCGACGGCGGGACCATCTGGGTGTCCGCGCAGCTTCCGGCCGGGATCCCGCCCGGCGCGCCGGTGGCCGAGCAGGTGGCGCGGGCGGTGGGCAACGTCGTGGCGATCGTGCGGGAGGCCGGCGGGACCGCCGCGAGCATCGCCCGCATGACCCTGTTCGTGGCGGACATCGCCGACTGGGACGAAGCCGACGCCGCGTACGCGCGGGTGCTCGGCGCGCACCGTCCCGCTCGCGCCGTGGTGCAGGTGGCCGGCCTGCACCACGGCTACCGCGTCGCGGCGGACGCGGTGGCGCTGGTGGTGGCGCCGTGAGGGTGCTGTACCAGGTCGACTCCTTCACCACCACCGCGTTCACCGGCAACCCGGCGGGGGTGGTGCTCGACGCCGAGGGGATGACGGACGCGCAGATGCTCGCGGTGGCGCGGGAGCTGAACAACTCCGAGACCGCGTTCGTGCTGCCCGCGGACTCGGCGGATCACGACGTCCGGGTGCGGTTTTTCACCCCGGCCGCGGAAGTGCCCACGTGCGGGCACGCGACGGTCGCCGCGCACTTCGCCCGAGCGGTCGAGTACGGGTTGCCCGCCGGCTCGCTGGTGCAGAAGACAGGCGGCGGCCTGCGGCAGCCGGTCGACGTGGTGCGAGACGGCGACCGGATCGCGATTCGGATGCACAAGGGCGCCGCCGGGTTCGGGCCGGAACTGGAGGGCCCGCGGCTGGACCGGTTGCTGCGCGCGCTGGGCGTGGCCCGCGGCGACCTGGCCGGGGACAGGCCGGTGCAGATCGTCTCGACCGGGCACGGCAAGGTGCTCGTCGGGCTGCGCGATCGCGCCACGGTGGACGGACTGCGTCCGGACCGGGAGGCGCTGGTGTCGCTGAGCCGCGAGACGGGGTGCAACGGGTACTTCGTCTTCACGCTGGACGGCGCGTCGCCCCATGCCCTGACCTGGTCGCGGATGTTCGCGCCGGCGATCGGGATCGACGAGGACCCGGTGACCGGCAACGGGCACGGCCCACTGGGCGCCTACCTGGTGCGGCACGGGATCGCGCCGGTCCATGATGGACGGTTCACCTTCACCGGCCGGCAGGGGGAGGCCATGGGGCGGCCCGGGCGGGTGCGGGTGTGCGTCGCGAGGTCCCCGGAGGGCGACCTGACGGTTTCGATCACCGGTGAGGCGGTCACGGCGTTCCGCGCCACGTTCACTCTGTGACAGCGACAGCCGGTCACCGCGCGACGCGCACCGTCCACGCGAGTACCGCGTCACGATCCCCGTTCTGGCCCTGAGCGGGGCGGCCGGCTGGAGCCGAGTCACTGCGCGGGTCACTGGGTGCCCGAAGAACAGCCGCCGAGCTGGTCCGGCGGTTCCGCGCACACCTGGCCGCCCGGTTTTGACGATCCACCAAGACCACCCGCCGGTCTCTTTGGTGTTCGGACGAAGACACGGTGCCGCGCGCCCGGGCAGGATCTGCAGGAACGCCCGGAAATCCCAGTGAGGAGAACACCGATGAGAGGCGAGGATGTCCGTTCGCTGATCGTCAGCGAGCCGACGGGGCCCGATGCGGTCAGGATCGGATCGCTCAGCCTCTCGCCCGCACCGGACGACGTCGTCATCGACGTCCACACGGCGGGCGTGACGTTCCCCGACCTGCTCCTGACCCACGGGCGGTACCAGGTCAAGCCCGAGCCGCCCTTCGCGCCCGGGCTGGAGGTCGCCGGGATCGTGCGGTCGGCCCCCGCCGGAGCCGGTGTCGCGCCCGGTGACCGGGTCATCGCGTTCACCGGCCACGGCGGCGGCTACGCCGAGACGGTGGCGGTGCCCGCGCAGCACGTCGTGCCGGTCCCGGACACCATGGGCTTCGACGAGGCCGTCGGCCTGATGGTCAACTACCAGACCGCCTACTTCGGACTCGCCGAGCGCGGCCGGCTCCGTGCCGGCGAGACGGTGCTGGTGCACGGAGCGGCCGGGGGTGTGGGCACCGCGGCGGTGCAGATCGCCCGCGGGCTCGGCGCTCGCGTCCTGGCGGTCGTCAGCGACGAGGGCAAGGCCGGCATCGCCCGGGAAGCCGGGGCGGAGGAGGTCGTCCTCGTCGGCGACTGGATCGACGAGGTCGGCGAGCGCACCGCCGGCGAAGGCGTCGATCTCGTGTACGACCCGGTCGGCGGCGACCGCTTCGACGCCAGCCTGCGCCTGATCCGGCCACAGGGCCGCATCCTCGTCATCGGGTTCGCCGAGGGGCGGATCCCGCAGATCGCGGCGAACCGGTTGCTGCTCCGCAACATCGACGCCGTCGGCGTCGCGTGGGGACACTACGTGCCGCACGACCCCGCGTTGATCCGCCGCGTCGGCGGGAAGCTGAACGAGCTCGTTCAGGCGGGCCACGTCCGTCCGCTCGTCGGCGCGACCTACGCGCTGGAAGACGGCGCGCAGGCGCTGAAGGACCTCGAGGCGCGCAAGACCGTCGGCAAGAGCGTGCTGAGGCTGCGCTGACATGACCGAGCGGAACCTGACCGGGCGCACCTTCCGACCGTGGACCTACGAGGTCGGGATCGAAAAGATCCGGGAGTTCGCCACCGCGCTCGGACACGGCGAAGCCTGCTACTTCGACCGCGAGGTCGCCCGGTCGATGGGTTTCCGCGACGTCGTGGCGCCCCCGATGTTCGCGGTGGTGTTCTGCAAGTGGATGGGGCCGGCGGTCCGGCACCCCGACGTGGGCATCGACTACGCGCGCATGCTCCACGGCGGGCAGGAGTTCGAGTTCGGAGCGCCCGTCTGCCACGGCGACGTCATCACGACCAGTGCCGCGGTCGCGGACGTCCACGCGAAGAGGGACCTCGAGTTCTTCGTGTTCTCGTCCCATTCGGCGAACCAGTTCGGTGAGATCGTCGCCGACGGGCGGTGGACGATGATCGTCCGCGGCACCGGCGACCAGGCGTGATCCCGGAAGCGGCCGAGCCGCACGCCCGAATCCGAAACAGTCCCAGTCATGCGGAGGTGACATGTCCGGACCCCTGAGTGGTGTGCGGGTCGTCGAGCTCGGCGGCATCGGGCCCGCCCCGTTCGCCGCGATGATGATGTCCGACCTCGGTGCCGAGGTCGTGCGGATCGACCGGCCCCTCGGCGGCGACCTCGGCGAGCACCAGCGGCACGAGCTGGACCTGCTGCTGCGCGGGCGCCGGTCGATCGCCCTCGACCTCAAGGCGCGTCGCGGCCAGGAGACCGTCCTGCGCCTGCTCGACCGTGCCGACGTCCTGCTCGACCCGTTCCGCCCGGGCGTGGCCGAACGGCTCGGGATCGGGCCGGGGCCGGTGCTGGAACGCAACCCACGGCTGATCTACGGGCGGATGACGGGCTGGGGCCAGACCGGGCCGCTGGCCACCGCCGCCGGGCACGACATCAACTATGTCGCGCTGGCCGGTCCGCTGGCGGCGATCGGGCGCCGGGACGCACCGCCCCCGCCCGTGCTGAACCTCGTCGGCGACTTCGGCGGCGGCGGCATGGTCATGGTCGTCGGTGTGCTGGCGGCCCTGCTCGAGCGCGCCGGGTCCAACCGGGGCCAGGTGATCGACGCCGCGATGGTCGACGGCACCGCGGCGCTGTTCGCCAGCATCGTCGGGTTCATGAACATGGGCGTGTGGAACGGCAACCGGGAAGACAACTTCCTCGACGGGGGCGCGCCGTACTACGACTCCTACGCCACCGCCGACGGCCGGTACATCACGATCGGCTCGATCGAACCGCAGTTCTACGCCCTCCTCCTGGACCGGCTGGGCCTGGACCCCGGCGAGTGGCCGCAGGACGACCGGTCCCGCTGGCCCGCCCTGCGGGTCCGGCTCACCGAGATCTTCGCCTCCGCGACCCGCGATCACTGGGTGGAGGTGTTCGAGGGCACCGACGTCTGCTTCGCGCCGGTGCTCACCGTGGACGAGGCCATGGCGCACCCGCACCTCAAGGCGCGGGGCACCTACGTGACCGAGTTCGGCATGCGTCAGCCCGCTCCCGTCCCGCGCTTCGACCGCACACCGGGCTCGATCCAGTCACCGCCCTGTTCCCCCGGTGAGCACACCAGGGCCGCGCTGGCCGACTGGGGCTTCGCCGAGCGGGAGATCGCGGAGCTGATCGAAGCGGGCGTCGCGGTCGACCGTCCCCGGGTCACCTCGGCATGACGGGGAGCGGGCCTGTGGAACCGGGCGAAACCTTCGAGCTCGCCGTGACCCCGGACCGGTACCTGCCGCACCGGTACGCGGGGGCGTCGGAGGACTTCAACCCCATCCACGTCGACGAGGAGTACGCGCGCGGAGTGGGCCTGCCCGGCAACATCCTGCACGGCCTGTACACGATGGGCATCGCTGCTCGCGCGGTGATGACGGCGGCCGGTGGTGATCCCCGTGTCCTGCGCCGGATCGCGGTGCAGTTCCGCGGTTTCGGCGTGCCGGAAGAGGAAATCGTCGTCCGCGGCTCGGTCCGTGCGGCGGACGGCGCGGGGATCGTGGCCGATTTGGCCGCCGACCAGAACGGCCGTCCGCTGATCCGTGGTGGCGAAGCGGTCACCCGGTCCTGAGGAGGAGTACACATGGGACAGTCCGGCAGCTCTGCCGCGGACGAGTGGAAGCGCGTCCTGGGCACGCTCGACCAGGACCCGGAACGGGGCTTCAACCTCGCCCACGAGTGCTGTGGACGCTGGGCCGCCGACGCCGACCGGCTCGCACTGGTCGTGTGCCACCCGGACGGCAGCGCACAGCGCCACACCTACCGCGACCTCTTCGGCCAGGCGAGCCGGGCCGCCGATGCCTTCGTCGCCGCGGGGCTGCGCCGCGGGGCGAAGGTGGGCGCGATCCTCACCCGCCAGGTCGAGGCCTGGATCGCCGCGCTGGGCGCGTGGCACGCCGGGATGGTCTACGTCCCGCTCTTCTGCGGGTTCGGGCACGACGCCATCGCGCAGCGGCTCAACGCCGCCGGAGTCGAGGCCGTCGTCGTCGACCAGCGCTGGCGGCAGGTCCTGGAGGCCGCCCGGCCGCTGCTGCGGCGCGACATCCAGGTGTTCACCGTCGCCGGCGCCGACGGGGCGGGTCTGCTCGAGGGGGACCGGGACTTCGCCGCCGAGCTCGACGCCGGCCACCCGGTCACGCCGATGGCCGGCACGGCGGCGGACGAGACGGCGGTCGTCATGTTCACCAGTGGGACGACCAGCGAACCCAAGGGGTGCGTCATCCCGCACGCGGGCGTGATCTCGCTGCTGCCCTGGTTCGACCACAGCGTGACGGCCGGTGAGCGGGACCTCCTGTTCACCACCACGGACCCGGGGTGGTCGTTCGGCCTGCTGTCCACCGGCGCGGCCCCGATGGTGCGCGGGGTCGCCCGGGTCATGTACACCGGCGACTTCGATCCGGATGCCTGGCTCGACGTCGTGGAACGCGAGGGGGTCACCTGCCTGACCTCCGTACCCACGGCCTACCGCCGGCTGGTCGTCGCCGCGGCCGAGCGGGGCATCCCGTCCTCGGTGCGCTGTGCGGTGAGCGCGGGGGAGCCCCTGGACGCGGACACGGCCGCGCGGTGGCGGCGGTTGTCGGAGGCACCGCTGCGCGACGGATACGGCCAGACGGAACTGGGCATGGTGCTCGCCGACCTCGCCGACGACGGCGGGGAGACGGTGCCCGGCTCGCTCGCCGGTGTCGTCCCCGGCTGGGAGGCGCGCCTGCTCGGCGAGGACGGGGAGTTCGTCGAGGGCCCCGGCCAGGGCGAGATCGTCTTCCGGCGCCCGCCCTACCAGCTGACGAGCAGCTACGCCAACGCCCGCGACCTGTGGGAGTCCCGCCTGGTCGGCGGGGAGTGGTTCCGGACCATGGATGTCGTCCGGCTCGACGAGGACGGCCGGTGGTGGTTCGTGGGACGGGGCGACGACGTCATCGTCACCGCCGGGTACAACGTCGGCCCCGGTGAGATCGAGTCGGTGCTCACCTCGCACCCGTCGGTCCTCGAGGCGGCGGCGGTCGCGGCCCCGGATCCGCGGCGCGGATCGGTGGTGCGCGCCGTGGTGGTCCTCGACGCCGGGGCCACCCCGTCCGCGGCCCTCACCGCCGAGCTCCAGGACCTGGTGCGCCGGGAGATCGGACGGCACGCCTACCCGCGCATCGTCGACTACGTCCCCGATCTGCCCAAGACGGTGACGGGCAAGGTCCGGCGCGCATCGCTGCGGGATCAGCCGCCGCGGCTCGCGGACGCCGGGTAGTCAGGGCGACCGGATCGCGGCGAGAACGAGTTGCACGGCCAGCCTGGCGTCCGGATCGTCCAGATCGAGCGGGGCCAGGTCGGCCAGCCGTTTGAGCCGGTACCGCAGCGAGTTCGCGTGGATGTGCAGAACCTCCGCCGCGCGCCGGACGTCGCCGAACGAGTCGAGGTACACCCGCAGGGTCCGCTGGTAGTCGGTGCCGTGCAGGCGATCGTGCGTGCTCAGCCCGTCCAGCAGACCGCGCGTCAGGACGGGGCGCGCCCGCAGGAAGGACACGACCTCGTCGAGGAGGACCTCGTGCCGCAGGGCGCTGAAGCAGCCGGTGCGGCGCTCGCGCGCCTGGAGGACGCGCAACGTCAGGTCGGCCTCCTCGCGGGACCGGAGTGCGGACGCGAGCCCGTGCACGGCCGAACCGGCGGCAGCGCACACCGGTGCCCGCGCCGCCCGCTCGAGCTCCGCCGAGGTCTCCCGCACCAGCTGGCCCACCGTGGCCTCGGACAGGTCCGGTGCCACGTGCAGCAGGTAGGTCCGCGCGCCGAGGGCGCCCGCGAGCCAGGTGTGCGGCTTCATCCGCGCGTACCGGGACAGCGCGCGCAGCGCCACCGCGCCGAGGGGCTGGGTCCCGGTCCCGAACACCAGGATCACGGCGCCGACGTCGTCCCCGTCGACCCCGAGCTCTTGGGCCAGCTGGGCGGCGGGCAGGTACCCGCCCAGGAACCGGCGGAGCAGCCGTGCCCCTGGGTGCTCGACTCGTGCGCGGCGTCGGCGGGCGAGTTCGGGGGCCACGATGTCGGCGAAGTCGCGGGCGAGGCGTTCGACGTCCGGGGCCGGCTCCGCGTCGTCACTCATGAGCCAGAGGTAGCCCACCACGTGCCCGTCCGATCGGACCGGCCGGATGTAGCGCCGCAGCGGCGACGGCCAGGGTGCGTCGAGCCGGATGAGCCGGTCGTCGCGCTGCAGGCGGTGGCGGATCCCGGACTCCTCCATCCACCGCAACCAACGGTCGGGGGTGCGGCGGTTGAGGATCGCCGACCGCCGCGCCTCGTCGTTGGGCTGCCCGGCGACCGCCGAGTAGGCCAGGACGCGGAAGTCCGCGTCCTCGACCACCACGGGGCCGCCGAGCAGCCGCGCGGCCGTGTCGACGACCTCGAACAGGTCCTCGACGGGCCCGGGCTCCGCCGGGAGCTCGCTCAACCGCCGACCTTGCGGTCACCGGCGGTCCAGTACCGGTCCCGCAGCTGCCGCCGCATGATCTTGCCCGACCCCGTCTTGGGCAGCCCGGTCACGAACTCCACGGACCGGGGTTTCTTGTAGCTCGCGAGGTTCGCCGAGCAGACCGCCACCACCTCCTCCGGGGTCAGCGAGTACCCGTCGCGGACCACGACGACGGCCTTGAGCGCCTCGCCCCAGACCGGGTCCGGGACGCCGATGACGGCGACCTCGGACACCGCGGGCAACGTCGACACGACGTTCTCGATCTCCGTGGGGTACACGTTGAACCCGCCGGTGACCACCATGTCCTTCTTGCGGTCGACGATGTAGAGGTAGCCGTCCTCGTCGAACCGCCCGAGGTCACCGGTGCTCGCCCAGCCCTCGGCGTCGACCATGTCCGCCGTCGCCCCGGGCAGGTGCCAGTAACCCATCATCGTCTGGTCGCCGCGCACGGTGATCTCGCCGACCTCGCCGTGGGGAACCTCGGCGCCGGCGTCGTCGACCAGCTTGACCTCGACGAACGGGCTGATCCTGCCGGCGCTCGCCAGGCGTGCGGGAATCCCGCTCGCCGGGTCGAAGGAGTGGTCCTGCCGGGACAGGCAGGCGATGGGGATGGGCAGTTCGCTCAGGCCGTAGAACTGGATGAACACGTCCCCGAACACCTGGCGTGCCCGGGCCAGCCGGTCGGGCGCGATCGGCGATCCGGCGTACACGACGGTGTGCAGCGACCCGTAGTCCCCGGTGCGCTGCTCGGCTGCGAGCACCAGGAGGTTCAGCATCGTCGGCACCATGGGCAGGATCGTCACCCCGTGCCGCTCGACCAGCTCCAGCGTTTCGGTGGCGTCGAACTTCGGGCAGGTCAGGTGGGTCGCTCCCCGGACGAAGTACGACGGAGCGACGTACCCGCTGAGGTGGCTCAACGGCGCGACGTGCAGCACGAGGTCGTCGTCGCGGGCCCGTGGCAGCTCCAGGAGCTCGTTGCGCACCATCGCCGCCCAGTTGGCGTGGCTGAGCGTCGCGCCCTTGGGCATCCCGGTCGTCCCGCTCGTGTACAGGATCGCGGCCGGCTCGTGGGGGAGTGGCCGCGTGTAGGGCGCGGGTGCCGCTTCGCGCAACTCCTCCAGCGTCGTGTCACCCGGGCCGCCGTCCACGGTGACCACGTGCCGCAGCGCGGGCAGCTGGTCACGCACCCCGGCCAGCCGCTCGGCCCACTCCGGCGCGGCGAACACCACCGTGGCGGCGCAGTCGGTGAGGATGTGCACCACCTCGCGCAGGTGCAGCCGGATGCTCAGGGCGGTCCGGACGAAGCCGCCGAGGAACAACGCGTGCTCGATTTCGAAGAACTCGGGGCAGTTCCCCAGCAGCAGGACGCCCCGGTCGCCCCGCCGGACGCCCAGGCCGGTGAGCCCGCCGACGATGCGGTGGACGCGCTCGCCCAGCTCGCGGTAGGTGATCGCACTGTCCCCGTGCCGTACGGCGGTCCGGGAGCCGTACTGCCGGTACCCCCGCTCGTAGAGGTCCGCGACCGTGACCTGGGTGGCACGCTGCCGATGATCCAGTCCGTCGGGGCCGATCACGCCGGTGCCCCCGGACGTGCCCTGACCCACCTGGGTCGTTCCGCTGAGCATCGTCGCCCAACCTCCTCGCCCGGAACAGCTGGTGTACTGATCGGTCTGGAATTGCCTGTCAAATGCTGATTATGCGTGTACCGATCGGTATAAACAAGTACCGCCGGTCGTGCGTTCACCGTCCGGTGAACCGGGCCTTGCCCGGGCCGTGCTCGAGGAAGGACTCCATGCCGATCGTGCGGTCCTCGGTGGCGAACAGTTCGGCGAACACCTCCGACTCGAGGTCCAGGCCCGCGGTCAGGTCACGGTCGAGCCCGCCCTCGATCGCCTTCTTCGCCGCCGCGTAGGCCAGTGCCGGCCCCTCGGCGAACTGGGCCGCGTAGGCGTGGGCCCGGTCGTAGACCTCCTCGGCGGGCACGGCCTCATCGACCAGACCCATCTCCAGGGCCTCGGGGGCGCCGACGAAGCGGCCGGTGTAAACGAGGTCTTTCGCCGCGGCCTCGCCCACCAGCCGCGCGAGCCGCTGGGTTCCGCCGCCTCCCGGGATCACGCCGAGCAGGATCTCGGGCAACCCGAGCTTCGCGTCGTCCGCGGCGATGCGGCGGTCGGTGCTCAAGGCGATCTCGAGCCCGCCACCGAGCGCGTACCCGGTGATCGCGCTGACCGTCGGCTTCGGCACGGACGCCAGCGCACCGATGCCCGCCGAGATCCGCCGCGACCGCGCGACCATCTCGGCGTGGGACGCCGACGCGAGCTCACGCACGTCGGCGCCGGCGGCGAAGGTCTTGGGTCCCCCGTGGATCACGACGGCCCGGATGTCGTCGCGGACGGTCAGGGTCACGGCGACCTCGGCCAGTTCCTCCCGCACGGTCCGGTTCAGCGCGTTCACCGGCGGCCGGTCGAGGCGGACGACGCCGACGCCGTCCTCCACCGTCAGCTGGACGTGCTCGGGCATGGGCGACTCCTGTCTGTATCGATCGGTACAAAGGAGGATAAGGGTGCGATCCGAGGACGTGCTGTGAGCTTTGACATAACTCGGTGACCGGGCAGACCGAGTGGTCCAGAAGAGTAGGGTGGGGCCATGGCCGACGCTGATCTGCACTTCTACTTCGACCCGGTCTGCCCCTTCGCCTGGATGGCGAGCAAATGGGTCCGGATCGTCGCCCGGCAAAAGCGCTACGACGTCGAGTGGCGGTTCATTTCGTTGCGGCTGCTCAACAGCCACATCGACTACGCCGCGCACTTCCCGCCCGAGTACGAGGCGTCGCACACCGCCGGGCTGAAGCTGCTGCGCGTCGCCGCGCGGATCCGTCAGGCGCACGGGCCTGACCCGATCGGGCCGTTCTACGAGGTGCTCGGTGCGGAGACCTTCGAGCGTGAACCGGTGCCGGGCGGCAGTGCCGCCGCGGTGCACCGGGGCACCAGGGCGCTCGCGATCGAGGCGTTGCGGCAGTGCGGGCTGCCTGAGGACTACGTGGACGCGCTGGAGGACTCCGGCTGGGACGCGGAGATCCAGGCGGAAACCGACACCGCCCTGGCGCTCACCGGCAAGGACGTCGGCACGCCCATCCTGCATTTCGAGCCGCCCGAGGGCACCGCGCTCTTCGGGCCGGTGATCAGCCGTCTTCCCACCGAGGAGGAGGCGCTCGAGCTCTGGGACCACGTGGTGGCGCTGGCGCGGTTCCCCGGGTTCACGGAGCTGAAGCGCAGCCTCCGGGAACGTCCCCAGCTGCTGTCGTTCGGCGTGCGGGAGGGTGAAGTGGGGCGGCAGGAGGACTGGCACGGCGGGAGCCGCCGCCAGAAGAAGTAGGCGGTCCGGTCGGCCGGGCCGCGGAGGCTGCGGGCGGGTTCGGCGATGACGCGATCCGCCGGCGGCGGCCGATGGGCCGGTCGTGCGGCGGACGTTCGGTGCGGTGGGAGCCGCGGCCGGGAGAAGGCGTAGCGCGGCCGGCCAGGAGATCGTGGCCGCGACGGACTCGCCGGTTGCGCCGGTGACCGGGCCGGCGGCCGCGGTGGTGGTCAGGGGATGGTGGCCGGAGCCGGTTCCGCGGCGGGTGCCGCCGTCGGCTGGGCGACGTGCCCGGTGGGCCGGAGCTGGCCGTGGATCACGAGGTCGGTGAGCCGGTCGGCGATGTCCTCCGGGGACAGCGGACCGCGCTCGGTGTCGAGCCAGACGTGGGTCCAGTTGAACATGCCCAGCACGCCGAGCACGACCACCCGGTCCGCGCTGGCGAAGACTCCTTCGCGTACCCCCGCGCGCAGCACCTCGGCGAAGAGGTTCTCGTACTCGTCGCGCAACGCGGTCAGCTGCGTTGCGCGCTTGCCGCTCAGCGCGTGCATTTCCCGGATCACCACGGTCACCTCGTCGCAGCGCGCGGCCATGATGCGTAAGTGTTCCCTGGCGAGCGCGCGCAGCTTCTCCGTCGCGGGGATGTCTTGCGTCACCACGGCCCTGCCCCGTTCGAGCGCCTCCTCGACGTGGCGCTTCGACAGGTCGTACAACAGGTCCTCTTTGGACCGGATGTGGTAGTAGAGAGCGCCGCGCTGCAGACCGGCCGCCTCGCCGAGTTCGGCGACGCCGGTGGCGTGATAGCCCTTGCGTGCGAAGATCTCGGCCGCGACGCGCAGAATGCGCTCGTGGGTCGACTCGCCCGACGTGTCCCGCCGGTGTGCCATCGTTCCTCCCCGATTCGCCGATCGATGTCAGCGTACCGATCAGTATAGAGATCGCAACGGGCAGCGGCTGGCCACGAAGCCGATGGCAGGGCGGTCCACGTACCCACGCGTAGCATGCGGCAGCAGGTCCGCCAGGCGGTGTAACCAGCATTTTGTGAGCGCCGTCACTCATCTGGGTGAAGTCCGGACGCGGCTGCTCGATCAGGGATTGACTCGCCGCAGATCACCTGTACCGTTCGGTCCGACGTCGATACTGACCGATCAATACAGAGCCATCGGACAACGGAGTGGCGATGAGCGGAACTCTTTTGCGGCGGCGATCCGGCCTGCCGGCCAACATCTCCCAGGAGCAAATCGTCCTCGTGGTGGTCGTGGCGCTCTTCGTGGTTTTCGGCCTGACCCTCAACGGCTTCCTCGAGCTGAACAACCTCGTCAACCTGGTCCGCAGCGTGTCGTCGCTCGGAATCTTCGGCGTGGCGATGGCGGTCGTGGTGATCGCACGCGGTATGGACCTCTCGCTCATCGCTTCGATGGGCGTCGCCACCGCGGTGGCGATCCAGTTGATGCGCACCGAAGTCAGCACGCCCGTCGCGCTGATCGTGGGCATCGGGATCGTGCTCGTGATGGGACTGTTCAACGGATTCCTGATCGCGTTCGCCGAGATCCCGGCCTTGTTCGCGACGCTGGCCTCCGGCCTGCTCGTCTACGGCCTGGCGCGCACGACCGTCCTCGATGGACTGATCGCCGAACTTCCCGGCGACCGGCACTTCGTCGTCGCCCTCGGTCAGGGCACCTTGTTCGGCATCCCGGTCCCCATCATCGTGTTCGTGGTGACCGCGGTGCTGGCGCAGGTCATGCTGTCGCGGACCAAGACCGGCCGGTTCATCTACGCACACGGCGACAACGCGGGCGCGGCGGCCCTGTCGGGTGTTTCCGTCCGGCCGCTCACCATCTTCGAGTACATGGCCAGCGCCTCGATCGGGTTCGTCGGCGGCCTCATCGTCGCCGGTTCCGTCGGCGGGCTCAACACGCAGGTGATCGACAGCTCGCTGATCTACGACGTGCTGCTCGTCGTCGTGGTCGGTGGCATCAGCCTGGTCGGTGGGCGGGGCAGCGTGCTGAGCGTGGTCGTGGGCACCGCGCTGATCGGTGTGATGCTCAACGGGATGACGATCCTCAACATGAACACGCATGAGCAGGACATCATCAAGGGCTTGATCCTGCTCGCGGCGCTCGTGCTGGACAACCGGCTGCACCCGCGTGACGAGGAGACCGTCCGCCAGGGCGACTGAACCCCGGACAACGGATTTCGACACAAGGACAAGGAGGTCCTGCCATGCGAATCGGCAAATCGCGGATGCTGCGGATCAGCGGGCTCGCCGCGGCCGCCGTGCTGGCTGTCACCGGCTGCTCGACCGGGGGCAGCGCCCAGACCACGGCCGCGGGGAACAACCAAGTGCCGCCGACGGCTTCCGCGGGCGAGTTGCGCGACCACGCGCTGAACAGCTTGCAGGGCAAGACGGCCGCGTTCGTGCCGGTCGGCATGGGCACCCCGTTGATGGAGGAGTGGAACCGGCAGCTGGAACGCGGGTTCAAGGCCGCCGGCATGAACTACGTGCTGCGCGATCCCAACTGGGACACCGCGAAGCAGGCCGAGGCCGTGCAGTCGTTGATCAACGAGAAGCCCGCGGTGCTGGTGGTGCACAACTTCG
>NZ_JAKGSD010000093.1 GCF_021654135.1 Amycolatopsis tucumanensis | reverse complement strand
GCCCGCCCCCGGGAGCACCGTGCTCAGCCATCACCGCCCCAGTCTGGCAAACGGCTCGCGGGCAGCACCAGTGCGCCGGCGCCGGTTTTCACCGCGCGGCGCGTGCGTTCAGCAGGTGCGTCAGCAGGTCGCGCCAGCTGACGATGCCGACCACCTTGCCATGGTCGACCACTGGCAGGCAGCGCTGGTGCGAATCGACCAGGCCGGTCGCCACCTCCGCGACGTCCGCGTCGGCAGGCGCGGCCAGCGCCGGGGCCCGCATCACCGAGCCGACCGTGATCGCGTCGACGCCGAGCATGACACCGCCGTCGGGTTCGGTCCGGCCCCGCAGCGCCGGGGCGTACCGGGCGGCGGCGAGGTCGCCCTCGGTGACCAGGCCGACGAGTTCGCCGGCGGCGGTCAGCACCGGCAGCGTCGTGTAGCCGCGGTCGAGCATCAGCGCCGCCGCCTCCTCCAGTGTCGCCTCGGCGGTGACGCCGACGACCGGTGAGCTCATCAGTTCCCGTATCCGCATGCTCTGATCGTCGGCCGGCCGCGGCGGCGCGGGAAGGGACGTACGGCCGCGACAGCGGAGACCAACGGCCCTTCGCCGAAAGCCGCCCGGTGACGACCCTGGTGAACGGACGACACGAGGAGGATCCGGTGAAGACCTGGCGACCGCCGCACCTGCGCGGCAACCCGCTGACGCGGGAGTCCGACCGCCGCGAACGGCTGGCGCTGCTCGTGGCCGTCACGGTCGTGGTGCTCGCGGCCCCGTTCGCGGCGCTGCTCGGCGACCGCGTGCACCAGTGGCAGGAGCGGCTGGCGGTGAGCCAGCAGGACACCCGCACCGCGGTGACCGCGACCCTGCTGGCCGACGCGCCCCCGCCGGCGGGTTACCCGCCCGGCGGCACGGCCCGCGTCGAGGCGGAATGGCCGCTTCCCGGCGGCAGCACCGCGACCGGCGGCGTCACCGTCCGGCGGGGCGCGGAAGCCGGTGACACCGTGGACATCTGGATCGACGAGAACGGCGAGCCCGCGGCGGCTCCGGTGACGGCGGAGACCGCGATCGTGAACGGGGTGACCGTCGGCGCGCTGAGCTGGGCGGCCGTGATGGGGCTGTGCGGACTGGGGTTCTGGCTCTACCGCCGGGCGCTCGACCGGCGCAGGCGGGACGAGTGGGCGGACTCGTGGGACCGGTTCGACACCAGGCGCACGCCGTTCTGAGGAGAGGAAAAGGCATGGACAAGCTCGGGGAACGACTGGGATGGCGCCACGACGAGCGCCTGGCGCGGCGACGGCCGTGGCTGGCGTCGCTGACCGCGCTGATCGCTGTGTCCGCGTGGGTGGGGGCGGTGGGCCTCGTGATCGGCGCCGTCGATCTTGGCGACACCGTGACCGCGCGGCTTCCCTTCGACAGCACGGTGTTCGCTGGGATCACCCTCGGCGTGCTGATCGCCGTGCCGATGACGGTGGTCACCTGGCTCGCCGCGCGGCGGGATCCGCGCACGAGCCCGGCCGCCGTCGTCGCGGGCGCGGTGCTGATCGGGTGGATCGCTGTCGAGGTCGGCATCGTCCGGACGTTCAACGTCCTGCAGCCGGTGGCCGTGCTGGCCGGGCTGGTGGTGCTGGTGGCCGGGCTCCGGGACTTCGGGCGCGTGCGTGACCGGTGAGGTCGTCGCGGGCGTCAGCACCTCGCCCGGATCGTGGTGCGCCGCGCGGTGGGCGGCGGATCTCGCGACGAGCCGCCACCTCCCGCTGCATTTGGTGCACGCCGGCGACGCGGACCTGGAGGTGCGCCTGGACGACGGCACCGCGCTGCGGGTGGAGCGGCTTCCCGGACCGCCGGCCGACACGCTGCTCGCGTTGTCGGCGACCGCCGCGTTCCTGGTGCTCGGCGCCTCGGCGCGGGCCCACGCGGCGGACCGGAACCTGCGGTCGCCGGCGCTGGTCCTGGCCGCCCGCAGTGCCTGCCCGGTGGTCGTGGTGCGGGGGCGCCCGGCGCCGTCCGGCCCGGTGGTCGCCGGGGTCGACGGTTCCGGGGCCGCCGAGCGGGCGATCGCCGTGGCGTTCCAGGAGGCCGCGCACCGGGGCGTGCCGCTCATCGCGCTGCACGCCCGCAGCGACGCGGAATACGTGACCGCACCGGGGAACCGGTTGCGCCTGGAGTGGGAGCCCGCCGCGGGCGACGAGCACCGCACGATCGCCGAGCGGCTGGCCGGCTGGCAGGAGCGGTACCCCGACGTGGTCCTGCACCGGATCGTGCGCCGGGACCGGCCGCGGCACCACCTTCTGGAGCTCAGCCGGCGGGCGCAGCTGGTGGTGGTCGGCAGCCGGGGCCGCGGCGGAGTCGGCGGCCTGGTGCTCGGCTCGACCGGGCGGGCGCTGGCGCAGGGCGCGGGCTGCCCGGTCGTGGTCGTTCCGCCGTGCGGGTCCTGAGGTCCCCGCTTTCGAGGACCTTCGCACCTGTCCGCAGGCGCCCGCCCGGCCGCAGGGTTGGGGAAACGGAAGGAGGAGGTCATGCGAGCACTGGTCGTCTACGAGTCGATGTTCGGCAGCACCGAGGAGGTCGCGCGGTCGGTCGCGAAAGGACTGTCCGGCCGGATGCACGTGGACGTGGTCAACGTCGACGACGCCCCCGACGACCTGACGGGCGTCGACCTGGTCGTCGCGGGCGGACCCACCCACGTGCACGGGCTCACCGGGAAGCGGTCCCGCGCCGCGGCCGCGGATCAGGCGGGGGAGCAGCCACTCCACTCGCGCAAGCGCGGTCTGCGGGAGTGGCTGGAAGCCCTGGCCACCGCGTCGCCGGGCACGCAGGCCGTCACCTTCGACACGCGGATCGAGAAACCAGCGTGGCTGACCGGATCCGCGGCCCGCGCCGCGGCGAAGCACCTGCGCCGCAAGGGTTACCGGGTGAGCGCGGCCCCGGAGAGCTTCTTCGTGACCGGCAAGGAGGCCGGCGACCTGCACCCGGGCGAGCTCGACCGCGCCCGCTCGTGGGGGGAGTCCCTCGGTGACCGCGCCGATGGCTGAGGGGTTCGCCCGCGCGCTGGCCGCCGCGGTGAAAGCGCCTTCACCGCACAACACGCAGCCGTGGCGGTTCGAGGTCCGCGGGTCGCGCATCGACGTCCTGCTCGACCCGGAGCGGGTGCTCCCGGTGAGCGATCCCGGCGCGCGGCAGGCCAGGCTCGCCTGCGGTGCGGCCGCGTTCAACCTGGTGATCACCCTGCGCGCCGAGGGACGCCGGGTGTCGGTGCGGTTCCTGCCCGGGCCGCGGCGGCTGGTCAGCGTGGACGTACCGGGCAGGCGCGAACCCACCGAGGCGGAGCGCGCACTGGCGGCGGCCGTGCACGCGCGCCACACCAACCGCAGGCCGTTCGACGACCGGCCGGTACCCGAGCGCGCCCGCTCGGCGCTGGTCGCCGCGGCCCGGGAAGACGGGGCGGAGCTGCACCTGCTCGACCGCGGCGCCCGGTACGACGCCGTCGCCGCGCTGGTGCGGCGCGCGGAACGGCTGCAGGAGACCGACGAGCGCTACCTCGGCGAGGCGGGCCGGTGGACCGGGCGGCCCCGCGGGGAGAGCTCCGGGGTGCCGGCGACCGCGGCGGGACCCCCGGCCAGCCCGGCGCCGGCACTGGCGTTGCGCGAGTTCGCGGGCAGCCGGGAGATGCCGGCGCGGGAGTACGAGCAGCAGCCGCTGCTCGGGGTCGTGACCACCCGGCAGCCGGGGCAGGACACGCAGGCCGGGTTCGCGGTCGAGCGGGTCCTGCTCACGGCGACCGCGCACGGGCTGAGCGCTTCGTTCCTGTCCCAGCCGTTCGAGGTGCCCGGAACGCGCGCCGACCTGGCCACGCTGTTCCGGGACGAGGGTGAGCCGCACACCTTGCTGCGCCTGGGTTTCGGCTTCACCACGCCCGGCTTGCCGCGACGGCCCGCGGACGAGGTCACCACGGTAATCGAGGAGCCCGGAAGGGCCGAAGGGCTCCCCGGGTGAGGCCGCCCGGCCCTGGCCGCCGCCGGATCCGGCACGCGAGAGTCGGGGCATGGCGCGTGAACAGAAGGCGGTGCTCGCCGGTGTCGACGGTTCGGCCCCGGCGCTGGACGCGGTGCGCTGGGCGGCGCGGGACGCCGCATTGCGGAAGCGGCCGTTGCGGCTGATCCACGTCGGGGAGGACGCGGACTGCCTCGCCGAGGCCGAGACCGCGGCAGCGGCGGTCCCGGACGGGCAGATCCGCGGCGGCGCGCGAACCGGCCACCCCGCGGAACGGCTGATCGAGGAATCGGCCACGGCCGTGGTGGTGGTGCTGGGCTCGCACGGGCTCGGCGGGTTCCCCGGCATGCTGCTCGGATCGGTCGCGGGCGCGCTCGCGGCGCACGCGCACTGCCCGGTCGTCGTGGTGCGCGGCGCTCCGCCCGCGGACGCGCCCGTGGTCGTCGGGATCGACGCCTCGCCCGGCGGCGACGCCGCGCTCGCGTTCGCCCTCGACGAGGCGAACCTGCGCCGCGTGCCGCTGCTCGCGGTGCACACCTGGACCGACATGACGATGGGGGAGACCTGGTCGGTGCTGCCGATGGACGCCGACTACGGCGCCATCGCGGAGGACGAACGCCGTCTGCTGGCCGAGCGGCTCGCCGGGTGGCGGGAGAAGTACCCGGACGTCGACGTGCGCCCGGTGGTGGTGCGCGACCGTCCGGTGCGCGGGCTGCTCGCGGCGGGCCAGGACGCCCAGCTCATCGTGGTGGGCTCCCGTGGGCGCGCCGACTTCGGCGGCGTGGGGCTGGGCTCGACGAGCCAGGCGCTGCTGCACCACGCCCCGTGCCCGGTGGCGGTGGTCCGGTGAGCCTGCGCAAGGACGCCTACCGGCGCGAGCTGGTGCGGCTGCAGGGCGAGCTGGTGAAGATCCAGGAGTGGGTGCGCGCCGAGCGCAGGCGGCTTGTGGTGATCTTCGAGGGCCGGGACGGCGCCGGCAAGGGCAGCACCATCAAGCGGGTCACCGAGTACCTCAACCCGCGGGTGGCGCGCATCGTCGCCCTGCCAAGGCCGGACGAGCGTGAACGCGGCGAGTGGTACTTCCAGCGCTACGTGGCGCAGCTGCCCGCCGCCGGGGAGATCGTGCTGATGGACCGCAGCTGGTACAACCGCGCCGGCGTGGAACGGGTCATGGGGTTTTGCACGACACCGCAGTACCAGCTGTTCCTGCGGCAGTGCCCGATCTTCGAGCGGATGCTCGTCGAGGACGGCCTCCTGCTGCGCAAGTACTGGTTCTCGGTGAGCCAGGACGAGCAGGAGCGCCGCATCCGCGCCCGGCTGGACGACCCGATGCGCCGGTGGAAGCTGTCCCCGGTGGACCTGGACTCGCTGACCCGGTGGGACGACTACTCGCGCGCCAAGGACGACATGCTCGTCCACACCGGCATCGCGGAAGCGCCGTGGCACCTGGTGGACAGCGACGACAAGCGCGCGGCGCGGATCAACATGATCCACCACCTCGTCACCAGCATCCCCTACACCGAGGTGCCGCCGCCCGCGCTGGAGGTCCCGTCGCGGCCGCCGTCGAACTACGTGCGGCCGGCGGCGAACGCGGGCAGCTACGTCCAGGACCACGCGAGCACGCTGTGACGCCCGGCGCGGCGGCCGCCCGGGACTGTCCTTTCCGGACGGCCGCGCGATCCGCTATTGCGCGGCGTGGGCCGTCATGACGACGACCGGGCAGTGGGCGTGCCGCACCACCTGGGTCGCGACGCTGCCCAGCAGCAGTTCGGTCAGCGGCCGCGCGCCGTGCGAGCCGACCACGAGCAGGTCGGCGTCCGCGGAGGCCTTGTTCAGCTCGGTGGCCGGGTCGCCGCTGAGCACGACCTCTTCCACCTCCGGCGCCCCCGGGCCCCGGGTCTCCTGGACCGTCGAGTGCAGCAGGCCGGCGTAGGCGCTGTCCTCGCCGACGGGGATCCGCCCGTGCGGCTGGATGGCGTAGGACGTGCCGGGCAGCAGTTCGTCGCGGACGCGGACCAGCATCGCGCGCACCCGGTCCCCTGGCCGCGCCTCCGCCAGCGCCCACCGCAATGCGGCGCGGCTCTGCGCCGAACCGTCCACGCCGACCACGATCGTGCGGGATTCGCTCATCGGACTTCCTCTCTGTCAGTCACGGACAGCGTCGCGCTCGGGGACGCCGCTCCGGCAGGGCAGAACGGACCGGGTGGCGGGGACTTCCGGCCCTGCCTGCCGTCCGCGCGGCTCCGCCACCGTGGAACGGACGCGAAGAGAGGCGAGGACCATGACTTTCGTACGGGAGCTGTCCGCGATCCGGGCCGACGACGCCCTCTCGGCCGGCGGCAAGGGCGCGAACCTGGGTGAGCTCACCGCGGCGGGATTCCCGGTGCCGCGCGGGTTCGTCGTGCTGCGCGAGGGCTACTGGGCGACCACCGAGTACGACGGCGTCCGCGACGAGCTCGCCCACCTGCACGCCGAGGCGCTCGGCCTGGCCGACGACCCCGAGCGGCTCGCCGAGCACTGCGACCGCATGCGGGACCTGGTGCGCAAGGCCACCCTCGACCCGCGGGTCCGCGCCGAGGTGGTCGCCGCCTACGCGCAGCTGGGGCCGGACGCCGTGGTCGCGGTGCGGTCGTCGGCGACCGGGGAGGACGGCGCGGACGCCTCCTTCGCCGGGATGAACGCCAGCTTCACCAACGTCACCGGCGAGCACGCGCTGCTGGAGCGGCTCACCGACTGCTGGGCCTCGCTGTTCTCCCCGCGCGTGGTCGCCTACCGGGCGGGCCGCGGGTTCACCGGCGAGCCGGCGATCGCGGTCGTGGTGCAGGAGATGGTCCGGGCCGAGCGCGCCGGTGTGGCGTTCACCGCCGACCCGCGCACCGGCGACCGGGGAGTGGTCGTGGTCGAGGCGGTGTTCGGCCAGGGCGAGACGCTGGTGTCGGGCGCGGTGTCCCCGGACACCTACGTCGTCGGCAAGGACGACCTGAAGGTGCGCGAGGTGCGCATCGGCGACAAGACCCACAAGATCGTCCACGGCCTCGACGGCGACACCCGCGTCGAGCTGTCCGCGGCCGCCGCGCACCAGCGCGTGCTCGGCGACGTCACGGTGGTCGAGCTGGCCCGTCTCGCCCGGCGCGTGGAGGAGCACTACGGGCGGCCGCAGGACCTGGAGTGGGCGGTGGACGGCGACCGGACCTGGCTGGTCCAGACGCGGCCCATCACCACGCTGGGCCCGGAGCCGAAGCCCGCCGGGCAGGTGCTGCTGCGCGGTCTGGCCGCGTCGCCCGGCCGGGCGGGTGGCGCGGTGCGCGTGCTGACCCGGCCCGACCAGGGCAAGGCCCTGCGCAGCGGGGAGATCCTCGTCGCGCCGATGACGAACCCGGACTGGGTGCCGACACTGCGCCGCGCGGCGGCGATCGTCACCGACGGCGGCGGGATGACCTGCCACGCCGCGATCGTGGCCCGCGAGCTGGGCGTCCCATGCGTCGTCGGCGCGGGCGGCGCGACGACGCTGCTGACCGACGGCGAGGAGGTGACCGTCGACGGCAGCACCGGGGAGGTCCGCAGCGGCATCACCGCCGCGCCCGCCCGCACGGAGCCCGTCGCGGCCCCCGCGGTGGCCGCCGAGCCCCTCGCCACCCGCCTGTACGTCAACCTCGCGATCGCCGACCAGGCCGAGCGCGTCGCCGCGCTCCCCGTCGACGGGGTCGGCCTGCTGCGCGCGGAGTTCCTGCTCACCAGTGCGCTCGGCGGACGCCACCCCCGGGACCTGCTGGCCCGCGGCGAGGGCGAGTCGTTCGTGACAGCCATGAGCGAGTCGCTGCTGACCATCACCCGCGCGTTCGGCGCCCGCCCGGTCGTCTACCGGGCCACCGACCTGCGCAGCAACGAATTCCGCGGCCTGACCGGCGGGGAGCGCTACGAGCCCGCCGAGCACAACCCGATGATCGGCTACCGCGGCTGCTTCCGCTACGTGCGCGAGCCGGACCTGTTCGACCTCGAACTGCGGGCGCTCGCGCGGGTGCGGGAGGAAACCCCCAATCTGCACCTGATGATCCCGTTCGTGCGCACGAAGTGGGAGCTGGAGGAGTGCTTGCGCCTGGTCGACGCCAGCCCGCTCGGGCGGTCCCGTGGTCTGCGCCGGTGGGTGATGGCCGAGGTGCCGTCGGTGGTGCACTGGCTCCCCGAGTACGTGGGCCTCGGCATCGACGGGGTCTCCATCGGCAGCAACGACCTGACGCAGCTGATGCTCGGTGTGGACCGTGATTCGCGCGAGTGCGCCGAGTTGTTCGACGAATCCGACCCGGCGGTGCTGGACGCGATCGGCCGGATCGTGACGACGGCCCGGTCGCTCGGCATCACGTCGTCGCTGTGCGGGCAGGCGCCGTCCAACCGGCCCGAGTTCGCCGAGCATCTGGTGCGGCTGGGCATCACGTCGATCTCGGTCAACCCGGACGCCGTGCCGGCCGCCCGCGCGGCGATCGCCTCCGCCGAGCGGCGGGTCCTGCTGGAGCGCGCCCGGTCCTGACCGCCGCCCGGCGGGGCCGGAATGCCCCCGGACCCGGGACCTTCGTGCCTGGTGACCACACCACCCCCGCGCGCAGCGTGGTATTTCGACCGATTCTTCTGCCGGAGGTGTCCGATGGACGTCCGCATGACCTACCCGGTCCGGGTCGAGGGGAACCTCGACACCGGGCTGTCCCGATGGCTGTGGCTGGTGAAATGGCTGCTGGTCATCCCGCACCTGGTGGTGCTTTCGTTCCTGTGGCTCGCTTTCTTCGTGGTCACCGTGGTCGCGTTTTTCGCGATCCTGGTGACCGGCCGCTACCCGCGAGCGATCTTCGACTTCAACGTCGGCGTGCTGCGCTGGTCGTGGCGGGTGCAGTTCTACTCCTACAGCGCGCTCGGCACCGACGCCTACCCGCCGTTCACGCTCGCCGACGTGCCCGCCTACCCGGCGCGGCTGGAGATCGACTACCCGGAGCGGCTGTCCCGCGGGCTGGTGCTGGTGAAGTGGTGGCTGCTGGCCATCCCGCACTACATCATCGCCGGGTTGTTCGCCGGCGGCGGCACCTGGCTGATCGGGTACACCGACGACGACGGGTTCACCTGGGCGGCCGGCGGCCTGGTCGGCATCCTGGTGCTGGTGGCCGGGATCGTGCTGCTGTTCAGCGGCCGCTACCCGAAGCCGGTCTTCGACTTCGTGCTCGGAATGGACCGCTGGGTGCTGCGGGTCGCCGCGTACGCCGCGCTGATGACCGACGCCTATCCGCCGTTCCGCCTCGACATGGGCGCGCACGACCCGGCGGGGCCGGTCACCGAGCCGTCCTCGCCCGAGCACTGGCAGCCGGCGAACCACCGCTGGACCGGCGGCAAGGTGGCGTCGGTGATCACCGGCGCGGTGCTCGCCCTGACCGCGACGGGCCTGCTCACCGGCGGCAGCACGCTGCTGTGGGCGGACCGCGCGCAGCGGGACTCCGACGGCTACTTGTCGGCCTCGAACAGCCTCAGCGCCACCGGCTACGCCATCGCCACGGAGGACATCGAACTGGCCGGCACGGCCGCCGACTGGAGCGGCATCCAGCGCCTGGTCGGCGACGTGCGGGTGCGGGCGACCGCGGCCGACCCGGCGACCCCGGTGTTCGTCGGCATCGCACCGTCCGCCGCCGCGGCCGGTTTCCTCGCCGGCGCCCAATACGCCACGGTGACCGACTGGTCCACCGACCGGTTCGTCGTGCACCCGGGCAACCGCACCCTGCCGGCGCCGGAAACCGCGGGCATCTGGACGGCGCAGGCGAGCGGCGGCGGAACCCAGACTGTGGTGTGGCCGATGCGCAGCGGCGACTGGACGGTCGTGGTGATGAACGCCGACGGCTCACCCGGGGTGAACGTGGTGGCCGAGATCGGCGCGACGGTTCCCGCGCTCGACGACATCGCCTGGATCGTGATCGGCGTCGGGCTGGCGCTGCTGGCCGGCGGCGTGGCCCTGATCGCGGTGCCGGTGCACCGGGCCGCGCAGCGTCCCGTCAGCGCGCAGACGGAGTCCTGACGCGACGTGGAACGTCTGTCCCCGCTGGATCTCGGCATGCTGTGGCCGGACGACTTCGGCTGGCCGGAGGACATCGGTGTGCTGGCGGTCCTGGACGGGAACCGGACGGCGGGGCGCTTCTCGCTCGACCTCGCACGCGAGGTCGTCGGGAAGCGCCTCCCGCTGGTCCGGCGGATGCGGCAGGTCCTGCGGGTCCCGCGGTTCGGGCTGGGGCCGCCGTACTGGACCGACGCGTCCACAGTGGACCTGGAGTACCACGTCCGGGCGGCCGAGGTGCCTGCCCCGGGTGACGACGAGCAGCTCCTGGTCGCGGTCGAACGGATCCGGCGGCGCAGGCTGGACCGATCGCGTCCGTTGTGGGAGATGTGGCTGCTGACCGGGCTGGCCGGCGGCCGCACCGGGCTGTTCGTCCGCCTCCACCACACGATCGCCGACGGTGTCGCCGCGGTCGCCCTGCTCGGCGAGTTCTTCGACCCCGGGCCCGAGGTGCGTGCCCTCGCGGCGCCCTGGCCGGTACCGGAGCCGGAGCCGACGGCGGTGCAGTTGCTGGCCGACAACACCCGGCGCCGGTGGCAGGCGGTGCGCCGGGGCGTGTCCGTGCCGGCCCGCCTGCCGGCAACCGTTTCCGCGCTGCGCCAGGCGTGGCCGGCCTTCCGGGAGCTCCTGGCCGAGGAACGGGCGCCGCGGACGAGCCTCAACACGCCGATCGGGCCGGGACGGCGGTTCGCGCTCGTCCGCGGCGACCTGCCGCTCGCGAAGCGGATCGGCGCCGCGCACGGCGCGAAGGTCAACGACGTGCTGATGGCGGCGATGTCCGGCGGGCTGCGGGAGCTCCTGCGCGCCCGGGGCGAGCCGGTGGACGCGCTGGCGCTCCGCGCCTACGTGCCGGTGTCCCTGCACCAGGAGCCGCGGGACCGGCTCCGCGGAAACTTCGACGGCATGATGCTGGTGCGGCTGCCCGTCGGCGTGGCCGATCCGGTGCGGCGGCTTGAGATGATCGCCGCCGAGACCACGGAGCGCAAGAAGCACAAGCGTTCCGCGGGCGGCGGCGTGCTCTTCCGCGTCAGCGCGTTGCAGCGCGCGGTCCTGCGCAGGATGGACCGGCAGCGGTGGGCGAACGTCTACGCCGCGAACGTGCCGGGCCCGCCGGAGCCCTTCCACTTCGCCGGCGCGCGCGTGCTCGAGTTGTTCCCGATCGTGCCGCTGATCGGCAACATCACCCTCGGCCTCGGCGCGCTCTCCTACGCGGGGCAGCTGGCGATCACCGTGGTGGGCGACGCCGACGCTTGCCCGGACGTCGAGGTGTTCACCCGCGGCGCCGAGCAGGCGCTGGAGGCGCTTGCGGGCTCCCGCGGCAGGGACTTTGGTCCGGCCGATCGGTGACGCTCGGCCGCGTCGCGGGGCCGGGCGCACGCGGTTCGCTGGGAGGCGCCGGAAACCGGCATGCGAAATTCCGTGGGAGGCTGACATGAACGAACCTGGAACCGGCGCCACGTCACGGGTGCTCGGGGGGCGCCTGTGGGCCGGTGGCGCGGCGAGCGCGTGCGTCGCCGCACTGGTCGCCGTCGTCGGCATCCTCATCGCCCGCGGCCTGCTGGACATCCCGGTGCTCGCGCCGCGGCGGGCGGGTACCTGGGGCGGCGCGAGCACCCTGACCTACGCGCTGGTGTCCGCCGCGGTCGCGCTGGCCGCGACCGCGCTGCTGCACCTGCTGCTCCTCACCACCCCGCGGGCCCGCGCCTTCTTCGGGTGGATCATGGTCCTGCTGACCGTCATCGCGGTGGTGGTCCCGCTCGGGCTGTCGGCGGCGCTGGACGCCCGCCTCGCCACCGCGATCCTCAACCTGGCCATCGGGTTGTCGGTCACGGTGACCCTCAGCGGCGTCGCGGGGTCGGCGATCGTCCGCGACACCGCCCCGACGACCTACCCGTACCCGTGACGCGGCGCGAACCGCTGCTGCTCGGCGCGGTCGCCGCGCTGCTGACAGGCGGCGGCCTGGCCTGGCTGCTGGACGCTCCCCGCGTCGCGGACGGGCTGTGGGGCGGCGCCACCGCGGTCGCCCTGGTGCCCACGCTGGTCTGGGTCGCGGCGGACCTGCGGGCCCGTCGCTGGGGCGCCGACGTGCTCGCCGTGCTCGCGCTGGCCGGCACGCTCGCGGTCGGCGAGTACCTGGCCGGCGCCGTCATCGCGGTCATGGTCGCCACCGGCCGGGTCCTGGAGTCGGCCGCGCGGGCCCGCGCCGGGCGTGACCTCTCGGCGCTCCTGCAGCGCAGTCCACGGCAGGCGCGCCTGCGCCGCGACGGGCGGCTCGACACCGTGCCGGTGGACGAGGTCCGCCCCGGCGACCGCGTGGTGGTGCGGCCGGGGGAGATCGTCCCGGTGGACGGGGAACTGCTCGAACCGGGTGTCTTCGACGAATCGGCGCTCACCGGGGAACCGCTCCCGGTCGCGCGGCCTGCCGGTGAGGCCGTCCGCAGCGGCGTGGTGAACGCGGGCGCGGCGACCGACCTGACGGCGCGGTCGAGCGCCGAGCAGAGCACCTACGCCGGTGTGGTCCGGCTCGCCAGGGAGGCCGCGGCGTCGTCCGCGCCGGTCGCCCGGCTCGCGGACCGCATCGCCGTCTGGTTCCTGCCCGCGGCGCTGCTCATCGCCGCCGTCGCGTGGATCGCCACGGGCGACCCGGACCGCGCCGTGGCCGTGCTGGTCACCGCGACCCCGTGCCCGCTGCTCCTCGCGGTCCCGATCGCGATCACCGGCGGCATGTCCAGCGCCTCCCGCGCCGGCGTCGTCGTCAAGGGCGGCGCGGCCCTGGAACTGCTCGGCCGCGCCCGGACCCTGTTGCTGGACAAGACCGGCACGATCACCGAGGGGGCCCCGCAGGTCCTGGACATCGTCTGCGCGCCGGGCACCACCCCAGCCGAGGCGCTCGCACTGGCGGCCGGCGTGGAGCAGTACTCGCCGCACGTGCTGGCCGGAGCGGTGCTCCGGGCCGCGCGGCGCGCCGGTGTCCAGCCCGCTGCCGCCGAGCAGGTCACGGAAGAGCCCGGCCGGGGCGCCTCCGGCCGGGTCGGCGACAGCGTCGTCCACGTCGGCAAGCCACCGGACGACTCGTTGCCGGAGTGGGCGATGGCCGCGGCTCGGCGCGGCAGGCTCGACCTGGCCACCGTGATCTGGGTGGCGCGCGACGACCGGCTGCTCGCGGCGCTGCTGGTCCGCGACCGGATCCGGCCGGACGCGGCGCGGACGCTGCGGCGGCTGCGCGGCATCGGGCTCGACCGCGTGGTGCTGCTGACCGGCGATCGCGTCGACAACGCGCGCGAGGTGGGTGAGCAGCTGGGCCTGGACGAAGTCCTGGCCGGGGCCAGCCCGGCGGACAAGATCGCCCGCGTCCGCCGTGGCCCCGGGGTGACCGTGATGGTCGGCGACGGCCTCAACGACGCACCCGCCCTCGCCGCGGCCGACGTCGGCATCGCGCTCGGCTCGCGGGGTTCCACCGCCGCGGCGCAGGCCGCGGACGCGGTGATCCTGGACGATCGCATCGACCGGCTGGCGGAGTCGGTGGAGATCGCGCGCCGGGCGCGCAGGTTGGCCGTGCAGAGCGCGGCGACGGGCACCGCGCTGTCGGCGCTGGCGATGGTCGCCGCCGGGTTCGGGTTGCTGGTCCCGGTCGCCGGTGCCGTGGTGCAGGAAGCCATCGACGTGGTGGTGATCCTGAACGCGCTGCGGGTCGTGTGGTGGCGGCGGCCCAAGCCGGAGCCGGCCACCGACGTCCTGTTGCACCGCTTCGCGCACGAGCACGAGGAACTGCTCCCGGCGCGCGCCGCGGTCCGGCAGGCCGCGGACGCGCTGACACGGGGGGCCGGCCCCGAGGCCGAAGCCGCGGTCCGGCGCGCCCACCGGATGCTCCTCGACCGGCTGCTGCCCCATGAACTGGCCGAGGAGACGCAGCTCTACCCGGCGCTGGCCGGGATGCTCGGTTCCGAGAGCACCGTGCCGATGAGCCGGGGGCACGCCGAGATCACCCGCCTGACCCGGCGCCTGGGACGGCACCTCGCCGAGGCTCCGGATGGGCTGCGCCCCGACCAGATCGACGACCTGCGCGCGACCCTCTACGGCCTGGACGCCGTGCTCACCCTGCACGTCGCCCAGGAGGAGGAGGCGTACTTCTCGCTGGCCGCGCCGGGCGAGTCGTCAGGGGACGGCAAGGCCGGGCGGTAGCGCCGCGCTGCGACGGAAGGGGACGCCGGCCCGTGTGGCCGGCGTTTTCTTGTGTGGCGGGTGTTCATGTGGAGGACCGTTAGCCCGGAGGCGGACCTCACACTGGCCGCGTCAGGTGGGGCGTTAGCGCCGCGCTGCGACGGCAGGGGGACGCCGGCCGTGTGGACTGGCGTCCCTTCGTGGCGGGTGGCGGGGGCTGTTTCGCCCCGGAGGAGCCCCACTTCCAGCTGCCCGGAAACGGCGGGGCGGCAGGAGTGGGGTTTTCCCTCCCCGCACGAGAAGGGCGCCGGCCACGCGGCCGGCGCCCTTCTCGATGGTCGGTTCCTCAGGTGGCGGACTGCGTGCTGAGCGGGGTGACGACCTCGGCCAGCGGGCGGCGCGGTGTGGCGGGCAGCGGGTCGGCGTTGACGGGCGCCCAGCCGACGCGCAGGACCATCTGCGGCATGGTGCCGCCGGTGACGCGGTCGCGCACCTGCTGCCGGGTGCCGGTGATCTCCAGCGGCTCGGTCAGCGGGCAGGAGGCCAGTCCGAGGTTTGTCGCGGTCAGCAGGACCGCGCTGGTCGCCTCGCCGGCACGCAGCCGGGACAGCGGATCGTCCGACGCGGTGCCCAGCACCAGCAGCACCGTCTCGTCGTCCTCGCCGTTCGTGCCGGGCGGTTGCGCGAGCTGGGGATCGGCGAACGGGCGGCCGGGCAGCGCGCCCGGCGTGGGATCGGGCGCCGGGGCGTTGACCGCGGGCACGCCCTCGGTGGAGAAGTGCCGTCCGCTCCACGCGGCCAGCTCCATCCGGTAGGCGGGGTCGGCCGCGTGGCGGCGCGCCGCCTCGAAGACCGCTTCGGCCAGGTGGTAGCGGGCCGAGCCGGTGGCCTCGCGCAGGATGACGCCCTCGTCGGCGGCGCGCGCGGCCATGGTTTCGATGTGGCTGTCGGGCACCGGCCAGGAGCTGTGCCGCCGCCGGTCGGTGCGTCGTCGCGGGATGGCCGCGGCCAAGGCGATCTCTTCCTGCCCCGGTTCGTGGCGGTGCAGCTCGACGGCGGCGAGGTGACCGGGTTCGGCCGGGTTGGGCAGCCGGTGCACCTCGGCGCGCCAGCCCAGCGCCGCGAAACCCACCCGCAGGTGGTGCAGCGCCGCGCCGCAGCTGAGCAGCAGGTCGCGGCCGTCCGGGTCGGTCTCCGGCAGCTGCCGGGCCGGGTCGGCGTAGAGGTGGACGGTGCGGTCGCCGATCCGCCACCGCCAGGGCTGGGTGTTGTGCACCGACGGCGCGCGCACGGCCAGCGCCAGTGCCGCGTTCACGGTGTAGTCGTCGGGAAATGTCATGCCTCCAGTGCAGCTCAGGCCAGGCGTGGCGGGCAGGGCCGGGATGCCCGCGTGGCGGGGACCAACGGCCCTTCCTGCCGTCCCCGGCGCCGCACGACGCTGGACGCGGCGAAAACGGCGTGCGGAAGGACGACGTGATGGCATCGATCGTGGTGGGAGTGGACGGTTCGGCCGGCAGCGCGGAGGCGCTGCGCTGGGCGATCACCGAGGCCGCGCCGACCGGCCGGGACGTGGTGGCGGTCAACGTCTGGAGCTACGCCGGCGGCGGCGAGGCCGCGGAAGCGGTCCGCCTGGCACACCGGCACGCCCTCGACGAGCTGATCGACCGCGTGCACACCGGTGCCCCCGAGGTCCCGGTGCAGCGCGAGATCGTGGAGGGCGACCCGGTGCGGATGCTGCTGTCGGTGTCGTCGGACGCCGCGATGCTCGTTCTCGGCAGCCACGGTTACGGCCGGCTGTCCCGGGCGCTGCTCGGGTCCGTCGGGGCGCAGTGCCTGCGCCACGCGCGCTGCCCGGTCGTGATCATCCCGGCCAGGCGGACCGCCGGTCACCGGCCATCCGAAGTGGACGCGCACGTCGGCCGCGTGAGCTGAACTGAGCAGTAAAAAGGGCCTCCGGCGGATCGCCGGAGGCCCTTCCCCCTCGCCCTCGCGGGTGGTCTGTCAGCGCACTACGGGCGCCCCGGGCCGGGGTGCGTCGGCGTGCTCGCCGGTGCGGAGTTTGGCGGCGAGGACGGCGGCCTGGGTGCGGCGTTCGAGTCCGAGTTTGGCCAGTAGCCGGGAGACGTAGTTCTTGATGGTCTTTTCGGCGAGGTACATGCGCTGCGCGATCTGGGCGTTGGTGAGTCCTTCGCCAATCAGGTCGAGCAGGGTGCGTTCGCGTTCGGTGAGCCCGGCCAGCGGCCCGTCGTCGCGGGTGCGGTCGCGGAGTTTGGCCATGAGGGTGGCGGCGGCGCGGGTGTCGAGCAGGGAGCGG
>NZ_JAKGSD010000092.1 GCF_021654135.1 Amycolatopsis tucumanensis | reverse complement strand
CGTGGGGGCTGGCGCCGTTCCTGCCGATGCCCGCGGCCGAGCTGTGCGACCGGCCCGTGACGGTGGAGCAGGTGTGGGGCCGGCCCGCCGCCGCCGAGCTGCGGGACCGGCTGGGCACCGCGGACGGACCGCACGAGATGCTGTCGCTGCTCGAGCACGAACTGAGGCGACGGCTGCGCGAGACCGCCGGCCTGGGGCTGGTCCGCCACACGAGCAGCGTCATCGAGGCGACCAGCGGGGCGGTGGCGATCGGCGACCTGACCGGGGCAGCCGGTGTCAGCAGCACCCATCTGGCACACCGGTTCAAGCAGCTCGTCGGCGTCACGCCGAAGCGGCTGGCCCGCACCTACCGCCTCACGGCCACCGTGTTCACGATCGACCCCGCCGGACCGGTCGACTGGGGCGAGCTCGCCGCCGGCGCCGGCTACTTCGACCAGGCCCACTTCGGCCACGAGTTCCGCGAGTTCACCGGGCTCACGCCGACCCGGTACCTCGAAGTGCGGCGGCGGTTCCTGCGCGAACACCCCGGCCACGCGCTGGACGGCTGGCCGCTGCCGGCCGATTGATTTCTTACAAGAACCGCCGCTCGCGACCGGCTAGTTTCGGGGCACCTTCCAAGCAGAGGAGAGTCCCCATGGGCAAGGTGGTCCTGTACAGCTCGGTGTCGGTGGACGGCTTCATCGCCGACGAGAACGACCAACCCGGACCGCTGTTCGACTGGCTGACCAGCGGAGACGTCCCCCTGGACGACAGCGGAGCGCTGAACGTGTCCCGGACCTCCTACGACTACACGCGGGCGTACTGGGACCGGATCGGGGTGACGATCGCCGGCCGCCACGTCTTCGACCTCACCGACGGCTGGGACGGCAAGCCCCCGGGCGGGATCGACCACGTGGTCGTCGTGACGCACCGGCCGGCACCCGAGGGCTGGGACGCCGAGGCGCCGTTCCACTTCGTCGACGGCATCGAGGCAGCCGTGGCCAAGGCGCAGGAGCTCGCCGGTGACCGCCTGGTCGAGGTCGCCGCGGGGGACGTCGGTGGCCAGGTGCTCGCCGCGGGCCTGGTCGACGAGGTGCGCATGGACGTCGTCCCCGTGGTGTTCGGATCCGGCAAGCGCTACTTCGGCTCGGTCGACGCGCAGCACCTGCTGGAGAACCCGGACGTGCTGCCGGGCGAGCGGGTACTGCACCTGCGCTACCAGGTGCGCCGTTGACCGACCCGGGCGCAGGAGAACGCTAGGTCCACATCGGACCGAATGGCCGCAGCTGTTCAGCCGAGGTTGTTGCGGCGCTCCAGCAGGACCGTGTCGTGCCACTCGCCGTTCCGCTGGGCGATTCGTTCGCGGATTCCGACGGTGCGGTAGCCCGCCGCGTGGTGCAGGGCCAGGCTGGCCCGGTTTTCGGGGAAGATGGAGGTTTCCAGGGTCCACAGGCCGGCCTCGTCGGCGGCCGTGACTTGCTTGCGGATCAGCGCTTTGCCTATTCCGCGGCCGCGGTGGCCCTCGGCGACGTAGATCGACGTCTCGGCCACTCCGGAGTAGCAGTCGCGGGCCGACGTCGGGGTTGCGGCGGCCCAGCCGACCACCGTGCCGTCGACCTCGGCGACCCACCGGTGGCCGGGAAGCCATTTCGCGTCGAGGACCGCGCGGCTGGGGACCGTGGTCTCGAACGTCGCGATGCCCGTCGCCATGCCTTCGCCGTAGATGCGCCGCACGGACGGCCAGTCGTCGTCGCCCAGGGCGCGCACCGTGACGTCCGCGGGCACGTCCTCGGGGCAGCACGGCCGTGGCGCGAGCAGGCCCATCACCGCGTCGGCGGCGTGCGGCAGGCCGGAGCAGCACGCCGCGTTGATCGTGACGACGCTGGCAGTCCCCTCCTTCCGCACCCGCACGAACCCGACGTCGGCGAGCTTGCGGACGTGGTGCGAGCACGTGGACTGGCTGATGCCGAGCAACTCGGTGAGCGCGCCGACGGTGATGCCGCCGGGCGCGGTTGCGACGGCGTGCAGCAGCCGCACGCGGGTGGGCTCGGCCAGGCACGCGAACCACTCGGCATAGGTGCCGGCCTCGCCCTCGGGCAGGACCTGGGCCGCGGGTGACGTCACGACGGTCATGCCGCCGAGTGTATCGATTGGAATCGATGCTTGCGACCATCGACGCCGGTCGATAGAGTCCGACCTCAATCGACAGAGATCGATGAAAGGGGTTCGGATGAGCGAGTTGCCGGTCGTTGTGGTGGGTGCCGGGCCGATCGGGCTGGCGGCCGCGGCCGAGCTGACCGAGCGCGGGCTGGAGCCGCTGGTGCTGGAACGCGGCACCGGCGCGGGAGCCGCGGTGTCGGAGTGGAACCACGTGCGGTTGTTCTCGGCGTGGCGCGAGCTGGTCGCCCCAGCGGCCGGACGGCTGCTCGAAGCGACCGGCTGGCAGCGGCCCGCCCCGGAGCGCTACCCGACCGGGCAGGAGTGGGTCACCGAATACCTCGCCCCGCTGGCCGCGGTGCTGGGCACGCGGGTGCGCTTCGGCACCGAGGTGACCGGCGTGGCACGGCGCGGCCGGGACCGGGTGGTCGACCACGGCCGCGACACCGAGCCGCTGACCGTGCACGTCCGCCACCGCGACGGGCGCGAGGAGCTGGTCACCGCGGCGGCCCTGATCGACGCGTCCGGCACCTGGCCGACGCCGAACCCGCTGGGCGGCGACGGCCTGCCCGCCCCGGGCGAACGAGCCGCGGCCGACCGCATCGCCTACCGCGTTCCCGACCTGGACGACCCGCGAGTCCGCGCGCGCTACGCCGGCAGGCACGTGGCGATCGCCGGGAGCGGGCACTCCGCACTCACCGCGCTGGTGGCGTTCGCGGCGCTGGCGCAGGAGGAGCCGGAGACCCGGATCAGCTGGCTGCTGCGGCGTGGCGCGGTGGGCGACACCTTCGGCGGCGGCGAGGCCGACCAGCTGCCCGCGCGCGGCGCCCTCGGGTTGCGGGCCAAGGCCGCGGTGGAGGCCGGCCTGGTCACGGTGCTCACCGGGTTCCGCACCGAGTCCGTCGACCGCGACCCGGCGGGCCGGCTGATCCTGACCGCCTCGGCGGGGACACGGCTCGACGTCGACGAGGTCGTGGCGGTCACCGGGTTCCGCCCGGACCTCTCGTGGCTGTCGGAACTGCGGCTGGAGCTGGACGCGACGCTGCAGGCGCCGGTCGCGCTCGCGCCGTTGATCGACCCGAACGTGCACTCCTGCGGCACCGTCTACCCGCACGGGGCGAAGGAGCTGGCGCACCCGGAGCCGGGCGTGTTCCTGGCCGGCATGAAGAGCTACGGCCGGGCGCCGACGTTCCTGGCGATGACCGGCTACGAGCAGGTCCGCTCGATCGCCGCCTTCCTGGCCGGCGACCACGCGGCCGCGGAGCGGGTGGAGTTGCAGCTCGCCGAGACCGGGGTGTGCGGCGGGTCGGGGCTGTTCGACGAGCCCGGACAGGGCGGGTGCTGCGGCACGCCGGCCGGGCCGGAGCTGATCTCGCTGTCGCCGGTCCGGAAAGGACACTCCTGATGCCCGAGGCCGTCGTCATCGGCGGCGGGCAGGCCGGCCTCGCCGCCGCCCACGCCCTGCTCGCCCGCGGTGTGCGCCCGCTCGGTACAGCGCCCTGCCCGGCCTGCCCTTCCCCGGCGACACCGGCCGGGGTGCAGCACGGCGCCGGTGAAGCGGTCCAGCCCGGGTAACGCAGGCCGGTGCGACGAGCCGAACGCTCCGGTCGCGGCGATCACGATCGGTGCCGTGACAGGCGGGCCATCGTCGAGCTGCACCTGGAACTACCCGCCGTGGATGACGCCGGCGGCCGGGGCGGATGTCGGCGTCCAGCTGCTTGGCGGCCGCGACGTGCACTTCTGGTTCCGGGCCACCGGGTTCGACGCCCTGCCGGTCGGGCCGTGGCTGCGCACCAAGCCCAGCACGCCGGTCCTGGACACCGGCGGCTACCGCTCCGCCATCGAGGCCGGCGACCCCGATCAGCGCCGCCTGTTCACCAGCTGCGACGACGACACCGTCACCTGGCCGGACGGCACCCGCGAGCACGTCGACGCGATCATCCTGGCGACCGGGTTCCGCCCCGCGTTCCCCTACCTGCGCGGTCTCGGCGCCCTCGACAGCACCGGCGCGCCCCGGCAGCGCCGCGGCCTGTCCACCACCCACCGCGGCCTCGGCTACGTCGGGCTGGAGTGGCAGCGCAGCTTCGCCTCCGCGACCATCCGTGGCGTCGGCCGCGACGCGGAGTACCTGGTGAGCCGTCTCCTCCGGGCGTGATCCTCGCCTCGATACAACCCAATATAGAAGTCTGTTTAGATAGAGGCATGTCGAAGCATTTGCCGCCCGCGGAGGACGTCGCCTGTTGCTCGCCGCTC
The DNA here is from genome assembly GCF_021654135.1 of Amycolatopsis tucumanensis. Lineage (GTDB taxonomy): Bacteria > Actinomycetota > Actinomycetes > Mycobacteriales > Pseudonocardiaceae > Amycolatopsis_E > Amycolatopsis_E tucumanensis. The sequence goes on along the minus strand of NZ_JAKGSD010000092.1, from coordinate 12,883 downwards.
GTGCGCGAGCCCCTGTCCGAGCCGCAGGCCGCGGAGCTCGCCAGGGTGTTCAAGGCGGTCGGCGATCCGGTGCGGTTGCGGCTGCTGTCGCTGATCGCCTCGCACGACGGCGGCGAGGCGTGCGTGTGTGACCTGACCGGCGCGTTCGAGCTGACCGGGCCGACCATCTCGCACCACCTGAAGGTGCTGCGCGAGTCCGGGCTGATCACCGGCGAGCGGCGGGGCACCTGGATCTACTACCGCGTCCAGCCCGAGACGCTGGCCCGCCTGTCCGCAGTCCTCACGCCGGCGGCGGTGACCGCATGACGACCACCGGCACCGCGCCCGCCGGGGTCGTCGGCAAGCTGTCCACACTGGACCGCTTCCTGCCGGTGTGGATCGGCGCGGCGATGGTCCTCGGGCTGCTCGCCGGGCGCTGGATCCCCGGCCTGGAGACCGGCCTCAACGCCGTGGCCGTCGACGGCATCTCGCTGCCGATCGCGCTCGGCCTGCTGGTGATGATGTACCCGGTGCTGGCCAAGGTCCGCTACGACAGGCTGGACTCGGTCACCCGCGACCGGAAACTGCTGTGGCCCTCGCTCGTGCTGAACTGGCTCATCGGGCCGGCGCTGATGTTCGCCCTCGCGTGGCTGCTGCTGCCGGACCTGCCCGAGTACCGCACCGGCCTCATCATCGTCGGCCTGGCCCGCTGCATCGCCATGGTCATCATCTGGAACGACCTCGCCTGCGGCGACCGCGAAGCCGCCGCCGTGCTGGTCGCGCTCAACTCGGTGTTCCAGGTGATCATGTTCGGCGCGCTCGGCTGGTTCTACCTGGAGATCCTGCCCGGCCGGCTCGGCCTCGACACCACCAGCCTGTCAGTGTCAGGGTGGCAGATCGCCAAGAGCACGCTGATCTTCCTCGGCATCCCGCTCGTCGCCGGATACCTCACGCGCCGTCTCGGCGAACGAGGCAAGGGCCGCGACTGGTACGAAACCCGGTTCCTGCCGCGCATCGGGCCGGTCGCCCTGTACGGACTGCTGTTCACCATCGTGGTGTTGTTCGCGCTGCAGGGCAACCAGATCACCAGCCGCCCGCTGGACGTCGCCCGCATCGCGCTTCCGCTGCTGGTCTACTTCGGACTCATGTGGGCCGGCTCCTACGCCCTCGGCAAGGCGCTCGGCCTGAACTACGAGCGCACCACCACGCTCGCCTTCACCGCGGCGGGCAACAACTTCGAGCTCGCCATCGCCGTCGCCATCGCGACCTTCGGGGCCACCAGCGGCCAGGCCCTCGCCGGGGTCGTCGGCCCGCTGATCGAGGTGCCGGTGCTGGTCGCGCTCGTCTACGTCTCGCTCGCCCTCCGCCGCCGGTTCACCACAACGGAGACCACCCGATGACCACACCTGAAGTCCTCTTCGTCTGCGTCCACAACGCCGGCCGCTCCCAGATGGCCGCCGCGCTGCTCGACCACCACGCCGCCGGGCGGGTCACCGTGCGCTCCGCCGGCTCCGCCCCCGCCGACACCATCAACCCGGCCGTCGTCGAAGCCATGCGCGAAATCGGCCTCGACCTGTCCAAGGAATTCCCCAAGCCGCTGACCACGGACGCCGTGCGGGCCGCCGACGTCGTGATCACCATGGGCTGCGGCGACGCCTGCCCGGTCTTCCCCGGCAAGCGCTACCTCGACTGGCAGCTCGAAGACCCGGCAGGCAAGGGCGTCGACGCCGTGCGACCGATCCGCGACGAGATCGACCGGCGCGTCCGGGCACTGCTCACCGAATTGGCGGGCAGCTGATCAGCAGGAACGCCGGCGGAGCAGCTCGGTGGTCCGCTCGACCGCGGCGGCCCGCTCGGCGCGGTTGATCGCCAGCGCCCGGACCACCGGGTCTTCGGGGCCGCGGCGGGTCTCGATCTCGGCCATCCGCTCCTCGAACGAGACCGGCTCACCCCACGGGCTGGTGCTCATGTCGCAGTACCACAACGCGTCCCGCACCGCCCCGCGCTCGTCACCGAACTCGGCGAGCTCCCCGGCCAGCCCGCTCAACGAGGCCACGGCCGCCGCGCCGGAGTGGTGCGCGACCAGCGCGCACACCCGCGACGGAACGCCGAGCCGGGCCAGGAACCGGGCACCGTCCAGGGAGTGCAGCCCGGTCACCGACACCGGGCTCGCGTACCCGATGTCGTGCAGCCAGGCGGCCGCGACCAGCACCGCGCGCTCGGCGGGCGGCAGGACCGCGGACACCTCGCGCGCCCGCCCGGCCACTCCCCGGGTGTGCTGCCAGCGGCGCGGCAGCTCCCCGGCCAGCAGGATCTCGGCCGTGCCGCGCGCCCACTCCACCAGGTCCGCGGCGGGCGAGCAGGGCACCACGGGCGTCGCGCGCAGCCGCGCCCGGACGGCGCGTTCCACCAGGATCGGGATGTAGGCCCGCACCGGGGCGCCGTCGAACCGGGCGAACTCGCGCGCCACCCACTCGTGCACCACACCGGGCGCGAACTGCGGCTGCTCCAGCCGCAGAAGCCCTTCCAAACGCCGGATCTCCTGCTCACCCCGGCGCCCGTGGGCGATCTTCTCCAGAGTCCCGGGCACGTGCTCACCCCTTCCACACGGCCCGCGAACGCGGCCGGAGTCACGACCCTGCCAGACGGCTACCCGCGAGTACAGCGCCCTACCCGGAGAAGTGACCTTCGTCCCCGGGCGGCCAGGAGCGGCACCCGGCAACAGTCGCTGGTGCTCAGTCCGGGCGAAGACCGCGCCACACGAGGTCCACCAGGTCCGCCGTCTGGCGCTGCCAGTCGTCCTCGGGGTCGAGGTGCAGCAGGCCCAGCAGGCTGCGCATCACCGTCTCGACGTCCACCCCGGGGCGGACCAGGCCCGCCTCGACACCGGCCGTCAGCAGCGCTTCCATCGCCTCGCGGATGGACTGGACGGCGCTGACCGGCAGCGTGCCGCGCTGCGCCGTCGCCTCGGCCAGCGCCTTCGCCAGCCCGCGCTTGGTCATCATGTACGGCGCCAGGTGGTCGGTCACCCAGGTCCGGAACGCCCGGGCCGGCCCGGCGTGCTCGAGCAGCTCCGGCACGACCTCCAGCAGGTGCCGGACCTCGCGCTCGTAGACGGCCAGGATGAGGTCCGCGGCCGCCGGGAAGTGGCGGTACACGGTGCCGACGCCGACCCCGGCGCGCTTGGCGATCGCGTTGAACGACACCTCCCCCGACTCGGCGAGGGTCTGCGCCGCGACGGCGAGGATGCGCTCGTGGTTGCGGCGGGTGTCGGCACGCCGTGGGCTGACCGAACCCGTCGTCATTGGTCCCTCCCTCGCCGTTCCGGTGCCGCTTCACGGTAACCCGCCCACCTGGAGCTGCTCCGGGCGTACTCTTCGTTGCGAAGCGGATTGTAATCCGATACCGTCGAGAGCAAGCGGATAAATATCCGCTTCCGTTTCCGGACCCACCACGCCGTCAGGGAAGAGACCCAGTGGACATCTCACTCGAAGTGAACGGCCACCCCGAACACCTGAGCGTCGACCCGGGTGTCACGCTGCTCGACGCGCTGCGCGAGCGACTCGGGATCACCGGCCCCAAGAAGGGCTGCGACCGCGGCCAGTGCGGCGCCTGCACCGTGCACGTCGGCGGACGGCCCGTGCTGTCCTGCCTCACGCTCGCCGCCACCGTGACCGAACCGGTCACCACCGTCGAAGGACTGTCCACAGGGGACGAGCTGCACCCCGTGCAGCGGGCCTTCGCCGACCAGGACGCCCTGCAGTGCGGCTTCTGCACGCCGGGGCAGGTCATGTCCGCGGTGGCCGCGGTCGAACAGGACGTCGCGGACGTCCGCGAGTTCATGTCGGGCAACCTGTGCCGCTGCTCGGCGTACCCGAACATCGTCCGCGCCGTCGAGCAGGCGAGGAGGGCCGATGCGAGCCTTTGAGCTGACCGCCCCGGCCACCGTCGCCGAGGCGCTGGACTCCCCCGGCACCTTCCTGGCCGGCGGCACCACGCTCGTCGACCTGATGAAGCTCGACGTCCTGACCCCGCAACGCGTCCTGGACATCAACGGGCTCCCGCTGCGCGGCATCGACACCGGCGACGGGCTGCGGATCGGCGCGCTGGAGCGGATGGCCGACATCGCCGCGCACCCCGGCGTGTACCCGGCGATCTCCCGCGCCCTGCTGCTCAGCGCGTCCCAGCAGCTGCGCAACATGGCCAGCATCGGCGGCAACCTGATGCAGCGCACGCGGTGCACGTACTTCCGCGACGTGACCACGCCCTGCAACCGGCGCGAGCCGGGCAGTGGCTGCCCCGCGCTCGGCGGCGCGAACCGGATGCACGCGGTGCTCGGCACGAGCGACAAGTGCGTCGCCACCCACCCCAGTGACGTGGCGGTCGCCCTCGTCGCGTTCGACGCCGGGGTCCGGCTCGCCGGGCCGGACGGCGAGCGCACCGTCAAGCTGACCGACTTCTACCGCACGCCGGGCGACACCCCGCACGTCGAGCACGACCTGCGCCCCGGTGAGCTGATCACCGAGGTCGTCGTGCCGCCGCTGGACTGGGCCACGCACTCGACGTACGTGAAGGTGCGCGACCGGCAGTCCTACGAGTTCGCGCTCTGCTCGGCCGCGGTCGCACTCGACGTGCGGGACGGGATCGTCGCCGACGCGCGCGTCGCGGCAGGCGGCGTGGCCACCGTGCCGTGGCGGCTCACGGCGGTCGAGGCGGCCCTGCGCGGGAAGCCGGCGACCGAGGAGTCGTTCACGGCGGCCGCCGCGCTCGCCACCGACGGCGCACGGCCGCTGTCGGAAAACGCTTTCAAGCTGTCCCTGCTGCCGCGGACGATCGTCCGCGCGCTGCTCGAAGTCACCGAGGGGAGCCGCTGATGCCCGCACGGCTGGACGCGCCGCTGAAGGTCACCGGCAGCGCGAAGTACGGGGTGGACCACAACTTCCCGGGCATGGTCTACGGCTACATCGTGGTCAGCACGATCGCGCACGGCGAGATCGAGTCCATGGACGTCACCGCCGCGAAGAGCGCCCCGGGCGTGCTCGGCGTGTACTCCCCCTTCGACCCGCTGGCGCTGAACGCGGTCACGATGCCGATGTTCGGCGAGACGTGGATTCCGCTGCGCGACCGGCAGGTCACCTACGTCGGCCAGCCGATCGGCTTCGTCGTCGCGGAGACGTTCGAGCAGGCGCGGGACGCGGCCATGCTGGTCGAGGTCGCCTACCGGGAGCTGCCCGCCGTGACCTCGCTGGAGGACGGGCTGGCCACGGCCATCGAGGCGTCGCCGGGGCATGTGGACGCGCCGCCGACGCTCAGCGTGCTCGAAGACGGCGTCGAGTCCATCGAGGACGCGATCGCCGCCAGCCCGGTGGTCGTCGACGCGACCTACCGCACGGCGGCGCAGAACCACACCCCGATGGAGCCGCACTCGGCCGTCGCGGTGTGGGACGACGGCACCCTCACCGTCTACAGTGGAAACCAGGGCGCCCACCTGCAGGCCATGGAGCTGTCGATGGCGCTGGGGCTGGAGCCGGCGGCGGTGCGTGCGGTGAACCCGTTCGTGGGCGGCGCGTTCGGCGGCAAGGGCCGCACCTCGGCGCCCGCGTTCCTGGCGGCCGCGGCGTCCCGCGCGCTGGGCAGGCCGGTGAAGGCGTCGCTGACCCGCGAGCAGGTGTTCACGGCGACGGCGGGCCGCGCGGCCACGGTGCAGCGGATCACCCTGGGGGCGGAACGGGACGGCACGCTGGTCGCGCTGCGGCACGACTCGTGGTGCAGCACGGACACCGCGCGCTCGTTCATCGAGCCGACCTCGCACGGCACGTCCCGCGAGTGGTACGCGACGCGCAACCTGCAGATCAGCCAGCGGATCGTGCCGCTGAACCTGCCGCCGACCACGTTCATGCGCGCGCCCGGCGAGGCGCCCGGCTCCTTCGCGCTGGAGAGCGCGATCGACGAGCTGGCCGACGCGCTCGGCATGGACCCGATCGAGCTGCGGCAGCGGAACAACTCGCTCGCCCCGCCCGGCAAAGACCTGCAGTGGTCGAGCAAGCACCTCGACGAGTGCTTCCGCATCGGCGCGCAGCGGTTCGGGTGGGCCGACCGCAGGCCGGGCGGCCGCACCGACGGGGACTGGCTGGTCGGCATGGGCGTGGCCGTGGCGATGTTCCCCGCGCTCCGGTTCCCCGCGTCGGTCGGGATCACGCTCAACGCGGACGACACGGCGGACATCGCGACCAGCGGCGCGGACCCGGGCACCGGCCTGCTGACCGTGCTGTCCCTGGTGGGCGCCGAATCGCTGGACATCCCGGCGGACCGGATCACCCCGCGCCTCGGCGACTCGGCTCTGCCGCCCGGCGGGATGTCCGGCGGGTCCACCGCGACGGCGAGCGCGGGCACGGCGATCATGGCGGGCGCCGGGCAGGTGATCGACGAACTGCTCGCGCTGGCCTCGGCTCCCGGGGCGCCGTTCGCCGGCGAGGAGGTCACCTACGCCGACGGCCGCGTCCACGGCGGCGGCCGGTCGATGACCTTCGGCGAGGTGCTGCGCGCGGTGGGCAGGCCGAGCCTCACCGCGGTCGGGTCGTCGGCGCCGGGCGAGGAGCTGACCAAGCACTCGTTCAGCTCGTTCGGCGCGCAGTTCGTCGAGGTCCGGGTGCACCGCCTCACCCGCGAGGCCCGCGTGTCGCGCATGCTCGGGGTCTTCGACGGCGGCCGGATCATCAACGACAAGGCCGCGCGCAGCCAGCTCAGCGGCGGCATGATCTGGGGTGTGTCGGCGGCGCTGCACGAGGGTTTCGAGGTGGAGCGCAGCGGCCGGCTCGCCAACGCGGACCTCGCGGGCTACCTGATCCCGGTGAACGCCGACATCCCGGACATCGAGGTCGAGTTCGTGGAGTACCCGGACACGCTGCACAACGACCTCGGCGCGCGCGGCCTCGGCGAGATCGGCACGGTGGGCGTGGCGGCGGCGGTCGCCAACGCGATCCACAACGCGACCGGCATCCGCGTCCGCCACATCCCGATCCGGATCGAGGACCTGCTGGACTGACCCGCCCGGTTCCGAACCAGGGCGACGCCCCGCCCCCGCACGACGACCGGCACGAAGGGGTTGCCGGCGGGGGCGAGGGACAGCGCGAGACGCGGGTCGCGGCGCACGTTCGGCTCGATGACGGGATGTCCGTTCAGCGGGGGTTGCCGGCGCGCCACGCGACGTAGTCGGCGACCGCCGCGGCGGTGTCGAACGCGGGTGTGAAACCGGTGTCCTGGGTGAGCCGGGTGATGTCGAGGTAGGGGTCGGGACCGGGGCCGTTCTGCCGTCCCGGCCGGACGTCGAGCGCAGGCCCGGACGTGGTCGCCCGCAGGGCCTCGGCGAGTTCGCGGTTGGTGAACGGTTCGCCGCGGGACACGTTGTAGGTGTCGTGCCGCAGCGTTTCCGCCGTGGTCAGCATCGCGATCGCGCGCCCCGCGTCGGGCGCGTAGCAGCTGTCACCGCCGTCGTCGGCGTACAGCGGCTTGGGCTGCTCACCGCGCAGCACCGCGCTGATGCAGGGCGGGATCGGGTTGAACGGCGACTCCGGGTCCATCAACGGACCCCAGGTGCTCCCGATCCGGAGGAGGACCGGCTGCACGCCGCTGCCGCGCAGGGCGTGCGTGGTGAGCGGCTCGACGGCCTTCTTGAACGCGATGATCAGGTGTGGCAGGTCCGCGGACGGCAGCGGGAGTTCCTCGTGCCACGGCACTTCGGTCCGTCCGGAGTAGACGCCGAGGCTGCTGGCGACGGCGAACCGGCGCACGCCCCAGACGCGGGCCGCGTCGAGCGCGTTGAGCAGTCCGGTCGTGTCGGTGCGGAAGAAGGCCACCGGGTCGTCGCCGGGAACGCTGCCGGCGAGGTGGACGATGTCGCCGATGTCGTGGCGGCTGCCGAGGGCGAGAAACGCGTCCCGGTCGGTGACGTCGAGAGCCTCGACGGCGACCTCGCCGGCCAGGAACGACGGCACCTCGGCCCGGTAGTGGGCGGTGCAGACCACCTCCCGGCCCAGGTCGGCGAGCGCGCGGGCGGTGTGGGCGCCGATCATGCCCAGCCCGCCGGTGACGAGAACCTTGGTCATTGCGCTCCTTCGCCGTCGATCGTCTGGGGAAGTGAAGAACCGGTGCGGGTCGGTGGAGGACCACGCTAGGAGCGGCGCGGCGGCGGCTCTTGAACAAAACGCGCAGGAATCAGACGAGCAGGGGCGCCCGGTCGCGCCGCGCGAGGAACGGCAGGTACGACGCGGAGTGATCGTGGCCGCAGGCGCAGCGTTCGACGTCACCGCCGAGGAGTTCACGCGGGGTGACGCCGGTCAGGCGGAGGCACTCCCGGCTGAGGTGGGCCTGGTCGGCGTACCCGGCGTCGACCGCGAGGCCTGCCACGCCGTCCACGCCGCGACGGCCCGTCGCCGTGGCGCCCGCCTGGGCGAGCGCAAGGAACCCCTGGAACCGCAACGTCCGCTGCAGGACCTTGGGGCCCATCCCCACCGCCTGAAGGCAGCGGCGGCGCAGCTGGCTCGCCGACAGAGCCAGGTGGTCGGCCAGGGTGTCGATGCCGACCGGCTGCCAGGGCATCAGCGCCGTGGCGGCCTCGCGCACCAGCGGATCCACTCTCCCCGCCGCGCGGAACCGGCGCAGGAGGTGGTGCTGCAGGAGCAAGAGCGCGCGCTCGGGCCCGCCCGCGGCCTCCTCCACCAGGCGGCCGGCCGCGGAGCCCCACAGTCCGGCGAGGTCCAGGCGCTGGTCGACGAGGTCGTCGAGCGCCGCGGGCAGCGGCGGTGCGGTTCCCGGCCGGAACCGCACCCCGACGAGCGTGGTGCGGGCCGGGACGACCTCGACGTGCGGACCGGTGAGCGGGCCGAGCAGCTGCGGGCGGCCGCCGAGCGGGAAGTGGATCTCGACCCCGCCGGTGGGCAGGTGCCGCTGCACGTACGGCGCGTCGCCGGTGCGCTGGATCCAGACCGTGCGCACCACTCCGGCCAGCGCCGGCAACGGCGGCCGCTCGACGTACGACTCCCCCAGGGTCATCTCCGAAGCCAACCGCGCGGGCGCGAACGGCGTCAAGGCACGGCGCTGGAAGCGCGGTCGTCGCGCTCGGGCCGCCGCACCGGGCGCGACGACCGCACGGATCAGGTTCCGGGGCGGTTCCCGGTGGGGATGGTGATCGGCGTGGTCGTCGCCGACGTGCCCTTGTTCAGGAACAGCATCGCGATCGCCCGGATGAACTGGTCGAACATGTATAACCCGGCGGGCGCGACGGGCAGCAGGCCCTCCCGGAAGGCGATGTAGGCCGGCCACCCGGCGCGGATCAGCCCGGCCGCCGCGTAGTCCCGCCTCAGTCCGAGCCAGTCGCCGATCTCGTCGCTCAGCACGTACCGCACGAACTCGTTCAGGAAACCGCGCGTGACGCCCAGGTCGATCTGCGCGGTCAGCCCCAGCAGGTCCTCGGCCAGCTCCTGACCCTCGAACGTCGGCGCGAGCAGCGGGGTGAGCACCGACGCGGACTGCGCGTCCGCCTCGGCCCACGTCTTCGGGATGAACTCCTCCCGCACGCCGAGCAGGTGGATGGCGACCTGCCAGGAGTGCAGGAAGGCCTCCTCGTCCGCGGGCGACATCGGGACCTTCCACTCGATCAGCTTGCGGTGCACGAAGGTGCCCAGGCTGTGGAAGGTGATCAGGATGTCGCCGTTGCTGATCGGGATCCGCTTCTGCTCGTCGGCCACCGCCCGCCAGTGCGGCGACTGCGGCAGCAGGTGCCGCACCGCGGCGTGCACCAGGCGCGTCTTGTTGGCGGTGACCACGAACTGGCCTGAGGGCTCGAACGCGTCGAGGTCGCTCAGGTCGTAGCCGAAGGTGAACGTCTTCGCCGCCCGGTCCTGCATGTCGGCGCCGCCCGCGGACCAGTACACCGATTTGGCCTCCCGCGGGATGACCGTGCTCATGATGCCGCTGCCGAGCCCGTACAGCATGAACAGGTAGGTGTCCTTGCGCCGGTTGAAGTCCGCGGCGCGGCGCAGCTTGACCGGGTCGGCCCAGGTGGGCAGCTTGTTGACCGTCTGCAGCCAGGCTGACAGTTCGGCGGGCAGGCCGGCGGGCAGCGGGTCGCGGTTGTTCACCCAGGACGCCATCGCGGTGTTGACCGCCGGGATGCGGCCCTCGGCGAAGAGCCCGGCCACGACGGCGTCCACCTCGTCGTCCCAGACCCACCACGGATCCGCGCCCGTGCCGGTGCCCGCCACCGACCCGGCCGGGGACCACGCCCACGCCGGCGTGGCGCTCGCCGCGCCGACCAGACCCAGGGCGACGCCGAGCGACAGTGCCTTCCGTCGGTTGAGATCGGTCATTTACTTACCTAGCTTCCTTGGTAGGTGTGGTGGGGCATTCGTTGCCGGTTCACGAAGAGATTTCTCATTAACATATCGAGCACGGAGGCTGGTCGGCAAGAGGAGCCGCGCGGGGCGTGGTTGACTGGCGCGTATGGCCCAGTTCCCGCGTACGTCCGACGCACGGTGACCGCAGAGCCGGCCGCGGCCGTCCGGCCCCGCAACCGCAGGCAGCTCATCGTCGACGCGGCCGGGCGCGTGTTCAGCGAGCGCGGCTACCACGCGGCGTCGATGGAGGAGATCGCCGCCGGCGTCGGCATCACCGCCGCCGCCCTGTACCGGCACTTCCCGAACAAGTACGCGTTGTTCGCCGAGTGCGCGGACGTCATGGTCGACGGCCTCCTCGCCGCGCTGGACGAGGTGCCCGCCGGAGCGCCCCTGGCCGACGTGCTCGCGGCCGCCACCCGCGTCACCGTCGCCCACCGCGCGTCCGGCGGGCTCTACCGGTGGGAGTCCCGCTACCTCGACCGCGCGGACCGGCGGGTGCTGCGGGGCAAGTTCGCGCGTGTCGTCGAGCGGGTGGCGGAGGCGGTGCGGCGCGAGCACCCGCGGCCCGGCGAGCACCTGCGGGCCGCGGCGGCGCTCGGCGCGATCGGGTCCATCACGATGCACCACACGTCGATCGCCCAGCGGCGGCTGGAGGACGAGCTGCGGAGCTGTGCGCTGCGCGTGGCGGCGGCCGACCCGGAGGCGGGCACCGCGCACGCGGTCGAACTCCCCGCGCAACCGGTGGCGCGGACGCGGCGCTCGGAGATCCTCGCCGCCGCCGTGCCGCTGTTCGAACGGGACGGGTTCGCCGCGGTCACCAACGGCCGGATCGCCGAGGCCGTCGGCCTGGTCCCGTCCGCGCTGTACCGCTACTTCCCCGGCAAGGCCGACATCCTCGCGGCGGCGTGCCTGCAGGCGGCGGCGCTCCTGACGCAGGCGGTGGACCACAACCTGCGCGGGGTGACCGATCCGCGTGACGCGCTCGCCGCGCTGACGGCCACCTACGTGGCGTACAGCTTCGAGTACAACGCTCTCACCACCGTCGCGAACGCCGAGATCGTCGGGCTGCCGGACGACCTGCGGCGCCCGCTGGTCGCCGCGCAGCGGGACCACATCGCGGTGTGGGAGCAGCACCTGCGGGCGGTGCGGCCGGAGCTCGACTCAAGGCAGGCGCGGGTGCTGGTGCACGCCGGTTTCGGCGTGGTGGTCGAGTCCGGGCGCCGGTTGCGGTGGGAGGACAGCCCGGCGCACCGCGCCACCGTGTCGGCGCTGGTGCTGAGCGCGCTGGGTGCCTGATCCTGGGCGCCTAAGCGGGCCTCAGGAACGCGCGGCGCACCTCGGCGTGCAGGCGGGGGTAGCCGCTGCCGAACGTCACCGTAGCGTGGAACAGGGTTTCCAGCGCCGACGCCAGCGGGTCGCCCGCCACGGCCGACAGGACCGCGGGCAGGGCCGCGTGCTGCTGCGAAACCCGGTCGTGGCGCCCGTCGTAGGACGGCACCGCCGTGTAGGCGACGCGGTCGTCGCCGTGCAGCCGCTCGAAAACCGCGGCGTGGTCGTCGAACGGCGGCACCGCTTCGCCATCCCCGAGCGCGGCCAGCGCCCGGGCGACCCAGTCGAGGTCGCTCAGGCCGGCCTCGTCGCACGCCCGGCGAGCCAGCCACACGGCCACCGCGCGCTGGGTGGTCTCGTCGAGCCGCTCGATCGCGTCGGTGAGATCCCGGTCCAGCCGCGCCAGGACCAGGCCGTCGTTCACGCGCTTGAGCCGTTCGCCCGGCGGCCGGCCGCCCCAGCGCCGGGCTTCGGCGGCACGTGCGGCCTCCCGGCGGGCCCGTTCGCGTTCCAGACGTTCCCGCCGCCGGGCTTCCGCCCGCTGCTCCGGAGTGGGGGGCGGCGGCAGGGTCCGGGCGTGCTTGTGCCAGTAGGCGGCGGTCGCGCTGGTCTCCCGGACGACCACGTCGGCCGCCGGGGGCGCGGGCCACAGCTGCAGCAGGTACCGGTCGAGCGGGGGTTCGCCGGTCAGCCGGGTGTCCTTCGCCCGCGCCTGCTCAATGCCCGACGCGCAGTACCGCACGCGGTAGTCGACGGGTTCGAGGTCGAGGGGCCAGCTCGCTTCCGCCGCCCACTGCACCAGCTGCACGGCCGCCGTTTGCGGCCGGAACGACACCTCGACGACCTCCTCCCAGTCCTCCCCCACCGGCGCGGGCCCGTCCAGGACCTCCACGGTGAGTTCGACGTTCCCGGTGTGCAGGCCGGTGGTGAGGAACAGCAGGCCGGGCACCGCGGCCCCGCACAGACCGTTCGACTGACCGCCGCGGGCGTCGGTCAGCCCGTCGAAGAACTCGTCGGTCCGGCTCTCCACGTAGAACTGCCCGTAGTGCACGTGCAGCTCACCCTCGAACAACAACGTCACGGCCGCAGTCTGCCAGCAACCCGGGCCGGAAAACGCTTCCCGATCCCTAGTACTCCAGCCGCACTTCGTGATGTTGGTTGTGTCTTCGCTGGTAGTGGCT
>NZ_JAKGSD010000091.1 GCF_021654135.1 Amycolatopsis tucumanensis | reverse complement strand
CCTGCCCGTCCGGCGAGGACTCTTTTGATCTTTAAAGCCGCGCTGTCGCGCGAAAAGCGCCTCACGGCGCTCGAAAGGTCACCTTCCGACCACCCCCGCCCCCGATGCCTGATTGTGTTTCAGTCGCCGAGCAGCCGTGTCAAGGCGGGAAAGAGTGCCTTGACACGGCTGGTCGGCGACTAAAAGCGGGCTGTGGATCGGGGGCGGGGGAGGTCTGGTTGGGGTAGTCGGCTCATTTCCGTTGCCGGCTTGCGTTCCGGAGAAAGAAAAAAGCGCCCTCCCCGATCTGTCGGGAAGGGCGCCTTTTCTGTTCTTGTTATTCGAACTTCTCGCCGGCTTCGGCCTTCTTCACCAGCGACTCCGGCGGCTGGAAGTGCTCACCGTACTTCTCGGCCAGCTCCTTCGCCCGCGCCACGAAACCGGGCAGACCGCCCTCGTACTGGTTGATGTACTGGATGACACCGCCGGTCCACGCCGGGAACCCGATGCCGAAGATCGAGCCGATGTTGGCGTCCTGCACGGACATCAGCACGCCCTCGTCGAAGCAGCGCACCGTCTCCAGTGCCTCGGCGAACAGCATGCGCTCCTGCAGGTCCTTGAACGGCACGTTGCCGCTGCCGGACTTGAACGCCTCTCGCAGCCCGGGCCACAGTCCGACGCGCTTGCCGTTCTCGTCGTAGGAGTAGAAGCCCGTGCCGCTGGACCGGCCTTTGCGGTCGAACTCGTCGATCATCCGGTCGATGACCGCCTCGGAGGCGTGCGCCTTCCAGGTGCCACCGGCGGCCTCGATCGCCGACTTCGTCTCCTCACGGATCTTGCGCGGCAGGGTCAGCGTCAGCTCGTCCATCAGCTGCAGCGGCGGCGCCGGGTAGCCTGCCTGCGAACCGGCCTGCTCGATCGACGCCGGCTCGACGCCCTCGCCGAGCGCGGCGACCGCCTCGTTGATGAACGTGCCGATCACCCGGCTGGTGAAGAAGCCGCGGCTGTCGTTGACCACGATCGGCGTCTTCTTGATCTGCAGGGTGTAGTCGAAGACCTTCGCCAGGGTGGCGTCCGAGGTCTTCTCCCCGCGGATGATCTCCACCAGCGGCATCTTGTCGACCGGCGAGAAGAAGTGGATGCCGATGAAGTCCTCCTGCCGCTGCACGCCCTGCGCCAGGCCGGTGATGGGCAGCGTGGAGGTGTTCGACCCGAGCACGGCGTCCGGGTTGACGATGTTCTCGATCTCGCCGAAGACCTTGTGCTTGAGCTCCTGGCTCTCGAACACGGCCTCGATCACGAAGTCCACCCCGGCGAAGTCCGCCGGGTCGGCCGTCGGCTTGATGCGCGCCAGCAGCGCGTCCGACTTCTCCTTCGTGGTCTTGCCGCGGGACAGCGCCTTCTCTTCGAGCTTGACCGCGTAGCCCTTGCCCTTCTCGGCCGCCTCCAGCGAGACGTCCTTGAGCACGACCTCGATCCCGGCCTTCGCCGACACATAGGCGATCGCGGCGCCCATCATGCCCGCGCCGAGCACGCCGACCTTCTGCGCCTGGTACTTCTCGTACCCGTCCGGGCGGGAACCGCCGGAGTTGATGTGCTGCAGGTCGAAGAAGAACGCCTTCGTCATGTTCTTCGCGACCTGGCCGGTGACCAGGCTGACGAAGTAGCGGGTCTCGATCTGCGTCGCGGTCTCGATGTCGACCTGCGCGCCCTCGACCGCGGCGGCCAGGATGGCGCGCGGGGCGGGCATCGGGGCGCCCTTGAGCTGCTTGCGCAGGTTCGCCGGGAACGCGGGCAGGTTCGCCGCGAACTTCGGGTTCGACGGGGAACCGCCGGGCATCTTGTAGCCCTTGACGTCCCACGGCTGCTGCGCCTCGGGGTTGGCCTTCACCCACTCCTTGGCCTTGGGCAGCAGCTCGTCCACACTGGACACGACCTCGTGCACGAGGCCCAGTTCCAGTGCCTTCGCCGGCTTGTGACGCTGCCCCTGCACCAGCACGTTCAGCACGGCGCTCTGGATGCCGAGCAGCCGCACGGTGCGCGCCACGCCACCGCCGCCGGGCAGCAGGCCCAGCGTCACCTCGGGCAGGCCGATGACGGTGCCCGGCACGTCCGCGACGATCCGGTGGTGCGTGGCCAGCGCGATCTCCAGGCCCCCGCCCAGCGCGGCGCCGTTGATGGCGGCCACGACCGGCTTGCCGAGGGTCTCCAGCTTGCGCAGCTGGGCCTTCATGGCGTTGGTGCTCTCGGTGATCTCGGCCGCGTGCTCCGGCGTGGCCTGGATCAGGTCACGCAGGTCACCGCCCGCGAAGAAGGTCTTCTTCGCCGAGGTGATCACGACACCGGTGATCGAGTCCTTTTCGGACTCCAGCCGCTCGACCGTGTTCTTGAAGGACTCGCGGAAGTCGGCGTTCATCGTGTTGGCCGACTGGTTGGGGTCGTCCAGGGTGAGCACGACGATGCCGTCGGAGTCCTGGTCCCAGCGAATAGTGTTGGTCATGATCACACCCGCTCGATGATCGTCGCGATACCCATTCCGCCGCCGATGCACAGCGACAGCAGCGCGCGCCGCGCCTGGCGCCGCTCCAGCTCGTCGACCATGGTGCCGAGGATCATGGCACCGGTCGCGCCGAGCGGGTGGCCCATCGCGATCGCCCCGCCGTTGACGTTGACCTTCTCGTCCGGCAGCTTCAGGTCCTTCATCCACTTGAGCACGACGGAGGCGAACGCCTCGTTCAGCTCGAACAGGTCGATGTCGTCGGTGGTCATCCCGGCGATGTCGAGGACCTTCTTCGTGGCCGGGGTGGGGCCGGTGAGCATGATCGTCGGGTCGGACCCGGTGATCGCGGCCGCCACGATGCGGGCGCGCGGGGTCAGGCCCAGGTCCTTGCCGACCTGCTCGTTGCCGAGCAGCACCAGCGCGGCGCCGTCGACGATGCCCGAGGAGTTGCCGCCGGTGTGGACGTGGTTGATCTTCTCGACCGAGTGGTACTTCTGCAGCGCCACCGCGTCGAAACCGCCGAACTCGCCGATCGTCTCGAACGCGGGCTTGAGCTTGGCCAGGCTCTCCAGCGTGGTGCCGGGGCGGCGGTGCTCGTCGTGGTCGAGGATCGTGACGCCGTTGATGTCCTTGACCGGCACGACCGACTTCGCGAAGTAGCCGCCGGACCAGGCCGCCTCGGCCTTCTCCTGCGAACGGACCGCGAACCGGTCGACGTCCTCACGGCTGAAGCCCTCGATGGTGGCGATCAGGTCCGCGCCGATCCCCTGCGGCACGAAGTACGTGTCGTAGTTCGTGGCCGGGTCAGTGAACATCGGGCCGCCGTCGGAGCCCATCGGCACGCGCGACATCGACTCGACGCCACCGGCGATGATCAGGTTCTCCCAGCCGGAGCGCACCCGGGCGGCGGCCTGGTTGACGGCCTCCAGACCCGAGGAGCAGAAGCGGTTGAGCTGGACACCGGCGACGGTGTCGGGCAGGCCGGCGGCCATCGCCGCGGCGCGCGCGATGTCGGCGCCCTGGTCACCGACCGGCGAGACGACGCCGAGGATGATGTCGTTGATCGCGGCCGGGTCCAGGCCCGGGTGCCGCGCCTGGAGTTCGTGAATCAGTCCGGTCACGAGGTCGATCGGCTTCACCCCGTGCAGGGATCCACCCTTGTTCTTGCCACGGGGCGTCCGGATCGCCTCGTAGATGTATGCCTCGTTGCTCACACCGACGGTCCTTCCTGCTTACTGCATCCGTCTGGGTCTGACGCTAATTGCCACTAACATACTCCGCCTGAATCCCCTGGTGTCAACCGTTTGCAGGGGGGCTCACTCCGGCTAGAGTGGAATCACCATGTCGAGCACCTCCCGCCGCCCCGACCGCAAGAGCCAGCTGGCCGGCCTCGCCGCCGAGCTGTTCCGCGCTCGCGGCTACCACGGCGTCGGCATCAACGACATCGCCGCCGCGGCCGGCATCACCGGGCCCGCCCTGTACCGGCACTTCGCGGACAAGCAGGCGATCCTCGCGTACGTGCTGCTCGGCGGGGTGCAGGAGATGGAGGACGCGACCGCGGCCGCGTTGTCGAGCCTGCGGCGGCCGGACGGCGCCCAGGTGGAGCGGCTGTTGCGGGGCATCGCGGAGGCGTCGGTGGAGCGGCGCGACGTGGCGGCGCTGTGGCGGTGGGAGGGGCGGCACCTGTCGCCGGAGGACCAGCGCGAGATCGCCCGGCGGTCGACGGCGCTGCTGTCGTCGTGGGCCAAGGAGCTCATGAACCTGCGCGCCGACCTGGGGCCGGCGGACGCGGAGCTGCTGTGCTGGGCGGCGATGAGCGTGTTCGGCAGCGTTTCGGTGCACCGGACGTCCGTGGCGCGGAAGCGGTTCGCCGAGTTGCTGGCGGAGCTGGCGCGGCGGGTGCTGCACGTGCGGCTGCCGTCGGAGGTCGTCGAGGACGAGCCGGTGCCGGTGGGCGTCGGGGTGCCGTCCCGGCGGGAGCAGATCCTGTCGTCGGCCGCGGAGCTGTTCCACCGCAAGGGTTTCCACGCGGTGAGCATGGAGGACATCGGCGCGGCGGCCGGCATCGCGGGCCCGAGCGTGTACCGGCACTTTTCGAGCAAGGCGGCGCTGCTGGGGGCGATCGCGCGGCGGGCGGGCGACCGGTTGCTGCTGGACGCCGAACGGGTGCGCCTGAGCAGCGCCGACGAGACGGAGGCGCTGCGTGGGCTGATCGAGTCGTACGTGCGGGTGCTGACCGGTTCGGCGGAGCTGGCGGTCTCGTTCTCGGCCGACGCGGTCAACTACGCGGAGGACGAGGGCCCCGAGCTGCTGCGCATCCAGCGGGACTACGTGGCGCAGTGGGTGACCCTGCTGGGCGCGGCGCAGCCGGCGCTGAACCCGCGCGAAGCGAAGATCACGGTCCACGCGGCGCTGACGATCGCGAACGACCTGTCCCGCACACGGCGGGTCAACTCCCGGCCGGGGCTGGCGGCCGAGCTGCGCGTCCTGATGGCGGCGGTGCTGGACCTGGATTAGGGCTTGGGCAGCAGGGGTTCGAGCCTGCCGGCGAGCTCCTGCGCCGCCGTGCAGACCTGATCGCGAACATCGGACCGCGAAATCGAGGCGATGACCAGGGCGCGCGCGTGCTCACCGACCGCTAGGCCGACCTCGCACATCCCATCCGCTGGAGAACCCACCTGAAGCGCGCTGCGGCCGTTCACCTGCGTGGACACCGCCCGCGGTTCCTGGGCCTGCAGTTCGGCAAGGCCCTGGACCGGATCAAGCGCGATCGCGAGGGCGCCGTACTCGCTCTTGGAAGCGACACACTCGTTCCGCACCGCCTTCCGCTCACCGGGCTGGAAGCCCTGACCGGCGAGCAGCTGGTCGAGCACAGTGCAGGCATCGAGCGAACGCAGCAGATCGGAAGCGTTCGTCCCGGTCGGCGAGGCGGTCACGGCCGGATCCGGCGCCGGGGCACCGTCCACGGTGGCGGTGCACGCAGCCAACCCCAGGGCGACACCGGCCAGAAGGCTCGCCATACCTGAGCTACGGATCACTGGTCCCCTCAGTCCTTGAAACGCCCGAGATACTGCGTCGCGGCTTCATCGGCGGCGTCATAGTTGCGCATTGCCACCTCCAGCGCCTGCTGAAGATTATCCAGCCCTTCCAACAGCGCCTTGAACACCGGCACCAGGGACTGGGCATCGGAATCCATCGCGGCTCGCATGTGCTCCGCCACCTGCCGCGCGTAAGCATCATTACCGAGCTTCGGCGCCCGTCGAAGCAACTCGATTCGGGCGTTCAGCGCGTCGAGCTGGCCGTGAGCATGCGAAATCGCACTCCGCAGATGAGTTCCGGTCTCTTCGTCGACCGCCCACCGGCCCGCCTGCGCCTCCCCGAGCATGTGCTTCGCGCCGTCATGCTCGGGGCTTCCCACGGCGTTCGTGATCGCGGAAGCCACCGAATGAACAGGTTCGCCGCTCTCGCTCACTTCGCCCCTCGAGTAACAAGTCGCTCACCCGCGGTACAGCGCGCCCAGCCGCACCTGGCCGAAACCTGCCAATCCACCCCGGAACCGGTGCCCCATCGATACTGTGATCGACGTGAAGCGCGCCGTCGTTTTCCTCCTCCTTCTGCCCCTTGCCGCGTGCAGCGGGAATGACCAGCCCACAGAAACCCCGGCACCGGCCACCACCTCGTCCGTGCCGCCGGCGCTCGCCGCTGCCGATGGGCGTGACTACGGTGCTTGCCTGGACGGCAACTGCGAGGTCCTGGTGAGCGATCCGGTCGACATCGCGCTCACCGGGCAGGGCGGGGTCGACCGGATCTCCGTCCGCGCCGTCACCGCCGAGGGCATCGAGTTCTCCACCGGCGACGGCAGCGGCAGCCTCACCCCCGGCTGCGTCTCCACCCTCTACGAGAACGGCTCCGGCTCGCGCTGCAGCAGCGGCGAACCCGAGAAGCCGAAGCCGGTCGACGGGGTCCTCGCGATGCAGGTCGTAGACGTGCGGGACGGCACCGCCGTGCTCCGGCTCGTGTCCGGCGCCGTCGGTCCGCCGCCCAGCTCGCTCCGGCCCCCGATGCCCGTCCTCCCGACCTGGCGCCCCTGACGTCGGGCGGCTGGCGTTCACCGGCCCCCATGCGATAACCTACTCACGAGTAGGTAACGGCGATGGGAGTGCGACGTGGCAGCGCTCAGGGAGAACAGCGGCCGGAAGCGGGACGTGATGGGCCTCGGCCTGGCCGCCCTCTCCCGGCTCGCGGGCAGCAGGACGCTGGAACGCAGCGGGTTGCGCGAGCCGGTTCAGAACCTGGTTTCGGCGGCGACGAGGAACGGTTTCAAGGTCGCCGGCGCGGCCAGCCGGACGTTCTCCTCGTCGCGAAAGCGGGGCGGTGACGCGACCCGCCCGGCGCCGGCCGAGGACAAGGGCCTGTTCGACCTCACGCCGTCCGAAGACCAGCAGATGATCGTCGAGACGGTGAGCGAGTTCGCGGCCGAGCAACTGCGTCCCGCGGCAGGCGAGGCGGACGAGAAGCTCAGCCCGCCGGACGGCCTGCTCACCAGGGCCGCCGAGCTGGGCGTGACGCTCATCAGCATCCCGGAGGAGCTGGGCGGCGCCGGCGCGGAACGCTCGGTCGTCACCAACGCGCTGGTCGCCGAGGCACTCGCCCACGGCGACCTCGGTTTGGCCGTCGCGGTGCTCGCGCCGTCCGCGGTCAGCAACGCGCTCGTACTGTGGGGCGACGCCCAGCAGCAGGCCGACTACCTGCCGGAGTTCGTCGGCGAGAACGTGCCCGCCGCGGCGCTGGCCCTGCTGGAGTCCAAGCCGCTGTTCGACCCGTTCAAGCCCGCCACCAAGGCCCGCCGCACCCCCGGCGGCTACCAGCTGGACGGCGTGAAGTCCCTGGTCCCCCGCGCGGGACAGGCCGAACTGTTCGTCGTGTCCGCCGACCTCGAAGGGCGCGGCCCGGCGCTGTTCCTCGTCGAGTCGTCGACCAAGGGCGTGTCGATCGAGGCCGACCCGGCGATGGGCCTGCGGGGCGCGGCGACCGGGAAGCTGCACCTGGAGAAGGTGTCGCTGCCCGCGGGCGCGCTGCTCGGCGGCGGCTCGCCGGACGTGTTCACCGAGGCCGTGCGACTGTCCCGCCTCGGCTGGGCCGCGCTGGCCACCGGCACCGCGAAGGCCGTGCTGGACTACGTGATCCCGTACGTGAACGAGCGCACCGCGTTCGGCGAGCCGATCAGCCACCGCCAGGCGGTCGCGTTCTCGGTCGCCGACATCGCGATCGAACTGGAAGGCATGCGCCTGGTGATGCTGCGCGCCGCAGCGCGGGCCGAGCAGGGCAAGCCGTTCGCCCGCGAGGTCGCGCTGGCCCGCAAGCTCGCCGCGGACAAGGGCATGCGCATCGGCAGCGCCGGGGTGCAGCTGCTGGGCGGGCACGGGTTCGTGAAGGAGCACCCGGTCGAGCGGTGGTACCGCGACCTGCGTGCGATCGGTGTGCTCGAGGGCGTCGTCCTCCTCTGACAAGCCTGGGAAGGTCATCATGATCAATCTGGAAACCCCGAAGAAGGCCCGGGCGCTGATCAACCAGGCGTACCAGGCGGCGTCGGAAGTGCTGCGGCCGATCTCGCGCAAGTACGACCGCGCCGAGCACGAGTACCCGGTCGAGCTGGACATGTTCGCCGCGGTGCTGGACGGGCTGAACTCCTCCGGCGAGGGCGGCGCGGGCGCGGCCGGCGTGCGGCGCAACGAGAAGGAGAAGGCGACCGGGAACCGCAACGGCGGCAACCTGGCGACGGTGCTCGGCACGATCGAAATGTGCTGGGGCGACGTGGGTCTGCTGCTGTCGATGCCGCGGCAGGGCCTCGGCAACGCCGCGATCGCGTCGGTGGCCAACGACGAGCAGCTGAAGCGGTTCGCGAAGGTGTGGGCCGCGATGGCGATCACCGAGCCCGGCACCGGTTCGGACTCCGCGAACATCACCACGACCGCCACCGAGGACGGCGACTGTTATGTGCTGAACGGCGAGAAGATCTTCGTGACCTCCGGTGACCGCGCGGACGCCGTGGTCGTCTGGGCCACTTTGGACAAGTCGCTCGGCCGGGCGGCGATCAAGTCGTTCGTGGTGGAGAAGGGCACTCCGGGCTTCGAGGTCGTGCGGCTGGAGCACAAGCTCGGGATCCGCGCCTCCGACACGGCGGTGCTGCGGTTCGACAACTGCCGCGTGCCGAAGGAGAACTTGCTCGGCTCGCCGGAGATCAACACGTCCAAGGGGTTCGCGGGGGTCATGCAGACCTTCGACAACACGCGCCCCCTGGTCGCGGCGATGGCGGTCGGCCTGGCGCGGGCCGCGCTGGAGGAGACGGCGAAGATCCTGGCCGAGGCGGGTGTCGTGGTGGATTACGACCGCCCCGCGCACCACCAGCACGCCGCGGCGGCCGCGTACCTGGAGCTGGAAGCCGACTACGAAGCGGCGTACCTGCTGACGCTGGAGTCGGCGTGGATGGCCGACAACCGCAAGCCGAACTCGCTGCAGGCATCCATGGCGAAGGCGAAGGCGGGCCGGTCGGTCGTCGACATCACGCTGAAGTGCGTCGAGCTGATCGGGACGCTCGGCTACACGGAAGAGATGCTGCTCGAGAAGTGGGCCAGGGACTCGAAGATCCTGGACATCTTCGAGGGCACGCAGCAGATCCAGCAGCTGATCGTCGCACGGCGGTTGCTGGGGAAGACTTCGGCGGAGCTGAAGTAGCGCGTCACCGCCCGGCTCCCCGTGTGCGGAGAGCCGGGCGGACTCGGCCGCCGGATGACGGCACTGGTCTTTCCGCTCGTTCGCGCGTTCAATGGGGATCCCGGAGGTGAACCATGGGCGATCGCGAGGACTTCCTCACCTGGGTCGGCTCCCGGCTGCGGGACGCCGAAGTCGCGTTGCACAACGGCGACCCGGCGCCACGGCGGGCGATCTGGTCGCGCGCGGAACCGGTCTCCGTGCTGGGCGCCTGGCTGAACGCCACCGGCCAGGCCGAGATCGACGCCCTGTTCAGCCGGCTCGGAGCCACCTTCTCGGACTGCGCCTCCTACGAACACGAGATCGTCGCGGCCGATGTGGTCGGTGACATGGCCTACACGGTGGGCTACGAACACACCCGGGCGTCCGTCGACGGGGAACCGCGCGACTACACCCTGCGCGCGACCCAGATCTACCGCCGCGAGGACGGCGAATGGAAAGTCGCCCACCGGCACGCCGACCTCGTCCAGAACACCTGAGCCATCGCAGCGCCGTTAGGTTTCCCGCGTGCGAGAAGCGACGGTGACGATCCGGCCGGACACCGATCCCGCCACCATCGAACCGCGCATCGCCGGGCAAGCGGCTGTGCGGGTCCTCGTCAGCGCGCCCTTGCCCGCCCCTGTCCTCGCCGCCGCCGCGGAGGCGCTCGCCGCGCATCCCGGCGTCGCGCTCCACCTGCTGGGACACGCCGACCCCGCGCAGCTGCCGGAGTTCCGCCACGTGCGAAAACTCGCCCTCGACCTGCCGCACGCCACCGCCGGGACCTGACCCCGCTGGCCGGCATCGCGACGCTGCGCGGGCTCGACGACCTCAGTGCCCTGGCCGGCTGCGTCAACCTCGAAGCTGTCTCCCTCGGGCACTCAAGAACGTCCCCGGCCTGCGGGCGCTCGCCGAACACCCCGCCCTGCGGTTCCTCATCCTCGAACTCCTCCGCGGCCTGGACACCCTCGCCCCGCTCGCGCCGTGCGCCCGGCCGACCGGCGGCTCGACGTCCTCGTCCCCGCGGCCAGCCTGCGGCACGCCCTGATCGGCGCCCCGTCCCCATCCGCCCAGGCGACGCGCTGCGCGAGCGGTTGCACACCCTCCATTACCGCGGCGAGAACCTCGCGCGGTGACGGCTCCGCCCTCCGCGTCCACTGGCGCACCCCGGTCACGGACCTCCTCTCACCGTCCACAGAAGATCTTCCGGCTCGCCGTAACGCGCAACTCCCGGGTGCGACTCTCCCTACTATCCCGAAGGGAGGCCCGAAGATGACTGGTTACCTGGTCCAGCCCGCCTCGGTGGAAAGGTTCCGCGACGGCTTCGACGGCCGGATCGTCACGCCGGACGACGGCGACTACGAGAGCGTCCGCGGCGTCTTCAACGCCATGATCACCGCCCGCCCGCAGGTCATCGCCCAGTGTGGGACCGTCCGGGACATCACGGCGGCCCTGCGGTTCGCCCGGGAGAACGCCCTGCCGGTCGCCGTGCGGGGTGGGGGTCACAGCGTCGCCGGGGCGTGTCTCGTCGAGGACGGTCTCGTCGTCGACCTGCGCCGCCTCAACGCCGTCACCGTCGACCCCGAGGCGAAGACCGCGACGGCGGGTGGTGGCGCCACCTGGGGCGACTTCGACAGAGCCTGCCAACCCCACGGCCTCGCCACCACCGGCGGCCGCGTGTCGACCACCGGCGTGGCCGGCCTGACCCTGGGCGGCGGCTCCGGCTGGATCGAGCGCAAGTTCGGCCTCGCCTGCGACAACCTCCTCTCCGTCGACCTCGTCACCGCCGACGGCCGCGAGGTCACGGCGAGCGAGCAGGAGAACCCGGACCTCTTCTGGGCACTGCACGGCGGCGGTGGCAACTTCGGCGTCGCCACCCGGCTCACCTTCCGGCTGCACGACCTGCCGGAGTTCTCGATGGCCCTGATGCTGTGGCCCGGCGACCAGGGACGCGCCGTCGCCGGCGTCTACCGCGACCTCATGCGCACCGCGCCGGAGGAGATCGGCGGCGGCCTGCTCTACCTCACCGGCCCGCCCGAGGAGTTCGTGCCAGGCCACCTCGTCGGCCGGCTCTGCTGCGGCGTCCTGGTCACCTGCGCCGGCCCGGAAACCCGGCTGCGCGAAACGATCGGCCCGCTGCTCGCGACCGCGCCGCAGGGCCAGGTCATCACCGACGTCCCCTACGCCGGCCTGCAGTCCATGCTCGACGACCCAGCCGGCTTCCGGAACTACTGGTCCGACGAGAACCTGCGCGAACTGCCCGACGAAGCCCTCGACCGGTTCTGCGAGCGCGCGCTGGACATGGTGGTGCCGTCACCGTCGCAGCACGCGTTGCTGCCGTGGGGCGGCGCCGTCGCCCACGGCCAGGACTGGCCGGGGTTCGACCGCGACAACCAGTGGGCCGTGCACCCGCTGGGCCTGTGGGCCGACCCGGCCGACGACGACCGCGCCATCGCCTGGGCCCGCAATCTGCGCGCCGACATGCGGCCGTGGGCCTCCGGCGACGTCTACCTCAACTTCATCGGCGACGAGGGCGACGACCGCATCGTGGCCGGCTACGGCGAGGAGAACTACCGGCGCCTGCAACGCATCAAGGCCGACTACGACCCGGACAACGTCTTCAACCGCTGGCACGACATCAAGCCGGCCTAACCGAGGAGAGCGCGCAGCGCCGCGGCGAACTGCGTGGGGCGTTCGACGGGTCCGAGGTGGCCGCCCGGCAACTCGGTCAGCGGCAGGCCGAGGGCGGCGGCCAACGCGGCGGCGGCCCGGTACGGCAGCTGGCCCCGCGAGTCGATCCCGGCAGCGGGGACCAGTCGCGGGCCGAGCGCGGCCAGGTCGACGTCCATGGACGTGAACGGCACCAGGACGTGCTCCAGGAACAACGGCTGGAGTTCGCTCAGGCGGCCGAACAGCTCCAGCAGCTCCGGCGTCGGCGGCTCCGGGCTGGTTTCCGCGTAGCCCTCCAGCCAGTCGCCGGGGTGGCGCAACTCCGGGGTCGCCGCGCCGGGTCCGGGCGCCGTCATGGCCTCGGTCATCAGCCGGGACGCCTCCGCCAGGTCCCCGGTGCGCGCCGCCGCCCGCACCGCCTCGATCGCGGCCCGGTGCCGGTCGGCGTCCGGCAGCAGGCCGAACACCGGCGGCTCGTGGACCACCGCGAGGCGCACCCGCTCGGGGTGGCGGGCAAGCAGGTCGAGGGTCGTGATGGCGCCTGCGCTGAACGCGAACACCGCGGGCGGCTCGTCGAAGAGCGCGTCGATCAGGCCGAGCACGTCCTCGGCGTAGGCCTTCGGGCTCTGGTCGCCGTCCGGCCGCGCCGACACCAGGCGACTGGACATGGCGACGACGCGGTAGTCGTCGGCCAGGTGCGCGGCGAGCCCGTCGAAGACGCCGGCGTGGCCCGCCCCGCCGGGCAGGAGCAGCAGCGGCGGGCCGTCGCCGCGCTCGTGGTAGTCGATGGGGGTGCCGTCGAGCGTGATGCGCATGGGATTCTCCGGTCCGGTCAGTGGATCTTCGTCCAGTTGGTCAGCGTGTGGTGGAGCGCGTCGACGGCCCGGCGCCACGAGACGTCCAGGCTGTGGTCGGCGGTGAAGGCGCCGGTGGCTTCCAGGTCGCTGAAGCCGTGCAGAGTGCTGCGCAGGAACCGGACCGCGTCGGTGGCGTCCGGTTCGGACAGGTCGTACCCGCGCAGCAGCGCGTAGCAGACCTCGATGATGCGCATGACGCCCGGCGTTTCGGCGGCCCGCTCGGGCGGCACCGGGTGCCGGGTGGCGGCGTAGCGCCCCGGGTGCTCCGTCGCCAGGGTGCGGTACGTGTCGGCGAAGGCGGTCAGCGCGTCACGGCCGGCGCGTCCGGCCACGGCCGCGCTCAGCGCCTCAGCCCACTCGGAGAGCGCCCGCAGCGCCACGCGTTCCTGCAGGTCGGCGAGGCCGCGGATGTGGGTGTAGAGGCTGGCGTCGCGAACGCCGAACCGCTTCGCGAGCGCCGCGAGCGTCACGTTCTCGAAGCCGATCTCGTCGGCCAGGTCGGCGGCGGCCGACACCAGCGCGTCCGGCGTGATCCTCCCACGCGGCATGTTTCCTAACCTCCCTAGGACTGGTCCTAATGTACACAGGGGAACGTAGAGTTGACAGGCAAGTATTCACTTGCCTATCGTTGCGGGCGTGGGTGACGTCTTCAAAGCCCTGGCCGACCCCACGCGCCGCACGATCCTCGACGAACTGACCGACCGGGACGGGCAGACGCTCTTCGAACTCTGCGCCCGGCTGGTGTCCATCCACGGGCTGAGTTCGTCACGGCAGGCGGTCTCGCAGCACCTCGACGTGCTGGAGTCCGCCGGTCTGGTCGAGTCGAGGCGTGAGGGCCGGTACAAGTTCCACTACATCAACACGGATCCGCTCGAACCGATCGTCGAGCGGTGGCTCAGGAAGAGGGGACGGACATGAGGATCAACCTGGCGGGCGTGCTCGTCGACGACCAGGAGAAGGCGCTGCGGTTCTACACGGACGTGCTGGGCTTCGTGAAGAAGCACGACATCCCGATGGGCGCGGACCGGTGGCTGACGGTGGTGTCGCCGGAGGACCCGGAGGGCACCGAACTGCTGCTGGAGCCGAGCGGGCACCCGGCGGCGAAACCGTTCAAGGACGCGCTCGTCGCGGACGGCATCCCGTGGACCATGTTCGCCGTGTCCGACGTGCAGGCCGAGTACGAGCGGATGCGTGAGCTCGGCGTGCGCTTCACGCAGGAGCCGACGGACATGGGCACCGTGATCACCGCGGTGTTCGACGACACCTGCGGCAACCTCATCCAGATCGGCCAGATGAAGTCCTAATCGGACACCTGATCGCCGAGGA
Organism: Amycolatopsis tucumanensis; assembly: GCF_021654135.1. Lineage (GTDB taxonomy): Bacteria > Actinomycetota > Actinomycetes > Mycobacteriales > Pseudonocardiaceae > Amycolatopsis_E > Amycolatopsis_E tucumanensis. Next base: position 3,303 of record NZ_JAKGSD010000091.1, on the reverse strand, counting down.
ACGCGTCGATGTGCCGCCAGGTGGTGTCCCGTGCGCGGCGGCCGGTCAGCACGCCGAGGTGCCCGCCCGGGGCGGTCTCGAACCGCACGTCCGGCGCGTTCTCCAGCAACGGCACCAGCCGCTCCACGGCGCGCCGCGGGGCGATGGTGTCGTTGCGCCCGGCGATCACCAGCGTCGGAACCTTCACGCCGGACAGCGAGATGATCCGCCCGTCCAGGTCGAGCCCGCCCTCGACGAGGTCGTTGGCGCGGAAGAACCGGTGGTACATCTGGCCGAACGTGCGGCCGGGGTAGGCGATCATGTTGTCCATGAAGTGGTCGACCGCCTCGATCTGGGCGAGGTAGTCCCGGTCGCCGAGGTTCTGCAGGATCGCCAGCGGCTTGGTCAGCTGCTTGTTGATGCCCGTCGCCCAGAACACGCGTTCAACCACATAGGACGGTGCACCGCCGAGCATCCGGTACAGCGGGGTGAGCAGGTAGCCGCCGGTGAGGTCCACCAGCGGCCGGAACGGCGCGACCAGCGGGATGGCGGTGAAGTCGACCGGCGAGGCGACCGTGGTGATCGACTGCACCGGCAGGTCGGGGCGGTCGGCCGTGGTCAGCAGGGAGAACAGCCCGCCGAGGCACCACGCGACCAGGTGCACGCCGCGCCCGCCGGAGTCCTCGCTGACCTTGCGGATGGCGCGCGGCAGCACCTCGTCGATCCAGTGCTCGATGCCCAGCCTGCGGTCGGAGAACGCGACGGTGCCGTAGTCCACCAGGTAGGTGCGACGGCCCCGGTCGACCAGGTGCTCGGCGAGGCTGCAACCGCGCCGCAGGTCGAAGCACAGGGCGGGGGCGGCCAGCGGCGGCACGAGCAGCACCGGGTCGCCCTCGTGCGACGGGCTCATCCGGTACAGCGACCGGTTCGGGCCCTGGTCGACCAGCACGCGCGGCACCGGCCGCAGGTCGGCGAGACCGCCGCGCAGGACGCCGAGTGCGTTGGCCGCCATCGCGGTCACTGCGGGTACCACCATCTACCTCGAAACTCCGTTCACCGCACCGATCCTTCCCCGGGACCGACGCTACTTCAAGGCTGCCTCACCCTCGCTTCGTACTCCGCTCGCGCGCCCGCGTGCGCCTGGGTGAACACCTTGTCGGCGCCGATCGCGCGCATGAACCACTCCGCCGCCGCACGTGGCAGCAGGCGGCTGACGCGACCGGTCACGTCGAGCGATTTCGGGACGAACACGTCGAACCGCGGCTTCTGCAGCGTCCCGACGATCGCCTTCGCCACGTCCTCCGGCCGCAGGGACGGGAAGAGCCTGGTCTCGGGCAGGCCGTCGGCGAGGTGCGTGCGGACGACCGCGGGCATCACGCACGAGATGTCCACTCCGGACCCGCGCAGCTCCTGCCGCACCGCTTCGGACAGGCCGACGACGGCGTGCTTGGTGGCGCAGTAGGTCGCCGCGCCGGGGAACCCGGCCTTGCCCGCCATCGACGCGACGTTGACGATGTGGCCGCGGCCGCGCGGGCGCATGCGGCGGACGGCTTCGCGGGTGCCGTGGATGACCGCGCGCAGGTTGACGTCGATCTGCTTCGCCGTGGCCGCGTCGTCCTCGTCGGCCAGCGGCGACAGCAGCATGACGCCGGCGTTGTTGATCAGGACGTCGATGGGCCCGAGGCGGCGCTCGACCTCGTCCAGGAACTCGGTGAAGCCGCGGTGGTCGGTCACGTCGAGCGGCAGGGCGAGCGTGTCGCCGCCCAGCTCACCCGCCGTCTTCTCGGCCAGGACCGGGTCGAGGTCGCCGATGACGACCTTCGCACCCAGCCGCACCAGGGCGGCGGCCGTGGTGGCGCCGATCCCCTGCGCGCCTCCGGTGATCACGATGACCTTGCCTAGCAACGTTGCCATGGCGGCCATACTGCCCGGTAACTGACATTCGCGCCAGAGGTGTCACACTCGCTGTTCGAAGATCTGGACCCACACGTCGTCGCGCACGCGCACCCGCTCGGTCGGCGTGAACCCCTGGCCCTCGTAGTAGCGGACGAGCTTGCCGTCGCCGCCGGCCCAGCAGTCGACGCGCAGCAGGCCGATGCCGCGGTCGCGGGCGTCCTGGCGGGCGAACTCCAGCAGCCGGGCGCCGACGCCGCGGTGCTCGCGGGAGGCCAGCAGCAGCGTCACGTACACCTCGGGCTCATCGACCGGCGGCGTGTACGGCAGTGGGTGGTCGAGGATCAGGGCGCCGGCCGGCGCACCGTCCGAAATGGCCAGGAACGGGCGGCCGTCACGCAGCATCGTGCGGACGCGCTCGACCTTCGCCGGGTCCGCCGACCACGGTTCGGTGCCCCACTGGCCGGCGCTGCCGCGGGCGACGAGCCATTCGACGGCCGCGTCGAACAGCCCCAGGACGATGTGCAGGTCGGCCTCGCCGGACTCGCGGATCTCCATCACGGCGCCGTCAGCACGAGCGGGCCGTCCGAGGTGACGGCGATGGTGTGCTCGACGTGCGCGGCGCGGGAGCCGTCGCTGGTCAGGATCGTCCAGCCGTCGTCGCCGTAGCGGTAGTCGTCGCGGCCGCCCGCGAGGAACATCGGCTCGATCGCGATGACCAGCCCTTCCCGCAGCGGCATCCCCTTGCCCGCGACGGCTTCGTTCGGCACGTGCGGCGCTTCGTGCATCGCGCGGCCCACGCCGTGACCCCCGTGGTCGGCGAGCAACCCGTACCCGGCGCGACGCCCGATCTCGGCGATCGCGTGGCCGATGTCGCCCATCCTGTTCCCTGGGCGGGCCTGCTCGATGCCCGCCCACATGCCCCGCTCGGTGGCGGCGATGAGGTCGAGGTCGGCCTGGTTCGCGCTGCCGACGACGAAGCTGACCGCGGCGTCCCCGTGCCAGCCGTCGACGTGCGCGCCGAAGTCGACGCTCAGCAGATCGCCGTCGCGGAGGCGGTAGTCGGTCGGGATGCCGTGCACGACGGCGTCGTTGACGCTGGTGCAGAGCACAGCCGGATAGGGCGACGGCGCGAAGCGCGGGTGGTAGTGCAGGAAGGACGACTTGGCGCCCTCGTCGTTGAGGATGTCCGCGGCGAGCTGGTCCAGCTCACGCAGGCTGGTGCCGACGGCCGCCTGCTCGCGGACGCTCTGGAGCACCTTCGCGACGACCCGCCCCGCGGCGCGCATGGCGTCCAGCTCGCCACGACTCTTCAGCTCGATCACTTCTCACCTCGCCGGTATAGTTATACCGGAAGTTATAGCACCGCGCCCCAGAACCCAAGGTAGCTGGGTGGTCATCCCGTCGCCTGACACTGGACGATCACCTTGA
>NZ_JAKGSD010000090.1 GCF_021654135.1 Amycolatopsis tucumanensis | reverse complement strand
TCACCTTCCGACCACCCCCGCCCCCGATGCCTGATTGTGTTTCAGTCGCCGAGCAACGGCGTCAAGGCGGGAAAGCGTGCCTTGACCCCGCTGATCGGCGACTAAAGATCGGCTGTGGATCGGGGGCGGGGGAGGTCTGGTTGGGGTGGTCGGCTTGCTTCCGTTGCCGGGCGGCGGTTGTTGGGTGGGGCTTGTTTTGCATCTGGTTGAGTGAGTTTGGGGTGCGTGCGGGTGACGTGGTCACGCTGCGCGATCCCGGTCGTCAAGATCTTGATCAACGGGCGAAGGCCTTGTTCATCAGATGCGGGTCTCAAGTCCGCACTCGAATTCGCCACGTGAGCGTTGGAAACCGTCGTCTTCGGGCGCCGAGTGGTGGGAGATCAACACGGCGGGTACGCATTTTCCTGACAGGTCCACCGAGGCCAGGAGGTAGGGAGATGTTAGGCAAATTCGCCCGGATCATCGCTGTGGCGGTGGCCGGCAGCGTGCTGGCGGTGTCCGGGGCAGGCGTCGCCGCGGCTGGGGGCAAGGGGACGTCCAGCACGCAGGCCGCCGCGGAACAGGTCCTCCAGCTGCGTGACCAGCTCGCCAGGGCGGCCTACGCCGGAGACGTGCCGGCCACCCAGCGTTCGCTCGGCCAGATGAGCCCGGTGCTCGGCGACCTCGCCGCGGGGCAGAAGTACACCATCCAGTCCGACGCGCAACAGGCCGCCGCCACCGGCAACGACTACGCCGCCGAGGCGAGCCGCATCCTGGCCGATCCCTCGAAGGCGGGCGAGGTCCGCCAGTTGCCTCCGGTGCCGGACATCCCGGACCTGCCGCCGCCGCTGAACATCGTCAGCAACCTGCTCAAGAATCTGCTCAAGACAGTGACGGGCCTGCTCGCGTCGCTGCTCGGCTCCGCTCCGCCGCTCCCGGTTCCGGTGCCGGTTCCGGTGGCCTGACAAGCAATCCGGCAGGGGGGACCGGGATCCGATGTGGACGTCCACATCGGATCCCGGTCTTTTTACGCCCGCAGTCCGACTCGCAGCGCGCCGGCCGCCTCCGAGGTCGCCTCCCGGAACCGCCTGCCGACGCCGAGGAAGTTGACGTAACCGTGGATCAGGTCGCGCTGGCGGCTCAACGTGACCGGCACACCCGCGTCCCGCAGCTTGGCCGCGTACTCCTCGCCCTCGTCGCGCAACGGGTCGAACCCGGCGGTGGCGATGTAGGCAGGCGGCAGCCCGGTGAAGTCCTCGGTGAGCAGCGGCGACAACCGCGGATCGGTGCGGTCCACGCCCGCCGGCGCGTAGTGGTCGATGAACCACGTCATGTCGGTGTCGGTGAGGAAGAAGCCGCTGCCGAAGATGTCCCGCGACCGGCGCCGCGTGCTCGCGTCCACGCCGGGGTAGAGCAGCAGCTGGAACGCCGGTGCCGGGCCGCCTCGCGCGGTCGTCACCTGGGCGGCCACCGCCGAGAGGTTGCCGCCCGCGCTGTCCCCGCCCACCGCGATCCGGTCCGGGTCCACGCCCAGGTCGGCCGCCTTCGCGTGGGCGTAGTCGAACGCGGCGACGGCGTCCTCGGGCGCCGCCGGGAACGGGTGCTCGGGCGCGAGCCGGTACTCGACCGACAACACCCGCACGCCCGCGTGCTTGGCGAAGTAACGCGCGGTGTTGTCGTGGCTCGCGCGGCTGCCCACCACCCAGCCGCCGCCGTGGAAGAACACCAGCAGCGGCGACGGCGACGGCAGCCCGTCCGGCACGTAGAGCGTCGCCGGGAGCGGGCCGTGCTCGGCCGGGATCACGATCTCCTGCGTGCGCACCGGCTCGATCGGCTTGCCGCTGACCAGGGGGCCCGAGTCGATGATCCGCTGCCGGGCGACTTCTGGCGTGCCCGCGCTCATGGTGACCCGGTTCAGCTGCTGGAGCCGAAGCAGCAGCTGGGCGTCCAGCGCCAGCTCCTGCCCGTCCAGCCGGATCGGGCGCCCGGCGATCAACCGGCGCAGGGGCTCCGGGAGCCCGAAGATCAGTTGAGCCGCGACGGCTTCGGCGCGGCTCCGCAGTGAGGTCGCCATGGGGACAGAGGTTACTCACGGGTAGGCGAGTTGGGTAGGTGTGACGGCCGCCTCCGTCCCAAATGCTGGTCCTCCACTTAGGTGGAGGGGTTAGCCTCGAACGCGTGACTAGTGCGGCGGTCAATGTGGTCGGTATCGGCGGTTCCCTGCGCCCGGGCTCCCAGTCCGAGCGCGCCATGCGCATCGCGCTGGACAGCGCGGCCGCGGCCGGGGCCGAGACGCTCGCCCTGACCGGCGACGACCTGGTGCTGCCGTTCTACGACTCCGCGATCACCGAGCGCACCCCGCAGGCGGTGCGCCTGGTCGAGGCGATCCGCCGGGCCGACGGGCTGGTCATCGTCTCGCCCGGCTACCACGGCGCGTTGTCCGGGCTGATCAAGAACGCCCTGGACTACGTGGAGGACCTGCGGCCCGACGAGCGCCCCTACCTGGACGGCCGCGCGGTCGGGCTCGCCGCGGTCGCCTACGGCTGGCAGGCCGCGGTGACCACCCTCGACCAGCTGCGCACCATCACCCACGCCCTGCGCGGGTGGCCGACGCCACTCGGCGGGTCGATCAACTCCGCCGAGGTCAAGTTCGACGAGGTCGGCGGCGCTTCCGAGGAGAAGGCCGTGCGGACGCTGCAGCTGATCGGGCGGCAGGTCGTGGACTTCGCCCGCCGCCGCTAGAGGATTCGTCCTCCCGGCCACGGGGTATCCACCCGCTGACACCTGCCGTCGGCGGAGGGGAACACGTGGAACCGGTCTACACAGCGGTCGCGACCGCCCGCGGTGACGGTCGGAACGGGGAGGTCACCTCCTCCGACGGCGTCATCGACGAACGCCTGGCCGTGCCGAAGGAGATGGGCGGGCCGGGCGGCGAGATGACCAACCCGGAGCAGCTGTTCGCCGCGGGCTACGCCGCCTGCTTCCACAGCGCCCTGCAGCTCGTGGCGCGCAAGGCCGACGTGGGGGTGGACTCCTCCGCCGTCACCGCCGAGGTCGGCATCGGCCGCAACGGCGACGGCCTGGAACTGGCCGTCAAGCTCGTGGCCCACCTGCCCGGCCTGGAGCAGGACAAGGCGGGCGAACTTGCGGCGCAGGCCCACCAGGTGTGTCCTTATTCTCGCGCCACCAGGGGAAACATCCAGGTCGAGATCACCGCGACGACCTGACCAAGAGTTGTCGACAAGGAGGATTTTTTCGATGGCGAACGCACCCATCCAGAGCCCGCTCAGCCCGGCTGACAAGGAAATCACCGGTAACGCGCTGCAGGCAGCGCTGGTCGACCTGGTCGACCTGTCGCTGATCGCCAAGCAGGCGCACTGGAACGTCGTCGGGTCGAACTTCCGCAGCGTCCACCTCCAGCTCGACGAGCTGGTGAGCACCGCGCGGAACTACGTCGACGAGGTCGCGGAGCGGGCCAACGCGATCGGCATCTCGCCGAACGGCAAGGCCAAGACGGTCGTGGAGAGCTCCGGCCTGCCCGACTACCCGGACAACTGGCAGAGCGTCGAGTCCACGATCGAGAACATCGTGGCGATCCTCGCCGACCTGATCCAGCGCATGCGCAAGCGCATCGACGAGACGGACAAGAGCGACCTGGTCACCCAGGACCTGTTCATCGAGATCACGCACGAGCTGGAGAAGGCCCACTGGATGTGGCAGGCGCAGACCGCCTGACCCGAATTCACGAACGGGCCCCGGAATGCGCTCCGGGGCCCGTTTTCCGGGCTAGATTCGGCTCATGGTGCTGCACGCGGGCAAACAGGGAGCCGACGACCGGCCGGGCGGGAGCAACCCGCTGCACGCGGTGACGAATCCGGCGCTGGCGGCGACCTACACGCCGCCCCGCAGCCGGCTGAACGAGGAGACCCTGCCCGCCGACACCGCGCTGCAGGTGGTGCGGGACGAGCTGATGCTCGACGGGAACGCGCGGCTCAACCTGGCGACGTTCGTCACCACGTGGATGGAGCCGCAGGCGCGCGAGCTGATCGCCGACTGCGCCGACAAGAACATGATCGACAAGGACGAGTACCCGCAGACCGCGGAGCTCGAGCGCCGCTGCGTGAGCATCCTGGCCGACCTGTGGCACGCGCCGGACCCGGAGGCCGTCATGGGCTGCTCCACGACCGGCTCGTCCGAGGCGTGCATGCTCGCCGGGATGGCGCTCAAGCGGCGCTGGAGCAAGCTGGGCCGGACCGGCAGGCCGAACCTGGTGATGGGCGCGAACGTCCAGGTCTGCTGGGAGAAGTTCTGCGAGTACTGGGAGGTCGAGCCGCGGCTGGTGCCGATGGAGGGCGACCGCTTCCACCTCACCGCCGAGGAGGCCGTCGCGCGCTGCGACGAGAACACGATCGGCGTGGTCGCGATCCTCGGCTCCACCTTCGACGGCAGCTACGAGCCGGTCGCGGAGATCGCCGCCGCGCTGGACCGGGTGCAGTCCGAGCGCGGCTGGGACATCCCGGTGCACGTAGACGGCGCGTCCGGGGCGATGATCGCGCCGTTCCTCGACGCGGACCTGGAGTGGGACTTCCGCCTGCCCCGGGTCGCCTCGATCAACACCTCCGGGCACAAGTACGGACTGGTCTACCCCGGCGTCGGCTGGGTGTTGTGGCGGGACCGCGACGCGCTGCCGTCCGAGCTGGTGTTCAACGTCAACTACCTGGGCGGCGACATGCCGACGTTCGCGCTCAACTTCTCCCGGCCGGGCGCCCAGGTGGCGGCGCAGTACTACAACTTCGTCCGCCTCGGCCGCGAGGGCTTCCGGGTCGTGCAGCAGGCCTGCCGGGACGTGGCGACCCGGCTGGCCGACCGGATCGCCGGGCTCGGGCCGTTCGAGCTGCTCACCCGCGGCGACCAGCTGCCGGTGTTCGCGTTCACCACCCGTGACGACGTGACCGGCTTCGACGTGTTCGACGTGTCGCGGCGGCTCCGGGAACGCGGCTGGCTCGTGCCCGCCTACACGTTCCCGGAGAACCGCACCGACCTCGCCGTGCTGCGGATCGTCTGCCGCAACGGCTTCACGCACGACCTGGCCGACCTGCTGGTCGAGGACCTGCAGCGGGTCCTGCCCGAACTCGCCGAGCAGGACCGGCCCCAGCACAAGCCCGCCACCAGCACGGCCTTCCACCACTAGGCCAGGCCGACCGCCTTCATCGCGAAGTGCACCTCGGCCGCGGTCTGCTTGATCGTTTCGGCGATCACCAGCGAACCGTGGCCCGCGTCGTAGCGGTAGAACTCGTACGGCAGGTCCCGCTTGGCCAGCCGCTCCAGGTAGTTCTCGATCTGCCGGATCGGGCAGCGCGGGTCGTTGTCGCCGGCCAGCACCAGCAGCGGCGCCTTCACCGCGTCCACGTACGTGAGCGGCGAGCACTCCTGGTACACGGCGGGCACGTCCTCCGGTGACCCGCCGAACAGCGCCCGGTCGAACTGGCGCAGCTGCTCCATCTCGTCCTCGTAGGCGGCGACGTAGTCGGCCACCGGCACGCTCGCCACCCCGGCCGCCCACCGGTCCGGCTGGGTGCCCACGGCGAGCAGGGTCAGGTAGCCGCCCCAGGAGGCGCCCGAGACGACCATCCGCGCCGGGTCGCTCAGGCCGCTGGAGACGGCCCAGTCGTACACCGCGGCGACGTCCTCCAGTTCGGTCAGGCCGGGGCGGCCCTCGATCGCGTCGCGCCAGGCCGAGCCGTAGCCGGTCGAGCCGCGGTAGTTGACCTCGACGACGGCGAACCCGGCGTCCAGCCACACCGCGCGGTAGGCGGAGAAGCGGTCCTCGTCGGCCGCGTGCGGGCCGCCGTGCAGGGTGAACACCGTGGGCAGCGGCCCGTCCGGCGCGTTCAGAGGGCGGGCGACCAGCGCGTGGATGCGGCCGCCCGCGCCCTCGACGAACGCGTCGGTGACCGGCGCCGAACCGGGCGCGGGGTCGCCGGGCGGGGTGAGCAGCACGGTGTCGGCGCCGTCGGTCGCGCGGGCCCGGATGACGGCCGGCTCTGCGGCGCTGGACCAGGAGTACTCGATCGTGCCGTCCGGGCGGACCCCGGCGCCGCCGATGCGCCCGGGAGGCGTGTCCACAGCGGACAGTTCGCCGGTGGTCAGGTCGTAGCGGTACAGGCTGCTGCGTGCCTCGTGGAAGTGCACGACGAGCAGCGCGTCGGCCTTCGGGTACCAGGTGGCGACGACCTCGCCGGGCAGGCCGAGGTCCAGCTCGCGCTCGGTGTCCGCGGCGACGTCCCAGATCAGCAGCTCCTCGCGGCCGCGGCGCTCGTGCAGGACGAGCAGCCGCTGGTCGCCGGCGACGGGCGAGAACTCCAGCGGCGTGAGGCCCTTGCCCTCGCCGTCCCACTTGTCGGCGACGGTGTTGAAGCCCGTGGTGTCCAGGACGCGGACCGCGGGGTGGCGGGAGTCGCCGTGCTCGGCGTGCGAGATCGCGAGCAGCGTCTCGTCGCGGGACAGCGCGGCGATGCCGGCGTCCTGCTCATGGGAGTAGAAGCGGGTGGTCTGCCCGTCGCGGGTGGCGAACAGCTCGCTGCCGTCGTCGGTGGAGACGCCGCTGGCGACGATGCGGTGGCCGATCTCCAGCCCGGCCGGGTAGCCGGCGTGCACGCCGGGCAGGGCGGGCTCGGCGGGGCCGCCGTCGAAGGGCTGGCGCATCCAGGTGCCGAACTCGTCGCCGTCGGTGTCGTTGAACCACCAGATGGCGCTGCCGTCGGGCGAGGTGGTGGCGTGCAGGGTGCCGTTGGGGCGGTCGGTGACCTGGCGGTGCTCGCCGGTGGCGCGGTCCCAGGAGTAGACCTCCCAGACGCCGCTGGCGTTGGAGACGTAGATGTTGCGGTCCGGCGCGTCGAGGGACCAGTCCGGCACCGACACGCGCGGGGCGTGGAACCGCGCGCGCCAGCGGGCCTCGGCCTCGGGGTCGTCGAAGAGGCGGTCGGGGATGTTCGCGGGCGGGTGCTGAGTGGTCACCCCTCGATCCTGCCAGCTCCTGCCCGTACCGTGTGCGTGTGCTGGAGGGATACGCGCCCGGGTTCGAGCAGGACGCGCTGTCGGTCATGGCGTCACGCACCGCAGCCGACCGTGCCGAATACGTGTTGCGACTGCTGCGGCCGGGCATGCGGGTGCTCGACGTGGGGTGCGGACCCGGCACGATCACCGCGGGCTTCGCGACGATCGCCGGACGGGGCAACGTGCTGGGCGTGGACCGCGAGCCGGGCCAGTTCCCGGAATCGTCCAAAGTGGAGTTCATGGCCGGGGACGTGTACGCGTTGCCAGTGGCGGACGAGAGCGTGGACCTGGTGTTCGCGCACGCGTTGTTCGAACACCTGGCCCGTCCCGTGGACGCGCTGGCGGAGATCCGCCGGGTCCTGCGCCCCGGCGGGACGGTCGCGCTGTCCACTTCGGACTGGTCGCGCGCCCGCCTGCGCCCCGGCACCGCGAACGTGGCCGCGGCCTTACGCGGTCACTACCTGTTGAGACGGCGAGCCGGCGGCGACCCGTTCGCCGGCAAGCACGTCGCGTCGTGGGTGGCTTCCGCCGGTTTCCGCGACATCCGCACGCACGGCCGTTTCCGCTCGGACATGAGCTACCGGCAGCTGGCGCGTTACGTGGAGGCCCGCCTGGACGCCGCCCTGAGCGCCTCCCCGCTGGAGCGGGACCAACTGGCCTCCGCCGCACGCTCAGCCTGGGCCTGGTCCCACGGCGGCGACGGCGAATTCGCGCAGTACTGGGTTGAGCTTTTGGCGGTCAAGTAGCCGCTACGCGGGTTCGTGGAGGGCGCCGGCTTCGCTCCGCTACGCCCCGGCACCCCCACCTGCCCCGATCTCGATTGTTCGATTGGCGGGGCGTCGCGTCAAGGCGGGAAAGCGTGCCTTGACCCAACACCCCACCAACCGAAGAAGGCTGGGGATCGGGTCCGGAGGGGGTGTGGTTGGTGGAGTGGGCCCAGCCACGCACACGGCCGCCGGTATGGAGGTGGTGCGCGCCCACGGGCGCGGATGTCGCCCCGCGACACGCGCCACACGCGACGCGCGGCACCCGATCTCCCCGCGCTTCGCCGCGGGGGGTCCAGGGGGCTTGCCCCCTGGCGGGGGTCTGGGGGTTCGACCCCCAGAGAACACAAAGGAAGATCCCCTGTCCGCCTTATTTCGGCGGACAGGGGATCTCCGGATCTTCCGTCGGGGTGGCGGGATTTGAACCCACGACCTCCTCGACCCGAACGAGGCACGCTACCAAGCTGCGCCACACCCCGATGTACTGCTTAGCGGGTCGAAGAAGAGTTTAGCGGATGGCGCGGGGGGATTTGCGGGGGGTGGCCTTGGTTGTGTTCGCCGTGGTCCGGCCGCGTTCTACCAGGGTCAACAGCGTTGCTTCGGGTGGGCAGGCGAAGCGGGCCGGGGCGTAGGGGGAGGTGCCCAGTCCGGCGGAGACGTGGAGCCACATGTGGGCGCCCCAGCGGGAGGCGCCTCGCGCGCGGCTGCGGTCCAGCTCACAGTTGGTGACGAGGGCGCCGATGCCGGGGATGCGGAGCTGGCCGCCGTGGGTGTGGCCGGCCAGGACGAGGTCGTAGCCGTCGGCGGCGAAGGGGTCGAGGATGCGTGGTTCGGGTGAGTGGGTGACGCCGAGGCGGAGGGTGGCGGGTTCGGCGGGGCCGGCGATCTCGCCGTAGCGGTCGCGGCGGAGGTGGGGGTCGTCGAGGCCGGCGGCGAACACCGTCTGCCCGGCGACGGTGAGGGTGTGCCGGACGTGGGTGAGGTCCTGCCAGCCGTGTTCCAGGAAGGCGGCCCGCAGGTCGCGCCACGGGAGTTTCCGGCCGTGGATGCGCTTCTTCTTGCCGCGGGGCATGAGGTAGCGGGCGGGGTTCTTGGGTTTGGGCGCGTAGTAGTCGTTGCTGCCGAACACGAACAGGCCGGGCCGTTCGAGGAGGGGGCCGAGGGCGCGCAGGACGGCGGGCACGGCTTTGGGGTGGGCGAGGTTGTCGCCGGTGTTGACGACCAGGTCGGGTTCGAGCCGGTCGAGCGCGGCGACCCAGCGTTGTTTGGCCTGCTGCCCGGGGAGCATGTGCAGGTCGGAGATGTGCAGGACGCGCATCGGCTGGGCGCCGGGCGCCAGTACGGGCAGCTCGGCGGTGCGGAGCACGTAGTGCCGCCGCTCGATGCCGGAGGCGTACCCGAACGCGGCGGCCCCGAGAGCGACCGTCCCGGCGGCGAGGCGTTTGGCTGTCAGCTTCTGGCTGTCACGGACCGTGCTCACGCAGCCCAGGATACGGGTCGGCGGGGTGCCCCGGGCACCGGCGAGTGCCCGGGGCGGTGCGTCAGCGGACCCGTTCGTAGCGCGGGTCGGACGGCGGTAGCGGCAGGATCGGGTCGTTGGGCCCGAGGATCTTGCTCACCGCGCCGAACCAGGTGCGCGCCGGGGTTTTGCCACCGAACATGTTGCCTTCGCCGCAGGTGTAGACGTTGCCCGGACCGCCGTCGCAGAGGCCGCCGCTGCCGCCTTCCGGCCGGAAGACCATCGCGGCGCCGGCGAGCTGCGGGGTGCCGCCGATGAAGGCCGCGGAGCCGTTGCTCTGGGTGGTTCCGGTCTTGCCGATCATCGGCCGGTTCCAGCCGACCTGGGCGGCCGCCGCCGCGGCGGTGCCGCCGGGCAGGTCGTCCTTGCTCATGCCCTGGGCCAGGCTGTTGGCCGCGGCCTCGTCCATGACCCGCTCGCACGGCTGCTCGCTGATCGGGATGGGCTTGCCGTCGCGGTCCTGCACCTGCGCGATCGGCGTCGGCGGGCACCACACGCCGCCGCTGAGGATGGTCGCCGCGACGTTCGCCATTTCCAGGTTGCTGGTCGCCGACACGCCGAGGGTGAACGAACCCTGGCCGGGCGATTTGTCCGTCGGCCCGAAGAACGCGGTCTGCGTCTTGTTCTCACCGGCGTTCTTCGACTCCGGCTTCACCGTGCCACCACCGAGGTTCCGCGACATCGTCTCGCGCAGGCCGAGCTTGCTGGCCATGTCGACGATCGGCCCCATGCCGGTGCGCTCCTCGAGGATGACGAACGCCGTGTTGGGCGAGGTCTGCAGCGCCTGCTGCAGCGTCATCGTCCGCGTGCCGCCCTCGTAGTCGGTGGCGTTGCCCAGGCAGTACGCATAAGTCCCTTGCGCCACGAGCGGGCACCGCCCCCTGGCGCCACCGGTGAACACATTGGACACGTAGAAGTTCGGCACCTCGATGGTGTCGTAGATGCCCATCACGCGGTTCTGGATGGCCGCCGCCGAGGTGAAGATCTTGTAGCTCGACCCGGCGCCACCGGTGTTGTAGACGCCCGACGGCAACGCGTACGTCGTCTGGCCCGCGCTGGCGTCCGTGCCGTAGTCGCGGTTCGCGGCCAGCGCGACGACCTCGTGCCGGTTCTTGCCCGGCCGCACCAGGGACAGCACGTTCGCCACGTTCTTCTGCGTCTTGCTGACCTGCGTCTGCGCGGACATCTTCGCCTCGTGGTTGGCGCGCTGGTCCATCGTCGTGCGGATGGTGTAGCCGCCGGTGTAGAGGTCGTCCTTGTCCATGCCGTGCGACAGCAGGTAGTCCTCGACGTACTGGCAGAAGAACCCGTTCTCCGGCCCGGCGCCGACGCAGTTGGACGCGGGCTTGGACGGCCCGCCCGGCACGACGCCCAGCGGCTCGGTCTTCATCCGCTCGGCGTCCGCCTTGGACAGCTTCAGGTTGTCCACCATGCGGTCCAGCACCAGGTTGCGGCGCTCGGTGGCGCGGTCCGGGTGGCTCCACGGGTCGTAGAACGGCGGGTTGTTGACCATGCCGGCGAGCAGCGCGGCCTGGGTGACCGACAGCTTGTCCGCGGTGGTGTTGAAGTACGCCTGCGCGGCCGCCCCGACGCCGTAGATCTTGCGCGAGAACTCGACGACGTTGAGGTAGCTGGTGAGGATCTGGTCCTTGCTCATCTGGTTCTCGAGCTGGATCGCGATCCGCGCTTCCTTCAGCTTGCGGGCGATCGACTGCTCCTGGGCCTTCTGCTGGCCGACCGGGTCGTCCCGGTAGATCACGTTGATGAGGTAGTTCTTCACGTACTGCTGGGTGAGCGTCGAGGCGCCCTGGGTGTCGCCGCCCGCGCTGTTGCTCAGCGCGGCGCGCAGCGTGCCCTTCCAGTCCACGCCGTGGTGCTCGTAGAACCGCCGGTCCTCGGTGGAGACCAGGGCCCACTTCATGGCCTCGTTGATCTCGTCACTGGCGGTGGGGATGCGGTACTGGTCGTACAGCGTGGCGATCTGGTTGCCCGCCGAATCGGTGATCGTGGTGACCAGCGGCGGCGGGACGTTCGCGAGTTCGGCGGACATGCTGTCGACCGTTTCGCTCGCCCTGTTGGAGGCCACCCCCGCGGCGCCGACCACGGGGAACAGCACCCCGGCGACGAGGATTCCCGCGAGCAGGCACAGGCCGAGCAGTTTGAACAGACCATCCGTCTTGCGCACATTGCCAGAGTAGTGGGAACCGGCGTCACCCCGCCGCGCCGCGTCGCCTGAATACCACGGGAACGCCGGGCTCGCGACGTATTCCGGTAACGAATTTCCATCGGGCTCTTGGCGGCGGGAACCGTCGGCCTCTACAGTCCGTCAACGTCTCACGTAGTGCGGAGCCGGGGAGGCTCCGGGTGAGCAGGCACATCACGAGGGGAGCTTGGGGGATGGAATCCACACCACAGAGCTGGCGCGTCCGCGCCCTCTGCCGGGACGCGGATCCGGATGAGCTGTTCGTGCGGGGAGCGGACCAGAACCGGGCGAAACTGGTCTGCATGGGGTGCCCGGTGCGCACCGAATGCCTCGCCGAGGCGCTGGACAACCGCATTAGCTTCGGCATCTGGGGAGGGATGACCGAACGGGAACGCCGAGCCCTGCTGCGACGGCGCCCCGAGGTGGAATCCTGGTCGGAGCTGCTGGACTCCGCGCGGAAGGACTTCGTGGAGGCGTCCTAGGACGCCAGCCGTTCGCCGATTTCCCGGAGTCCGCCGATGTCGTGCACGTCGCTGGGGAGCGCGGGCACCTCGACGAGGGGGACTCCGGGATGGGCGCGCGTGAAGCGCGCCAGCAGCCGCTTCTCGCGTTCCGCCAGCGCCACCCGGTCGGCGTGCAGCTGCAGCACCGCGGTGGCCAGCGGGGCGGTCGACTCCAGCTTCTCGGCGGCGGACAGCGCCGCCGTCGCCGAGAGGTCCGCCAGCACCGGGTGGGTCCGGTTCGCGACCAGCCCGGCCAGCGGCATGCTCTCACCACCCAGCCGCTCGACGAAATAGCTCGCCTCGCGCAGGGCGTCCGGCTCCGGCGCGGCCACCACCAGGAACGACGTGCCCTCCGAGCGCAGCAGCTCGGCGGTCTTGCGGGCGCGTTCCCGGAACCCGCCGAACATGCTGTCGAAGGCCTGCATGAACGCCGACGCGTCGGCGAGCAGCTGGCCGCCGATGATCGTCGACACGGCCTTCGCGAAGATCGAGAACCCGGTGCTGACCACCTTCCGCAGACCCCAGCCGCCGGCCTTCGCGGGGCCGGTGAGCAAACGGATCATGCGCCCGTCGAGCGCGCTGGACAGCCGGTTCGGCGCGTCCAGGAAGTCCAGCGCGGACCGGCTCGGCGGGGTGTCCACGACGATCAGGTCCCACTCGTCGGTGGCCGCGAGCTGGCCCAGCTTCTCCATCGCCATGTACTCCTGCGTGCCGGAGAACGACGTGGAAATGGTCTGGTAGAAGGGGTTCGCGAGCAGCGCTTCGGCGCGTTCCGGACCGGCGTGGGTGCGCACCATGTCGTCGAAGGTGCGCCGCATGTCGAGCATCATCGCCCACAGCTCGCCCTTGGGCTCGAAGCCGGCGACCGACACCTGCCGCGGGTGGTTGCCCAGCTCCCGCAGCCCGAGCGCCTGCGCCAGCCGCCGCGCCGGGTCGATCGTGAGCACCACCGTCTGGCGGCCCCGCTCGGCCGCGCGCAACGCCAGCGCCGCGGCGGTGGTGGTCTTGCCCACCCCGCCGGAACCGCAGCACACGACGATCCGCCTCGTCGGGTCGTCGATCAGCGCGTCGACGTCGAGCCGCTCGGTCATCAGCGCACCCCTTGGTCGGTCAGCGACTCCGCGAGGTCGTACAGCGCGGCGAGGTCGATGCCGCCGGACTCCTCCGGCAGCTCCAGCGTCGGCAGGTCCGCCTCGGCGAGCTGCTCCCGCGCCCGCTGCTCGGCGGCGAGCCGGATCGCGTGCTCGACGGTCTCCGCGACCAGCGCGTCCATCGTGGCGTCCGGCAGTTCGAGCCCGGCCGAGGCCAGCCCGCTGCGCACCCGCGAGGCGTCCACCCGCCCGTCCGCGGCCGGCGAGATCGACCGGGCGGGCAGCCGCGGCGGCCGCACCCGGTTGACCAGCACGGCGCCCGGCCGCAGGTCGGCGCCGTCCAGCTCGGCCACCGCCTCCACGGTTTCGCGCACCGGCATCTCCTCCAGGAGGGTCACCAGGTGCACGACCGTCTCCTCGGAGTGCAGCAGCCGCACCACGCCCTCGGCCTGGCCGCGGATCGGGCCCGCCTTCGCCAGGTCGGTCAGCGCCTTGGTGACGTCGAGGAACTTGACCACGCGACCGGTCGGCGGCGCGTCGACCACGACCGCGTCGTAGACGTGCCTGCCGTCCGGGCCGGTCCGCCCGACGCACTCCTTGATCTTGCCGGTGAGCAGCACGTCCCGCAGGCCCGGCGCGAGCGTGGTGGCGAACTCGATCGCCCCCATCCGGCGCAGCGTCCGGCCCGCGAAGCCCAGGTTGTAGAACATCTCGAAGTACTCGAGCAGCGCCGCTTCCACGTCGATGTGCAGCGCCCGCAGCTCACCGCCGCCGGGCACCGCCGCGATCCGCTGCTCCGCGTACGGCAGCGGCTCGGTGTCGAAGAGCTGGGCGAACCCCTGCCTGCCCTCGACCTCGACCAGCAGCACCCGGCGTCCGTGGCTGGCCAGCGCGATCCCGAGTGCCGCGGCCATGGTCGTCTTGCCGGTGCCGCCCTTGCCGGTGACGAAGTGCAACCGGGCGCGGGCGAGCTCGTCGGTCCATCCGGCCAGGGGTGTGCTCACACGATCCAGCGTAAGCCAGCGATCACGCTGCCGCCGCGAGGAGAGCTTCCCATCACCACTAGATTGGCCCCCATGAGCGCCACGAAGTGGGAGTACGCCACGGTTCCGCTGCTGATCCACGCGACCAAGCAGATCCTCGACCAGTGGGGCGAGGACGGCTGGGAGCTGGTCACCGTGCTGCCGAACCCGAGCGGGGAGCAGCACGTCGCCTACCTCAAGCGGGCCAAGGCATGAGGGAGCTTGCGACCGAATCATCGAGCACCATGCTCGCCGACGTGGTGCTACTGCCGCGGCTTGCCGCGTCCGGAGAGGAGGCGGCATGAGCTGGGGCGACCGCCTGGCCGAACTGGGGATCGAGCTGCCGGGCGTCGCCGCGCCGGTGGCCGCCTACGTGCCTGCCGTGCGCAGCGGGTCGATGGTCTACACGTCGGGCCAGCTGCCGTTCGTCGGGGGCGAGCTCGCCGCGACCGGCAAGGTCGGGGCCGAGGTCAGCCCGGAGGAGGCCAAGCGCCACGCCCGGACCGCGGCGCTGAACGCGATCGCGGCGGTGGACGCGCTCGTCGGTCTCGAGTCGATCGTCCGGATCGTGAAGGTCGTCGGGTTCGTCGCGTCCGCGGAGGGCTTCACCGGTCAGCCCGCCGTGATCAACGGCGCGTCGGAGCTCTTCGGCGAGATTTTCGGCGACGCGGGCGCGCACGCCCGCTCGGCGGTGGGTGTGGCCGAGCTGCCGCTGGGGGCACCGGTCGAGGTCGAACTGATTGTCGAGGTGAGCTGATGGACCCGGACATCGAGGCCGCGTGCCACGAGCTGTTGCTGCGGCTGGCCGGGCGGATGCCCGACCGGCTGCTGTGGCGCTACCGGGACTGGCTGGGCGAGGGCGCGATGTCGACCTTGGCTCGAACGTTGCCGCGCACGTTGCTCAAGCACAACATCGATCTCGACCAGCCGGAGTATCGCCTGCTCGTGGCGGGCCTCGTGCCCCACGGCGCGGACTGGCACCAGGTGAGTTCGACCCTGGGGGTGGACGAGGTCGGCGAGAACCGGTACACATTCACCCCGAGTGCACCCGATCAGGTGAACTCGGTTGACTCGGTGTCCGCGCTGGTCCACGCCACCCTGCGGGGTCGGCCGGACGTCGGCGAGGTGCGGCAGAGCTGGCGTCAGCGCACGGGGGAGGAATCCAAGCGCGTGCTGTTGATCACGGCCCTGTCGGGGCTGCCGAGGCTGACCGGGGAGCTGCAGCGGGTCCTGCGGGTGCTGGGGGACGAGGAACCCAGCGTCGAGGTGATGCCGCCGCGGTTCGAGCTGCCGGAGTACCACCAGGCCGCACTGGCGAGCTCCGAGCTCGTCTGCGTCGGTGCGGTGGACACCGGGAACCGGCTCGTCGCCGCGTAACGGCACTCCTGCCGAGCTGGAGGGAGAAAGTCAGATGGTGGACGTCCACGACGGGATCGCGGGCGACGGGTTCGCGGTGCCGTTGCGCCTGCACAACCTGTTGCTGGGTCTGGCAGGACGCCTGGACGACAGCCTGCTGTCGGAGGCGCGCGAGCTGATCGCGCGAGCGCGCCTCGACGAGGCCGCCGAGCTGACCACGGGCGCGCTGATCGCGGGCAGGCTGCCGGTCCGCGAGGCGGAGCGGCACGAGCTGGCACTCGTGCTGGAGCTGACGCGGTCCGACGCGACGCTCGCCGACCAGCTGGTGGTGAACGACCCGGAGGCCGAGACCGGCGTCCTGCACCGCTTCACCGGTGACAACCAGCCCGAGCACGGTATCGCCGACGCGCTCGACCGCACCCTGCAGGTGCTGCCGGACCTGCGGTCGGTGCACGCGGTGTGGCGCAACACCCCGGCCGGCAGCGTGCCGGGCCCGCTGCCGCAGCGCGTGGTGCTCGTCGAGATCGGCCCGGAGGGCAACCCGCCTGCCGCCGCGTACCGCATCGACGCCGCTCTGCGGCGCGCCGGGATCCGGTCGGTCGTCGAGGTCACCGGGCCGTCCACCGAGCGCTCCCGCTACCACGAGCAGGCGCTCACCGCGGCCACCGCGGTGTGGCTCTCCGGCGGGGCCGTCCCGTCGTCCGCTCCCACGGCGCCGGCGCAGCGCCAGGGCTCCGGCCGTCACGTGGCGCACGCCACGGTCGCGGCCGGGGACGAGCCCGAGGAGCCCGAACCTCCGGCCGCGGAGGAGACCACCACCACCGAAGCGGCAGCGGAAACCGAGCCCACCGAGGTCGTCGCGTCCCCGAGCGGGCCGGGTCACGTGTTCAAGCCGCGCGAGGAGGGCCCCGAGCCCAGCCGCGTGGAGAACACGATGGACATGACGTCCGAGGAGGTCGCCCAGCTGCGGGCGCAGCTGGCGGCGGAGGACGGCGAGAAGCCCAGAGCCGTGGCCTCGGCGACGATCGGCCCGGGTGAAGTGATCGAGATCCCGGAGCTCGACCTCAACGACCCGCAGCTGTCCGAGCGCGACCGCCAGCTCCTGCGTGAGCTGCACGCCGAGCTCGCCGAGCGGGAGCGCGCCGAGGCCGCCAAGGTGCGGGCGAACGGTTCGAGCCGGTCCGAGGACGACCCGCGCTGGGTCGACGGCTTCTCCGGCTCGTGATTCCCACGTAAGTTGCGTCATGTGGTGCAACTTGATTTCCGGATCCCGGGGAGCATGAACTTCTCCGTCGCGGAGCCGGCCGAACCGGCCGTGCCCCGCGACGCGGCGACGGTGCTGTTGCTGCGGGACGGCGTGAACGGTCTCGAAGTCTTCCTCCAGCGGCGCGTGGCGGCGATGGCGTTCGCCGCGGGCATGACGGTCTTCCCCGGTGGCGGGGTGGACCAGCGCGACGCCGACGCGACGATCGCCTGGGCCGGTCCGCCCGCCGCGGACTGGGCCGGCTGGTTCAACGGGACCGAGCAGGTCGCGCGCGCCCTGGTGTGCGCGGCGGTGCGGGAGACCTTCGAGGAGTCCGGGGTGCTGCTGGCAGGCACCGCGGACGAGGTCGTCACCGACACCGCCCGGTACGCGGGCGCGCGGGACGAGCTGGTGTCGCGGGAGCTGTCGCTGGCCGGCTTCCTGGCTCGCGAGGGGCTCACCCTGCGCTCCGACCTGCTCCGCCCGTGGGCGCACTGGATCACCCCGGTGCAGGAGAAGCGCCGCTACGACACCCGCTTCTTCGCCGCGATCCTGCCCGCGGGACAGGACGCCGACGGCAAGACCACCGAGGCGGAGTCGTCCGGCTGGTGGCGGCCTGCCGACGCGCTGGCCGACGCCGAGGCAGGCCGCAGCATGCTGATGCCGCCGACCTGGCACACGCTCACCGAGCTGGCCTCGTTCGGCACCGCCGCGGAGGCGCTGGCCGCGGAGCGGACGGTCGAGGCGATCATCCCGAAGCTGATCCGCGAGGGCGACGTGATCCGGGTGGTCGCGGAATGAGCCACCCCGCCTACGGCGTGCGCCGCGAGGTCTCGCCTTCCGCGGCTGTCGTGCTGGAGAACAACCCGTCCACGATGACGCTGGACGGCACGAACACCTGGATCCTGCGGGCGCCCGGCTCGGCCGAGTGCGTGATCGTGGACCCCGGGTACGAGGACCTCGATCACCTGCCGCTGCTCACCGAGCAGGGCCCGGTCGCGATGATCCTGCTCACCCACCACCATCCCGACCACACCGAGGGCGCGCCGTGGCTGGCCGAGCGGGTGCAGGCGCCGGTGCGGGCCTTCGACGCGGCCCTGTGCCGGGACGCGGACCCGTTCGCCGACGGTGACGTGATCTCCGCGGCGGGCCTGGACATCGAGGTCCTGCACACGCCCGGCCACACCGACGACTCGGTGTGCCTGCGCGTCGGGGACCAGGTCCTGACCGGCGACACGATCCTCGGTCGCGGCACCACGGTGCTCACCGACCTCGGCTCCTACCTGGACTCCCTGCGGCGGCTGGTCGACCTGCCGTCCGGGCTGCTCACGCTGCCCGGCCACGGCCCGGAGATGGCCGACCTGCGGGTGATCGCGCAGGAGTACCTGGACCACCGCGAGCAGCGGCTGGACCAGGTCCGGGCGGCGCTGGACAAGCTGGGCGCGGACGCCACCGCGCGGCAGGTGGTGGAGGTCGTCTACGCCGACGTCGACCGGGCGCTCTGGGCGCCGGCCGAGCACAGCGTCAAGGCGCAGCTGGAGTACCTCAGGAGAGGTTGACGCGGCTTGCGTGGCGGTGCGGGTGGCGGAACCTGAGGCGGCCCCTGGCTGTGGGATCGCCTTCTCATGTATGCCGATACACCACGTCGGCGCTGTCCTCGCCAGGAACCTCCCACCCGTCGCCCACCGCCACCCTCAACGGACGCGCTCCGCGCGGCTCTGCCCGTTCAGACCCGCGGCGGTGTCAGCGCACGGCCCACTCCAAGCGGCTCCGCCGCTTCGAAATCCGCTCTAACCGGACTGCGTGAGGTCGGTCCGCGCCGCCAGCTCGGTGACCACTTCGAGCAGGCGGCGCAGGGCCGGCTTGTCCGCGTCCGGCAGCCACAGCACCTGCGTGGAGGCCTGCTCACCGGCCAGCGGCACGAACACCACCCCGGTGCGGCGCAGGCTGTGCGCCGAGCGGGCCAGCCGGGACACCCCCACCCCGGCGGCCACCAGGCCGAGCAGGTTCTGCACGCTGCCGGCCCGCTGGACGACGTTCGGCTCGTAGCCGGCCCGCCGGAAGTCCTCGTCGTACTTGCGGTGCCACGGCGGCCACGAACCGCGCTCGGTGAGCACCCACGGCTCGTCCGCGAGGTCGGCGAGCGTCAGCGACGCGCGATCGGCCAGCGGGTGGCCCTCCGGCAGGACGGCGCACACCTCCTCGACGGCCAGCGTGCGCGCGGCGAGCCCGTCCACCAGCGGCGGACGGCTGAACGCGGCGTCGTATCGGCCGTCGCGCAGCCCGTCGACGAGGGTGGCGACCGAGGTGTCCTCGGTGGTCAGCCGCACGTCCGGATAGCGCTCGCGGAAGGCCCGCACGACCGGCGGCAGCAGGTAGTTCGCGGTGCTCGCGAGGAAGGCCACCGTCAGCTCGCCCACCTCGCCGCGCCCGGCCCTGGCGAGGGTCGTCACGGCCTGTTCGGCGCGGTCCAGCACCGCCTTCGCCTCCGGCAGGAACTGCCGTCCGAGGTCGGTGAGGCGGGTGCCGCGGCTGTCCCGGTCGAGCAGGCGGGCGCCGAGGCTGCGCTCCAGCACGGTGATCTGCTGCGACAGCGACTGCTGCGCGATCCCGAGCCGCCTGGCGGCGGCGGTGAAACTCAGCTCGTCGGCGACCGCGACGAAGTACCGCAGTTGTCGCAGCTCGGGAAGCCTCACAGGTGTTGACTGTAGCCGCGGGCGGAAACGCGTGTTGGACGCTCCGGGTGATCTTGGTGAGGCTGGTGGCATGACGAGGACGGAACGGGTTTGGCTGATCACCGGGTGCTCCGCGGGTTTCGGGCGGGAGCTGGTCCGCGCGGCGGTGGCGGCCGGGGACAGGGTGATGGCGACCGCGCGGCGGCCCGAGCAGCTGGCCGACCTCGCCGGCGACCGGGTGCGCACGCACGCGCTCGACGTGACGGACCCGGCACAGGTGGCGGAGGCCGTGCGGGCGACGCTGCGCGAGTTCGGCCGCATCGACGTCGTGGTGAACAACGCCGGTCACGGGTCGGTCGGCGCGGTCGAGGAGTTCACGATGGACGAGTTGCGGTCGGTGATGGAGGTCATGTTCTTCGGCGCGGTCGCGGTCACCAAGGCGGTGGTGCCGCACCTGCGTGAGCAGGGCAGCGGCGCGATCGTGCAGATCAGCTCGATTGGCGGGCAGCTGTCGATGCCCGGGTTCGGCGCCTACTGCGCGGCGAAGTTCGCGCTGGAGGGGATGTCCGAGGCGCTGGCCGCGGAGGTCGAGCCGTTCGGGGTCCGGGTGCTGATCGTCGAGCCGGGCGCGTTCCGCACCGAGTTCGGCGGCGCGCGGATGCACCGGTCGCGGGAGATCGAGGCCTACCGCGACCTGCCGACCCGAGCCGCGGTGGACACCATGGACGGCACGCAACCCGGCGACCCGGCGAAGGCCGCGCAGGCGATCGTGCGGGTGCTGGACGCCGAAAAGCCCCCACTGCGACTCGCGCTGGGCGCGGACGCGGTGGAGGCCTTGCGCCGCAAGCACGCCGCACTGCGCGCCGACCTCGACACGTGGGAAGAGGTCAGCCGCTCGACGGCGCTCTAGGCGTCGTGACTCGTGAGGTCGTGGACGAGCAGCGGTGCCATCGGGGTGCGGTGTTTCTCGCCGGGCAGCTCGGGCTGGTGGCCCCCACCGTCGGCCGTGTCCTGTGTCGTCATCGGGTGCCGCCGCCGGTTCACCAAACCCGGCTGTCCCTGGACGAACGGCGAAGCCGCACCCTGCTCCGAATTCGCCTACGCCCTGGCAGCCTTACCCCCCTGAGCATCCGCAACGTCTCAGGTCACGGCGCTCTAGTGTCTTGAGTCGTTAATTCGGTGCCAGGCTAGGTTGTGGTGATGCCGAGTC
>NZ_JAKGSD010000008.1 GCF_021654135.1 Amycolatopsis tucumanensis | reverse complement strand
GCCGAGCAGGGTTGTCAAGGCGGGAAAGCGTGCCTTGACAACCCTGGTCGGCGACCAAAGATCGGCTGTGGATCGGGGGCGGGGGAGGTCTGGTTGGGTTGGCCGCTCTCGTTGCGTTTCCGGGCGGCGGTTGGCGCGCGGTGTAAACCGATCGGATGACAGCTTGGCCCCTCAGGAACTCCGGAACCTGAAAGTGCGTCTCATTCACGAACTGCCGTTCCACTGGTGAGCGAGGAGGCCGGATGCGCCTGCGCGGTCTCGCGGTGCTCGTCCTCGTCCTGCTCGTCGCCTGTGAGGCTCCCCAGCGGCCCGCCTCGCCGGATCCTCGCTCCGCCGTCGACGAGGCCCTCACAGCCCTCGCCGGGGAAGCCGCCGTCGCGTATCGGGTTCCTGGTGCGACCCTCACCGTCACCAAGGGTGGGCTCGTCGAGGGGCAGGTTCCGGTCCAGGACGACACCGTGCGGGCCCTCCGGGTGGGTGACTCGCTCTACGTCCGCGCCTCCCCGGCCTACTGGCAGCGGCAGGGCATGTCCGCGCCCCGCGCCGAGCGGTTCGGCTCCCAGTGGACCAGGGCGGACCGCGGGGTGCCGTTCGACCCGGGGCGGCTCATGGCGCCCCAAGTCGTGGCCGCCGCGCTGCGGGCCGCCTTGCCCGTGGGCGTGCTGCCCGTCCAAGTGGGCGGCGCGTTGGACCTGGGCGGTCTGCGCGTCACCGCCACCTCGCCCCACCGCGTGCTCAGCTTCCCGCCCGCTTTCCTCGGGCCCATCGCCGGCCAGTTCGGGCCGCACGAGATCGCCCTCGGCGACGTGCACCTGCCCGGCCTGCGCGAACGCCTCGACGAAGGGGTGGCCGAACTCGGGCAGCCCCTCATCGCCGGACCGGTCGTCGCCGCCAGGGTCACCGACCACGAACTCCGCTGCACGGCCGGCGGCGCCTGCACGGACACCGTCCGCGTCGACAACCGCCTGCTCGGCGCGGCCCCCGGGGCGGCCGCGCGCGTCAGCCTCACCTCGGCTGTCACCTCCGACGCCCTCGGCACCCGCACCTGCGCGCGGGAGGTCGTCCTCCCGCTGGACACCGCCGCCGACGTCTCCTGCTCGGTCAAGTTCACGCTGCCCCGGGCCGACGGCGCGACCAGGCTGCAGGCCGCGCCGTCGGTGACCGCCGAACCCGTCGCCCTCGTCGACCCCGGCGCGCTCAACCGAGACATCGCCGCCGAGCTAGGCCCGTAGCAGCGGGATCACCGGCGCGAACTCCTCCATCGCCATCTCGAACACCGTGAAGTACGTGAACCCGTACCGCTCGCGCATCGCCCGGATCTTCGCCGCGATCTGCTCCGGCGTCCCGGCCAGCATCTGCGGCGCGTCCACCAGCCGGGCGGCCGACCAGCCCAGCTCCGACGGCACCCCGGCCAGCCACTCCTCCAGCGCCGGAACCGGGTCGTCGGCCACCACGACGTTCTGGATCAGCATGTTGTGCTGCACCTGCCGATCGCCGGCCCGCTCGCGGAAGAACCCGACCCGGTCGTCCAGCTCCGCGGCGGAAGCCAGGTCGAACGTCCCCAGCGGGTAGCCGCGCGCGTGCTTCAACCCGGCGAACCCGACGATGTCCGCGTGCTCCGCCGCCAGCCGCAGCACCCCGTCGCTGTTGCCCGCGATCAGCAGCGGCGGCGCGTCGTCCAGGCGGTCCCGCAGCACCTCGATCGTCCGGGCCAGGTGC
Source organism: Amycolatopsis tucumanensis (assembly GCF_021654135.1). Lineage (GTDB taxonomy): Bacteria > Actinomycetota > Actinomycetes > Mycobacteriales > Pseudonocardiaceae > Amycolatopsis_E > Amycolatopsis_E tucumanensis. The sequence continues at coordinate 199,663 of NZ_JAKGSD010000008.1, read as the reverse complement.
TTGATCCGCTCGGCAGGCGGCGCGAACGGCAGCCCGGCGTCGTCGAACTCGGACTTCATGTGCCCGGACCCGAGCCCGACGTCCAGCCGTCCGGCGGTGAGCAGCGCGGTCGAGGCGACCTCCCGCGCCAGCAGCACCGGGTTGTAGAAGGGCGCGTTGAGCACCATGTGCCCCACCCGCACCCGCTCGGTGGCTTGCGCGGCGGCGACCAGCGCCGGGAACGGCGCGGGCATGCCCAGGTGGTCGGGGATGGTGATGGTGTCGTAGCCCAGCTCCTCGGCGCGACGGCACTTGGCCGCCCAGTCGTCGCGCCCGGTCAGGAACCGCAGGGAAACACCGAAGCGGTAGTCGTTCATGCCCGTGACGCTAGGCAGGAAAAAGCCCTTCCGCCGCCGGTTTCGCCAGCGGCGGAAGGGCCGGGCGAGAACTCAGGCGTTGCCGTCGAACAGGCTGGTGACCGAGCCGTCCTCGAACACCTGCTGGATCGCCTCCGCCAGCAGCGGCGCGATCGACAGGACCGTCAGGTTCGGGAACCGCTTCTCCGGCGCGATCGGCAGCGAGTTCGTGACGATGACCTCGCGCGCCTTGCAGTTGGACAGCCGCTCGGTGGCCGGGTCGGAGAGGATGCCGTGCGTGGTCGCGATGACGACGTCCGCGGCACCCTCGGCGAGCAGCGCATCGGTGGCCTTCACGATCGTGCCGCCGGTGTCGATCATGTCGTCCACCAGGATGCACAGCTTGCCCTCGACCTGGCCGACGACGCGGTTGGCCACCGCCTGGTTCGGCTTGTCGGGGTCACGCGTCTTGTGGATGAACGCGATCGGCCGGTCGCCCAGCTGGGCGGCCCACTTCTCGGCCAGCCGCACGCGGCCGGAGTCCGGCGAGACCACGGCGATGTCGGCGTCGCCGTAGGTCTTCTTGATGTGATCTGCCAGCAGGGTCTGCGCGAACAGGTGGTCCACCGGTCCGTCGAAGAAGCCCTGGATCTGCGCGGTGTGCAGGTCGACCGTCATGATCCGGTCGGCGCCCGCGGTCTTGAACAGGTCGGCGATCAGCCGGGCCGAGATCGGCTCGCGGCCCTTGTGCTTCTTGTCCTGCCGCGCGTACGGGTAGAACGGCATGACCACGGTGATGCGCTTGGCGCTGGCGCGCTTGAGCGCGTCCACCATGATCAGCTGCTCCATCACCCACTCGTTGATGGGCGTGGTGTGGCTCTGGATGACGAAGGCGTCCGTGCCGCGGACCGACTCCTCGAAACGCACGAACAGCTCGCCGTTGGCGAACGTGTGCGCCGTCTGCGGGGTGATCGTCACGTTGAGGTGCTCAGCGACCTCCTCCGCGAGTTCCCGGTGTGCGCGGCCGGAGAAGAGCATCAGGTTCTTCTTCGGCGTGCCGGACTTAGGACTCATCAGACGACTCCCGCTCGGTCTCTTCCTTGTTTTCCTGCGCGGCGAGCGCAGCCTGAGCCGCCTCCGCCGCTGGAGTACCCGGCCTGCGCCGGGGCACCCAGCCTTCAATATTGCGCTGTGGTCCAGTCGACACCGCCAGCGCCCCCGGCGGGACGTTCCGCCTGATCACAGTGCCAGCGCCCGAGTACGCACCGTCACCAACGGTGACCGGCGCGACGAACATGTTGTCCGATCCGGTCTTGACATGGGAACCGATGGTGGTGTGGTGCTTGCGCACGCCGTCGTAGTTGACGAACACGCTGGACGCGCCGATGTTGCTGTACTCGCCGATCGTCGCGTCCCCGACGTAGGTCAGGTGCGGCACCTTGGTGCCGGTGCCGATGTCGGCGTTCTTGGTCTCGACGAACGTGCCGATCTTGCCCTTGTCGCCCAGCTTGGTGCCCGGCCGCAGGTAGGCGAACGGGCCGACGCTCGCGCCCGCGCCGATCTCGGAGTCGTAGCCGTGCGCGCGGACCACCTGGGCGCCGGCGCCGACGGTGACGCCGGTGAGCGTGGTGTCCGGCCCGATCACCGCGCCCTCGCCGACCTTCGTGCCGCCCTTGAGCTGCACGCCCGGCTCGATCACGACGTCACGGGCCAGTTCGACGTCCACGTCCAGCCACACCGACGCCGGGTCGACCACGGTCACCCCGGCGCGCTGCCAGCGCTGCACGAGGCGGCGGTTCAGCTCCGCGCCGATCGCGGCGAGCTGGACGCGGTCGTTGACGCCCTCGGTCAGCCACGGGTCGTCCACGACGAGCGCGCCGACGCCACGGCCGTCGCCGCGGGCGATCGCCAGCACGTCGGTCAGGTACAGCTCGCCCTGTGCGTTGTCGGTGGACAGCCGGGTCAGCGCGTCGGCCAGCACGGCCGCGTCGAACGCGTAGACGCCGGAGTTGATCTCGTCGATCTCCAGCTGCTCCGGCGACGCGTCCTTCTGCTCGACGATCGCGGTGACCGCGCCGGCCGCGTCGCGCACGATCCGGCCGTAACCGGTCGGGTCGGCGACCACGGACGTCAGAACCGTGACCGCGTGGCCGTTCTCGCGGTGCTCGGCCAGCAGCGCGGCCATGGTCTCGGTGTCCAGCAACGGGACATCGCCGTAGCTGACGAGAACTGTGCCCGAAAGTCCTTCCGGCAGAATGGACAAAGCACACGAAACCGCGTCGCCGGTGCCGTTCTGCTTCTCCTGCACCGCGGTCGCGACGGGCCGCCCGAGCGCCTCGCCGACCTTGCCCAGGTGCTCGGTGACGGCCTCCCGGCCGTGCCCGACGACGACGACCAGGTGGTCCGGCGAAAGCCCGGCTGCGGCCCGCACGGCGTGCTCGACCAGCGGCCTCCCGGCCAGCGGGTGCAGCACCTTCGGGGTGTTCGAACGCATCCGGGTGCCCTCGCCCGCGGCGAGGATGACAGTGCTCAGCGGGCCGGTCACGGCACTCCCAACGAATACGGGACGGGTGGTGGCGGGGCCCGATCCTACGTGTCCTGCCTGGCAGCCGGCTGTGGGTCGCCCTCGGAGCCGGGTTCCGCCTCTGCGATAAGGGACTCGCCCGCCGTCGACTGGGCCGTCGCGACCTGGTTCCCGCCGCCGCGTTTCGCCTGGTACATCGCGGCGTCGGCGCGGGCGAGCACCTGGTCGGCCCGCTCCTGCGGGCGCAGCGACACCAGCCCCACCGAAAGGGTTACCCCGTGCGACAGGTGGTGGGGCAGCGAGTCGACCGCGGTGACCGCCCGGCCCAGCGCCTGCTTGGCCGCCGAGACCGGCGCGCCGGGCAGCAGCGCGACGAACTCGTCCCCGCCGTAGCGGGCCACGATGTCGTCACCGCGCAACGCGTCCCGCAGCGTCGAGGCGACCACGCGCAGCACGTCGTCGCCCTCGGCGTGCGAGTGCTGGTCGTTGACGCCCTTGAAGCCGTCCAGGTCGATCAGCGCGACCGCGAGCGGCTGGGCCGTGGTCGACGCGGACAGCGTGCGCAGGTGCTCGTCCAGCGCGCGCCGGTTGGGCAGGCCGGTCAGCGGGTCCTGCAGCGCCTGCTGGCTGATCGCGCCGTGCTGCGCGGACAGCCGCTCGTGCTCGCGGCGCGTGTCCAGGGTCGCCAGCTGCGACTCCCGCATGTGCCACAGCTCGACCTCCAGCGCGGCCGAGTACTCCGCCAGCGCCCGCGACGACTCGCTGTCGGCGTCGCTGTCCAGCCGCGCGATCTCCCGCATCAGGTGCAGGTTCATCGACGGCATCGAGTTGTCCTCGGCGAGGGTTAGCTTCGTGGCGTGCAGCGCCTTCAGCGCGTCGTCGTGCTGGCCTCCCTGCTCCAGGCAGCGGGCCAGCGCGATCGTGACGATCACCTGCTCGTGCGGGTAGCCCGGCTCGATCAGCAACCGCCGCAGCCGGTCGACGTGCGCCGGCTCCGGCGCGGCCAGCGCGAGGGCGGCCGCCAGCACGCCCACCTGGTCGACCGCGGCCACGCCGATCTTCCGCGGGAACAGCGACTCGGCGAACGGGGCCTCGACCGCGACGGCCATCGAGGCGGCCGTGCTGAACTTCGCGGCCGCCTCCTCGTGCCGCGCGACCCGCTCCAGCCGCAGGCCCCAGCCCAGCAGCATCTTGATGCGGTTCATCAGCTGCAGCGTGATCTCGTGCGGACCGGCGGTCTCCCGGATGGCCTGGTGGGCCCTCGCGATGACCTCCTCGGCCGCCTCGTACACACCCAGCTGGTTGAGCACGATCCAGCAGTCCAGCAGCGCGCTGGACTGGGCCTTGGCCCACTCCCGGCGCGACATGTGCATGTCCGGCGTGTTCGAATCGTCCAGGATCGCCAGCGCCCTGGCGATCTCGGTCAGCGCCGCGTCCTCCTGCTTGGCCAGCACCAGGCGGCGGCCGCGCAGGGCGTGGGCGTCGGCGCGGAACAACGCGAGGCCGTGGCGGCGGGTGTGGGCCAGCATCTCGTCGAGCAGCGGCTCGGCTTCGACGGCGAGACCGCGGGTGACGAGCCTGCCCAGCGACGCCGCGCGGAGGAGCTGGGAGACCAGGACCGGCTCACCCCGGCGCTGGGCCTCGTCGAGGAGCTCGTCCATCGTCCGGACGATCTCGAGCTGCTCGCCGTGCTCCGTGTGCTGCACGGCGGCGATCAGTTCCCGGGCGCGCCCGGCCAGCCAGGCATCGGAGAGCTCGGCCAGTGCCGGCCGCCTGGTCTTCGGTCTGCTCTCGCCTTGCAGCGTGGCGCACCCCCTTCGGGCACGTCGGGGTAGGGCACGGCAGCTCCGCCGCCAGGACTCGAACCTGAACTATCAGAACCAAAATCTGAGGTGCTGCCAATTACACCACGGCGGATCGTGCCTGGTCAGGATAGCGACGTCGAAAAACCGCGCCAGTCCTGGGGTTGTGTCCGAGGTTTGAACGGCTCCCCAGGGGGCAAAACCTCCTGTACCGTAACTTACGGAAACGTAGGTTAGGACGACCTTTCTCAGGGTTTGCCCAGGTAGGAAGAAGTGTTGCGCATGACATCCACTCCGGTAATGGAACCACCTCAGACCAAGGGCCCGAAACCGGTCATCGCCGGTCAGCGAGGCGCCGGTGTTCAGTTCTCGGTCTACCTCGGCGTGATACTCCCGCTGGCCGCGCTCATCGCCGCCGTGCCGTTCGCTTGGGGGTGGGGACTGAGCTGGGTGGACGTCGGGCTGTTCATCGCCTTCTACGTCATCAGCGGGCTCGGGATCACCGTCTCGTACCACCGCTACTTCACGCACGGCTCGTTCAAGGCCAAGCCGTGGCTGCGCGTGGTGCTGGCCATCGCAGGCAGCTTCGCGGTGCAGGGCCCGGTCATCACCTGGGTCGCCGACCACCGCCGCCACCACGCCTTCTCCGACCGCGACGGCGACCCGCACTCGCCGTGGGCGTTCGGCACCTCGCCGCTGGCCATCGCCAAGGGCTTCTGGCACGCGCACATGGGCTGGCTGTTCGAGCGGGACACGAGCAACGCCGAGCGGTTCGCCCCGGACCTGCTCAAGGACCCGGCCATCAAGAAGGTCGACGAGCTGTTCTGGCTGTGGACGCTGCTCACGCTGACGCTGCCGGCCCTTCTCGGCGGCCTGATCACCTGGTCGTTCTGGGGCGCGGTCACCGCGTTCTTCTGGGCCGGGCTGGTCCGGGTGTGCGTGCTGCACCACGTGACGTGGTCGGTCAACTCGGTGTGCCACATGATCGGTGAGCGGCCGTTCGCGGCGCGCGACAAGTCGGCCAACTTCTGGCCGCTGGCGATCCTGTCCTTCGGCGAGTCCTGGCACAACCTGCACCACGCCGACCCGACCTCGGCGCGGCACGGTGTCAAGCGCGGCCAGATCGACATCTCGGCCCGCGTGATCTGGGCGTTCGAGAAGCTCGGGTGGGTGCACAACGTGCGCTGGCCCACCCCGCAGCGCCTGGCGCGTCTGTCGTCGGAATAGTCTCTCCGGGTGGCGGGACGACGTCGAGCGAAGCGTGAGGCCACCGGGGTGCGGCCTCCGGGGCCGGTGCCCCGCGTCCGGATGACGGGCGCGGAACGCCGGCAGCAACTGCTCGACGTCGCCCGCAAGCTCTTCGCCGAGAAGGGCTTCGACGGCACCTCCATCGAGGAGATCGCCCACCGGGCGAACGTCTCCAAACCCGTGGTCTACGAGCACTTCGGCGGCAAGGAAGGCATCTACGCCGTCGTCGTCGACCGCGAGACCCAGTCCCTGCTCGACCGGATGGTGTCCACTTTGCACGGTGGGCACCCCAGGGCGATGCTCGAGCAGGCGGCCGGCGCGCTGCTGGCCTACGTCGAGGAGTCGCACGACGGCTTCCGCATCCTCGTCCGCGACTCGCCGGTGGCCAGCGCCTCCGGCACGTTCTCCACGCTGCTCAACGACATCGCGATGCAGGTGGAGCACATCCTGGCGCAGCAGTTCGACGCACGCGGCTACGACGACAAGCTCGCGCCGCTCTACGCCCAGGCGCTGGTCGGGATGGTCGCCCTGACCGGGCAGTGGTGGCTCGACGCCCGCCGCCCCAAGCGCCACGAGGTGGCCGCGCACCTGGTCAACCTGGCCTGGAACGGGCTGTCGCACCTGGAGCACAAGCCCAAACTGCGCCTGGACTGACCGGATTCCCGCTACACTGCGCCACGAGTCGACAGCACGGCGTTGGGGGCGGTGTGGTGAGTGGGGGCCGGCTCCGGCTGAGTGTGCTCGGCCCGCTCCGGGCCTGGCGCGGCGATCAGCCCCTCGATCTGGGCCCGGTCCGGCAGAAAGCCCTGCTCGCCGCGCTCGTGTTGCGCCCGGACGTGGTGGTCGGCGCCGGTGAGCTCCTCGACGATGTGTGGGGCCTCGAACCGCCGGGCACCGGCCGCCGCGTGGTGCCGGTCTACGTCCACCGGTTGCGCAAGTGCCTGCGCGCGAGTGAAGACGAACCCGCGGACGCCGTGATCGCCCGCGACAGCAGCGGCTACCGGTTCGTGGGGGCGGCCGCCGAGGTGGACACCGCGACCCTGGACCGGATCGCGGCCGAGGCCGCGGCCGCCGAGCGTGCCGGTGATCTCGCCGTCGCGGTGCGCGCCGCCGCGGACGCGCTGGACCTGTTCGACGGTGAGCCGCTCACCGGGCTGCCCGGCCCCTTCCTCGACGGGCACCGGCTCCGGCTCACCGAACGCCGCATCGCGCTGCAGCTCGGGAAGGCCGGGTGGCAGCTGCGCCTGGGACGGCACGGCGAGGTGATCGACGAGCTGTCCGCGCTCGCCGGCGTCCACCCGCACCACGAGGAGCTGGCCGCGCTGCTGATGCGCGCGCTGTACGCGGCGGGACGGCGGGCGGACGCGCTGGCCGTGTTCACCGGGCTGCGCCGCCGCCTCGTGGACGACCTCGGCGTGGAGCCGGGCGCCGAACCGCGCCGGGTGCAGCAGGCGGTGCTGCGGGGTGACGACACCGCGCTCGGCGTCACGCGCAAACGCCCGCCCCGCAACGAGTTGCCCGCGGACGGCGGTGAACTCGCCGGGCGTGCGGACGAGCTGGCGCGGCTCGTCGAGCCGGGCGACCCGGAGCTGGTGACCGTCATCGCGGTCGACGGCGTCGCGGGCGCGGGCAAGAGCGCACTCGCCCTCCGCGCCGCCCACGTGTTGCGTCCGGACTTCCCGGACGGCTGCCTGCACCTGGATCTGCACGGGCACACCGAGGGGCACGAGCCGCTGCGCCCGGCGCACGCGCTGGCCCGGCTGCTGCGGGCGATCGGCGTCGACACCGGGCCGGTCGGGCCGGACGTCGACGAGCTGGCCGCGACCTGGCGGTCGGCGACCGCGTCCTCGCGGCTGCTGCTGGTGCTCGACGACGCGAAGAGCGCCGAGCAGGTGCGGCCGTTGCTGCCCTCCGGCGCGGGCAGCGCGGTGCTGGTGACGAGCAGGCAACGGCTGACCGGGTTGCCCGCCGACCGCCGGGTGTCGCTCGACGTGCTCGATGCCGTTGCCGCGGAAGGACTTCTGCGCCGGGTCGTCGGCGCCGAGCGGGTCGGGCGGGAGTCCGGCGCGGTGCGCGAGCTGGTCCGGTTGTGCGGCGGGTTGCCACTGGCGCTGCGGATCGCGGGCGCCCGGCTGCAGAACCGTCCGATGTGGACCGTCGAGCACCTGGTGGACCGGCTCGCCGACGACTCGCGCAGGCTGGGCGAGCTGACCGCGGAGGACCACGGCGTCGAGGCGGCGCTGCGGCTGTCCTACCGCCAGCTCGCGGCCGCCGAGCAGCGCACGTTCCGGGTGCTCGGGCTGGTGCCGACGGTCGAGTTCGACGCGCGGGCGGTGGCCGCGATGCTCGGGCTCCCCGAACCGGTGGCGGGGGATTCGCTGGAACGCCTGGTGGACGCGAGCCTGCTGCTGCAGCCGGCCCCCGGGCGCTACCGGCTGCACGACCTGGTGGCGGTGTTCGCGCGGCGGCTGGGCGCGGACGAGCCCGCGGCCAGGGGCGGGGTGCTGCGGCTGTACGCGGCCGCCGCGCGGATCGCGAGCGACTGGGGCGTCCACGACCCGTCGAGCGGTCCGCCAGTGGACGACGTGCCATTCACCGGCTGGGCGGACGCGGCGGGCTGGCTCGACTCGGCAGGCGGCGAGCTGCCGGACGTCGTCCGCTACGCGGCGGAGTCCGGGGAAGCGGACTACGCGTGCTGGATCGCCGAGGGGCTCGTCGAGTACCTGGTCCGGCAGGGCCGCTACGACGAGTGCCGCGCGGCGCTGGAGATCGCGCTCCCGCTCGCCGAGCAGTGCGCCGACCGGCGGATGCGGTCCGCGGTGCGGTTCGGGTTCGGGGTCGCGGAGGGCATGCAGGGCCGCTACGAGCGGAGCCGCCCGTGGCTGCACGAGGCGCTGCGGATCAGCAGGCAGGCCGGGGACCGCCGGGAGGAGGCCCGCGCGCTCTGCGGCCTCGGCACGCTCGCGGTGGCGTGCGGCGACACCGGCGAGGCGCTCGCCCTGCTGCACGAGGCCCACGAGCTGGGGCGCAGGCTGGACGACCCGTTCCTGTGCGGGATGGCGGTCGCCAACATCGGCCTGACCCACCTGCGGCTCGGCCGGTTCGACGAGGCCCGCGCCTGCCTGGAGCAGGGGGTCGCGTTCGGCGAGAAGATCGGGCGGCCGCGGGCGGTGGCGATGGCGGTGGGCAGCCTGGGGAAGTTCCACCTGGCGGTCGGACGGCACGCGGAAGCAGTGGGCGCGTTGCGCCGGGCCGCGGGGGCCGCCGAGGAGGCCGGGGACATCGCGCTGACCGCCGACTGCCTGTCGATGTGGGGCGCGGCGGAGTCCGGGCTCGGCAACGCGGAGGCGGCGCTGGAGCTGCAGCGGAGGGCTTTCGCGCTGGTCACCGAGCGGACCCGGCCGCAGCTGGAGCTGGAGATCCGCAACCGGCTGGGCGCGAGCCTGCTCGCGGTCGCGGACGTGTCTGGGGCGCGGGAGCAGTTCGAGGTGGTGCTGGCCCGGACCTCGGGTGACCACGTGGAACGGGTGCGGGCGGGTGCGGGTTTGGCGGCGTGTGAGGGGCCGGGTCGTTGATCAGGCGGTTCGAGGTGCTGGCCCGGACCTCGGGTGACCACGTGGAACGGGTGCGGGCGGGTGCGGGGTTGGCGGCGTGTGAGGGGCCGGGCGGTTGATCGGGTGGCGTGGGTGGGCACCTTCTCCCGCGCCGTTGCGCTCCTTGGCGGCGTGTGAGGTGCCGGGCCGTTGATCAGGCGGCGTGGCCGGGCAGGGCCGTCTCCTTCCGCAGTGCGCGCAGGATGTCCAGCTCGCGCTCGATCTCGCGTCGCTTGGCTTCCAGGCGTTCGGCTTGCTCGGCGAGCAGCTCCTCCAGCACGCCGTTGCGCTCCTCGGGCGGGGCCTCCAGGCAGGGGAGCAGTTCGTTGACCGTGGCGCTGGACAGGCCGGCCGCGAACAGGTGCTGGATCAGGACCACCCGCTCGACCATCGAGCTGTCGAAGTCGCGCCACCCGCCGGGCGTGCGTGACGAGCGGATGAGCCCCTGTTCCTCGTAGTACCGCAGCGACCGCGTGCTGACCCCGGTGGCCTCCGCCAGCTCCCCGATGCGCATGAGCCCTCCTCCAGACCGTCCGCCGCTCCCCATTCTTGCAATTGACACCGGTGTGAAGTTTCACGATGTGCGGTGCACAGCCAAACTCCGTGAAAGGAACCTCCGTGCACTGGTTCTACCTCGGCGTCGCCGTTCTCTTCGAGATCGCGGTCGCCATCTCCGCAGGCAAGGCCCAGGGCTTCACCCGGCCCGCCTGGACCGCCGCCACGCTGGTCAGCGGCGGCATCGCCACCTACCTCCTCAGCCTGGCGCTGCTGACCTTCGACGTGGGCGTCGGCTACGCGATCTGGACCTCCGTCGCCGGCGTCGGGATCGTCGTCCTCGGCGTCGTCCTGTTCGGTCAGCGCCTCGACTGGCGCAAGGCGCTCGGCATCGCCGCCGTCATCGCCGGCGTCGTCGGCCTCCAGCTGAGCGGAGCCGCGTGATGGCGCGCCGCACGTCCACCGCGCCCGCCGCCGCCTGGCCCGTCCTCCTGCTCGCCGGCGCCTTCGAAGTCGGCTACGCCCTGTCCGTCGGCGGCAGCCAGGGCTTCACCGTGCTCTCCTGGTCGCTCGTCGCGGTCGTCTTCTTCCTGCTCACGCTCTTCGCGCTGAGCCTCGCCCTGCGCAGCATCGACGTGGGCATCGGCTACGCGGTCTGGGCCGGCATCGGCGCGGCCGGAGCCGCCGTGCTCGGCCCGGTGTTCTTCGACGAGACCCTCACGCCGGCCAAGGCGCTGTGGCTCACGGTGATCATCGCCGGCGTCGTGTGGCTCAAGCTCGCGGACCGCCCTCGGGCCTGATGCGTGTCAGAGCCGTGTCAGCCGGGTGTCAGCGCCGGCCGTGATGGTGGGTCCCAGCAACCGCCACGAAAGGATCCCCGGTGACTCAGACGGTTCCCATCCCGAACGGACTCCCCACCGACCGCGACGCCGGCCCCTTTGACCCGCCCACCGGGTTCACCCGGCTGCGCGAGTCCCGCCCGGTCTGCCCGCTGGTCTTCCCCGACGGCCACGAGGGCTGGCTGGTCACCGGCTACGACGAGGTCCGGCAGGTGCTGGCCGACACCCGGTTCAGCTCCCGCCTGGACCTCGACATCATCCACGTGCCGTACCCGACCCCGGGCATGCCGGAGCAGACCGAGCCGTCCCCGCAGATGCCCGGCCTGTTCATCTCGATGGACCCGCCGGACCACACCCGGCTGCGGCGCAGGCTCACCGGCGCCTTCACCGTCAAGCGCATGAAACAGCTCGAAGAGCACATCAACGACATCGCCGAGCGGCACCTGGACCAGATGGCGCGGCTCACCCCGCCAGTCGACCTGGTCAAGGAGTTCGCGCTGCCGGTGCCGTCGCTGGTGATCTGCGAGCTGCTCGGCGTCCCGTACGAGGACCGGGAGACGTTCCAGCACAACGCGGCGCGGTTCATGGTCAAGGACATCGAGCTGGAGGAGAAGATCGCCGTCGTCGGCGCGCTCACCGGCTACCTGGCCGAACTTGTCACCCGCAAGCGCGCCGAGCCCGGCGAGGACATCCTGTCCGACCTGGCCCGGCAGGACGACCTCAGCATCGAGGAACTGACCGGCATCGCCTTCCTGCTGCTGCTCGCCGGGCACGAGACGACGGCGAACATGCTGGGCCTGGGCACCTTCGCGCTCCTGGAGCACCCCGCGCAGATGGCCGAACTGCGTGCGAACCCGGAGCTGGTGCAGGGCGCCGTCGAGGAACTCCTGCGGTACCTGTCCGTCGCCGACGTCTTCTACCGCTACGCCACCGAGGACGTCGAAGTCGGCGGCGAGACGATCCCCAAGGGGTCGACCGTCGTCGTCTCGCTGCTGTCCGCCAACCGCGACCCCCGCCGCTTCGACGAACCGGACGAGCTGGACGTGCACCGCAACGCCCGCGGGCACATGGCCTTCGGCCACGGCGTCCACCAGTGCCTCGGCCAGCAGCTGGCCCGGCTGGAGATGCGCGCCGGGTTCGCCGGGCTGCTGCGCCGCTTCCCGGACCTCCGGCTCGCCGTCCCGGCGGACGAGGTGCGGCTGCGGACCGACATGAACATCTATGGCGTGCACGAACTGCCCGTCACCTGGTGAACTCGGCGATCAGCTTCCGGTAGGTGTCGAAGGCGGGCTTGGCCGTGTAGTCGTCCCGCAGCAGGCCGAACTGGTGGAACAGGCCGGGGTTCGCGCTGTCCGCGTCCCGCAGCGCGAAGTGGGTGTAGCAGCTCACGCCCGCGTCGGCGGCAGCGCGGACGACGGCCTCCACCACCTCGGCCTGCCGCTCGGCGGAGCGGCCTGGCCCGGTCGGCCAGCCGTGCTCGGTGATGTGCAGCGGGACGTCCCCGAACCGGCCGGCGCGAGGACGTTCTCGCGGTGGTGGCGCAGCAGGCCCGCCACCGCCGCGGGCAGCTCCGCCGCCGCGACCGGCTGGAAGACGTCCGGGAAGAAGTCCAGGCCCACGTAGTCCACCTGACGCACGAACTCGGCGCCGCCCGCCTTCGCGAGGTCCGCGATGAACGACGCGCCCGGCCCGAACAGCGGGGTGGTGTTGAAGCCGACCCGCAGATCGTGCCCGAGTCCGGCCGCCCGCTCCTTGGCCTCGGCGACCCCGGCGACAATCGCGTCGATCACGCGCGGGTAGTAGCCGTCGAGCACCGGGTTGTCCGGCACGTTCGGCTCCTCGGCGATCTGCAGCGTGCCGGTCACCGCGCCGTACTGCTCGACCAGCCGCCGCACGAACGCGCGGTAGCCGTCCACGTCCCCGCTCGCGGACTGGTACTGCGCGACGAGGTCCAGCACGCGGCCGTCGCCGGTGTACTGCGCCGCGTCCGCCGGGGTCAGCGTCTCGTGTGGACCGTCCGAAGTGGAGTCGTCGAACCCGAGGTAGGCGCGGACGAGGAGCGGGCCTCCGCCCCGCAACGCGGTCAGCGCTTCCCGGATCCGCACGGGGTCGTCGGGCGGACCGCCCGCCAGTTCGCCGGAGTCGGTCCCGGTGACACCGCCGGGGTAGATGCCGAAGAGCATGCTCAGTCCTTTCCGGGCCAGGTCAGGGCGCCGCCGCGGATCTCGGCGACGAGGTTCTCCACCCACGCGATCTCCGCGCGGGTCTGGTGGAGCGCGTACTCGGCTTCGATGACGTGCAGACGCGGCACGCCGCTGTCCAGCACCGCGGCCAGCCGCTCCTGGTCGGCGTCGGCGCGTTCGGACAACCGCTGCGCGCGCTCGGTCAGCGCGGCCGCGGCGCCGTCCGGCCCGAGCGCGCCGACGTAGGCGATCGCGCCGAGGAACTCGGGGAACTCCCGCTTCGGCTCGCGGATCCGGCTGTCCAGCCTGCGGACCAGCTCGTCGCGGCCGGCGCCGGTGAGCGCGTAGACGGTCCGTTCCGGCCGGTTGCCGCTGCGTTCGGTGCCCTGCGGCGTGATCCACTCCGCCGCGGCCATCGCCTCCACGACGTCGTACAGCGTGCCCCGGTTGATGGCGCTCGCGCTGCGGGCACGCAGCTCCGTGAACACCTGGTACGGGTGCATCGGCGACTCCAGCAGGAGGCCGAGTACCGCCAGTACCAGCGGGTTCTCCAGTGCGCGACGTGGCATAGTCGAAAACTACCATCAGATTTCGACCATTACAAATCCACCCAAGCTTCCGCGCCCGAACTCCGTCGTTAGGGTCTGGACCAGCCGTGGACGGGAGGGGTATGAGCGACCAGGGAACCGACGAGGGTTACGCCAGGGGCCTGAAGAACCGCCAGATCAGCATGATGGCGATCGGCGGCGCGATCGGAACCGGCCTGTTCCTCGGGGCGGGTGCGGCGATCGAGACGTCCGGGCCCGCGCTGATCGCCTCATACGCCGTCGCGGGCGTGGTCATCTTCCTGATCATGCGCGCGCTCGGCGAGCTGCTGATGTACCGGCCGGTGTCCCGCAGCTTCGTCGACTACGCCGAGGAGTTCGTCGGCCGCTTCGCCGGGTTCGCCACCGGCTGGGTGTACTGGCTGATGTGGGTGGTCACCGCGATGGCCGAGATCACCGCTGCCGGGATCTACGTGCAGTACTGGTTCCCGGACATCCCGCAGTGGGTCACCGCGGCGGTCGTGCTGGGGCTGTTGTTCCTGGCCAACCTGATCTCGGTCAAGGTGTTCGGCGAGTTCGAGTTCTGGTTCTCGATGATCAAGGTCGTGACGATCGTCGGGGCGATCGTGCTCGGCCTCGCGGTCATCGTGTTCGGGATCGGGCCCGCCGGTGAGCACGCGACGTTCGCGCACCTGGTCAGCGACGGCGGGTTCCTGCCGCACGGCGCGGGCAGCGCGCTGCTGGCGCTGCAGAGCGTCATGTTCGCCTACCTCGGCGTCGAGCTGATCGGGCTGACCGCGGGCGAGGCGGAGAACCCGCGGGTCGTGCTGCCGAAGGCGATCAACAGCGTGATGGTGCGGATCGGGGTGTTCTACGTCGGCGCGCTGGTGGTGCTGCTGTCGCTGGTGCCGTGGACCGAGTTCCACGGCGGCGAGAGCCCGTTCGTGCGGGCCTTCGACGCGGTCGGCATCCACGGCGCGGCGGGGATCATCCAGTTCGTCGTGCTGACGGCGGCACTGTCCTCGTGCAACTCGGGCATCTACTCGACCGGCCGGATGCTGCGCACCCTCGCCGTGCACCGGTCGGCGCCCGCCGCGTTCGGCAAGCTGTCGAAGCGGCAGGTGCCCGCGGCGAGCATCACCGCGTCCGCGATCGTCATGGCGGCCGGCATCCTGATCAACGCGGTCGTGCCGGAGAAGGCGTTCGCCTACATCACCAGCGTCGCCACCGTCGGGGTGTTGTGGACGTGGGGCGTGATCGTGGTGTGCCAGCTGGTCTACCGCCGCCGCAGCGACCGCGGCGAGCTGCCCGCGTCGGAGTTCCGCATGCCGGGCGCGCCGTGGACCGGGTACCTGGCGCTGGCGTTCCTCGCGCTGGTCGTGGTGCTGCTCGGGTTCGGCGAGGACACCCGGGTGGCCCTCTACGTCACGCCGATCGTGGCGGTGGTCATCGGGGCGGGCTACCTGCTGAGCAACCGGCCGTCGCGCGTCAAGCAGCGGGCGTGATGCGCAGGAGCTTGTCGTCGTTGCCGTCCGACGTGGTCACGTACAGCGCGCCGTCGGGGCCGCTGCGCACCGCGCGCAGCCGGCCGTAGGTGTCGTCGAATTCGGCGGGCAGGTAGACCTCGGTGACCGCGCCCGCCGGGTCCACCGTGAACATCAGCATCTTCTGGCCCTTGAGCGCGACCACGGCCAGCCTGCCGTCCAGCGCGCCCCACTGCGGCCCGGACACGAACGCCGCGCCGCAGATCGCCTCGGTGATGTCCCCGGAGGTCCACAGTGGCCGGACGGCGTCCGGGAACCGCTGCAGGTCCGTCATCGGCACGTCCTCGTCGTAGGAGTCGACGGTGCCGCCCTGCGACGGGTCCCAGCCGTAGTTGCCGCCGGCGCGGATCAGGTTGATCTCGTCGTCGAACGTCGGCCCGTGCTCGCCCACGAAGACCTGGCCGGTGCCCGGGCGCACCGCCACGCCCTGGATGTTGCGGTGCCCGAAGCTGTAGATCCGCTGCTCGTTCGGGTCGGCCGAGGAGATGAACGGGTTGTCCGGCAGCGGCGCACCCGTGTTCAGGTCGATGCGCAGCACCTTGCCGCCGAGGCTGTGCCGGTCCTGCGACACGTCCGGCCGCGCGGTGTCGCCGGTGCCGATGAGCAGCGCCCCGTCCGCGGCGATCTCCGGGCGGCACCCGGAGTGGCGGCCGCTCTGGTTGACCGGCAGCCCGGTCAGCAGGTCGCGCACCTTCGTCGCGCTGCGCTCGTCCGCCGACAGCGTCCAGGTCACCAGACGGACGTCGACCGCGCGGCCGCCCTCCTGGTGCGTCTGGCAGGTGGTGAACCGGCGGCTGGCGGCGAAGTCCGGGTGCACGACCATCCCCATCAGACCGCCCTCGCCACGCGCCCACACGTCGGAGAAGTCGGCCTGGACCTGGGTGACCGCGGTGCCGCGCACCAGCGCGAGCCGCCCCGGCCGCTGGGTGACGAGCATCGAACCGCCGGGCAGGAAGCCGACGTCCCAGCCGTGCTGCAGCCCGCCGGTCACGACGTCCACCTTCAGCGCGAGGCTCTGCCCGCTGACCGTGGTGGGCGCGGCGACGGTGGCCGGGGTCGACGGCAGGTCCTGTGCGGGCGAAGACGAGCAAGCCGTGACGGCGAGGACGGCGAGCAGTACGGCCCCGATGCGGCGCATGGGGTCATTGTGCCCGGTGTCCGGTGAAGTCCGGGTCTTGATCGCGGGTTTCGGTGCGGTAGATCGTCAGGCCCCGCCGCTGGTAGTTGGCCAGCGCGGCGGGCTGCCCGTCGAGCGTGCAGGTGTGCACCCACACGCGCCTGGTCGGCTCCGCCCCCGGCCAGCGCTCCGGCAGGTCCCACGCCCGCCGCAGCGCCACCGTCAGCAGGTGCCCGCCGATCCCGCGGCCGGTGAACGCGGGCAGCAGCCCGAAGTAGGCCAGTTCCACCTCGCCCGGCTTGGTGCCGTCCAGTTCGGCGTATCCGGCCGGTGTGCCGCGCAGGTACGCCACCCAGGTCTCGTAACCGGGCTGCGCCAGCAGGTCCAGCCACCGCTGCCGGTCCCAGCCGAGCCGGTCCGTCCACTGCCAGTCGCCGCCGACGGTGGTGTAGAGGAAGCGGTTGAACTCCGGGCTCGGCACCTCGGCCCGGCTGATCGCGACCGGCTCGTCCGGCGCGGCGGACGGCCGGATCGCGGCCGGGTCCGTCTGCTCCAGGTACCAGGTGGTGATCTCCATGTCCCGATCGTCCCACCGCGATCTCCTGCTGGAGGAGGAGAACGTGCGGCCGCGATGCCGAGGTGGCCGGGCGGTGGCGTTCCTAGCGTCGGAGACATGTCCATCACCAGGGAATTCCTCCGTGCCCCCGCGCACACCGGCGCGATCGCGGCCAGCTCACGGCGCCTGGCGGCGGCCATGGTCGCGGGGATCGGCGTGGAGCGCGCGGCGCACGTCGTCGAACTCGGGCCCGGCACCGGGGTGTTCACCGAAGCCCTGCTCGCCCGGCTGGGACCCGGCGCGCGGCTGACGGCCGTCGAGGTCAACCCGCGGCTGGCCGGCGCGCTCGCGCGGCGGCACGCGGGCGTCGAGGTGATCACCGGATCGGCCGAGGACCTGGCCCGGCACGTGCGCACCGCCGACATCGTTGTGTCCGGGCTGCCGTGGGCGCTGTTCCCGCGCGCCCGGCAGGAGCGCGTTCTCGACCAGGTCGGCGAGGTCCTCGCGCCGGGCGGGCGGTTCGCGACCTTCGCCTACCTGCACGCCGCGTGGCTGCCCGCCGCCAGGCGGTTCGAAGCCGCGCTCGCCCGGCGGTTCGGGTTCGTCGGCCGCAGCCGGGTGGTGTGGGGCAACCTGCCGCCCGCCTTCGTGCACCGAGCGGTCGTGACGCCGTGATCGACGCCATCGCCACCCTTCCGCCCGCGCTGGTCTACCTGGTCGCGGCGGCGGTGATCGCCGCGGAAACCGCGCTGCTGCCGGGGATCGTGCTGCCGACGTTGTCGACGCTGCTGCTCGTCGGCTTCCTCGCCGGGCAGGGCACCGTCGACCTGTGGCTGGCGATGGCGGTCGTCGCGGCCGCGGCCGTGTTCGGCGACCAGCTGGCCTACCTGGAGGGGCGCAGGCTGGGCCGGCGGATCACGTCGGCCCGCTGGCGCCGGGTCGAGTCGCGCATCGCGCGGTACGGGGTGGTGGCGGTGTTCGCGGCGCGGTTCCTCGCCGGGGCGCGGACGCTGATGCCGCGGGTGGCCGGCGCCGCGGCGGTGCCGTACCCCCGGTTCCTGCTGGTGAGCATGGCCGCGGCGGTGGTGTGGGTGGTGGCCGCGCTGCTGGTGGGCAAGGCGGGCGGGTCGCTCATCGGGTGAGGATGTGCGCGGTCTCGTCGTCGGCGGGCAGGAACGTCTCCAGGCGCAGCTCCGACACCGTCACGTCGACCGCGGTGGCGAACGTGGTGATCGCGGTGAGCAGCCGCATCTCGCCGCGGGAGGTGCGCAGGACCAGCGGCACGGCGAACCCGAGGTGGTCGGCGTCCAGGTTCGGCGGCCCGGGCAGGTAGCCCTCCAGCTCGGCGAGCAGTTCGGCGTGCCGGGGGTGCGGGGCCTTCGCGTGTTCCTGCCGCGGCCGCTCCAGCACGTGGCGGGCCCAGTCGTCGAAGTTCCCGATGCGCGGCGCCATCCCGCGCGGGTGCAGGGCCAGGCGCAGCACGTTGACCGGCGGTTCGAGCAGCTCCGGCGCGGCGCCCTCGGTGAGAATGTCGGCGGCCTTGTTGGTCGCGACCAGGTCGCCGAACCGGTCCACCACGATCGCCGGGTACGGCTCGTGCCCGTCGAGGAGCCGCTCCAGCGCGTCGAGCACCGGGCGCAGCGCCGGATCGGACAGGTCGGTCTCCGGGTAGGTCGGGGCGTACCCGGCGCTGAGCAGGAGCGCGTTGCGTTCGCGCAGCGGCAGTTGCAGCGACTCGGCCACGCGCACGACCATGCCGCGCCCCGGCACCGACCGGCCGCTCTCCATGAAGCTGACGTGCCGCTGGGTGGTGCCCGCGCGGAGGGCGAGTTCGAGCTGGGACAGGCGCCGCCGGGTGCGCCAGTCCTTGAGGGCACTTCCGAAAGCCGTCGTCACCCCGCATGCTTACTACCGGGAGCGCGTCGCCCGCCATTCCCCGCGGGGAATGACCGACTGGAGGTGTCTGGTGCCCGAGCGGTTCACGGACGAAGAGCTGGCCTTCCTCCGGTTCGCGCGGTTCGGCGAGCTGCCGCCGCGCGTGCTGCCCGACGAGCTGGTGGAGGTCGTGGAGACCGAGCAGCCCGACCTGCCGGTGCGGCAGGCGTTCGAGATCGGGCCGGGCGGGCCCGCCTGATCATTCCCCGGCGGGAATTGTCGCCAGCGCGCCCCGGCGAAAGCGTGAGGGCATGCAGATCGGACTTCTCCTGCCCGCCGGGCAGGCCCAGCTCGCGGCCGGCGGCACGGTCGCCGACATCGTGGACATCGCCGTGCGCGCCGAGCGCCTCGGCTTCGACTCGGTCTGGGCGGGCGACTCGCTGTCGCGCGCCCGGGTCGAGCCGCTGACCCTGCTCACCGCCGTCGCGCAGGCCACCGAAACCGTGCGGCTCGGCACCGCGACCCTCATCCCCGCCTACCGCCACCCCGCGCAGGCCGCCCTCACGCTCTCCTCGCTCGACCTCGTCTCCGGCGGTCGGCTGATCCTCGGCGTCGGCGCCGGGTTCCCCGGCCGCAGCGAGCACGAGTTCGACCTGGTCGGCGTGGACTTCAAGACCCGCTTCTCGTACCTCGACGACACCGTGACGCTGTGGAAGCAGCTGTGGACCGGCCACCCGGAGTCCTTCCACGGCAAGGTCCTGCACTACGACTGGCTGCCCGAGGTGCCGCGCCCCGCCCAGCCGGGCGGCCCGCCGGTGTGGCTCGGCGGCATCACGCCGGCCGCGCTGCGCCGCGCCGGGAAGCTGTACGACGGCTGGCTGCCGTACCCGCCCGACCCGGCCGACTACGCGAGCGGCCTGGCCACCATCCGCGAGCAGGGCCGCGACGTCACGCCCGCCCTCTTCGCGACCGTCCACCTCGGCGGGGGCACGGCGGCGCTGGAGGAGTACTGCCAGGCCACCTACCAGGCGCCACTCGACTGGGTGGGAAAGGTCCAGGTGATGATCACCGGCGGCCCGGACGAGGTGATCGCCCAGCTCAGGCGCTTCGCCGAGGCCGGGGCCCGGCACATCCTGCTGCGCATCGCGGCGCTCGACCCGCGGGACATCGACCACCAGCTCGCGGGACTCGCCGAAATTTTGTCGCCCCTGCGACGTACCCTGGAACACGAGAGCCCCTGATCCCTCCGCCAGCCCGGGCAGGGGTGTGCCCGCGTGCTCCAGGGAGATCGTTTTCGTGTCCGACCCGCAGTTGTCCGGCCTGCTCTCCGCCGTCCTGCCCGATCCCGCCCTGCGCGCGGTGATCGAGCGGGCCGGCGCGCCCCTGCTCGAGCTCTCCGGCGCCACGGCCACCCGCCAGCTGGTGGTCGCCGCGCTGGCGTCCGACGCCGGGGCGGGCCGCCCGGTGCTGGCCGTCACCGCCACCGGCCGCGAGGCGGAGGAGCTGACGGCCGCGCTGGCGAGCCTGATCGGCGCCGACGCGGTGGCCGACTTCCCGTCCTGGGAGACGCTGCCGCACGAGCGCCTCTCGCCGCGCGCGGACACCGTCGGCCGCCGCCTGGACGTGCTGCACCGCCTGCACACCGACCGCGCTCCGCGCGTGGTGGTGGCCACGGTCCGCAGCCTGATCCAGCCGATGGCGCCGGGCCTGGGCAGCCTCGCGCCGGTCGAGCTGCGCGTCGGCGAGGAGGAGGAGTTCGAGCCGCTGCTGGAGCGGCTGGTCGAGCTGGCCTACACCCGCGTGGACATGGTCGAGAAGCGCGGCGAGTTCGCCGTCCGCGGCGGCATCCTGGACGTCTTCCCGCCGACGGCCGACCACCCGTACCGCGTCGAGTTCTGGGGCGACGAGGTCAGCGAGGTGCGGGCGTTCGCGGTGTCGGACCAGCGGTCGCTGCCCGGCGAGCTGTCCTCCGTCTACGCCCCGCCGTGCCGGGAGCTGCTGCTCACGCCGGACGTGAAGGCCCGCGCCGGCGAGCTGGCCGAGCAGTACGAGGCCGACGCGCAGCTGGCCGAGATGCTCACCAAGCTGGCGGGCGGCATCCCGGTCGAGGGCATGGAGGCCATCATCCCGGTGCTGTGCGAGGGCGAGCTGGAGCTGCTCACCGACGCGATGCCGGAGGGCACGCACGTCGTGCTGGCCGACCCGGAGAAGATCCGCGCCCGCGCAGCCGACCTGGTGCGCACCGGCCAGGAGTTCCTCGAGGCGTCGTGGATGTCCGCCGCAGGCGGGGGTCAGGCGCCGATCGACCTGGGGGCGTCGGCGTACCGCAACCTGGAAGAGGTCGCCAAGCACGCCGGCGAGACCGGCCGGGCGTGGTGGACGCTGTCGCAGCTGACCAGCGAGGACGCGGACGTCATCCGGATCGGCGTGGAGGCCTCGCCCGCCTACCGCGGCGACCTGGAGCGCGCGGTCACCGACCTGCGGGCGCACCTGGCCGCGGACGGCACCGCGGTGCTCGTGGTGGCCGGGCACGGCACCGCGGCCCGCGCCGTCGAGCAGCTGTCCACCGCCGGAATCTCCGCGACGCACGCGGCGGACGGCCTCCTCGACCAGCCCGCGCCGGGCTTCGTGACGGTCGCCTGCGGTGGCCTCGCCGAGGGGTTCGTCGCGCCCGAGCTGCGGCTGGTCGTGCTCACCGAGGCCGACCTGACCGGCCGCGGCGCCACCGCCGGCTCGGCGACGCGCGACCTGGGCACGAAGATGCCGTCGCGCCGCCGCAACGCGGTCGACCCGCTGGCCCTCAAGCCCGGCGACTACGTGGTGCACGACCAGCACGGCATCGGCCGGTTCGTGGAGATGGTGCAGCGCACCGTCGGCGGCGCCACCCGCGAGTACCTGGTGCTGGAGTACGCCTCGTCCAAGCGCGGCCACCCCGGCGACCGGCTGTACGTGCCGAGCGACCAGCTCGACGAGGTGTCCCGCTACGTCGGCGGCGAGCTGCCCACGCTGAACAAGCTGGGCGGCTCGGACTGGAAGAACACCAAGGCCAAGGCACGCAAGGCGGTCAAGGAGATCGCGGCCGAGCTGGTGCAGCTCTACGCCGCCCGCCAGGCCTCGCCCGGGCACGCGTTCGGCCAGGACACGCCGTGGCAGCGGGAGCTGGAGGACGCGTTCCCGTTCACCGAGACCAACGACCAGCTCGCCGCGATCGACGAGGTCAAGGCGGACATGGAGCGCGGTGTCCCGATGGACCGCGTCATCTGCGGTGACGTCGGCTACGGCAAGACCGAGATCGCCGTGCGCGCGGCGTTCAAGGCGGTGCAGGACGGCAAGCAGGTCGCGGTGCTGGTGCCGACCACCCTGCTGGCCCAGCAGCACCTGAACACGTTCGCCGGCCGGATGGCGTCGTTCCCGGTGACCATCAAGGGACTGTCCCGGTTCACCGACAAGATCGAGGCGGAGGCGACGCTGGCCGGCCTCGCCGACGGCACGGTCGACATCGTGATCGGCACGCACCGCCTGCTGCAGACCGGCATCCGGTACAAGGACCTGGGCCTGGTCATCGTCGACGAGGAGCAGCGGTTCGGCGTCGAGCACAAGGAGCACATCAAGGCGCTGCGCACGCACGTCGACGTGCTGACCATGTCGGCAACGCCGATCCCGCGCACGCTGGAGATGTCGCTGGCCGGCATCCGCGAGATGTCCACGATCCTGACCCCGCCGGAGGACCGGCACCCGATCCTGACCTACGTCGGCGCGTACGACGACAAGCAGGTCGCCGCCGCCATCCGCCGTGAGCTGCTGCGCGACGGCCAGGTCTTCTACGTGCACAACCGGGTGTCCTCGATCGAGAAGGCGGCGCGCCGGATCCGCGAGCTGGTGCCCGAGGCGCGGGTGGTCACCGCGCACGGCCAGATGAACGAGGAGAAGCTCGAGAAGATCATCCAGGGCTTCTGGGAGCGCGAGTACGACGTGCTGGTCTGCACCACGATCGTGGAGACCGGCCTGGACATCTCGAACGCGAACACGCTGATCGTCGAGCGCGGCGACCTGCTCGGGCTGGCACAGCTGCACCAGCTGCGCGGCCGCGTCGGGCGCGGGCGGGAGCGCGGCTACGCGTACTTCCTGTACCCGCCGGAGAGCCCGCTCACCGAGACCGCGCACGACCGGCTCGCGACGATCGCGCAGAACACCGAGCTGGGCGCGGGCATGGCGGTCGCGATGAAGGACCTGGAGATCCGCGGCGCCGGGAACATCCTCGGCGCCGAGCAGTCCGGGCACATCGCGGGCGTCGGGTTCGACCTGTACGTGCGGCTGGTCGGCGAGGCGGTCGACGTGTTCCGCCGCAGCGCCGGCGAGGCGCCCGCCGAGGAGGAGGAGCTGCGCGAGGTCCGCGTCGACCTGCCGGTGGACGCGCACATCCCGCACGACTACGTCCCCGGCGAGCGGCTGCGCCTGGAGGCCTACCGCAAGATCGCGGCCGCGGTGGACGACGACGAGCTGCGCGCGGTCGAGGAGGAGCTGATCGACCGCTACGGCCAGCCGCCCGCTCCGGTGCAGCGGCTGCTCGCGGTGGCGCGGTTCCGGCACGTGTGCCGCTCCGCGGGCGTCACCGAGGTTTCCGCACAGGGCAACAACATCCGCTTCGCGCCGCTGGAGCTGATGGACTCGCAGATGGTCCGGTTGAAGCGGCTGTACCCGAAGGCGAACTACAAGGCCGCGATGCGGATGGTGACGGTGCCCAAGCCGACCGAAGGCCCGGCGGGCGGGCGGATGGGCGCGCCCGCGCTGCGTGACGAAGCCTTGCTGGACTGGTGCACCAAGCTCCTGATCAACTTGACCAAGAAGCCCGCCCCCGTCGGTTAGGAGACGCCGTGGTCACGCGGAACGAAGAGAAGAGCCGCTACGAGATCTTCGTCGAGGACAAGCTGGGCGGGTTCGCCGAGTACCGCGAGCGCGGCGACAACGTGATCTTCACGCACACTGAGATCGACGACGCGTTCTCCGGCCAGGGCCTCGGCTCGAAGCTCGCCAAGGCGGCCATCGAGGACGCGGTGCAGCGCGGCAAGACGATCGTGCCGCTGTGCCCGTTCATCGCGGCGTACCTGCGCAAGCACCCCGAGCACGACGCGCACGTGCGCTGGCCGCAGGGGCAGTGAAGTTCGCTCGTCCGGGTCCGGTATGAGAGGGTACGCGGTGTGATGCGGATCATGGGTCGCTCCCGG
The DNA here is from genome assembly GCF_021654135.1 of Amycolatopsis tucumanensis. Lineage (GTDB taxonomy): Bacteria > Actinomycetota > Actinomycetes > Mycobacteriales > Pseudonocardiaceae > Amycolatopsis_E > Amycolatopsis_E tucumanensis. Next base: position 175,782 of record NZ_JAKGSD010000008.1, on the reverse strand, counting down.
TCGCTGCTCGCCGCGCTCGTCGCCTGCCTGCTGCTCGCCGGGTGCGGGTCCGGGCCGAGCCAGGTGGGCTCCGCCGTGATCTTCAGCGACCGCGAGATCACCGTGGACCAGGTGCAGGACCTGCTGGACAAGGCCGTGCGCGAGCACCCGGCCGCGCAGCAGCTGTCCCAGCAGCACAAGCTGGACCTGCTCGGCCGCGAGATCGTGCGCCAGCTGGTGGTCCACGACGTCCTCACGCGCGCCGCCCAGCGGGAGGGGCTGGCCGTCGACCCGCGGCTGCTCGACCAGTTCCTCGCCGCCGACCCGCTCGCCGACCCGGTCGACACCGCGGGCGCGGATCCGTCGCAGCTGGCGCAGCAGATCGCCAACCGGGTGCGCGACCACCGCGAGGTGATCACCGACAGCCTGCTGCTGCAGGCGCTGGGTCAGAAGTACCTCGACCGCATGTCGGTCACGTTCGACTACACGTCGGTGTCCTCCGACATCGGCGGCGACCAGCCGCTGGACCGGCGGGAGCGCGCGATCGCCAAGGCCGAGGAGATGGCGAAGAGCCCGACGGCCGCCGCCGAGGTCATCCGCGCCGACGCGGCCGCGGGGGAGCGCACGAGCACCGGCGAGGCGGTGCCCGCCGCGCAGGCCCCGGACCTCGCCACGCTGGTCCTGTTCGGGGTGCCGCCGGGCACGGTGGTCGCGTTCCAGCCGAGCCAGGAGCAGGCGGTGTGGATCGTCGCGATCGTGCGGGAGCGGAACCTGAACGCGCCGTCCTCGGGCGAGCAGGTCGCGCAGCCGTCGGCGGCGCAGCTCGCGGCCATCGGGCAGCGGCTGCTCCAGCCGTACGTCGAGGAGGCCGGCGTTCGCATCAACCCGCGCTACGGCGTGTGGGATCCTGTGGCCATGAACCTCGCCCCGAGCAGCGCCGAGACCACCGGCGCCGTCGTGCCGGTGAAGGGTGCCGCACAGCCGTGACGGTCGTGCTCCTGCCCTACCCGGACGCCGGGATCCCGCCGGCCGCCGTGCCGTTCCTGCGTGGCGCGCACGCCGTGTACGCGTCCGGGATCGACGGTGAGCTGGCCGATCTGCTGGGCGCGAAGCCCGCGCCGGACGACCTGGCCGCGGAGCCCGGTCCGGTGGTGCTGTTCGCCGCGGACGCGGCGGATCCCGCGGTGGAGGCTCTGGTGCGGGCCGGTTCGCGGGTGATCACCCAGCCGTCCGGCGCGGGCCTGGTCGAGGCCGCGAAGGTGATGGACCGGCTGCGCTCCCCGGGCGGTTGCCCGTGGGACGCCGAGCAGACCCACGACTCGCTGCGGCAGTACCTGGTCGAGGAGACCTACGAGCTGCTGGACGCGATCGAGCAGGGCGACCGCGCCGCGCTGCGCGAGGAGCTGGGCGACGTGCTGCTCCAGGTGCTCTTCCACGCGCGTGTCGCCGCCGAGGACGCCGAGGACCCGTTCGACGTGGACGCGGTGGCGTCCGCGCTGGTCGCCAAGCTGGTCGGGCGGCACCCGCACGTGTTCACCGACGCCGAGCGCGTGCACACCGCCGCGCACCAGCAGGTGCGCTGGGAGGAGCTGAAGCAGGCCGAGAAGCGTCGCAAGTCCAGTGTGGACGGTGTGGCGCTCGGCCAGCCGGCGGTCGCGCTGGCGGGGAAGCTGGGGCAGCGCACCGGCCGCGCCGGCCTGCCCGCGGACCTGTTCCCCGGTGGCGACTCGTCCGCCGAGCAGCTGTTCCGGCTGGCCGCCTCCGCGCGGCGGTCCGGGGTCGACCCGGAGGGCGAGCTGCGGGCGGTGGCGAAGCGGTTCGCGGCTGACGTGCGGGCGGCCGAGAAGTCGGCCAGGGCGGCCGGCCTGGACCCGGCGGCCATGGACGCCGACGCGTGGCGCGCCCACTGGCCTCAGGCGAACAGCGACTCGCCCCAGTAGCCGGTCCCGGTCACCCCGGGCGGAACCGCGAACAACGCCGAGCCGGTGTGTTCGAGGTACTCCATCATCGAGTCCTTCGCCGACAACGCCTTCTGCATCGGCACGAACTGGGTGCGCGGGTCGCGGTTGAAGCAGATGAAGAACAGGCCCGCTTCGAGGTGCCCGACGCCGTCGGACCCGTCGACGAAGTTGTAGCCGCGGCGCAGGATCCGCGCGCCGTTGAGGTTTTCCGCCGATGCCAGCCGGATGTGGGCGTCCGTGGCGATCAGCGGTTCGCCGTCCGCGCCGCCGACGTGCAGGTCCACCGGGTCGAACTCGGCGGTCTGCCCGAGCGGCGCGCCGGTGCCCTTCGCGCGGCCGACGATCCGCTCCTGCTCGTCCAGCGACGTCCGGTCCCACGTCTCGATGTGCATCCGGATCCGCCGCGCGACCAGGTAGCTGCCGCCGGCCATCCAGTCCGGGCCGTCGCCCGGCGCGACCCACACGTGCTGCGCCAGCGCGGCCGGGTCCTCGGCCTTGAGGTTGTTCGTGCCGTCCTTGAAGCCGAAGAGGTTCCGCGGCGTCACCTGCGACGTCGACGTCGAGGCGCTGCGCCCGAACCCGAGCTGCGACCACCGCACCTCGGTGGTGCCGAACCCGATCCGCACCAGGTTGCGCACGGCGTGCACCGCGACCTGCGGGTCGTTCGCGCAGGCTTGGATGCAGAGGTCACCGCCGCTGCGGGCCGGGTCCAGGTTGTCCTTGGGGAACGCGGGCAGGTCGGCCAGCGCGGCCGGCCGCTTGCCCGCGAGCCCGAAGCGGTCGTCGAACAGCGACGACCCGAACCCGATCGTCAACGTCAGCGCGGCCGCGGGCAGGTCGAGCGCCTCACCGGTGTCGTCCGGCGGCGCGGCGCCCGCGCCGCCCACCGCGCCACCCGGGACCACTTCCTGCCCGGCGGTCATCCGGCGTGCGGCGTCGGTCCACTTGCGCAGCAACGAAACCAGCTTCGCCCGGTCCTTCGTCGTCACGTCGAGCGCGGCGAAGTGCAGGTGTTCCTGCGCCGGCGTGACGATCCCGGCCTGGTGCTCGCCGTGGAACGGCACGACCTCCGGCGCGGCCTGCGCGTCCGGCGCGGAGAGCGCGTGGTCGATCCCGGCGCCGGCTGCCGCGCCGGCCCCGGCGAGAGCGACGCCGGCGCCCGCGATCCCCAGCAGCCGGCGGCGGGACACCTGCGTCATCGCGCGACGACCTCCGCCGTCCTGCTCAGCGGCTCGCTCAGGGCGTCCACGGCCGAGGCGAACTCGCGGATCTGGTCCTGGGACAGTTCGGTGTAGTACTTGAACCCGTCGCCGGCGCGCTGCGCGTCGAGCAGGGTCTGCACGTTCTTGAACTGGGCGTCCACTTCGGACACCAGCGCCGGGTCGCGTTCCTGCAGCACCGGCCGCAGGGCCTGGATCGCGGCCTCGGAGCCGTCCAGGTTGGCCTGGAAGTCCCACAGGTCGGTGTGCGAGAAGGTCTCCTCCTCGCCGGTGATCTTGCCGGTGGCGACCTCGTCCATCAGCTCCTTGGCGCCGTTGGCCAGGTCGAGCGGCGTGAGCTGGATGGCCTTGGCCTGCGTCACCAGCGTGGTCACGTCGGCGACGAGCTTGTCGGCGACCTGCGCGCTGTCGGCCTGCAGCCCGGTGACCCACAGGTCCTTCTCCAGCCGGTGGAAGCCGGTGAACTGCTGGCCTTCTTCGAGGTCGGCCTCGCGCACGTCGATCGCCGGGTCGAGGTCGCCGAACTTCTCCGCGACCGGCTCGATGCGCTCGTAGTAGACGCGGGTCGGCGCGTAACGGGCCTTGGCGTCGTCGACGTTGCCGGACTTGACGGCGTCGGCGAACTTCTGGGTTTCGGTCAACAGCGCGTCGCTCTGGCCGGCCACGTAGGTGGCGTAGCTCTTGGTGGCGTCCCCCAGCCTGGTGTTCGCGTCGGCCTGGCGCGTGGCGCCACCGGTGACCGTGAACGCGCCGCGGATGCCGTCGCCGGTCATGCCCGGTTTGCACGCGGTCTGGTACGCGCCGGCGTCGGGCACCTCGACGGTCAGTTTCCGGGTCAGACCGGGTGCGATGTTCTCGACCTCGCCCATGATCCGGTCGCCCTCGGCGTAGAGGTAGAACTCGGTGACCTTGGTGCCCTTGTTGGTCACCTCGAACGTCACGTTGCCCGCGTTCGCGGTCGTCGCCGACACGGTGCACGCGGTGTCGGTGGCGTCGACGGTGATCGGGCCGCCCGCCGCGGTGTTCTGTTCACCGCCGGAGCAGGCGGACAGCACGAGCAGCGCGCCGAATCCCGCGGCGGCGAGTGGGGTCTTGCGCAAGGTCACTCCTTGGAACCGGCCACCGCGGGGGTGGTCCTGTCTGCGGGCCGCCGCAGGAACAGCGGCAGCACGATCACGACGTAGGCGATCCAGGCGATGGCCTGGAGCACGGTCGTCTGCTGCGAGTAGTTGAAGACGCCCTTGAGCAGCGCCCCGTACCACGAGGTCTCCGGGATGGCGGTGGACGCGTCGAAGGCGAGGGTGTGCAGGCCGGGCAGGAAACCGGCTTCCTGCAGGTCGTGCAGGCCGTAGCCGAGGACACCGGCGGCGACGAACACCAGCAGGACGCCGGTGATCGTGAAGAACCTGCCGAGGTCGAAGCGGATGGCGCCGCGGTAGAGGCCGTAGGCGATCGCGACGGCGATGGCGATGCCGACGGCGAACCCGATCAGCGGCTGGGTGGTGCCGCCCTGCGCGGTCTGCACGGCGGCGTAGAAGAAGACCGCGGTCTCCAGCCCTTCCCGTCCGACGGCGAGGAAGGACAGGAGCAGGACCGCGAGCGGTCCGATCGCGAGTGCCTCGTCCATCTTGCCGCGCAGCTCGGCGGTGATGCTCTTCGACGCCTTGCGCATCCAGAAGATCATGGCGGTGACGAACCCGACGGCCACGATCGACAGGCTGCCGCCCAGCAGTTCCTGTTGCTCGAACGACAACTGGGCGGTGGTGAAGGTCAGGATCGCGCCGACGCCGACCGAGAGGAGCACTGCCGCGGCGATGCCCGGCCAGACCCAGCGCAGCGCCGAGCGCCTGCCGGTCTTCACGAGGAAGGCGACGAGGATGCTCACGACGAGGGCGGCCTCCAGGCCTTCCCGGAGGCCGATGAGCAGGCTCGAGAACAACACGGGTGGCCTCCCTGGGCGCATCGGACGGAATAGGTTTAGGTAAGGCTCACCTGAATGTCCATCCCGATCTTGTTCGCCTGAACGGAGTAACCTCGCAAATCCGACTGTGCGCAGCGTGTTTGCGCAGGTAGGACACATGGGAACGGGTCGATAACGAAGTTGTGTGATCCGCCCGGCAAGGCGACTGGATAACCTGTCCGGGTGGCAGAACCCACTCAGCCGGGGGACGCCCGGATCCGGCGGTTTTCGCTCCGCGTCCTCATCGGGGCCGCGGTGGCCGGGACCGGGCTGGTGCTCATCCTGACCATCGGCGTGACCCGGCCCGGCGGGGACCCGCAGCCGGTCCAGCCCGCGGTGGCCGCGCGGACGTCGGAGCCGCCGGTGGGTGCGACGGCGCCGCCCCTCGCCCGGCTCGCCCCGGAGGACCGCCCGCGGGAGTCGGACCTGAGGGCGCTGGACACGTGGTCGAACGAGGTCGCCGCGGCGACGAAGCTGCCGGCGCGCCTGCTGGCCGGTTACGGCCGGGCGGAGATGTGGATGCGCGCGGAGTGGTCCGGATGCCACCTGTCGTGGGCGACGCTCGCCGCGATCGGCCAGGCGGAGGCGGTCGGCACCGGCCCGCTCCCGGTGCCGGACGAGATCTGGAAGCAGTGGTCGGCCCGCGCGTCGGGCGACGGAAAGCAGCCGGACCCGAAGGACGTCGACGACGCGGCGCTGACGGTGGCGAGGTCCCTGTGCTCGACGGGCGCCGACCTGGCCACCCCGCAGGGCTGGTGGGCCGCGATCACCGGCAGCCCCACCCTGGCCGCCGAGGCGCAGCTGATCTTCGACACCGCCACCACACTCGCCAAGGCAGCACCGCGCTAGCGGCGCGCAGTGCACACAACCCGAGCTGGGTGGTCATCCCGTCGCCTGAAACCGCAACGATCACTTTGAGCCAGGCCCGCAACCCAGGCCGCCAGCGCGCAGCCGACAACGCAACCTTGCGGGCCTGGCTCAAAGTGATACACCCAACCGGAAGGCGACGGGATGACCACCCAGCGACCACCCACCCGAGGCGAGGGGCGCGCCCTCGGCCATCCCGGAGCCTGCCCGTCCGGCGAGGACATCCCTTGATCTTTAGAGCCGCACCGACCCCGGCGACGCGCCCAGCCGGAAGATCAACCCTCCTGAAGACGAACCCGCGCATTCACCTCGGACAACGCGTCCTGGTACTCCGGCACCGGGTTCATCGCCCAGGCCATGCGCAGCTGTCCCAGAGCTTCGACCAGCCGTCCCAACCTCTGGAGCGTGCGTCCCAGCACGAAGCGGGCGTAGTGATCGGACGGGTCGAGCTCGAGGACCCGCGTCAGCGCCTGCTCGGCGCGGTTGAGCTGGGCGGAGTGGAAGTAGGCGCGCCCGGCCAGCAGCTGGACGCTCGGCTTGTCCGGTTCGCTTTCCAGCACCGGCTGCAGCGCCTTCAGCGCGTCCAGTGGACGCCGCTTCTCGACGAGATCCTCCGCCTCGCGAAACGCGTGCAGCGGGTGGCGGCCTGCTGTTCCCCGCGGGGTCTCTGAGTCTTCCATCTTCTGATCGACGTTACCCCCGGAAAGCGCGTTTCGGCAGGGGCGATCAGGGTGGCTCGGGGCGGCATGATGCACTAACCGGTCATGAGCGAAGAACCGCGGTATCTCGGACTCTCGCCCTACCTGTACTACACCGATGCCACGGAGGCGCTCGACTGGCTGGTGCGCGTCTTCGGCTTCACCGAGAAGGTCCGCTACGTGGACGCGTCCGGCCAGGTCTTCCAGGCCGTGGTCGCCGCGGGTGACGCCGAGATCGTGCTCGCCGGGGTCGGCGCCGACTACTGGGAGGCGAAGGGCGTCGACCGCCCGGTCGGGCAGCTCAACGTCGTGTACGTGCCCGACGCCGACGCGCAGCACGAGTACGTCTGCGCGGCGCTCGGGGAGGGCTGCGACGTGCCGCCGCCGCAGGACCAGCCGTACGGGGCGCGGGTGTTCACGGTGCTGGATTGCGGGGGCAACAGCTGGACGTTCTGGCAGCAGATTTCGGACACCGCCGATCTGCCCTCCGGGTGGCAGGAGGTCAGGGCCGGCGAGTGACGCGTGCCTCCACCGGGTGAACGGCGATGGCGGCTACGCTGGTCGCGTCTTCGCTGGACAAACCGATGAGGAGCAGTTGTGGCGGTCATTGAGCAGGTAGGCGCGCGCGAGATCCTGGATTCGCGTGGCAACCCGACCGTTGAGGTGGAGGTGGCTCTCGACGACGGCACGCTGGCGCGGGCCGCTGTCCCGTCGGGCGCGTCCACCGGCGAACACGAGGCCGTCGAGCTGCGCGACGGTGACCCCAAGCGCTACAACGGCAAGGGTGTCGAGCGCGCGGTCGCCGCGGTGCTCGACGAGATCGGCCCCGAGCTGGCCGGTGTGGACGCCGTCGACCAGCGGATCGTGGACCAGAAGCTGGTCGACCTGGACGGCACCCCGGACAAGTCGCGGCTGGGCGCGAACGCGCTGCTGGGTGTTTCGCTCGCCGTCGCGAAGGCCGCCGCGGAGTCGGCCGAGCTGGAGCTGTTCCGCTACCTGGGCGGCCCGAACGCGCACGTGCTGCCGGTGCCGATGATGAACATCCTCAACGGTGGCGCGCACGCCGACACCGACGTGGACATCCAGGAGTTCATGATCGCCCCGATCGGCGCGGAGTCCTTCCGCGAGGCGCTGCGCTGGGGCACCGAGGTGTACCACTCGCTCAAGTCGGTGCTGAAGGGCCGCGGCCTGGCCACCGGTCTCGGCGACGAGGGCGGGTTCGCGCCGAGCCTGTCCAGCAACCGCGAGGCGCTGGACCTGATCACCACGGCCATCGAGAAGGCCGGGTACGCCCCGGGCCGGGACATCGCGCTGGCGCTGGACGTCGCCGCCACCGAGTTCTTCTCCGCGGGCTCCTACACGTTCGAGGGCAGCAAGCGGACGGCCGAGCAGCTGGGCGCCTACTACCAGGAGCTGGTGGACGCCTACCCGCTCGTGTCGATCGAGGACCCGCTGTCCGAGGACGACTGGGACGGCTGGGTCGCGCTGACCCAGCAGATCGGCGACCGCGTCCAGCTGGTCGGCGACGACCTGTTCGTCACCAACCCGGACCGCCTCGAGGACGGCATCAACCGCGGCGCCGCGAACGCGCTGCTGGTGAAGGTGAACCAGATCGGCACGCTGTCGGAGACGCTCGACGCGATCGCGCTGGCCACGTCCAGCGGCTACAAGTCGATGATGAGCCACCGCTCCGGCGAGACCGAGGACACCACGATCGCCGACCTCGCGGTCGCGACCGGGGTGGGCCAGATCAAGACCGGCGCCCCGGCGCGCAGCGAGCGCGTCGCGAAGTACAACCAGCTGCTGCGCATCGAGGAGACCCTCGGCGACGCCGCCCGGTACGCCGGCGAGCTGGCGTTCCCGCGGTTCTCGGCGGAGAGCTGACCGGCGTAGATGACGCAACGCGGATCCCAGCGCGTGAGGCGCCCCCGGCGCACGGAGGGCTCGTCGGCCCGCCGTGCGGAGGGGGCGCCCGCGCGCCGTCCGCAGCTCGCCCGGCGGGTGGCCGCCGGGAAGGCGCGCCTGCGCCGGAGCCAGGGCAAGCCCGGCGCCGGCGCGGCGCGGGTGCTGGGGATGTCTACCACGCGGCGGGCCGCCGTGCTCGCGATCGTGGTGTGCGCGCTGGCCTTCACGGTCGCCGTGCCGCTGCGCACGTACCTCGCGCAGCGCGCCGAGGTGGCCGAGCAGGAGCAGCGGCAGGCGCAGCTGCAGCACGACGTGCAGCTGCTGGAGCAGCGCAAGGCCGCGGTGTCGGACCCGGCGCAGGTCGAGGCGGAGGCGCGGCGGCGGCTGCGGTACGTCATGCCGGGGGAGACGCCCTACATCGTGCAGTTGCCCGGTGAGGGCGCGGTTCCGCCTGCCGGGCAGGCGCCGGACCCGGTGGCTTCCGGGGATGCCGCCTGGTATCAGCAGCTGTGGAGCACCGTCGGCGGCTGACTGCGCGATGGCTGCGACAATGGGTCCGTGAGCAAGACGGACCTGCCCTCGTTCGAACCGGTCACCGAGGCTGACCGGATCATCATCTCCGAGCAGCTCGGCCGGCCCGCGCGTGCGTTGCGGGCGGTGGCCGCGCGCTGCCCGAGCGGGCACCCGTCCGTCGTGCAGACCAACCCGCGGCTGGAGAACGGCACCCCGTTCCCGACGCTGTACTACCTGACCTGCCCGCGGCTGACGTCGCTGGTGGGCAGGCTGGAGGCGTCCGGGATCATGAAGGAGATGACCGACCGGCTCGCGGAGGACGCCGAGCTCGCCGCGGCGTACCAGCGGGCCCACGAGTCGTACCTCGCCCAGCGGGACGCGCTGGAGCCGCTCGGGCACGAGGTCACGGCGGGCGGCATGCCGGGGCGGGTCAAGTGCCTGCACGTGCACCTCGCGCACAGCCTGGCGATGGGCCCGGGGATCAACCCGTTCGGCGACGAGACGCTGGAGCTGCTCAAGGCGGACTGGCCCAGCGGCGACTGCGCGAAGTAGCTTCTGGGCGCTGGGCGCTGGGCGCTGGGCGCTGGGCGCTGGGCGCGACTGAGCCGCCGAGAGCGCGGTGCCTAGCAGGGCGCTGGGGGTGCTGCGCCCCGCTTGACGCTGAGCCCACCGACGCTGGCCGCTCTGGCTGCCCGCGGTCGGTGCTGGGTACCCCGCGACTGAGCTACCGGGAGCGCGGTGCCCCGCAGGGCTCTGCCGGTGCTGCGCCCGGCTGGACGCTGAGCCCACCAGCGTTGGCCGCCCTGCTTGCCGGCGGTGGTTGCTGGGTGCGCCCGCGACCGAGTGGCCGGGAGCGTGGTGTCTCGCGGGGCGCTGCGCCCCTGCTGGATGCTGAGCCCGCTGGCGCTACGCCCGCTGGGCGTCGAGTCCGCCAGCGTGACGCTGATGGGCGTCGAGCCCGCTGGCGCTACGCCCCGCCGGGCGTCGAGTCTGTCGGCGGTACGCCCCCGCTGGATGTCGAGCCCGCCAGCGTGACGCCCCGCCGGGTGTCGAGACCGTCGGCGCTACGCCCCGCTAGGCGTCGAGCCCGCCGACGCTACGCCCGCCGCCGAGTCCACCGGCACTCGCCGCTCTGCTTGCCGGCGCTGGGCGCTGCCGGCTGAGCACGCCTCCGTTGAACGGTCCTTTCAACCGGCGCCACCCCACCACTGCACCGTTCGGCCGCAAGCAATCCGCCAATTCGCCGCACAACCCAACCACGCGAAACCCCACGACATTCCCACTCGCCCACCCACCGATGGCCACTTGGTGCCACAAAAACCCGCACCCGCCGCACAAAAACCCCTACCAACGTCGGAACTTCCGGCTAACACTTCTGGCCGGTTCCGACGATCACCTTCTCGGTAACACGGACTTCACATCCCGCGGTTCAGCATCGGATGTGTCGCCGCTCGGGGAGGGATGAGGATGTGCGCCGGACTCGTGTGAGGGCTGCCCGCCGCAAGGCGCGAAGAATCGGCCTGGCCCACAAGACCACGCTCGCCGCGATGGGCGGCGTGCTCGCCGTCATCCCGGCCGGCCTGGCCGGCGGCGCCACCGAGACCTGGACGGCCACCACCCCGGTCGACCAGAACCGCGCGATCGGCCCGATCCAGGGCGCGCCGCCGGAGATCCTGCGCGTCAGCGTCAACGGTGAGCTGCCGAAACCGCCGGAACCGGTCCCGGCGGAGGAACTGCCCACCGGCCCCCTCGGCATTCCCGGCACCGCCCTCAAGGCCTACCGCAACGCCGCCGACGTCATGACCCTCGAGCGCCCGGAGTGCCACATCGACTGGGCGTTGATCGCGAGCATCGGCCGCATCGAGTCCAACCACGCGCGCGGCGGGTACGTCGACGCGAACGGCACCACCCGCGAGCCCATCCTCGGCCCGCAGCTCAACGGCGTCGGCCCGGTGGCCGCGATCCCGGACAGCGACGGCGGCCGCTGGGACCGCGACACGGTGTGGGACCGCGCCGTCGGCCCCACCCAGTTCATCCCGACCACCTGGAACTTCTACGGCGCCGACGGCAACCACGACGGCGTCGCCGACCCGAACAACATCTACGACGCCACCCTGGCCACCGCGCGCTACCTGTGCTCCGGCGGTCTGGACCTCGCCGACCCGGCCCAGCTGCGCGCCGCCATCTACCGCTACAACAACTCCGACGCCTACGTCGAAACGGTGATCCGCTGGGCCGAGGCCTACCGCAGCGGTGTCGCCCTGCTGCCGGACAGCGACGTGCCGGTCGGCGCGCCGTCCGCGACAGCCGTCCCGACCCCGCCCCCGGTCACCCCGCCGCCGACGATCCTCGCCGCGCCACCGCCGAGCACCCTGCCGTCGCCGTCCGGGCGCACCGACCTGGGCACCACCACCACGACCACGGGCCGCACCACGACGACGACCACCACCACGACCACGACGACCACGACGACCCCGCCCCCGGAAACCACGCCGACCTGCGAAAGCACCACGCCGCCGAGCCCGACGACGACCACCACGGCGCCGCCCACGTCGGAGACGCTGCCGCCGTGCGCGCCACCCGAGACGGGCGCGGAGACCTCGACCACGGGTTCGACGACCGGGCCGACCCCGTAGGGTGGGCGCATGCCCCGTGTTGCCGCGATCGACTGTGGAACGAACTCCATCCGTCTGCTGGTGGCCGAGCTGACCGAGCGTCACGACGGCACCTTCGACCTGCGTGACCTGCATCGGGAGATGCGGATCGTGCGGCTCGGGCAGGGCGTGGACGCGACCGGACGGCTGGCGCCCGAGGCGCTGGAGCGCACGCGCGCCGCGCTGAAGGACTACACCATCGCCGCGCGGCGCAAGGGCGTGGAGAAGGTCCGCATGGTCGCCACCTCGGCGACGCGCGACGCGAGCAACCGCGACGAGTTCTTCGCGATGACGCGCGAGGTCCTCGGCGTGGAGGCCGAGGTGATCTCCGGCGACGAGGAGGCCCGCCTGTCGTTCATGGGCGCGGTCGGCGAGCAGGACCCGGACGACGGGCCGTTCCTGGTGGTCGACGTCGGCGGCGGCTCGACCGAGCTGGTCCTCGGCGAGTGGGACGGCAAGCGCGCCACGGTCACCGCGGCGAAGTCGGTCGACATCGGCTGCGTGCGGATCACCGAGCGCGGGCTGAAATCGGACCCGCCGACGTCCAACGAGATCGTGGCCGCGCGCGAGTTCGCCACCGGCGTGCTCGCCGAGGCGTTCGACGTCGTGGACGTGTCGAAGGCCCGCACCTGGATCGGCGTCGCGGGCACGGTGACCACGCTGTCCGCGGTGGCCCAGGACCTGCCCGAGTACGACTCGGAGCGGACGCACCTGTCGCGCCTGACCCCGGCCGACATCACGCGCGTGTCGGGGCACCTGCTGGAGGCCGACCACGACGCGCGCGCCGCGAACCCGGTGATCCACCCCGGCCGGGTCGACGTCATCGGCGGCGGCGGGCTGATCGTGCAGATCCTCGCCGAGGAGATCGGGCGCCGCGGCGGGCCGGCCGAACTGGTGGTCAGCGAGCACGACATCCTCGACGGGATCGCGCTCTCGCTCGCCTGAGCGGTGCGGCTCCCGCACCCGACGAAGGTAGGGTTTTCGTACCGGATCGGGCGATCCGGAAGGTAGGTTCCTCCTCACCCTGATGAGGAGGAGTTCCTTGAGACGAACCAGGTTGCTCATCGCGGCGCTCGCGGTCCCGCTGATCGGCGGGGCCGTCGTTCTTCCCAGCGCGAGCGCACAACCCGCCGCGCTGTCCGGGCCCGCCACGGAGTTCACCGTGCTGGCCTCCGGCGAACAGAGCGTCGCCGCCGCCGAGCAGGCCATCCGCGAGGCCGGCGGAACCGTGGTGCGGACCAACACGGCGGTCGGCCTGATCACGGCCACCGCCCCGGCGAACGGCTTCGTGCAACGCGTGTCGGCCGACGACGCGGTCTACGGCGCGGCGAAGGCGACGGCCATCGGCCAGGCCCCCACCGGCAAGGTCGCGCCGAAGCGGTCCGACGTGGAGAAGGAAGGCCGCCAGGCGCCCAAGAGCAGCGGTGCGACGACCGGCGCCACCGGCACCGACCCGCTGGACGACCAGCTGTGGGGCCTCAAGTCGGTGCGCTCGGACATGTCGCGCACCGTGCAGCCGGGTGACAAGCGCGTCAAGGTGGGTGTGATCGACACCGGTGTGGACGGCACGCACCCCGACATCGCCCCCAACTTCGACCGCGGCGCGTCCCGCAACTTCACCCGCGACATCCCGACCGACCCGACCGGCGCGGTCGTGGACGGGCCGTGCGAGTTCCGCGGCTGTGTTGACCCCGCCGACCACGACGACAACGGGCACGGCACCCACGTCGCAGGCACGATCGCCGCGGCCGCGGACGGGTTCGGCATCTCCGGGGTCGCCCCGAACGTGACGCTGGTGAACCTGCGCGCGGGCCAGGACTCCGGGTTCTTCTTCCTCCAGCCGGTCGTCGACGCGATCACCTACGCCGGTGACGCGGGCGTCGACGTCGTCAACATGAGCTTCTACGTCGACCCGTGGCTCTACAACTGCGCCTCGAACCCGGCGGACTCGGCCGAGCAGCAGCTGGAGCAGCGCACCGTCACCGAGGCCATGACGCGGGCGATGAACTACGCCTACCGCAAGGGCGTCACCGAGGTCGCAGCGCTGGGCAACCAGCACACCGACCTTGGCGCGCCGCAGCCGGACACGACGAGCCCGGACTACCCGGCGTCGTCGGCCCACCCGCGCACGATCGACAACGCGACCTGCCTGTCGCTGCCGGTCGAGGGCCCGCACACCATCGGGGTCTCCGCGTTCGGCCCGTCCGGTGCGAAGGCGGACTACTCGAACTACGGCCTGGAGCAGATCTCGGTGTCCGCGCCGGGCGGATTCTTCCGCGACGGGTTCGGCACGGACTGGTACCGCACCAACGAGAACATGATCCTGTCCGCGTACCCGCGCAACGTCGGTGTCGCCGAAGGCACGATCGACGCGGACGGCAACGTGACCCCCGACGGTGCGGCCGCGGGCGTGCAGAAGGCGGTCACGAAGGACGGCCGGGCGGCGTACTACCAGTTCCTGCAGGGCACGTCGATGGCCGCCCCGCACGCGAGCGGCGTGGCGGCGCTGATCGTGTCCGAGTACGGCCGGGCGGGCCGCGGCGGGATCACGATGAGCCCGGACACGGTGCAGCGGATCATCGAGGGCACGGCGGCGCCGATCGCGTGCCCGGTCCCCGCGACGGTCGACTACCTGGACGAGGGTCGCGATGACTCGTTCACCGCGACCTGCCAGGGCAGCCCGTCGTTCAACGGTTTCTACGGCCACGGAGCGGTGGACGCCTACGCCGCGGTGACCAGGGGAGCCGCATACCTGCGCGGCTGAGGTGGTGGCGGAAGGGCCGCTCCCGCGCGTGCGGGGGCGGCCCTTCTCACGCTGAGCGGATGTGCGTGTACTGCCACCAGCCGAGGGCGGCGCCGACAGCGAGACCGGCTATGGGAGCCGCAGCCGTGGAGATGCTCACCCAGCCGACGGCGACGGCCAGCACCGCCGCGAGCAGCGCGATCGTCGCCAGAGCCGAGCCGACGCGCAGGCGGCGGCGCATCGAGGCGAGCACCGCCGGGTCCGGCTCCTCCGCCACGGCGGCCGGATTCCCCGCCTGCCGGGAACCAACTGCTCCGAGTGGAGCAAATCGCCACCGTGGTGGCGTTTGTCGAACAGCCGCAGCCGGGGTCCCGCTCTTCCCCGGAACCCCGCGAGTCCCACGCTCCTGCGCGTGAGTTCCACGTTCCCGTGCGCGAGTCCCACCGTCCGGCCGTGCCGCCCCACACACCGAGCGGGGCGGCATGCGCCGTCAGCGGTTGCTGCTCGACCGCACGAACTCGGCCAGGTCCTTCGACTGCTGGACCCGTGACGGCTCGTGCACGTACATCATGTGCCCGGCCGGGTAGTAGGCCGATTCGATGTTGCCGCGCAGGTTCTCCGGGATCTGCAGGTGCGCCAGCACGTGCTCGGCGGCGTAGTAGGGCGTCGCGCCGTCGTAGTAGCCCAGGGCCACGTGCACCTTCAGGTGCGGGTTCGCCCGCATCGCCGCGCTCAGCGCCTCCACCGCCGACACCGCGCGGCCCTCGAACTCCGAGTACGACCAGTTCCGCACCACGTCCATCGACAGGACCTCGTACGGCAGGTCGTTCTCGTAGCCCAGCTCGGACCGGACGTAGTGGTTGAAACCGGCCGAATACGCCCCGATGATCCGCGACACCGACGCGTCGTCGCTCATCAGTTCGCGTCCGCCGTCCGGCTCCCACGTCGTGAAGCGGCCGTCCATCCGGCCCGTGGTCAGCCCGCGCTCCCGCAGCAGCTCGGTGAAGAACCGCACGTGCTCGATCCGCAGGTTGACCCGGTCCACATAGGACTCGTCGAGCCCGGTCAGCGACGCCAGCTTCCGCACCGCCGCGGCCTTCTCCTCCGGCGTCAGCCGCGAACCGCGCGACAGCGCCCACGGCAGCTCGCGCGCGGCGAAGTCCTCGGCCTCGGCCAGCACGTCCGCCAGCTTCCGCTTGCCGTGCTTGCCGTGGTAGTGCGCGATCGCCGCGTACGTCGGCACGAACAGCGGGTACGGCTGGTCGTTGCCCTCGGTGAACCGGATCGTGCCGAAGTCCAGCACGCTCGAGATGAGCATCAGGCCGTTGAGGTAGAACCCGTGCCGCTCCTGCAGGTGCCCGGCCAGCGCCGCCGCCCGCAGCGTGCCGTAGGACTCGCCGGCCAGGTACTTCGGCGACAGCCACCGGCCGTTGCGTGACGTCCACAGCCGGATGATCTCCGCCACCGACTCCACATCGGCGGTGAACCCGTGGTAGTCCTTGACGCTTTCGCCCTTCTTCGGCCGCGAGTAGCCGGTGGACACCGGGTCGATGAACACCAGGTCGCTGTGCGCCAGCAGGGTTTCCGGGTTGTCCAGCACGCGGTACGGCGGCGGCTCGGGCGAGTCGACGTCGCCGGACACCACCCGCCGCGGCCCCAGCACGCCCATGTGCAGCCACACGCTCGCCGAGCCGGGGCCGCCGTTGAAGGCGAACGTCACCGGCCGCGAACCCGGCTCCGCGCCGTCGAGCGTGTAGGAGGTGAGGAACACCTCGGCCTTGGCGGTGTGGCCGTCGAACTTGCCGTCGGTGTGCACTTCCTTGCGCAGCACGACTCGTCCGGTTTGCGCGGTGTACGCGAGTTTGCGCCGCTTGACGGTGAGCGTGTGCTGCGTGGTGACGAGGTCGTCGCTCGGTTCGGGCGCGGCCTCGGTCTTCGTCTCCTCTTCGGGGGTTTCCGGCATGATCGCCAACCTAGCGGAGCACACTGACGATGTGACCCGACGAAAGCCCCGCACCCTCGCCGAACTGGACACGGCGGTCAGCGAGTGCCGCCGCTGCCCGCGTCTCGTCGAGTGGCGCGAGGAGGTCGCCGCGACCAAGCGGGCCGCCTTCGCCGACTGGACGTACTGGGGCCGCCCGGTGCCCGGGTTCGGGCCCGCGGACGCGTCGCTGGCCATCGTCGGGCTCGCCCCGGCCGCGCACGGGGCCAACCGCACCGGCCGCATGTTCACCGGCGACCGCTCGGGCGACTTCCTCTACCGGACGCTTTACGACATCGGGCTGGCGTCGCAGCCGACGTCCACCCACATCGGCGACGGCCTGGAGCTGCGGGGTGTCCGCATCACCGCGCCGGTCAAGTGCGCGCCGCCTGCCAACAAGCCGCTGCCCTCGGAGCGGGACAACTGCCGCCCGTGGCTGGTGCGGGAGTTCGAGCTGTTACTTCCGACACTCCGCGCGGTGGTCGTGCTCGGCGCGTTCGGCTGGCAGGCGCTGCTGCCGGTGCTGGCGCAGACCTGGACGGTGCCGAAACCGGCGCCGAAGTTCGGCCACGGCGCTCACTTCGTCCTGTCCGGGACCCCCGATCTTCACCTTTTTGGGTCATTTCACGTCTCGCAGCAGAACACTTTCACCGGACGCCTCACCCCGGCCATGCTGCGCGACGTGCTGAGCCGTGCGGCGGGCGTGGCCGGGCTCCTCTGAATCGTTTCGCGCAGGTCCGCGACCCTGGTCACAGGTGGGGAGGGTCTACGAGCGCCCAGCCGGTGGGAGTGGGAAGATGTGCCTATGGCCGCAGCGAAGTCGGAACCGACTCGGATCCTCATTCTGGGTGGCGGTTACGTCGGGCTCTACACCGCGTTGGGACTCCAGAAGAAGCTCCGCGCCAACGAAGCCTCCGTGACGATCGTCGACCCTCAGCCGCACATGACCTATCAGCCGTTCCTGCCGGAAGCGGCGGCTGGGGCCATCGAACCGCGCCACGTCGTGGTGCCGCTGCGGCGCGTGCTCAAGCGTTGCCACGTCCTGACGGCGCGGGTCAACAAGATCGAGCACGAGCGCAAGACCGTCACGGTGGAGGCCGCCGACGGGCACATCGAGCAGCTGAACTACGACGTGCTCGTGGTCGCGCTCGGCGCCGTGCCGCGGCTGCTGCCGATCCCCGGTCTGGCCGAAGAGGGCATCGGCATCAAGACCATCGGTGAGGCCATCTACCTGCGCAACCACGTGCTGACCAAGCTCGACGAGGCGGCCAGCACGCTGGACCCCGAGCTGCGCAAGCGCCTGCTCACCTTCACCGTCGTCGGCGGCGGGTTCGCGGGTATCGAGGCGCTGGCCGAGCTCGAGGACATGACCCGGTTCGCGACGCGGTACTACGAGAACATCCAGCCGGAGGACATCCGCTGGGTGCTCGTCGAGGCCGCGGGCCGGATCCTGCCCGAGGTCCGCGAGACGCTCGGCGTGTGGACGGTCGAGCAGCTGGAGAAGCGCGGCATCGAGGTCTACCTGTCGACCGCGGCGAAGTCGTTCGAGAACGGCCGGGTGGTCCTCTCGGACGGCACCGAGTTCGACAGCGACACGATCATCTGGACCGCCGGTGTGAAGGCCAACCCGGTGCTGGCCAACTCGGACCTGCCGATCGACAAGCGCGGCCGGGTCGAGGCGACCGCCGCGCTGCAGGTCGTCGGCCACCCGGACGTCTGGACCGCGGGCGACAACGCCGCGGTGCCGGACCTGTCGCGCACCGAGAGCGACCCGACGGCCACCTGCCCGCCGAACGCGCAGCACGCGGTCCGGCAGGCGCGGCACCTGGCGAAGAACATCATCAAGACGCTGCGCGGCGGCCAGCCGGTGGACTACTTCCACAAGAACCTGGGCGCGGTGGCCGGCCTCGGCCTGCACAAGGGCGTCGCGGACGCGCTGAACCTGAAGATCAAGGGCTTCCCGGCCTGGCTCTTCCACCGCGGCTACCACCTCAAGGCGATGCCCACGTTCAACCGCAAGGTGCGCATCCTGCTGGACTGGATGCTGGGCGGCCTGTTCCGGCGTGAGGTCGTGTCGCTGGGGCAGATCAACAACCCGAAGGAAGAGTTCACGCGGGCTTCGAAGTCCTGACCTGCGCTGGGGCTGCGGGGGCCGTTCGCCTAGGCTGACGGTGCCCCCGTAGCCCAACCGGCAGAGGCAGTCGACTTAAAATCGATTCAGTGCGGGTTCGAACCCCGTCGGGGGCACTGGATCGCAGGTCAGGGCGTTGGGGCTGAGGATCGTGAGATCAGCAGCTCCAGCCGGCTGAGCGCGTGATGAGTGGGCTCCAACGCTGGAGGCCCACGTTCGAGAAGATCGGGGGCTGTCGACCTGCACCTCGATCGAAGCACCGCACGAATCCGCGAGATCGAAACCACCCAAGGCGCGCAAGCGTTCGCGGAAAGCGCGGGCGTCCCGGGGAGGCAACTGCGCGGCGGCGGTCAGCAGTGTTCGGCGAAGTTCGTCGGGGTCGGGGCAGCACTCCGGGATTTCGCAGCGCCGGTCGAGGTCCCACGCCCAGTGAGGCCGCCGCGCGAAGGTGCGCTCCCAGGTCAGCAGCGCTCGGGCGACGTCGATGTGACGGGTGCGTTCGAGGCGAGCCATCCGGGCCTGCCCGCCCGCGGAGATGCCTGGGACGACCGCTTCGTGTGGCCGACGCCGACGGGGAGCGTCAGCGCGGACCTGGCTCGGCGACCTACGCGCCATCGCCCTTTCGGAAGATCGACATCCCGGGATCGTACCTCAGGCGCCGAAACGCTCCCTGCGCAGCGAATACGGCGGCCGTGTCGTCCGCCAGCACCACCGGCCCCGGGCTCCGCACCAGACCTGCGCGGTGGTGGGCAGAGGTGATTTCGCCACGTGGGTCCGGAGTCGCACGTTCTCCAGCATTGCCGGGGCGGATAGTGTTTTCCGGTGGACGAGATCGACTGGCAGCCCGTGCTCCAGGCGGGCGGGCGCGTGCTCGGTCTCGACTGCCAGGGGCGGTGGGTGCTCGGTGACGGGTGGGGGCGCGTCCAGCCGTTGGACTGGCTCGTGCCCCTGCTGCCGATGCTCGAGCTCCACTACGCCGAGGTCGAACGCGCGACCGCCGGGGTGCCTGCTGACCCGCCGTGGGAGGAACTGCTGCGTCTCGCGCTGACCAGTGGCAGCGACTACTGGTCCGCCCGTGCCCTGGACTGGCTCGAAGGCGGTCATCCGGTCTCCGCGTTGCTGGGCGTCCTCGACGAGGTCGGCAGAACCGGCGCGACGCAGCGGATACGGCACCGCGCACGGCGACTCTGGAAGGACGCGAACCAGGGCCTGGAGTCCTCTTCGGCCGAATAAGCACCGTGCTGCGGGTCATCACCGTGCTTGGCCCGCAATCTTGCTGTCCGCCCGGCGGGCGCAGCGTCTGTGGAGGCAATAAGATCGTCTGGCGTCGATGTCGATGTGGCCGAGCGCGGTGTGCGTTTCCGGCAACCGCTGACTGTTGCCGGAGGTAAACCGTGCTCCGCCGGATCGGGCTGCTTGTGCTGGCGGCTCTCCTGTTCGTCCCCGGGGTCGCGTCCGCCGAGGAGGAGTTGCGTCCCGACCTCGGCATGGCGCCGCTCAGCGACGTGAAGGTCACGACGAGCCCGGCAGGCCAGCAGCAGCTCCGGTTCTCGGCGACGATCGTGAACGTGGGGCGGGGGCCGTTCGAGGTCGCGGCGTCCCGCGTGTCCGTGGACGCGCCGTTCCGGGTCGTGCAGCGGGTCTCGCGGGCGGATGGCTCGCGGGCGGACGTGGGCGTTCCGGCCGGGCTCGTGTACGGCGGCGACGGGCACGACCACTGGCACATCCGCGACCTCGAGACCTACCAGCTCGTGCGGCTGGACGGCGGCGTGGTGAGCGTGGCCGCGAAGGCCGGGTTCTGCTTCTACGACACGAACTCCTACCGGCGCTCCCTGCCCGGCGCCCCGCGGTCCAAAGTGTACTCGGAAAGCGGTTGCGGGGACCGCGGTTCGCTCACGGTGACGATGGGGCTGTCCGTCGGGTGGGCGGACCGGTACGCGTCGACGCTGCCGGACCAGTTCGTGGACATCACCGGCCTCCCCGACGGCCACTACCGGCTCATCGCCACGGCCGACGCGCAGGGGCACTTCACCGAGGCGGACCGCACCAACAACGCGACGTGGGTGGACCTCTCGCTGACCAGCCGGAAGGGCCGGCCGTCGGTGCGCGTCCTCGCGCACGGCCCGACCGCCTGAACGGCTCCGGTCTCAGACGCCGAACCGCCCGCGGGCTTCGGCCGCCTCGTCGCCGGTCAACCAGCTGATCGCGAATTCCCGTCCGTAGCAGTCGAAGGTGCCGGAGGACAGTTCGGCCACGGCGTCCTCGGTGTACATCCAGCCGCCGTCGGTGTGGAGCCATTCGCCGTCGGTGAGCACCTCGGCGAACCAGTCGAGCCTCTCGACGCCCGCCGACCAGGTGCGGCGCCACCAAGGCCCGCGCGCCTCGTACCAGACCTGCGTGAGCAACAGCAGGTAGCCCGCCGTCCGGCCCTCCGAGTCGAGCAACCGCGCGACGCGGTCGCGGTAGGGAACCAGCCGATGATCGATGACAGCCGGCGAGTTGGCAATGTGGGTCCGCAGTCGCACCCGACCAGTATGCGGTGGGGGAGGACGTTTTCCGGCCTGGTTTTCGGACGTTGGCTTTCCGGTACCGGCGCCGCCTCCGTGGGAGTGGCCGACGACGGCCACTCGAACCACCGGCTGGTCGACTTCCTCGAGCGGGGCGGTCACGTGGTTCGGCGACTCCACGCCAGCGCGGCGTGCAATTCGGTGAGGGCGGTGCGTACTTCGGCCGCCGAACGGAGAGATCGGGGGTGGTGCGGTCGGATGAAGCCGATGTCCGTTTCCACGGGTGGGCCTGTGCTCGTGATGATCCAGATCGTCCACGCCTCAGCCACGGGTTGGGCCACCACGTATCGGCGGAGTTCGAACCCCACCACGTCGCGCCACGGCTTCGTGCAGGTCCGCGTCAGCGTGCAGTACCGGACGCCCTCCGCGCCCACGTGCACGCCGACCCGGCTCAACCGGAAACCCAGCACGCTCCAGCCGGCGAAGAAGACCATCGCCGCTACCGCGCCGGGCATCGACCCGACCTCACTGCCGCCGAAGAGGAGGACGCCGCCGACCAGCGTTGTCAACCCCGGTCCGATCCACACGAACACCCCGTAGACGACCCTCCAGGGGTGCGGGCAAACCCGCCGCCAGCCCGTCATCTCCGGATTGTCAACCCGGCGCCGCCCGTTGTCGAGTTTCAGCCGTCTGCTGACAGCACCTCGCGCAGTTTCTCCAGCACCGCGGGGTCCTCGATGGTCGACGGCACCGCCTCGTCGCGGCCTTCGGCTATCGCTCGCATCGACTTGCGCAGGATCTTGCCCGATCGCGTCTTCGGCAGCGCATCCACGACCGTCACCGAGCGGAACGCCGCCACCGCGCCGATGTCCCGACGCACCGCGGCCACCAGCTCCTCCTCCAGGCCCTCCGCGGACGCGCCCGCCTTCAGCACGACGAAACCCCGCGGCAGCTGGCCCTTCAACGAATCCGCCACCCCGACCACGGCGCACTCCGCCACCGCCGGATGCGCCGCCAGCACGGCTTCCATCGCGCCCGTCGACAGCCGGTGACCTGCCACGTTGATCACGTCGTCGGTCCGGCCCATCACGAACAGGTAGCCGTCCTGGTCGACGAAACCACCGTCGCCGGTCAGGTAGTACCCGGGATACCGCGACAGGTACGACGACACGTACCGCGAGTCGTCGTTCCACAAACCCAGCAGCGTGCCCGGCGGCAGCGGCAACCGGACGCACACCGCGCCCTCCGCGCCGCGCGGCAACTCCTCGCCGGACTCCGCCAGAATCCGCACGTCGTAACCGGGCATCGGCACGCTCGGCGAGCCCGGCTTCAACTGCAAGGGCTCCAGCCCGCGCGGGTTGGCCGCGATCGCCCACCCCGTCTCGGTCTGCCACCAGTGGTCCACCACCGGCACCCCGAGCCGCGCCGTCGCCCAGTGGTACGTCTCGGGATCCAGCCGCTCGCCCGCCAGGAACAACGTCCGCAGCGTCGGCATGTCCCGCAGCAACTCACCCGACGGATCCACCTTCTTGATCGCCCGCACCGCCGTCGGCGCGGTGAACAGCGCCTTCACCCCGTACGACGAGACCACCCGCCAGAACGCGCCGGCGTCGGGCGTGCCGACCGGTTTTCCTTCGTACAGCACGGTCGTCGCGCCCACCAGCAGCGGTCCGTAGACGATGTAGGAGTGCCCGACGACCCACCCGACGTCGGACGCGGTCCACCACACGTCGCCCGGCCCGATGTCGTAGATGTTCGCCATCGACCAGGCCAGCGCGACCGCGTGCCCGCCGTTGTCCCGCACCACGCCCTTCGGCTTGCCCGTCGTGCCGGACGTGTACAGCACGTACAACGGATCCGTCGCGGCAACCTCCACACAGGACACTGGCGAAGCGTTCGCCACCAGACCGGCCCAGTCGTGCTCGCCCGGCCGCAGCGCAGCCTGCACCTGTTCCCGCTGGAAGACCACCACCTGGGGCGACTCGCCGGACAGCGCGATCGCCTCGTCGACGATCGGCTTGTACTCGATCACCCGCGTCGGCTCGATGCCGCACGAACCGCACACCACCACCTTCGGCCGCGCGTCGGCGATCCGCACGGCCAGCTCCTTCGGCGCGAACCCGCCGAACACCACCGAGTGCACCGCACCCAGCCGCGCGCACGCCAGCATCGCGATCACCGCCTGCGGGATCATCGGCAGGTACAGCACCACCCGGTCGCCGCGCTCGACGCCCAGCCCGCGCAGCGCTCCGGCGAACCGGGATACCTCGTCCAGCAACTCCGTATAGGTGAAGCGGGCCGACGAACCGGTGACCGGCGAGTCGTAGATCAGGGCGACGCAATCACCGTACCCGGCGGCGACGTGCCGGTCCAGCGCGTTGTAGCAGGTGTTCAGCCTGCCGCCGGGGAACCACCGGTACCAGGGCGGGCGCTCGGCGTCCAGCGCGCGATCGGGCTGCCGCGTCCAGCTGATCGCCGATGCGGCGGAGGTCCAGAAACCCTCCGGATCACGCAGACTTTCCTCGTAGACGCCGGCGTACCCGCCCATGCCCCGTCCTCTCAGTCCAGTTCGGACAACTCTTCGTCGGTCAGCAACCGCGACCGGATCAGGAACCGCACACCCTCCGGGGCCTCCAGCGAAAACCCGCTGCCCCGGCCGGGAACCACGTCGATCGTCAGGTGCGTGTGCCGCCAGTACTCGAACTGCGCGGCCGACATCCACACCGGGATCGGGGCCGGCACCCCGGCGACCGCGAGGTCGCCGAGGTGCACGTCGGATCCGCCGGTGCGGAACTCCCCGGCCGGGTAGCACATCGGCGCGCTGCCGTCACAGCACCCACCGGACTGGTGGAACATCAGCGGACCGTGCTGTCCGGTCAGCCGTCGCAGCAGGTCCGCGGCGGCGTCGGTGAGATCCACCCGGCTCATGATCAGAAGAACCCCTGCGCGTTCGGCGAGTACGACACCAGCAGGTTCTTCGTCTGCTGGTAGTGGTCGAGCATCATCTTGTGGGTCTCCCGCCCGATGCCGGACTGCTTGTAGCCGCCGAACGCCGCGTGCGCCGGGTAGGCGTGGTAGCAGTTCGTCCACACGCGACCGGCCTGGATCTCGCGGCCGGCGCGGAACGCGGTGTTGCCGTCGCGCGACCAGACACCCGCGCCCAGCCCGTACAGCGTGTCGTTGGCGATCTTGATGGCGTCGTCGTAGTCGTCGAACTTCGTGACCGACACGACCGGGCCGAAGATCTCCTCCTGGAAGATCCGCATCTTGTTGTCACCGGCGAACACGGTCGGCTGGATGTAGTAGCCGCCGGCCAGCTCGCCGCCGAGGTCGGCCTTGCCGCCACCGGTGAGGACCTCCGCGCCCTCCTGCTTGCCGATGTCGATGTAGGACAGGATCTTCTCGAACTGGTCGTTCGAGGCCTGCGCGCCGATCATCGTGTCGGTGTCCAGCGGGTGGCCCTGCTTGATCTTCTCGACGCGCGCCACGCCGTCGGCGAGGAACCGGTCGTAGATGGACGACTGGATCAGCGCGCGCGACGGGCAGGTGCAGACTTCGCCCTGGTTGAGGGCGAACATCGCGAAGCCCTCCTGGGCCTTGTCGTAGAACGCGTCCTGCTCGGCCGCGACGTCGGCGAAGAAGATGTTCGGGCTCTTGCCGCCCAGCTCCAGCGTGACGGGGATGATGTTCTCGCTGGCGTACTGCATGATCAGGCGGCCGGTGGTGGTCTCACCGGTGAAGGCGACCTTGCGGATGCCCTTGTGCTGGGCCAGCGGCTTGCCGGCCTCGACGCCGAACCCGTTGACGACGTTGATCACGCCGGCCGGGACGACGTCCGCGATCAGGCTCAGCAGCACGTGGATCGACGCCGGGGTCTGCTCGGCGGGTTTGAGGACCACGCAGTTGCCCGCCGCGAGCGCGGGCGCGAGCTTCCAGGTGGCCATCAGGATCGGGAAGTTCCACGGGATGATCTGGGCGACCACGCCGAGCGGCTCGTGGAAGTGGTAGGCCACGGTGTCCGCGTCGACCTGGGAGATGCCGCCCTCCTGGGCGCGGATGGCGCCGGCGAAGTAGCGGAAGTGGTCGATCGCCAGCGGGATGTCGGCGGCCAGGGTCTCCCGGACCGGCTTGCCGTTCTCCCACGACTCGGCGACCGCGAGCTTCTCGAGGTTGGCTTCCATCCGGTCGGCGATCTTGAGCAGCACGGCGGCGCGCTCGGCGGGGGAGGTGCGACCCCACGCGGCGGCGGCGCCGGTGGCGGCGGCGACCGCGCGGTCGACGTCCTCGGCCGTGCCGCGCGCGACCTCGGTGAAGGTCTTGCCGGTGACCGGCGTCGGGTTCTCGAAGTAGTCGCCCTTCGCCGGCGGGACGTATTCGCCGCCGATGAAGTGGTCGTACCGCGGTTCGAACGCGACGACGCTGCCGGTTTCGCCCGGCGCGGCGTACTTCGTCATGAGCCTGCCTCCTGGATCGGTGTTCGGTGCGAACGGCTTCGGCGCACCGGGCGCCAAGCTAGGGAAGGCGACGTTGCAGCGTCGTTGCAACGG
Source organism: Amycolatopsis tucumanensis (assembly GCF_021654135.1). GTDB lineage: Bacteria > Actinomycetota > Actinomycetes > Mycobacteriales > Pseudonocardiaceae > Amycolatopsis_E > Amycolatopsis_E tucumanensis. The sequence continues at coordinate 150,116 of NZ_JAKGSD010000008.1, read as the reverse complement.
TTGCCGAACGCGGCAGGCGCCCGGCATGCTTTCGGTGCCCGTTCCGTCGACGACGCCGGAGTGCTCAATGGACGCCGAAACCGTGACCGACGCCCCGACGGCGCTGCACCTGGCGTCGGACCCGCTGGCGCAGTTCGAGGTGCTGCAACAGGTTCGCGAAGCAACTCTGAGTGGTGACCGCGCGCAGTTTTCACCCCGTCCGGTGATTTCCGAGTCCTGGCAACGCTCACTCGCCGCGCACATCGATCCGGACGATTTCCGTCCGCCGATCGTCTACGCGCCGGACGAGGTGGCCGACGTCCGCGACGCCCACCCGTTGCACGCCGTTCTGCCGACGTTGCGCGAACTGCTGGGCAGCATCGCCGACGAGTCGCGGCACGTCATGATCGTCACCGATGCCGAGGGCACGATCCTGTGGCGGGAGGGGCCCGCCAACCTGTGCAGCCAGGCGGACCCGGTCGGGCTGTGCGAGGGGACCGGCTGGTCCGAGCGGGCGATCGGCACCAACGCGATGGGCACCGCGCTCGCCGTGGACGCCCCGGTGCAGATCTACTCTGCCGAGCACCTGGTGAAGACCTACCACGGCTGGACCTGCGCGGCCGCCCCGATCCACGACCCGGACACCGGCGACCTGCTCGGCGCGATCGACGTCAGCGGGCTGCTGGACACGCTGCACCCGGCGACGGTTTCGCTGGTCAACGCCACCGCGCAGCTCGCCGAGAGCCACCTGCGGCGGCGGATGGAGTGGCTGGACGGCCAGTTGCTGACGAAGAACATGCCGCACCTCGCGCGGCTGCGTGGCGAACCGGGCGCGTTGCTCACCCCGACCGGGCGGGTGATCGCGGCCGACCGGCTGGGGCGGCTGCCGAAGCGGGTCGCGGTGGACGCCGACCGGGTGCTGCTCGACGACGGCCGGGAGGCGCACGTCGAGCCGCTGCCGGAGGGGTACCTGCTGCGGCTCCGGACGACCACGGCCACCCGGCGGCCGACGCTCGAACTGTCGTTCCTCGGCGACAACCCGGCCGCGGTGATGAACGGCCGCGCGCTGCCGCTCACCCTGCGCCGCGCGGAGATCCTCGCGCTGCTCGCGCTGCACCCCGCCGGGTTGACCGCCGAGCAGCTGGCGTTGCAGCTCTACGGCGACGACGGCAACCCGACGACCGTGCGGGCGGAGATCCACCGGTTGCGCGGGCAGCTCGGCGGCGACGTCATGCGGGCCAAGCCCTACCAGCTTCGTGCCGAGGTGGAGGCTGATTTCCTGCGTGCGCGGCGGGCGTTGAACACCGGTGACGTCGCCGCGGCCGTCGCGGCCTGCCCGGCGCCGTTGCTGAACCGGTCGGACGCGCCCGCGATCCGAGCCGAGCGGGAGCAGCTGGTCGCCGCCGTGCGCACCGCGGTGCTCGGCCACGCCGATCCGGACGTGCTGTGGACCTTCGCACAGAGCGAGACCGGCCGGGACGACGTCGAGGTGTTCGAGCACCTCACCCGCCGCCTGCCCGCCGACGACCCCAGGCGGGCCGTGGCGTCGGCCCGCCTGGAGTGGCTACTCGGCGAGGACTAGCCGACGAACTTCTCCTCGGCGACCTGCCGCGCGTGCAGCACGTCGCCGATGAAGAAGTCGTACAGCAGCGCGCCGACGACGGCGCCGACGAGCGGCCCGGCGATCGGCACCCACAGGTAGGGGTCCATCGCCGTGTCGCCCCAGCCGGCGAAGAACGCGAACAGCCGCGGCCCGAAGTCGCGTGCCGGGTTGATCGCGTAGCCGGCGTTCGCGCCGTAGGACAGCCCGATCGCGGCGACCGTGAACCCGATCAGCAGCGGCCCCATCTTCGGGGAGACCGCCTTGTTGCGGGCGTCGATCAGGGCGAGCACCACCACGAGCAGCACGGCCGTGCCGACGACCTGGTCCAGCAGCGGGCCGAACCAGCTGGTGAAGTACGGCGCCGGGACGGTCGCGAAGATCGAGAACGTCGCCTCGCTCTTCGGCGTCCCGGCCGCGGTGTCGAACGCGCTGATCGCCGGGTGGTAGACGGCGTACACGAGCGCGGCACCGGTGAACGCGCCGGCCAGTTGCGCGCCGCAGTAGCCGGGCACCTTGCGCCACGGGAACCGCCGCCGCACGGCCATCGCGAGCGTCACGGCGGGGTTGAGGTGCGCCCCGCTGACGCCACCGGCCACGTAGACCGCGAAGGCCACGGCGAAGGCCCAGCCCCACACGATCAGCAGCCAGTCGCCGGTGCCCTGGAAGATCGTGGTGGCCCCGGCGGTGCGCCCGGAGCCGGGCAGGCCCGCGACGGCCATCGCCACGCAGGCGTCGCCGAGCGCGATGAGCAGGAACGTGCCGAAGAACTCGGCGAGCAGGTCGCCGCGGCCGCCGGTCAACCGGCTCAGGCCGGCGGGCCGGCGCAGGGGTGCCACATCGGTCACTGGGTCCTCCTTGACGCAGTACGGATGCCGGACAGGTTGCGAAGCCGCGGGTTGCACCGACGTTGCGCCGGCCGCAGTTCGCTCGGGTGGCCGGCTCGCTGGGTGGTGGCCAACACGCTGGCGGGGGTGGCCGCCCGCCGCACCTGCCGCAGCCTGCCGCGCCTGTCGGGGGCGGACCGCCCGCCGCCCGGAGCGGCGAGCCCGCCACCGGGAGGGATCGACACGGCCGCCGGTGCGGCTGTTGCCGCCTTCGGGGGGCGGCTCGCCGCCGGGTGGCCGGCTCCTCGCGGGCGCGGGGAACGCTGAGCCGGGGGTGGCCCGCTCGCCGGCGCAGCCATCGCCGCGTGGAGTGGGCGACTTGCCGCTCGGCGTGGCGATCGTCGGGAGTGGGGGGCTTGCCGCTTGGCGTGGCGATCGTCGCGTGGAGTGGGGGGCTTGCCGCTTGGCGTGGCCATCGCCGCGTGGAGTGGGGGACGTGCCGCTCGGCGTGGCCATCGCCGCGTGGAGTGGGGGACGTGCCGCTCGGCGCGGCGATCGCCGCGTGGAGTGGGGGACGTGCCGCTCGGCGTGGCCATCGCCGCCTGGAGTGGGCGGGTCCTCGCCGGTGCGCGGAGCCCTGCGCTCGGTGCCGCCATTGCCGCCCGGGCCGGGCGACTCGCCGCCCGCAGCGGCGAGCCCGCCGCCGAGAGCAGCCGCCACGGTGCCGGGTGTGCCCGCCGCCGGGTGGCGGGGTGCGGTTCCTCCGAGTGGGGTTCGTCGAGCCGAGTGGGGGTTCGCCGAGCCGGGTCGCCGCTCACCTCGGCCCGTGACGTGCAACGTTGATGCAACGTGACGCCGCTTACGGTCCGGCCCGTGACTACTCCGAGCCAGGTGGACCTCGACCCGGGCCGGGACTACCCGCTCGCGGCGCGGCGCCCCGAACTGCTGAAGACCCCGACCGGAAAACGCCTCGACGAGCTCACCATGGCGGCCGTGCTCGCCGGTGAGGTCGCGCCGGAGGACCTGCGCATCGCGCCGGAGACCCTGCGCCTGCAGGCCCAGATCGCCGAGCGTGTCGGCCGCCCGCAGCTCGCCCAGAACTTCCGCCGCGCGGCGGAGCTGACCGCGCTGCCCGACGAGCTGGTGCTGTCGATCTACAACTCGCTCCGGCCGCGCGCCTCCACCAAGGCAAAGCTCGGCGAGATCGCCGACGAGCTGGAGTCCAAGTACTCCGCGACGCTGTGCGCGCAGCTCGTCCGCGAGGCCGCCGACGTCTACGAACGACGCGACATCCTGGCACGGGAGGACGGCCGATGACGGGCGCACGACGGTCGAAGCGGACCGAGGCTCTGGAGCAGCGGCCGGTCAACCTCGACGGGTTCGTCGAGGAGTGGCCCGAGGTCGGCATGGTCGCGATGGACAGCCCGTACGACCCCGAACCGGGCGTGCGCGTCGAGGACGGCGTGATCGTCGAGATGGACGGCAAGCCACGGGCCGAGTTCGACTTCCTCGACCAGTTCATCGCCGACCACGCGATCGACGTCGAGGCCACCGAGCACGCGATGGCCGTGCCCGCAGTGGAGATCGCGCACCTGCTGGTCGACCCGCGCGCCACCCGGCAGGACGTGCTCGCCCTGACCCGCGGGCTCACCCCGGCGAAGCTGCTCGAAGTCGTCAAGACCATGAACGTGGTCGAGATGATGATGGCGCTGCAGAAGATGCGCGCCCGCCGCACGCCGGCGAACCAGGCGCACGCGACCAGCGCGCGGGACAACCCGGTGCAGGTCGCCGCCGACGCCGCGGAAGCCTCGCTGCGCGGCTTCCGGGAGCTGGAGACCACGCTCGGCGTCGTCCGGTACGCGCCGCTGGTGGCGATCGCGCTGCAGGTCGGCGCCCAGGCCGGCACGCCGGGCGTGCTGACCCAGTGCGCGCTGGAGGAGGCCACCGAGCTGGAGCTGGGCATGCGCGGGATCACCGCGTACGCCGAGACGATCTCGGTGTACGGCACCGAGCCGGTGTTCTGCGACGGCGACGACACCCCGTGGTCCAAGGCGTTCCTCGCCTCGGCCTACGCCTCGCGCGGCATCAAGATGCGGTTCACCTCGGGTACCGGGTCGGAGGTGCAGATGGGCAACGCCGAGGGCAAGTCCATGCTGTACCTGGAGATCCGCTGCATCCTGGTGACCAAGGGCGCCGGGGTGCAGGGCCTGCAGAACGGCTCGATCAGCTGCATCGGCGTGCCCGGCGCGGTGCCGGCCGGGATCCGCGCGGTGCTCGCGGAGAACCTGATCGCGAGCATGGTCGACCTGGAGTGCGCATCCGGCAACGACCAGTCGTTCTCGCACTCGGACATGCGCCGCGTCGCCCGGCTGCTGCCGCAGCTGCTGCCCGGCACCGACTTCGTCTGCTCGGGCTACTCGTCGACGCCGAACTACGACAACATGTTCGCGGGGTCCAATGTGGACGCCGAGGACTACGACGACTGGAACGTGCTGCAGCGCGACCTCCAGGTCGACGGCGGCCTGCGGCACGTGCCGGAGGCGGAGATCCTCGCCGCCCGCAACCGCGCCGCCCGCGCCCTGCAGGGCGTGTTCGCCCAGCTGGACCTGCCACCGATCACCGACAAGGAGGTCGAGGCAGTCACCTACGCGCACGGCAGCAAGGACCTGCCGCTGCGGGACGTGCTGGAGGACCTGAAGGCGGCGCAGTCGGTGATGGACCGCGGCGTGACCGGGGTGGACATCGTGAAGGCCCTGGACGGCGCCGGCTTCACCGACATGGCCGAGTCGCTGCTGGCGGTGTTGCGACAGCGCGTGTCCGGGGACCTGCTGCACACCTCGGCCATCCTGACACCCGAGCTGGAGACGTTGTCCGCGATCAACGACGTCAACGACTACGCCGGCCCGGGCAGCGGCTACCGGCCGACCGGGGCGCGCTGGGAAGAGATGAAGCGTCTGCGCCACGTGGTGAGCGCGCAGAACCCGGAGCAGGAAGTCGTCTGAGGAGGAGTGCCATGACGGACACCAGTGTGGGCAGCCGGCGCACGCTCACCCTCGACGAGCGCGGGCCTGCCGGGCCGGGCACGCGCAGCGACGAGGTAGTGATCGGGTTGTCGCCCGCGTTCGGCGACTTCTTCACCAAGACCATCGTGGACATCCCGCACGCCGAGGTGCTGCGCGAGCTGCTCGCCGGCATCGAGGAGCAGGGGGTGCACGCGCGGGTCATCCGGTTCCGCGGCGGCTCGGACCTCGCGGTGATCGCGCACGCGGCGGCGAAGCTGTCCGGGTCGGGCATCGCGGTCGGCGTGCTGTCCCGCGGGACCACCATGATCCACCAGAAGGACCTGGTGCGACTGTCCAACTTGGAGCTGTTTCCGCAGGCGCCACTGATGGACCTGGAGACCTTCCGCAAGGTCGGCCGCAACGCCGCCCGCTACGCGAAGGGCGAGTCACCGGAGCCGGTGCCCGCGCGCAACGACTTCATGGCCCGCCCGCGCTGGCAGGCGAAGGCGGCGCTGCTGCACATCAAGGAGACCGAGTTCGTGGTGCCCGGCGCCGGACCCGTCGAGCTGGACGTGCGGATCCAGCTGGCCGACGCGGGCTGATCGCCATGGCGCTCGTGGTTGGCGTCGACATCGGGAACTCGACCACGGAGGCCTGCGTCGCCGAGATCGGGCCGGGCGGGCGCGTGACGTACCTGTCCGGCGCGCTCACGCCGACGTCCGGGGTGAAGGGCACGACCGACAACGTGCCCGGGGTCGTCGAGGTCGTGCGGCGAGCCCTGTCGTCCGCCGGGCGGCCGGTGCGCGAGCTGAGCGCGGTGCTGGTCAACGAGGCCACGCCGGTGATCAGCGGGCTGGCGATGGAGACGATCACCGAGACGATCGTGACCGAGTCGACGATGATCGGGCACAACCCGGACACGCCCGGCGGTGCGGGACTCGGCGTCGGCGAGACCGTCGCGTTCGGATCGCTGCCGGACTGCGCACCGGGCTCGAAGGTGATCTGCGTGGTCGGGTCCGGAGTGGACTTCGAGGACGCGGCGGCGGGCATCAACAAGGCCGTCGCGCGTGGCGTCGAGGTCACCGGCGCGATCGTGCACGCCGACGACGCGACGTTGATCGCGAACCGGTTGTCCGCGCCGATCCCGGTGGTCGACGAGGTCACGCTGGTGGAGAAGGTGCCGCTCGGCATGCCTGCCGCGGTCGAGGTGGCCGAGCCGGGTCGGACGATCCGGACCCTGTCGAACTCCTACGGCATCGCGACCGTCTTCGACCTCGACGCCGAGCAGACGCGGATGATCGCGCCGGTCGCGCGGGCGCTGGTCGGCAACCGGTCCGCGGTCGTCGTGCGCACGCCGAGCGGGGACGTGACCGGCCGGCGCATCCCGGCCGGGAGCCTGACGTTGATCGGTGAGCAGGTCAAGCGGTCCGTGGAGATCGACGCGGGCGCCGCGGAGATCATGGCGACGTTGCGGCGGGTCCGGCCGCTGACCGACGCCACCGGCGAGGCGGGCACGCACGTCGGCGGCATGCTCGCGCGGGTCCGCGACACGATGTCCGAGCTGACCGGCACCGCGGTCGGCGCGGTGCGGATCCAGGACGTGCTGGCCGTCGACACGTTCGTGCCGCAGGAGGTGACCGGCGCGCTGGCCGGGGAGTTCGCGCTGGAAAACGCCGTCGCGCTGGCCGCGATGGTGCGCACCAGCCGCGGCCCGATGCGGCTGCTCGCCGAGAAGTTGCGTGAGGCGCTGGGTGTCGAGGTGCTGATCGGCGGGGTCGAGGCCGACATGGCGGTGCTCGGCGCGCTGACCACGCCGGGCACCGGGCGGCCGGTCGCGATCCTCGATCTCGGCGGCGGGTCCACCGACGCCGCGGTGGCCGGGGACGGGGTGGTGCGCTCGGTGCACCTGGCCGGGGCAGGCGACCTGGTGACGAAGCTGATCGACTCCGAGCTCGGCCTGGACAACCGCGAGCTGGCCGAGGACATCAAGAAGTACCCGCTGGCCAAGGCCGAGAGCTTCTTCCACGTGCGGATGGAGGACGGCACCGCGCGGTTCTTCGACGAACCGCTGCCCGCGGAGGCGTTCGCGCGGGTGGTCGTGTTGTCCGACGCTGGGATGCGACCGGTGCCGACGCGGCACAACCTGGAGAAGATCCGCCAGGTGCGGCGCTCGGCGAAGCACAAGGTGTTCGTGGTCAACGCGTTGCGCGCGCTGGAGCAGGTCGCGCCGGGCGGCAACCTGCGGCAGATCGGGTTCGTCGTGGTGCTCGGCGGGTCCGCATTGGACTTCGAGATCCCGGACATGATCGCGGAAGCGGTGGCCGGGATGGGGATCGTGTGCGGCACGGGCAACGTGCGCGGCAGCGAGGGGCCGCGCAATGCGGTGGCGACCGGGCTGGTCGCGAGCCACGCGCTGGACGTTTCGCTGGAAACGGCGGGCTGATGCAGGGGCCGGCGGTGGTGGTGCGGTGCCTGGACGTGACTTCGCCCGCGCTGCGCGAGATCCGTGCCGGGATGGAGGAGGAGGGCGTGCCGCTGGTGGTCGAGGAGGTGTCCGAAGGGGACGCTGTTGATCTCGGTTATGCAGCTGCTCGACTGTCCTCTTTGGATGTGGGGATCGGCGTCGCGGACGAGGTGTGCGTCCACCACGCCAAACGCCCGGCCGGTTCCCCCGCGCTGACCGGGTCGCTGTCCAGCGCGCGGGTGCTCGGACACAACGCGGCCCGCATGGTCGTCGGGATTCCGCTCAAGTGAAGGAGAAAACGTGGCACCACGTCTCGCACTGGCCGATGCCCAGCCGGTTCTCGAAGCCGCGCTGGCGAAGGCCGAGGAGATCGGGCAGCCGATGAACGTGGCCGTCGTCGACGACGGTGGGCACCTGATCGCGTTCGCCCGGCAGGACGGCGCGATCCTGGGCAGCATCGACATCGCGATCCGCAAGGCGCGCACGGCCGCGCTGCTGAAGATGACGACGGCTCAGCTGGGCGAGGCGGCGGCGCCCGGCGCGCCCTTGTACGGGATCGAGGTGACCAACGGCGGGCTGGTCATCTTCGGCGGCGGGATCCCGCTGGTGCGGGGCCGGGAGGTGGTCGGGGCCGTCGGGGTCAGTGCGGGCTCGGTCGAGCAGGACACCGAGGTGGCCGAGGCGGGCGTGGCGGCCTTGCCGAAGCGGGGGCGCCGCTGACAGAGTCCGGGGCATGACGGTATGGCCGATCCTGCACTACGACGACACGTCGGCGGCGCTGCGGTTCCTCGTCGACGTCCTGGGGTTCACGGAGGAGGTCGCCGCCCGGGACGACGACGGTGACGTGGTGCACGCCGAGGTGAGCTGGCCCGGCGGCGGGCGGCTGGTGTTCGGCGGGACGAAACACGTGGAGAGCGTGCACGGGCGGATGCGCGCGGGCAGCAACGCGGTGTACGTCGTGACGGACGACGTGGCGGGCGTGTACGAGCGGGCGCGGGCGGCGGGTGCTTCGGTCCTGGAGCCGCCGCAGCACGCCCGGTTCGGTTCCGGGGCCGAGTCGCTGATCTGCACGATCGAGGATCCGGAGGGCAACCTCTGGACCTTCGGCACGTACCGGTGAGCCGGGAGATCCGCTCGCTGGAGGACGTGCTGCGGCTGCTGGACGGGATGGTGGCGCCGGGCGTCCGCGGCGGTGGGTCGGACGGTTTCCACGCGGACCGGGATGTGCCGTTCGGCGCGGACAAGCCGGACGAGAACCTGGTGGCCTGGATCGAGGGCGGCCTGATCGAGCCGGGGCGCGCGCTGGACGTGGGCTGCGGAGCGGGGCGCAATGCCCGGTACCTGGCCGCGCAGGGCTTCGACGTGGACGCGGTCGACATATCGCCAACCGCGATCGAATGGGCGGTTGGGGAGCCCGGTGTGCGGTTCCACTGCGGGAGCATCTTCGAGGTGTCCCTCCGCGGGGCGTACGACCTGGTCTACGACTCCGGGTGCTTCCACCACCTGCCGCCGCACCGCCGGCTGAGCTACGTGGACATGCTGCGGCGGTCGCTGGCGCCTGGCGGCTATTTCGGCCTGGTCAGCTTCGGCGACGGCGGTGCCGCGTTGTCCGACTCGGAGGTGTACGAGCAGGGCAGCACGGGCGGCGGGCTGGCGTATTCGGCGGCGGACCTGCGCGAGATCTTCGGCGAGCTGGACGTGGTCGAGCAGCGGGACATGGCGGAGCAGCCGGAGGACTCGGAGCTGTTCGGGAAGTCCGGCCTGCGGACGGCGCTCTTCCGCGCCCGGGGGCGGCGGGCGCGGGAGGACCGCGCCACGGTGCTGCGCGGGCTGCTGACGATCTACGACCAGCGCCACGACCTGGTCGACGCGCTGTGGGAGGCGACGGACCCGCAGGCGGCGGTGCAGGAGGTTCTCGGCGTCAGCGAGCTACAGGCGCGGGCGATCCTGGACCTGCAGCTGCGCCGCCTGACGTCGTGGCAGCGGGACTTGCTGCGCGAGGACTTGGCGCGGCTGGAGGAGTAGTCAGCACTCGCTCTTCGGGAGGTAGCCCTGCTCGCAGGCGTACTCGCGCTGCAGGTCGCCCGAGGTCTTGCCGCGGCCTGGACCGCCGGGGTCGAGGTAGCCCTGGTACTCGGGGCACTTCGGGTTGAACCGGCCCGCCTTGACAGCCCGCTGGCCGCAGCCGGGTCCGCTGTCCGCACGCGGTGAGCGCCTGGTCGTCGTGTGGGTGGACGAATTCGGCGGTGGTGCCACCGGGGTCGGCGAGGGCGGCGGGGTCGCCACCCGCGGCGAAGTGGTGGACGGCGCGGACATGGACGTCGACGGCGGTGCGGACGTGGCCGGCGGCGCGGCAGGCTTCTCGCCGCAGGCACTCGCGGCGAGGACCACAGCTGCCACCAACCCGGCGACGCGCGCTTTCACACCTGTGAATCGCAACCACCGCGGCCGCCGTTAAGCGAGAGACCATCGCAATTTGAAGACCTGCGGTATCTCATGCTGTGGGCTGAACGGCCACAACGTCGCGTCCATTCAGGTGATTCCAACGCCGATCAGTGACATCGGGAGCCGATGGCGCGATCTCCACTCGCGGTAACACCGTGGCCGCTTGTGGACGCTGGCGAGTAGGGGGCAAAGGGGCTTCCCCGCGCGCAGATCCTCTGGCATTCTGTAGGGCTCGTCGGGGGACGGCGGGCCCTGGAGCCAAGTGCTACCCAGGCCGTAAGCCCGTCTTCGCGAGGGAGATGCAGCGGAATGACCGCGCAGGTGGATACCCGCCGACTGACCGTTGTCGCAAACAAGGTCGGCGAGTGGCGGAAGAGGCTGATCGACCTAAGTCACCGCAATACGTTGCTCTACTTCCGAGACACGAAAACCGCGACCCTCGATTTGAGTCAGGCCGATGCCGAGGCGCTCGCCGCGCTCGAATCCGGCGCCAAGGTGAGGCTGCGTGCGCTCGTGCCCGATGAGGAACTGCATCGGGATGCTTGTCAACGAGCGCGGAACCTGAGCCGCAAGATACGCATCTTCGATGAGGAACAGGGCATCGATGTCGGGCGGGTTGCCTTCGGGCTGGTGCGGGCCTCGGCTCGTCGGAACGGGCAGGGCAGTGTTCCGGCGCTTCGAGCTCCCTTGCTCCTCCGGCCACTCGTGTTGACTTCAAGGACCGCGGCCGACAGTGATTTCACGCTTGCCTTGACCGATGAGGCCGAACTGAACCCCGTCCTGATCCACGCGCTGGATGAGCACTACGGCCTGGAGGTCGAAGGACTCGAGGACGTCCTCGAGTCGGCTGCTGACGGGACCACCGGCGTGGAGCTCGCTGAGAGGCTGCACGCGCGATTAGCCGATGCTGCCGCTGCTCACGGCATTGAGTTCACGTTCGAACGCGCGGTGGTCGTCGGTACCTTCAACTACGTCAAACTTCCGATGGTCGAAGATCTCGCGAACGCCACCGAACTGCTGACCTCGCATGACCTCGTCGCCGCACTTGCCGGGTTCGAGCCGGCGAAGCAAGCGCTGATCGCCGACGCCGGAGAGTTCCACACGCCGGGCGTCGACGAGCTCGATCCCGCTGACGAGTACCTCGTCCAGGACGCCGATTCGTCACAGCACCGCGCGATCATGACCGCACTGGGCGGGCAGCACCTCCTGGTGGAAGGTCCGCCTGGCACTGGCAAGAGCCAGACCATCGCGAACATCATCGCCGGTGCGGCGGCGACAGGGAAGAAGGTGCTGTTCGTAGCGGAGAAGCGGGCCGCCATCGAAGCGGTGCTCAACAGGCTCGCCGACGTCGGGCTGGATGGTCTCGTCTTCGACCTGCACCAGCAGAACGCTTCGAAACGGGAGATCGCGCAGCAACTCGCGCAGAGCCTCGACCGCGTCGCCAAAGAACCGCCCGTCGACACCGAGGAGCTGCATGAACGCCTCGTGGCGTCCCGGCAGCGTCTCCTCGACCACTCCCGTGAGCTGCACCTGCGCCGGGACCCGTGGAACATCAGCGCATACGAGGTCCGCTCCGAATTGCTGGACACACCGGACAACGGCGTGCCTGGTGTGTTCCGCGGCGCCCGCCTGCAGGCGCTGAACGCGGCCACGGTGCGCGAAGTCGAACGAAGGTTGAAGGACTTCGTCGAACTCGATGGTTTGCGGATCCTGCGCGGAGACACCCCCTGGGCAAACGCGGACGTCCGAACCGAGGACGATGTGCGCAAGATCCTGGTCGAGCTCGATCAACTCGCCGACGGGACGTTGCGGCGCGGCCAGGACGGGATGCACCGCCTGCTTCGGCAAACAGGGCTGGCCGCTCCCCAGGACATCGAGAGCTGGGAGCACGTCCTCCGGCTGCTCGACGACGTCTCGAAGAGCGTCGAGGCCTTCGGGCCGGAAATCTTCGGGGCACACCTCGATGCGTTCCACTGTGCTACCGGTGATCGGAAAGTCCGCGATCGGTACGCGCCGCACCTGACCCTGTCCTGGAAGCAACGTCGCGCGCTGGTGAAGCAACTCAGGTCGATGTCCCGCCACGGGCTGGTGAAGCGCCCGGCGTTGCACAGCGCGGTCACCCAGGTCCTCGAGCAGCGCGGCCGCTGGCATCGTCTGGGCGGACAGCACACTGTGCCCGCGCAGGTGGTCGGACTCGACGAAGTCATGCGCGATTATCAAACTCTGCGGACACAGCTGGCAGCGGTCGCGGCTTCCGCTCGACGCCCTGATCTGACTCCCGGTCCGGCGCACGAAGTCGAGCACAAGCTCGATGAGCTACGCGGCGACGGCCAGATGCTGTTCCGGATGCCGGCGTTGAACGCGCACCTGCAATTCTTCCGGCAACTGGCGCTCGATGACCTGTTGGCTCAGATCGCCCAGCGGAACATGACCGCCGAGCAGGCGTGGCAGACCTTCCGACGTGCTTGGCTGAAGTCTCTGGATGACGAGTTCAAGATCCAGTCAAGGGAGCTCGGGCAGTTCGTCCCCGATCGTCAGGACCGAGCCGCCGATGATTTCCGCGCGGCGGACACACGTCACCGGGCGCAGGCCGCTCGTCGGGTGCGGCGGCAGGTCGCGCGCATGGCGAGGCAGGCCGGTGACGCGTATCCGGAGCAGGCACGCGTGCTACGGCAACAGGCGAGCCGGAAGAGCCGGCACATGCCCACCCGCAAACTCGTCCAGCAGGCGTCGGATGTGCTGCTGTCTCTCCGGCCGTGCTGGGCGATGTCGCCGCTGGTCGTGAGCCGGATGCTTCCGGCCGAGCGGCTCTTCGACCTGGTCGTGTTCGACGAGGCGAGCCAAATCCAGCCGCACGACGCGATCACGGCCATCATGCGCGGTGAGCAGTTGGTGGTCGCCGGTGACGAGAAGCAGTTGCCGCCATCCACCTACTTCGAGCGGATCCTCGCCAGCGAGGACGGGGATGATGACGAGGACGACCTCGGTGACTACGAATCTATCCTGACCGCGTTGCGATCCGTCATCCCGACGACCCAGATGCTGAGGTGGCACTACCGGAGTGCTGACGAGCGCTTGATTTCCTTCTCCAACCGCGAGATCTACCGGGATGCGCTGGTGACCTTCCCTGGCCCGGCGAAGGACAATCCCGTCACACTGGAATTGGTGAACGGCGAGGCATCGCCAGGTCAGGACGGCTCTGCGCCTGCCGAGGTGGACCGGGTCGTCGAGCTGATCATGAACCACGCGCGGACGCGGCCTCACGAAAGCCTCGGTGTGATCACACCTGGTGAAAAGCACCAGGCCCGAATCGAACGCCGGCTGGCGCAAGCTCGTCGTGAGAACCCTGAGCTGGAGGAGTTCTTCTCAGAAGAGGTGGAACTCACCCGCCGGTTCTTTGTCAAGAACCTGGAGAGCGTTCAGGGCGACGAGCGCGACGCGATCATCCTCAGCCTGGGCGTGGCGCGCAGCGCTTCGGGGCGGATCAACCGGACGAGCTTCGGTTTGCTGAACCGGAAGGGCAGCGAGCGCCGGGTGAACGTAGCTGTTACGCGGGCGAAGAACCGGATGACCGTGGTCGCCTCATTCTCGTCCGCCGACCTCGACCCTTCGCCCGACGTCACGGGAACCGAACTTCTGCGCCGCTATCTGGACTTCGCTGAGCGGCTCGGGCGGATTGAACAGGTGGGTTCGCTGGGCAATCGGCCGCTGAACGGCTTTGAGCGCTCCATCCACGACGCCTTGATCGAACGTGGCGTGCCGGTCTATCCGCAATGGGGATTCTCGGATTACTGGATCGATTTCGCGCTGGGGCATCGCGACCATCCCGGACGTATGGTGCTTGCTGTCGAAGCCGACGGTGATCGATACCATCGCGCTCCGTCAGCTCGGGACCGGGACCGTCTGCGGCAGGCGCACCTGGAAAAACTCGGCTGGCGCTTCCACAGGTTGTGGTCGTCGGCTTGGTTCGCCGATCCCGCCAAAGAGACTGAGCGAATCATCGCGGCCTGGCAGCAAGCGATGGATGAAGCCGACGCGCCGGTGGAGGAGGAGCCCGTCCCGGACGACGACATCCAGCTCGCCGAGGAGGTTTCGGTCACGCGGGGTCCACGGCCCCGCGTCATTCCGGGGCTGTCGATCCAGCAGTACACGGAACGTCAGCTCGTCGACGTGTGCCGGTGGCTGATGACCGATCGCCTGCATCTCAGCCGTGACGAGCGGTTGACCCAGGCGATGACCGAGCTGGGTTTCCAGCGCCGCGGCCCGCGGATCGTTGAACGACTCACTGCCGCGATCGATGTCGCACAGAGGCTGGCTGACCAGGAGGAGAACTGAGATGGTTCCGTTGGACCCGCGGACGCTCGATCGTCTGGCGAAGATCATCGTCGATATCGGCGGTCCTTATGAACGCAAGGGTTATGAACTCGAGGAGCTGCTGCGGAACGCGCAGTGGGAGGACGTGCCTGATTACGATGGCTCGCCGCGAGTGCCGTGGCTCCGGGAACAACTGGAGAAGCGGCGCGAGAACCTGGCCGAGATCGAACGTCTCCTGTGCCGGCTTTGTGACCCCGTCGAGTATGACGATGGTGAGGTCAGCGCGAATGAGTTCCGTGAGGTTGTCAACGCGAGACTCGAACCGGAAGGTCTTGTCGTCACGCTGGTTGGCGGTCGGCCGGTCGTCGGGCAGGCGGGCTCGGACGGATCTGCACCGACCTTCGCCGAACCACCGGATCTTCGCGGCAGGCTGGAGAAGCTGATCAGTGACCCGGCGACTGTGGAGGTGCTGATGGGCAGGGTCGAGGAGACCCGAATCTGCTTCTCGAACGGCGCCTACCGGATGGCGACGATCGGCATCGGAACGTTCATCGAAGGGTTGCTGCTCTCGGTCCTCCTCGAGCGTGACGATGACCTGCGGACGAACGGTTTTCCGGACGTACGTCAGCGGATCCCTGCGGAAAAGCGCTCGGGAAAGCGCGTTTCTGCGGACTTCGCGTCCATGGAACTGCTGATCGACACCGCGTTCGTCAAGGACTGGGTGCAGCTCGACGCCACGACATTCGCGCACACCGTGCGTGACTTCAGAAACTTCATCCACCCGCGCAAGGAGCTGGCCGAGCAGCCGCGGTTCGACGGAGATACGGTCATGCTCTGCTGGGGTCCCGTCCAGGCGCTGCTCAACGACCTGGAGCACAGCCTGCCTCCGGTGTGAGCCGCGTGCAGCGACATCGCCCCGCTACTCCGGCTTCGTGCCGAGCAAGTGGTGCGCCTCCAGCGTGATTTGCATCTTCAGCCGCTCCTGGGGGTCGCCCAGGCGGGCTCCGAACAACTCCGTCAGCTGCGCCACTCGGTACCGCACCGTTTGCGGGTGGATGTCCAGCAACCGGGCGATCTCCAGGGTGGCTCCGTTGCACTTGAGCCACGCCAGGAGCGTCTCGGCCAGCCGTAGCTGCTGCTTCGCCGTCAGGGATGCGAACGGGGCCAGCACCCGGGCCGACAACTCGTCCAGCAGGAAACGTTCCTGCAGCAACCACAGCGTCGTCAGGTGGTCCGCCGCATGCACCACCTGCGCGGCCGGGATCACGCCACCTCTCATCAACTCCAGCGTGCGTCGCGCCCAGTGGAGGGACGTTGCGGCGTCCGAGAGCCGTACGCGGGGGCCCACGGCTGCCCGCCAGTGGGGCATTTCCGGCAGGTCCCGGGACGGGTCCGGCGTGATCAGGCACGGCTCGGCGCCTTCCAGGTCCAGCAACACGTCGTCGCCGAGGGTGGGAGCGAACTGCTCCTCCGTCAGCGGCTCCAGCGCGACCACGGTGACCCACTCGGGCAACCTCCACTGCGCTGCCTCCGCCATCGACGCCACCGCCGCGGGCGATGACGGTGGCGTCGCAAGGATCAGCTCCAGCAGCCGGCGCCGCCGCCGCTCCAGCGTGCCCGTCGCACGTGCCTGTGCCAGCGTGTAACCCTCCACGGAGTACGACGAAATCTCGTCCACGTAAGCGAAGATCGCTTCCGCGCTCACGCACAGCATCGGCACCGGCAACCGCATCGACTGGCCGAAGTTCGACACGTACCGCCAAGCCGCCTGGCCGCCAGCGCGGTACGCCGCCTGCAACGAGTTCAGGCTCCCGCCGTCGTGGTAGACGCGCTTGCCGACCTCGTGGAACAACTTGCCCCAGCGGTCCGGTGTGGACCGCGTGTCCTCGATGCTGTCCAGGCAGCTCACCACCGCCTGTTCGATGGCCCGCACGATCACCTCGCCGAACTGCCCCTCCAGCGGCTTGGCGTACTCGGGCACCGCGTGCTGGATCTCGTCGAGGATCCTCGTCGCCAGCCGGTCCGCGTGCGGGCGGAACCGCCGGGCGAGCTCCGCGGGCAGCGAGAGCCACAGTCGCCGTGCCTGACCGGTCGCCATGTCCCGAATCAACGCACATCCGCCCACACCACGCAACGCTCGCCCGCCGACACTGTCACGCCTGAACGCACCCGCCGCGGAAAATGTGTCACCGGCAAGCGAAAAACCTCGTCACCCCTGTTCCCGCGCGGACGCCGTTGTTAGCTTGGCGCTCCGGCCAGGTTGGGAGGAGGTGGATGGCAGGACTCGCGTCACGGTGCTTCCGGCACGCGCCCTGGGTGATCGCGTTGTGGTTGCTCGCCCTCGCCGGTCTCGTCCTGGCCGCGCAACACGCCGGCGCCGCGTACCGGGACACGGTCGCGTTGCCTGCCGCGGACAGCACCCGCGCCGCCGAGCTGTTGCCCAAGGGCGACATCGAACGCGTGGTCGTCACCGCCCCGGGCACGATCGACGCGGCCAGGGACCGGATCGAACCGCTGCTCCGCGATCTGTCCGATTTGGACCGCGTCGTCCAGGTGGTTTCCCCCTACGGAGCACCGGAACTGGTGTCGGCCGACCGGCGCACCGCGGTGATCCTCGTCAGCTTCGACGCCCCCGCCGACCGACTCGGACCCGAACTGGCCCGCGAACTCATCGAAACCGTACGAACGGACGACCTGACCGTCGGCGTCTCGGGACAACTCGCCGCGATGACGGTCGGCGCGCCCAACCTCGGCAACGCCGGCATCGGCCTGCTCGCGGCCGCGATCGTCCTGCTGATCACGTTCGGCTCGCTCACCTGCGTGGTGCTGCCGGTCGTCACCGCGGCGGTGTCGGTCGGGTCCGCGCTGGCCGTGGTCGTGCTGCTGTCACACGTGCTGACCGTGCCGAAGATCAGCACCGAGATCGCCGCGCTGCTCGGCCTCGGCGTCGGCGTGGACTACGCGTTGTTCGTGCTCACCCGCTACCGGCAGGGGCTGCGCGAAGGCCTGCCACCGAGAGCGGCGCTGGAACGCGCGGCCGACACCTCGGGCCGCAGCGTGGTCTTCGCCGGGGTCACGGTGTGCGTGTCGCTGGCCGGGATGTTCACCGTCGGCATGGCGTTCCTGGACGGCATCGCCATCACGTCCGCGGTGTCGGTCGGCCTCACCATGCTCGCGGCGCTCACGCTGCTCCCGGCGCTGCTGCGGCTCACCGGCATGCGGAAGCTGCCCCGGCATTCCGCGCCCGGCCGCGGCTGGGCCGGGCTGGCACGCTCGGTCACCCGTCGGCCTGCGCCCTACGCGATCGCCGCGGTGCTGGTCATCGCGGTGCTGGCGGCGCCGGCGCCGGCGCTGGGACTGCGGCTGGGCATGCCCGGGGCAGGCCACGATCCGCCCGGCAGCCCGACGAAGGTCGCCGACGAGCTGCTCGCCGAGGGTTTCGGCCCCGGCGCGAACGGCCAGCTGGTCCTCGTCGCCGAGCGGCCCGATCCGGTGGCCGCCGAGGCCCTCCGCGAGATCGTCGCCACCAGAGCGGACGTCTCGCCGGGACCGGTCCTCACGGTCACGCCCCGCACCGGCCCGGACGACCCGGCCACCGCGGAACTCGTGGGATGGCTGCGGGAGGTCGCGGGTCCCGGCTGGCACGTCGGTGGCGCGGTCGCCGTGCAGACCGACTTCTCCGCCGCGGTGACCAGCAGGTTGCCGCTCTTCCTCGCCGCCGTCGTGGCGATCTCGGTGTTGCTGCTGGCACTGGTGTTCCGCAGCGTGCTGATCCCGCTGACCGCGGCGGTGATGAACCTGCTCACCGCGGGCGCGACGATCGGCGTCGTGGTGGCGGTGTTCGGCGGCCCGATCGAGCCGTACCTGCCGGTGTTCCTGTTCGCGGGCCTGTTCGGGCTGTCGATGGACTACGAGGTCTTCCTGATCTCCCGCATCCAGGAGGAATGGCGCCGCACCGGGCACACGCGCACCGCGATCGTCGACGGGCTCGTCTCGACCGGGCGCACCATCACCGCGGCCGCGTTGATCATGGCGCTGGTGTTCGCGGCGTTCGCGTTCGTGGACAGCCGGGTCGTGCGCGAGGCGGGTGTCGGGCTCACCGTCGCGGTGCTGCTGGACGCGGTCGTGATCCGCTGCCTGCTCGTGCCCGCGGTCATGGTCCGGCTCGGCGCGGCGAACTGGTGGCCATCGCGCCGTCGTGAGCATCCGGTCGCGCCGATCCCTGACGCACGTGACAAAGCCGGGTGGATCCATTGAACGCCAAGGGTTTGATCGTTAGCGTCGGCCCGATGAAACACCGCGTGACCGCCGTCGTTCTCGCGTTGCTGGGGACCGTCCTCCCGGGAGTGTCCACCGCGGCCGGGGGTTTCGGCACGCAGTTCCTGGACATCCACGCGGCCGACGGGGTCGCGCTCGGTTCGATGGTGCTGGAGCCGTCGACCCCGGGGCCGCACCCGCTGGCCGTCCTCATCGGAGCGTGGGGCGGCGGCCGGACGCAGAACATCATTCCGGCGCGGGACCTGGCGAACCGCGGCTACGTGGTGGTTTCCTACGGTGCACGGGGTTTCGGCGAGTCGACCGGTGAGGTCGAGGTCGCCGGGCCGGAGGACATCAGCGACGTCACGACGGTGATCGACTGGGCGCTGCGCAACACCGACGCGGATCCGTCCCGCATCGGCGTCGGCGGCGTCTCCTACGGCGCCGGGATCGCGTTGATCGCCTCCGGTTTCGACCCGCGGATCCGGGCCGTGGCCTCGCTGAGCGGGTGGGCCGACCTGGTCGCCTCGCTGAGCACGAACGACACCCGGCACGGTCTCGCCGGCCTGGTGCTCTACCTGTCGGGCAAGGCCAACGGCACGCTCAGCGCGGAAACCGACGCCATGCTCCGGACCTACCTGGAACCACGCATCTCCGACGCCGACTCGGCGGCCGTGATCGAGTGGTCCCGGCCCCGCTCGCCGGCGACGTACCTGGACCGCATCAACGCGAACCGGCCTGCGGTGCTGGCCATCCAGACGTGGAGCGAGACGATGTTCCCGCCGGGCCAGATGGCCGAGTTCTTCCAGCGCCTGACCGGGCCGAAGCGCGCCGAGTTCGTGCCCGGCGACCATGCGGCCACCGAGTCCGGCGGCCTGCTCGGACTGCCCAGCGACACGTGGACCTCGGTCTACCGCTGGTTCGACGCCCACGTGGCGGGCACCGACACCTCGATCGCAGGCGAACCGCCGGTCGTCACCCGCGCCCGCCCCGGCATGCAGCAACCGGCGTACCACTCCACTTGGGACGAGATGCTGGGCGAGCCGGAGCGCGCCTACCTCGGCGCGGACACCTTGCAGGACCAGCCCGCCGCGTGGAGCCGCAGTGTGACGGCGAACCGCGACACCGTCGCCGACGGCGGCGTGCCGCTCGCGACCTACAGCCTGGAGGCGATGACCGGCAACCCGCCGAACATCTTCCTGCCCCAGGTCGACCCGGGCAGCGGCGCGGTGTGGAGCCAGGCGCCCACGCGCGAACCGGTCGAGATCCGCGGCTCGATGCACGCACACCTGACCGTGATTCCGCCCGCCGCGACCGGCACCGCTGTCGCCTACGTCTACGACGTCGACCCGTTCGGCATGGGCAGCCTGATCAGCTACTTGCCCTACAGCTGGAAGACCGCGACGCCGGGGCAGCCGCTGCCTGCCGACTTCGTGTTCACCCCCACCGCCTACACCGTCGCCGCGGGGCACCACCTCGCGCTCGTCATCGACTCCAAGGACCCGCTGTTCCTGGACTGGAACTCCGGCGGCGGGCGGCTTGGTTTCGCCTCCACCACCGCCGATCCGGCCTGGCTCGACGTACCTGTGCAACCCGGGAGGGCTTGAGTGACCACCACTATCCGCGAGGAGTTCACCGCGCTGCGCGCCGGCGGCCTCAACTGGGACGTCCTGCCGTTGCGCCTGTTCGCCAAGGGCAACGCGAAGTTCTGGAACCCCGCCGACATCGACTTCGGCCAGGACGCGCGGGACTGGGCGGCGCTGTCGGACGCGCAGCGGTTCGCCGCGACGATGCTGTGCGCGCAGTTCGCCGGCGGCGAGGAGGCCGTCACGCACGACATCCAGCCGTTCCTGTCCGCGATGGCCGCGGAAGGCCGGTTCGCCGACGAGATGTACCTGACCCAGTTCTGCTTCGAGGAGGCCAAGCACACCCAGGTCTTCCGGTTGTGGCTGGACGCCGTCGGAGTCACCGGGAACCTGCACGAGCACGTCGAGGACAACCCTGGCTACCGGGCAATCTTCTACGACGCCCTGCCCACGGCACTGGAGCGGCTCAAGCACGATCCCAGCCCGGCGAACCAGATCCGCGCCTCGGTGGTCTACAACCACGTCGTCGAGGGCGTGCTCGCGCTGACCGGGTACTTCGTGTGGAACCGGGCCTGCCGCGCGCACGGCATCCTGCCCGGGATGCAGGAGCTGATCCGCCGTATCGGCGACGACGAACGGCGGCACATGGCGTGGGGCACGTTCACCTGCCGCCGCCACGTCGCGGCCGACGACGCGAACTGGCAGGTCGTGCAGGACGAGATGCAGGCGCTGCTGCCGCACGCCATCGCGCAGATCGAGTGGACCACGAAGAAGCTCGACGGCGACCCGTTCGACCTGCGGCTGGACGGTGTCATGGAGTACGCCGCCGACCACGCGATGCGCCGCCTCAAAGCGATCGAGTCGGCACGCGGGATGCCGGTGCACCAGATCGACCTGGACTACAGCCCGGAGCAGCTGGAAGAGGACTTCCACGACGAAGACGCGGCGCGGTGAGCGGCCGTGAACCCGGGCCGCACGCTGCTGGTCGTCGCGCTCGGCGCGTTCGTGACGACCCTGGACAACACGATCGTCGCCGCCGGGGTGCCCTCGATCGGGCACGACCTCTCGTTGGACCTCGCGACGCTGCAGTGGGTCAGCATCGGCTACATGCTGCCGTTCGCGGGCCTGCTGCTGGTCGCCGGGACGTTGGTGGACCGGTGGGGGCAGCGGGGCACGCTGGGCGGCGGGCTCGTCGCGTTCGGGCTCGGGGCGGTGGCCGGCGGCTTCGCGACCACCGGTGCGCTGCTGATCGCGGCACGCGTGGTGCAGGGCCTGGCCGCCGCGTTCCTGGTGCCCGCCCTGCTCAGCCTGCTGCGCACCAACCTGGACAGCAGGCAGCGGGCCGTCGGCGCGACGCTCTGGACGGCGTGCCTCGCGGTGGCGCTCGCGCTCGGCCCGACGCTGGGCGGGCTGCTGTCCGAGTACCTCGGCTGGAGCTGGATCTTCTTCAGCAACGTGCCGTTCGTGCTGGTCATGCTCGTGTTGCTGCCGGCGACCGCGGGCACCGGACGGGTGCGGGACGCGCGGCGGCCCGCTCTCGGCGCGATGGTGCTGGTGACGGCTGGGCTCGTGCTGGTCGCGGCCGCGATGGTCGGACTCGGCGACGACGCCCGGCTGGCCGAGGCGGCGCCGCTGCTGGGCGGGCTGGCCCTGATCGCCTGGTTCGCGGTGCGGGAACGCCGCGCGCGGGAGCCGCTCGTGCCGCGCGATCTGGTGCGGGAACGGGTGTTCACCGGGGCGCTGGCCGTGCAACTGCTGTGGGGACTCGGGGTGTCCGGGATCTTCTTCTTCACCCCGTTGCTGCACCAGGACTCGCTGGGCCTGAGCCCGGTGGGCGCGGGCCTGCCGCTGGTGCTGGTCGCGGTCGCCATCATGGCGGTGACCCCGGCGGTGCCGCGGATCATGGCGCGGCTCGGTCCACATCGGACGGTCTGTGCCGGGCTGCTGGTGGTGGCGCTCGGTCTGCTCGCCGTGGCCGTGATCAACCACATCCCCGAGGTGCCGCCGCGGATACCCGGCCTGCTCCTGATCGGCGCCGGCTCGGCGCTGACCACGCCGCTGACTTCGTACTTCCTGGAAATCATCGACGAACGGCACGCGGGCACCGCATCGGGACTGCTGACGGCGTCCCGTGAGCTGTCCAGCGCCATGGGTGTCGCGCTGATCGGCGCGGTACTCACGGCGGTGCGCGCCGCCCGGTTGGACGAGGGCGCGCTGGGCGGGCCCGCGCTCGCCACCGGTTACACCGCCGGGCTCATCGTCGCGGCGGCTTTGGAAATAGCCGGTGCGGTGCTCGCCCTGTGGGTGTTCCGCGCGCCCGCCCGCAAAGTTCTGCCTGTCGTGACAACGGAGTCGGCCGGATCCTCGTCCCGCGGTGAGTAAGCCGGACACGATCGATTGACACCCCATTCAGCCCGAAAATAACCTCCGGCGCACGGATTTTTCGGGCACGGAATTCCCCGAGGGACTCGATGACTGAGAACTCTTCGTTCGCGACCATGCTCGGACACTGGGCCCGCGTGCAGGGCGACGAGATCGCCGTGACGTTCCTGGACTACCGCACCAGCGCGGACGGCAACGCGATTTCCCTGACCTGGCGCGAACTCGACGACCGCGTGAGCGCGGTGGCGGAGCGCGCCCGCGAGCTGGCCCTGCCGGGCGACCGCGCGGCCGTGCTGGTGAACCAGTCCGCCGACTACGTGGTGGCGTTCCTCGCGGCGATCCGCGCCGGCCTGGTCGCCGTCCCGTTGTTCGCGCCGTCCCTGCCCGGGCACGGCGACCGGCTCACCGCGGTGCTCGACGACTGCTCGCCGGCGCTCGTGCTGACCACCGACGACGAGCGCGACGACGTCAAGGGACTGGTGACCGGACCGGAAATCCTGGTGTTGGACGCGGTTCCGGCCGAGCCGGGCAGGCGGGAGTGGCCGGCGCCGGACCCGGACGACCTCGCCTACCTGCAGTACACCTCGGGTTCGACGCGCAGCCCGGCGGGCGTCATGCTGACGCACCGCAACGTGGTCACCAACGCGCAGCAGGCGTTGCGGGCCTACGGCGCGCGGCGCGGCGCCACGTCGACGGTGAGCTGGCTGCCGCTGTTCCACGACATGGGCCTGATCCTCGGCACCGGCGCGCCCGTGGTCGGCGGCCTGACCTCGGTGCTGATGGACCCGCTGGCGTTCCTGGAGCGGCCGGAGCGGTGGCTGCGCGCGTTGTCGGCGAGCCCGGGCGCGATCAGCGCCGCGCCGAACTTCGCCTACGCCTACAGCGCGTCCCGGGTGTCCGAGCGGGAGAAGAGCTACCTGGAGCTGAGCCGGGTGGTGTCGCTGATCAACGGCAGCGAACCGGTTCTGCCGTCGACGATCGCGAAGTTCCAGGACGCGTTCGCCGAGTGCGGGCTGCGGCCCGAGGTGCACCGCGCGTCCTACGGCCTCGCGGAGGCGACCGTGCTGGTGTCGGTGACCGACGCCGGATCGCCGTCGCGGCAGGTCACCTTCGACCGGGACCGGCTCGCGGCCGGCACCGCGACACCCGCCTCCGGCGGCGCCACCACGACCCTGGTGTCCTGCGGGCGGCCGGTGGACCAGCGGATCCGGATCGTCGACCCGGACGGGGTCCCGGTCCCGGACGGCACGGTGGGCGAGATCTGGGTCAGTGGCCCGAACATCGGCCGGGGCTACTGGAACCGTCCGGACGCCACCTTCGGCCGCCGCGTGCCCGGCGAACCCGGCGACTGGCTGGCGACCGGTGACCTCGGGGTCCTGTTCGAGGGCGAGCTGTTCATGACGGGCCGGATGAAGGACCTGATCATCGTCGATGGCCGCAACCACTACCCGCAGGACGTCGAGCAGACCGTCGAGGCGCACCCGGTGGTCCGGCCGCACTCCGCCGCCGCCTTCTCGGTGCCGGGCGAGGACGGCGAAGCGGCGGTGGTCGTGCTGGAACGCGCTCGCGACACCGAGGCGGACTACGGCGAAGTGGCGGCCTGGCTGCGGTCCGAGGTGTCCGCGGTGCACGGCCTGCGGTTGCGCGACGTCGTGTTCACCGAACCCGGCGAGGTGCCGAGAACGTCGAGCGGCAAGATCAGCCGGGCGCTGACCCGGCAGCGCTACCTCGACGGCTCGCTCGACGCGCGGCGGCTCGCATGACCGGCCTGCGGGCCTGGCTGGTGGACCGGGTGGCCACCACGCTGGGCGTTCCCGCCGTCGAGGTCGACCCGGCGAAGCCGTTACAGGAGACCGGGTTGTCCTCCCGCGACGCGATGGCGCTGACCGGCGACCTCGGCCGGTTCCTCGGCCGGTCGCTGCCCGCGACCCTGGTCTGGGAGCACCCGACGATCAACGACCTCGTCGCCGCACTGTCCGATGTGGAGCGCGAGACGACGGCGCAGTGGACCCCGGATCCGGGCGAGCCGGTCGCGGTCGTCGGGATCGGGTGCCGCCTGCCCGGCGGCATCACCTCACCCGACGGGTTCTGGCGGTTCCTCGAGTCCGGCGGCGACGGGATCGGCGACCTGCCCGAGGGCCGCTGGGAGTCCTTCGCCGACGCCGCCGAGCTGGCCGCGCTGCCGCGCCGGGGCGGCTTCCTCGACGACGCGCTGCGGTTCGACGCCGCCTTCTTCGGCATCACCCCGCGTGAGGCCGAGGCGATGGACCCGCAGCAACGGCTGCTGCTCGAAGTCGCCTGGGAGGCGCTGGAGCACGCGGGCATCCCGCCGTCCTCGCTGCGCGGCACGCGCACCGGCGTGTTCGTCGGGCTGTCGGCCGCCGAGTACGGCTACCTGACGATGACCGACGTGTCCGCGATCGACGCGTGGTCCGGCACCGGCGCCGCCGCGAGCATCGCCGCGAACCGGCTGTCCTACCTGCTCGACCTGCGCGGCCCGAGCCTCACGATCGACACCGCGTGCTCGTCCTCGCTGGTCGCCGTCCACCAGGCGGTGCAGAGTCTGCAGCGCGGCGAGATCGGCACCGCGCTGGTCGGCGGCGTGAACCTGCTGCTCACCCCGGGGATCACCGCGAACTTCACCGAGGCCGGGGTGCTCGCCGCGGACGGCCGGTGCAAACCGTTCGACGCGCACGCCGACGGGATCGCCCGTGGCGAAGGCTGCGGGGTCGTCGTGCTGAAGCCGCTGCGCGCGGCGCGCCGCGACGGCGACCGGGTGCTGGCGGTGATCCGCGGCAGCGCGGTCAACTCCGACGGCCGCTCCAACGGCATCACCGCGCCCAACCCGGAGGCGCAGGCGGCGCTGCTGCGGGACGCCTACGCGGCGGCCGGGCTGGATCCGTCCGTCGTGGACTACGTCGAGGCGCACGGCACCGGGACGCTGCTCGGCGACCCGATCGAAGCCGGGGCGCTCAAGCGGGTGCTGGGCCGCGACGCGGACCGGCCGCTGCTCCTCGGCTCGGTGAAGAGCAACCTCGGCCACCTCGAGGGCGCGGCCGGCATCACCGGCCTCATCAAGACCGTGCTCGCGTTGTCCCGGCGGCGGGTGCCGCCGAGCCTGCACTACCGCGAGCCGAACCCGCACATCGACTTCGACGGCCTGCGGGTGGTCACCGAGCCGGCGCCCTGGCCGCGGTACTCCGGTGTGGCCAGGGCGGGCGTGTCGGCGTTCGGGTTCGGCGGCACCAACGCGCACGTCGTGCTGGAGGAGTGGCCGGCGAACCCGCGGTTCGCGGACGACGGCGGGCCGCACGTGTTCGCCGTGTCCGACCGGTCCGCCGACGGGCTGCGGGATCGGGCTGCCGAGCTGGCCCGCTGGGTCGAGTCGTCCGACGTGCCGATGAGCGCGGTGGCCTCGACGCTGGCCCACGGCCGCGACAACCTGCCGGTGCGCGCCGCCGTCGTCGCCTCCACCCGGGAGGAGCTGGCAGCCGCGCTCCGGGACGTGACGCCGGCGCAGGGCGGCCTCGACGGGGTCGTCTTCGTGTTCTCCGGCTACGGCTCGCAGTGGACCGGCATGGGGCGGCGGCTGCTGGAGACCGAACCCGCGTTCGCCGCCGAGGTGGACCGGCTCGACCCGGTGTTCCGCGCCGAGGCCGGGTTCTCGCTGCGGGAGGTGCTGGCCGGCGAACCGCCGGACCTGGCCGCGACGCAGCTGGCGCTGTTCGGGATGCAGGTCGCCCTCGCCGGGTTGTGGCGGGCGCACGGCGTGACTCCCGCCGCGGTGCTCGGGCAGTCCATGGGCGAGGTCGCCGCCGCCGTGGTCGCCGGGGCGCTGGACGTCGCCGACGGTCTGCGGGTGATGACGACGCGGGCGCGGCTGCTGGGGGAGATCGACTCGGCGGGCACGGGCGCGATGGCCGTGGTCGAGGCGCCGGCCGCGGAGATCGCCGAGTTCGCCGGGGTCGAGGTCGCGGTGTACGCGTCGGCGTCGCAGTGCACGGTCACCGGCGACGCCGAAGCGGTCGCGTCGCTGGTGTCGCATGTGGAGGGTCAGGGCCGGTTCGCGAAGCTGCTGCCGGTGAGCGGGGCCGGGCACTCACCCGCAGTCGACGCGATCCTGGACCGGTTCCGCGCCGGGCTCGCGATCGAGCCGGGCAGCCCGGAGGTGCCCTGCTACACCAGCGTCCTCGACGACCCGCGGGACAAGCCGCTGTTCGACGTGGACTACTGGGCGGCGAACCTGCGCCGCCCGGTGCGGTTCGCGCAGGCACTGGCGGCGGCGGTGGAGGACGGCCACGGCACGTTCGTGGAGATCGCCCCGCACCCGGTGGCACTCGCGGCGGTCGAGCAGGCCGGGGCGACCGGGTTGCCGACGACGAACCGCAAGACCGACGAGCAGCTCGCGTTCCTGACCAGCCTCGCCCGCCTGCACGTGCTCGGCCACCCCGCCGTGTTGACCACGCGGGAGCCGAAACAACCGGTCGCCGACCTGCCCGGCGCGGTGTGGCGGCACGAGCGGTTCTGGGCTCACCGGCGGGCGCGTGCGGCCGGTCACCCGCTGCTGGGCACGCACGCCGAGGTGCCGGGCAGCAGCCAGCGCGTGTGGCGCGGGGAGATCGGCACGGACCGGCACCCGTGGCTCGCCGACCACGCGGCCTTCGGCACGCCGATCTTCCCGGCGACCGGGTTCGTCGAGCTGGCGCTGTCCGCGGCCGGACCACGCGTCACCGACGTCGAGCTGCGTCAGATCCTGCCGCTCGGCCCCGAGCAGGAGGTCACGACGTCGCTGGCGGAGGGCGTGATCAGCGTGCACACCAAGTCGGGCGACTGGGTCTGCCACGCCACGGCCCGGGTCGGCGAGGAGGTGCCGCTGGAGCCGCTCGGCCCGGTCGACGGCGAGCCGGTCGACCTCTACGCGGCGCTGGACGCGATGGGCATGAGCTACGGGCCGGCGTTTCGGCTGCTGCGCGACGTCACCGCGATCGCGGGACGTGCGTCGGCGGCCGTCGACCTGCCGAAGCCGGCCGGGCACGTGCTGCACCCCGCCCTGGCCGACGCCTGCCTGCACGCCCTGGCCGCCGCGACCGGTCCGGCGCTGCGTGAGGCCGACGGGCTGTTCCTGCCGATGTCGATCGGCGCGGTCACGGTCGCCGGTGACCCGCGGTCCGGGGTGCGGGTCGACGCCGTCGTGGACTCGCTGTCCGGCGACGACCTGCGTGGCACGGTGCAGCTCGTCGCCGCCGACGGCGCGGTGCTGGCCGAGTTCCGCGACGTGCACGCCCGCCGGTTCCGTCGGTCCGCGCTGCCGGTTCCGTTGTCCGGCAAGCTGTTCGAGGCGACCTGGACGCGGGCCGGCCTGCCCGGCGCGGCCGAGGAGGACCGGACCTGGGTTCTGCTGCACCACGGCGAGCCGGGCCTGCGGTTCGGCGACGACCGCGTGGTCGTGGTCCCGCCGGACGACCCGCAGGCCCTGCGTGCCGCGTTGGCGACCCGGCCGGACGGCGTGGTGTGGTTCGCCCGAGAGGCGGACGGCCCGGAGCTCGTGCACGAGGTCACGCGGGTGGTCGCGGAGCTGGCCGAATCGCCCGCCCGGCTGTGGCTGGTAACCGGTTCGGCGGCCGCGGTCGACCCCGGCGAGGCGGGCCGCCCGGACCTGGCGTGCCTGCGGGCGCTGGTGCGGGTGCTCGCGTTCGAGCACCCCGAGCTGCACGCGAGCCTGGTCGACGTCGACCCGGAGTCGCTCGACCAGCTGCCCGCCGAGCTGCGCGCGGACGGCCCGGACGACGAGATCGCCTGGCGCCGCGGCGTCCGGCACACCCGGGAGCTGACCCGGCCCCGGCTCGGGACGGCCGAGCGGCCGGTGGTGCGCGACGGCGCCTACGTGATCACCGGCGGGCTCGGCGGGCTGGGCCTGGTCGCGGCGCGCTGGCTGGCCGAGAGGGGCGCGACGCGGATCGTCCTGTCGTCCCGGAGCGTGCGTGCGGTCGACGTGCCCGGCGCGGTCGTGGTGGCGGGGGACATCGCCGAACCCGGGGTCGCCGAGCGGCTCGTCGAGGCGGCGACCAGCGGTGGGATGCCGCTGCGCGGTGTCCTGCACGCGGCCGGAGTGCTCGCCGACGGCGCGGCCGTGTCGCTGACCCCGGGGCAGCTGGCGACGGCGTGGCGGCCGAAGGCGACGGGCGCCTGGCGCCTGCACGAGGCCACGCTCGGCCACGACCTGGACTGGTGGCTGGTCTACTCCTCGGCGGCCGCGTTGTTCGGCTCGCCCGGCCAGACCGCCTACGCGATGGCCAACGCCTACGCCGACGCGCTCGTGGAGTGGCGCCGCGCCCACGGCCTGCCCGCCGCGACGATCAACTGGGGCGCGTGGGGCGAGGCGGGCGCCGTGGTCGGCACGACGAACCCGGTGCTCGAACCGCTCGGCACCGCCGAGGCGCTGGAAGCGCTGGAGGCCGTCCTGGCCCGCGACCGGGCGGCCACCGGCGTGGCCCGGCTCGACGCGGACGCTGTGCTCGAACTGTTCCCGCGCCTCGCCGACCGGCCGTTCTTCGACCTGCTCGTGCCGCGGCGCACGGCGGCGTCGGCGTGGCCGGGCATGGCGGCGCTGGAACCGGCGACCGCGCACGCGGCCATCGCCGACCACCTGACGTCGCTGGTCGCCGGACTGATGGGCTTCGCGCCGGAACAGGTCGACCGGCACGTGCCGCTCACCCAGCTCGGCCTGGACTCGCTGCTCGCGATGCGGGCGCGCGGCGCGGTCGAGCGGGACTTCGGCCTCCCGCTGCCGGTGCCGATGCTGCTGCGCGGCGCGAGCCTCGCCGAGCTGGCGGCGCACCTCGCGGAGCAGGCCGGGTTCGACGCCGGTACCAGTGCGGTCACCGAGGTCGTCGTCGGGCCGCGCGATCCCGCCGAGCGCTGGGTCGCCCGGCACTGGCACGACGTGCTCGGCCGCTTCTCCGGGGTGCACGAGGACTTCCCCGGCGATCCGGCCGAGCTGCGCGCGGCGATGTCGGCCGAACTGGCGGACCTGCCCACGAACCTGTTCGACCGGCCGACGATCGCCGCGATGGCCGACCTGCTGCGCGACCGGATCGAGGGCTCCGGGCCGGTGCGCTGCCTGCGTGCGGGCACCGGGACCCCGGTGTTCCTGTTCCACCCGGCAGGCGGACCGGCGAGTGTCTACACGCGACTGGTGCGTGACCTGCCTGGCGAGTTCCCGGTGTACGGGTTCGAGCGGCTGGACGACCTGGACACCGTCGAGGCGAAGGCGGCCCGCTACCTGGAGATGATCCGCGAGATCCAGCCGCGCGGGCCGTACCGGCTCGGCGGGTGGTCGTTCGGCGGCTGCCTCGCCTACGAGTGCGCGCGGCAGCTGGACGAGCCGGTGGAGCTGGTGTTCCTGATCGACACCATCCTCCCGCTGCCTGCCGACGCGCCGGCCGAGGACCTGCTGCTGGACCGGTTCGACCGGTTCGCCACGCACATCGAGCAGACCTACGGCGTCGCGCTGGACATCCCGCGCGACGAACTGGCCCGGCTCGGCGAGGGTGACCAGATCGGGCTCGTGATGCGGCAGCTGGCGGAGAAGGTGCCCGGGCTGGGCGAGGGCGTGCTGCACCACCAGTACACGTCCTATGTGGACGCCCGGGTTGCGGAGCGGTACGCGCCGCAGCGGTACGACGGACCGGTGGTGCTGCTCCGCGCGCAGGAGCCGCATCCGCTGACCACCGCGCTCGACCCGCGCTACCTGCGTGCCGACGAGGCGCTGGGCTGGGACGAGTTCTGCCCGGACCTGGAGATCGTGCGGGTGCCCGGCGACCACGTGTCGATGATCGACCCTCCGCACGTGTCCGTCATCGCGGCCGCGCTCGGCGACCGGATCACACGGAAGTGAGGACCGCAGTGGACGTCCCGTTCGCCCCGACGACCGCCTACCGGATCGCCGACCTGGCCGCCCGTCAGGACGAGGCAGTGCGCATCGCCGAGAAGCGCGCGATCGACCGGCAGCACGCGAAGGGCAAGCTGACCGCCCGCGAGCGCATCGACCTGCTCGTCGACGACGGGTCGTTCGTCGAGCTGGACCAGTTCGCGCGGCACCGCTGCACCGAGTTCGGCATGGACGGCAACCGCCCCTACGGCGACGGCGTGGTCACCGGCCATGCCACTGTGGACGGTCGTCCGGTGTGCCTGTTCTCGCAGGACTTCAGCGTGTTCGGCGGCAGCATGGGGGAGGTCTTCGGCGAGAAGGTCCTCAAGGTGATGGACCTGGCGATGTCGATCGGCTGCCCGGTCATCGGCATCAACGACTCCGGCGGCGCGCGCATCCAGGAAGGCGTGGTGTCGCTGGCCTACTACGCCGAGCTGGGGCGGCGCAACGCGCACGCGTCCGGGGTGATCCCGCAGATCTCCGTGATCATGGGCCCGTGCGCGGGCGGCGCGGTGTACTCGCCCGCGATCACCGACTTCACCGTGATGGTCGAGGACACCTCGCACATGTTCGTCACCGGACCGGACGTCGTGCACGCCGTGACCGGCGAGCGGGTCACCGCCCAGCAGCTCGGCGGCGCCGCGGTCAACAGCGAGATCTCCGGCAACGCCCACCACCGCGCGACCGACGAGCGGGACGCGATCGACTGGGTGCAGACCCTGCTCGGCTACCTGCCGCTGAACAACCTGGACGCCGCGCCGGAGTACGCGGATGAAACGTCCCGCGAGATCACCCCGGCGGACCTCGAACTGGACCGGATCGTCCCGGACTCGCTCAACCAGGCCTATGACATGACCGAGGTGATCCGGCGCCTGGTCGACGACGGCGAGTTCACCGAGATCCACGGAGCGTTCGCGCCCAACATGATCTGCGCGTTCGGCCGCGTCGAGGGCCGCTCGGTCGGGATAGTGGCGAACCAGCCGCTCCGGCAGGCGGGGGTGATCGACATCGACGCCTCCGAGAAGGCCGCCCGGTTCGTGCGGTTCTGCGACGCGTTCGGCATCCCGATCGTCACCCTGGCCGACGTGCCCGGCTACCTGCCCGGCACCGAGCAGGAACGGCAGGGCATCATCCGGCGCGGCGCGAAGCTGATCTACGCCTACTCCGAGGCGACCGTGCCGAAGGTGACCGTGGTGACCCGCAAGGCCTACGGCGGCGGGTACGCGGTGATGGGTTCCAAGCACCTCGGGGCGGACGTCAACCTGGCCTGGCCCACCGCCGAGATCGCGGTGATGGGCGCCGAGGGCGCGGTCGAGGTGCTGCACCGGCACGAGCTCGCTCGGTTGTCCACAGAGGACCGGGTGGTGGCTGTCCGGCGGCTGACCGAGGAGTACCGCAAGCACCACGCGAGCCCGTACCTGGCCGCGGAGCGCGGATACGTGGACATGGTCGTGCCGCCGTCGCAGACCCGGCTCCAGGTGGCTCGCGCGCTGCGCACGCTCCGCACGAAACGGCAGACGCTGCCGGCGAAGAAGCACGGCAACATCCCGCTGTGAAACCACCCGAGGAGAACCGATGAGAACCGACCGGGCCGGGCGCCGCCGTCGCCGCTGGGCCTTGCTGGTGTTACCCGTCGTCGCCGTGATCGCCGGTGCCGCCCTGGCCGCGCCGGTGTCGGCCGCCACGGTCAGCGCCGACGATGGAGCGAAAGTGGTCAAGGAGACCTGGATCGACGACCGCACGGTCGACCTGGAGATCGACTCGCCCGCGCTGGGCGAGACCGGCATGGTGCGGCTGATCGTGCCGGTGAAGTGGCGCGCCGAACCCGCCCGGACCTGGCCGACGTTGTGGCTGCTGCACGGGTGCTGCGAACCGGCGGAATACCAGTCCTGGGACCGGTTCACCGACGTGAAGGCGTTCACCGCGGACAAGGACGCGATCGTCGTCATGCCCTCCGACGGCGAGGCAGGCATGTACACGAAGTGGTGGAACTTCGGGCTGAAGTCCACACCGGACTGGGACCGGTTCCACACTGAGGAGGTCCGCCAGATCGTCGAGCGCGGCTACCGCGGCGGCACGAAACGCGCGGTGGCCGGGGTGTCCATCGGCGGCTACGGCGCGCTCGCGTACGCGTTCCTGCACAAGGGGATGTTCGGCGCGGCCGCCTCCTACAGCGGGATCCCCAACACGTTGTTCCCCGGCACGCCCGAGGTGATCCAGGGCATCCTGATCCGCGCCGGGCACTACAACTTCTTCGACCTGTGGGGCGACGAGAAGGCGAGCTGGCCGATCTGGTGGTCCCGCAACCCGTACGACCACATCGACGACCTGCGCGGCACCGCGCTCTACATCTCGTGCGGCGATGGCCGGACCGGCCCGCTGGATCCGCCGGGGCAGTCCGATCCGCTGGAACCGGCGGCGCTGCTCACGTCCAAGAGCTTCACCGAAAAGCTGAAGCGAATGGGCGTTCCGGCCACTGTGGACTACTACGGCGCAGGCACCCACAGCTGGCCGTACTGGGAACGGGCACTGCACAACTCGTGGCCGGTGCTCGCTCCGGCTCTTGGTCTGTGAAGGAGAAAATGTGAAGAACCGCAATTTCCGCCGACGGCTGCTGGCCGCGCTGGTGGGTTTCGTGCTGCTCGCGGGCGGCGCGGTGGCCATGTCGGCGCCGTCCGCGGTGGCGGCTCCAGTTCTGCCGGGCCCGTTCGACGACTCGTTCTACACCCCGCCGTCGCCGCTCCCGGCGGGCAACGCCGGTGACGTGATCCGCTGGCGGCCCGCGGTGCCGCTGATGAACGCGGCGAACGCGGACGCCTGGGAGGTCATGTACCTGTCGACGAACGCGCTGGGCGCGCGCAACGCGGTGACCGGCACGGTGCTGGTGCCGAAGGGCGTGGACCCGGCGAAGGCGCCGATCGTCGGGTTCGCCGTCGGGACGCAGGGCCCGGCGTTCAAGTGCACCCCGTCGAAAGCCATCGAGCGCGGCACGCTCTACGACCAGCCCGCCATCAACGACTCGCTGGCCAGCGGCTACGCGGTCGCGGTCACCGACTACGAGGGCTACTCGCCGAACACGGTGCCGACCTACATCACCGGGCAGTCCATGGGCCCCGCGGTGATCGACTCCGTGCGCGCGGCGCAGCGGCTTTCGCAGGCCGGGCTGTCCGACGACGCCAAGGTGATCTTCCAGGGCTACTCGCAGGGCGGCGGGGGCGCGCTGTGGGCGGCGGAGAAGCAGCCGGCGTACGCGCCGGAGATGAACCTGGTGGGCGTGGTGGCCGGCGGGGTGCCCGCGGACCTGACCGACGTCGCGAAGGGCCTGGACGGCTACCTGGGCTTCGGCTTCCTGGCGTTCGCCGCGGTCGGCCTGGACACCGCGTACCCGGAGCTCGACCTGGACTCCTACCTCAACGACACGGGACGGCAGCAGATCGCCGAGGCCAAGCAGAACGCGTGCGTGGTGGAGCTGCTGACCAACTACGCGTTCAAGAAGATCTCCGACTACACGACGTCGAACCCGCTGGAAACCCCGGCGTGGCAGGCGCGCCTGGCGGAGAACAAGCTCGGGGCGGCGCCGCCGCGGGTCCCGGTGTTCCAGTACCACGCCGCGACGGACGAAATCGTGAACACGCCCCAGGCGGACGCGCTGCACAAGCATTATTGCGCGGCGGGCGTGACGGAGCAGTGGAACACCTACGTGTCCGACCACTTGAGCGGCATCTTCGCCGGCAACGCCGACGCCCACCGGTGGATCGTGGACCGGTTCGCCGGCAAGGAGGCCCCGACAAACTGCTGACGGCGGCTGGCGGTCTCTTAGCTTCGAGGAGGCTGCTGCTGGCGGTCCTTGGCTTTGACTCCACAGGTTTGCCCCGCCAAACGTGAGGGTTGGGCGGCCCGGCTTCCCACCGGACCGCCCAACCCTCACACTCGTTTGCCGCCCAGTGCCGCCGATGAAGGGCCCATTCATGCGGATACGACTGGCCCACTCGCCCGGCCCACTCGCTCGGCCTGGTCGCTCGGCCTACTCGCTCGGCCTGGTCGCCCGGCCTACGCCCAGCCCACTCGCCCGGCCCATTCCCGGCCTACTCGCCCGGCCCGGTCGCCCGGCCCACTCGCTCGGCCCGGTCGCCCCGCGCCGGGCTCTGCCGCGCGGACTTCACTCACCTCCCGGCCCGTGTCGCGCCGATGAACGGTCCATTCATCACTTCGCGAGTGGTCCATTCACGCGGCCCAGATGACCCACCCCGGGATGCGATTCCCCGTCCCAGCCCTCGGCGGCGCGTGAACGGTCCATTCATCGCTTCGCGACTGGCCCACTCGCGCGGCCCGGGCGCCCCGCCGCAGCCTGGCGCCCCGCCGCAGGCTCCGCCGCCCAGTCCGCACGCACCTCGCTGCCGGTGCCGCCGATGAACGGTCCATTCATCCCACATGACTGGTCCATTCACGCGGCCCAGGCGACCCACCTCGGGTTGAGATTCCCCGTCCCGCCCCTCGGCTGCGCATGAATGGTCCATTCATCGCAGCGC
The DNA here is from genome assembly GCF_021654135.1 of Amycolatopsis tucumanensis. GTDB lineage: Bacteria > Actinomycetota > Actinomycetes > Mycobacteriales > Pseudonocardiaceae > Amycolatopsis_E > Amycolatopsis_E tucumanensis. Next base: position 114,801 of record NZ_JAKGSD010000008.1, on the reverse strand, counting down.
GACTGGCCCACTCGCGCCAGCACGAAGTGTCCACCCGCGCCACCGCCGGACATCTCAGGCGCAACCACCGGGCATCTCAGCGCAACCGCCGGGCATTTCAGCGCAGGTGCCGCTCGAAGAACCGTCCCGTGCTCTCCAGTTCGAAGCGCGGCACGTCGGCGTGCCGGCCGGGGTTGGCGTGCAGGCTCTTCTCCTCCGATGCGAACGCGTCGAACAGCGCCAAGCCCGCCTCGCGCGGGATGAGTTCGTCGTCCCACTGGAGCAGGAACTCGATCGGGATCCGCACCCGCCGCGCGGCCTCCACCAGCAGATCTCCGGCGAGCCCGAACACCGCCGCGGCTATCCGCCGGTCCGCGGCGGCCAACGGGATCCCGGTCGCACTGCCCATCGACACACCCCAGAACCCGACCGGCCCGACCCCCGGCAGCGCGTCCAGCACCCGCTGCCACTCGGGCACAGCCTGCGTCGCCCGGGAGACGTTGTCCCGCGCGATCTCGTCGAGGACCGGCTCGCCCGCCGCCATCCGCTGCCGGATCAGCGCGCGGATCCGCTCGTCCTGCTCGGTGCGTGGCCGGTCACCGTGCCCCGGCGCGTCAATGGCCACGACCGACAAACCGCAGGCCCGCACGAAGTGGTGGGCTCGTGCCACCATGCCCGGGGCCTTCTTGTGCTGCCCGCCGCCGTGTGCCAGGAGCACCAGCGGACCGCCGACGGCGCCGACCGGTGACCAGAACACACCGGTGACGTCGCCGAGCGAGAACGAACGTTCCGAGACGCCGTCAGCAGCCGTCTCCGAGATGAAGCGCATGAGTGATGCCTTTCGGGAGGAGAACCCAACCGGATACCGCGAAAATGGGTCTCACCTCCTCAGGCCGTCACGAACGCCGCGACGTTACCCATCCGCTCGCCTGTGATCAACATGGTTTTCCGGTTTTTCCAGTGCCCGTGTGCCAAGGTGGCCTCATGAAGGTGTTCGTCACCGGAGGCACCGGCGCGATCGGTGGGCACACTGTTCCCGCGTTGGTCCGATCGGGTCACGAGGTCACCGCGTTGTCCCGGAGCGCAGAAAAGGACGCCGTGCTCGAACGGCAGGGCGCGACGCCCGTGCGGGCGGACCTGTTCGACCGCGCGGCACTGGCGGAGGCGATGGCCGGGCAGGATGCCGTGATCAACCTGGCCACCGCGATCCCGCCGACGTCCAAGTTCCTGGTGCCGGGGGCGTGGCGGGCCAACGAGCGGATCCGGACAGTCGGCTCGGCGACGGTCGTGGACGCGGCGCTGGACGCCGGCGTCGGGCGGGTCGTGCAGGAGTCGGTCAGCATGTTGTACCGGGACCGGGGCGCCGAGTGGGTCGACGAGGACTCCCCGGTCGACCACTTCCCGATGACCCGCGGCAACTACGCGGCCGAAGCCAACGCGAGCCGCTTCACCGCGGCCGGGGGCGCCGGCGTCGTGCTGCGGTTCGGCTGGTTCTACGGCCCCGGCGCGGCACATGCCGAGGAGATGCTGGCCGCGGCACGGCGGCACATCGGCATGATGCTGGGTCCGCCGGAGGGCTACCTCTCGCCGATCCACCTGGCCGACGCGGCCTCCGCGGTGGTCGAGGCGCTGGCGGCGCCGTCCGGCACGTACAACGTCGTGGACGACGAGCCGCTGACGAAGCGCGCGTTCACCGAGGCACTGGCACGCGCCGCCGGAGCACGGCTGTGGGTACGCGGCCCGGGCCGGGCGGCGCTGCTCCTCGGCGAGCGGCTGACCTCGCTGACTCGCTCACTGAGGGTGAGCAACGCCCGCTTCCGCACGGCGACCGGCTGGGCGCCGCGATACCCGAGCGCGCGGGAGGGCTGGCTCGCGACGGCTGCGGCGCTGTCCCGCTGAGGGCAAGGTGCCCTTCCGAGGGGAGGGACGCGGCTTGGACTGCGCGATTGGATGCCGCGGTAGCCGAGTGCGCGGGAGGGCTCGCTCGCGACGGCTGCGGCGCTGTCCCGCTGAGGGCAGGGTGCCCTTCGAGGGGAGGAGCGCGGCTTGGACTCCGCGACTGCATGCCGCGGTAGCCGAGTGCGCGGGATGGCTCGCTCGCGACGGCTGCGGCGCCCCTGCCTTGACGCCCACAAGAAGGGGTTCACAGGCCGGCGAGCCCCGGTCTGAGCGAACTTCATGCCGACCGGGCCGCGCCGTCCTGGTGAGCGCGCCGAAAAATCACCGCCGCCAAAACCCCCTCCTCGGGTGAGGCCGAACGGACGCCCGCCCCGGGCGCCGGCCCTCGCGCCCCGGACGCCCGCCCCGGGCGCCAGGCACGCCGCCCCGGGCGCCCGGCCCCACGCCCCGGGGCGCCAGCCCTCACGCCCCGGGGGCGCCAGGCATCACCGCCCCGGGGCGCCAGGCACGCCGCCCGCGGCGCCAGGCATCACCGCCCGCGGCGTCAGGCATCACCGCCCGCGGCGTCAGGCATCACCGCCCGCGGCGTCAGGCATCACCGCCCCGGGGCGTCAGGCATCACCGCCCGCGGCGCCAGGCATCACCGTCCCGGGCGGCCGGCCCGCCTCACGGCTCCGGTTCGTCGTGCCGGTGGTGCCGCCCGCTGGGCGACAGGTGGTGCCGCCACCGCGCCGGCCGGTCGGTCTCGTGCCGGTTGCCCGATCTCGAGCCGTTGCCCAGCACGTCCGAGGCGGCCACCCACCGCTGCGCGCCGTCTTCGTCGGTCATCGGCACGCGCAGGCCGTCCTCGCCTGCCCGGCACTCCCCGGACACGACACCCACGCGCACGGTCACCTTGTCCGGCCCGTCGTCGTCGCGGTCGAGGTACATCAGCCGTTCGCCGACCGGGAAGGCGTCCGCTTGCAGTTCGTGGTCGTGGGACGTCGTCGTCATCCGGTGCTCCCCTCGCATTGTCAATTCCAACAGCGGGTACCGCCGGGGTCCGGAGCGGATTCCTCGTCCGCCGTCTGCCTGCCTCCTGGCGACGGCGGAACCCGATGCTAACCGGCGATTGTCCGGAACACGACCCTTCGTCCTTCAGAAATCGTTCGAGCGCACCGGGTCGCGACCGTCGACGATGGCCCGCGCGAGGTCCGCGACCCGCTGGTTGTGGTCGCGCGCGTACCGCCGCAGGCCCTCGAACGCCGTGTCCACACCGATCTTGTGCCGTTCCGCCAGCATGCCCTTGGCCTGCTCGATCACGACCCGGCTGTCCAGCGCGGTCTGCAGGTGCCGCAACCGCACGCCGAGCTGGTGCAGATCCCGTTGGTGGGCCAGGCGAAGCGCGGCCGCGTGCGCCAGGCGCGGCCCAGCGGGGTGGGTATTTCCGCCGACGTCGAACAGGCACAGCGCGCCGAAGACCTCACCGTCGGCGTCGATCGGCAACGTGTGTACCGAGGAGTAACCGGCTTCCTTGCAGGCCGGGGAAAACCGCGGCCACGGGCCGTCGCCCGATGATCCACTGTGGAGGCATTCCGGGGCAGGCCCCTCGCCGAGTTCGAGCTGGAGGCGCACCAGATCACGCGCGGCCCCGGTGCCGGCGGCGATTTCCACCGGCTCGGCCGGGAACGACACCAGCACCCCGGCGTCGCGCGCGGGCACGAGGACGGTGGCGCGCTCGGCGAGGTCCTGCGCGAACCGGTGCACGTCGAAGCCCTCGGATTCGCGCGCCAGCAATTCGAGCAGGGCGTCGATCAGTTCGGTGCGCATGGGCCGCCCTCCCGTGTCCGTGAGCCGTACCCGCGTCCGGCTTGCCGCGAACTGGGCTGATCGGGTGAACCACGATCCGTGCCCGATCGGCTCCCGCTCGTTCTTGACCAGCGTTTACGCCCCCATCACGGGCGATAGTGCTTGTGTGACGTGCATTACAGTTTTACCGTGTCGCATGACCACCGCGTTCGACACCGCCAGGGCGATCGGCGACGCCGTCCTGTACCGCCCGCGGACGCAGGACTGGCGGTTCGGGGTGCTGATGCCGCCGGCGTTCGCGTCACCGCAGGCCGGTGACTTCGCCGACTGCCGCGTGGAGTGCCTGCTGGAACCCCGCTCCCACGCCGTGCTGCACGTGCGGCTGCGGTTCCTCCAGGGGCAGGAGCGCGTCGTGCGCCAGGACGGCGCCGAGCACATCAGCTGGGACGAGGCGGTCGAGCGCGAGGTCGACGCCGTGCTCCCGGTCGCGGAGCTGACCGCCCAGCGCACCTGCGTCCCGTTCGTCGTCGGCGGCGCCGAGCGGACCGAGGTCCTCGGCCCGGCGAGCAGGCTCGTCCGCCGGAGCTGGACGGTCACCGGCGAGCTGCGGCTGAGCGCCCAGGTGCTGGGCGGCCCCCACGGCGGGATCCGGTTGCGGGCCGACGTCGTCAACAACACCGAGTGGTACGAGCCGGACTCGCCGCGGGAAGTCGCGCTCCGGCACGCGATGCTGGCCGCGCACCTGGTGCTCGCGGTGAACGCGGGCCGGTTCGTGTCGCTGACCGAACCGCCGCCGTGGGCGCGGGCGGCCGCCGAGCAGTGCGAAAGCCACCGGCTGTGGCCGGTCCTGCTGGGCGACAACGACGCCGCAGTGCTGGCCGCGCCGGTCACCCTGTACGACCACCCGGTCGTCGTGCCGGAGAGCGAGGAGCGCATCCAGTACGTGCGCCGCGGGCTCCCGGAGGACGTGTGGTGGGACCCGGGCGGGGTGTCGCCCGAAACCGACGAGGTGGTGGTCGCCGGAATCGCGGTGGCCGCCGGCAGCCGGGTACGCCTCCGCGACGGCCGCACCGGCACCGTCCACGCGGTACTGTCCGATGAGGACGGCAGCCTGCACCTGGAGGTCAGGGTGGGCGACCGGTACCACTACACCGTGCCGGACGAGGTCGAACCCCTGCGCGGGTGACCGGTCAGGGCGCCAGGTCGGCCGCGTTGTACTTGCAGGAGGCGTTCCACAGCAGGAACGAGTCCATCCCGTTGGCACGCGCGCCGTCCAGCTGCGCCCGGATCTGGTCCCGCCCGTAGTGGACGGACATGCTGAACGCCTGGATCCACGGGATGATCACGGTCTGCGTCCCGGCGGCCTTTTCGGCGAACGCCGCCAGTGAGCGCTGGGTGATCTCCAGCGGCTGCGACTCCGGGTCGGAGACCCCGTACTCGCCGGGACCCCAGTGTGACGGGTAGATCATCGGCGCGATGTAGTCCACCTTGCGCGCCATGGCGGTGATGTCCTGCCCGATCTGCGTCGGCCGGTTCACCGCGATCCCGAACACCGACGCGCCCAGGTACGCGCCCTCGGCCCGGACCGCGTTGCGGCTCTCCGTGAGGAAGTCCACGATCCCCTCCTCCGGCGTGCCTTCCAGGCCGGGGAACCGCAGCTGCTCGATCGGGCCTTCCGGCCGCCGCACGTAGTCGTAGAGGATGTCGTCGAACCCGGCCCGCGCGGCTTCCGTCGCGAGCGCGATGTTGTACTCCCGCACCTCGCGGTTGGCGAAGTTGGTGAACGCGTACTCGCCGTACCCGCTGGCCCACGGCTGCCCGTCGGCGCTCTGCACGACCCGGTCGCGCTTGCCGGACTCCCACGACGCCCTGGCCAGGATCGGGTCGCGGAACGCGACCAGCCTGCCGACGACGCGGATGCCCTCCTTGTGCAGCTGCTCGACGACCCCGCGCAGGTCGTAGTAGTTCTTCGCGGCGCCGATCTCCTTCGCCAGCGGGACCTGCGAGTTGTACCCGACCTCGCCGCTCTCGTCCTTGATGTCGAGCTGGACCGTGTCGATGAGCCCGTCCCGCGCCATCTGCAGCACCGGTTCCCGCAGCGCCGGGGCGGTCCACGCCACCGCGGTCATGTGCACCCCGCGCATCCCGGGGTGCCGCGCCCGCACCGGGACGCGCCCGGCCGCCCGGTTGCCCGCCGCGTCCTGCGCGCCGATCTCGATCTTCGCCGGGGGAGTCGGGATGGTCGCGGTGAAGTTGCCGAACTCGTTGACCTTCACCTCTTCGCCCTGGACCGTGACCTTTTCCGCGCCCTTCGCCGTGCCGCGCAGCGTCACCGGCTTCCGCGGGTCGCTGATCTCGATGGGCTGGAAGGTCAGCTCCGGGGCGGTGTTGTCGACGGTGAACGTGCGAGTCACCACAGCGTCCGGCAGCCCGGGGACCTCGTTCGGCAGCCGGGCGGCCAGCGTGTGCTCGCCGTCGCCGATCTTCAGCGGCGGCAGGACCAGCCGGCCGCCGTCACGTTTCGTGGTCAGCGGCTGGTCGTCGAGGGTGACCGCGACCCGGTCGAGGTCGCTGTCGCGTGCCGCCAGCACCCGGATGTCACGCAGCGACTCCGCGTTGGTGGTGACGTCGTCACCGAGGCCCTGGATGGCCAGCCCGAACGGGAGCGATTGCACCACCGCCGGTGTGACGGCGATGGCCATCGTGGCGATGATGGCCACGAGGACCAGAATCGAGTTCTGGGACCGCGTCCGGTGCCTGCCCATGTAACCCTCCCGCGCCGGTTGTGCCGAGCAGCGGGCACATTCCCCGGATCAACCGGGTCATTCGGGAATCCATCCCTTCGGGTTACACCCCGTTGCCTTCGTGCTACGCAGGGCGCACGTTGGAAGGCGTGACACCCAAGCTGGCTTCCCTCGTAGCGGTCCTGTTCCTGCTCACGGCGTGCACCACGGTCGTCGAAGGCCGGCCGCACGAGCAGCGCGACGACGGTCAGGAGTGGGCCGCGTTCGCGCCGCTGCGGTCCTCCGCCCCGGCGGTCCCGGCCGAACCGGCGTCGGTGCGCGCGAACGAGCTGGGGCGGGTGCCGGTGCTCATGTACCACCGGATCGTGCCGGAGACCGAGTCGGTCTACGACCGCACGCCGGAGGACTTCCGGGCGGAGCTGGAACGGCTGGACCGCGAGGGCTACGTGCCCGTGTCGGCGGCCGACTTCACCGCGGGCCGCATCGACATCCCGGCCGGCAAGCACCCGGTGGTGCTGACCTTCGACGACGGCGACCCCAGCCAGTTCGCCCTCGGCCCGGACGGCAACCCGGTGCCCGGCACGGCGGTGGCGATCATGCTCGACTTCGCCCGCAGCCACCCGCAGTTCCGGCCGGTGGCCACGTTCTACGTCAACGCGGAGGCATTCGGCGACCCCGGTGGCGCCCGGACCATCCCGTGGTTGCTGGCCAACGGTTTCGACGTCGGCAACCACACCAAGACGCACGCGAACCTGCGCGAGGCCGACGAGGAGACCGCGCAGGCCGAGATCGGCGAGCTGGACGCGCTGATCCGGCGCGCGGCACCGCAGGCGAACCCGACGACGATCGCGCTGCCGTTCGGCATCCACCCGCGGCCGAAGGAACTCGCCTTGCAGGGCAACGGTTACCGCTACCAGGGCGCGTTCCTGGTCGGCTCGAACCCGTCCGCGTCCCCGTTCACCGCCGACTTCGACCCGCTGAACATCCCGCGCATCCGCTCGCAGGGCGCGACGGGCGAGGAGGCCGAATACGGTTCGGCGGTGTGGCTGGACAAGCTCGCTCAGAACGCGGAAAGCAGGTACACCTCCGACGGCGACCCGGCGCGGATCTCCTACCCGAAGTCCGACACCGACGAGGTGGCCGCCAAGTTCCGGGACAAGGTGAACCCGTACTAGAGCGTGCCCTGTAGGGGTTGTGACCTGCGATAGTTGATCAGGACCGGGGGTGGGTAGTGGTGAACTGACCGCCAAGGCCTGGGCCCGGATCGAACCCCTGCTACCGCCGGTCGCGGGCCGGGGCCGGTGCTGGCGCGATCACCGACAGGTGATCAACGCGATCCTATGGAAGCTGTGGCTGCGAACCTGGACCGCGGACGGCACCTGGGAACGCATCCTCGACCACGTGGTCGTCAAAGACGACTCGGTCGGCAACGTGGAGTGGATGATCAGCGTGGACTCCAGCAACGTGCGGGCCCACCAGCACTCGGCTGGGGTCCGCAAAAAAGGGGGATGCGCTACCGGATGGGTCGAAGCCCTCGCCGTTCACGGGGAAGCCCTCGGCCGCTCCCGAGGCGGACTGAGCGGCAAGATCCACCTCGCCGTGGACGGGCGCGGTCTGCCCGTGTCGATCATCCTCACCGCCGGGCAGGCCGGGGACAACCCGCACCTGCTGCCGCTGCTGGACCAGATCGACGTCGGCCGGGACGGACGGGCCGGCCCCGCACCCACCCGGACCGAGTGATCGCCGACAAGACCAGGTCCAGCATCGCCGCGCCAAGGGCGCGGCCGGTGGCCGCCCACCCGCGTTCGACCAGGCCATCTACGCCAACCGGAACGTCGTCGAGCGCTGCTTCAACCGGCTCAAGCAGTTTCGGGACCTGGCCACCCGCTACGCCGAACGCGCCGCCTACTACCGCGCCGAGATCATCATCGCCTCGATCGTGTTGTGGCTGCGTACAGACCTACAGGACACGGCCTAGAGCGTGTCCGTCCACACCGGACGGACAAACGGGCTGCTAGCGTCGCGCGAGGGCCGCGTTCGCCATCACGTGCTGCATCAGGATCACGAGCACCTGCTTGGTCGACTCGCGGTCCCGCGCGTCGCACAGCAGGATCGGCACCGTGTCGTCCAGTTCGAGCGCCGCACGCACCTCCTCGGTGCCGTAGCGGTAGGCGTTGTCGAAGCAGTTGACGCCGACCACGAACGGCAGCCCGCGCCGTTCGAAGAAGTCCACGGCCGGGAAGCAACTTTCCAACCTGCGTGTGTCGGCGAGCACCACCGCGCCCAGCGCGCCCTGCGCGAGCTCGTCCCACATGAACCAGAACCGGTCCTGCCCCGGCGTGCCGAACAGGTACAGGATCAGCTCGGGGTTGATCGTGATGCGGCCGAAGTCCAGCGCCACGGTCGTGGTGGTCTTGCTCTCCACCCCGGTGAGGTCGTCGACCCCGGCCGAGGCCTGGGTGATCGATTCCTCCGTCCGCAACGGGGAGATCTCGCTCACCGAGCCGACCATGGTGGTCTTCCCGACCCCGAAGCCGCCTGCGATCAGCAGCTTCACCACGGTGGCGGAGACGTTCCGCCGGGGCTCAGAGCCTGCGAATGCCATCGAGAACCGCCTGAAGTACGTGTTGTTCCGGGGTGTCGGAGATGGGCTGGGACGTCCGGTAGATGACGTGGCCGCGCTCGATGAGGTCGGCGAGCAGCACCTTCACGATCGGCACCGGCAGGTCCAGGTGCGCCGCGACCTCGGCGACCGACAGCGGCCGCTGGCACAGGCGCACGATCCGGGCGTACTCCGGTGCCATGGTGGCCGCTTCGGCCAGTCCGGGCAGGGCGACCACGAGTGAGAGCAGCTGCAGGTCGATGTCGCCGGCGTGGGTGCGGCCGCCGGTGATCGTGTACGGCCGGGCGATCGGGCCCGCGGCGTCATCGAACCAGGTGTCGTCGTCCCGCCTGATCATCATGGCGTGCTTTGCTGCTCAACTCGTGGCGCCGCGCTCAGCGCCGCGCCGACCCGCTTGACCATCATGTTCATCGCGTAGGCGACGAGGCCCATGTCGACGTCGGCCGCGGTCAGCAGCGCGAGGCAGGCGCCGTGCCCGGCCGTGGTGACGAACAGGAACGCGTGGTCCATCTCCACGACGGTCTGGCGCACCGCGCCGCCGCCGAAGTGGCGCCCGGTGCCCTTGGCGAGGCTCTGGAACGCCGACGCCACCGCCGACAGGTGCTCGCCGTCCTCTTCGGACAGGTTGGTCGACCGGCCGATGAGCAGACCGTCGGCCGACAGCACAACCGCCCGGTCCGCTCCGACGACCTGCTGCAGGAGGTCGTCGAGGAGCCAGTCCAGCTCGTTGATTCCCGCGTTCGTCACGTGTGCTCTCCCAGAATGTCGGTGGTGCTCGGATCCTGTTCACGAGCGCGGCGGGTGCCCTGCTGGAACGCCGAAAGCCGGCTGCGGGCCTGCTCCGGGCTGTCCGAGGGCACGGTGCTGTGGTCGGTGGCGGCGCTGAAGGTGGTGGTCTCCTCGTCCTTCCTCAACTGCGGGGCCAGGTTCTGCTGCCGTCGCCGCCGCGGCAGCGGCGGGCGGTCCGGCGAGATCGGCCCCGCGTGCTGCGGTGGCCGGGACTGCGGTGGCCGCGTGTCGATCGGCACGCGGGTGTCCAGCGGCGGCCGCGAGTCCAGCGGCGCCCGCAACGGCACCTGCGGCCGCTGCGGCGGCGCCTGGTGCTGCTGCAGGGCGGAGTGCTGCGACGGCGCGGGCTGCTGCGGCGGGGCGGGCGGCGGTTCCGGCGGGGCGGCCGGAACGTTGGCGCGGAACAGATCCACCCGCGCCGGAGGCTCCTCGCGGTGCCCGTTGGTGCCGGCCGGCTCGGGTGCGGTGTCGGCCTCCTCCGGCCAGCGGTGCGACGGCACGCTCTGCGCCGGGACCAGCGCCTCCTCGGGCTGCTGCCCGTCCTCCGGCTGCGGCACCGGAGCCAGCAGCTCGGACCGCACGAGCACGATTGCCCGCGTGCCACCGTAGGCGGATTCGCGCAGGGTCACCGAAATCCCGTGCCGGGACGCCAGCCGCGCGACCACGAACAAGCCGAGGCGCGGTTCCGCGGACAGCGCCATGACGCTGAAGTCCGGCGGTTCCCGCAGCATCGCGTTCAGTTCCTCGGCCTGCTCCGGCTCGATGCCCAGACCCTGGTCCTCGATCTCGATGACCACGCCCTTGCCGACGACGTCGCCGAACACCTCGACCCGCGAGTTCGGCGGCGAGAACGAGGTGGCGTTGTCGAGCAGCTCGGCGAGCAGGTGCACGAGGTCGGCGACGACCGGGCCGGCGACCGCGACGTTCGGCAGCTTGCCGACGGTGACGCGCGCGTAGTCCTCGGTCTCGCCGGTGGCGCCGCGGATCAGGTCGGCCAGCGCGACGGGGTTGCGCCACTGCCGTCCCGGCCGCTCGCCGCCGAGGATGATCAGGTTCTCCGCGTTGCGGCGGGCGCGGGTGGACAGGTGGTCCAGGCGGAACAGCATGTCCAGCTGGTCCGGGTCCTCCTGCTTGCGCTCGGCCTCGTCGAGCGCCTTGAGCTGCCGGTGCACCAGCACCTGGCTGCGGTGCGCGATGTTGAGGAAGACCTTCTTGGTGCCCTCACGGGTCTTGGCCTCGTCGACCGCGGCCGCGATGGCGGTCTGCTGCGCCTTGTTGAACGCGTCGGCGACCTGGCCGATCTCGTCGTCGCCGTGGTCCAGCAGCGCGACCTCGGTGTCGAGGTCGACGGCCTCGCCGGTGCGGACCCGCTCGACCAGCTGCGGCAGCTGCGTCTCGGCGGCCTCCAGGGTCTCCTCGCGGAGCCGGCCGAGGCGCTGGATCAGGCGGTTGGACAGGCGCCAGGCGAAGAAGAACACCGCGAAGGAGACGATCAGCGCGGCGGCGCCGGCGATGATCGAGGTGACCAGCGTCCGGTCACCGCTTTCCAGGCCGACGTTCGTGGCGTTGGAGCTCTGCTCGATGTAGAGGCCCATCAGCGCGTTCCCGACCTGGGTCGCGGCGTCGCGCCACTGCGCCTCGGGCACCGGGAGCGAGTCCTGGTTGCCGCGGAGGAAAGCGTTTTCAACGATGCTCAGCGTGTCCCACGCCGGGCTCGCCAGCAGCGCCTCGTACTTGGCGCGCACCGACGGGATCATCTGCGGCGCGGCGACCTCCAGCTCGGCGTGGTAGGCGCCGACCTGGCTGATGTAGGTGCGGAACTCCTCCTCGGACAGACCGCGGCCGGCGATGCCGGCGGCCGCCAGCGCGTCACCGCGGGACATCGCGTCGGCCGCGGTGAACAGCGGCATCGCGGTGACGCGGAGGAACGCGGTCTGCGCGTCCGGCGCGCCCTCGGCGACGCCGTTCAGACCGGTGGCGAACTCGTCGATGATGCGGTTGTAGAAGGCGTAGGCCTCCAGCGGCGACGCCTGCCTGCTGTCGACGCGCTGGCGCAGCTCCGGCAGCTGGGCGAAGTTCGCGCTGGTCTTGGCGATGCTCTGGCGCACCGAGTCCGGCGCGTCGTCGACCATGTCCTGCAGCACGGTGGCCATCCGCGCGGCCGTGGTGTCCAGCTTCGCGCGGGCCTGGATCAGATCCGCGCCGGGCGCGCCGTTGCTCGCCAGCGTGCGCAGGGTCAGCACGCGCTCCGCGCGCACCGCGCCGAAGAAGAGGGCGCCGGGCTCGGCCGAGTCGTGGACCTTCGTCGCGAATTCGCGGGCGTTCACCGCCTGCACGACCAGGTAGCCCGCGAGCGCCACGCCGGCGAGCAGCAGGGCGACACTGGGCACGATCGCGATCGCGAGCACCCTCGACCGGATCGAAGCACGCCGCCTACGTGTTCCGAATACCTTTTTCAACGCTCTGAAGAGCCTTCCCGCAACTCGATGTGATGGCCTCGGCCCCCGGACCCGAGTTGACGCTGCGCACAGGAACCGCGGTGGGTTCTGCGACCGGGAGAGTGAACCAGCCCGGACAAGTATGAGTCAACTTCACGTTCCGTCCGCGCTCGCCGCCTCTCCGGTGAGGGGTCGGGGGCATTGTCAGCCGCGCGGATATTGTCGTCCCGCTATATGATCTCGTTACGTCCCGACCGACGGGCCGCGCAGATCCTTGGCGAGTCCGGGGAATGCCGAAGCGTTCCGCGGGTTCTATTCCGCTGGATGGTCTCGCCGGCTACTCCGGATGGTCGTAGCGGGCGCTGTCGCGCTTGTTCCTTCTGTGATCTCTCACACCTTTATCGATGAGGTACCGGGGTTCCGAACGCGATTCTAACTGTGGCGCAAGGGGTCCTGGCCACCTCGGCCGTCGCGGGTCCTTTTCGGAGGATGGCGCTGATCAGGTCGTCTCACGGTGGGTGCACGCGCCGATCACGTTTCGTGCGCCGGTAACCGTGACGAATCCGACATTACCCGGATCGCTGCGTGATCGGCCGCTCACGCGACCGGCAATTGGGTCGCGAATTGTTCTATAGGGTTTTCGCATGGTGACGGCGAAGGAGCTGGCCGACGCGGTGCGGGCCGGAACGGTGGACCCGGTGCGGGAGACCGAACGGGTGATCGCGGGCATCGAGGCCGCGGACCGGGTGGTGGGCGCGTTCCGCCGGGTGCGGGCGGACGAGGCGGTGGCGGAGGCCGGAGCGCTGCGCTCGCGCCCGGACCTGGCGGAGCTGCCGCTGGCCGGGGTGCCGGTCGCGGTCAAGGACGTCGCCGGGATCGCGGGCGAGACCGTGACGCGCGGGACCGCCACGGCCCGGCCGGCTGGTTCGGACCACTTGGTGGTGCGGCGGCTGCGGGAGGCCGGCGCGGTGGTCGTCGGGATCACGCGCGTGCCGGAGCTGTGCATCTGGCCGATGACCGACTCGCCCGAGGCCGTGACGCGCAACCCGTGGGCGCCGGAGTACACGGCGGGCGGTTCGTCGGGCGGCAGCGCGGCGGCGGTGGCGGCGGGACTGGTGCCGGTCGCGCACGGCACCGACGGGCTCGGCTCGATCCGGCTGCCCGCGGCGATGTGCGGGCTGGTGGGCATCAAGCCGGGGGCGGACGTGCTGGCCGAGGAGGGCTGGTTCGGGATGTCCGCGCATGGCAGCCTGGCGACGACGGTGGCGGACGCGGCGTTGCTGTTGTCGGTGCTGGCGGGCCGGCCGGAGTTCGCCGAGGTGCGCGAGCCGGGTCGGCTGCGGATCGCGGTGTCGACCGAGGTGCCGCTGACGCGCGCGCCGGTGCCGCGCCCGCTGACGGCGGCGGTCGAGCGGGTGGCGGACCTGCTGGCGGGGTCCGGGCATCGCGTGTCTCGCGCGCGGCCGCGGTACGGGGTGGAGCCGGTGGCCGGGATCCTGGAGCGGTGGTTCGCCGGCCCGGCCGAGCAGGCGTCCGAGGTGGACTTCGACGCGCTGCAGCCGCGGACGCAGCGGCACGTGCGGATCGGCCGCGCCGCGCGGCGGCTGGTGACACCTGGTACGGCCCGCCGCTGGACGGCGCGGGCGGCGGAGTTCTTCGCCGGGCAGGACGTGCTGATCACCCCGACGCTCGCGACGATGCCCCCGAAGGCGGCGGCCTGGCATGGGCGGTCGTGCCTGGCGAACGCGCTGCCGTCGGTGGCCCTGGCGGGCTTCACGGGCCTGTGGAACCTGTCCGGCTACCCGGCGATCTCCGTACCGGCGGGCCGCACGCCGAAGGGCCTGCCGATCGGGGTGCAGCTGGTGACCAGCCCCGGCGGCGAGGCGAGGCTGCTGGCGCTGGCCGCGCAGCTGGAGGAGCTGAACCCCTGGCCCCGGTTGCCCTAGCCGGGTGTTGACCGGGCGGGGCTGGGCGGCGCCCGTCGATCAACTGGAGTGGTGGGCGCGAGCCGATGACGGGACCGGCGGTCCGTGCAGCCGCCGCGCTGCCCGGGCAGCCGAGGTGCGGCGCCGCCTCCGGTGGGCTGCGCGGGGCGGCTTCCCACGGGGGCTGAGACCGCCTCCGGCGGCTTTACTTCGTAGTGGGCTGGGGTCGCCTACTTCTTAGTGGACTGCGGCCGCTTGGCGAGCGGCTTCGGCGGCTGCTGCCCTTCCGCCATGGCGGCCGGGCCGGCGAGAGCCGCGGGCGGCTTGCCCGTCACCGGGCGGGCTCCGCCACCGGGCTTCGCGGCCGGTGCTGCCTTCGGCGGGTTGGGCTTGCCGCCTGCCGGAGCTTCACTGGCCGGGCCGCCCTGGCTGTTGGTGTTCGAACCGCCCTGACCGCCCGCGGCCGGTCCCGCTGCCGGGCGTCCGGCCGCTGCGCCGCCGGGACCCGGCTTCGCCGCGCTCGCGGCTGCGCCACCAGCGCTCGGTCCACCAGCACTGGACCCACCGGCACTCGCGCCACCGGCACCCGGCCCACCAGCGTTGGACCCACCGGCACCGGGCCCACCGGCACTCGCGCCACCGGCACCCGGCCCACCAGCACTGGACCCACCGGCACTCGCGCCACCGGCACCCGGCCCACCAGCACCCGGCCCGCCAACCGGCTTCACCACCGCCGTCTTCACTGCCGCGGAGTTCACCGCCGGCTTCACCGCGGGCACCGTCTTCATGCCGTCGCCCGCATCATCCACCGGGCGGCTCATGTCCACCACGGACTCCTCCCGCAGCGGCTCCAGCGTCGACTGGCTGCGGGCCAGCACCTCGTCGGTCTTGCGGAGCCGCCCGGCGACCTCCGTGCTGATCCGCGTCAGGCGCTCCACCAGCTGCCGCGCCTCGCGTTCGCGTTTCTCCGCCCTCGCGGTCGCGTCCTCGACCATCGCGCGGGCCCTCGCGCTGGCCTCGTCGACCAGGCGCTTCGCCTCGGCGGTCGCCTCCGCGATGCGCCGCTCGGCCTGCTGCTTGCTCGCCGTCTGCTGGTCGGCGATGTGCTTCTCCAGCGCGGCCCGCTGCGACGCCATCGACTGCTCGAAGTCGTGCTGCACGGTGCGCCGCTTGCGCTCGGCCTCGATGTCCAGCTGCGTCCGCCGCCGTGTCGCCTCCGACGTCAGGCGCTCGACCTCCGCCTTCGTCGCCTCCAGCGCCCGCTTGTGCTCGGCCTGCAGGGCCTGCCCGTGCGTGTCCAGCTCCGCCAGCAGCTTCTGGTACCGCTCACGCAGCTTCCCGGACAGCTCGGTCGTCGCGCTCCAGTGCTCCTCCGCCGCGACCTGCGCGCGCGACGTGATCTCCTCGGCGCGCATCTCCGCCAGCTCAACGGTGCGCTGCATGCGCTCGTCGAGGTCCTCGACCCGCTCCGGCGGCCGCTTCAGCTCCTCGACCCGGTTGCGCAGCCGCGCGATCTCCCCGCGCGCGCCCTCCAGCTCGCGCGACAGGTTGGACACCTTGGCCATCGCGTTGTCGCGATCAGCCATCACCCGGCGCAGGTTCGCCTCGACGTGATCCAGGTACTGCAGCACCTGGCCGCGGTCGAAGCCGTGCCACACCTGGTTGTACTCACGCCGCAACGGGAGCAGGCTGTCGCGCTCAGAGACCATGCGAAAACCGTACCCGCGCACAGCGTGTTAACACGGTCAGGCCACGCCCGGTGTGTCACTCACCAGTGGAAACCCCTGGTCAGCTTGACGAGGGCGTTCGCCGCGCGGGACAGGTGCCGCTCGCCCTTCCCGATCCGCAGCTCACCGCTGCCGCCCGCGGCCGTCGAGTCGGGGAAGACGCGGTAACCCTCGTACGCGATGGCGTCGACCAGCCCCGGCAGCAGCGTGTACGCCGCTTGGATCAGGTACCCCTCCGGGGTGCCGATGTGCTTGGGCCGGTTCTTCAGCGCGCGCACCACCATGTCCGCGGCCTGGTCCGGCGACTTCGTCGGGAACGCGTCGTAGATCTTCGTCGGCCGGATCATCGGCGTGCGGACCAGTGGCATGTGGATGGTCGTGAACGTGATGCCGTCACCGTGGGTCTCGGTCGCCGCGATCTTGCTGAAGTAGTCCAGCGCCGCCTTCGACGCGACGTACGCGGAGAACCGCGGCGCGATGCCCTGCACGCCGATCGACGACACGTTGACCACGTGCCCGAACTTCCGCTCGGCCATGTGCGGCAGCACCGCGAGGATCAGCCGCACCGCGCCGAAGTAGTTGATCGCCATCGCGCGCTCGTAGTCGTGGAAGCGGTCGTAGGACAGCTTGATCGACCGGCGGATCGACCGGCCCGCGTTGTTGACCAGCATGTCGATGCGCCCGTGCTCGGCCAGCATCTGGTCGACGATCTTGCGCACGGCCTCCTCGTCGGTCAGGTCGGCCGGGTAGATCGAGGCGTAGCCGCCCGCGGCGACGATCTCGTCGCGCACCTCCGCCAGCTCCGGCTCCCGCCGCGCGACCAGCAGCGGCACCCCGCCCTCGGCCGCCACCTTCAACGCGGTCGCCCGTCCGATGCCCGACGACGCGCCGGTGATGATCACGCGGCGGCCGTCCAGCTCGCCTCGCGGCCCGTGCTTGCGGGCGCGGAACGGGTCGAGGTGCTCGCGCCAGTACCGCCACAGCGCGGGCGCGTAGTCCTCGATCCGGGGCACGTCGACGCCGCTGGCCGCGAGCTCCTTGCGGGTCGCGGCCGAGGAGAAGACCGATGGGAACGACAGCGTGTCCAGCAGCACGGCCGGGATGCCGAGGCGCTCCAGGAACGCGTCGCGCGTGATCGTCACACCCGGCACGTGCTCGCTCAGCCGGGCCAGTTTCAGCAGGCCCCGGGACAGCCGCCGGTCCAGCTCGACGTTGATCGTCGGCGCCCCGGCCGCGCGGGCGAAGGCGTTGTAGACGCAGATCACCGACTGCGGCTCCGGGCTGACCAGGTGGAACGCCCGCCCGTCCAGCCCCGGCTTGACCACCAGTTCCAGCAGCGCCCTGGCCACGTAGTCGACCGGGACGACGTTCGTGTCGCCCAGGTCCGGGCCGGCGAGCGGCAGGTTCGGCAGCGCGGCGAGCCTGCTGATCGCGGGGAAGAGGTAGTACGGGCCGTCGATCTTGTCCATCTCGCCGGTCTGCGAGTGACCCACCACGACCGCGGGCCGGTACACCCGCCACGGCACCTCGGACTGCTGCCGCACCAGGCGCTCGGCCTCGAACTTCGTCCGGTGGTACGGCGTGGGCAGGCGCTGGCCGGTGTCGAACATGTCCTCGGTGAACACGCCCTCGTGGTCGCCGGCCACGGCCACCGACGACACGTGGTGCAGGCAGCCGGCCTGGATGTCGGCGGCCAGTTCCAGCACGTTGCGGGTGCCCTCGACGTTGGCCTTGACGCTCGTCGCGTCGTCGGCGGTCAGGTCGTACAGCGCGGCCAGGTGGACCAGACCGTCGACCCGGCCCCGCAGCCCGGCGCGCACGTCCTCCGCGATGCCGAGGTCCTCGCGGCCGATGTCGCCGTCGACCAGCGTCACCTTCTCCGGGTGCGGCCAGCCGTTGACCAGGTCCGTCAGCCGCTCCCGCGACTTCTCGCGGACCAGCAGGAACACCTGGTCGACCTCCGCCCTGGCCAGCAGCAGCGGGGTGAAGTGGCGCCCGATCAGCCCGGTCGCCCCGGTCACCAGATACCCGGTCATGTGCCTGCCCTCCGCCGTCGTCGCCCGGCTGCATTGTCCGCCGCCGCGGCCGTCGTGACCACAGTCATAGTGCACGGGGTCCCCGGAACGATCAGCGGACGCGAGTAAAGTCGCCTTTACTTGAACGGGAACCGGCAGGGCGCTGCCGACGTTGAACCTGATGCAGGTGCCAGTAGATCCAGGAGGATCAGGTGCGTTCCACAAGCAACCCAGCGTTCCGCAACCTGCCCACCGGCAGCGCGGGATACGGCTCTTACGGGCCGAACGTAGGCTTCAACCAGCCCCAGGGCATGCCCGGTTACGGCATGCCGTCGGGGTACGGCGCGCAGCAGGCGCCGGCGACCGAACGTCCCATGACGGTCGACGACGTCGTCATCAAGACCGGGATGAGCCTCGGCGTCGCCCTGATCACCGGTGTCCTCGCCGCGATCTGGGCGCAGAGCCAGGCTGACGCCAACGCGCTCGGCCCGGTGCTCGGGCTGATGCTCGGCGGCATGATCGTCGGCCTGGTGCTGTCGCTGATCATGATCTTCCGGCAGAAGCCGAGCGGCCCGATGACGCTGCTGTACTCGGCGGCCGAGGGTGTGTTCCTCGGTGCGATCACCGGGCTCTTCGAGATGCTCTACCCCGGCATCGCCCTGCAGGCGATCCTGGGCACCGCGGGTGTGTTCATCGGCATGCTGGTCGTCTACAAGACCGGCGCGGTGAAGGTGACGCCGAAGCTGACCAAGTGGGTGATGGGCGCCCTGGCGGGTGTCGTGATCCTGATGCTGGCCAACCTCGTGCTCGGCCTCTTCGGCGTGAACATGGGCCTGCGGGACGGTGGCGCGCTCGCCATCATCTTCAGCCTCGTGGTCATCGGCGTCGCGGCGTTCTGCCTGCTGCTCGACTTCGACGCGGCCGACCAGATGATCCGGGCGGGCATGCCGGCCAAGTGGGCGTGGTTCGCCGCGTTCGGCCTGATGACCACCCTGGTCTGGCTCTACCTGGAGATCCTGCGCCTGCTGTCGTACCTGCAGAACGACTAGCGAACGCACAGTGGCGGCTAGTTGACAGCGGGGTTTGAAGTGGCTTCGCCACCTGGATGACAGCAGCTCAACAGCTTCCCCAACAGAAGGACACTCGGTTACCAGCCGGGTGTCCTTTTGTTATGTGCTCACCCTTTCGGTGGCCCGGTGATCGTCTCCTTGACTACGCAGTGTTGGATACGAGGACTCCTGTCCAGTTCACACTTGTGAGGTTCGCGTGAGCGTCCCCCCACCGCCGGCTGCGCCTGGAGGGCAGCCGACGCCCTTCGGCAACCAGCCGCCCGCCGGTAACCAGGGCGCTCCCGGCGCGTTCGGCCAGCCGGGCCAGCCCGGGCAGCCGGGCCAGTCCGGTCAGTTCGGCCAGCCGGGACAGCCGGGTCAGCCCGGCCAGCCGGGTCAGCCGGGTCAGCCCGGCCAGTTCGGGCAGCCCGCGGGCGCCCCGCCCGCCTTCCCGCCGCCGGGACAGCCCGGTCAGCCCGGCGCGTTCGGCCCCCCGCCGGGGCAGCCGTTCGGCCCGCCGCCCGGCCAGCCCGCCAAGAAGAGCAAGCTCACCTGGCTGCGGATCGTCCTGCCGATCGTCGTGGTGGTCGGCGTCGGCATCGTCGCGATCATCAACTTCGTCGGGTCCCCTGCCTCGGCCGCGGTCGGTGACTGCCTGCAGATCACCGAGTTCAAGACCAACGGCGACGAGCCGACGAAGAAGGACTGCGGCGACCAGAACGCGAACGTCAAGATCGCGGTCAAGCTGGACAACGCGTCCGACAGCTGCCCGACCGGCGACTACGACGAGTACAGCGTCAGCGGCCGCGGCGACTACAAGCTCTGCCTGATGATCAACGCGCACGACGGCGACTGCTTCGCCAACGTGACGTCCTCGACCGACGGCTACAAGCGGGTCCCCTGCACCGACCCGACGGCCGAGATCGAGTTCCTCAAGGTCGTCACCGGCCAGGCCGACGAGGCCGCCTGCGAGGGCCTGGAGATCGACGGCGCGGTCACCTACTCCGAGCCCGCCACCACCATGTGCGCGGTCGCGAAGAACGGCGCCAGCGCCTGATCCACGCACACGAAGAAGGGGCCCGGCACGCAGCCGGGCCCCTTCTCGCGTGCGGGGTCAGCTCAGCCGCTCGATGACCATCGCCATGCCCTGGCCGCCGCCGACGCACATCGTCTCCAGGCCCCACTGCTTGTCGTGGTGCTGCAGCGAGTTGATCAGCGTCGAGGTGATGCGGGCGCCGGTCATGCCGAACGGGTGGCCAACGGCGATCGCGCCGCCGTTGACGTTCAGCCGCTCGATGTCGATGCCCAGGTCCTTGTAGGACGGGATGACCTGCGCGGCGAACGCCTCGTTGATCTCCACCAGGTCGATGTCGCCGATGGACATCCCGGCGCGGGCCAGCGCGCGCTGCGACGCCTCGACCGGGCCGTAGCCCATGATCTCCGGCGACAGGCCGGACACGCCGGTCGACACGACCCGCGCCAGCGGCGTGATGCCCAGCTGCTTCGCCTTGGTGTCGGACATGATCACCAGCGCGGCGGCGCCGTCGTTGAGCGGGCAGCAGTTGCCCGCGGTGACCCGGCCGTCGGGGCGGAACACCGGCTTCAGGCCGGACACGCCCTCGATCGTCACACCGGCGCGCGGGCCGTCGTCCTTCGACACGACCGTGCCGTCGGGCAGGGTCACCGGCGTGATGTCCTTGGCCCAGAACCCGTCGGCGATGGCCTTCTCCGCCAGGTTCTGCGACCGCACGCCGAACTCGTCCATCTCCTCGCGGGAGACGTTCTTCAGGCGCGCGAGGTTCTCCGCGGTCTGGCCCATCGCGATGTAGACGTCGGGCAGCTGCCCGTTCTCGCGCGGGTCGACCCAGGTGTCGCTGCCCTCGGCCGCGGTCTTCGCGGTGCGGGCCTCGGCGTCGGCGAACAGCGGGTTGTGCGTGTCGGGCCAGGAGTCCGAGCTGCCCTTCGCGAACCGCGACACCGTCTCCACGCCTGCGGAGATGAACACGTCACCCTCGCCCGCCTTGATCGCGTGCAGCGCCATCCGGGTGGTCTGCAGGCTGGAGGAGCAGTAGCGGGTGATGGTGCACCCGGGCAGGTGGTCGTAGCCGAGCTGGACCGCGACGGCGCGGCCCATGTTGAAGCCCGACTCGCCGCCGGGCAGGCCGCAGCCGAGCATGAGGTCGTCGATGTCCTTCGGGTCCAGCTGCGGCACCTTGTCCAGCGCGGCGCGGACCATCTGCGCGGCCAGGTCGTCCGGCCGCATGCTCACCAGCGAGCCCTTCCCGGCGCGGCCGATCGGCGAACGCGCCGCGGAGACGATGACGGCTTCAGGCATGGCTTGACACTCCTTCGGGTCGGACTAAGCGCGTGCTTACCCACATCCTGCACCCTGGGAGCGTGCGGTCAAACCCCTACGCGACCAGTACCACGTCTAGGGTGGGGCCGTGGACTACGTCGAGCACATCGTCGACCTCGTGGGCAACACCCCGCTGGTCAAGCTGAACTCCCTCACCGAGGGCCTGGCGCCGCTCGTGCTGGCGAAGGTGGAGTACTTCAACCCGGGCGGCAGCGTGAAGGACCGCATCGCGCTGCGCATGGTCGAAGCCGCCGAGGCCTCCGGCGAGCTCAAGCCCGGCGGCACCATCGTGGAGCCGACCTCCGGCAACACCGGCGTCGGCCTGGCGATGGTCGCCCAGCGCAAGGGCTACCAGTGCGTCTTCGTCTGCCCGGACAAGGTGAGCGAGGACAAGCGCAACGTGCTGAAGGCCTACGGCGCCCGCGTCGTGGTGTGCCCGACCGCCGTCCCGCCCGAGCACCCGGACTCCTACTACTCCGTCTCCGACCGGCTGGTGCGGGAGATCGAGGGCGCCTGGAAGCCCAACCAGTACGCCAACCAGCAGAACCCGGAGAGCCACTACCACTCGACCGGCCCCGAGATCTGGCAGCAGACCGACGGGAAGATCACCCACTTCGTCGCGGGTGTGGGCACCGGCGGCACGATCTCCGGCACCGGCCGCTACCTGAAGGAAGCCTCCCAGGGCCGCGTCAAGGTCGTCGGCGCCGACCCGGAGGGCTCGGTCTACTCCGGCGGCACCGGGCGCCCCTACCTGGTCGAAGGCGTCGGCGAGGACTTCTGGCCGGACACTTACGACCGCGGCATCGCCGACGAGATCATCGCCATCTCCGACGCCGAGTCCTTCGCCGTCACCCGCCGCCTCGCGCTCGAGGAGGGCCTGCTGGTCGGCGGCTCGTGCGGGATGGCCGTCGCGGCCGCGCTCAAGCTCGCCGAGCGGCTCGGCCCGGACGACGTCATCGTGGTGCTCCTGCCCGACGGCGGCCGCGGCTACCTGGGCAAGGTCTTCAACGACCAGTGGATGGCCGGCTACGGCTTCCTGCCCCCGGACTCCTCGGGCGCCACGGTCGGCGACGTCCTGCGCGCCAAGACCGGATCGCTGCCCGACCTGGTCCACACCCACCCGAACGAGACGGTCGCCGAGGCCGTCGCGATCCTGTCCGAGTTCGACGTCAGCCAGATGCCGGTGGTCAGCGCCGAGCCGCCGGTGATGGCCGCCGAGGTGGTCGGCGCCGTCAACGAGCGGGAGCTGCTGGAGGCCCTGTTCACCGGGAAGGCCCAGCTCGCCGACCGGCTGGACAAGCACATGTCGCCGCCGCTGCCGACCATCGGCGCCAGCGAGGGCGTCGGCGCGGCGATGAAGGCCCTGTCCAACGCGGACGGCGCGCTGGTGCTGGTCGACGGCAAGCCGGCCGGCGTGCTCACCAGGCACGACCTGCTGGGGTACCTCGCCGGACGGTGAACCAGACTTCATCGCGCGGAACCGTCGGGGCGTTACGAGCGTCTATGACCGGTATCCGATAGCGTGTGCCCACCCGGATCAACGTGAATACGCACTGTCAGTCCTCTCGAGGGGGTTCAAGACCCACATGAGCGCTCCGCAGCCGCCCAACCAGCCTTGGGGTGGCGGTCAGCCGCCTCAGGGCCCGCCGAGCGGTCCCCAACAGCAGCAAGACAACCCGTTCGGCTCCTCGGAGCCGACCCAGGTCGTGCAGCCCGGCCAGTCGCAGCAGCCGTCCGAGGGCGGCTCGTTCGGCGAGACCGCGGAGCCGACCCAGGTGGTCCAGCCGGGTGGGGACCCGAACGCCACGCAGAAGGTCAACCCGGGTGACCAGCCGGGCGCGGAGTCCACGCAGCTGGTGCCCCCGGGCTCCCAGCCGCCGGCCATCCCGTACTCGCCGCCGCCGAGCGCCGCGGACAACCCCAGTGCAGTGAACCCCCAGCAGGGCTTCGGGCAGCAGGGCTTCGGGCAGCAGCAGCAGCCCGGTTTCGGGCAGCAGCAGCCGGGCCCGTACGGCCAGCCGCCGCAGGGCTACGGCCCGCCGTCGGGTGGCTTCGGCCAGCCGCAGGGCTTCGGCGCGCCGGGTTACCCCCAGCAGGGCGGCGGCGCCGGTGCGGGCAACAACCAGCTCTTTGGCTACATCGCCGGCGGTGTCGCGGCGCTCCTGGGTCTGCTCTCGGCCATCTTCGTCCTGGTCGACTTCGGTGACGCGAGTGACTACTCGGACGCGTACGACTCGTTCAGCGAGCAGGCCGACCAGCTGGGCCTGCCCAGCCCGGGCCTGGTCTGGTTCTACCTGATCATGATCCTGGTCGGCGGCCTCGCGGCCCTGGCCGGTGGCGTGCTGATCGCGCTCGCCGGGCGCCTCAGCGCCTCGCTGAGGAAGATCGCGCCGATCGTCACCGCGGTCGGCGGGTTCCTCCTCCTGCTGTTCGCGATCCTGTTCATGACCGCGTTCCCGAGCGAGATGGACACGCCCGGCAAGGCGATCATGTACCTGATCTTCGGCATCGTGGTGCTGGCGATCGGTGCGCTCGGCCTGGTCCCGGCCACGAAGCAGTTCGTCGGCCTCGGCGATGGCGGCCAGCAGGGCGGCCCGGGCAGCTTCGGCGGTCCCGGCGGCTTCGGCGGCCCGCAGAGCGGTGGCTTCCCGCAGCCGGGTCAGCCGGGTCAGCCCGGTCAGTTCGGGCAGCCGCACGGCCAGCCCCAGTACGGTCAGCCCGGCGGGCCGAACCCGCAGAGCGGCGGCTTCCCGCAGCCCGGCCAGCCCGGTCAGTACGGCCAGCCGCAGCAGCAGCCCGGTTACGGCCAGCCTGGCCAGTACGGGCAGCAGCCCGGCTACGGCCAGCCCGGCCAGTTCGGCCAGCAGCCGGGTCAGTACGGCCAGCCGCCGCAGCAGCCCGGCCAGTACGGCCAGCCCGGCCAGCCGCCCCAGCAGTGGTGACCAGCTGATCTGACGACGATGCCCCCGGCACGCGCCGGGGGCATCGTCTTTTTCCCAGTTGATGTCCGCGCGCTGGGAACGCGGCTAGGGTGAGCGCCGGAACGGACCGATCCCCCGGGGGCCCTGTGACGAGTCGAAACGGCCACGAGCCGCGCCCCAGCGGGACCACCGCGATCCTCGCCGGCCTGCTCGGGCTGGCGCTGGCCGGCCTGCTGGCTTACCTGCCGCTGAAGTTCTTCGTCGACTACGGCTTCGCCGGCATGGACGGCAAGGTCCGCACCGTCCTCGTCGTCTACTCGGCGGCCGCGCTGGTCCTGCTCGCCGGCGCGCTGACCACGTTCTTCCGCGCGGTCGCCGGCGCGGTGTTGCTGCTGGTCGGCGGGCTGCTCGCGGTCGCAGCGGTGATCTGCGAACCGGTCCTGCTCTACCCCGGCTACTTCGGGGACTTCTTCGCCGCCATGTTCCGCTTCGCCCCCGCCGACGCGTTCGTGCGGGTCGGCGCGGTGGTCGGCGGCCCGCTCGTGTTCGTCCTCGCGGTGCTTCCGTGGACCTTCCGGTACCTGCGGCACCGCCCGGCTGGTAGTTGGTAGTGGTGACCTTTCCGTCCCAATCCGAAGCGGCCGCGGCGTCGCGCGGCGGCGGCGCCGGCATCACGGCGGCTGTCCTGGCCCTGCTCGGCGGCCTGTTCCACCTGGTCGGCGTCGCCGGTGGCGCGGTGCTGCTCGCCGGCGACGGCGACCTCGGGCGCAGCCTGCTGACGTTCGCCACCCACCTGGTGCTCGCCGCGGCGCTCATCACCGGCGGGGTCGGGCTGGTGCTGGCCAAGGAGTTCGGCCGCGTCGCCACGATCATCGGCGCGGCCGCGGCGCTCTTCGTGTACGTGCTGGTGCTGGTGCTCGGCGCGTTCGGGGTGTACTTCCTCGGCCTCCTCGACGGCGACGTGCCGCTCGGCTACGTCGGCGTGCTGTGCGTGCCCGCGATCGGCACGCTGGTGCTGGCGTGCCTGCCGCCCACCGGGCGATGGGTGACCCAGGGCTGGTCGTAGGCTGGGGAAATGACGCACGACCTTTCCCGCTCCGGCTTCGAGACGCGCGCCATCCACGCAGGTCAGGAGCCTGACCCGCGGACAGGTGCGGTCATCGTGCCCATCTACCAGACCTCCACCTACGCGCAGGACGGCGTCGGGGGCACCCGTGAGGGTGACTACGAGTACTCCCGCACCGCGAACCCGACGCGCACCGCGCTGGAGCAGGCCCTGGCCTCGCTCGAGGGCGCGCGGCACGGCTTGGCGTTCGCCTCCGGCATGGCCGCCACCGACGCGGTGCTGCGCACCGTCCTGCGGCCCGGCGACCACCTGGTCCTGGGCAACGACGCCTACGGCGGCACCTTCCGGCTCATCGACAAGGTGCTGAAGCTGTGGGGCGTCGAGTACGGCGTCGCGGACCTGTCGAACCCGGACGAAGTGCGTGCCGCGGTCCGCCCGGAGACGAAGCTGATCTGGTGCGAGACGCCGTCCAACCCGCTGCTCGGCATCGCCGACCTCGCGGTGCTGGCGGAAATCGCCCACGGCGCCGGTGCCCGCCTCGTCGTCGACAACACCTTCGCCACGCCGTACCTGCAGACGCCGCTGGCGCTCGGCGCCGACATCGTCGTGCACTCGACCACCAAGTACCTGGGCGGCCACTCGGACGTCGTCGGCGGCGCCGTGCTGACCGACGAGGACGAGCTGCGCGACCAGCTGTTCTTCCTGCGCAACTCGGCGGGCGCGGTGCCCGGCCCGTTCGACGCCTGGCTCACCCTGCGCGGCCTCAAGACGCTCGCCGTGCGCATGGACCGGCACTGCGACAACGCGGAGCAGATCGCCGAGATGCTGTCGGCGCACCCGAAGGTCGCCGAGGTGTACTACCCGGGCCTGCCCGGGCACGCCGGTCACGAGGTGGCGGCCAAGCAGATGCGCCGCTTCGGCGGCATGATCTCGTTCCGCCACGCCGACGGCAGGCAGGCCGCGCTGGACACCGCGGCGCGCACGGAGCTGTTCATCCTGGCCGAGTCGCTCGGCGGCATCGAATCGCTGATCGAGCACCCCGGCCAGATGACGCACGCGAGCGTGGCCGGCTCGATGCTCCAGGTGCCCGACGACCTGCTGCGGCTGTCCGTCGGCATCGAGGACGTCCGCGACCTGAGCGACGACCTGCGCGCGGCCCTGGGCTGAGAGGCGACGGCGGGGGAGCGTCGCGGCGCTTCCCCGCCCGTCAGCGCCAGAAGTCGGTCAGGGCCGGTAGTTGTTCAGCTCGGCCGTCTTGGCGTCACCGGCCGTGGTGCCGGTGCGGATGCCCTCCAGGTCGGAGCCGTTCACGCACCCGCCGACCAGCTCGACGTAGTTGTCGTGCCGGATGTACTGGGCCGGGTCGCCGCAGTTGGCCCGGTCGACCGTGTAGACCGCCGCGCCGGTGAGGGCCAGGGCGGACGTGACGCCCGCGACCAACGGCAGCAGGCCGGCCGCACGCGTGGCGCGGCGGACCCGTCCGCCCGTTTCACCCCGTGCTGGCATGGCTACTCCCGATTCGCCGTACTGACCGGCTCCCAGGGTACCGAAACCCGTGAGGTGCGAGTGGCATGATCCGGGATATGGATCTGGTGGACGTCGACCGCATCCGCGAGGCGCGGAAGCTGCTCGAGGGGATCATCCGCGTCACGCCGATGGAGCACGCGCGTGATCTGGAGCGGGCGCATGGTGGCGCGGTCCACCTGAAGTGCGAGAACCTGCAGCGCACCGGCTCGTTCAAGATCCGCGGCGCCTACACCCGCCTGCACGGCCTGAGCGCCGAGGAGCGGGCCCGCGGGGTCGTCGCGGCCAGCGCGGGCAACCACGCGCAGGGTGTCGCGCTCGCGGCGTCGCTGCTGGGCATCTCGTCGACCGTCTTCATGCCGACGCGCGCGCCGCTGCCCAAGCTGGCCGCCACCCGCGGCTACGGCGCGGACGTGCACCTGCACGGCGACGTGCTGGAGGAGACCCTGGCCGAGGCGGTCGCGTTCGCGGAGCGGACCGGCGCGGTGTTCATCCACCCCTTCGACCACGCGGACATCATCGCCGGGCAGGGCACCGTCGGGCTGGAGATCCTGGAGCAGGTGCCGGAGGTGGCCACGGTGCTGGTGCCGACCGGCGGTGGCGGGCTCGTCGCCGGGGTGGCCTGCGCGGTGAAGGCGTCGCGGCCGGACGTGCGGGTCGTGGCGGTGCAGGCCGAGGACGCGGCCGCGTTCCCGCCGTCGCTCGCCGCCGGTGGCCCGGTGCGCCTGCGGGAGATGCAGACGATGGCCGACGGGATCGCGGTCGGCCAGCCGGGGCCGGTGAGCTTCGCGCACGTGGCCGCGAAGGTCGACGACGTCCTCACGGTGTCGGAGGAGTCGCTGTCCCGCGCGGTGCTGCTGTGCCTGGAGCGCCGCAAGCTGGTCGTGGAACCGGCGGGCGCCGCGGCGGTGGCGGCGTTGCTGCAGTACCCCGGCGAGTTCGCGGCGCCGGTGGTGGCCGTGGTGTCCGGCGGCAACGTGGACCCGTTGCTGTTGCTGCAGATAATCCAGCACGGCATGACGGCGGGCGGGCGTTACCTGGCGCTGCGGCTGCGTGTGCCGGACCGGCCGGGGTCGCTGGTGTCGGTGCTGTCCCGGGTGCGGGACCTCGGCGCCAACGTCCTGGACGTCGAGCACTCGCGGATCTCCGGCGCGCTGGCCCTCGGCGAGGTCGAGATCGCGCTCAAGCTGGAAACCCGCGGGCCCGACCACTGCGAAGAGGTCCACGCCGAGCTCCAGCGCGCCGGGTTCACCGTCGTCGGCTAGAGGTTGCCGCGGCGCTCCTGCTCGCGCTCGATCGCCTCGAACAGGGCCTTGAAGTTGCCCTTGCCGAAGCCGAGCGAGCCGTGCCGTTCGATCAGCTCGTAGAACACGGTGGGCCGGTCGCCGACCGGCTTGGTGAAGATCTGCAGCAGGTAGCCGTCCTCGTCGCGGTCGACCAGGATCCGGTGCTCCTTCAGCGTCTCGATCGGCACCCGCACCTCGCCGATCCGCGCGCGCAGCTCCGGGTCGTCGTAGTAGGAGTCCGGGGTGTCCAGGAACTCCACGCCCGCGGCGCGCATCGCGGTCACCGTGCCGACGATGTCGTTCGTGGCCAGCGCGATGTGCTGGCACCCGGCGCCGCCGTAGAACTCCAGGTACTCGTCGATCTGCGACTTCTTCTTCGCCACCGCGGGCTCGTTGAGCGGGAACTTCACGCGGTGGTTGCCGTTGGCGACGACCTTGCTCATCAGCGCCGAGTACTCGGTGGCGATGTCGTCGCCGACGAACTCGGCCATGTTCGTGAAGCCCATGACGCGGTGGTACCAGTCCACCCAGTGGTCCATCTTGCCGAGCTCCACGTTGCCGACGCAGTGGTCGACGGCCTGGAACAGCCGCTTGCGCTGCGGCGTCTCCCGCGCCTGGAAGCCGGGCAGGTACGGGCCGGTGTAGCGGGAGCGGTCGACGAGGCTGTGCCGGGTCTCGCCGTAGGTCGCGATCGCGGCCCTGCGCACGGTGCCATGCTCGTCGGAGACGTCGTGCGGCTCCTCCAGGACCGTGGCGCCCTGGGCCCGCGCGTGCGCCACGCACTTGTCCACATCGGACACTTCGAGCGCGAGGTCGACCACGCCGTCGCCGTGGCGGCGGTGGTGGTCGAGCAGCGGCGAATCAGGCCGGACGCCGCCGGTGATGACGAAGCGCGCGGAACCCGACTTCAGCACGAACGCCTTGTGGTCCGGCTGCCCGGTCTCCGGCCCGGCGTAGGCGACGAGCCGCATGCCGAACGCGTGCTGGTAGTACCACGCGGTCTGGGTGGCGTTGCCGGAGATGAACACGACGGCATCGAGCGATTTCACGGGGAACGGGTCGGCGGTCTCATCGTGCTCGACCAAACCGACGAGCTGGCGCAACTGGTCGTAGTCGACATCGTCGAGAGCGTTCGTCATGTCTGGCAGAATGCGTAGTTCGTCGCATCCTGGGCAACAGTGGCGCATTTCCCTGGACACATTGACCAGTGTTCGCCGAGGATGATCTATCAAATCGGGCAATGTGACCAGGAGGATGCGTGGACGCGCTCGACGCCCGGCTGTTGCTGTTGCTCACCGACTCGCCGCGGCTGAACGTGCTGGACTGCGCGCGACGGCTCGGCGTCGCCAGGGGCACCGTGCAGGCGCGCCTGGACCGGCTCACCGAACAGGGCATCCTCGGCGGCTTCCCGCCGCAGCTGAACCTGGCGGCGATGGGGTACGGGCTGACCGCGTTCGCGGTGATCGAGATCGCGCAGGGTCAGCGCACCTCGGTGTCCGAGGCGCTGGACGCGATCGAGGAGGTCTGCGAGGTGCACGCCACCACCGGGCAGGGCGACCTGTTCGTCCGGATGGTGGCGCGCGACCACGACGACCTGCAGCGGGTCATCGACGCCGTGGTGAGCGTGCCGGGCGTGCGCCGCACGTCGACGTCGCTGGCCCTGTCCACGCCCGTGCCGCCGCGCGTCCGTCCGCTGCTGGAACGGCTCGCCTACGAAACGAACTCCAAGTAGCGCTTGGCCGAGCGCTGCACGACGTCGTAGCCGTCCTGCCGCACCACCGCGTCCCACCACGCGCCGTAGATCGCGTCGAAGCGGTAGCCGGCGAGGATCTCCGCGGCGCGCCGCACGACCGCAGGCCGTTCCGGGATCAGGTTCGGGTAGCTGTACATGAACCCGACGTGCCTGCGGTCCGGGATCACCTGCACGATGTCGCCGGACAGCAGCGCGCCCCGGCCCTCCTCGCCGCCGGACCAGTGCAGGACCGTGCCGCCGGTGAAGTGCACACCCAGGTTGACCAGTGTGACGCCGTCGCCGACCTGCTTGGTCTGGCCGCTCCACAGCTCGATGCGCTCGTCCGGGCGGCCGATCCACTCGCGGTCGCCCTCGTGCAGGTAGACCGGCACGTCGAAGGTGCGGGCCCACTCGACGCAGGTCGTGTAGTAGTGCGGGTGGCTGATCGCGATGCCGGTGATGCCGCCGCGGCTGGTGATGTGCTCGGCGATCGTGTCGTCCAGGTAGGCGGTGAGGTCCCAGAGGAAGTTGCCGCTCGCGGTCTCCACGAAGAGGGCGCGCTGGCCGATGCCGAACTTCGGGGTGCAGGCGATGCCGGTGAGGCCGGTGCCCTCTTGCCTGATGACCGGCTCGTGCTCGGCTTTCAGGGTGGCGAAGTCGGTCCACCGCTGGCCCGATGGGGGGACGTACTGGCGTTCGTCCTCGCAGATGGGGCAGTCCGCGCGGGGGGAGGCGTACTGCATGCCGCAGGTCACGCAGATGGGGTTCATGTGGTGTGACGCTACGCGGTTTTCCGGGCGCCGGGCTTTGCTTTTGCTTCGCTACGCCCGCGCGGGACCGCACACAGCGAAGCGGCTGCTCCGGGCGATGCTCCCGCCCGGAGCAGCCGCTCCGAAAAAGTGTGGGTCTCAGCCGGAGTAGGGCACGGCCTTGACCAGCGTCACCTTCTGCGTGCTCCCGTTGGGCAGCTCGTACTCGCGCGACTCGCCTTCCTTCGCGCCCAGCAGGGCCTTGCCCAGGGGCGACTCGGGGGAGTACACGTCGAGTTCGCCCTCGGCGCCCTCTTCGCGCGTGGCGAGCAGGAACTTCTCGTCCTCGTCGTCACCTTCGTAACGCACGGTGAGGACCTTGCCCGGCTCGGCGACCCCGTCGTTCTTCGGGGCCTCGCCGACCTTCGCCGACCGCAGGAGTTCCTGCAGGTGGCGGATGCGGGCCTCCTGCTGGCCCTGCTCCTCGCGGGCAGCGTGGTAACCGCCGTTCTCGCGGAGGTCGCCTTCTTCGCGGCTGGCGTTGATCTTCGCAGCGATGACCGGACGATTCTCGATCAGCTCGTCGAGCTCGTGCTTGAGCCTGTCGTAGGCTTCCTGGGTCAGCCAGGTCACCTGGGTGTCGCTCACGGCCACCATCTCCTCGTCGTGCCTGCCGGACATGGGTGTTCATGCCGGCAGCCGCACTCGACCGAGTGCGGCTGGATAAAGGAAAAACACGGCCCGTTCGGGCCGTGCCGGTAGATCAGGGTACCACGGCAGGGCAGGTCAGCGCCGGTGTCTTTCTCAGAAACCGGGCATTCGTCGCGTCATTCACCCCGTTGGCCGCTAACTCCTTGACAGATACTCCGGGATGTCGTAGGAGCAGCCGTACACGTCCGCGGTGACCGGGCGGTCGATGCTCCGCACGACCACGTCGACCCGGCTGTCGTTCGCCGGGATGTAGACCTCCCGCCGCCCGCTCTCGGCGCCGCTGATGTCCCGCGTCCGCACGATGCACACGCCCGGCCGGTCCGGCTCGTCCCGCGTCACGTTCAGCGAGATCGTCATCGCGTTGCCGGGAAGCTCCGCGAACGTGACGCGTTCCGCACTGATGGGCGCGGCGCCCAGGTTCACGTACCCGATCCACGCGACGGCGCAGCTCACGACCAGCGCGATCCCGGTGAACACCCACACGCGCCAGCGGCGGCTCGGCCTGCGGGGCCGCCCGTATCGGCCGTCCGGCAGCGACGGCGGGGCGCTGGCGGTGCTCAAGTGCCGGGCCTCCGATCGAACTTGTCGTACCCCCGGGGACAATGGAGGCAACCGCAGTATCTCTCCGGGGCGGAATAGGGATTCAGAAGGGGTCGTTGGACGCATGGTGGGTTCTGACGAGCTGATGTCCGGAACGGGATCGCGCCTGCGTCTCATGGCGGTGCACGCACATCCCGACGACGAGTCGAGCAAGGGTGCGGCCACCATGGCGCGCTACGTCGCCGAGGGTGCCGAGGTCATGGTCGTGACCTGCACCGGAGGCGAGGCCGGGAGCATCCTCAACCCGGCCATGGACCGGCCCGAGGTGCTGGCCAACATGTCCGCCATCCGCCGCGAGGAGATGGCCAAGGCCGCCAAGATCCTCGGCGTCCAGCACCGCTGGCTGGGCTTCGTGGACTCCGGCCTGCCGGAGGGCGACCCGCTGCCCCCGCTGCCGGAGGGTTGCTTCGCGCTCACCCCGATCGAGGAGCCGGTGCGCGAGCTGGTCAAGGTCATGCGCGAGTTCCGCCCGCACGTCGTGCTGACCTACGACGAGAACGGCGGCTACCCGCACCCGGACCACATCCGCACCCACGAGGTCTCCATGGCGGCCTTCGACGCCGCCGCCGAGCCGGACAAGTTCCCCGAAGCCGGCGAGCCGTGGCAGGCGCTCAAGCTGTACTACATGCACGGCTTCTCCCGCGCCCGCATGCAGGCCTTCCACGACGCGCTCGTCGAGGCCGGCCTGGAGTCGCCGTACGCGGAGTGGCTCGGCAAGTGGGACCCGGACCGCGCGGACGTCATGGAGCGCGTCACCACGCGCATCGAGTGCGCCGACTACTTCGAGGTCCGCGACGAGGCGCTGAAGGCGCACGCCACCCAGATCGACCCGAACAGCCGGTGGTTCTTCGTGCCGCTGGACATGCAGCGCCGGGTGTGGCCGACGGAGGAGTACGAGCTGGTCCGCTCGCTCGTGGACAGCACGCTGCCCGAGGACGACCTGTTCGCGGGCGTCCGTGAGAAGGTGAACACATGAGTCTCTTGTTGCCGGTGACGGCGCCGGTCGCCACGACCGCCCTCGTCCTCGCGCAGCAGCCGGGCAACGGCGACAACGGCGGCCAGGGCGAGGACTTCGGCAAGTCCTCGCCGCTGGGGTTCCTGATCCTCCTGCTGTTCCTCATCGCCGTCGCCCTGCTGGTGCGCTCGATGACCAAGCACCTCAAGCGCGTCCCGGCCACCTTCGACCCGGAGGAGAAGGCCGAGGCCGACGCCGCCGAGGCGAAGGACGAAGACCAGGCGGGGAAGCCCGCGCCCGAGCCGGTCAAGCAGCCGGAGAAGAGCGAGAGCAGCTAGCGCGGCGGCTCTCCGGGCGCCGTGACACCCTGGTGGCATGGCCAACCGACTCGCCGCCGCGACGAGCCCCTACCTGCTGCAGCACGCCGAAAACCCGGTCGACTGGTGGCCGTGGAGCGCCGAGGCGCTCGCCGAGGCCAAGCGCCGGGACGTGCCGATCCTGCTCTCGATCGGTTACGCCGCGTGCCACTGGTGCCACGTCATGGCCCACGAGTCCTTCGAGGACGCCGAGACCGCGCGCCTGATGAACGAGCACTTCGTCAACATCAAGGTCGACCGGGAGGAGCGTCCCGACATCGACGCGGTCTACATGACCGCGACCCAGGCGATGACCGGCCAGGGCGGCTGGCCGATGACCTGCTTCCTCACCCCCGACGGCGAGCCGTTCCACTGCGGCACCTACTACCCGCCCGAGCCGCGGCCGGGCATGCCGTCGTTCCAGCACCTCCTCGTCGCCGTCGCCCAGGCCTGGCAGGAACGCCGCGACGAACTGCGCGAGGGCGCGGGCAAGATCGTCGAGCACCTCGCCGGGCAGCTCGGGCCGCTGCCGCCCGCCCCGGTCGACGCGGGGGTGCTCGACGCCGCCCTGCTGAAGCTGACCGGGGAGGCCGACCGCGCACGCGGCGGTTTCGGTGGCGCGCCGAAGTTCCCGCCGTCGATGGTGCTGGAGTTCCTGCTGCGCCACCACGAACGCACCGGCTCCGCCGAGGCGCTGTCCCTTGTGGAATCGTGCGCCGAGGCGATGGCGCGCGGCGGCATCCACGACCAGCTCGCCGGCGGCTTCGCCCGCTACTCCGTCGACGCGTCCTGGGTCGTGCCGCACTTCGAGAAGATGTTGTACGACAACGCTCTGCTGCTGCGGGTCTACGCGCACCTGGCCCGCCGCACCGGCTCCGCCCTGGCCGCCGAAGTCGCGCGCATGACCGGCGAGTTCCTGCTCGCCCGCCTCCGCACGGAACAGGGCGGGTTCGCCGCGTCGCTCGACGCGGACACCCTCGGCGAGGAAGGCCTGACCTACGTGTGGACGCCCGCGCAGCTGCGTGAGGTGCTCGGCGACGACGACGGCGCGTGGGCCGCGGAACTGTTCAGCGTCACCGAATCCGGCACGTTCGAGCACGGCGCCTCGGTGCTGCAGCTCCGCGACCCGGACGACCGGGAGCGCTTCGAGCGGGTCCGCTCCGCGCTGCTGGCCGCCCGCGACGAGCGTCCCCAGCCGGGCCGGGACGACAAGGTGATCGCGGCCTGGAACGGCCTTGCCATCACCGCGCTGTGCGAGGCGGGCGTGGCGCTCGACGAGCCGCACTGGGTGACCGCGGCGCAGGAGGCCGCGTCCGCGGTCCTCGGCATCCACCTCCGCGACAACCGCCTGCGCCGCAGCTCGCGTGACGGCACGGCCGGTGACGCGGCGGGCGTGCTGGAGGACTACGGCTGCCTGGCCGAGGGACTGCTGGCCCTGCACCAGGCGACCGGGGACCCGCGCTGGCTCACCGAAGCGGTGAACCTGCTGGACACCGCGCTCGCCAACTTCGCCGTCGCGGACACCCCGGGCGCGTACCACGACACGGCGGACGATGCCGAGGTCCTCGTGCACCGGCCGTCGGACCCGACCGACAACGCCAGCCCCTCCGGCGCATCCGCGCTGACGAACGCGCTGGTCACGGCCTCGGTGCTGGTCGGGCCGGACCGGTCCGCGCGGTACCGGGCAGCCGCCGAGGAGGCCGTGCACCGGACCGGCCAGCTGATCGCCAAGGCCCCGCGCTTCGCCGGGCACTGGCTCACCGCGGCCGAGGCGCTGCTGGCCGGGCCCGTCCAGGTCGCCATCGCCGGGCCGGACTCGACCGAGCGGGACCTGCTGCGCGCGGTGGCCGCCCGTCGTGCGCACGGCGGCGCGGTCGTGCTGGCCGGGGAGCCCGACGCGGAGGGGGTGCCGCTGCTCGCGGACCGGCCGCTGGTGGCCGGTCAGGCCGCGGCCTACGTGTGCCGCGGTTACGTCTGCGACCGGCCCGTGACCAGCCCTGATGACCTGGTCTCAGCTTTGTCCGCCCGCAGTGAACAGGGGATCTGACGCGCTGGTTCCGGCGTAGCGTGTGTTGCAACGTAATCATGTAATCGCGGAGGCGATGGACATGCGCACACACGCACAGTGGGGACGAGGCTGGAAGGGCCGCGGCCAGGCCGAAGTGCCGCCGGCGGACGACGCGGCGGGCTGGTTCGCCGGGCGGCTACCCGACGGCTGGTTCACCGGAACCCCGGACATCACGGTGGACCGCGAGGAGATCCTGATCGTCGGCGAACTGCCGGCGCTCACCGACGAGTTCGCCGACGACGCCGCCCGCGCCGCCGCCGAGTCGGGGCGCATCAGCCGGTTCCGCGAGGAGACCCGCGAGCACCGCATCGAGATCGCGCGCCAGGCCGAGCACCGGTACCAGCGCAAGGTGTCCTGGGGCGCGCGCCTCGGCGGCACCGAAGAGTTGTTCACCACACAGTCGGTGCCGGTGATGACGCGCCTGCGCCAGCCCGAGCGGCTGGTGCTCGACACGCTCGTCGACGCCGGGGTCGCGCGGTCCCGGTCGGACGCCCTGGCCTGGACAGTCCGGCTCGTCGGGCAGCACGCCGAGGAGTGGCTCGGCGAGCTGCGCGAGGCCATGTCGAAGGTCGACGAACTGCGCCGGGAGGGGCCGGATCTGGGCTGAGCTCGCCATGCGGGACCGCGGAAGTTACGCCAGAGTAGGAACATGAACCCCGATGCGTTGACCGCGGTACTGGATGGACAGTGGGCCCAGCTGCGCCGGGAGATTCGCGCGCAGTACGCCGGGTACGACCTCGACGAGCCCTACGACCTGAGCACCGAGGAGTACCGGGCCTGGGTGCTGGAGCGCCTGCGGGAACTGGCCAAGAGCGGCTGGCACCGGCTCGGATTCTCCCGCGAGTACGGCGGCGGGGGAGACATCGGCGGCTCGGTGGTGTCGTTCGAGATGCTCGGCTACGGCGACCTGTCGCTGATGGTGAAGTCCGGTGTGCAGTGGGGCCTGTTCGGCGGCGCGATCCAGCTGCTCGGCACGGCGCCGCACCACGAGCGGTACCTGGCCCGCATCATGGACCTGGACCTGCTCGGCTGCTTCGCCATGACCGAAACCGGGCACGGCTCGGACGTGCAGCACCTGCGCACCACGGCCACCTACGACCCGGCCACGCGCGAGTTCGTCATCGACACCCCCGACGAGCAGGCGCGCAAGGACTACATCGGCAACGCGGCGCGGCACGGCCAGATGGCGGTGGTGTTCGCGCAGCTCGTCACCGGTGGGGAAAGCCGTGGCGTGCACGCCTTCGTGGTGCCGATCCGGGACGAGACGGGCGCGCCGATGCCGGGCGTGGAGATCGGTGACGACGGCCGTAAGGCGGGCCTCAACGGCGTCGACAACGGGCGCCTGACGTTCCACTCCGTGCGCGTGCCGCGGGACGCGCTGCTCAACCGGTACGGCGACGTCACCGAGGACGGCACCTACACGAGCCCGATCGAGAGCGACAACCGCCGGTTCTTCACCATGCTGGGCACGTTGATCCGCGGCCGGATCAGCGTGGCGGGCGGCGCGATCCACGCGACCGAGCGGGCGCTGGCGATCGCGACCCGGTACGCGGAGAAGCGCCGCCAGTTCGGCCGTCCCGGCGCGGACGGCGAGACAGTGCTGTTGGATTACCGGGCGCACCAACGGAAACTGCTGCCGGCGATCGCGCGCACCTACGCGCTGCACTTCGCGCACGAGGAGCTGACCCGGGCGCTGCACGACATCCAGGGCACCGCGGACGCCGAAGAACGGGCGCAACGCGAGCTGGAATCGCGTGCCGCGGGCATCAAGGCGATCGCGACCTGGCACGCGACCCGCAGCATCCAGACGGCGCGGGAAGCGTGTGGTGGCGCGGGATACCTGTCGGAGAACCTGCTGCCCGCGCTGAAGGCCGACACCGACGTGTTCACCACGTTCGAGGGCGACAACACGGTGCTGCTGCAGCTGGTCGCGAAGGGCCTGCTGACCAGCTACCGCGACCACTTCGCCGACCTGAGCCCGCTGGCGACCGCCCGGTTCGTGGCCGAGCAGTTCGTCGGCGCGGTGATCGAGCGGACCGCGGCGCGCAAGGTGATCGAGCGGCTGGTGGACGCCGCGCCCGGCCGGGACGACGACGATGTGCTGTTCGACCGCGGCTGGCAGGTGAAGCTGTTCGAGGACCGCGAGCAGCACGTGCTGGAGGGCTGTGCGCGGCGGCTGCGCCGGGCCGCGGAGGCGGACCCGTTCGAGGTCTTCAACGACGCGCAGGACCACGTGCTGCGTGCGGCGAAGGTGCACGTCGAACGGATCGTGCTGGAGGCGTTCGTCGCCGCCATCGACCGGTGCGCGGACCAGGACGCGCGCGCCCTGCTGGAGCGGGTGTGCGACCTGTACGTGCTGTCGAACGTCGAAGAGGACCGCGCGTGGTTCCTCGAACACGGCCGGCTGACGTCGGCGCGGGCGAAGGCGGTGGTCGCCGCGGTGAACGACCTGTGCGCCGAGCTCCGCCCCCACGCGCGACTGCTCGCGGACGGCTTCGCGGTGCCGGAACCGTTCCTGCGCCCCGCGATGCTGCGTTAGGCGCGCGTGCTGCCGTTTTGTTGTTCGGCACGAGCTCCCGGCCGGAGTGGGACCTCGGCGAGGTGCGCCGGGAGATGGCGGTGATTCGGTCGCCACCACCGGTTTGCCGTGCGCGAAGTGCGACCGCAGGTCCTGGCGCAACGTGTTCGCGTTACCTCGACCTGGCCTCCTACGGCGTGGTGAAGCTGACCGATGCCGGCCCGCGGCCGAAGGCCGTGTTCCACGGGCCTACAGCGCCGGCCGGGTCGCGGCCGGCGCCGCGTCAGGTGCGCTTCTTCTCCTTGGCGGTGCCGAGCGCCAGGATCGCGACGACCATCGCGATCGCCACGGCGCTCGGCACCACGTACCGCCACGCGCCGGCCAGGTCCAGCCCGCCGGAAAGCCAACCGAACACCCCACCCTGCCGTGCGCCGAGAATCGCCTGGACCAGCGGGACCGCGCCGAGCTGGATGCCCGCCACCAGGCAGACCAGTTGCGCGGCGTCGTATCCCGGCGTCTTCGTCGCCATGAGCACCCCCACAGTGTTTTCGCAATGCGTCTGCATTGTAAGAACGAGCCGGACGGCAATGCAAGTGCATTGCTAAGCTTGGCGCGTGCCCAGGCAAGTCGATCACGACCAGCGCCGCGCCGAACTGGCCGAAGCCCTGTGGCGGCTGGCAAGCACGCGCGGCATCGAGGCGGTGAGCCTGCGCGAGGTGGCCGCCGAGGCGGGGGTCTCGATGGGCCGGGTGCAGCACTACTTCGCGTCCAAGGACGACATGCTCGCGTTCGCGCTGGAGCTGGCGAACGAGCGCGCGGGGGCGCGGATCCGGGCGCGCCTGGCCGGGGATCCCGGGCCGGAGCGGATCCTGCGCGAGGTGCTGACCGAGATGCTCGGCCTGAACGCGGAGAGCAGGCAGTTCCTCCTGCTCGGCATCGCCTTCCTCAACCGCGCGATCACCAGCGAGGCGATCGCGACCCGGATGTCCGACGGCGACGCCGAGCTGCGCGGCTTCCTGGCGAGCCTGGTCGCCGCGGCAGTCGGTGAGCGGCGCGGTGTCGACCCGGACCGGGAGGCACGCATCCTGATCCAGCTGGCCGCCGGACTGGGCGTCGAGGTGGCACTGGGACAGACCGCCCCGGACGAGGCGGTCGCCACGGTGGACTACTACCTCCGGCGACTGCTCGGCTGACGAACGTCAAGCCCGGACCCGGATTCGGCATGATCACCGGCCGCGGGCTCGCGCGGTGGCAGGGGCTCGCAGCCTCGTCGGCGGAGTTCCGCCGCGCGGAGCGGGTGTTCTCGGTCGTCTGGGGAGCGGCGTTGCCGGACGAGTGCGTGGTCCGCGTCGTCGAGGTCTACACGCTCCCGGTCGCCACGATGGTCAAGCCCGGACCCGGATGTTCGTGCTCGCGGCCGCGATCGTGCTCGCGTTCCCGATCAGCGGGAAGCTCGCGGTCGGCGCGATGGAGCGCCTGACGCGGTCAGCGGGCGAGGTGGGCGCCGATGCCGTCGAGCAGGAAGTCCAGCCCCCTGCGGAACGTGGCGTCCGCGTCCGGCCTGCTGCCGTCGCGGACGAAGGCGGCCAGCGCGGGGTATCGGCCCGTCGCGAAGGCCCGTTCCAGGTACGGCCAGGACGCCGCCTGCCACTGCGTCTTGTCCATCCCGCTGGCCCGCTCGGCGCGCCGCTCGGCGATCTCCCGCCGCACGGCGCCGATGACGTACGAGTCGACGGCCGCGACCACCGGCAGGACGGCGTCCGCGTCGACGCCGCGCAGCCCGGCGACCACCGCCTCCAGCCTGGCCAGCGCGTTCGGCCCGAGCTGGGGTCGTCCGCCGAGCAGGTCGGCGAGCCATTCGTGCCGGTGGACGGCCTGCCGCGTGGCTTCGGCGAGTGACCGCAGCACTTCCCGCCAGCCCTCGCCGGAGGGCCGGATCTCCGCCTGCGCCGCGTCGACCATCAGGTCGAGCAGCTCCTCCTTGGTTTCGAGGTAGCCGTACAACCGCATCGGGCCGACGCCCAGCTCGGCGGCCACCTTGCGCAGCGACACGGCATCCAGGCCGTCCGCGTCGGCCAGGCGGATCGCCGCCTCGACGATCCGCTCCCGGCTCAGCGGCGCGGGCGCCGGACGGCTCGGCGGCTCGGGCCTCTCCCACACCAGCATGCGTTGACGATACATCGCATCCTGCAATACGGTGTATCGTAGAAATACACTGTATCGAAGGAGTGCTCGTGAACATCGCCATCGTCGGTGCCGGCCTCGGCGGGCTGGCCCTCGCCCGCGTGCTGCACGTGCACGGCATCGAGTCGGTCGTCTACGAACGCGACTCGTCGCGGCACGCGCGCGGCCAGGGCGGCATGCTCGACATCCACTCCGGGCAGCAGGCGCTGCGCGAGGCCGGGCTGTTCGACGGGTTCCAGGGGATCGCCCGGGGCGCGGGCCAGGACATGCGGCTCCTGGAACCCGACGGCACCCTGCTGCTGCAGGAGGACACGCCCGACGACGCCCCGCTCGACCGGCCCGAGGTGGACCGCGCCGACCTGCGTGACCTGCTCCTCGACTCCCTCCCCGAGCACACCGTGCGCTGGGGGCACGCCTTCCAGTCCGCGGCCGACGGCGTGCTGCGCTTCGCCGACGGCCGCACCGAGGGGTACGACCTGCTGGTCGGCGCCGACGGCGCGGAATCCCGGGTGCGCCCGCTGCTCACCGATGCCCGGCCGGTGCACACCGGCCAGAACACCATCGAACTCGGTATTCCGGACATCGACCGCACCCACCCGGACCTCGCGGCGATGGTCGGGCGCGGCAACTACTGGGTGCTCGGCGACCGCCGGTCCCTGTCCGCGCAGCGCAACGGCGACGGCCGCGTCCGCGTCTACCTCAGCTTCCACACCGGCGCGGACTGGCTGGCGACCAGCGGCATCCCGTTCGACGACCCCGCCGCGGCCAGGCGCGCCTGCTCGACCTGTTCGCCGACTGGCACCCGCGGATCACCGCGCTGATCGCGGCCTGCGACGACACCATCGTGCCGCGCGCGATCACCACGCTGCCGGTCGGCGTGACCTGGCCCGCGAAACCGGGCGTCACGCTGCTCGGCGACGCCGCGCACCTGATGCCGCCGGTGGGGCAGGGCGCCAACATGGCGCTGCTCGACGGTGCCCGGCTCGGCCAGGCGCTGGCCGCGCACCCGGGCGACCTCGCCGCGGCGGTCGAGGAGTACGAGCGTGAGATGTTCGAACGCACCAGCGCGGCCGCCCGGCACTCCGCCCGCATCCAGGAAATGCTGGCGGCGCCGGACGCGGCCCGGCGCATGCTCGCCTTCTTCCAGCCGTCGGGCCGCTGACCGCCGCTCAGGCGTAGATCGCCAGC
The DNA here is from genome assembly GCF_021654135.1 of Amycolatopsis tucumanensis. Classification (GTDB taxonomy): domain Bacteria; phylum Actinomycetota; class Actinomycetes; order Mycobacteriales; family Pseudonocardiaceae; genus Amycolatopsis_E; species Amycolatopsis_E tucumanensis. Next base: position 73,611 of record NZ_JAKGSD010000008.1, on the reverse strand, counting down.
CAGACGGCGATGTAGTGCGAGATCGCCGCCAGCACGGTGCACGCGTGGAAGAACTCGTGGTAGCCGAAGGTGTTGGGCCAGTAGTTCGGCCACTTCACCGCGTAGAACACCGCGCCTACGGTGTAGAACAGGCCGCCGACCAGCAGCAACACGAGCGCGGCCACCCCGGCGTGCGTGGCCAGCTCGGGCAGCACGAAGATCGCCACCCAGCCGAGCGCCACGTAGATCGGCACGCCGAGCCAGCGCGGCGCGCCCGGCCACAGCATCTTCAGCGCCACCCCGGCCAGCGCGCCGCCCCAGACCACGCCCAGCACGACGTACCCGGTCGGCTTCGACATCGCCAGCAGCGTGAACGGGGTGTACGTGCCCGCGATGAACAGGAAGATCATCGAGTGGTCCGCGCGCTTCATCCACTGGTAGGCACGCGGGCTCCACAACCGGCGGTGGTACAGCGCGCTGACGCCGAACACGCCGAGCACGGTCACCCCGTACACCGACGTGGCCAGCGCGGCCAGACCGGACACCGTCGCGCCCGCGAACGCGACCAGCGTCGCCACACAGGCGAGCGCGCTGAAGAACGTCCAGAAGTGGATATGGCCGCGGAGCCGGGGGCGGGTGTCGACGAAGGGTTCGGTCTCTACGGTCACACCAACAAGGTTACGGCGACGTAGGTTCCGCGCCAGTCAACCGTGGCCCGGCCCACGTCGCTTTCGGACCCTGCGTACATTGGTTGGACGTGAGTCTTCGCTCCTTCGGGTCCAAGCTTGTCTACGGCATCTACAGCCGCCGTCTGATCCAGCAGGCCGCGGGCAAGCACCCGCGGCACATCGCGATCATGCTGGACGGCAATCGCAGGTGGGCACGGGAAGCCGGCTTCACCGACGTCGCCGACGGGCACCGCGCGGGAGCGCGCAAGATCGCCGACTTCCTCACCTGGTGCCGCGAGGCCGACGTCGAGGTCGTGACGATGTGGCTGCTGTCCACGGACAACCTCAGCCGCGCCACCGAGGAGCTCGAACCGCTCCTGGAGATCATCGCCGACGTCGTCGACGAGCTGGCCCACCCCGGCAACCCGTGGCGCATCCGGGTGGTCGGCGCGCTGGAGCTGCTGCCCGAGCCGATCGCCAAGCGCCTGCAGTCGGCCGCGGCGAGCACCGAGAAGCGCACCGGCATGGAGGTCAACGTCGCCGTCGGCTACGGCGGGCGGCAGGAGATCGCGGACGCGGTCAAGAAGCTGCTGCTCCAGCACGCCGACGAGGGCACGTCCATCCGCGAGCTGGCGAAGATCCTCGACGTCGACCACATCTCCGAGCACCTCTACACCTCGGGCCAGCCCGACCCCGACCTCATCATCCGCACCTCCGGTGAGCAGCGGCTGTCCGGTTTCCTGCTGTGGCAGTCGGCGCACTCCGAATTCTGGTTCACGGAGGCCTACTGGCCCGCGTTCCGCAGGGTCGATTTCCTCCGCGCGCTCCGTGACTACGCGTGGCGGCACCGCCGTTTCGGTACTTGACAACACGTTCCGTGCCGATCCGTTGATTTCTCCTCTACCGACGGTGAGATGACAACCTGGTGAATCACCTGCCTGGCTGCCTGCACGAAACGGCGAACGCAGGTAACTTCCGAAGTGATGGCTCGTGACCTTGCGGACCATCACGGGAGGCCCTGGTAGTGGCGGTTGTAGAGCAGACGGCGCGTGAGCCGTTCGCGATACCCACGAGGGGGCCGGCGCCCGGCCCTCGTGGCCCTGCGCGCTGACGCGGAAGCGTCAGCGAAGAGCGGACCAGCCAGGGTGGTGCCCGGCCCAGCGAGTGTGGGCGTGGTGCCACGTCCACGAGGGAGATGCCGTCGTGACTACGCAGCGTTCGCCCCGTAAGGCCTCCGGCCGCTCACCGAATTCCGCGGAGGGCCCCGCAGAACCCCCGAGTTCCGTGCCAGGGCAGCACACCTATGTCCTGGACACCTCGGTTCTGCTGGCCGACCCGTGGGCCATCACGAGATTCGCCGAGCACGCCGTGGTCCTGCCGTTGGTCGTGATCAGTGAACTGGAGGCGAAACGGCATCACCCCGAACTGGGCTGGTTCGCGCGGGAATCCCTGCGTCAGCTCGACGACCTGCGGCTCAAGCACGGCCGGCTGGACGCCCCGATCCCGATCGGCGACTCCGGCGGCACCCTGCACGTCGAGCTGAACCACTCGGACCCGACGGTCCTGCCGCCCGGGTTCCGCACGGACTCCAACGACCACCGGATCCTGGCCTGCGCGCTGAACCTCAAGGTCGAGCGCGAGGCGGTCACCCTGGTCACGAAGGACATCCCGCTGCGCGTCAAGGCCGGCGCCGTCGGCCTGCCCGCCGACGAGTACCGCGCGCTGGAGGTCGCGCCGTCCGGCTGGACCGGGATGGTCGACGTGGAGGTCCCGCAGGAGGCGGTCGACGCGTTGTTCCGCGACGGTGTCGTGGACCTGGCCGAGTACGGCCTGCCCGAGGTGGGCGAGTCGCCGTGCCACACCGGTCTGCGGCTGGTCGCCGGTTCGGGCAGCTCCAGCGCGCTGGGCCGGTTGACGCCGGCCAAGAAGGTCAAGCTGGTCCGCGGGGACAAGGAGGCGTTCGGCCTGCACGGCCGCTCGGCCGAGCAGCGGATCGCGCTGGACCTGCTGCTCGACCCGGACATCGGCATCGTGTCGCTCGGCGGCCGCGCCGGCACCGGCAAGTCCGCGCTCGCGCTGTGCGCCGGTCTGGAGTCCGTGATGGAACGCCGCGAGCACCGCAAGGTGGTCGTGTTCCGGCCGGTGTACGCCGTCGGCGGCCAGGACCTCGGCTACCTGCCGGGGTCGGAGTCGGAGAAGATGCAGCCGTGGGCGCAGGCGGTGTTCGACACCCTCGGCGCCTTGGTCAGCCAGGACGTGCTGGACGAGGTGTTCGACCGCGGCATGCTGGAGGTCCTGCCGCTGACGCACATCCGCGGCCGGTCCCTGCACGACTCGTTCGTGATCGTGGACGAGGCGCAGTCGCTGGAGCGCAACGTGCTGCTCACCGTGCTGTCGCGGCTGGGCACCGCGTCCCGCGTGGTGCTCACGCACGACGTCGCGCAGCGGGACAACCTGCGCGTCGGGCGGCACGACGGCGTGTCGGCGGTGATCGAGAAGCTGAAGGGCCACCCGCTCTTCGCGCACGTCACCCTGACCCGCTCGGAGCGGTCGCCGATCGCCGCGCTGGTCACGGAGATGCTGGAGGACCACGGGTAAGCGTGGGCGGGGCCGCCTCGGGTGAGGCGGCCCCGTTCCTCACCAGCCGGCGGGCAGCGGCCGCCCTTCGGCGAAGCCGGCGGCCGACTGGATGCCCAGCACCGCGCGGCGGTGGAAGTCCTCGATGTCCCGCGCGCCCGCGTAGGTGAACGCGGACCGGACGCCCGAGCAGATCTCGTCGATCAGGTCCTCGACGCCGGGGCGCTGCGGGTCGAGCAGCATCCGCGACGACGAGATGCCCTCCTCGAACAGGGCCTTGCGGGCGCGCTCGAACACGTTGTCGGTGCGCGTGCGGGCGCCGACGGCCCGCTTCGACGCCATGCCGAACGACTCCTTGTAGGGACGGCCGTGCTCGTCGTAGCGCAGGTCGCCGGGGGATTCGTGGGTGCCGGCGAACCAGGAACCGACCATCGCCGCCGACGCGCCGGCGGCGAGGGCCAGCGCGATGTCACGGGGGTGGCGGACGCCGCCGTCGGCCCACACGTGCTTGCCCACCTCGCGGGCGGCCTTCGCGCACTCCAGCACCGCGGAGAACTGCGGCCGGCCGACGCCGGTCATCATCCGCGTGGTGCACATCGCGCCGGGGCCGACGCCGACCTTGACCACGTCCGCGCCCGCGTCGATGAGGTCGCGGGTGCCCTCCGCGGTGACCACGTTGCCCGCCACGACCGGCACCGCGGGCGAGACCGAGCGGACGGCCTTCAGCGCGGCGATCATCTTCTCCTGGTGGCCGTGCGCGGTGTCGACCACGAGCGTGTCGATGCCCGCGGCCAGCAGCGACTCGGCCTTGGCGGCGACGTCGCCGTTGATGCCCACGGCTGCGGCGACCCGCAGGCTGCCCTGGGCGTCCACGGCCGGGGTGTAGATGTCGGCGCGCAGCGCCGCGGTCTGGGTGAGGATCCCGGCGAGCTTGCCGTCGGCGTCCACACCCAGCGCGATCTGGGCGCCCGCGGCGTGCAGGCGCTCGAAGACCTCACGGGAGGGGGTGTCGAGCGGGCAGGTCACGGGCGGCTCGTAGGCCACTTCGGCGACGCGCGCGAAGCGGTCGACGCCCGTGCAGGCGGCCTCGTCGACGATGCCCTGCGGGCGGCCGTCCTCGTCGACCACGACGACGGCGCCGTGCGCGCGCTTGCCGATCAGGTTGAGGGCGTCCGCGACCGCGTCACCGCCGGTGAGGACCAGCGGGGTGTCCCAGGTGGTGTGGCGGCTCTTGATCCAGCCGACGATGTCGGCGACCGCGGCCGGGTCGACGTCCTGCGGCAGGACCACGAGCCCGCCGCGCCGCGCGACGGTCTCGGCCATCCGCCGCCCCGCGACGGCGGTCATGTTGGCGACGACGATCGGGATCGTGGCGCCGGTGCCGTCGACGGTGGACAGGTCGACGTCGAAGCGCGATTCCACGGCCGAGCGGTTGGGCACGAGGAAGACGTCGTCGTAAGTGAGGTCGTGAGCGGGCCCGTGGCCATCGAGAAAACGCACGAGTCCCCAGACTACGGCACAATCGGCGCCATGGCCGATCGGGACCGCGACGCCGAGGGCAAGCCGCGAAACGCCCGCCCGCGCGACGGGCTGGGGCGGCCGCTGCCGTACGGGACGCCGGGGGTGGAGCGCCAGCCGGAGGGCATCGCGCGCACGCCGGCGGAGACGGTGGAGGAGGCCCAGCGCCTGTTGGACGCCGGCAGACCGTTCCACGCGCACGAGGTGTTCGAGGACGCGTGGAAGTCCTCCGACGGCCCGGACCGCGGGTTGTGGAAGGGACTGGCGCAGCTGGCGGTCGGACTGACGCACGCCGCACGCGGCAACGCGAAGGGCGCGGTGTCACTGCTGAGACGCGGCGCCACGGCGATCGAGCCCTACGCGGCGGAGTCCCCGCACGGGATCGAGGTCGTCGGGCTGGTGGCGTGGGCCAGGGAAGGCGCGGAGGCGCCGGAGAACCTCCGCACCCCGCGGCTGAGCTGACGCGCCGCGGCGAACCCGCCGCCCCCGGCGAACACGGGGTCACCGGCCGCCAACACGGCGTCACCGGCGGCCAAGGCGCCACCGTGCCCGCGCGACATGCCGCCCCGGCCAGCACAGCGCCACCGGCGGCCAAGGCACCACCGTGCCCGCCCGACATGCCGCCCCGGCGGCCAACACGGCGCCACCGGCGGCCAAGGCACCACTGTGCCCGCCCGGCACGCCGCCCCGGGCGGCCAGCACAGCGCCACCGGCGGCCAAGGCACCACTGTGCCCGCCCGACATGCCGCCCCGGCGGCCAGCACGGCGCCACCGGCGGCGGACGCCGCGCGCGCCGTGTTCGCCGCTCCGGGTGCCGTGTTTGCCGTCCCGGTTGCCGTGTCGGCCGACCGCCGGGGTCAGACGACCTTGCGGGACGCCTCCAGGTTCGCGGCGAGGTTGTTCAGCGTGCGGGCCTGCGCCACGTAGTCCATCGACGAGAACTCCCACGGGAACACCTGCCCGGCGGCGGCCGCCGGCGTGCGGGCGAACGTGGCCTGCTGCATGAGCGTGTCCTTGTCCATCGCGCGCAGCGAGTACAGCACCACGTCGGCCGGGTACTTGCCGATGTTCTCCCAGCTGACCTGCTCCCAGTAGTACTTCGAGCCGCCCGGGTCGGGGTAGGTCAGGCCGAGCTCGGTGTAGCTGCGCAGCGCCGGGTCGTCGGCTGCCTTGCAGATGTAGACGCCGTCGCCGGGGTAGGCGGCGACCGCCATCACGGTGAGGCCCTTGCCGGTGGCGTTCTTGAACCGGGTGCGGGCGGTTTCGTAGGCCTGCTTGGCGTCCGCGGCCGGCTCGGTGCCCAGCGCCTTGACCAGCTCCACGGTCCGGTCGACGACGTTGGTGGCGGAGCCGGCCATCTTCAGCGCGACGATCGGCGCGATCTCGGCGACGGCCTGCTGCTGGGTGACGTCCTTGAACCCGTACAGCGGCTGGGTCGGGTCGATCTTGCCCGTGCTGTCCACGGGGTAGGCGTGGGTGAGGATCAGGTCCGGCTTGGCGGCGGCGAGTGCCTCGATGTCGATCTCGCCGTAGGTGCGGCCCACCTCCTTGACCTGGCTGAGGTCGCGGCCGGTGAAGTTCACGTCGTCGGCGAGGCCGGTGTAGCCGAACGAGGCGACCGGCGTGATGCCGTAGTTCCACAGGGACGCGATGGCGTCGTTGAGGCCGGCGATGCGCGTCGGGCGGGCGTCGAGGTCGACCTTGGTGCCCAGGTCGTCGGTGAAGGACCAGGCACCGCCGCTCGCGGCCGAGTCCGATCCGCTCGAACCGCACGCGGCGAGCAGTCCGGTCGCGGCCACGGCCAGGCTGCCGGTGAGGAAGGTCCGGCGGGTCGCTGTCATGGGGTCACCTTTCTTCGGGGTCAACGTCGTCGGAGGAGGAGCCAGATGAGGTACGGGGCGCCGATGGCGGCCGTGATCAGGCCGACCGGGACCTCCCAGCTGAACGCGGTGCGGCCGAGCAGGTCGGAGGCCTGGACGAGCAGGGCGCCGCCGAGCGCGGACGCGACCAGCGGCGGCCGGGACCCGCCGGTGAGGCGCAGCATGATCTGCGGGGTGACCAGCGCGACGAAGCCGATCGGCCCGGCGGCGGCGACCGCGGCCGCGGTGAGCCCGACGCCGACGCCGATCGTGCCCAGCCGGGACGCCTGGATGCGCACGCCCAGCCCGGCGGCCGCGTCGTCGCCGAGCTGGGTGACGGCGAGGGTGCGGGGCAGCGTGAGCGCGGCCGGGATGAGCAGCGCGGCGAGGACGAGCAGGGGGATCGCCTGGTCCCAGCTGACGGCGCTGATCGAGCCGACGAGCCACACCGTGGCCTGCGCGGCGCTGTTGATGCTGGCGAGGATGAGGAGCCAGCTGGTGAGCGCCGTGAGGACGGCGCCGCAGCCGATGCCGACCAGCACCAGCCGGAAGCCGTCGACGCCGTGGCGCCAGGAGAAGCCGTAGACGGCCGCGGCGGCGACGAGACCCCCGACGAGCGCGGCCACGGGCACGCCGATGGTGGTGATCCCGCTGGCGAGGCTGTAGACGCCGCCCCCGAAGACGATCACTGCGACCGCGGCCGCGGAGGCGCCCCCGGTGACGCCGAGGATGTCCGGGGTGGCGAGCGGGTTGCGGGAGATGGTCTGGGTGAGGGCCCCGGCCATGGCGAGGCACGCGCCGGCCAGGCACCCGGTGACCGCCCGCGGGACGCGGAGGTCGAACAGGATGTGCCGGTCGATGCGGTGCCCGCCACCGGTGAGCAGCTCGGGCAGCCGGCCGAGCGGGATGGGGTACTCGCCGACGGTCACGCCCACCGCGGTGACCAGCAGGAGAGCCACGAGCACGACGAGGCAGACGGTGGCCGCGCGGGTGTTCCACCGCACGCCGAGGGTGGTGGTCATGCGTGCCCGCCTCCGCGGGTGGCCTGGGCGGCGAGTGGTGCGCCGGTAACTCCAGGACGGTGCTGAACGACCTGGACCGGTGCGCCCATGCCGCCGCGAGCCGCGGCTGCCTGGGCAGCGGAACCGCCGAGGCGGGTGGCGAGCCTGGACGACGCAGATTGACGGCTGGTGAGCACCGGCCGGGCTTGGCGGGCGATCAGTACAAACGCGCCGCTGCCGAGGATGGGCGGCCTGATGTCGGCTGGGGGTTGCGCCGCGGCCGTGTTCGGGTGGTCGGTGGGTGGGGTGGCGCTGGCTGGGGGTTGCGCTGCGGCCGCGTTCGGATGGCCGACGGGTGGGGCGGCGCTGGCTGGGTGTCGGGCCGCTCGGGCGGGTTGGGTGTATGCCATCAGAGCTTCACCAGCCAGGTGCCGCGGGCGATCAGGAAGAATGGGGCCCTGCCGAGGATGGTCGGCATGATGTCGCCGCCCGGCGGCTAAGCCCCTGTCATGTGCGGGTGGGGTGGCACTGGCTGTGTGCCGGGCCGCGCCGATGGGTTGGGTGTGTGGCATCAGAGCTTCACCAGCCGGGTGCGGCGGGCGATCAGCACGAATGCGCCGCCGCCGAGGATGGCCAGCGTGATGCCGGCCGGGATTTCCGCTGGGGCGGCTATCAGGCGGCCCGCGACGTCCGCGAGCAGCAGCAGCACCGCGCCGGCCAGGGCGGCACACGGGAGCAGCCACCGGTGGTCCGGGCCGGTCACGGTGCGCACCACGTGCGGGACGATCAGACCGAGCGCGGCGATCGGCCCGGCGGCGGCAGTCGCGGCGCCGGCCAGCAGCGTCACCGCCGCCAGGCCGACCAGGCGGCTCGCCGCGACCGACTGGCCCAGCCCGCGCGCGGTGTCCTCGCCCAGCGAGACCGCGTTCAGCGCCCGCGTGTTCAGCATCGCCAGCACCAGCCCGGCCACCACGAACGGCAGGATCCCGAGGCTGATGCTCGCGTCGCGGCCGCTGATCGAGCCCACCACCCAGCGGCGGTAGACGTCCAGCGTCGGGTTGTCGCTCAGGATCACCAACGACGTGAAGGTCGACAGCAACGCCATCACGGCCGCCCCGGCCAGCGCCATCGGCACCGGGCTCAGCTGCCGCCCGCTCGACCCGATCGCGAACACCGCGGCCGTCGCGATCAGCGCCCCCGCGAAACCGAACCACACCTGGCCGCCTGGATCGACCACCCTGAGGAACTGCGCGGCCAGCGCCACCGCGAGCGCGGCACCGGCGTTGATGCCGAGCAGACCGGGATCGGCCAGCGGGTTGCGGGTGTGCCCCTGCATGAGGACGCCGGCGGCGCCGAGCGCGACACCGACGAGCACCCCCAGCGCGGTGCGTGGCAGGCGCACGTCACGCACGATCGTCGCCGCCTCGCTGCCGTCGTCGTGCAGCAGCACCTGGACGGCGGTGCCGATGCCGAGGTGGTTGCTGCCCAGGACCAGGCTCAACGCGACGGCGACGACCAACGCCACCAGCAGGGACACCAGGAGCAACAGCCGGCGCGGCGTCGTCCTGGTCACCGAGGGTGACATGATCGCGTTCACGCTGTGCAACTTAGCTTAGCCGAACCTAAGCACGGAAGTGTGACGTTCGTTCAGGTTCTGGACACGCGGTGTACGGGCAGCCGGCTCACGAAGGTCATCCGCCGCTGATGACATGGCCGTATGTGCATGGGTTGCGGAGTTTCCCGACGCGGTTTCCTGCAGGCGGCGTCGGTGGCCGGCGCGGTGACGCTCGCACCGGTGGCGTTCGCCGAGGCCGCCGAGGGCCAGGCCGAGACCAAGGTGCTGACCGGCCGGTTCGAGCCGGGCACCGCGGACTTCGTCTACCTGCCGGTGGAGGTGCCGGCCGGGGTGAGCCAGCTGTCGGTGGTCTACACCTATGACAAGCCGACGGTGCCCAGCGGGACGCCCGGCAACTCGTGTGACATCGGCATCTTCGACAGCCGCGGCACCGCTCTCGGTGGCGACGGCTTCCGCGGCTGGTCCGGCGGCTTCCGCGACCGCTTCTCGATCAGCCGCACCGAGGCCACGCCCGGCTACCTGCCCGGTGACATCACGCCCGGCACCTGGCACATCGTCCTCGGCCCGTACACGATCGCGCCGCAGGGGCTGAACTACCGCGTCGAGGTGACGCTCACCCACGGCCCGGCGGGCGCGCCGTACCGCCCGAACTACCCGTCCGAGCGCACCCGCACGCGCGGCCGCCAGTGGTACCGCGGCGATTGCCACCTGCACACCGTGCACTCGGACGGCAAGCGCCTGCCTGCCGAGGTGGCCGCCGGCGCGCGGGAAGCCGGGCTGGACTTCATCACCTCGACCGACCACAACACGTCGTCCTCGCACGGGGTGTGGGGCGAGTTCGCCGGCGACGACCTGCTGATCATGCTCGGCGAGGAGGTCACCACTCGCAACGGCCACTGGCTCGCGCTCGGCTTGCGGCCCGGCCAGTTCGTCGACTGGCGGTACCGGTCCCGCGACGGCGAACTGCCCGAGTACCAGCGTGCGGTGCACCGCTCCGGCGGCCTCTGCGTCGCCGCGCACCCGTACTGCCCGTGGGTCGGGTGCAACTTCAAGTTCGGCTACACCGGCTTCGACGCGGTCGAGGTGTGGAACGGCCCGTGGACGTGGGACGACGACGCCGCCGTGTCCGAATGGGACAACACACTGGTGGAATCCGTGCGCGGCAAGGGAAGCTGGCTGCCCGCGATGGGCAACAGCGACGCGCACAACCCCGGCCAGACGATCGGCCTGCCACAGACCGTCGTTCTCGCCGACGCGCTCACCTGGGACGCGATCCTCGACGGGATCAAGGCCGGGCGCAGCTGGATCGCCGAGTCGGCCGCGGTCGACCTGTCACTCGCCGCGACCGGACCGCGCGGCCAGGTCGCCGGCATCGGCGATCGTCTCGCCGTGGCGGCCGGGGACAAGGTCGCCGTGCGGCTGGACGTGTCGGGCGTGCCGAACGGGACCGTGCGGCTGATCACCGACGAGGGTCAGGTGTTCCAGCAGAGCCTTCCCGCTTCGGGTACCGGCAGCGTGACGTGGCTGACCACGCCCGCGGTGTCGGCTTATGTGCGTGCTGAGGTGCGTCACCCCCTTGCTGATGGTTCGGCGGGTGCTCCCGCGTTGTCGGCTGGTCTCAACTTCGGCGCCATGGCGGCGATGACGAACCCGATCTTCCTCGGCCGGGTGTGATGGTGGGTTGGGCTGTCGGCGAGTTGGTGCGTGTGGGCGGTTCGGGGGCAGGGTGGTGGTGTTCCGGTTCGGGTGTTGGGCAGGGAGTGTGGGGTAGCGCGGTGTTCTGGTTGTTGGTGAGGTTGCCCGGTGTTTTGGGTAGCCGGAGGGTGGGCTCGGTGTTTCTTGGCCGGGTGTGATGGTGGGGTTGGGCTGTCGGCGAGTTGATGCGTGTCGGCGGCTCGCCGCCGGGTGGTGACGGTCCGGCCTTGGCGCTGGCAGGAAGTGTTGCCGTATCAAGGTTTTCGGCTCGTTGGGCGCCGGAAGTTCGCCGTCGGGCGGTGGTGCTCCGGCTCGGGTGACGGGCAGGGGGTGTTGTGGTAGCGCGGTTTTCGGCTCTTGGCGAGGCAGCCCAGCGTCTGTTCGAGCATCACCCCCGGAGCGTCGCGCGGACGGCGTCGATGGTGTCCGCCTCGGCTGGGTCCTTGTCGGGGCGGTAGCGCACCACGCGGGCGAAACGCAGTGCGACACCGCCCGGGTAGCGCGTGCTGACCTGGGCGCCGTCCAGTTCGATCTCGACCACCAGCTCCGGCCGGACATGCACGGTCCACTTGTCCCTGTGGGTCTCGATCTCCTGGAACGTCCTGGTCTGCCACGCCAGGAGCTCGTCGGTGAGGCCCTTGAACGTCTTGCCCACCATGATCGGCGGGCCGCCGTCCGGGTCGCGTGCGCCGAGGTGCAGGTTCGACAGGTACCCGGTGCGGCGGCCGTGGCCCCACTCCGCGGCGAGGACGACGAGGTCGAGCGTGTGCACCGGCTTCACCTTCAGCCACGCCCGGCCCCGCCGCCCCGCCGCGTACGGCGAGTCGAGCGCTTTCACCATCACGCCCTCGTGCCCGGCGTCGAGGGCGGCCGCGAGGATCGCGTCCGGATCGGACGGTTCCGTCCGCCCCGGGATGAGGTGCTCGCCGGCCACCCGGCGCAGCGCCTCGTTGCGCTCCCGCAACGGCTTGTCGAGCAGGTCCGTGCCGTCCAGGTGCAGGCAGTCGAAGAAGTACGGCTGCAGCAGCAACGCGCGCACCTGCTCCTCGCGCGTGCTGCCGAACCGGCTCATCGTCTCCTGGAACGGCCGTGGCCTGCCGTCGTCGGTCAGCGCGAGCGTCTCCCCGTCGAGCACCACCGACCGGCACGGCAGCGCGCGCACCAGGGACACCAGCTCGCCCACGTGCTGGGTGATCTCGCGCAGCGTTCTCGTGTAGACGTGCACCTCGTCGCCGTCGCGGTGCACCTGTATCCGCGCTCCGTCCATTTTGTACTCGACGATGGCCGACGGGTGCTCGCGCACCGCCTCGTCGAGCGATTCGGCCGGGGACGCCAGCATCGGCCGCAGCGGACGCCCCAGCTCCAGCCCGAAGCCGCCGAGCGCGGCCTCGCCACCGGTGACCGCGGCCGCGGCGGTGACCGGCAGCTGCCCGGACAGCATGAACGCGCGCCGGACCGCTTCGGCGGGCACGTCCGCCGCCGCCGCGATCGCGTCGAGCATCACGCCCTCCAGCGCCCCCTGCCGCAGCTCACCGGTGAGCAGGCGGAAGAGGAACTGCTGTTCGGCTTCGGTGGCGCGGGAGAACAACTCCGTCAGCAGGCCGGCCCGGCGCCTGGCCGACCCGCTGCCCGAAGCGGCTCCCACTTCGCCGAGGACCTCGTCGACCCCGGCCACGGTCAGGTTCGGTTCGTCAGCCGGGCGCGCGCCCAGCTCGGCCAGCGTGCGCCACCCCGTCCCGATCCGGCCCTGGGTGGGCCGTCCGGTCAGGAAGGCGACCACGGCGGGCAGCTCCCGCTCGTCCGCGCGGTTGAGCAGGTCCGCCAGCGTCGCGATCTTCGCCTTGCGCGAGCGGGTGGCCGCTAGCGAGGCGGAGGCTGTGACGACGTCGGCGAGCAACATGCGGACATCATCTCCCGCCCCACCGACAATTTCCGGGGACGCAGGACCAGCGCGACCGCGCCGAGACAGACGACCAGCCCGAGCAGGCCACGCAGCGTGATCGTGTCGTCGAACATGAGCCAGGCGAGGATCATCGTGGTAGGCGGTGTGAGGTACAGCAGGCCGGACACGGTCGTCACCGAGCTACGACGAAGGACCAGCCAGTAGCAGCCATATCCCCCGAACGTGGAAAACACGACGACCCACCCGACCGCGACCCAGAAGTCCGGATCCGCCGGCGCGACCAGCTGCCCGGTGGCCGCCGCGATGCCGGTGAACAGCACCGCGCTGGTCACGCACTGCACCACCAGCCCGTCCCAGAGCGGCACGGCGGAGGCCGTCTTGCGTTCGATGAGCGTGGCCGCGACCAGTGCGAGCATCGCCAGGAACGGCAGCGCGTAGGCCAGCGGCGGGGTGCCGGGGCGGCCGGACAGGTTGTCGCCGACCACCAGCGCCACCCCGGCCAGCCCGCCGACCAGCCCGGCCCACCGCAGCGCGCCCGCGCGTTCGCCCAGCACGAACTGGCTCAGCACCACCGCGACGATCGGCTGCAGCGCCGCGATCAGCGCGGACGTCCCGGCGGCCACGCCGAGGTCGGCCGCCGCGTAGACGCAGTACAGGTACGCGCCCTGGGAGAGCACACCAAGACCGGCCTGGATCGCGGCGTCGCGCGGCCGCATCGAGCGCCGCCGGACCACCCACCACACGCCGAGCAGCAGCCCCGCGGCCAGGAACCGCCAGGCCAGGAGGGACACCGCGCCGCCGGAGCTGGCGCCCAGCGTGGCGCCGACGAACCCGGAGCTCCAGAACAGGACGAAACCGCTTCCGGCGACGACGTTCCCCCGCATGCACCCTCCCGCACAGGTATACCGGTCTGTATAGCCCACGGTAGCTATACCGGTCGGTGTACTGTCAAGTCGTGGAGACGGACAAGCCGCTGACCCCGGCCGCCGAACGGATCCTCACGGTCGCCGGGAAACTGTTCTACGACAACGGGATCCACGCGGTCGGTGTGGACACGATCGCCGCCGAGGCCGGGGTCACCAAGAAGACCCTGTACGACCGGTTCGGCTCCAAGGCCGACCTGGTCGCGCTCTACCTGCGCCGCCGGGACGAGCGGTGGCGGGAGCGGGTGCGCTCCTTCGCGGGCTCCCGGACGACTCCGGCCCAGAAGCTGCTCAGGGTGTTCGACGCGCTCGCCGACTGGCTCGACACCGAGAACACGCGCGGCTGCGCGTTCGTCAACGCGCACGCCGAACTGCCGTCGGCCGACCACCCCGGCCGGCAGGTGATCGCGGCGTCGAAGCAGTGGTTGCTCGGCTACCTGCGGGATCTGGCCGTGGACGCGGGCGCGCGGAACCCGGCACGGCTGGCGGAGGCGCTGCTCGTCCTGGTCGAGGGCGCGACGGTCGCGGCGTCGCTGGAGGTCGCACCGACGGCGGTCGCCACGGCCAAACGCGTCGCGAAGTCGCTGGTGGACGAAGCGACGGCGGCGCAGCACAACTCGGCGTCCCGGCGGTAGGGCGCCGGTCACCGGGATGGCTCTTGCCCCGCCGCGAGGCCGAAACGTACCGTGAGCGGGCCGTGGTGCTCGGGAAGTCCGGTGTGAAACCGGCGCGGCCCTCGCCACTGTGAACGGGAAGTCCCGGCCCGGGACAGCCACTGGACGCGAGTCCGGGAAGGCGGGCCGCGGATGTCGATCCGAAGCCAGGAGACCGGCCACGGCACGTTGGACCATCCACGAGGTGCTGGAAGGCGGTCTCCATGGGGACTTCACCCACCATGTCCTGGCGCAGGCAGGACACCTACCGCACGGGCCTGTTGCTGCTGGCGATCGTCGTGTTGCACGCGGTCGCGTTCGGGATTCTCGCGTTGCTCGTGGTGCCCGGGCACTACGCCGTCGGCGCGCAGGTGTTCGGCTTCGGGCTGGGGCTGACGGCGTACACGCTCGGCATGCGGCACGCGTTCGACGCCGACCACATCGCCGCGATCGACAACACCACCCGCAAGCTGATGGCCGAGGGGCAGCGCCCGGTCTCGGTCGGGTTCTGGTTCGCGCTGGGGCACTCCACCGTGGTCGTCGTGCTGGCGGTGCTCGTCGCGATCGGCGCGAAGGGCATCCTGAGCTGGACCGAGGACGGCTCCTCCGCGCACAAGGTGCTCGGCGTGATCTCCACCGGAGCGTCCGGCGGGTTCCTGTACCTGATCGGCATCCTGAACCTGGTCGCGTTGATCGGCATCTGGAAGGTGTGGCGCGAGCTGCGCCGCGGCCGCTTCGACGAGGCCGAGCTGGAGGCGCGGCTCGACTCGCGCGGGTTCGTCAACCGCTTCCTCGGCAGGCTCACCCGCTCGATCCGCCGCCCGGGCCAGATGTACCTGGTCGGGCTGCTGTTCGGCGTCGGATTCGACACCGCGACCGAGGTGCTGCTGCTGGCACTGGCCGGGTCCGGCGCGGCGGCCGGCCTGCCCTGGTACGCGATCCTGTGCCTGCCGCTGCTGTTCGCCGCCGGCATGAGCCTGTTCGACACGCTCGACGGCACGTTCATGAACTTCGCCTACGACTGGGCGTTCGCCAACCCGGTCCGCAAGATCTACTACAACCTCACGATCACCGGCCTGTCCGTCGCGGTGGCGCTGGTCATCGGCACGATCGAGCTGGTCGGTGTGGCCAGGGACGACCTGGGCTGGTCGGGCGCGCTGATCGACTGGATCGCGGACATCGACCTCGACAGCGTCGGCTACATCGTCGTCGGGTTGTTCGTGGTGGTGTGGGCGGCCGCGATCGCGTACTGGCGGCTCGCCAGGGTCGAGCACCGGTGGAGCTCAGCCGAGTGAGGCCGCCCGCCCGTTCGAGCTGAGCGCTGCGGTCAGGTCCTCGCGGGCCCGGAACACGCGGGACCGGATGGTGCCGACCGCGCAGTCGCACACCTCCGCCGCGTCGGCGTAGGACAACCCGATCACCTGCGTGAGCACGAACGCCTCGCGGCGCTCCGGCTCCAGCTCGGCGATCAGCTTGCGCAGCACGACGAGCCGGCCGTGGTCCGGCGTCTGGGCGCCGCTCTGCTCCGCGGTGGCCACCCAGTCGTCGACCTGGCTGGTCTGCGGGCGGCGGCGGGTGCCGCGCAGGTGGTCGGCGGCGACGCGCTTGGCGATCGACAGCAGCCACATCCGGGCGGGCGACCGGCCTGCGAACGACGGCAGGGCGGCGAAGGCGCGCAGGTAGGTCTCCTGCACCAGGTCCTCGGCGACGCCGGGGTTGGACAGGTAGGTCAGCAGGCGGTGCAGCTGTCGTTGGGTGGCGGACACGAAGCGCTCGGCGGCCACCCGATCGCCGCGCGCCGCCAGGAAGGCGTCCCGGGTGATCTCGTCGTCGTCCACGTTCGCGTTCCTCCCAGTGCGGCCTGACGGTGCGGGCCCTGACCGATGACCTTATGGCCTCCGCGGCATCCGGCGTCAAGGAAACATCACAGGTCTGTGAAATCCCAACCGGTCCCAGAATCCGGAGCGGTGAGGGGAACCATCCAGTGCGCGCGGACGACAATGCAAATATGGACTGTGCAACCGCGCGCGAGGCGATCTCCGCCAATCTCGACGGCGAGGACCCCGGGGTGGATCCGGTGGCGCTCGACGAGCACGTCTCGCGCTGCGCGGCCTGTCTGACCTGGCAGGACGAGGCGGCGGCGGTGACGCGCCTGGTGCGCCTCGAGCCGGCCGCCGCGTCGCCGGACGTGTCGGCGCGAGTGCTCGCCCACGCGCCCGCGACCGCCCGGCCGGTGCGGCTCGACTGGCCGCGGCTGGCGCTGGTCCTCACCGCGATCGCCCAGTTGTCCATCGTGGTGTCGCTGTTGTTCGTGCCCCAGCGGATGGCCGACGGGATGGCCGTTCAGCCGGGATCGCACCTCGAACACGAGGCCGCGGCGTTCAACTTCGCCATCGCGATCGCCCTGCTGTGGGCGGCCGCGAAGCCGCGGCAGGCACGCAGCCAGCTGCCGGTCCTGCTCAGCTTCGCCGCGGTGCTCGTCGGGTTGTCCGTGCTGGACCTGGTCGCCGGCCGGGTCGGCTGGGAACGGCTGGCCAGCCACCTGCCGCTGCTGTTCGGCCTGTTCTGCGCGGTGCTGGTGGCGCGCCGCGACGGCCGGCGGCCGTGGCCGGGCAACCGGGCCGGTGCCGAACCGGCGAGCCGCACCAGCACCGGCGAGACCGGCCGGGACCTCGCCGAGCCGTCGGCGCAGTCCCGGAAGTATCAGCCGCCCGCCGCGCGGCGCAACGTGGCCTGATCGATGTCGTCGGTGGCGATCCAGCTGGCCAGCAGGCCCAGCGCGCGCTCGGACTCCGAGCCCGGTTCGGCGGTGTAGGTGACGATCGCCTGGTCCGGTTCGTCCGGCAGGCGCAGCGTTTCGTACCGCAGGTGCAGCTCGCCGACCAGCGGGTTGTGGATCCGCTTGTGGCCGTGTGCCTTCTCCCGCACGTGGTGCCCGGCCCACAGGTGGCGGAACAGGTCGCTGCCCAGTGACAGCTCGCCGATCAGCTGGGCCAGGCGCGGATCGCCGGGGCACCGGCCGGCCTCGGCACGCAGGTTCGCCACCAGCTCCTCGCAGACCTGGTCGAACTCGGGGTGCAGGGCGCGTGCCTCGTCCTCGCCGAGGAAGAACAGTTTCGGCAGGTTGCGCTCCTGCGGCGGCAGCGAGCCGAAGTCGAACGCGATCGCGCCGCCCATCGGGTTCCACGCCAGCACGTCGAGGTAGCGGCCGAAGACGAAGGCGGGCACCGACATGGCGTCGAGCAGTTGCTGCACCGCCGGCCGCACCTGCTGCACGGGGCACCGCCCGGTCCGCTTGAGGCGCGGTGACGCGAGGTTGTGCAGGTAAGCGCACTCGTCCGGGTTGAGGCGCAACGCCCTTGCGAGTGAATCCAGCACCTCGTCCGACACGTTCCGCGCACGGCCCTGCTCCAGGCGGGTCAGGTAGTCGACGCTGATCCCGGCCAGCTGCGCCAGTTCCTCGCGGCGCAGCCCGGCGACCCGTCGCCGCGTCACCCCCTGCGGCAGTCCCACGTCGCGCGGGTCCAGCGCAGCGCGGCGGGCCTTGAGGAACGCTCCGAAATCAGCTCCGTCCACGCCTCCAGTATCCGGATCCGCGCACCCGTTGCCTGGTACTGCCAGACCCAGGTCAAGCGTTGCCTGGTCCCCCTCCTCGTCCGCGGCGAACTTGGACACCACACACCAGAGGAGGAACTCGAAATGCGACGACGGATTCTCGGCGGCACCGGTATCGAGGTCAGCGAGTACACGCTGGGCGCGATGATGTTCGGCGCGTGGGGCAACCGCGACCACGACGAGTCGGTCCGCATGATCCACACGGCGCTCGACGCGGGCATCAACTTCGTGGACACCGCCGACATGTACTCCGACGGCGAGAGCGAGGTGATCGTCGGCAAGGCGCTCAAGGGGCGCCGCGACGACGTCGTCCTCGCGACCAAGGGGCACTTCTACGGCCTGAACAGGCCCGGCAGCAGCTCCCGCCGCTGGCTGACCCGGGCGCTGGACGACAGCCTGCGCCGGCTCGGCGTCGACCACGTCGACCTCTACCAGGTGCACCGCCCCGACCCCAACACCGACATCGACGAGACCCTGTCGGCGCTCTCGGACTTCGTGCGGGCGGGCAAGGTGCGCGCGATCGGGTCGTCGGTCTTCCCGCCCGAGCAGATCGTCGAGGCGCAGTGGGTCGCGGAGCGGCGCGGGCACGTGCGGTTCCGCACCGAGCAGCCGCCGTACTCGATCCTCAACCGGGGCATCGAGGCGCACGTCCTGCCGACCGCGCAGCGCTACGGCATGGGGGTGCTGACCTGGGGACCGCTGTCCGCGGGCTGGCTGTCCGGTAGGTACTCCACACCGTCCGATGTGGACTTGCAGGCCGGCCGGGTCGCGCTGCAGAACCACAAGTTCGACCCGGCCCTGCCCGGGAACGCGGCGAAACTGGCGGCCACCAACGAGCTGAAGAAGGTCGCCGCCGACCTGGGCCGCCCGCTCACGCACCTGGCGCTCGCGTTCGTGCGGTCGCACCCGGCGGTCACCTCGGCGATCATCGGCCCGCGCACGCCGGAGCAGCTCGCCGACCTGCTGGCAGGCGCGGACCTCGTGCTCGACGACGACGTGCTGGACCGGATCGACGAGATCGTCCCACCGGGCGTCGACCTCAACCCCATCGACCCGGACTACACCCCGCCCGCGCTCACGGACAAGTCGCTGCGCCGGCGCTGATCCCTGGTGGAGGCCACCCGCGGCGGGTGGCCTCCACCCGATCACTTGCCGCCGCGCGCCATCCGGAGCACGTCGAGGGCCTCGTCGAGCTGGGCCTCGGTGAGCTTGCCCTGCTCGATGTAGCCGCGCTCGACGACGACGTCGCGGATCGTCTTCAGCTCCTTGAGCGCCTGCTTCGCGACCGCGGCCGCCTCTTCGTAGCCGATGTACTTGTTCAGCGGCGTCACGATCGACGGCGAGCCCTCGGCGTAGGCCTTGGTGCGCTCCTCGTTGACGGTGATCCCGGCGATCACCTTGTCGGCCAGCAGGCGGGACACCGCGGCCAGCAGGCGCGCCGACTCCAGCACGTTGCGCGCGATCACCGGCAGGTTCACGTTGAGCTGGAAGTTGCCCTGCGAACCGGCGTAGGCCACCGCCGCGTCGTTGCCGATCACCTGCGCGACCACCTGCAGCGTCGCCTCCGGGATCACCGGGTTGACCTTGCCCGGCATGATCGACGAACCCGGCTGCAGGTCCGGCAGCTGCAGCTCGGCCAGGCCGGTGCGCGGACCGGAGCCGAGCCACCGCAGGTCGTTGGCGATCTTGGCCAGTGACACGGCGACCGTGCGCAGGTGCCCGGAGGTCTCGACCACGCTGTCCTGGCTGGCCTGCGCCTCGAAGTGGTTGCGTGCCTCGGTCAGCGGCAGGCCGGTCACCTTCGCCAGCTCCTCCGCCACCGCGGCGCCGAAGCCCTCCGGCGCGTTCAGGCCGGACCCGACCGCGGTGCCGCCGATGGGCAGCTCGCCCAGCCTGCCGAGCCCGGACTCCAGTCGCTCGATGCCGAACCGGACCTGCGCCGCCCACGCCCCGGCCTCCTGGCCCAGCGTGATCGGCACGGCGTCCATCAGGTGGGTGCGGCCGGACTTGACGATGTCCTGCCACTCCGCGGCGCGGCCCTCGATGGTCTCGGCGAGGTGCTGCAACGCCGGGATCACGTCGGTCAGCACCGCTTCGGTGGCGGCGATGTGGATCGTCGTCGGGAACGTGTCGTTCGACGACTGCGAGGCGTTGACGTGGTCGTTCGGGTGCACGTCGCTGCCCAGCGCGCGGCTCGCCAGGGTCGCGATGACCTCGTTGGCGTTCATGTTCGACGAGGTCCCGGACCCGGTCTGGAACACGTCGATGGGGAAGTGCGCGTCGTGCCTGCCCTCGGCCACCTCGTCGGCCGCCGCCGCGATCGCGTTCGCCAGGTCGCCCTCCAGCACGCCGAACCGGGCGTTGACCCGCGCCGCCGCGGCTTTCAGCAGGCCGAGCGCGCGGATCTGGGCGCGCTCGAGGCCCCGGCCGGAGATCGGGAAGTTCTCGACGGCGCGCTGGGTCTGTGCCCGGTACAGCGCGTCGACGGGCACCTTCACCTCGCCCATCGTGTCGTGTTCGATCCGGTATTCAGGTTCAGCCATAACCCGAGTCTGGCCCTTCCGCCGGGCGCTCGCTCCGTGTGTTTGCGCACCCGGAATGGTTAGATCGGTGGTGACTTGGATCACGGCGGAAGGGCGGCGGCCCATGGCTCTGTCAGTGGACGTCCTGATCGTCGGCGCGGGCCCGACCGGCCTGTTCGCCGCGTACTACGCCGGGTTCCGCGGGTTGTCGACGGCGGTCGTCGACTCGCTGCCGGAAGCCGGCGGGCAGGTCACCGCGATGTACCCGGAGAAGTTGATCTACGACGTCGGCGGGTTCCCCGCCGTGCGCGGCCGCGACCTGGTCAAGGGGCTGGTCGAACAGGCCGCGCCGTGGAACCCGGCCTACCTGCTCGGGCGCAAGGCCGAGGAGCTGCGCCGCGGTGACGACGGTCTGGACGTGGTGCTCGACGGCGGTGAGGTCGTGCACGCCAGGGCCGTGCTGATCACCGCGGGCATCGGCGAGTTCACGCCGCGGCCGTTACCGGCCGGGGACGGCTGGCTCGGCCGGGGGATGGTCCACTTCGTGCCCTCGCTGGACGCGCACGCGGGGCAGGACGTCGTGGTCGTCGGCGGCGGCGACTCGGCGTTCGACTGGGTGCTGGCGCTGCACCCGCTCGCGTCGAGCGTCACGCTGGTGCACCGGCGCGCCAGGTTCCGGGCCGCGGAGTCGATCGTCAACCAGGCCCGTGAACTGGGGGTGCGGATCATCACCGACGCCGAGGTCACCGCCCTGCGCGAGGGGCCGGATGGCGCGCTCGCCGAGGTCGAGGTGCAGGTCAAGGGCGAGGAGCCGGTGGTGCTGCCCGCGCAGGCGGTGGTGGCCGCGCTCGGGTTCACCGCCGACCTCGGGCCCATCGAGAACTGGGGGCTGGACATCCACCAGCGCGCCATCCGGGTCGACTCGACCATGGCGACCGGCGTGGAACGGGTCTTCGCGGCCGGTGACGTGGCCGCTTACCCGGGCAAGGTCAAGCTGATCGCCACCGGGTTCGGCGAAGCCGCAACCGCGATCAACAACATCGCCGTCACCCTCGATCCGGAAGCGCACCTGTTCCCGGGGCACTCCAGCAACCTGTGAGTCAGGCGGGTGGCGGTGGTGTGGAGGTCGTCGTCGGGCTGGGGGAGGGGGACGGCGTGGGAGTCGGGGTTGGCGTGGGGCTGGGCGCCGGGGTCGGCGTTGGGCTGGGTGCCGGGGGCGGTGGTGGCGCGGTCTGCTCGGTGATCCACTGCGTGTACGCCAGCGCCGAGGTGTAGATCGACGGCGCGGTCGTGCAGGCCGGATCGTTGTTGCCGGAACGGCTGGTCAGGCCCAGCAGCAGCCACCGGTCACCGGCCCGGACCAGCTCCGGGCCACCCGAATCGCCGTAGCAGGCGCCGGCCGTGCCACCGGGCGAATCGGTGCACAGCTCGGTCGCCGGATCGATGGCCGCGCAGCGGGCCGCGTCGACCAGCGTCGTGTCCAGCTGCTGGAGGTCGATCGGCGCGGCGCCGCAACCCGGAGTCGGGCAGAGCTGGCCCCAGCCCAGCAGCCGCACCGACGTGCCCACCGCGGCCGACGTGCCGAGCCCGACCGGCGCGGCCTGCACCGGGGCGGCCAGGTGGACCAGGGCGATGTCCCCGCCCGGCCCGCTCGGGTTGTAGTTCGGGTGGGTGATGACCCGGTCCGGCTTCGCGACCTCACCGCCCTGCGTGCGGTCGTTGCTGCCGATCCGTGCGGTGAAGGTGCCCGCGGGCTGGTCGTGGACGCAGTGCGCCGCGGTCAGCAGCCACTGCGGCGAGATCAGGGACGCACCGCAGAAGTGTCTCCCCGCGGTCGTCTGCAGCGACGCGACGAAGGAGTAGGTCTGGTCGGCGGACACGCCGCCGACCAGGTCCGGCCGGGCCGCCGCCGACTGCACCACCCCGGTGACGGCGACCAGGCAGGCGGCGGCGATCAGCAGGAGGCGTTTCACGGCAGCGGTGGCACCACATCGTCGTCGGGGGCATCGGTCAGGACACCGTCGAAGTCGACGGAGGAGTACGCGCGGAGCTTGGTCAGGCGGTGGTAGCCGTCGATCAGCCGCACCGTGCCCGACTTGGAGCGCATCACGATCGACTGGGTCGTCGCGCCGCCGGAGCGGTAGTGCACGCCGCGCAGCAGGTCGCCGTCGGTGACGCCGGTCGCGCAGAAGAACACGTTGTCGCCGCGCACCAGGTCGTCGGTGGTGAGCACGCGGTCCAGGTCGTGCCCGGCGCCGATCGCCTTCTCGCGCTCGGCGTCGTCCTTCGGCCACAACCGGCCCTGCAGCTCGCCGCCGAGGCACTTCATCGCGCAGGCGGTGATGATGCCCTCCGGCGTGCCGCCGATGCCGAACAGCATGTCGACACCGGTGGTCGGGCGGGCCGCGGCGATCGCGCCCGCCACGTCACCGTCGGAGATGAACCGGATCCGGGCGCCCGCCTCGCGGACCTCCTTGACCAGCTGCTCGTGCCGCGGGCGGTCCAGGATGCACACCGTCACGTCGGAGACCTCGGTGTGCTTGGCCTTCGCGACCCGGCGGATGTTCTCCGCGACCGGCGCGGACAGGTCCACCACGCCCGCGGCCTCCGGGCCGACGGCCAGCTTCTCCATGTAGAAGACGGCCGACGGGTCGAACATCGCGCCCCGCTCGGCGACCGCGAGCACAGCCAGCGCGTTCGGCATGCCCTTGGACATCAGGGTCGTGCCGTCGATCGGGTCCACGGCGACGTCGCAGGCCGGGCCGTCCCCGTTGCCCACCTCTTCGCCGTTGTAGAGCATCGGGGCTTCGTCCTTCTCGCCCTCGCCGATGACGACCACACCGCGCATCGACACGGTCGAGATGAGCTGGCGCATCGCGTCGACGGCCGCGCCGTCGCCCGCGTTCTTGTCGCCCTTGCCGACCCAGCGGCCCGCCGCCATGGCGGCTGCCTCGGTGACGCGCACCAGTTCCATCGCGAGGTTGCGATCCGGCGCTTCTTTGCGTCTGGTCGAGCTCGGGGACTGGGTGCCGCTGGT
Organism: Amycolatopsis tucumanensis; assembly: GCF_021654135.1. Taxonomy (GTDB): domain Bacteria; phylum Actinomycetota; class Actinomycetes; order Mycobacteriales; family Pseudonocardiaceae; genus Amycolatopsis_E; species Amycolatopsis_E tucumanensis. The sequence goes on along the minus strand of NZ_JAKGSD010000008.1, from coordinate 50,085 downwards.
CATTGCTGCCCTCCAGGGTCGTGCTGGCGCGGGTAACGATTCTCTCAGACTCGCGCGGGCTCGCAGGGCAGCGTCGTGATGGCGAATGTCACCCTTCGTCGCTGGTTTCGTCCTCGACGGACTTGAGCGCGTCCTCGATCCGCTCGCGCGCGCCTTCCAGGTGACGCTCGCACAGCTTGGCGAGGTGCTCGCCCTTCTCCCACAGCGCCAGCGACTGCTCCAGGGACAAACCGCCCGCCTCCAGCTCGCGGACGACCTCGATCAGCTGGTCGCGGGCCTGTTCATAGCCGAGTTCTTCGGTCACCGGGTTGTGCTCCTCGCGGGTCGACGAGCGCACACTACCGCGCTCGCCATCGCGTGGTCGTAACCGGCGAACGCCGTGGCGAACTCCTGGCCGTCACCCTCGGTGATCGCCAGTTCGATCGACCCCTGCGCCTGCGCGACCCGCCTGCGGTGCGGCGCGCCCTCGTTGAACCACCACTTCACGCCCACGAAGGCCGAGGTCGCTTCCGACAGCTGACGCAGGCGCGCGTCCAGATCCCAGCGGCCCGGCACCGCGCACCCGGCCAGCAGCGACGCCCAGCAGGCGCCGGCCGCGGCCTCGGCGGCGCCCGCCCGGTCGAGAACGGCCTGCGCCCCGGCCCGGGCCGCGGCGTCCGTGGTGAGCGGGAGGAACGTCGCCCGAGCGGAACGCAGCACTTCCTACTCCCCTGGTTCGGTGGACTTCGCGACCGCGTGCACCGCTCCGTCGACGACGCGCACGCGCAGCGGAGTTCCGTCCGCTACTTCAGAGATGTGCCGGAGTACCTGGAGGTTGCCTGCGTCGTCCCGGTATTGCACGACCGCGTACCCGCGTTCGAGGGTCGCGGCCGGTCCGAGCGCGGTCAGCTTGCCGCGCGCGCCGGAGATGGCGGCCTGCTCGTGCGAGACCAGGTTGAGCACCGCGCGGCGGCCGCGTTCCCGGTGCAGCTCGACCTCGTCGGCGCGCCGGTTGATCGGGCCGAGCGGATCGGCCAGCACGGGGCGGCTGCGCAGCTGGTCGAGCAGGCGGCACTGGGTGTCCACCCAGCCGTGCAGCGCGCGGCGGGCCCGGTCGCGCATCTGCCGGACCCGCTCGGTCTCCTCCTTGACGTCCGGCACGACGCGCTTGCCCGCGTCGGTCGGGGTCGAGCAGCGCACGTCGGCGACGTGGTCGAGCAGCGGCGTGTCCGGTTCGTGGCCGATCGCGCTGACCACCGGGGTCCGCGCGGCGGCGACCGCGCGGCACAGGGTCTCGTCGGAGAACGGCAGCAGGTCCTCGACGCTGCCGCCACCCCGCGCGATGACGATGACCTCGACGGACGGGTCGGCGTCGAGCATCTTCAGCGCCTTGACGATCTGCGGCACCGCCTGCACGCCCTGCACGGCGGTGTTGACCACCTGGAACGGCGCGGCCGGCCACCGGGCGTGCGCGTTGACCAGCACGTCCCGTTCGGCGGCCGACGCGCGGCCGGTGATCAGGCCGATGCCCTTGGGCAGGAACGGGAGGCGGCGCTTGCGTTCTTTGGCGAACAGGCCCTCGGCGGCGAGGAGGCGGCGCAGCCGTTCGATGCGGGCGAGCAGCTCACCGATGCCGACCGCGCGGATCTCGGTCGCGCGCAGCGAGATCGTGCCGCGGCCCAGGTAGAACGTCGGTTTGGCGTAGACGACGACGCTGGCGCCGTCCCGCAGCGGCGGTTCGATGCCGCGCAGCAGGCCGGTCGGGCAGGTGACGGTCATGGAGACGTCGGCGGCCGGGTCGCGCAGGGTGAGGAACGCGGTCTGGGTGCCGGGGCGGGCGTTGATCTGCGTGACCTGGCCCTCGACCCAGACCGAGCCGAGCCGGTTGATCCACTCGGCGATCTTGCGCGCGACGGTGCGGACCGGCCACGGGTTCTCCGCGGAGGTGGGTTCGGCGCTCACTCCGCCTCGGTGTCCCCGGTGGCGTTGGCGCGCTGCACGTTGGTGATGCGGCGGGCCAGCATGCCGACGAACTGCGCGCGGTTCTCGTGGGCGCGCTCGTACTCCAGCAGCTCTTCGAGCTCTTCGAGGGAGAAGCGGCGCAGGCGGGCGCGCAGCTGCGGCAGGGTGAGCTCGTCGTAGTTGGACAGGCCGAGCGGACCCTCGCCGGTGCCGGCCGGGCTATCGAACTCGCCCTCGACGTGCTCCTCGCCCAGCGCGCGTTCCTCCTGTTCCCAGGGGCTGTCGCCGACGTCGGCGAGCACCGCGTCCGGGCGGTGGCCGTTGCGGTCGGCGCGCGGCTGTTCGGTCGGCTGGTCGGCGGGCAGGTCCTCGTCGAAGGTGGCCCAGCTCGGGGCGTCCTCGACGGGGCGCAGCGAGGCGAGGGCGTCGTCGCCGCGGATGGCCAGCTCGGTGACGTGCTGCTGCATCCGCATGGAGAACTGGAGCACGCCGGAGATCACCGTGACGGGCAGGCCGAGCAGGGTCTTCGGCAGGTCGCGGGCGCGTTCGGCGGCGGTGACGGCCAGGCCCGCCGCGACGCGGAGGGGAAGCGGGAGTGGCTTCATGGGTACAGCGTGCCGCACCTTGACGGTTCAGCCCAACCGGCGCGGCGTGGCGACGTGACGGGATGCACACAATTCGGGCGAGGGGTGCCCGGTGGGGGCGGGGTTCGCCTGCCGCGCGGCCCGTACCCTGGACGTATGACTGCTGTCTCCGAGCCCGTCAAGCGTGTGTTGCTGGCCAAGCCGCGTGGCTACTGCGCCGGCGTCGACCGCGCCGTGGTCGCCGTGGAGAAGGCCCTGGAGCTGTACGGGCCCCCGGTGTACGTGCGCAAGGAGATCGTGCACAACCGGCACGTGGTCGAGTCGCTGCGGGAGCGCGGGGTCATCTTCGTCGAGGAGACGTCGGAGGTGCCCGAGGGCGAGCTCGTCGTGTTCTCGGCGCACGGGGTGTCACCGGCCGTGCGCGCGGAGGCGGAGGAGCGCAACCTGCGCACCATCGACGCGACGTGCCCGCTGGTGACGAAGGTGCACAAGGAGGTCAACCGGTTCGCGCGTGAGGACTACGACATCCTGCTGATCGGCCACGAGGGCCACGAGGAGGTCGAGGGCACCGCCGGCGAGGCGCCGACGCACGTGCAGCTGGTGGACACGGCCGAGGACGCGGCGAAGGTCGAGGTGCGGGACCCGTCGAAGGTCGTGTGGCTGTCGCAGACCACGCTGAGCGTCGACGAGACGATGGAGCGTGTCGACCAGCTGAAGGGCCGCTTCCCGAACCTGGCGGACCCGCCCAGCGACGACATTTGCTATGCCACGTCCAACCGCCAGACCGCGGTGAAGGCGATGGCGGCGGAGTGCGACCTCGTGCTGGTGGTCGGGTCGAAGAACTCGTCGAACTCCCAGCGCCTGGTGGAGGTCGCGAAGCAGGCCGGCGCCAGGGACGCGCACCTGATCGACTTCGCCCGCGAGGTCGACGAGAAGTGGCTGGAAGGCGTGACGACGGTCGGCGTGACGAGTGGCGCGTCGGTGCCGGACGTGCTGGTGATGGACCTGCTGGCGTGGCTGTCCGAGCGCGGCTGGGGCGAAGTGCAAGAAGTGACGACCGCGAATGAGAAGATCGCCTTCGCGCTCCCCCGAGAGCTGCGAAGCGTCTGACCACGCCGGCCGGTGGTGCCGGTCGGATTCGGCGGGCGGCGGTTGGTCGGTTCCGGGACAAGCCCTGTCCTGGAACTGCCTCTTGCCCTGCGCCCGCAACCCTGAACCGCCGAGGTTGTTGAAGGCGGCTAGGTCCCTGCCCAGCTCGGCGCGCTGCGTCTGGCCGAACTCTGCGCACCGGTTGCTCCGGTACTGACTTCACAGCGCTGCGGCACCGATTCCACAGCCCCGACGCCAATCCCGCTGAAGTCCGCGCTAGTCCCGCTGCAGCCCACGCTTGTCCCCGCTGCAGCCTCGACGTCCGTCGGCCCCACGGCCCAGGCGCTCGTCCTACCGGAGCCCGGCGCGGTCGCCTCAACGTCAGCACGCCGTGATCTGGCGCTTCGCAGGAGCCCGGCCCCCCTGGGTCAGTCGGCCGATTGCGGTCTCGGGTCTGGAGCCCGGCGCGCTGCCGCAGCCGCCAGCCGCGCGCTCCGATTTCAGGTGCCGTCTCCGTAGCCCGGTTCCTTGCTTTAGCCCGCGCGCTCCGGTTTCACGAGTGGTCGTGTCTTGAGCCCGGCCCGCTGCCTCAGCAGACAGACCGCACTCTCAGGCGTCGTCGTTCCTGAGCCGGCAGACCGCCCGCTCAGGCGTCGTCGTTCCAGGGGCGGCGGCGTGGGGGGGTTCCGCGGCGGCCTTCGGGGGCTCGGCGCGGGTCCAGGCGTGGGTCACCGCCTCGTGGGGGGACGCGGCGGGGGCGGTCGGCAGCCGGGCCGCCGGTGCGTGGTTCGCCGCCGCGGCGGTCGGCTTCCTCCGGCGGCACACCGCGCTGCCGCGGGCGCCGTCCCGGAGGCGGCGTCTTGCCGCCGCGGGCCTCACGGCGCGGGTCGTCCCGGAGGCCCGGGTCCCGGCGTGGGTCGTCCTCCGCCGGACGTCGCGCGCCACCGTCCGCACCGCGCCGACCGCGCCGAGGCGCGTCGTCCGCGGCGCGACGCGGGTCGTCGTCGACCGGGCGTCGTCCAGGACGTCGCCCCGCCACACCACGCCCGGCCGCGACCGCACCCGCGGCAGCGCCGTCACCACCCGGACGGTCCTCCGAGCCGGCACGGTCCTCCGCGGGACGACGCCGACGCGGCGCATCACCCCGCGGCGCACCGCCGCGAACCTCGCCGCCGGGCCGCTTCGGGTCCGTGGGCCGCTTGCCGTCGCCGGCCTTGGGCTTCGCGTCCGGGTCGCGCTCGCGGTAGATCCGGACGATGCCCAGCACCAGGGTGCAGCCCGTCGTGATCGCCATCGTCGGGAAACCGTTGATCAGCGGCGTGCCGACCGCCAGCACCTTCGTCAGCATGTCGCTGTTGTCCGGCAACCCGGAGACCAGCAGCACGACCCCGGGCACGGTGATCCCCAGAATCAGCGGGGGCTGCACCATCGGCCCGAACAGACTGCGCCGTTGCACACCGCACACCGCGCCCACCGCGCCGACGAAGTACGCGCCCTGGAACAGCCAGCCGAGCTTGTTCTGCGTCTGCATGTCGATGACCGCGCCGATCACCGCCAGCCCGAAGGCGAGGAGCACGGCACCCCACCACGGCAGGCCCCGGCGTTCACCGACGATGGGACGCTGATCCCACGGCACGGGGATGTCGTCGGCGTCGGAATCGCTCCGGCGATCGGGAATGGCGGTCACGAGGCAACACCGTAACCTGTAGCCGGCCCCACTGGCTCCCCATCCCGGCGAGGATGCGGTTCAGACCACTGGCGCGCCCCCACGGGAACCCGTCGTGATCAGGGGTTTCGGCTCGTCCGGCCGTGTTGGCAACGTGCCGGTAACGCGAATTTTTCGCTAGCTCGCGGCTATCTCGTCCCCCCTTCGGATGGGCGCCACCTCGGTCGGGCTGGCGGCCGCGTCCGACAGTGGCGCCACGGCTGCCCGGAACCCTTCGAGCGCCTCCATCTCCCGCCGGCGCGCCGACAGGAACCGCTGCAGGTGGGTGCTGCTGAGGTTGAGAGCCTCGACAGCGTTGCCCGCTGCCCGGTGCGCGGCCGCCGCGCCGGCCCGCACCCGCTCGATGTCGTCCACCACCGCCCGGTCGCTCGCGGCGAACAGCGCGGCCGACGCCACCACCGCGAACCCGGTCGGTCCGCACAGGAACACTCGCCGGTCGAGCATCCAGCGCAGCAGTTCGGGATCGGTGTCCAGCGCCGCCACGACGGCCGCGTCGGACGGCACGAACATCACCGTGCCGTAGATCGCGTCGGCCCAGCGCTGGTACCCCTTGCCCGCGAGCTCCGCGGCCCGGGAGCGGAGGTTGCGCACGTGGACCCGCAACGCGTCCATCCGCTCGTCCGGATCGTCGGTTTCGACCGCTTCCGCCCAGCAGGCCAGGCTCGCCTTCGCGTCGACCGGCACGGCCCGGTCGCCACCGACCCGCAGCACCATGTCGGGTTTGGCCGATCCACCGCCACCCAGGTCCGTCTGCAGTGTGTAGTGCAGCCCCTCGCGCAATCCCAGCGCCCGCGCGGTCTCCGCCAGTACCTGCTCGCCCAGCTCGCCCCTGCCGGTGATCGAGGCGAAGGCCACTTCGTACCTGCGCAGCGCGGCCTGCTGCTGATCCACGCGTGACCGCTCGGCTTCGACCTGGCGGGCCGCCGCGTCCGCGCGGCGCATGCTGTCGCCGTAGAGCCGCCACAGCAGAGCGACCGCCACGACCAGGACCAAAGCGATCGCGACGGCTGCCGTGCTGATCACGGTGGAGGCCACTGCCGCCCTCCTTTCTTGATCGTCGAGAACGTGACCGCATCATGACGGAGGGCACCGACAAAAACGGGGCCCGGCCGCGCGGATCCACTCCGAACACACGTTCGGGTGAAGCATCGCGGTGTGTCTGCGGGATTCTGTCGGACCCCCCTCCTAACTTGGGCCACGTGAGACTCCTGCACACCTCCGACTGGCACGTCGGACGCACCTTCCACGGGCTGGACCTGCTCGCCGAGCAGGACGCCGTGCTCGCGCACCTCGCGGACGTGGTGGCCGCCGAGGGGGTGGACGTCGTCCTCGTGTCGGGCGACATCTACGACCGCGCCGTGCCGTCCGCCGAGGCGGTGCAGGTCGCCAACCGCGCCCTGAGCCGCCTGCGGCACGCCGGCGCGCACATCGTCCTGACCTCCGGCAACCACGACTCGGCCCCGCGGCTGGGCGCGTTCGGCGAGTTCGCCGCCGCGGGCGGTCTGCACCTGCGGACCACGATCGACCGGATCGCCGACCCGGTCCTGCTCGACGACGAGCACGGGCCGGTCGCGCTCTACGGGATCCCTTACCTGGAGCCGGAACCGGCGCGGCACGCGCTCGGCGTTACGGGCGCGCGCGGGCACACGGGCGTGCTCACCGAAGCGATGCGCCGCATCCGCGCCGATCTCGCGGATCGCGCGCCGGGAACCCGCTCGGTCGTGCTCGCGCACGCGTTCGTGACCGGCGGCGCGCCGACCGAATCGGAGCGGTCCATCGCGATCGGCGGTGTGGAACAGGTTCCCGGCGCGGTCTTCGACGGCGCGGACTACGTCGCGTTGGGACACTTGCACGGCCCGCAGACGCTCGCCGAGCACCTGCGGTACTCGGGCAGCCCGGTCGCCTACTCGTTCTCCGAGGCGCAGCAACGGAAATCGGTGTGGATCGTGGACCTCGACGCGTCCGGCCTCGCCGGCGTGCGGCGGCACGAGCTGCCGGTTCCGCGCCGGCTCGCGAAGATCACCGGCAGGCTCGCGGACCTGCTCGCCGACCCGGCGCACGACGAGCTGGCCGAGTGCTACCTGTCGGTCACGCTCACCGACCCCGTCCGTCCGGTGGACGCGATGCGGTTGCTGCGGGAGCGGTTCCCGCACGCCGTGCATCTGGAGTGGCAGCCGGAGAACGGTAAGACGTCCGCCGCGTTGCGGTACGCCGCGGCGGTGCGGGGCCGGTCCGACGAGGAGATCGCGCACGGTTTCCTCGACGACTGCCGTGGCGCGCCGCCGAACGAGCGTGAAGCCGCGCTGCTCCGGACGGCCCTGGAGAAGGCGGACAGGGAGGACGCGGCATGAGACTGCACCGGCTGGAGGTGGCGGCCTTCGGACCGTACCGGTCCCGCGAGGTCGTCGACTTCGACGCGCTCGGCGCAGACGGGCTCTTCCTGCTGCACGGCGACACGGGCGCGGGCAAGACGACGCTGCTGGACGCGGTGGCGTTCGCGTTGTTCGGCACGGTTCCCGGTGCGCGCGGTCAGGTCAAGCGCCTGCGCTGCGACCTGGCGGATCCGGACGAGCCGACCGAGGTCGTGCTCGAACTGACCGTGCAGGGGCAGCGGCTGCGGTTGCAGCGCAGCCCCGAGTACCAGCGTCCGAAGCGGCGTGGCGAGGGAACGACGACGCAGCAGGCGAAGGCGGTGCTCCGGTGGGTCGGTCCGCCGCCCGCCGGCCAGCCCCCCGAGGGCCTGACGCGGATCGACGAGGTCGGCCGCACGGTCCAGCGCCTGCTCGGGATGAGCGCGGAGCAGTTCTTCCAGGTCGTGCTGTTGCCGCAGGGCGAGTTCGCCCGCTTCCTGCGCGCGGACACCGACGAGCGCGAGAAGCTGCTGGAGCGGCTTTTCGGCACCAAGCGGTTCGCCGAGGTCGAGGGCTGGCTCCGGGAGCGGCGGGCGGACCGGCGGCGCGAACTCGACCAGCAGCGCCAGGACCTGCGCGAGTGGACGGCGCGGTTCGCCCAGGTGGCCGGGGAGGACGTGCCTGAAGAGGACGTCGCGGGCTGGGTCGCGCGCACCGGCGAGCGGATCCGCTCCAGTGTGGAGCAGGCCCGCGAGGACGAGAAACGTGCCAGGGCGGCGCGTGAATCGGCTGACGAGCTGCTGGCCGAGCGGCTGTCGGCGGCGGAACGCGTGCGCCGGGTCCGGGAGGCGCACCGGCGGCTCGCGGCACTGGCCGAGCAGGAAGAGGAACGGCAGCGCTGGGCCGCCGAGCTCGAGGCGGCGAGGCGCGCGGCGGCAGTGGTGGGTGTCGCGGCACAGGCGGACCGGTGCGCGACGCAGCTGGACGAAGCCCGCGTGGCCGAGGAGCGCAAGGCAGCCGCCCTCGTGGCGACCGGTTTCACGGACGCGCAGGCGGACACCGCGGAGTTGCGCAAGCTGTCCGGGAAGCTGCGCGAGGAGGCCGGTGCGCTCGCCGGGCTGGTGGCCGAGGCCGAGCAGCAGGTGCGCGATCGACGGGACATCGAGCGCTACGCCGAGGCCGCGAGCGAGGCCAGGGCCCGCGTCCAGGTGCTCGGGGAGAAGCTGGCGGGCATCCCGGAGCGCGTGCGGGACCTGCGGGGGCGGCTCGACGTCGCGATCGACGCCGAGGCGAAGCTCGGTGAGGTCCGCAAGCGCGAGTCCGAACTGGTCGCCGCGGTCCGGGACGCGGAACGCCTGCCCGCGGCCGAGCGCGTCGTGGCGGATGCCGGAGCGGCGGCGCGCGAGGCCATCGACCAGCACCAGGAGGCGCGTGAACGGTTCCTCGAACTGCGGAGGTGGCGGCTCGACGGGATGGCGGCCGAGCTCGCGTCCCGGTTGACGTCCGGCTCGCCGTGCCCGGTGTGTGGTTCCTCTGACCACCCGGCTCCGGCCATGGCGGCGCCCGAAGCTGTTTCACCGGAGCAGGAGCAGGCGGCCGAAGAGGCGGAGAGCCGGGCGGAGCGGCGCCGGAAGGCGGCGGAGGCGGCCAAGCACGAAGCCGAAACGAAGCTCGCGGCGTTGCGTGAGCGTCTGCGGGGCCGGGACGGCGCACAGCTGACCGAGGAACTTTCCTTGCTGCGCAGGGAGATCGCGGGTCTCGACGCGCTGGCGAAACAGCGGGCGCCGCTCGCGAAGCAGGTGCAGGCGGCCGAGACCGAGCAACGGGAACTGGAAGAGAAGCGCGCTGCCGAACTGCAGGCGGCCACGGCCGCCGAGACCCAGCACCGGGCGCTGACCGAGCGCGTCGCCGAACGCGCCCGGCGCCTGGAGGAAGCGCGAGGTGAGCACCCCGACGTCGCCGCCCGGCGCGCGCACCTGACGGGAATCGTGCGAGCGCTGGACGCCCTCGCCGAGGCGCGGTCCGCGGCTGCGAGCGCCGCTGAGCAGCTCGAGCGTCAGCGCGCTGAGGTTCGGGAAGCGCTGTGGAGAGCCGGTTTCGAGACCGTGGAGGAGATGCGGGCCGCCGCGCGTGACGAGGCGACGGTCCGTGATCTGGAGAAACGGCTGGCTGACGCCGGGAAGGCAGAGGCAGCGGCGCGGGCCACGCTGAACGAGCCCGAGCTGTTCGGGGTCGGGCCGGACGACGAGGTGGACGTCGAGTCGGCGAGGGCGAAGGCCCAGGCGGCGCGGGAACGAGCCGAGGCCGCGGTGGCTGTGCTGCGGTCGGCGGCCGCCCAAGCCGACGCCCTGGGCACGCTGGCCGAGCGGCTGGCGGCCGCGACCGAGCGGCTGCGGCCGCTGGAAGAGGAGTTCGCCGAGCTCGACGCGCTGACCGACGTGGTCAACGGGCGCGGGCAGAACGCGCGGAAGATGTCGCTGCGGTCGTACGTGCTGGCGGCCCGGCTGGAAGAGGTGGCCATCGCCGCGACGGCGCGGTTGCAGACGATGAGCCAGGGCCGCTACTCGTTCGTGCATTCCGATGCGGCCGGATCGCACGGCACGAGGGGCGGCCTGGGACTGGACGTGCTGGACGACTTCTCCGGCACGGTCCGTCCGGCGAAGACGCTGTCCGGCGGGGAGTCGTTCCTCGCGTCACTCGCGCTGGCCCTCGGGCTGGCCGACGTGGTCGCGGCGGAGACCGGCGGCTCGCTGCTGGACACGTTGTTCGTCGACGAGGGCTTCGGGACGCTCGACTCCGAAACCCTCGACGTAGTGATGAACATCCTCGACGAGTTGCGGGCCGGAGGCCGAGTGGTCGGCCTGGTGTCCCACGTGGAGGAGCTGCGGCAGCGGATCCCGACCCGGTTGCGGGTGCGCAAGTCCCGCACCGGGTCGAGTTTGGAGCTGCAGATGGCGTGAACTTCAGGAGCGGTACGGGGTTTCGTGGTCGAGCAGCCAGCGCTTGACGTCCACGCCCCAGCGGAAGCCGCCCAGCGCGCCACCGATGCGGAGCACCCGGTGGCAGGGCACGAACAGCGCCGCGGCGTTGCGGGCGCAGGCCGAGGCCGCGGCGCGGATGGCGGCGGGGCGGCCGGCGAGGGTGGCGTACTCGGTGTAGGTGACCGGCTTGCCGGCGGGCACCGTGCGCAGCACGTCCCACGCGTGCTGCAGGAACTCGCCGGACCGCTGGCGCACGGGGATGTCGTCGATCGCGTCCAGTTCGCCGTCGTGGTAGCGGCGGATCGCGGTGCTCACCGCGCCGAGGTCGCGCTTCTCGCGGAGGTCGGACGGGCGCAGTGAGGGGGAGATCTGGGGAGTCAGTTCGCCGAGTTCGGCGGTCCAGCCGGAGGCCAGGACGGCGCCGTCGCTCGCGACGATGGCGGTGAACGGTCCGATCCGGGTGTCGGTCGTGGACCAGTGGGCGATGCTCATGTCGGTTCTCCTTGACGGGGTTCAGGCTTGGCTCGAGCGCCACAGGTACATGCCGGCGTAGGACCGCCAAGGTCGCCACGCCTGTGCGCGTTCGGTGAGTGCGGGGATGTCGTCGGCGATGCTGAGGGCGGCCGCGCCCTTGCGGAGGACGAGGTCGCCGGTGAGCAGCACGTCGGGAGCGCCGAGGACGCGCATCAGCACGTAGTCGGCGGTCCACGGGCCGATGCCGGTGAGGGCGAGGAGTTCGGCTCGCAGCTCGGCGGGGTCGCGTCCGACGTGCACGTCGACGTCTCCGGAGGCGAGTGCGGCGGCGGCGCCGAGGATGGCGTCGGTCCGGCGCTTCGGGCCCCGCAGCACCTCGTGACCTCGCTCGGCCACCGTCTCGGCGGTGGGGAACAGCAGGAGGTCGGGCTGCCACGGGACCGGCTCGCCGAGCGCGGCGGTGAGCCGGCCGGCGGCGGTGCGCGCGGCGGCGACGGAGACCTGCTGGCCGAGCATGGCGCGTAGCACCAGCTCGAAGCCGTCGGCGGCGCCGGGGACGCGGATGCCCGGGGTCGCGGCGACCGCCGGGGCCAGTGCCGGGTCGGTGGCGAGCACGCGCGCGACGGCCTCGGGGTCGGCGTCCAGGTCCAGCAGGCGCCGGGCCCGGGTGACCGCCGCGCCGAGGTCGCGGACGTCGGCGAGCCGGAGGTCGCAGCGCACGTGCCCGTCCTGCGGCGTCAGCGTCACCGTCGCGGCGCCGTGCGGGAGCCGGAGGGTGCGGGCGTAGCTGTGCTCGTCGACGGACTCCACACCGGGCACGGCCCGGGCGGCGAAGAAGCCGAGGAGCCCGGCGGCGTCGAACGGCGGCCGGAACGGCAGCCGCAGGGACAGCCGGGTCCCGGCCGTGCCCGCTTCGGGCTCGGCGGCGCCGGCGCGGCGGCGTGCTGCGGCGGCGGCCGTGCGCAGCTGCGACGGGGTGCGGGCGAAGACCTCGCGGATGGTGTCGTTGAACTGCCGCACGCTGGCGAAGCCGGCCGCGAACGCGACGTCGGCCAGCGGCAGCTCGGACAGCTCGATGAGCAGCCGCGCCGAGTGGGCCCGGTGCGCGCGGGCCAGTGCCAGCGGTCCCGCGCCGAGTTCGGCGGTGAGGACCCGGCCGAGCTGCCGCTCGGAGTAGCCGAGGCGGCGGGCCAGGCCGGGCACGCCCTCGCGCTCGACGACGCCGTCGGCGATCAGCCGCATGGCCCGTGCGGCCAGGTCGGCGCGCACGTTCCACTCGGGTGAGCCGGGCACGGCGTCGGGCAGGCAGCGGCGGCAGGCGCGGAAGCCGGCGGCCTGCGCCGCGGCGGCGGTCGGGTAGAACCGCACGTTCTCCTGCCGCGGGGTGAGCGCCGGGCAGGACGGCCGGCAGTAGATGCCGGTCGTGCGCACGGCCGTGATGAACTGGCCGTCGAAGCGGGCGTCGCGCGAGGCGACGGCGCGGTAGCACCGCTCGTTGTCGCGCCAGAGCGCCTGCTCGGCCGGTGCGGCGATCGCTGTCATGGGTTCGATCCTGCCAGCAGGTCAGGCGCCTGACTGGCGGAATTCCGACATGGCCGTGAACGGGCGGCCGGGCCGGGTGGTGGGCCCGCCCCGTAGACTTCGGGCCGTGAGTCTGACCCTCGGTATCGTCGGCCTGCCCAACGTCGGCAAGTCGACCCTGTTCAACGCGCTGACCCGCAACGACGTGCTCGCCGCGAACTACCCGTTCGCCACCATTGAGCCGAACGTCGGCGTCGTGCCGCTGCCCGACGAGCGTCTGGACAAGCTCGCCGAGATGTTCAGCTCCGCCCGCACCGTGCCGGCCACGGTGTCCTTTGTGGACATCGCAGGCATCGTCAAGGGCGCGTCCGAGGGTGCCGGCCTCGGCAACAAGTTCCTCGCGAACATCCGTGAGGCCAACGCGATCTGCCAGGTCATCCGCGTGTTCGACGACCCGGACGTGGTGCACGTCGACGGCCGGGTGGACCCGTCGTCGGACATCGAGACGATCAACACCGAGCTGATCCTCGCCGACCTGCAGACGCTGGAGAAGGCGCTGCCGCGGCTGGAGAAGGAAGCCCGGACGAAGAAGGAGAACCGGCCCGCGCTGGAAGCCGCGCAGAAGGCGAAGGACATCCTGGACAGCGGACGGACATTGTTCTCCGCGCAGAAGGAGGTCGACACCGCGCTGCTGCGTGAGCTGAGCCTGCTCACCCTGAAGCCGTTCCTGTACGTCTTCAACGCCGACGAGGGTGTGCTGACCGACCAGGCGAAGCGCGAGGAGCTGACGAAGCTGGTCGCCCCCGCCGACGCCGTGTTCCTGGACGCGAAGGTCGAGGCCGAGCTGCTCGAACTCGACGACGAGGAGTCGGTGCGCGAGCTGCTGGAGTCGGTCGGCCAGACCGAGCCCGGCCTGCACGCGCTGGCCCGCGCCGGGTTCCACACGCTCGGGCTGCAGACCTACCTCACGGCGGGCCCGAAGGAGTCCCGCGCGTGGACGATCCCGCAGGGCGCCACCGCGCCCCAGGCCGCGGGCGTCATCCACACCGACTTCGAGCGGGGCTTCATCAAGGCGGAGGTCGTGTCCTACGACGACCTCGTCGAAGCCGGCTCGATGGCCGCCGCGCGCTCCGCCGGCAAGGTCCGGATGGAAGGCAAGGACTACATCATGGCCGACGGCGACGTGGTGGAGTTCCGCTTCAACGTCTGACCCGGCCTACGGCGCCGATCGCTCCGGCGGGGCCGACACCCGGTGGTCGGGGGTCGGCGTGTCTCGCAGGAGGGCCGGCATCCGGGCGTCGGCGAGTTTGAACAGTGCCGCGAACGCCGGGGCGAGCACCACGACGAGCCCGCGTTGCGGATGGCTGCTCCGAGGCCCAGGTCCGTCACGTCCCAGGAACGGGTACGGGTACCAGTCGGTGAAGGCGCCCTGCGTGAAGATGTAGACGAGCCACGCCAAGGGCCACACGAAGGCGCCCGCGACCGTCGACCACGAGATCCGCGGGCGCGGCCCGAACAGCAGCCACGCCGCGATCGTCGCCCACGGGGAGATGTAGTGGAAGCCGACGGTCGCGGCCAGGGCGGCTCCGGTGAGGTGCACCTGGGGCGCCAGCATGATCGCGAAAACCAGCCCGGTGATGAGGATCCCCAGTAGCGCGTCCAGCCGCACCACGCGCCAGACCGGGCCGTCGAAGGTGGGGCGCCACACGAGCACCAGCGCGGCGGCGAGCACGAGCAGGTTGCTCTCGATGGTGAAGTAGCTGAAGAGCCGCCACAGGCGGACCCCGAGGCGGAGCGCCTCCCCGGTCTGGCCGGAGTTCGCGTCGGCGCCGCCGGTGAAGATCAGCGCCAGCTGGACGGCGAGCGAGGCGATCACGACGAGCGCGACGGGCCCGTGCCACCAGCGGGACACGGTCCAGGACGTTCGAGCCGCGGGAATCAGGTGACCGAAAGTAGCTCCTGGGTCCACGGAGCGCGAGCTCATGGCGCCGGGCCGCGGTCTCCGGGCGCGGCGGGGTGGGGTGGGGCGGCGCGAGGGCCGTGGGGGGTGTGGGGCTGGTGGGCGGTGCGCGGGCTGGCGGGCGGTGCGCGGGCTGGCGGGCCGGTGAGCCGTTGGGGGTGTCAGGGGCTGGTGGGCGGTGCGCGGGCCGGTGAGCCGTGGGCGATGTGTCGGCTGGCGGGCTGGTGGGCTGTGGGGGTTCCAGGGGTTGGTGGATGGTGTGCCGGCTGGCGGACCGGTGGGCCGGGGGGTGTCAGGGGCTGGTGGATGGTGTGCCGGCTGACGGGCCGGCGGGCTGTGGGGGTGTCAGGGGCTGGCGGGCCGGTGGGCCGTGGGGTTCCAGGGGCTGGTGGGCGGTGCGCCGGCTGGTGGGCGGTGCGCGCGCCGCAGGGCGGGTGGACCATGAGCGGTGGGGCGTGCTGAGGTGGCAGGGCGCCTGCTCAGGGCACAGCGGAGCCCGCCGCCGGCGGCTGGGCGACACCGAAAGAACAAGAGAACGCCCAGGCCGGGGAAGCCTGGGCGTTCTCTCGTGAACTGCGGGCGTCGAGCCCGTAACCCGCGCCGATCAGCAGGTCACGTTCACCGATCCGCTCGACTCGAACGACACGTGCACGTGGTCGTAGTGGTTGGCCGTGGCGTCGCCGCGGTCTTCCATCGTCGACCAGCCGCTGCCGTCGTTGTAGCGCTGCCTCCAGATCACGTACTTGACGTTGAACTCGGACTGGTTGGCCAGCAGGTAGTCGGCGATGGCGTTGCCCGTGGACGTGTCCACCATGAAGTCCAGCGCGAGGCCACTGGGGTGGTCGCTCGTGCCGGAGCGGCCCGCTCGGCCGCCGATGTCGTCCACGCCGAACTTCGCGGCGATGTGGTTGCCCACCTTCGCCACGTGCGGCAATGTGCCCTCGAGCACCGACGAGCAGGCGTTCGCCGCCTTGGTCGTCGTCTTCGGGGTCGTCTTCGTGGACTTCGGCGTCGACTTCGAAGTGGTCGACGGCGGGGGCGCCACCGGCGGCGTCGTCGTCACCGGCGGGGGAGGCGGTGGCGGCGTCGTCGTGCTGCTCGACGTGCTCGTCGGGGCCGAGGTCGTCGGCAGCGGCTTCATCTGCGCCGCCATGCTGGCCGTGTCCTGCCTGCTGAAGTTGCCGGTCAGCCAGACCGCGAAGCCCAGCACGAACGCCGCGGCCAGGCCGATCGCCAGGGGGACTCTCAGCGATTTCGCTTTGGATCTATGTCGACCCACCATTCGGAAGATCACCATTTTCGGGGAGGGGACTTTTCGGCCGTTCGGGGGATGGCCGCCCGTGACATTACGAATAGGACACGGAAAAGTCACCAACGAGTGGTCATGGACACAGATCAACTGCGCGTGAAAAAGGCCCGCCGGGGTACCGGCGGGCCTTTGACCTGCTGGAACTCAGCCCAGCGCGGCGAGCACGAGAACGGCGAGCAGGGTGATCACGGTGGCCAGAGCGGTGACCCAGGCGCGCTGGGCCGGCGACAGGGCGGGCGTGGTGTTCATGGCGGCGAACCTCGGGGTGAGCAGGGACTTCCGCGCGTGACAGCGCCCGCGACACCCCTGTCGTTACAGACCGGCGGCCGACGTGACCGAAATCACTCCTGCGGTCCCCGATGTCGCGCCGTGTACCAGAACACGGCCCCCGCCGCGGCGATCATCAACCCGAACGCCAGCGTCCCGACCACCACCGCGCGCGTCTCGCCCGGCGGTTCGACGGCGGTGGACGTGACCGCCGAAGCGGTCCCGGCGAGCACTCCCAGCAACAAGGCGACGGCGGCCGCCACGGCGGCCAGTCGCGTGACAACCTTCCTCATGGTGCGTTCCCTCCACCAGGGGCAACGCACGGGACCGGCCGCGAAGTTGCCGGTCCGGCCTAGATCACAGCGCGTCGATCGTGCCGTCGATCTGTTCGGCGAGCGACACGTCCTTCGCGGTGATCCCGCCCGCCGAATGGGTGCTGCACCGGAACGTCACGGTGCGCCACCGGATGTCCATGTCCGGGTGGTGGTTCACGCCCTCGGCGATCTCGGCGACGCGGTTGACCATCGCGATGGCCTGCGGAAAGTCGGCGAGTTCGGCCGTGCGCTCCAGCGCGTCGCCCGCGCGCTGCCAGTACGGCAGCTTGTTGAGGGCCTCGGAGATCTCGGTTTCGCTCAGTAGTTCCGCCATGTGCTCCATGGTGGTACGGCGGCGGGTACGCTGCACGGTTGCCACGGGAGTCCGGGTCCACCGGGCTGAGAGGCGGGTTCGCCCCGCGACCGTTCGCACCTGATCCGGATCATGCCGGCGCAGGGAGGGCCCCGACCTTTCTCGCCGGAACGAGCGAGGAGTGGTCATGAGATTCCGCACGGGCGTCCTGGTCGGCCTTGTCGCCGCCCTGACCGCGGGCTGCACGCTGGCCGGCAACGACGCGGAGGACGGCCCGGCCGCGGTCACGCTCGTCACCCACGACTCGTTCGCCGCGCCGCAGCAGGTGCTCGACGCCTTCCGGCAGCAGACCGGCATCACGATCAACGTCGTGAAGAAGGGCGACGCGGGCGCGCTCACCAACACCCTGGTGCTCACGAAGGCCAACCCGATCGGCGACGCGGCGTTCGGCGTCGACTCGACCTTCGCCTCGCGCGCGCTCACCGAAGGCGTCTTCGCGCCCTACACCAGCCCCGAGGCCGATCGCGGCCCGCAGCGCTACGCCGTGGACTCCGAGCACCGCCTGTCCGCCGTCGACGTGGGCGACGTCTGCGTCAACATCGACACCACCTGGTTCGCCGAGCGCGGCATCCCGGAGCCCGCGACCTACGACGACCTGGTCAAGCCGGAGTACAAGGACCTGCTGGTCGTGGAGAACCCGGCCACCAGCTCCCCCGGACTGGCGTTCCTGCTCGGCACCATCGCCCGCTACGGCGAGCAGAACTGGCAGGCCTACTGGACCCAGCTGAAGGACAACGGCATGCGTGCCGTCGCCGGCTGGGAGGAGGCCTACGGCCAGGACTTCTCCGGCTCCTCCGGCAAGGGGCCGCGGCCGATCGTGGTGTCCTACGCGTCCTCGCCCGCCGCGGAGATCGGCGAGGACGGCAAGCCGCGCACGAAGGCGCTGCTGGACACCTGCTTCCGCCAGGTCGAGTACGCCGGTGTGCTGGCCGGCTCGCCCAACGCGGCCAACGCGCAGAAGGTGATCGACTTCCTGCTGTCCCAGCAGTTCCAGGCCACAGTGGCGGAGAACATGTACGTCTACCCGGCGCGGGAGGGCGTGGCGTTGCCCACGGCGTGGACGACGGCCGCCCCGCTGCCGCCGAACCCGGCGAGCCTGCCCGCCGAGACGGTGCAGGCCGGGCGCGAGCGGTGGATCGAGCAGTGGCGCTCCTTGCTCGGCCAGTGAGCCGTGCCGGGCTCGGGCTGGCGGCACTGGCCGTGCTGCCGCTCGGGTTCCTGGTCGTCTTCTTCGCCTGGCCGGTCGGCGCGATCCTGCGGCTGGGCTTCGTCGACGGCGAGGTGCTCGCCGCGCTGGCCGAGGGCGAGACGTGGCGGCTGGCCTGGTTCACGGTCGCGCAGGCCGCCGGTTCGACCCTGATCGCCGTGGTCGCCGGCCTGCCGGTCGCGTTCCTGCTGGCGCGCGTGCGGCTGCCCGGGGTGGCGGTCGTCCGGACGCTGGTGCTCGTCCCGTTCGTGCTGCCCACCGTGGTGGTGGGCCTGGCGTTCCGGGCGCTGTGGACCGACGGCGGCTGGCTGTCCATCGTGCTGGCCAACGCGTTCTTCAACGTCGCCGTCGTCGGCCGCACGGTCGCCGGCCTGTGGGCGTTGCTGGACTCGCGGGCCGAGGACGCCGCCCGCGCGCTGGGCGCGTCCCGCTGGCGCGCGTTCCGCTCGGTGACGCTGCCCGCGCTGATGCCGGCGATCACGTCCGCGGCCGCCGTCGTGTTCCTGTTCTGCGCCACCAGTTTCGGCGTGGTGCTGATCCTCGGCGGCGCGCGGTACCGCACGCTGGAGACCGAGATCTACCTGCGCACCGAGAACCTGCTCGACCTGACCGGCGCGGCGGCGCTGTCGCTGGTGCAGATCGCCGCCGTGCTGGGCGCGCTGCTGCTCGGCGCAGCCGCTCGCCGCCGCCGGGAGAGCGCATTGCGGCTGCGGTCGCGCCGGGAGACCGCGCGCCGCCCGGTCGGCGGGGAGTGGGCCGTGGTCGGCGCGGCGGTGGTCGTGCTCGGCCTGCTGCTGACCCCGATCGTCGCGTTGCTGGTGCGCTCGGTGTCCACCGCGGACGGCTGGAGCCTGGCCGGTTACCGGGCGCTGTCCAGCACCGGCAACGACGGCACGCTCCAGGTGTCCGGCTGGGACGCGGCGCTGAACTCGCTGCGCACCGCGACCGACGCGACGGTGCTGGCGATGGTCATCGGGGTGTCGGCGTCGGTGCTGCTGGTCGCGTTGCGCCGGTCGCCGGGACGGCTCGCGCGCGGCGTCGGCGAGTCGATGGACGCCGCGCTGATGCTGCCGCTCGGCGTGTCCGCGGTGACCGTCGGGTTCGGCTACCTCATCACGCTCGACGCGCTGCCCGGCGACCTGCGCCGGTCGCCGCTGCTGGTGCCGCTCGCGCAGGCGCTGGTGGTGATCCCGCTGGTGATCCGCACGGTGCTGCCCGTGGTGCGGTCGATCGACGACCGCCTGCGCCAGGCCGCGGCCACCCTCGGCGCGAGCCCGGCGCGGGTGTGGCGCGAGATCGACGTGCCGCTGGCGTTCCGCGCCGTCGTCGCCGCGGCCGGGTTCGGCTACGTCGTCGCGCTCGGCGAGTTCGGCGCGACGAGCTTCCTGGCGCGCCCGCAGACGCCGACCCTGCCGGTTGCGATCGCGGCGCTGATCGCGCGGCCGGGCCAGCTCAACAACCAGATGGCGTACGCGGCGTGCGCGCTGCTCATGCTGGTCACCGCGGCCGCGGTGATCGTGATCGACCGGCTCGCGTCCGGCCGGGTGGGGGAGTTCTAGCCATGGCGTTGACCGTGTCCGGCCTGACCGTGCGGTACGGCCCGTTCACCGCCGTCTCCGGCGTGGACCTGGAGATCGCCGACGGCGAGGTGCTCGCGCTGCTCGGCCCGTCCGGCTCCGGGAAGTCGACGCTGCTGCGCGCGATCACCGGTCTGGAGCCGATCACCGCGGGCAGCGTGCGCTGGGACGGCGCCGACCTGGCCCGCGTGCCGGTGCACAAGCGCGGGTTCGGGCTGGTGTTCCAGGACGGCCAGCTGTTCCCGCACCGGGACGTGGCCGGGAACATCGCGTTCGGCCCGCGGATGCACGGGATGCCGCCGGCTGAGCGCGCGGAACGCGTGAGCCGGCTGCTCGGCCTCGTCGGCCTGGCCGGCTACCAGAAGCGGCGGGTGACCGAGCTGTCCGGCGGGGAGGCGCAACGCGTCGCGCTGGCGCGCGCGCTCGCGCCGGAGCCCCGCCTGCTGCTGCTCGACGAGCCGCTGTCCGGTTTGGACGCCGGGTTGCGTGAGCAGCTGGCCGTCGACCTGGCCGAGATGCTGCGCAGCGCGAAGATCACCGCGCTGCTCGTCACGCACGACCAGGAGGAGGCGTTCACGCTCGCCGACCGCGTCGCCGTGCTGCAGGCTGGGAAGATCCGGCAGGTCGGGGCGGTGCGCGAGGTGTGGCGGCGGCCCGCGGACGAGAACGTGGCGCGCTTCCTCGGCGTCACCACGGTCGTCGACGGCGAGGCGGCGGACGGGATCGTGCGCTGCCCGTTCGGCGAGGTGGCCATCCCGGAGGCCGCGGACGGGCCGGTCCGGCTCGGCCTGCGCCCCACCGGGCTGCGGCTCGCGACCGCCGGGATCACCGGCGAGGTGCTGAGCAAGGTGCACCGCCGCGACAACGTCCGCCTGTCCGTGCGCACGAGCGCAGGCACGGTGGACGCGGTCGCGGCGGTCTCCGCCGACGTCAACCCGGGCGACGAGATCAGCATCGCCCCCGACCCGGACGGCGTCGCCCTGATCGGCTAACCGTCCTTCGTGGACAGCCGCGCGTAGGCCAGGGACAGGCCGATCACGACGTAGCACGCGGCGCGGATCGCGCCCTCGCCGAGCTGGTCGGCCGGGATCGGATCGCGCAGGATGTCCGCGATCGCGGTCCAGGACTGCGGCAGCAGGAACGGGTGCAGCCAGTCCACCGCCGACAGCAGGAGCAGCACCGTCGACACCACGACGCCGGCCAGCATCGACACCACGACGACCATCGGGTGCTCGGTGCACGCCGAGATCGCCAGCGCGATCGCCCCGACCGCCCACAGCTGCAGCGTCACCCACACCGCCGCCAGCGCGACCCGGCCCAAGGCGTCCACAAAGGACAGGGTGTTGCCGGACAGCGTGAACAGCGATCCGGTCCCGTTGATCACCAGCCCGGTCACCATCGCGACCACGGCCATCAGCAGCGCTGCGGCGAGCGTGAAGGACGCCACCCCGAGCGCCTTCATCAGCAGCAGCCTGCCGCGGCTCACCGGCGCGAGCAGCAGCCCGCGCAGCGTGCCCACGGCCGATTCGCCGGCCAGCGCGTCGCCCGCCGACATCGCCGTGACCAGCGGCAGCATCAGGTTCAGCGTCAGCCCGAGCGTGGCCAGCGGCAGGACCAGCGCGTTCCCGGCCGCGGACGCCAGCAGCGCGTTGTCGCCCTCACCGCCGCTGGGCCCGCCGCCGCTGTCGCCCGCGATCGTCAGCCCGATCCCGACGATCACCGGGATCAGCGCGAGCAGGCCCAGCACGATCAGCGTGCGCGGGCGGCGGAAGATCCACCGCAGCTCGGCGCGGTAGAGCCGGTGGAACGGCACACTCCACCGTTCCACCGGCGCCGCGTCCAGTGTCGCCGTCATGACGCCCCTTCGTCCACATCCGGCAGGCCCCCGGTTTCGGAATCCCGTTGCGTCAGCCGCGCGAACAGGTCCTCCAGCCCGGTGCGGGCCCGCTTCGCCTCGTGCACGGACACCCCGGCCCGCACCAGCGTCTCGATCACCTGCGGCGCGGTCGCCGCGCTCAGGTCCGCCCGCACGCCCTCCGGCGTGAGCCGGCCGGGGATGCGGTTGTCGCGCAGGGCGGTGAGCGCCTTGTCACCGTCCGGAGTGGACACGACCAGCGACGGCGTGCCGGACTCCAGCAGCTCGTCCAGCTCGCCCTGCGCCACCACCGTGCCGTCGTGCAGGACCGCCACGTGCGTGCAGGTCGCCTCGACCTCGGCGAGCAGGTGCGAGGACACCAGCACGGTGACGCCCTCGGCGTGCAGCTCGCCGATGATGTTGCGGATCTCCCGCGTGCCCGCCGGGTCCAGGCCGTTCGTCGGCTCGTCCAGCACGACCATCCGCCGCGGCACGAGCAGCGCCGAGGCGAGCCCCAGCCGCTGCTTCATGCCCAGCGAGTACCCCCGGTAGCGCCGGTGCGCGGCGTGCCCGAGCCCGACCCGCTCCAGCGCGTTCTCGACCGCGCGGGGGATCGCCGCCGACGACAGCCGCGGCTCGGCGGCCGCGACGCGGCGCAGGTTCTCCCGCCCGGACAGGAACGGGTGGAAGCCCGGCCCCTCGACCAGCGCGCCGACATCCGGCAGCGCACGCGGCGCGCCGTCGGGCATCCGGTGACCGAGCAGCTCCACCTCGCCCTCGGTCGGGCGGACCAGGCCGAGCAGCATCCGGATCGTGGTGGTCTTGCCCGACCCGTTCGGCCCGAGCATGCCCAGCACCGCGCCCTCCGGCACGTCCAGATCGACCTGGTCCACCGCGACCGCGGTCCGGTACACCTTGCGCAGCCCCCTGGTCCGCGCGGCGAGTGCCGGACCCGCGGTGGGCGCTTCGACCGAAGCGCCCACCGGCAGTGTCTCCGTCATTTCGCTCCCAGAGCCTCGATCAGCACCTGCTCCGGCACCGCGCCGACGGCGAAGCGGCCGTCGTCGGTGACCAGCGCGGTGCCGACCTTCGTGGTGATCACGTAGCCGGTGCCGAACGCGCCGCTGACCGGCTTGCCGAACTGCGCCAGCAGGGCCTTCGGGTCCACGTTCTGCCCGCGCTCGCCCTGCTGCGGCGCCAGCGCCTCGGCCGGGAACGAACCGGTCAGGACGCTGTCCCAGCCGTCACCGCTGACCTGCACCGCGTCCTCGACGGCCCGCTGGTCCGGGTGCTCGGCAGGCGCCTGCTCCTCGGTCACCTTCGCGCCCTGCGGCGGGGTGAACTGGAACTCGCTCGCCGGCTGCGGCGCGAACGCGATGTCGCTGAACGCCACCTGGAACGCCGGGTCCGACGTGCCGTAGGTCATCACGGCCAGGCGCAGCGGCACGCGCTTCTCGGCGTCGACCGCGACGCGCACCTCGCGCAACAGCGTGCGCTCGGTCGGCTTCGGCGTCAGCACCAGCTCGTACGCCGCGCGTCCGGCGACGCGGGCGGTGCCCTCGACCGTCACGGTGCTGCTCTCGCGGACCTTCGCGAGCACCTGCGTCGTCGCCGTCGCCGGGTCGCTGAGCTGGTACTCCTCCGGCTTCTGCAGCGCCTCCGGCGGCACCGTGACCTTCGTGGCCTCGTTCGACGCCGAGTTGTACGTCCACACGGTCGCCCCGTTGCGGACGACGGTGTGCTCGCTGGCCCCCTGCTCGATCGCGAGCTTGCTGTTGCCCGCGCCGTCGTTGTAGACGCGGGCCGCGTCGATGTCCAGGCTCGCGCCCCCCGGCAGGGTCGAGACCGGCAGGCCCAGGTTGTTGTCCACCTCGACCGTGCCCGCCAGCGCCGGCGTCTTGGTGGTGGCCACCGACTGCACCAGCTCCTCCGCGCTGATCGGCGGCAGCTCGGGCGCCTCGCCCGCGGCCGCGGGCATCGCGAGCCAGGCGAGCCCGGCGGCGCCGAGCGCGGACCCGGTGACCGCGGCGGTGATGGCCTTCGTCTTCGGCTGCATCTCTTCTCCCTGTGTCAACCGAGCACCAGTGTGCTCTTTCCCCGCCGCTGACACTCCTCGATCCGCCCTGAGATGGCCCTGAGATGCTGAGAGACCGCTGAGAGCGCGCGCCCGAGCTGGAAAAACCGGGCATGCTAGACAACCGTGAACCCTCGGATCCTCGTGGTGGACGACGAGCCCGGTGTGCGCAAGGCGCTGCACCGCGGGCTGCGCGCGGAGGGCATGGACGTCGTCACCGCCCCCGACGGCCCGAGCGGCCTGCGCCTCGCGCAGACCGGGTCGTTCGACGTGCTGTTGCTGGACATCATGCTCCCCGGCCTGTCCGGGTACCGGGTGCTGCAGGCGCTGCGCGCGCAGGGCATCACCACGCCGGTGCTGATGGTGTCGGCCAAGGACGGCGAGGTCGACCAGGCCGACGGGCTCGACCTGGGCGCCGACGGCTACCTGGTCAAGCCGTTCTCGTTCGTCGTGCTGGTCGCGCAGATCCGCGCGGTGCTGCGGCGCGCCTCCAGCGAGGGGACGCGCGGGCCGCTGCGGATCGGCGGTCTCGTCGTCGACCGCGCCACCCGCGAGGTGCACTGGCACGACGACCCGGTCGCGTTGAGCCCGCGCGAGTTCAGCCTGCTCGAAGTGCTGGTCGGGCGAGCCGGGACGGTCGTCACCAAGGACGAGCTGCTGCGTGCGGTCTGGGGTGACGAGCAGGCCGCGACCCGCAACGTCGTCGAGGTCTACGTCGGGTACGTGCGCCGCAAGCTCGACGCGGTCGGGGCGGGCGCGCTGGTGCGGACCGTCCGCGGCCACGGCTACCTGGCCTCCGACGCCGCGCTGGACGAGGTCCTGCCCGGGTGAGCTTCCTCCGCCGGTGGTGGGAACGCCGGTCCATGCAGTTCCGGATCACGGCGCCGGCCGCCGCGGTCACGCTCGCGTTCCTGCTCGGCCTCGCCATCGTGGCGGGGCGCGGCCTCGGTCCGCTGCGCGACTCCTCCGTCGACACCGAGCTGTCCGAGGCGCTCGCTCCCGCCGCCGCGGCCGTGTCCGCGGGGCAGCTGCCGGTGCCGCCGGACGGCGTGACTCTGCGCGTGCTCGACACCGCGGGCGCGCCGGTCGACGGCGGCCCGGCGGCCTCGCTCGGGCCGGGTGACGTGCGCGCGCTCAAGGCGGGGCAGTCGGTGACCGTGGACCGGATGCGGTGGCTGGGCGCGGTGGTGACCGCGCCGGACGGGCAGCTGCGGCTGGTCGCGGCCGGGACCGGGCTGGTGGGCCAGCGCGCGGCCGTGCACAAGGCGGCGACCTGGTTGCTGTGGGCGGCCGGGATCGGCGCGGTGCTGGCCGCGATCGCGACCTGGCTCGTGGTGCGGTTCGCGTTGCGGCGGGTGAGCCGTCTGCGCCGCACGGTCCGCGCGCTGCCGCCGGGGGAGCGGGTGCCGCTGCCCGAGGCCGACGACGAGGTGCGTGCGCTGGCGGCGGACTTCAACGCGCTGCTGGCGCGGCAGGAGGAGGCGGCGCAGCGGCTGCGGCGGTTCACCGGCGACGCCGCGCACGAACTGCGCTCGCCGGTCGCGTCGATCCGCGTGCAGGCCGAGGTCGCCGTCGCGAACCCCGATCCGGAGCTGGCGCAGGAGACGCTGGCCGACATCCTCGCCGAAGCCGAGCGGCTGTCCGCGCTGCTGGACGGGCTGCTGACACTGGCCCGGTCGGACGCCGGGGAGCTGCCGCCCGCCGAAGCGGTCGAACTGCTCACCGAGGCGCGCGCGGCCGCGGACCGGCTGCCGCCCGGATCGCCCGCCGTGCGCGTCACCGGGGTGGTCGGGCAGGCGTGGGCGCACGCGGCGCACTCCGAAGTCGAGCTGGTGCTGAACAACCTGCTGCGAAACGCCTGCCGGTACGCGTCATCGCAGATCGTGGTGTCGGTGCTGCCCGGCCATTCCACGGTGCGGCTGGTCGTGGACGACGACGGGCCGGGCATCCCGCCCGAGCACCGCGACCGCGTGTTCGACCGGTTCTACCGGGTGGGCGACGACCGCGCCCGCACCTCCGGCGGCACCGGGCTCGGGCTCGCGATGGTCGCCGAAGCGGTGCGGCGGCGCGGCGGGCGGGTGTCCGTCGGCGAATCCCCCGACGGCGGTGCCCGCTTCCAGATCGTCTGGCGATCGGCCGGTAACGTCTCCACCTCGTGAAGGTGATCGTGGGAGCGGCCATCGTGCGGGGCCGGTCCCTGCTCGCCCAGCAGCGCGCGTACCCGCGCGAGGTGGCCGGGCTGTGGGAACTGCCCGGCGGCCGCGTCGAACCCGGCGAGTCCGAAGTGGACGCCCTGCGGCGGGAGTGCCGCGAGGAGCTCGGGGTGGATGTCGTGGTCGGCTCGCGCGTCGGGCCGGACGTGCCGCTGCGGGCCGGGCTGGTGCTGCGCGTGTTCGCCGCCGCGCTGACCGACGAGCGCGCCCGGCCGGAGGCGCTGGACCACAAGGCGTTGCGCTGGCTCGACGCGGACGGCCTGGACGGCGTCGAGTGGCTGCCCGCGGACCTGGAACTGCTCCCGGACCTGCGGCGGTTGCTGACCTAGTCAGCGTCCGGTTGCGCCGTCGATCAGTTCGCGCAGGATGTCGGCGTGCCCGGCGTGGCGCCCGGTCTCCTCGATCAAGTGGGTGAGGGTCCAGCGCAGGGACGGCGCCGCGCCACGCCGCCCGCCCGGTCGCGGTCCGGGCGCGGACAGGTCCGGGCAGGCGGCGATCACGTCATTGGCGCTGGCCGTGGTGTCCCGGTAGGCGAGGACGACGTCGTCGGCGCTCTCGTCCGGTTCCGGGTGGAAGGTGGCCGCCCAGTCGTGAACCGGCTCGCCGAGCAGCCAGTGACGTTCGACGTGGGTGAGGTGCTTGACGAGGCCGAGCAGGTTCGTGCCCGACGGCACGCCGGGGGTGCGGACCTGCGGTTCCGGGACGCCCTGCGCCTTCGCGACCACTGCGCCGCGCAGGTAGTCGAGAAAGCCCACGAGCACGTCCCGTTCCGCGGGCCCGGTCCTCGGCGGGCGAGCGTCGCGGCGGCGCTTGGTGGACGGCATGGCCGCCACCCTGGCACGGGCTCTCCCCGGCGGGCACGGAAATTTGCCGGATCAGCAAGCTCGGGTCACCTGCCCGCGCCGACGAGCCGCATCGCCGAAGTCAGGCGGTGCTCGCCGCGTTCGGCGGCCCGGCTCGCGCCCTCCTTGCGGATCCGCGTCAGCTCCGCCGGGTCCGCCAGCAGCTCCAGCGTCCGCTCGCGGATCGGGCGCAGCGTCTCGACCACCGCCTCGGCCACGGTCTCCTTCAGCGCCCCGTACGAGGAGAACTCCGCCGCCACGTCCGCGGGCCGCTCGCCCCGGCAGCCGGCCAGGATCTCCAGCAGGTTCGCGACCCCGGGACGCTCCTCCGGCGCGTACTCGACCCCGCTGAACCCGTCGGTGACCGCGCGCCGCACCTTGCGGCGGATCAGGTCCGGCTCGTCCAGCACGAACACCACCCCGGCCGCGTCACGCGCGGACTTCGACATCTTCCGCGCCGGGTCGCTCAGGTCCCGCACCCGCGCGCCCGTCGGTGGCAGCACCGGCCGCGGCACCGTGAACACCTCGCCGTAGGTGCCGTTGAACCGCCGGGCCAGCGCCCGCGCCAGCTCCACGTGCTGGTTCTGGTCCTCACCGACCGGCACCTCCGCCGCGCCCTGCAGCAGGATGTCGGCGGCCATCAGCACCGGGTAGGTCAGCAGGCTCAGCCGCACCCCGGGCCGGCCGCTGCCCTTCTCCTTGAACTGGATCATCCGCGCGGCCTCGCCGTAGCTGCAGGTGCACTCGAGGATCCAGGTCAGCGCGCCCAGCTCGCGGGACAGGTCCGACTGCACGAACACCCGCTCGGCGGGGATCCCGGCCGCCACCAGGATGGCCAGCATCTCGCTGGTCCGGCCGCGCAGCTTCCCCGGGTTGTGCGTGGTCGTCATGGCGTGCAGGTCGGACACGAAGTACAGGTCGTCCGGCCCGCCGTCGGTCACCCAGCGCTGGATCGCGCCCAGGTGGTTGCCGAGGTGGGTGTGGCCGGACGGGGTGATCCCGGAAATTCGCATCGGTTGCTTCCTCGGGTCGGTGGCCACCCCCGCCACGGCCCCGGGAACGACGAAGGCCGCCTGCGCGGGCGGCCTTGTCGTGGGTTTCAGCGCACGTCGGAGGGACCGCCTGCGGGCGGCCACCAGAAGTTCACGATCGTACGCACACCGGCAGCGTAGCAGCGCCCGAAAGTAATATCCACATTGCCTTCCGGAAAGCAATTCTTTGGAATGTCGAACCGCTGTTGCACAGATTACTGGCAAATGGCTGAGAATTGTTTCCCGGGGGTCCTCGCCGGGGCTACCGTGAAGGTATGTACATCGTGCTGATCGACTACACGGCCCCGGTGGAGGAAGTCGACTACTACCTGGCCGACCACGCGAAATGGCTGGACCGGCACTTCCGGTCGGGCGAGTTCCTGACGGCCGGGCGGCGCACGCCGCATTCCGGTTGCGTCATCATCACGCGGCCGATGCCGCGGGTGAAATTGGAGGCGATTCTGGCTTCCGACCCGTTCCGCCTGCGCCGGCTCGCGCGACACGAAATCGTCGAATTCGGCGCCACCCGCACCGCGCCGGAACTCCGGCTGGTGAACGAGGCGCTCGCCGTCTAGGCCGCCTTCTTGATGTCCGCCTTCGCCCGCTGGAGTGCGAGGACCGGGCACTTCTTGCAGCGGGGCTTCGAGCGGCAGCACTTCTTCTTGACCTTGCCCGCCTTCATGAGCTTGCGCACGACCTTGCGCGGGTCCGCGTCCTTCTTGCCCAAAACCACCACTCCACGACTCGGGGGTGTCCTCAGGTTAGGTGAGCCTAAGTGATCATCCACCGTGGCACTGGTCACAATGTGGTACCGGGTATCCTGAACGGGATCGCGTATGCCAAAGCGGGCCCGCGATTCATCCCTTCGAAATGTTCAGGAGCCCTCGCGTGCCCACAGCTACCGCCGAGAAGGTCCGCACCGACCTCCGCAACGTCGCCATCGTCGCGCACGTCGACCACGGGAAGACCACCCTGGTCGACGCCATGCTGCGGCAGTCCGGCGCCTTCGGCGAACGTGCCGAGCTCGTCGACCGCGTGATGGACTCGGGCGAGCTGGAACGTGAGAAGGGCATCACGATCCTCGCCAAGAACACCGCCATCCGCCGCCAGACCGCCGACGGCCCGGTCACCATCAACGTGATCGACACCCCCGGCCACGCCGACTTCGGCGGCGAGGTCGAGCGCGGCCTGTCCATGGTCGACGGCGTCCTGCTGCTGGTCGACGCCAGCGAGGGGCCGCTGCCGCAGACCCGGTTCGTGCTGCGCAAGACCCTGCAGGCGGGCCTGCCGGTCGTGCTGGTGGTCAACAAGGTCGACCGCCCGGACGCCCGCATCGCCGAGGTCGTCGAGGAGACCCACGACCTGCTGCTCGACCTGGCCGGCGACATCGAGGACGCCGACCTGGACGCGGTCCTCGACCTGCCGGTGATCTACGCCTCCGCGCGGGCGGGCAAGGCGAGCCTGGAGCAGCCCGCCGACGGCGCGCTGCCGGACAGCGAGAACCTCGACCCCCTGTTCGACGTCCTGCTGCGCCACGTCCCGCCGCCCAAGGCCGACCCGGACAGCCCGCTGCAGGCGCTGGTCACCAACCTCGACGCGTCGAACTTCCTCGGCCGCATCGCGCTCATCCGCATCCACGCGGGCAAGCTCCGCAAGGGCCAGACCGTCGCGTGGCTGCGCGAGGACGGCTCGGTGCAGAACGTCCGGATCTCGGAGCTGCTGGTCACCGAGGCGCTGGAGCGGGTGCCCGCGCAGGAGGCCTCGGCCGGTGACCTGGTCGCCATCGCCGGCATCCCGGACATCACGATCGGCGACACGCTGGCCGACGTCGAGAACCCGGTGGCGCTGCCCCGGATCACCGTCGACGAGCCGGCCATCTCGATGACCATCGGCGTGAACACCTCGCCGCTGGCTGGTCGCAACGGCGGCGACAAGGTCACCGCGCGCCTGGTCAAGGCGCGGCTGGACCAGGAGCTGATCGGCAACGTGTCGATCCGCGTCCTGCCCACCGAGCGCCCGGACACCTGGGAGGTCCAGGGCCGTGGCGAGCTGGCGCTGGCGATCCTGGTCGAGCAGATGCGCCGCGAGGGCTTCGAGCTGACCGTCGGCAAGCCGCAGGTGGTCACCAAGACCATCGACGGCAAGCTGCACGAGCCGTTCGAGCGGCTCACGCTGGACATCCCCGAGGAGCACCTCGGCGCGGTCACCCAGCTGCTCGCCGCCCGCAAGGGCCGCATGGAGGACATGAGCGGGCACGGCACCGGCCGCATCAAGCTGGAGTTCGTGCTGCCCGCGCGCGGCCTGATCGGGTTCCGCACCGACTTCCTGACCGAGACGCGCGGCACCGGCATCGCGAACCACGTGTTCGAGGGCTACCACCCGTGGGCGGGCGAGATCCGCACCCGGCACAGCGGTTCGCTGGTCGCCGACCGGTCCGGACCGGTCACCTCCTACGCGATGATCCAGCTCGCCGACCGCGGCACGTTCTTCGTCGAGCCGGGCGCCGAGGTGTACGAGGGCATGGTCGTGGGCGAGAACCCGCGCGCCGAGGACCTCGACATCAACATCACCAAGGAGAAGAAGCTCACCAACATGCGCTCCTCCACCGGCGACGAGCTGGAGCGCCTCGCGCGCCCGCGCAAGCTGGGCCTGGAGGAGGCGCTGGAGTTCTGCGCCGCCGACGAGTGCGTCGAGGTCGCGCCGAACGCGGTGCGGGTGCGGAAGGTGACGCTGGAGATCACGCAGCGGGCCAAGGAGCGTTCGCGCGCCAAGTCGCGCGGCTGAGTTCGCCGGGCCGGGGGACGTCCATCGCGGTGGGCGTCCCCCGTTCCGTTTCCGGGGGGAACCACGACACGCTCAGCAACGTCAACCTTTCGGCGGTACCTGATCCGGTGACAGCGAGTCCCGGCCGGTCTGGCAATCTCGGTACCGCGGCTACAGGCCTTGTGACACCATCATGGGCTCATCAGGGGAGGCAGCGTGCGGGGAAGCGGTAAAGCGGCGGCACTGGTCACGGTGCTGCTGACCGCACTGGCCGCCTGCACCAGCACCCCACCGCCGCCGGTCGTGACGTCGCCGGTGGCCCAGTCGTCGAGCCCCGCGGCGCCGACTGCGTCGCAGATCGTGATCGGCGTGGACGACATCGCGGGCGGTTACAACCCGCACAACCTGGCCGACCAGTCCACGATCACCACGGCGCTGTCGCAGATGCTGCTGCCGTCGGTGTTCCGGCCCGACGCCAACGGCGAGAACCAGCTCGACACCACGCTGATGCGCTCGGCCGAGGTCACCTCGACCGACCCGTTCACGGTCACCTACCTGATCCGGCAGGACGCCTCGTGGTCCGACGGCGCGCCGATCGCGGTGGAGGACTTCGTCTACCTCGCCGAGGCCATGCGCGACCAGCCCGGTGTCGTGCAGCCCGCCGGGTACCGCCTGATCAGCAACATCCAGCCCAGCGAGGGCGGCAAGGGCGTCCAGGTGACGTTCTCCGAGCCGTACCCGGGCTGGCAGACGCTGTTTTCGAACCTGCTGCCGCAGCACCTGCTGAAGGACGCGCCGGGCGGCTGGCAGGGCGCGCTGCAGGACAGCTTCCCGGCCTACGGCGGGCCGTTCTCGATCAAGACGCGGGACAACGCGCGCGGCGAGATCATCCTGGAGCGCAACGAGCGCTACTGGGACAAGCCGGCCGCGGTCGACCAGATCGTGCTGCGCCGGTCCGACGCCACCGGCCTGGCCGGCGCGCTGCGCAGCGGCAACGACCAGTTCGTCATGTCCCGCACCGACAGCGCCGGCCTGAATCAGTTCCAGGTGCTCGGGCCGAGCGTCCAGCTGGCCACGGTGGCCAGCCCGCGGGTGGCCGAGGTGCTGTTGCGCCCGGCGAACGGCCCGCTGGTCGACGACCAGGTGCGCGAGGCCGTGTCGGCGATCATCGACCGGAACAAGCTGATCGACGAGGGCACCGGGGGCGGTCCGTCGGCCGCCCTGCGGGCCGACGCGCAGGTGCGGTGGCCCTCGCAGGCCGGTTACGCACCGACGATCCCCGCCGGTTACGGCGTGCCGGACCCGGCGAAGGCGGAGTCGCTGCTGACCGCGGCGGGCTACGTCAAGGAGGCCGGGATCTGGCGCAAGGACGGCAGGGCGCTCACGCTGGTCGTCGCGTCGCCGGGGCAGCAGGAGCCCTACGCGAGCATCGCGAAGGAGCTGAGCAACCAGCTCATCGCGGCCGGCATCCAGGTGAACACGCTGAACGCCCAGCCGCGGGATCTGTTCGCCAACCTGCTGGCGTTGCCGGTGAGTCAGGGCTCGACCGCCCCGACGGGCAACTCCGGCGCGGTGGGGGTCGACATCGCGGTGGTGCCGCTCCCGGTGGGCGGCGACGCGGCGACGGTGCTGGCGTCGACGTTCGGCTGCCGCCCCGGGCAGTCCACGCCGTCGGCGAACGTGGCCGTGATCCCGGCGAACCCGGCCGCCGTCTGCGACGAGAACCTGCAGACGACGATCGAAGAGGCGCTGACCGGGGAGAAACCCCTGGCGGACGCGCTGGCCGAGCTGGAGCCGAAGCTGTGGGCGCAGCACACGGTGCTGCCATTGTTCCAGCTGGCCGACACGCTCGCCACGGGACAGGGCATCTCCGGGATGACCGCGGGCCCGCCGCTGCTGGGCCCCTTCAGCGAAGCCGTGAACTGGACCCGCAGCCCCCGCTGACCCCGCAACGACGAAGGCCCCCGGGCGGAACCGGGGGCCTTCTTCTCGCACGAAACAGACCACAACCGCCACCCGGCAACGCCACGCACCAACCCCTTCGAGCCACCCCTCTCCCGCAACCCGATCCCCAGCCAAATCGGTTGCCGAGCCACCGGGTCAAGGCACGCTTTCCCGCCTTGACGCGGTGTCTCGGCAACCGAACACTGAAAGATCGGGTTCGGGAGGGACTCTCTCGATCGGGGCGTAGCGAAGCGAAGCGAAGCCGGCGATTGAGAATCAGATCAGCTGCCGCGCCCGCGCGTAGTGGCAAGCCGCCGGGTGGCCCTGCCCTCGGTCGACGAGCAACGGCTCCTCGTCGATGCACTTCGAGCGCTCCGCATCCGTCAGCTCGTTCGCGAACTTCGGGCACCGCGTGCGGAACCGGCAGCCGCTCGGCGGGTTCGCCGGGCTCGGCACGTCACCGGTGATCACGATGCGCTCCCGCGAGCGTTCCTTGCGCGGGTCGGGCACCGGGATCGCCGAGATCAGCGCCTGCGTGTACGGGTGCGCCGGGTTCTCGAACAGCTCCTCCGACGGCGCCGTCTCGACGATCTTGCCCAGGTACATCACCGCGATGCGGTTGGCGATGTGGCGGACCACGGACAGGTCGTGCGACACGAACAGGTACGACAGCCCGAACTCCGACTGCAGGTCCTGCAGCAGGTTCAGCACACCGGCCTGGATGGACACGTCCAGCGCCGACACCGGCTCGTCCAGCACCAGCAGCTTCGGCTGCAGCGCGAGCGCCCGCGCGATGCCGATGCGCTGCCGCTGGCCGCCGGAGAACTCGTGCGGGTACCGGTTGCCGTGCTCGGGCCGCAGGCCGACCGTGGCGAGCAGCTCGCGCACCCGCTCCCGGCCGCCCTTTTCGTACAGGTTGTGGATCCGCAGCGGCTCCGCGATGATCTCGTTGACCGGCATGCGCGGATCGACCGAGGCGTACGGGTCCTGGAACACGATCTGCATCTGCCTGCGCAGGGACTGCATCTGCTTGCGCTGCAGCTTGCTCAGCTCGGTGCCCTCGAAGAACACCTCGCCCGCGGTGGCCGGCTGCAGGTTCAGCACCACCCGCGCGGTGGTCGACTTGCCGCACCCCGACTCGCCGACCAGCGCGAGCGTCTCCCGCTCGTAGATGTCGAACGACACCCCGGACACGGCCTGGACCTCGCCGATCTGACGCCGGATCAGCCCGCCGCTGCGCACCGGGAAGTGCTTGACGACGTTGCGGGCCGACAGCACGGGGGTCCGCTGGTCCTGCTCGGGCAGCACGCCGGCTGCGCTCTCGCTCATTCGGTCTTCTCCCCGGGGGTCACCGCGGCCACCGCGTCGACGTCGTCGACCGAGGTGGGGTTGAACAGATCAGTGGCTTCGCGGCCGGCCAGCTCGTCGCTGAAGTGGCAGGCCGCCTTGTGCAGACCGTCGGTGGTCGGCGCGAGCACCGGCTCCTCCCGGTCGCAGATGTCCTGCGCCATCGGGCAGCGCGGGCTGAACGGGCAGCCCGGCGGCATGTTGACCACCGAGGGCGGCGAACCCGCGATCGGGGTGAGCCGGTCGGTCTTGATGTCCAGCCGCGGCAGGCTGCCGAGCAGGCCCAGCGTGTAGGGCATGCGCGGGGTGTAGAAGATGTCGTCGACCGTGCCGGCCTCGACCACCTTGCCCGCGTACATGACCTGCACCCGGTCGGCCTGCCCGGCGATGACGCCGAGGTCGTGGGTGATCAGCACCATCGCGGCGCCGGTCTCCTGCTTCGCCGCCTGCAGCGCGTCCAGCACCTGCGCCTGCACGGTCACGTCCAGCGCGGTCGTCGGCTCGTCGGCGATGATCACCTCGGGCCGGTTGGCGATCGCGATCGCGATCACCACGCGCTGCCGCATACCGCCGGAGAGCTGGTGCGGGTACTCCGTGGCCCGCTGCTGCGGGTTCGGGATGCGCACCAGGTCCAGCAGCTCCACGGCCTGCTTGCGGGCCACGTCCTTGCGCACGTCGTGGTGCGCGGTGATGGCCTCGGCGATCTGGTCGCCCACCGGGTAGACCGGGTTCAGCGACGTCATCGGGTCCTGGAACACCATCGCGATGCCGCTGCCGCGGACCCGCGTCATCTCCTTCTCGGACAGCTCCAGCAGGTTGCGGCCCTTGAAGTTGATCGTGCCCCTGACGCGCGCCGAGCGGGGCAGCAGGCCCATGATCGCCAGCGAGGTCACCGACTTGCCGGAACCGGATTCACCGACGACGCCCAGCACCTCACCGCGGCCGAGCTGGTAGCTCACACCGCGGACGGCCTGAACCAGGCCGTCGTCGCTGGGGAACTGGACGGTGAGGTCCTCCACCGAGAGGACGGGGTCGGCCGTCGTCTGGGAGTCGAACGAGGTCATGCGCGCACCTTCGTCTGCTGGGGGTCGAACGCGTCGCGGAGCCCGTCCCCGATGAAGTTGATCGTCAGCGCGATCAGGATGATGAACAGGCCCGGGAAGTAGAACAGCCACGGGCGGGTGTCGACCGCCGTCTGCGCGCTGCTCACCAGCAGGCCGAGCGAGGTGTCCGGCGGCCGCACGCCGAAGCCGAGGAACGACAGCGCGGTCTCCAGCAGGATGCCGATGGACACCAGGATCGTCGCGTTCACGATCACCGAGCCGAGCGCGTTGGGCACCAGGTGCCGGAAGATGATCCGGCCGTCACCGGCGCCGAGCGCGCGGGCCGCCTCGATGAACTCCTTCTCCCGCAGCGACAGCACCACGCCGCGCGCGACGCGGGACACGTAGGCCCAGTACAGGCCGGCGATGACGACCGCGATCAGCCACCAGCTGCCGCCCGCGTTGTGGCCGAGCACGGCGGCGACGGCCAGCAGCGGCAGGGTCAGCACGAGGTCGGCGATGCGCATCAGGACGGTGTCGATCCAGCCGCGGTAGTAGCCGGCGACCGCGCCCCAGATCGTGCCGACGACCGTGGAGAAGATCGCGACCAGCACGGAGATCTGCAGCGAGATCTGGGTGCCGCGGAGCACCTGGGCCAGCATGTCCTTGCCGACCGCGTCGGTGCCGAACGGGTGCGCCAGCGACGGCGCCTCGGAGTTGTCCGGCGTGATGTCCTCGGGCCCGTACTTCCAGAGCCAGCCGCCGACGTAGGCCAGCAGCACGATCACGATCAGCAGGATCAGGCTGGCCACGGCCAGCCGGTGCTGCATGAAGCGGCGCAGGACCAGCTGGAACTGGCCGCGCTCCTGGACGGTGAACTCGCGCTCGACGGTGCCCTTGGGGCTGTCCTGCAGCTGGGCCGTCGCGGTGGTTTCGGTGGTCGAAGGCTCAGGCATGGCGGATCCTCGGGTCGAGCACGCCGTACAGCAGGTCGGCGACAAGGTTGAACAGGATGACGAAGGTCGCCGAGATCAGCAGCCAGGCCTCGACGGCGTAGACGTCGCTCTGGGCGATGGCGTCGAGCAGGAAGGTGCCCGCGCCCTGCCACTGGAACACCTTCTCGGTCACGACGGCGCCGGAGATGATGGACGCGAGGTCCAGCGCGGTGACGGTGGTCAGCGGGATGAGGGCGTTGCGCAGCGCGTGCCGCCGCATCACGACGCCGCGGGACAGGCCCTTGGCGCGGGCGAGCCGCACGTAGTCGCTGTTGAGCACCTCGA
Source organism: Amycolatopsis tucumanensis (assembly GCF_021654135.1). Lineage (GTDB taxonomy): Bacteria > Actinomycetota > Actinomycetes > Mycobacteriales > Pseudonocardiaceae > Amycolatopsis_E > Amycolatopsis_E tucumanensis. The sequence goes on along the minus strand of NZ_JAKGSD010000008.1, from coordinate 14,019 downwards.
GCATCGACCCGCGCTGGAAGCGGCTCCAGGAGGCGTAGGAGATCAGCGCCAGCGAGATGGTCGGCAGGATCATGTGCCCCAGCACGTCCGTGAAGTGGGCCCAGAAGCCGCCCTTCACGTAGATCGAACTCGCGCCGATCGTGTAGAAGACCTGGTCGCCGACGGCGTTGTTGATGTTGATGCCGGCCTGCTTCAGGAGCACCGCGAGCCAGAACGCGGGCATCGACAGGAAGAGGAAGCCGAAGAAGGTGGCCGTGTAGTCCAGCTTGGAGTACTGCTTCACGGCGCTGACGGCGCCGACGACGATCGCCAGGATCAACGCGATGACCATCGCGAGGAAGATCAGGCGGAACGTGACGCCGAAGCGGGAGATGACCTCGGAGCCGATGTCCATCGTCGAGTTGACGGACGGGCCGAAGTCGCCGCGGAAGATGCCGGTGATCCAGTTCCAGTACCGCTCCATCAGCGGCTGGTCCAGGTGCAGCCGGTGGGTCTCGGCGGCGATGGTCTGTGGTGGCGGTGGCGGATTTCGGGTGATGAGGTTGCTGAGCGGGTTGGCCGACAGCGACACCATCACGAAGACGACGAACGTCGACAAGATGAGGATCGGCACCGACACGAGCAGCCGGCGCAATGCGAAGGCGAGCATGGAGGTCTTCCTGCTGAAGTTCGACCAGCACGCCGCTCGTGACGGCGGAACCGGGCGGCGCGACCTGTCTAGTTGTGGTGGTTTTGTGCGGTTAGGGGGTGGGGGAGACCGGCGTCGCCGGTCTCCCCCACCGAATTACTTCTCAGTAATGTACTCCGGTCAGGGGGTCAGCCCTTCCGGATGCCCCATTCCTGCATGTTGTAGACCGGCCCGTCGAGGGTCGAGTTGTTGCGGATGTTGGCGATGTTGTCGTACGACGCGATGAAGGTCGGCTTCTGGTACAGCGGAAGCACGTACGCGTCGTCGGCCATGATCTGGTCGGCCTGGTTGAGCAGCTCCGCCGCCTTGGCCTGGTCGGTCTCGGCGTTGGCCTGCGCGATCAGGTTGTCGACCTGCGGGTTGGAGTACTCGCCGTAGTTGCTCTCCGAACCGGTGGTCCAGTTCTGCTGAGCACCGGAGAACGGGAACGGCGAGGCGACCCACGCGAACACGATGATGTCGAAGTCACCGTTGCTGGTGGTGTCACCGAGGTCGTCGGTGGGGATGATGTCCACCTTGACGCCCAGCTGGCTGGCGGCCTGCTGGAACAGCTCGCACTCGTTCTGGCGGATCTGGTTGCCCACGGTGTAGCGCATCCGCAGGGTCGGCACCGCCGCGCCGCTCGGGTCGATCAGCTGGTCGCCCTGCAGCTTGTAGCCGGCCTCGGTGAGGATCTGCTTCGCCTTGTTGATGTCACCCGTGCCCTGGCCGGTGGACGAGATGACGTCCTTGTAGCCCTCCTGGCCCGGCATGAAGTTGTGGTTCTGCAGCGGCTTCACCTTGTCGGTGAACTGGCCGACGGTCTTGTTGATGATGCCCTGGACGTCGACCGCGGTGTAGAGCGCCTGGCGCAGCGCCTTGTTGGCCAGCGCCGGGTTCTTCAGGTTGAAGTCGAAGTGCTCCCAGGTCAGGCCGAGGCCGATGTAGGAGGACACGTTCGGGATGTTGCGCACCTGGTTGACCAGGTCGACCTGCGGCTGCGGGTAGATGACCTGGACCTCGTTGTTCTGCAGGGCCGTCGGCTCCTGCGAGGCGTCGGTGATGATCCGGAAGATCACGCGCGACAGCTTCGGCTTGGCGCCCCACCACGCGGGGTTCGGCACCATGGTGACCGACACGTTGTTCTGGAAGTTGTCGATCTTCCACGGACCGCCGGACCAGGTCGGGACGGTCTCGCCGAACCACTTGTACGACTCGGCCAGGCCGGCCGGGGTGTTCAGGTCACCGTGCTGGGCGGCCAGGTGCGCGGGGTACATCGCACCGGTCGAGCTCCACAGGACCTTCCAGTCGGTGAACGGGTCGGTGAAGGTCACCGTGACCGTCTTGCCGCCGTCCGAGCCCACGACCGAGGCGATCCGGTCGTAACCGGAGGTGCTGGCGGGGGCGCAGTCCGGGCAGTCCTTGCCGTTCTGGACCTTCCAGTTGTAGATGAAGTCGTCCGCCGTGATCGGCGTGCCGTCGGACCACACGGCCTTCGGGTTGATCTTGTAGACCACCGTCTGCGGGTTCGTGCTGGTGATGTCGGCCGAGGTCACGAAGTCCGTCGCCAGCGTCGGCTTGAGGTCCGGCGTCGTGTAGAAGGTGTAGGGCAGGATGCCCTTGGTCACCATGCCGGTCTCGAAGACGTTGCCCTCACCGGACGTGACGTTCCAGTTCGGGATGTTCTTCTCGATCGCGAAGGTGACGTCACCGCCGTCCTGCAGCTGGTCAGCGGCGGCCGAGTTGCACGCGTTGGCGTTGGCGTCGCACTCGGCGAAGGCCTGGCCGGTCTGCACACCGCTGTTGTCACCACCGCCGCCGCCACACGCGGCGAGGACCAGCGCGGCGGTCGCGGCGAGCGCGCCGATTCTGGCGGCACGTGACTTGGTCTTCCCTAACATTCATTCTCCTTGCTCGACGCCGTCGTGGGTAGCGAGGCGGCCTCGTCCTGTGGCGGCGAACTGTCGAGGTGATCGAGTTTGCCCACCGTAGTCGTGCAACCTAGGCAGCGGAACAGCCGAGACGGCCACTCAGCGTGAGATTGTGATGGAACAGTGACGCGCGGTCCCTCACTCGAACGGGGGACGAGTGTCGCCGTTCGTGGCCGCCGGTCCTGCCCACCGGATCTCGGTGCACGGGCACCCCTTCTTGGATTTCCCCTGCTACGGCGCGGTGCGTAGCTCGGGGGAGAATAACCGACGCGTCCCACTTTGTGGACCCCACGAAAGGACTAGTCATACGCCTGTGACAGGAACGCCACACAATCTTCTAATTAACCTGAAGTCGTGACCGCTACCTCCGCACGCAGGCTCCTGCTCGTCCACGCCCACCCCGACGACGAGAGCATCACCACCGGCGGGACCATCGCCCGCTACGCCGCCGAAGGGGTCGAAACGACCCTCGTGACCTGCACACTCGGCGAGGAGGGGGAGATCATCCCCAAAGCGCTCGACCAGCTCGGGGCGTGGGCGGCGGACCAGCTCGGGGGCTACCGAGCGGGGGAACTGGCCTCCGCCGTCCGGGCGCTCGGGTTGACCCGTCAGTGTTATCTGGGAGGTATCGGGCGCTGGCGTGATTCGGGCATGGCGGGCACGCCCTCGGCCGACCACCCGCGGGCGTTTTCCGGAGGAGATCCACATGAGCAGGCCGCCCAGTTGCGGGCCGTTCTGGACGAGACGCGGCCCCATGTGGTGGTGACCTACAACGACTTCGGTGGGTATGGGCACCCGGACCACATCCGGGCACACGCTGTAACCATGCTCGCCGTCGAGGATGCCCCCTACGTGCGGCGGGTCTTCCACATCGCCGCGTCCCGCGACGCGCTCGCCCGCGGGGTGGCGCGCCTGCGCGAGGAGCCGGGCCTGCCGTGGCGGCTGCCAGCCGACGGCGAGCTCCCGGTCACCCCGGACGAGGAGATCACCACCGCGATCGACGTGCGCGACCACCTCGACGCCAAGATCGCGGCGCTGGCCGCCCACGAGACGCAGATCAGCGTGCGGCCCCCGGCGTTCGCGTTGTCCAACGGCATCGCGCAGCCCATCGACGAGGTCGAGCACTATGTACTCGTGCGCGGCCCGGCGGAGGGCGCGGAGCGCGACCTGTTCGGAGGGCTGTAGGTGTCCAGGCTGCTGCTGGTGCTGCTGGTGCTCGACGCGGCGCTGCTGGCGGTGCTCGAGTTGTTCTTCCTGCCGCTGTACGTCGGCGGGACCATCCCGTTCCCGGTGACCGTGCTCGTCGCGGCGCTCACCACCCCGCTGCTCGTGCGGCTGGCCGGGCGGCTGGTGGCGCCGCGGGCGGCGTTTGCGCCGCTCGTCGCGTGGGTACTGGTCATAGTGATCGTCGGGCTGTTCGGGCCCGGCGGGGATCTCGTGCTGCTGCAGGACTGGCGAGCGTTGCTGCTCATCGCCGGCGGGGCACTGCCGGCGGCCATGAGCCTCGGTGGCGCGCTCGCCGTACCGCCGAAGAAGGGTGCTGCCAGCCGTGGGTGAAGCGATTTCCGATCGTCAGGTCGTCGGCGTGCTGCGCCCGGTCGTGCGCGCGTCCGGCCCGGTGCTGCACGCGCTCCGCACGCCGGGACGGCTGGAGGGCCTGGCTTCGGTGCGGGTGCCCGGTTCGGCCGCGTGGGAGGCGACCGACCGCGACGGCCACATCGACTGGTGGGTCAACCGCCTCGGCAGGCTGACGTCTCTGGTCACCTCGATCCCCGGCCTCGGCGGCGCGCTCGCCGACCGGCTGCCGGTGCAGGACGCGCTGGGCACGGCCGCGCAGGCGCTGCTGCTGACCGCCATCGCGGAGGAGTACGGCGTCCGCGACGTCGGCGAGAAGGTCCGGCTGGTCGCCTGGGTGCTCTTCCAGCGCGACATCGACCCGGCGCTCGCCGCGGGCAAGAACGAGGAGTTCGACGCCGCCGACGAGGACGCCGAGACCGCGAAGCTGGCCGGCGAGTTCTCCCAGGCCGAGCACCGGCCGCGCCGCATCACGCTGAAGTCGGCGGGCAAGACGCTGTGGCGCATGGGCCGCTCGCTGCTGGCCATCACCGACGAGCTGGAGAAGCGGCCGCACGGCCGGTTCTACCACCGGGCCGTCGGGATGCTGCCGGTGGTCGGCCTGGTCGGCGACTACCTCGGCGAGCGCAGCGGGCTGAAGCGGGTCGTGCGCCGCGCGGACGAGTGGCTCGCCCGCGCGGCCTGAACCTCAGTGGCGCCAGAACAGGAAGGTGTACTGGCCGACCGCCGCCGCGACGTCGTCGCCGCCGACCGCTCCGTAGATGAACGTGACCAGGTCCCAGAACGCGTCGCCGACCGCGGGCACCGCGAACAGCAGGGCGAACAGGACCAGCGGCGCCCACGGCCGCGCCTTCGCGCCGAACTCGCGCGCCTCCGGTGACAGGTACGGCTCGATCGCGCCGTAGCCGTCGAGCCCGGGCACCGGCAGGATGTTCAGCACGAACGTCGCGATCTGCAGCAGCGCCAGGAACGACAGGCCCGCCAGCAGGCCGATCGGCATCGGCACCAGCATCACGACCACGGTCAGCACGATGCCGATCAGCAGGTTGGACAGCGGCCCGGCGAGCGACACCCAGGACGCGACGCCGCGGGTGCGCAGCGCCCAGCGGTTGATCCACACCGCGCCACCGGGCAGCGGGATGCCGCCGATGAGCAGGAAGACGAGCGGCAGCACGATCGACAGCACCGGATCGGTGTAGTGCCGGACGTCCATCGACAGGTAGCCCTTGGAGGCCACCTCGTAGTCGCCGCCCTTGAAGGCGACGAAGGCGTGCCCGAACTCGTGCAGCGTGAGTGAGAGCACCCAGCCGGCGATCACGAGGATGAAGACGCCGGCTACCACCATCGGGTCTTGGTCGGAAGTGAGCAGTGTGCTCGCGTCACCGAACGCGGCCAGTAGGCCACCCACTACGGTGAGTGCGAGAATGCCGAAGAAGACAGGACTTGGTCGGACCGCGGATCGTTGCACGGGGTCCAGTCTGTCGCATCCTGGCGAGTTGATGTTCGGCGTGTCCGCTTGCGCGACGGGGCAGAAGCATCCCCCAACCTCGCTACTCCGCTTGACCTAGCCTCATTACACGGGTGTAATCACAGTGCTGTTATTCGTTGCTGCAAGGGGGCGACGGTGACGGCGATGCAAGACCGCCAGCCTGGGGAGTGCGTGGAAGCAGAGGAGGCGGACGTGCGGTTGGAATCCGACGGAAGGGATTGGGGGAACGTCGTGGAGTGGCGAGAAGGCCCGGAGGTGGAGCTGGGCGAGCTCGTCGACCTCTTCGACAACGACGAGCCCCCCGAGTGGCAGGACCGCGCACTGTGCGCGCAGACCGATCCAGAGGCGTTCTTCCCGGAGAAGGGCGGCTCGACCCGTGAGGCGAAGCGGATTTGCCAGGGCTGCGAAGTGAAGGGCGAATGCCTGGAGTACGCGCTGGCGCACGACGAGCGCTTCGGCATCTGGGGCGGTCTGTCCGAACGGGAGCGTCGGAAGCTCAAAAAGCGGGCTGTGTAAGGAAATTTAACGCCTGCTTCACAACGAGGTGACAGGTCTCCGCGTGCTCGTGCGGGTGCGTGGAGTCACGGTCGGCTCAGCTAGGCTGGCGCGGCAGAAGATCCTCACCGATCGCCGCCGCCCACTGGAGAAGCCTTGCCCGACAACGTGAACGTCCCGGACAGGACCTCGAAGGTGGCCAGGATCGCCCCGGTGGCGGGCGTTTTCGTGGTGCTCGCCGCGCTGGGGCTGTCGGTGAACGCGGGACGACTGGGGTTCGACCTCGCCGGCGGACGGCTCCTCGAAGCCGGTTCGCTGAGCGAGGTCTGGTCGGCTTACCTCGCGGGCTGGCACGCCGTGAACGGTGGCACCGCGAGCGCCGCGCCGGCCGCGCTGGCCGTGCTCGGCACCTTCGGTGCGGTGTTCACGCCGCACGGGTTCGTGTCGTTGTTGATGATCGCCGACGCTCCGCTCGCCGGGGTGTCGGCGTTCTTCGCGACGCGGCGCTTGCCGGTGCAGCCGTGGGTGCGCGCGGTGATCGCCGCCGCCTACGGGCTGCTGCCCGCCGCGACCGCCGCGGTGTCCCAGGGCCGGCTCGATGTCGTGGCCGCCCACATCCTGCTGCCGCCGGTGATCGCAGGCATCGCGGGCGTGCTCGCCGATCCGGGGCAGCGGTGGCTGCACTCGTCGTCGCTGTGCGCGCTCGGCCTGGCGTTGCTGGGCGCGTTCTCGCCGCTGGCGCACCTGCTCGCGCTGGCCGGGCTGCTCGTCGGGTTCGTCGTGCTGCCCTCGCCCGCGCCGCTGCTCAAGCGGGCCGCGTCGGTGGTCATCGTCGTGCTGGTGCCGCTGGCGTTGCTGATGCCGTGGCCGACCGTGCTGGTGAACCACCCGGCGCTGGTGCTGCACGGGCTGAGCGGGCCGGGGGATCCGGTGACCGCGGTCGACCTGGCCGGGCTGGACCCGGGCGGCGCCGGGGCGTGGCCGGTCGGGCTCGCGTTGCTGCTGGCGGCCGTGATCGCGTTCGCGGTGCGGCCGGGCCGGGCCGCCGGTGCCGGGCTCGCCGTGGTGGTGCTCGGCGTCGCCGGGCTGCTGGTCGTGCGGCTGGTGGAAGTGGCGCCGCTGCAGGGCGGGCCGGTGTCGCCGGGCTTCGCCGGGGTGCCGCTGCTGGTCATCGGGGCCGGGCTGCTGTGGATCGTGCTGTCGGCCTGCCGCGGCGCGGTCGGAAGGCCCTTTCTCGCCGGTGCCGGGGTGCTTTTGGTGGCGCTGGCCGTCGGGGTCGTCGTGGCGGGCAGCGGCGGGCCGCTGCACTCCGGTGGCGGGCCGGCGCTGGCGCAGGACCAGGCCGACGAGCTGGCCCGCACCGGCCGGTCGGTGCTGGTCCTGGACGCCGGGGACGCGCCCGCGCTGCAGACGGGCGGCCGGATGCCGCGGTTCGGGGACGAGCAGCTGGCGGTGAGCGCGGCGACGCCCGCCCGGCTGGCCGGGTGGCAGGACGCGCTGACCGACCCCGAGCCGGGCCGGACCAGGGCCGCGCTGTCCGGCGCCGCGGCGTCCGGGGCGCTGTTCGTGGTGCTGCCCGCGGGCGCCGATCCGCGACCGATCGTCACGATGGCCGGTGACCTGGCGTCGTCGGTGGCGCCGACGTCCGACGGGCGGCCGGTGCTGCGGCTGCTGGAGCCGGGCGGGCAGGTCGTGTTGATCCCGCCCGGGGTGGCGCGCCAGGCGGTGACGTCGCAGGCGCCGACGAGCACGCTCGGGGTGACGCCGGTGGACGCGCAGCTGCCGGACGTGCGGGTGCGGGTGTCGGAGGGCGTGCCGGGGCGGCTGCTGGTGCTGGCCGCCGAGCACGAGGACGGGTGGCGCGCGCAGGTGGACGGCAAGCCGGTGCCGGTCGTGCCGGCGTGGGGGCACCAGGTGGCGGTCGCGGTGCCGACCAGCCAGGCCGAGGTGACGCTCGAGCACCCGTCGACGCTGCGGGACGTGCTGCTGCTGGTCCAGATCGCGGCCGCGCTGTTCACCCTGCTCACCGCGGTGCCGACCAGGCTGCGCGAACCACGCCCACTGGAGCCGACAGCGGAGCCGGCGCACTCCTGAGCGATCCGGCAGGCCCGTGCAGCCACTGCGCCCAGGAGCCGGCCGGGGCCGCGCTACCCACCCGAGAACCAACGGCCCGAAAACCACTCGTTCCGGGCACCGGGAACTACTCGCCGCCCTCGATGATGTCCGGTTCGACACCCAGGTAGCCCGCCACCTGCTCCACCAGCACGTCGTGCACGAGTTCGGCCAGTTCGCCCGGGTCCTTGGCACGCGCCTCCAGCGGCCGCCGGTACAGCACGATCCGCGCGCGCGTCGGCAGGCCGACCCGGTCGACACCCGCCGGGACCAGGCGGGACAGCGGCACCGCCCCGTCGTGGAGCACCCCGTCGTCCGCCGGGCCGCCCGCGCCGCGGATCTCCGGCACGTCGTCGACCGCCACGTCGAGCTTGGTCAGCTGGTCCCGCCACCTGGCCTCGATCGGCTCCAGCGCATCGAGCACGAGCTGGTCGAACTTCTCCGCGCGGCTGGCCGCGGCCGGCAGGGTCGCCGGGTACAGCGGCCCGCGCAGCCCGCGGCCATGCCGGTCCCGGCGGACACGCCGCCGGTGCCGGGAACTTCGAGCCATAGACACATCCGGAAGGTTACGCGTTGGCCTCGGTCGGTGGCCTGCACCGGTGCGCCTGCGCGCACTTGTCAGGGGGAAGCGCTATCGTCCCTGATCGTGTCGAGCGTACGAAAGTGTTCGCGAACGGGGTGCCTGAACCCGGCCGTCGCCACGCTTACCTACGCCTACAGCGATTCGACCGCGGTGGTCGGTCCCCTCGCGACGGCGTCCGAGCCGCATTCCTACGACCTGTGCGAGGCGCACGCGCTCCGCCTGACCGCGCCCCGGGGCTGGGAGGTCGTCCGGCACGAGGGCGAGTTCGCCGCCCCGGACCGGTCCGACGACGAGCTCACGGCGCTCGCCGAGGCCGTCCGGGAGGCCGGCCGGTCGGACAAGCCCGCCCCGCCGCCGGAACCGGAGGGCCCCTCCGGCCGTCGCGGCCACCTGCGGGTGCTGCCCGACCCGATCTCGTAGGTCACGCCACATCCGCCTGGCGTTCCCCCGGTAGGCTCTCGGGTATCCGCAGCCCATGGACAACTCTCGGGGAGAGCGCGTGTCAGACCTGTCGGCCATCGTCAAGGCCTACGACATCCGGGGCGTCGTCGGCGAGCAGCTGGACGCCGGCCTCGTACGGGACTTCGGCGCCGCCTTCGCGCTGCTGATCAAGCCGGAGTCGCCGTCGGTGGTGATCGGGCACGACATGCGCGAGTCCTCGCCCGGCCTGGCCGCCGCGTTCGCCGAGGGCGTCACCTCGCAGGGCCTGGACGTCGTGTCGATCGGCCTGTGCAGCACCGACCAGCTCTACTTCGCCTCCGGGTCGCTCAACATGCCCGGCGCGATGTTCACCGCGAGCCACAACCCGGCCAAGTACAACGGCATCAAGCTCTGCCGCGCGGGCGCCGCCCCGGTGGGGCAGGAGTCCGGGCTCGCCGAGATCCGCGACACCGTCGAGCAGGGGGTGCCGGAGTTCGCCGGCCAGCCCGGCAGCGTCACCGAGCGGGACGTCCTCCGCGACTACGCCGCGTACCTGCGCAAGCTGGTCGACCTGTCCGGCAGCCGACCGCTGAAGATCGCCGTCGACGCGGGCAACGGCATGGGCGGCCACACGGTCCCGACCGTGTTCGAGGGCCTGCCGATCGAGATCGTGCCGATGTACTTCGAGCTCGACGGCAGCTTCCCCAACCACGAGGCCAACCCGCTCGACCCGAAGAACCTGGTCGACCTGCAGGCCAAGGTCCGCGAGGTGGGCGCCGACGCGGGCCTGGCCTTCGACGGCGATGCCGACCGCTGCTTCGTGGTCGACGAGAACGGCGACCCGGTGTCGCCGAGCGCGATCACCGCGCTGGTCGCCGTGCGCGAGCTGGCCAAGGACCCCGGCAGCACGATCATCCACAACCTGATCACCTCGCAGGCCGTGCCGGAGATCGTCGCCGAGCACGGCGGCAAGCCGGTGCGCACCAGGGTCGGGCACTCGTTCATCAAGCAGGAGATGGCCGCCACCGGCGCGATCTTCGGCGGCGAGCACTCCGCGCACTACTACTTCCGCGACTTCTGGCGCGCCGACACCGGCATGCTGGCCGCGCTGCACGTGCTGGCCGCGCTCGGCGAGCAGGACCGGCCGCTGTCCGAGCTGACCGCGGAGTACTCGCGCTATGCGGCGTCCGGTGAGATCAACTCGACGGTCGACGACCAGGTCGCCAAGCAGCTCGCGGTCAAGGACGCGTTCGGCAGCCGCCCCGGCGTCGAGATCGACGAGATGGACGGCCTGACCGTGAAGCTGCCGAACAAGGCGTGGTTCAATCTGCGCCCGTCCAACACCGAGCCGCTGCTGCGGCTCAACGTCGAGGCCGCCGACGAGGACGCGGTCCGCGCGCTGACCGACGAAGTCCTCGCGATCGTTCGCAGCTAGGGAGGTTCCATGGCAGTCGCGCTCGATGCCCAGTTGCTGGAGATCCTGGCGTGCCCGTCCGACGACCACGCGCCGCTGCGCCCCGGAACGGCGAGCGACCCGGAGGCCGACGCGCTGACGTGCACCTCCTGTGGTCGCGAGTACCCGGTCCGGGACGGCATCCCGGTGCTGTTGCTCGACGAGGCCACGATTCCGGGTGAGTCCCGTGCCGACGGTGCTTGACGACACCCTCCTGGACGACCCCGCGCGCCTGGCGGAGGCCGACACTGCAGGACTGCTGAGGGCGGCGGCGATGGCTGGCGCCCAGGTGCGCTCCACCGCCGAGGTCGCCGCGGACGCCGAGCTGGCCGACCGGCTCGACCTCGGCCGTCCGCGGGCGCTGGTGCTCATCGTCCGTCCCGGGGTGAGCCGGAGCGTCGCGCGTCTGCTGTACGCACTGCTGGCGCCGGCCTGCCCGGCGCCGGTCGTGGTCAGCGAGGCGGTGCCGCCGTGGATCGGGGCGCTGGACGTCGTCTTCGCGCACACCGACGACCCGTTCGACCGCGAGCTGGCCGCCGGCGTGGAGCGCGCCGCGCGGTACGGGGCGACGGTCGTGCTGTCCGCGCCGAACGAGGGCCCGGTCGCGGCGTCGCTGGCGGGCAAGGGCGTGCAGCTCGTCCCGCGGGTCCCGGTGCCGCCTGAACTGACCTTCGCCCGCGGCCTGGCCGCCGGGCTGCTCACCGCGAACGCACTCGGCCTGCTGGTCGCCGACGTGCAGTTGCTGGCCGACCAGCTCGACTCCGAGGCCGAGCGCGGCCACCTCGGCCGCGACTCCTTCGCCAACCCCGCCAAGGCGCTCGCCCTGCGGCTCGCCGACCGGATCCCGCTGCTGTGGGGGCTGGACCCGATCGCGGTCGCGGTCGCCCAGCACGCCGGATACGCGCTGGGCTCGTTCGCCGGGGTGGTCGCCGACATCGCCGACTACCGGCAGGCGCTGACCCGTCGCGCTCTGCGCCAGGCCGCGGCGAGCAGCTCCGGCGAGCGGGACATCTTCGCCGACCCCGATTTCGACACCGACCTGCCGAACTACCGGGTGCTGCTGCTCGCGGTGCACAGCGGTCCGGCAGCCGACGCGGCGCGCCACGACGCTTCGCATACGCTTCCCGGGGCCGGAGTGGTCGCCCCAGCGGACGAGATCGTCGGTGACGAGCCCGTGCGCGCCGGGGTGCTCGCGCTACGGTTCGAGCTGGCCGCGGTCTACCTCGGGCTGGCGACCGCCACCACGGGTGGTGGCGGGCACTACGAGCCCGCGTCCGCCTGACGCCGGTTTCGGGCCCGATCCCGCGGGAATCGGGCGAGGGGTTGGAAGAGCCAAGGAGTTGAGAAGACAGTGGAGCTGCTGCGCAATGCGGTGCGGCCCTACGCCTGGGGGTCCCGGACGACCATCCCCGAGCTGCTGGGACGCGAGGTGCCCGCGCCGCACCCGGAGGCGGAGCTGTGGATGGGCGCCCACCCCGGCGACCCGTCGCGCATCGTCGGCCCGGACGGTGACGAGCGCAGCCTGCTGGAACTCGTCGAGGCCGATCCGCTCGGCCAGCTGGGCCGGGAGTGCGCCGAGCACTGGGGCAACCGGCTGCCGTTCCTGCTGAAGATCCTCGCCGTCGAGGAGCCGCTGTCGATGCAGGCGCACCCGTCGGCCGAGCAGTCGGCCGAGGGCTACGCCCGCGAGGAGGCCGCCGGCATCCCGCGGGACGCGCCGAACCGGAACTACCCGGACCCGACCGCGAAGCCCGAACTGGTGTGCGCGCTCACCGAGTTCCACGCGCTCGCGGGCTTCCGCAAGCCGGAGCGCACGGTCGAGCTGCTGCGCGCCATCGAGACCCCCGGTCTGGCGAAGTACACCGAGCTGCTGGCCGCCCAGCCGGACTCCGACGGCCTGCGTGCGCTGTTCACCACGTGGATCACGCTGCCGCAGCCGGTGCTGGACGAGCTGCTGCCCGAGGTGCTCGACGCGTGCGTGCTGCACGTGAAGGACCACGGCGAGTTCGACGTCGAGTGCCGCACGATCCTCGAACTGGGCGAGGCGCACCCGCGGGACGCCGGTGTGCTGGCCGCGTTGCTGCTGAACCGGCTGACGCTGAGCGCCGGCGAGGCGATCTACCTGCCCGCCGGGAACCTGCACCTGTACTTGCACGGCACGGCCGTGGAGATCCTGGCGAACTCGGACAACATCCTGCGCTGCGGGCTCACGCCGAAGCACGTGGACGTGCCCGAGCTGCTCCGCGTCGTCGACTTCACCTGCGCGGACATGCCGATCCTGCGCGGTGAGCCGTCCGCGTGCGGCGAGGTGTACACGACCGACGCGCCGGAGTTCGAGCTGTCCCGGTGCGAGTGGGAGGCCGGGGAGACCGGTTCGCTGCGCGTCGACAACGGCAAGCCGCAGATCCTGCTGTGCACGCAGGGTTCGGTGCGGATCAAGGCGGAGAGCGGTCAGGAGATCGAACTGCGCCGCGGGCAGTCGGTGTGGGTGCCGGCTTCGGACCCGGCGGTCGCCGTGCACCCCGCGGAGAGCGGCCGGACGCAGTTGTTCCGCGCCACATCGGGCTGCCTGTAGCGATGATTCCGGCGGTGCCGGAACGGTCGTATGCGGCATGACCGAAAACCTCTGGCCGCTGGTGCACGCCGAACGGAAGGCGCTCGCGGATGACCTCGCCGACCTGACCGACGAGCAGTGGGCGACGCCGTCGCTCTGCGCCGGGCTGTCCGTGCGCGAGGTGCTGGCACACCTCACCGCGTCGGCGAGCCTGACGCCCGTGCGGTGGCTGGCTGGGGTGATCCGCTGCCGCTTCGACTTCGACAAGCAGGTGGCGGTGCGGCTGGCCGAGCACCTCGGCGACGCGCCGGCCGACACCCTCGCGCGGTTCCGCCGGGTCGTCGGCAGCACGACCAAGCCGCCACTGCCGGTGATCGCCCTGCTCGGCGAAGCGGTGGTGCACGGCGAGGACATCCGGCGGCCGCTCGAACTGCGGCGGGACCACCCGGAACCGGTGCTGACGCGGCTGGCCACGTACTACGCGGGCTCGGACCTGGTCGTCGTCGCGAAGAGCCGCATCAGCGGGTTGCGGCTGGTCGCCACCGACGGCCCGTTCGCGACCGGCTCCGGCCCGCTGGTCACCGGACCCACCCTCGCGCTGATCATGGCGATGACCGGCCGCACGGCGTACTGCGACGAACTCGACGGCGACGGGGTGGCTCTGCTCCGCGACCGCTAGGCGAGTGATGCGTAACTCGGTCAGTGGTCGTAGGCGGTGAGGGATCGGGTGGCGGGTTGGC
>NZ_JAKGSD010000089.1 GCF_021654135.1 Amycolatopsis tucumanensis | reverse complement strand
GGATCGGGGGCGGGGGAGGTCTGGTTGGGGTAGTCGGCTGCTTTGCGTTGCCGGGCGGCGGTTGGTGTTGTGGTTCTTAGCGGCCGCGCTTCAGGAATTGTCCTTGCGGCTCGCCTTGGATCTTGCCGTCCGCGTATACGTGGTTTCCTCGCACGAAGGTGTCCGTGACTCGTGCAGTCATTTCGAAGCCCTCGAACGGGGTGTACTCCTGGGTGCTTTCCGAGTCGGCCGCCCGCACGGTCCACTGGACGTCCGGATCCACCAGGGCGAAGTCCGCGTCGAAGCCTTCCGCGATCTTTCCCTTGCGCAGCAGGCCGTACCGCTGCGCGGGATTCCACGACAGCAGTGCGGCGATCTTCTGCAGCGACAGGCCCCGCTTCGTGCCCTCGCCCACCAGGCCGGGCAACAGGTACTCCGCGCCGCCGAAACCGGACTTCGCCAGGAAGACGTCCTCCCGGTCCGAGCCGAACTTCAGCTCGTCCCGGCAGCACGCGTGGTCGCTCACCACCCAGTCCACCTCGCCCGCCAGCACATGCCGCCACAGGGCTTCCACGTCCTCGCGCTCCCGCAGCGGCGGGTTGACCTTGCCACCGATCCCGGACGCTGTATCAACATCCGCCAGCAGGTGGCCGATCGTCACCTCGCGGCGGAAGTCGATGTGCGGGAACGCCGACGCCATGGTCAGCGCCGCCGACAGGGCCTTCTCCGACGACAGGTGCAGCAGGTTGATGTTCGGCAACCCGGTCTCGTGCGCCAGGTACGACGCGATCGTCACCGCCAGGCCCTCCGAGTGCGGCGGACGCGACGCCGAGTACGCCCGCAGCCCGGTCAACGAGCCGTCCTGCTCGACCATCTTCGTGTACGCCGTCATGATCTCCGCCGTCTCGCAGTGCAGCGACAACGACAGGTGCGGCGCGTACTCGGTCAGGATCTCCCGCGCCTTCTGCACCCCGCGCATCACGAACTCGAAGTGCGCGATGTCGTAACGCTCGTCCGGCGGGATCATCAGGAAATCACTCTGGCTCGTCGACCGGCCGTGCAGCCCGTGCGAACCGTAGAACATGAAGATCTTGAACGACGTGACGCCGTGCTCCTCGACGAGGAACGGGATCTCCTCGATGTGCTGCGCGCTCATCGGCGCCAGGTGGAACGCGTAATCGACGTACGCGTTGCCGGCGGACTTGCTCAGCACCTCCGGGAAGAAGTCCCGGTAACTGCCGCCCTTGTTCAGGTAGTACTGCCCGGTCCGCATGTAGGTCAGCGACGTCGTCACGCCGCCCTGCGCGCTCGCCCGGCTTTCCGTCCGCGTGTCGGTCGACAGCTCGTTGTAGATGCCCCAGTGCTGGTGCGCGTCGACCACGCCGGGGAACGCCAGCAGGCCCCGGCCGTCGATCACCCTGGCAGCGTCGTCGGCGGGCAGGTCCGGCGCCACCCGCGTGATTGTGCCGTCGTTGACGGCGATGTCCAGCAGTTCCGGCTCGCCGTCGGGGCCGTCGGGCCGGACCACCCGGACGTTGCGGACCAGCAGTTCCGTCGTTGCCATCTCTCGTTTTCCTCCGCGTGATCGATCAGGCCGGGCGACGTGCGACGTCGTTCGCGGCCAGGTACGCCAGCCCGAAAGCCGGCAGGAGCCCGTTGCCGGGCAGGTATCCGGCGGCGCCGTGACCGGAGATGCCCGCCGCCGCGCCGCCCGCGGCGTACAGGCCGGGGATCGGCCGGTCCTGGGCGTCAACGACTGCGGCGTTCTCGTTCACCAGCAAACCGCCCTGGGTGTGGAAGAGCGCGGGCACCACCCGCACCGCGGCGAGGCGGCCGGACAGCGGGCGTTCCCAGTTCGTGCGGCCGAACGAATCCGCGCGCTCACCGCGGGCGATCGCGCCGGCGACGGCCAGTTCGTCGGCCAGCTCCGGCAAACCGGTCACCGCGGTCAGCTCCTCAGCGGAGTCGGCCCACACGAGCGCGCCCGACGCGACCGTGTCCCGGAAGTCCTGGAACGGCTGGCACTGCTCGAAAATCGTCTCGTCCAGCACGATCCAGCCGGTCGCGCCGGGCCGGGCGGCCAGTTCGGCGGCGTACTCGGAGTAGCCGCGGGTCTCGTCGCCGAAGCGGCGGCCCGTCGTGTCCACCAGGACCGCGCCGTGGATGATCGTCGCCCAGCCGACCAGCGTGCCCGCGTTCGCCGCGACCGCGCCGTGGCCCTGGTAGGCGTCCAGGTAACCCACCGCGGCGCCGAGCTTCTCGCCGATCCGCAACGCGTCGCCGAGCGACTGGTCACTGCCCTGGTACAACGCGTCCGCGATCTCCGGCAGGTGCCGGGCGACCAGGTCGCGATCGGCGCCGAACCCGTTGGTGGCCAACAGGACCGCGCCGGCCGGGATCTCCTCCTCCGCACCGTCCGGGTACCGCACCACCGCGGCGCGGACACCGCCGTCACCGGTGAGCACGTCGACCAGCTTCGCCGGCGCGAGCAGCTCGATGTTCTCGTGCTCGGCGACCCGCCGGGCCAGGTGGTCGATGACCCCGGAGCCGTGCCGCCCCGGGATCGAGTGGCAGCGCGGCACCGCGTGTCCGGGGTAGTTGAAGTCGGTGACCAGCGACAACGGCAGCCCCGCCGAATCCGCCAGCCACTCCACCAGCGGCGCGCTCACCTCCGCCAGCGTACGGGCCAGCCGCGGATCGGCCTTGCCCTTCGTCTTGGCCATGATGTCGGCGACGAACCGCTCGGGCGAGTCGTCGACACCGGCCTCGGCCTGCCAGCGCGAACCGGCGCCGGGGAACATCGCGGTCGACATCGACGTGTTGTTGCCGCGCCGGAAGTGCTCGCTGGCCTCGACCACGACCACGCTCAGCCCGAGTTCGGCGGCACGCAGCGCACCGGCCAGGCCGCCACCGGCACCCGCGACGACGAGATCCATCACGCCTCCACCGCCAGCAGCCGCAGCGCCAGCGCCGTCGGGTCGACGATCCGGGCAGGCAGGTCGGCGGGTTCGACGTCCACCGCCGAACAGCCGTTGATGACCGCGGTCGCGCCCAGCGACGCCAGTTCGCGCACCGCGGCGCCCAGCGCCCGGTTCCACGTGCCGGTGTCGGCGATCGCCTCGAACGGCAGGTCCAGCACGCGCGTGCCGGCGAAGTAGGGGCTCAGCCCGTAGGCGGCGATGCGCTTGCCGAACTCGGCGGCGATGGCCTCGTTGCGCACCACGGCGCCGAACCGCACGCCCTTGCCCGCGAGGTAGGTCGCGGACAGCTTCAGCAGCCCGTGCACCGGCCGCGGATCCGCCGCGACGGTGTCCGGCACCGCCGGGTCGAGCACGCAGTCCGGGAAGGCCAGGTCGTAGCCCTGCCCCGCCCGGGCGAGCGCGGCGGCCACCTGGCGTTCCGAGGCCCGCACGGACTCGTCGGTGTCCAGCGAGGCCGGTGCGGCGGCGCCGACGTCGACGAGCTCGACCTCCAGGCCGGGCGGGGCGAGCCGGTCGTAGCGGGCCTGCCGCCGCCGGATCTCCTCCGCGGGCAGGTGGATGGGCGTCACCGCGAGGGCACGCATCAGTTCAGCTCCTTCTCGTCCGGCCCGGCCAGCCCGCGCAGGGCGTCCCCGGCGCGGGCCAGGCCGGGCAGCTCGTGGCTGACCGCGACGGCGCGGTCCACGAGCCCGGGCTGCCGGGGCAGCCACGTCTTCAGCAGGGCGACCAGGTCGTCCTCGCCCAGCGGGTGGTGGTCGGCGTCGCCGACCGGGTTGGGCACCTCGCGGGTGAGCGTGGTGCCGTCGTCGAAGGCGACCGTGACCCGCGCGGCGCGTTCGGCGGGCAGCCGGGCGGTCAGGTCGTCGGCCGCGACCAGCCGCACCCGCCGCGCAAGCGTTTGCACCGCCGGGTCGTCGAGGGCGCTGTCCGGGCCGACCCGCCCGGTCAGTGCCGCGGTGGCGACCACGAACGGGGTGGAGAACATCGCCGACAACCGGTTCGTCCAGTCCGTGCCGGTGAGCCCGGCGCCGAGCGCGTGGGACTCGACGAGGATCGACGTGATGCCCGCCGCCGGGAACTCGCCGCGCAGCGCGAGGACCGCGTCGGCTGCCGGGTGGGTGAACGAGCAGGACGCGTGCCGCTTGAAGTAGCCGTGCTGGATGTCCCACCGCGTCCCGAGACCGGCGGTCAGCTCGCCGGGGTCGAACGAGCCGAGCAGTGTGCCGAGGGACAGCGCCGCGGTGCCGGTGTTGCGGGCCATCCCGGCGGCCGCCATCCGCGCGGCCGCGAGACCGGAGGTCGCCGAAGCGCCCATCCAGGCGTTGCGCACCGGGTTGCCGGTGGTCGCCGAATCGAAGTGACCGGCGATCGCCATGCCCGCCGCGGTGTCGATGGCCGCGGCGGTCTGCTCCGCGTCGAGCCCCAGCAACCGCGCGCACCCGGCCGCCGCGCCGGGCACACCCCAGCTGCCGTGCGGGTGCGCGCCGGGTGTCAAGGACGTCGCGCGACCGAACCGCGACGCCACCTCGTAAGCCGCGAGCAGCGCCGCCGCGGTGTCGGCGCCGGCGCTGTCCAGATCCGCGGCCAGCGCGAGCACCGCGGGGAACCCGTGCGCGGCGGGGTGACCCTTGGCGTACTTGTTGCCCTCGTCGAGCTCCAGCGACACCAAGGCCATCCCGTTGAGGAACGCCGCCGCGTCGACGGTCACCGACCGCCCGGCGCCGATCAACGGCGCCGGCCCGTCCGGCGCCCGCCACGCCGCACGCAGCGCCCGCTGCTCCGGCTGCGCCGCGCCGACCGCGGTCACCCCGAGGACGTCCAGCAGGACCAGCGCGAGCCGGTCCCGCACCACGTCCGGGGTGTCCAGTTCGGACACCCACGCGCCCAGCTGTCGAGTCGATTCGGCCGCTGTCACAGTCCCAGGTACGCCTTTCGCACCCGGCTGTCGCCGGCGAGTTCCGCGCCGCTGCCGGACAGCACGGTCGACCCGCTCTCCAGCACGTACGCGCGGTCCGCGATCGCCAGCGCCTGCTTGGCGTTCTGCTCGACCAGCAGCACCGACACCCCGTTGTCCCGGATCCGCCGCACCGCTTCGAGCATCGTCCAGGTCAGCTTGGGTGACAGGCCGGTCGACGGCTCGTCCAGCATCAGCAGCTTCGGCGCCGCCATCAGCGCGCGGGCGATCGCCAGCATCTGCTGCTGACCACCGCTGAACGTCTGCGCGATCTGCGTGCGCCGCTCGGCGAGGACCGGGAACAGCTCGTAGACCTCGGCCAGCGACTTCGCCGCCTGCGCCGGGGTGCGCGTCCACGCGCCCATCCGCAGGTTCTCCTCGACGGTCAGCGTGCCGAACAGCGCCCGGTCCTCCGGCACGTGCACGAGACCGTCGCGCACGAGCTGGTCCGGACGGCGGCCCGCGGTCGGCGCGCCGTTGAACGTGATGCTGCCGGACAACGCCTTCAACTGGCCGCAGATGCTGCGCAGCGTCGTGGTCTTGCCCGCGCCGTTCGCGCCGACCAGCGCGACGATCTCGCCCTCGCCCAGGTGCAGGTCGATGTCGTGCAGGATCCGCATCCGCCCGTACCCGGCGCACACCTTCTCAAGCGTCAGCATGGGTCGGCTCCTCACCGAGGTAGGCGTCGATGACACGCGCGTCGCTGGTGACCTCCTGCGGCGACCCGACGGCGATGACGCGGCCCTGGTCCAGCACGAGCACGCGGTCGGCCAGCCGCATCACCGCGGCCATGATGTGCTCGATGAACAGCAGGGTCACGCCCTCCTCCTCACGCAGCCGCGCCAGCAGGTCCAGCACCGGTTCGCGTTCCGCGGGCACCAGCCCGGCGAGGACCTCGTCGAGCAGCAGGACTTTCGGCCGCGTCGCGAGCGCGCGGGCCAGTTCGAGCCGCTTGAGACCGGCCGTCGGCAGCTCCGGCGCGGCCCGGTGGGCCCACGGCCCGAGCCCGACCCGCTCGACCACCTCCAGCGCGTGTTCGCGCAGCTTGCGCCTGCCGAACCGGTGGTGCTGCGCGGCCAGGCAGACGTTCTCCAGCACGGTCATGCTGGAAAACGGCCGCATCAGCTGGAACGTGCGCACCATCCCGGCACGGGCGATGCGGTCCGGCGCCCGGCCGGTGACGTCCTGACCAGCGAACGCCACCCGGCCGGTGTCCGGGGCCAGCGCGCCGGAGACGACGTTGAACAGCGTGGTCTTGCCCGCGCCGTTCGGCCCGATGATGCCGAGGATCTCCCCCTCGGCCACCTCGAAGTCCACATCGGACAGCGCACGCAGCCCGCGGAAGGACTTGCCGACCCCGTCGGCCCTGACGATGCTCATCGACGCCACCTCGCCGCGATCGTTCCGACGATGCCCTTCGGCAGCAGGCGCACGATGAGGATCAGCAGCACCGCGTACAGCACCACGTCCAGACCGCTGCGGCCCTGCAGGAAGCCCAGGAACTCCGGCGGGGTGCGCAGCAGTGTCGCCGTCACGTCGGTGAGCGAACCGACGATGATCGCGCCCACCACCGGGCCCCAGATCGTGCCGATGCCGCCGATCACGACCGGCACGATCGCCTGGATCGACACCGCCGAGCCGAAACCCAGCTCCGGGTTCACGAACAGGTAGTACTGGGTGTAGAAGGCGCCGGCGACCGCGGTGATCGCGGCGGACAACGCCACCGTCATCAGCTTGTGCCGCATCACCGGCGTGCCGAGCGAGGCCGCGGCCAGCTCGTCGTCCCGGATCGCCGTCACGTACTTCCCGGCGCGGGAGTGCAGGAACACGATGCTGATCGCGACCGCCGCACCGGCCAGCACCAGCGCGACCCAGAAGTACGCGGGCGAGTCGGCCTCGAACTGCAGCATCCACAGCGACGAGTCCGGGATCAGCGGAACGGTGAAGCCGACGGCCTTGTTGGCGAACGCGCTGCTGGTCACGATCAGCCGCAGCATCTCGGCGAAGGCGAACGTGGCGAGCGCGAAGTACGCGCCCTGCAGCTTGTAGCGGAACGAGAAGTAGCCGATCAGCACGGCGGCCGCCGCGGCCACCGCCATCCCGGCGACCATCCCGATCCACGGCGACACGTTGTGCTTCACCAGCAGGTAGGCACTGGTGTAGGCGCCGAGGCCGAAGTAGGCCGCGTGTCCGAAGCTGAACATGCCGCCGAAACCGCTCATGATGTTCCAGCCGACGGCCATCAGCAGGAAGATCAGGATCCGCACGGCCACCGCGCCCTGCGCGGGCGGCAGGATGAGCGGCAGCGGGATCGCGACCAGCACCAGCACGGCGAGGATCGCGAGCTGCCGGTTCTGCGGGCGCAGCGGCGGTGCCTTGACCTTCTCCGCGCCGGCCGGCCCGGCGATGGTGATGGTGCTCATGCGCTCCTCCTTCCGAAAAGCCCCTGCGGGCGCAGGAAGAGCACGAGGATGAACACCACGAACACGCCCAGCAGCGAGGACTGCCCGCCGAGGTAGATCGTGGTGAGCTGCTCGACCAGCCCGATCAGCAGGCCGCCGACGAGCGCGCCCACCACGTTGCCCATCCCGCCGAGCACCACCACGACGAACGCGGTGATGTTGAACTGCTCGCCCAGCGTCGGGGTCACGGTGACCAGCGGTCCCGCCAGCGCGGCGGCCGCACCGGCGCACGCGGTGCCGATCGCGAAGGTGAGCGTGTGGATCCGGCGGACGTTGATGCCGACCAGTTCCGCGCCCGGCCCGTTCGCGGCGACCGCGCGGATCGCCGTGCCCAGCCGGGTTCGCCGCAGCAGCCAGTACAGCAGCGCGCCGAGCAGGATCGCGCCGAGGAACGCGTAGAGCCGCGAACCCGCGACGACCGCGCCCAGCAGCGGGAACTGGAAGTCGCCGGGCAGCGCGATGGTCTTGGGCTCGGCGCCGAAGAACATCAGCAGCCCGTTCTCCAGCAGCAGCGACAGGCCCAGCGTGATGAGCAGCTGGTTCTCCAGCGAGCTGCCGCCGGTGCCGGACAGCAGTCCACGGTGGACGGCCGCGCCGATCAGGAACAACGCCGGGATGGCGATGACCAGCGTCAGGTAGGGGTGCATGCCGGTGGCCTGCACCATGCCGAAGGAAATGAACATCGCGACCGCGAGCAACGCGCCGTGCGCGAAGTTGACGATGTCCAGCACGCCGAAGATCAGCGTCAGGCCCATCGCGATCAGGCCGTACAGACCGCCGGTCAGCAGGCCGGTGACGACCGACTGCCAGACCACCAGCCCGCTGCCCGACTGCAGCAGCGCGACGACGATCGCGACGACGAGGACACCGCCGACGACACCGGCGCGGCCGAGGAAACCGCGGTCCTTCTTCTGGGGTGGGGAGACTTCGGGGGCGAGCGCCGCCCCCTGTGCTGTTTCGCTCATGGCCGCCACGTCACCTGGTACTCGGGCCGGGATTCGGCTTTCTCCGGGGGATAAACCTGCTTGACCTGGCCGTCCTGGATCTGCATCAGGACCGCCATGGCGTTGCGGTTGTCGCCGTTGGGGGCGAACTGGATCGGGCCCGCGCCCACGGTCAGGGGTGCGACCTGGGCGGCGGCGATGGCATCGCGGACCTTCTCCGGATCGGTGCTGCCGGCCTTCTCGACCGCCTGCGCGATCACCTGGACCGCGTCGTAGGACAGCACCGCGCCGGTCCGCATCGGATCGCCGTAGGTGCGCTGGTACTGCTCGCGCAGCGCGACGGTCTGCGGGTTGGTCGCGTCATAGTGGTAGTTGGTGCTGAAGTACAGCGCGCCGAGATCACCGGCGTCGGTGACGAACTTCGGCTGGTCGAAGGCGCCGTTGGAGACGCCCCAGACCGCGTTGAGATCCGGTTTGACCGAGGCGATCGCCTTGGCGGCCAGCAGGCTGTCGCGGTAGTAACCGGCCACCGCGAGCACGTCCGCGCCGGACGCCTTGACCTGCGTGACCTGCGCGGTCAGGTCGCTGACGCTCGCCGCGTCGTAGCTGATGTTCGGGCCGACCTCGATGCCCAGCTGCTCGGCCGCCGCGGTGAACGCCTCCGCGGCACCGCTGCCGAAGTCGCTCTGCTCGTGCAGGAACGCGACCTTCTTGACCGGCTTGCCCGCCTGCTGCGACACCTGCTGGAGGTACTGCGCGGCCGCCGTCGCGATGACCTTGCTGCCCGGCTGCACGCGGAACACGTACTTGTAGCCGTGGGCGTAGATCGCGTCGGAGGCGGTCACGTCCGCGACGAACGGGACGCGGTTGCGTTCCGCCACCACGGCGACGTTCGTGCTGACCGCGCTCTGGTAGGTGCCGACCAGGCCGACCGCGCCGGCCGAGATCAGCCGCTGCGCCTCGCTCTGGCCGATGTCGGCCTTGCCCTGGGTGTCCCCCGTGACGAGCTCGACCTTGCGGCCGCCGAGGGACTTGATGCCGCCTGCCGCGTTGATGGCGTCCACCGCCATCTGGGCGCCGCGGCGCATCTGCTGCCCGTCCACCGCATTGGACCCGCTGACCGGGTGCAGCGCGCCGATCTTCACCGGGCCCTCGTCGCGTCCGGCGGCCGCGCCCGCGGCCCCCATCGGAGCCGAGCCCCCGCAACCGGTCGCGAGCAGGGCGCACGCACCGAGCGCGGCGATGAGCTTTCGCGCGGACATGTCACCTCGTTCCGCTTAGAGAAACATTGGGAGTGATGCGGGTTATCGTGACACCCGCCTCCACGCCAGGTCAATATCCAGTCATAACTTGACGGAGCGCCGTTATCAGTGCGAACTTGGTGACCAGCGCGATGCGTCGGCGACGAAACAGGATGTTTACCGATGTTCCTCCTGGCGAAACGACGCTCGCCGGGATGAGAAAGGCAGGTACGCCCCATGACGGGCGCATTGTCCGGGATCCGGGTACTCGACACGGCCACCCTCTTCGCCGGCCCGCTGGCGGCGACGCTGCTCGGCGACTTCGGCGCCGAGGTGATCAAGATCGAGCACCCGAAGGGCGATCCGGTCCGCAGCCACGGCGCCCAGCGCGACGGGGTCGGCCTGTGGTGGAAGATGCTCGGCCGCGGCAAGAAGGCCGTCACCCTGTACCTCGGCGCGCCCGAGGGGCAGGAGGTGTTCCGGAAGATGGTCGCCGACGCCGACGTGGTGATCGAGAACTTCCGGCCGGGCACGCTGGAACGCTGGGGCCTGGGGTACGACGAGCTGCGCGAGATCAACCCGGGCCTGGTGCTCGCGCGCGTCACCGGGTTCGGCCAGATCGGGCCGTACGCGAAGCGGCCCGGGTTCGGCACGCTGGCCGAGGCGATGAGCGGGTTCGCGGCCATCACCGGTGAGCCGGACGGGCCGCCGACGCTGCCGCCGTTCGGTCTCGCCGACGGGATCGCGGCGCTGACCACGGCCTACGCGATCATGACGGCGCTGCGGGCGCGGGAGCAGACCGGGCGCGGGCAGGTCGTCGACCTGGCGATCATCGAGCCGATCCTGACGCTGCTCGGGCCGCAGATCATCGCCTACGACCAGCTCGGGCAGCTGCAGGAGCGCACCGGGAACCGGTCGGTCAACAACGCGCCGCGCAACACCTACCGCACGCGCGACGGCAGCTGGGTGGCGATCTCGACCAGCGCGCAGACGATCGCGGAACGGGTGATGCGGCTCGTCGGGCGCCCCGAGCTGATCGACGAGCCGTGGTTCGCCTCGGGCGCGGAACGGGCGAAGCACGCGGATCTGCTCGACGAGGCGGTCGGGTCGTGGATCGCGCAACGGGACCGCGACGAGGTGGTCAAGGCGTTCGAGGAGGCCGAGGCGGCGGTCGCGCCGATCTACACGGCAGCGGACGTGATGAGCGACCCGCAGTTCGCCGCGCTGGGCACGATCGCGACGGTCGACGACGACGAGCTCGGGCCGGTGAAGATGCAGAACGTGTTGTTCCGGCTGTCCGAGACGCCGGGGCGGATCACGTCGGCAGGCGCCCCGCTCGGCGCGCACACCGAGGAGGTCCTGGGCCGGTACGGGGTGGATGTCGCCGCGCTGCGGGAAAAGGGCGTCGTGAAGTGATTGCCCGCAGCTGGCTGTACGTGCCGGGCGACCGGCCGGACCGCATCGGCAAGGCACTGGCCGGGCCCGCGGACGCGGTGATACTCGACCTGGAGGACGCGGTTTCGGCTGCTGCCAAGGACTTCGCGCGGCGGACCGTGCTGGAGACGCTGGCGTCCGCGTCGGCTTTCGTGCGGATCAACGCGCCCGGGACCTCCGCCGGTGAGGCGGACATCCGCGCGCTGGCAGCGGTTGAGGGGCTCGCTGGTGTGCGCGTGCCGAAGGCCGAGGATCCGGGCGAGCTGCGCCGGGTCGCCGACGCACTCGGGGTGCCGGTGTACCCCGTGCTGGAGTCGGCGCTGGGGGTGGAGAACGCGTTGGCGCTGGCGACCGCGCACCCGCTGGTGGCCGGGATTTCCCTAGGGGAGGCCGATTTGATTGCGGACCTGCGGGTGCGGGATTCCGGCGCGCTGGCCTGGCCCCGTTCGCGGGTCGTGGTGGCGGCGCGGGCGGCCGGGTTGCCGAGCCCGGTGCAGAGCGTGTGGACGGCGGTGCGTGACCTGGACGGTCTGCGCGCCTCGACGGTCGAGGGGCGGAACGCCGGGTTCTTCGGCCGGTCGGTGATCCACCCCGCGCAGATCCCGGTGGTGCACGAGGTGTGCGCCCCGGATCCGGCCGAGACGGCGTGGGCGCGTGAGGTGCTCGCCGCGGAGGAGTCGGCCTGGATCGACCGCAACGGACAGTTCGTGGACGCCGCGATCGTGGCGCGCGCCCGGTGGGTGCTCGAGATCGCGGACCAGTACGTGAAGGAAGGCAAGGGTTCATGACACAGGATGCGTTGCTGGCGGCGGTGTCCGGCGGGGTGCGGTTGATCGAGCTGGGTCAGCCGTTCTTCACCGGCATGCCGACCTCGCCGAACCATCCCGGGTTCCGGATGACGTTGATCCGCAGGCACGGGGACATGGAGCGCGCGGACGGCGGTTCGGCGGCGAACGAGATCATCGTGACCGGCGGGCACGTCGGCACGCACATCGACGCACTGTCGCACGTGAGTCATTGCGGGAAGCTGCACGGGGACGTGGACGCGGCGGAGGCCCAGCAGGGTGGCGTGTTCAAGACCCACGGCGCGGAGAACCTGCCGGGCCTGCTGAGGCGGGCGGTGCTGCTGGACGTGGCGGCGGTGCACGGGGTGCCGGTGCTGGAGGCGGGTTACGGCGTGACGGCGGAGGACCTGGAGGCGGCGGCGAAGCTGGCCGGCGCCGAGCCGGGACCTGGTGACGTGGCGTTGATCCGGACGGGCTGGGCGCGGAAGTTCTCGGACCCGGTGGCGTACATGGGCAAGGAGTCGGGCGTGCCGGGCGCGGACGTGTCGGCAGCCACGTGGCTGGCCGCGCGGGGAATCGTCGCGACCGGCGCGGACACGACGGCGTACGAGCAGATCCCAGCCGGCGCGGGGCACGCGGTGCTGCCGGTGCACCGGGTGCTGCTGGTCGAGTCGGGGATCTTCATCATGGAGCACCTGAACCTGGAGGAGATCGCCGAGTCGGGCGTGCGGGAGTTCGTCTTCATGCTCGCGCCGCTGCGCATCGTCGGCGGCACGGGCTCGCCGGTGCGCCCCCTCGCGGCGGTGGCGGCATGACGCGCCCGTTCCTGCCCGCCCGTCCTCGGCGGCACAGGCTCGCCGCTGCGCCCACTTTGCGGCGGTGGCGGCATGAGGCGCTCGTTCCTCCCCCCATCCTCGGCGGCACCGGCTCACCGCGGCGCCCACTTTGCGGCGGTGGCGGCATGACGCGCCCGTTCCTGCCCACCCCACCACCCATCCTCGACACCGGCACGCCGGTGCAACCCCTCGCGGCGGTGGCGGCATGACACAAACAATCGTGCAGCGGCTGGCGGAGTTCGCGGCCTCGGTGCGGGCGAAGGGCCTGCCGTCCGAGCTGCGGAACGATGCGGCGCGGCGGGTGCTCGATGTGCTGGGCAACAGCCTGGCCGCGACGTCGGAACGCCCGGCCGCCGCGGTCGGCGCCCTCGTTCGTGAGTGGGGCGGGTCCGGCCGGGCGACGGCCATCGGGTCCGGCGATCGGCTGCCGGAGCCCAGTGCGGCCCTGGTCAACGGGACACTGGCGCACTCGCTGGACTTCGACGACACCCACCTGCCGTCGGTGCTTCACCCTTCGGCGTCGGTGGTGCCCGCGGCGCTCGCGGTCGCCGAGGCGCGTGGCTGCTCAGGCGCGCAACTGCTGGACGCGATCGGCGTCGGCGTCGAGATCACCGTGCGGCTCGGCATGGCCGGGTACGACTCCGAGCTGGGCAATTCGGTGTTCTTCGAGCGCGGCCTGCACGCCACGGCGATCTGCGGCGCGCTGGGCGCGGCGGTGGCGTGCGCGATGTTGTCCGAAGTGGACGAAGATGGCATCGCGGACGCATTGGGGATCGCGTCGAGCATGGGGGCGGGCCTGCTGGAGGCGAACCGCACCGGCGGCACCGTGAAGCGCGTGCACTGCGGGTGGGCGGCGCACGCGGCGGTGACGGCCGCGGGCATGGCGCGGCACGGCATCACCGGCCCGCCGACCGTGCTGGAGGGCCGGTTCGGTCTGCTGCAGGCGTTCTGCGGGGACCAGACCGACGTAGACGCGATCACCCGCGGGCTCGGCGACGAGTGGGAGCTGCCCGGCATCTTCTTCAAGCCCTACCCGTGCAACCACTTCACGCACGCCGGCATCGACGCCGCGCGGCGGTTGCGGGAGCGGGGCGTGGCGGTCGAGGAGATCGAGTCGCTGGAGCTCGGCGCGCCGACCGCGGTGCTGCGCACGATCGGTGAGCCGCGGGAGGACAAGATCCGCCCGCGGTCCGGCTACCACGCCGCGTTCTCCGGCCCGTACACGGTGGCCGCGGGCTTCCTCGGCGGCGGCGGACTGGGCGTCTTCCACGACGACTTCACCGACGCGGCAGCGACTTCCCCGGAACGGCTGGCGTTGGCGGCGAAGGTGACCTGCGTGCCCGACACCCGGTGCGACGAGATCTTCCCGCACCAGTTCCCGGCGGTGCTGCGCGCGCGCCTGCGGGACGGCCGGACGCTGGAGGAACGGGTGGACGCCAACCGCGGCGGGGCGGCGAACCCGCTGTCCGCCGAGGAGCTGGCGCTGAAGTTTCGCCTGAACGCGACGCGCGTGGTGTCCGCGGAGGCGGCGGAGCGGATCACCGAGCTGACGTACGGCCTCGCCGGGCTCACGGACCTCGGTGAGCTGACCCGCCTCCTGCGGGCCTGAACCGCTGGTGGTGACCGCACCGGACCTGTGGCGCGCTCGCGGGTCCGGTGCGGGCGGTCAGGGGACCAGGACCAGTCGAATGGGGTTGCCCTCCTTGCGTTCCAGGTGCTCGACGGCGGTCGCGGCGTCGGCGAGGGGGTAGGTGCCGCTGATGCTGCGGCTCCATTCCAGGCGGTGGTAGCGCGCCAGCTCGATGAGCTGCTCGACCGCGCCCGGCTGGGAGCCGTAGTGGCCGAGCAGGCGCTGGCCGCGGTAGCTGAATCCGATGCCGTCGGTGACCGTGAGCGGTTTCGGGGTCAGCCCGACGAGCACGAGACGCCCGCCGAGGCCGAGGCAGCTCACGGCCTGCTCCCGGACCGCTGGCACGCCGGCCATGTCGAACGCCACGTCCAGCCCGAAACCGCCGGTGAGGGCGAGGATCTGCTCGCGCAGGGTGGGGTCGCCCGGGTCCAGCGCGAGGTCGGCGCCGAATTCCAGTGCCCGTTCCCGCGCCGCTTCGAGCGGATCCACCGCGACGATCGGGGCGGCGCCGATCAGCCGGAGCAGCTGCACCGCGTGCGCGCCGAGCCCGCCCGCGCCCCACACGCCCGCCGGCCGGGCGGGCTGGGCCTGGCCGGTGCCGGTGACCGCGCCCCACGGGGTGGACACGGCGTCCGGCACGATCGCGGCCTGCACGAACGGCAGGTCGTCGGGGATCGGGATGAGGGTGTGCTGGCTGGCGAGGGCGTACTCGGCCCAGCCACCGTCGTAGTCGACGCCGCGGGTGCGGACCTGCAGGCACGGGTCGCGGAAGCGCACGCAGTTCGGGCACTGGCCGCACCGCTCCCCCGCCTCCAGTGCGACGCGCTGGCCCTCCCGCCACCGGTCCGGCACGTCGGGGCCGATCGCGTCGATCTCGCCCGCGACCTCGTGGCCGAGGGTGACCTCGGGGGTTTCGAGGAAGAGCGGCGTGAGGGTGCCGTCGATCAGGTGGGCGTCGGACAGGCACACCCCGGCCGCGCGCACCTTGATCCGGACCTGGCCCGGCCCGGGTTCGGGTACCGGCACCTCGCGGACGTCGAACTTGCGCGAGCCGATCTCCAGCCTCCCGGCCAGCATGGTGGCCATGCGGGTCCTCCCGTCGTCGCGGCGGCGTTACCCCAGATGGTGTCCCAGGCGCGTGATTCTCACACGTGACTTCCTCCTTCTTGGCACGATCGGTGGCAGAATGGGAGTTGACCGGACTGGGGAGGTCGCTCATGGTGCTCCTGGTGGTTTTCGTCGGCATCATCGGTTTGCTGCTGGTCGCCGCGGGGGTGCACGACCTGCGCACCCGCCGGAAGCGCCCGGTGAAGCCCTGGGCGACGGACGAGCTGGTCGAGCACCGCCGCGACCTGCACGCGGCGCAGGGCGTGGACTTCCGCGTGCGCGACCTCAGCTGGATGGCCGTGCACCGCCGCAAGCCGCGGTGATTGTTCGTGGCCGGCGCCCGGCGTGTGCTGGGGCGGGTTTCAGGGTTTACGAAGCGGGCGGCAATGGGTCAAGCGTTGCGGCCAGGGCGAGTGGGCCGAGCAGCCTCTGGTGCTAGGTGGCTGTCCGCGGGCGGGCGCGACGCGACCGCCTGCCACTGTGGCCCCGGCGAGTGGACTGAGTGCGCCACCACCGCCAGAGCGAGTGGCTGCAGGCACGGCGCCATGGGCGAGGGCATTTTGGCTGCTTGCGGGCCGCGGCCGCGGCCCGAGCGCCTGGCTGGCACTACACGCGGGGCGAGTCGGCTAAGTGCGCCACTGCGGGCGGCGAGCGCGCGAGGCGCGCGCCACTGCGGGCGGGGCGAGTGCGTTAGGCGCGCACCCTACGGGCGGGGCAAGTGCATTACGCGCACGCCGTTGCGGGCGGGCGTGTGGGCGCCGTGCGGGCTAAGGCCAGGGTGGGGTGGCCGTCTGCATGAGGACGGCGCCGGCGCGGGGGCCTAGTACTGGTTGGCGTCCGCCGGGGCCTTGCCAGCCTGCGCGCCATGGCCAGCGGCCTTGTGCGTCGGCGTGGACGAGTTGTGTTGCGCGCACCTCGGGGCCGTACAGGTCGACCGCGGTGCGCAGGTGCACGGACGGCACCTCGACCGCCACGGCTTCCAGCAGCAGGTTTCCCGGGCCCGGTAGGCGCTCCCCCGGCGCCAGGTCCGGCTCGCCCGTTCGGAGCAGGTGCGCGGCGACCTCGTTGAGCACGTCGCGCGCCCGGTGGGGCTCCATGGCTGTCACCACCAGCTCCGGTCTGCCCCGGCCCGTCAGTCCCGCCGTGTAGGCCCACGGCGGCCGATATCCGTTGCCCTCGAACGAGATCACCGCCCAGCCGTGCTCGGCGATGATCTCGCACAGGTGTCGCAGGTGCCCGCCCGGCCGGTCGCACTTACCGCACATCGTCTCCCCCTCGGAGTTCGGGTGGCTGTGCGATCGACTATGCAGGGCGGCACCGACAAAAAGACAGTCCCGCCCCCGGCGCATTCACCCGATCGTGGCTAATTGGGGGAAAATTGACGGTGCAGCACCTGGTTCAGCACATCACGGAGAACCCCAACGTGCCCGGACGGCACATCGGACACGGATCGCCAGGCCACGTAGCCATCCGGACGAACCAGGAGACATCCGGCCTCATCGAGGTCCGACACCCGGCGCCAGTCACCGTAGGCATCACGAGCACCGGCATCACCGATGCGCACCGCCCGCAGCGACAGCTCCTCGGCCGCGGAAACCCAGCCACCACCGGCGAGACCGGTCACCACGGTGAACTCGCCACGGCCAACGAGATCCAAAGTAGACAGACGCTCGCCGTGCTCGTCCACCAGCCACGCGTGCGGCAGCTTCGCCCCGGGCCTGGTCGAGGGCTGGTGGAACAGCTCCGGATCCCGCTCCCACACCTCCGGCGGGGCGTCGTCCGGGATCACCGCCCCCGACGCGTACCGCTGGTTCAGCTCGACGCCGTGCGCGTTGAACTCGTAGTTCTTCAGCTCGATCGCCTCGTGCAGCGCCTGCCGCCGCTTGACGCCCTCCGGATCGTCCGCCCGGCACGCCGCCAGCCCGGCCACGATGCCCTCGTCGTCACCACCACCGGCGATGCCCAGCGCGGCGAAGATCGGCCCGAACTGGTCGCGGCTCAGGTTCGCCCGGTCCACGATCTGCCTGCCCACCGGCGCCCGCTCCGCCGTGTAGGTGTCGAGCAGCCCCGGCCCCGCCTCGCCGCGCAGCACCATCGCCAGCTTCCACGCCAGGTTGTAGGAGTCCTGGATGGACGTGTTGGACCCGAGCCCGTTCGACGGCGGGTGCCGGTGCACCGCGTCGCCCGCGCAGAACACCCGGCCACGCGAATACTCGGTGGCGTAGGAGTGGTTGACCGTCCACAGTGAAGTCGAGGTGATCTCGACGTCGACCGAGGCGTCGCCGACCAGGTCGTGCACGATCTGCCGCGCGGTCGCCTCGTCGACCTCCGGCGGCGGCTGCTCGATGTCGTAACCCCAGGTCAGCAGCCACTCGTCCCACGGCCGCACCATCCGCACCAGCCCCATTCCGATGCCGCCGAGGTGCGCGCCGGGCCGCATCACCCAGTACAGCACGCTCGGCCGGTGCGCGACGTGCCGCGACAGGTCGGCTCGGAACACGATGTTCATGCTCCCGGCCTTGCCGCTCTGACCGGCGATCGGCAGCCCGATCTGCTCGGCCACCAGGCTGCGCCCGCCGTCCGCGCCGATCAGATACCGCGCGCGCACGGTGAACTCGTCGCCCCGCACCCGGTCGCGCAGCCGCGCCGTCACGCCGTCCGCGTCCTGTTCCAGCGACAGGAATTCGGTGTCGAACCGCACCTTCGCGCCGCGCGCCGCGGCGTTGCCGATCAGGATGGGTTCCAGGTAGGTCTGCGGCAGGTCGATCATGCCGCACGGACTGGCCGCCGCGTATTCGCTGAGCGACCGCGGCCCGGTGCCCCACGTGCGGATGCGGCCGATCTCGTCCCCGGCCAGCGACGTGCACAGGACGGTGTCGCCCATCAGTTCCTGCGGGGTGCCCGCGGCGAGCGCCTCCTTCTCGACGCCGGCGTCCCGCAGCACCTCCAGCGTGCGCTGGTTGGTGATGTGGGCGCGCGGGGTGTTCGCGACCCAGCCGTACTTGCTGACGAGCAGCGTGTCCACGCCGTAGCCGGCCAGCAGCAGTGCCGCCGATCCGCCTGCGGGTCCGCTGCCGACGACCAGGACGTCGGTGTCGTAGGTCTGCATGGAAACTCCTAGCGCGCGATGCGGAAGGTGAACTCGAGCAACCGCCACTCGCCGTCGACGGCCCGTCCGTCCGGGGTGGGGCCGTGCCGCGGCACGAAGTCCACGACGAGGGAGTCCTTGACGCCGAAGACGGTGTCGCCGCGCCCCGACGAGGCGTCCAGGTACGGCCCGCCCTTGACGAACAGCTGCGTGATCAGCTGCTGGTGGCCCGGCGCGTTGATCATGAAGTGCACGTGCGGCGCCCGCCACGGGTGCCGCCCGGTGGCCGCGAGCATCTGCCCGACCGGGCCGTCCTCCGGGATCGGGTACTCGTTGGGCAGGATCGACCAGAACCGCACGCGGCCGTCGGCGTCGCTGCGGAAGCGCGCCCGCAGCACCGGCCCGTCGAGGTCGGGCAGCTGGACGTCGTAGTAGCCGTCCTCGTTGGCCTGCCAGACGTCGACGACGGCGTCGGGGACGGGCTTGCCGTCGGGGTCGGTGACGCGGATGTCCGCCCACATCGGCGTGCCGGGCAGTCCCCGGGCGATGTCGGTGCCCTGCTCGGCGGCCGGCGGGCCCTCGACGTAGAACGGGCCGAGCACCGCCGAGGGTGTGGTGTCCGGGGTGCGGGAGTTGGTCAGGACGTCGACCGCGCTGGACACCCCCAGCACGTCGGAGAGCAGCACGAACTCCTGCCGCGTGTCGGTGGTGATGTGGCCGGCGCGGGTCAGGAAGTCGATGGCGTACTGCCATTCGTCCTGGGTGACGTCGTTGGCGGTGACGTAGTGGTGCAGGTGCCGGACGAGGTCCGTGACCAGCTGTTTCGCGCGCGGGTCCGGCGTCTGGTCGAAGCTCGCGACGACCTGCCGGGTGAGCCAGCCCAGGTCCGGCACGGCGCGTCCGCCGCCCGGGCGGCGGGTGCCGTGCCACGCCTGCCGCAGCAGGTCCTCGATGCCCTCGCGGGTCAGCTCGCGCGGGTTCGGGTACGGCTTGGCGGTGGCGAGTTCGGCCGCGTGGGGAACGTCGTCGAGGCTCATGCCCAGCTCCCGCAGCGACGTCGGCCCGCCGCAGCGGACGACGAGGTCGTGCACGCCGCTGGGCGCGTCGGTGGTGCCGAGCGCCGCCGCGATGCGGGTCATGACCTCGGTCGCGGCCGGGGCGTTGTAGGCCATGGCGTGCGGGAGGATCACCGTGTGGGTCTCGGCGTGCGGCAGGTCGAACGAGCCACCGAGAGTGTGGCAGAGTTTGTGGTGCAGGCTCATCCCGACGGTGGCCAGGCAGGTGCCGGCGAGCCACGCGGCCTGCAGCAGATCCGCCCGCGCGTCCACATCGGACGGTTCGTCGACGAGGACGGGCAGCGACCGGGCGATGCGGGTGATCGCGTCCAGGGCCATGCCGTCGACGATCGGGTTCGCCTGCGGTGCGTACAGCGCCTCGACCGCGTGGGCCATCGCGTTGATGCCGCTGGTGACCGAGACGGCGACGGGCAGCCCGAGGGTCAGGTCGACGTCGTAGATGACCGTTTCGGGCAGGATGGCGGGTGAGGACCGGGTGGTCTTGCGGCCGTTCTCGGTCTCGCCCAGGACCGGCGTGACCTCGGAGCCCGCGTAGGTGGTCGGCAGGATGACCTGCGGCAGGTCGGTACGCACGGCGAGCGCCTTGGCCAGCCCGGTGGTGGAGCCGCCGCCGATCGCGACCAGGCAGTCCGCTTGGTGTTCGGTCAGGACCGCGAGGGCCTGCTCGGTGACCTCGACGGGCGTGTGCATGGCGGCGCCGTCGAACTCCGCGGCGAGCAGCGGTCCCAACGCGTCGCGCACCGGCTGCGCGGCATCGTGGAGTGGCGGGCTGGACAGCAGCAGCACCCGAGTGCCACCGAGCCGCGCCACCTCCTCGCGCACCTGAGCAACCGTCCCCGAGCCGAAAACGACCCGAGCCGGATGAGCCGAGTAGACGAAGCCCCGCATCGCGCTCCACTCCCTTGACACCGACGTGTCGACCAGTATCGGCTGTGGTGGGGAGCGGCGCCTGCACGGAATGCGCGTTCTTCGGCACAAAAGAGGCGCGAAGCGGCCTTGGGCTTTGAACCCAAACGAAGCTGGGTGGTCATCCCGTCGCCTGACACGCAACGATCACCTTGAGCCAGGGCCGCAACCTGCGTGCTTTCCGGCGGCCGAACATGCCAACCTTGCGGCCCTGGCTCAAGGTGATATGCACAAACCGGAAGGCGACGGGATGACCACCCGGCGACCACCTCCCCAAGGCAAGACGAGGCACCCAACCCCTGGTCATCCCGGAGCCTGCCCGTCCGGCGAGGACTCTTTTGATCTTTAAACCCGCGCCTTCGCGCGGGAAAAGCGCCTCACGGCGCTCGAACGGTCACCTTCCGACCACCCCCGCCCCCGATG
>NZ_JAKGSD010000088.1 GCF_021654135.1 Amycolatopsis tucumanensis | reverse complement strand
CGCGCCGCCGCCCCGCCCCGCCGCGGCGCTGCCGCGCGGCCGCCCCGCCCCGCCGCGGCGCTGCCGCGGGCCTATCCCCCTGTGTTCTGCGAATGCTCGCCGCAAGGCCGCGCGGCGCCCGACCCACCGCCCCTGACCGCTTCCTGCCAACACCCACCCGCCCTGCAACCCCACCACCTACCGTCGAATCCCCAGCCAGAGGGAGGTAGCGGTGGCAGCGAAACCGTACGGCGCGAGCAGGGTCTCGACCGTCTTCGCGGTCGTGTTCGGCTTCGGCGCGGGTTTTCTGTGCCTGCTGCGGTTCGCCGCGGCGGTGGTGCTCCTCCCCGCGGCGGACGACCCGATCCCCCTGGCGTTCATGGCCCTCCTGTACGGCGCGGGCATGACCCTGTCGCTCGCCGGCGCCGGGCTGCTGCTCGCCCGCAGCCCGGCGTCCATCACCTGCCTGACGCTGGGCTGCGTCGTCTCGTTCGTCATCGTGCTCACCGAACTCGTGCTGCATTCCTTGCCCCGCAACGCGAGCGTCCCGCTCGGCTCGTACGGGGCCTGGCTCTTCGGCTGCGCGTTGATGGCGCTCGTGCAGACCCGCCGGAAGGACACGAAGCACCGGGTCAGGACCGCACCAGCCGGTTCCGGAGCACGCTGAGGACCGGGCGGCCGCCGGCGAAGCACCAGATCGCGATCACCGGGTCGCAGATCGCGCACCCGAGCGATGAGTGCTCCGCGAACGGCACGATCGGCTCCCCGCGCAGGTGGTGCACCACGTCCCACGCGGTGTGCATCAGCCAGGCGATGCCGATGAACGTCCACGACTCCAGTCCGCGGTAGGCGACGTAGGTGGCGGCCGCGGTGAAGGCGAACTCCCAGATCCCGAGCCCGCCCCCGCTCAGGTAGGCGGCGCCGGCGCCGGCGACGAACACCGCGTTGAACCGGCGGCGGTGCGCCTCCGGGATGAAGGAGTTGACCACGACGTAGGCGGCGCCGATGAGCAGCGCGATGACGATCATGGCACCCGAAACTAGGTCCCCGCGCCCCCGCGCAGTAGTGGCTGGAGTGCCACGTTCCGACGGATTCTCGCCAGCCCTGATTCGACAACCTTCTAATTCGACATCCATCGAGGTAGCGTGACGGCATGCGCGAGGACGTGCGGGAACAGGTTCGGGAGCGCTACGCCGCGGCAGCGCTTTCGGTGGCCGGCGGATGCTGCGGCGAATCGTGCGGCTGCGGGTACGACGACGCCGAACGGGCCGCGCTTCCGGCGGACGCGGTCCGGGCGAGCCTCGGTTGCGGCAACCCCCTCGCCGTGGCCGACCTCCATGCCGGCGAGACGGTGCTGGACCTGGGGTCCGGCGGCGGGATCGACGTGCTGCTGTCGGCCCGCCGGGTCGGGCCGTCCGGCCGGGTGATCGGGCTCGACATGACCGACGAGATGCTCGCGCTGGCCACCGCCAACGCGGAGCGCGCCGGCGCGGCCAACGTCGAGTTCCGGAAGGGGCACATCGAGTCCGTCCCGCTGCCCGCGGACAGCGTCGACGTCGTCATCTCCAACTGCGTGGTCAACCTGTCCGTCGACAAACCCGCGGTGTTCGCGGAGGTGTTCCGCGTGCTGCGGCCCGGCGGGCGGATCGGCATCAGCGACGTCGTCGCCGAGGACCACCTGACGCCCGCCGAGCGCGCGGAACGCGGCTCCTACACGGAGTGCATCGCCGGAGCGCTCACCTTCGCCGAGTACCGGGCCGGCCTCGCCGCGGCCGGCTTCACCGGCATCGAGGTGACGCCGAGCCACCCGGTTGCCGACGGCATGCACTCGGCGATCGTGCGGGCCGTCAAACCGGTCAGCCGAGCCGTTCGGTGAGGCGGATCCGCACGGTGTCGCCGGCGTCCTTGCCGATCGCGCGGCGCACGTCGGCCTTCACCGGCAGCTTGTGCGTGCCGTCGCCCAGCGCCATGAACGAGCTGCGGAACGGGTGGCCGTCGATGGTGCCGCGGATCTTCACCAGCCCGCGCGTGCCGAAGTACTCGGCGGACCCGGGCATCACGACGTAGGTCCAGCCGCCCTTCGCCTCGCTCTTCAGCAGGGTCGCCTCGAACTCCTTGTCCAGTGCCGGCATGACGTCCTCCTCGGGTGCGGTGCCATTGTCACCCGGAACGTCGAGGCACCTCGCCCGCTTCTCGACACGTGCCGGCCGCCAGGGGCGCCGGGTGCTGCCCCCAGCACCCGGCACCCCCGGCGGCCGTCGCCCCGGGCGGTCAGCGTCCCGCGACCCGCGCCCAGGCCCCGACCAGCGTCGGCGGCCGGAAGGTCGCCCCGCTGTTCACGTGGTCCTCGAAGAAGCGCTGCCCGAGCGTGTCGATGCCGACCTCCTCCGGCGTGGCCAGCCCGGTGCGCGTCAGCACGGGCAGCAGGGTCCGGATGATGCCCGCCGCCATCCGGCTGCCGGTCGGGTCGCCCGGCGGGCGGTACGCCTGCAGCCCCAGCACCGTCGCGCCGCTCAGGCCCGCGTCCGCGAACACCGCGCCCAGCCGCGCGCCGAGGCTCGGGTCGAGGCCGGACCGGGCAAACGCCGCCATGATCCAATGCGTCACCCGCTCGCTCAGCGGCGTGGCCGGCAGCAGCCCTGCGACGCTCATCTCGTACTCCATCGACACCACGACGCCGCCCGGCCGCACGTACCCGGCGAACTTCCGCAGCACCGCGGCCGGATCCGGCGTGTACAGCAGCACCAGCCGCCCGACCACCGCGTCCACCTGGCCGGTCAGCCGCATCTCGTGCAGGTCGTCGTGCACGAACGAGACGTTGCGCAGCCCCTGCGCCTCGCACCGGCTCGCCGCCCAGCGCAGCGCCTTCGACGACTGGTCGATGCCGACGACGGACCCGGACGGCCCGACCACCCTGGACAGCTCGAAGGCCACGTCCCCCGCGCCGGTCCCCAGGTCCAGCACGCGCATGCCGGGCTCGATGCCGGCCAGCGCCAGGATCGCCCTGGTCGCGGGCGCCAGCGCGGCGGCCTGCTCCTCCAGGCGGCGCAGCTCGTCGGGCTCGTTGCCGAGCAGGTACGGGGTCTCGGTGGTGGTCATGGCGTCCTCCTGCCGGATGTGTCCGGTTCAGGGTGACCCGTCAGGGGGTCTGGTGACTTGGCGGAATCGTGGGGATGATGTGGAGATTCCGTGGCGAGGGGGCCGTGGTGTACGAGTTCGAGGACTGCGAGGTCGACCCCCAGCGGTTCGAGCTGCGCCGCCGCGGGGAGCCGGTCCACGTCGAGCCGCAGGTGTTCGCCCTGCTGACGCACCTGATCCGGCACCGCGACCGCGTGGTCGGCAAGACCGAGCTGCTCGACTCCGTGTGGGGCTACCGGCACGTCAGCGAGTCCGCCCTCACCAGCCGGGTCAAGGCGCTGCGCCGCGCGATCGGCGACAGCGGCGAGCGGCAGCGCATCGTCGCGACCGTGCACGGCGTCGGCTACCGCTTCGTCGCCGACGTCCGGGAGAACGGCGGCGTCCCGCCGCGCACCCGCGCCCCGCAGCAGATCCGCTACTGCCGCTCACCGGATGGCGTCCGCGTGGCCTACGCCGTGTCCGGGTGCGGGCCGCCGCTGGTCAAAGCGGCCAACTGGCTGACCCACCTCGACCTGGAGTGGACGAGCCCGATCTGGGCGCACTGGCTCGACGGCCTCGCCCGGCGGCACACCCTGGTGCGCTACGACGAGCGCGGCTGCGGACTGTCCGACTGGGACATCGGCGAGTTCCGGTTCGACGACTGGGTCGACGACCTGGAGCTGGTCGTCGACGGGGTGGGGCTGGACCGGTTCCCGCTGCTGGGCATCTCGCAGGGCGGCGCGGTCGCGATCGCCTACGCCGTGCGGCACCCGGAGCGCGTGTCCCGGCTCGTGCTCGCCGGCGCCTACAGCCGCGGCCGGTTCGCCCGCGCCGCCACCCCGGAGGAGAAGGAGGAGGCCGAACTCGACCTCGTCCTCGGCCGGATCGGCTGGCGGCACGACGACCCGACGTTCCGCCAGGTGTTCGCGAGCCAGTTCCTCCCGGACGCGAGCCGCGAGCTGTGGGACGCCTTCAACGACCTGCAGCGCGCCACCACCTCCAACGACAACGTGGTGCGCTTCCTGGACGTCTTCGCCCACATCGACGTGTCCGCGATCGCGCCGTCCGTGCGCTGCCCGACGCTGATCCTGCACTCGCGCGGCGACCTGCGGGTGCCGAAGGCGCAGGCGCAGGAGCTGGCCGCGCTGATCCCGGACAGCAGGCTGTGCTTCCTGGACAGCCGCAACCACATCCTCACCGAGCACGAGCCCGCGTGGCCGGAATTCCTCGACGAACTGGACGCCTTCCTCGGCAGCTGACAACGCGGTGCCGGTGTCCGCCAAATGGTCCACGCTCGCCGGGCACGTACGCGCAACCCGGTCCACGGGCAACCTTCTGTCCAAATTAGACGGACCGTCAGCGCTCGCGCGAGTTTCCTGGAAAGCGCTTTCCAGATAAGTCGGGGGGCCGCTGACGGCCCCGCCGCGCTCTGCTCGCGGTCGAGTGCGCCAGGTGCAGCGCCTGCAGGGGAGACGGCGCAGTGGGACCACCTGAACGGGGGAGTCCCGCGGCGGGCGCGACCTGCGGAATCGGCACCCATCGGTTGGGATGGGCGGTTCCCCGCCGGGCCTTCGCGGCGACCGCTAGTATTCGCGCTATCCCCGTTGATCTCCGCAGGCGGAAAGCAGGCAGGAATGGCGAAGTCCCGGTTCGAGCAGTTCCCGATGGAAGGCGTCGACCTGGACCACCCGAACGTGGCCCGGGTGTACGACTACTACCTCGGTGGCAAGGCCAACTACGCGGTCGACCGTGTGTTCGCGGAGAAGGCGCTGGAGCGGTTCCCGTTCGTGCGCCCCGCGGCGAAGTCGAACCGGCTGTTCCTGCACCGGGCCGTGCGGTACCTGGTCAAGCAGGGCGTCCGGCAGTTCATCGACATCGGTTCGGGCGTGCCCACGATGGGCAGCACGCACCAGGTCGCCGACGAGCTGGACACCACCACGCGCGTGGTCTACATCGACAACGAGCCGGTGGCCGTCGCGCACTCGCAGATGCTGCTGGAGAAGGAGGGCGACCTCGAGCGGCACGCGGTGATCCAGGCCGACCTGCGCGACCCGGACCTGCTGTGGAACAAGATCGCCGACAAGGGCGTCATCGACTTCTCGCAGCCGGTCGCGCTGATGCTGATCGCGGTCCTGCACGTCACCCAGCCCGGCCCGGACGGCACGGACATCGGCCCGGCGGCGGTGGCGCGCTACCGGGAGCTGCTCGCGCCCGGCTCGTACCTGGTGCTGTCGCACGGCACGGCCGACGGGGTGCCGGAGAGCCGCGCCAAGGAGATGGCCGAGTTCGGCAAGATGTACGACGCCACGGCGACGCCGGTGATCTGGCGGCCGCGCCGGGAGATCGAAGCGCTGTTCGGCGACCTGGAGATGGTGGAGCCCGGCGCGACCTGGACGCCGCTCTGGCACCCGGAGGAGAACGGCGAAAACGCGCCCCAGATCGAGTTCGACGAGCCCAACGACTCGGTGGTGTGGGCCGGGGTCGGCCGGAAGGTCTGACGCTCCGCGCGCCTGCCGCGCCGCCTGCTCGGCTCGCGCTGCCTGCTCGGCTGGCGCCTCCCGAGGCGCCCGCCTCGCCCGAGGCGCCCGCCTCGCCCGAGGCGCCCGCCTCGCTCGCGCCGCTCGAGCTGCCCGCCCGGCTCGCGCCGCCCGCGCCTGCCGCGCCGCCTGCTCGGCGCGCGCTGCCTGCCCGGCTGGCGCCTCCCGAGGCGCCCGCCCGGCTCGCGCCGCCCGCCCGGCTCGCGCTGCCTGCCCGGCTCGCGCCTCCCGCGCCGAGTGCTCGGCTGGACCACCGCTGTAGCCAGGGTTTCGGCTGTGCCCGGGGGTGCTGGGCGCGTGCCTTCCCGCGGCTCGGGCGCGCTCGGCGGCGGCCTGGGCGACTTCGCGCGGCGTCTCCGTCAGCTCCCGCTCACCGCAAGGCGCCCACATCCGGCAGGGTGCGCCGCCTTGTCGCGGCCACCGCCAGCGCGATCACCAGCGCCCCGCTGACCAGGAGGAACGCCGGGCCGCCGCCGTAGCGGTCGCCGACCGGCCCGGCCACCGCGGAGCCCGCGGCGCTGCCGATCTGGCCCAGCGTCGTCAGCCAGCCGTACAGCGCCGCTGCGGTCCTCGCCGACGCCCGCCACGAGCTGGTCGTGCACCGCGAGCCACGGCGCCAGCGCCAGCCCGAACACGGCGATCACGACGGCCATCACCCCGACACTGCCCGGCAACGCCAGCGGGAGCGACGTCAGCGCTAGAGCGCCCAGCAGCGCGGTGTAGGTGTTCCGCTGAGCACTACGC
This sequence comes from Amycolatopsis tucumanensis, assembly GCF_021654135.1. GTDB lineage: Bacteria > Actinomycetota > Actinomycetes > Mycobacteriales > Pseudonocardiaceae > Amycolatopsis_E > Amycolatopsis_E tucumanensis. The sequence goes on along the minus strand of NZ_JAKGSD010000088.1, from coordinate 17,284 downwards.
GGCGGCCGGGCCGCCAGCGCCACCCCGCCCGCGAGGCTGCCCGCCGACCACACCGCGACCAGCAACCCCGACTGCCCGGCGGCACCCTCGTGCTCGGCGAACGCCGGCACCAGCACCCACATCGCCCCCATGCACCCAGTACGCGAGGTAGGCCGCGCCGAGCGTGTGCACGGCGGGGTCGCTCAACAGGCCACCGCGCCGCGGCCGGGCACGCTCGAACACGGGCACCAGCACGACCCCGACGACCAGCCCCGCGACGCCCGGCCAGCGTCGTGACGGCCAGCGCCGCCGTTGGCCCGGCCAGCGCCACCCAGCCGCTCACCCACAGCGGGCCGCCGATGTAAATCGTTTCCAGCGCGACCGAGTTGACCGCGTACGCCCTGGTCAGCTGCGGTCTCCCGAGGCGGGGGAGCATGGCGCGCAGGCTCGCCGACACCGGCGGGGTGGCCAGTCCCGAGGCCGCGGCGAGCCCGGTGAACAGGGCCGGCCCGTGGGTGCCGGCGAGCGCGAGCTGGGCCGCGGTGAACAACGCGCCGGACAGCACGAGGACCCGCCGGTCGCCCGAGACCGGCAGCGCGCGAGCCCACAGGGGAGCGGCGACCGCGGTGCCGATGGCCGCCGCCGCGCCCGCCAGGCCCGCGGCGGTGAAGCTGCCGGTGGCCTCGACGCCGGTGAGCGTCACCAGCAGTGGCCGCATCGCGATGGGCAGCTGGGCGAGGTTCAGGCAGCCGATCAGCACCAGGGCGCGTACATTCATAACTTATGAATGAGCCGGAACAGCGGAGCGCAAACCTGCTCGGCGCGATGTCGCTGCTGGTGGCCAGCGCGGTGCGGGACGCGGTCACCGAGGCTGTCGGCGCCGGTGGAGCGCTGGGGGAGGCGCTGATCGCCATCAAGGACCAGCCGGGCCGGACGGCGGACTGGCTAGCGGGGGTCCTGCACATCTCCCAGCCCGGCACGGCGCACCTGGTCCGGCGGCTGACCGAGCAAGGCTGGATCACGCGCGAGAGCGAAGGCCGCAGGCGCCCGCTGAGGCTCACCCCGGAGGGCGAACGCCGGGCGGCGGATGCGCTGGCCGCGCGGCAGGCCGTGCTCGACCGCCTGGTAGAGCGCCTGTCCGGCGAGCAACGCGCGCAGCTCGCCGCGGTGGCGGAGGCGCTGCTCGGCCCGGAGGCCCGCAGCGAGCAGACCCTGGCCGAGCTGTGCCGCCTGTGTGACCGCTCGGTGTGCCGGAAGTGCCCGGTCCACGAGGGATGGCGCAAGTGCCGCCCGGGAGGTGGATGACCGGCGGGTGGGGTTCGCTTGCGGCGTGTGGTGGCACCAGCGGGGGTCGGGAAGATGCTGCGGCCAGGCGGAGGTGCCAGGCGGAGCTGGCAGGTGGGAGGTCAGAGCCCGGCGACCCGGGCGCTGCAAGCTGCCGCCCGCTGATTGATGCCACGCGCGGCCGGGCGGGTGGTGCCGCGGCGCGGAACGGGGCGATGCGAGCCGGTGTGAGGCGGGCGGTGCCACGATCTGCGGCTGGCGCTGGGGCAGCCGGGCGGGTGGTGCCGGTCCGGGGGCTGGCGCCGCGACGTCGGGATCGCACGGGCAGGTGGGTGGCGCGTGTCGCGGCCGGGTGGGTGGTGCCGCCGGGTGGGTGGTGCCCGCCGGGTTGGTGGTGCCGCCGGGTGGGTGGTGCTACGGCCCGTGGGCGGGCGCTGTGAGTTGCCGCAAGGCGGGGCGTAGGGCGCGCGGGTGGGCGTTGCGTATCGGGGCGCGGTGGGCTGCGGCGCGGAGCGCGCCGCCGATCGGGCGCCGTGGTGCGGAGGTTCAGTGGCTCGCAGAGCGGGCGCTGAGAGCTCGGTCCGAGGTGGGGTGCCACGATTCGCGGCTTGGTGCTGCGCCGTCGTCGGGTGGGTGGTGTCGCCGGAGGGCTACGGCCCGTGGACTGCCGCTGCGAGTCGCCGCAAGGAGGGCGGGCGGGTGGGCGCTGCGTATCGCGGCCCGGTGGGGCGGTGCCGGGGAGCGGGTGCTGCCGACCGGGCGCCTGGCGCGGAGGTTCCGGGGCGCGCGGAGCGGCCTGAAGCGCCGCTGCCGTTGGCGGTGCCGCGCGCGTCATGCACGTTGTATACAACCGGTGTGCGGTTGTGACACTACGCGGACAGCCCGTGCTCACCCATCACGCCAATTCCGGTCGCTCCGTCAAAATCAGCAGTTCGGCCGCACCCACCCGAAGGACCCCGTCGTCCAAGGGGACGCACCGGACCCCGCCGTGGCCGCGCAAACCGCGGAAAGCGCCGGGCGCGAACGCGACGTCCATCCACGCACACGGGTGCGCGGGGCGGTGCGCCTGGAACCGCACGGGACCCGCGCCGCTGTCGAGGCTGAACACCGCTCCGGGCGTCGTCCGCGTGCGGGCGAGCGTGTCGACGTCGAAGCCACGCAACACGATGTTCCGCCGGGCCCGCACCGGATCGGGCGAGGTCAAGCCGAGGGCGTCGAGCGCCTCGGCCGCGAACACGGTCACCGCCGCTTCGCGATGCGCCGGGTGGTTGAAGTACCTGTCCCCGACCAGCCCCAGCCCGGCGCGCACCGTCACCGACTCGCGCGCCACCGCACCCGGCTCGGGGCGGGGCCCGTCGGCCGGGCGGCCCTCGTAGGCGTGGACCGGCGACACGACGAGCGCGACGATCTCGACGCGCACCCGCGCCAGAATACTTGATCGACCAGGCCCGCCCGCCGTGCGAGACTGCGCTGGTGAACCACTGGGGGTTGCCGTCGCCGTGGTCGCGCGCGCCGTGGATGCTGCTGCGCCGGCCGTCCGTCGCGGTGGCCGTGGCGGCTGCGGCGTTCCTCGTCGCGCTGCCCGCGGCCGCCGCCGCGTTGTTCCTGTCCGCCGCGGGCAACGCCGCCCTGCAGAGCCAGGTCGCCGACGCCTGCCCGGCCTACACCGGCGCGCACGTGAGTTCGGCGCTGCGACTGGACAATCCCGGACTCCTCGACGTGCGCGAGCGGGCGCTCACCACCGAGGGCGGCCGCGTGCCACGGCTGTCCGCACCCGTGACCACTCTCTTGCAGCAGGGCGAGCTGGGCCGCAACAAGGTGAACCTGGTCGCCCGCACCGGGTTCGCCGACCACGTGCGCGTCCTCGACGGCGGCCGCGGCCCCGGCGTGTGGCTGCCCGACGGGTTCGCCGCCGAGAAGGGGATCCGCGCCGGTGACCGCGTCCCGGTCACCACGGCCGGCCGCACCGTCACGCTCCCCGTCGCGGCGGTGTACCGGGACCTGCGGTCCGACCCCGACCAGCCGTACTGGTGCAGCCTCGCCGAGCTGTACCGCGGCAAACCGCTCGGCGAGACCCCGATCTACCCGCTCGCGCTCCTGTCGCGGGAGGACTTCCTCGGCGCGGCGGGAGGCAGCGGAGTCCAGATCGGCACCACGATCGAACTGCCGCTCGACGCGGACGGCCTCACCACCGCGAACGCCGTGCCCGTCCTGGACGGCCTGCAACGGCTGCGCGACGACACCAACCAGGCCGTGGACCGGTACCCGGACCGAGTCCAGTTCGTCTCGAACCTGCCCGCGATGACCGACCGCGCGAACCTCGTCGTCCGCGCGCTCGCCGGCACGGTCGTGCCCCTCGCCGCGGCCGCCACGCTCGCCGGGCTCGTCGTGGCCGGGGCGGCGGGCGGGTTCTGGGTGGACCGGCGCCGGGCCGAGCTGACCGTGTTGTCCGCGCGCGGCGTCGGCCCGGCCGCGCTCGCCGGGAAGGCCGTGCTCGAAGTCGCGCTCGTCGTCGCCGCCGGGGTGGCCGGCGGCTGGTTCGCGGCGCGGGCCCTGGTCGCCTCGGCGGGGCCGAGCGGCCTGTTCACGCCGGCCGCCGTGCACGGCTCGATCTGGGCGGTCGCCGGCGCGTTCGGAGTGACGCTCGGCGCGGTCGCGCTGGTCGCCGCGCGGCGGGCGGCGCACCTGTTCGACGTGCCGCCGGTGCGGGCGCGCCGCGCGCGGTGGGTGCCGTGGGAACTCCTGCCGCTGGCGGCGGCAGTGGCGAGCTGGTTCCTGCTCGGCGACGACGTCCAGGCGGGGGCGGGCGGAGCGGCCGGCACCGTGGCGCGCGTGCCGCCCCGGCTGGTGGTGGCGCCGATCCTGCTGGTGATCGCCCTCGCGATCGCGGCGGCGCGGGCCGTGCGGTGGCTGCTGTCCCGGGCGCGGGCGCGGGGTGGTCCGCAACGCCCGGGCTGGTTCCTGGCCAGCCGCCGCGTGCTGGCCGGGCCGGTGGCGGCGGCCGTGCTGACCGGCGCGACCGCGGTGCCGGTCGCGCTCGCCGTGTACGGGGCGTCGGTGACCGGCTCGGTGGACCGCACCCTGCACGCGGAGGGCCAGCTGATCGTCGGCACGGACGTGGTGTTCTCGCTGGAGACCCGCGCGCCGGTGCCGCCCGCGCTCGCGGACCGGGCGAGCCTGGTGTCCGCCTACGGAAACGCCCGCGTCGCAGGCAGCACGGTCGAGGTGCTCGGTGTCGACCCGGCGACGTTCGGCCGGGCCGCGTTCTGGGATCCCGCGCTGCCCGGCCCGTCGCTGGACGAGCTGCTGGGACGGCTCGCGCGCGGCGAGCCGGTCGCGTTGCTGGCCGGTCTGAACCGCGCGCACGGCATGTCCACAGTGGACATCGGCGGGCGGACCGTGCCGCTGACCGTGGTGGCGGTTCCGCAGCTGCCGGGCAAGAAGTCGGGCAACCCGCTGCTCGTGGTGCGCCAGGACGTCCTGGACGGGCTCGGGCTGGTGACCCGGCCGCAACTGTGGGTGCGCGGGGACCCGGACGAGATCCTGGCCGAGGCGTCCGGGCTGCCGGTGCGCACCTACGCGGAGGCGGCGAACGTGACCGCGGCCGGGGTGTACTCGCCGATCACCTACACGTTCGGCTTCCTCGCGGCGGTGTCGCTGCTGTGCGGGGCCATCATCGTGGTCGGGTTGCTGCTCTACCTGACGGCGAAGGCCCGCGCGCGGCGCAGCGCGTACGTCCTCTTGCGACGGATGTCGGTGACACCGGCCGATCACTGGCGCGCGCTGTGCTTCGAGGTGGGCGGGCTGCTGCTGGCCGGGTTCGTTGCGGGACTCGTGCTCGCCGTGGTGGCGGTCGGCCTCACCGCCGGGGCCTTCGACGTCAACCCCTCGACCCTGCCCGGCACGCTGCTGAGCCCGCCGTGGGGGCTGGCCGCCGGGCTGGCGGCCGCGGCGGCCGTCACCACCGCGCTCGCGGCGGGCGCGGCACAACGCGCGGTGTCCCGCGCCCGGCCGGCGGAGGTGCTGCGTGACGCGCGATGACCGGGCGTTGTGGTGCGAAGGCGTCGCCTACGACTACCCGACGCGGGGCGAGACCGTGCACGCCTTGTCCGGCGTGGCGCTGACGGTGCCGCGCGGGGCGATCACGGCGGTGGTCGGGCCCTCCGGCTCCGGCAAGTCGACGCTGCTGAAGATCCTGGCCTGCCTGGAACGGCCGGAGGACGGTCGCGTGTGGATCGACGGCACCGAGGTCACCGCGTTGTCCGCGCGGGCTCGCCGAGCGGTGCGCCGCACGCGGGTGGGCTACGTGTTCCAGGACCCGGCGGACAACCTGCTCGACTACCTCACCGTCGCCGAGCACCTGGCGCTCGCGGCTCGCCTGCGTGGCCGGGACACGAGCGCCGAGCTGGTCGGGGTGCTGGGTTTGGGGCACCGCACCGGTCACGTGCCCCGGCGGCTGTCCGGCGGCGAGCAGCAGCGGGTCGCGCTGGCCTTCGCCGCGGCTGGTGAACCGGCGGTGGTGATCGCCGACGAGCCGACCGCGCAGCTGGACCGCGACTCGGCCGGGCGGGTCGTGGAAGCGTTGCGGCTACTGGCCGACCGCGGGCAGGCGATCCTGCTCGCCACGCACGATCCGGAGGTGAGCCGGGTGGCGGACCGGGTGGTGGAGCTGGTGGACGGCAGGCTGGGGGAGGTCTCGTGCTGAGCCTGCGTGGGGTGCACAAGAGCTACGACGGCACGCCGGCGCTGCGGCCCGTCGACGTCGAACTCGTGGCGGGGGAGCTGGTCGTGCTGACCGGGCCGTCCGGGTCGGGCAAGAGCACGCTGCTGATGATCGCCGGCGGCTGGGAGACCCCGGACGGCGGCGAGGTGGTGCCGCACCCGCCGCTGCCGGACCTGCCGGTGGAGCGGATGTCCTGGCAGGACCTGGGTTTCGTGCCGCAGTCGATCAGCCTGTTCGAGGAGCTGACGCTCGCCGACAACCTCGCGCTGGCCCGCGGCGGTCCCGGTGGTGGGGAGCTGCTGGAGGCGCTGGAGCTGGGGCACCTCGCCGAGCGGCGTCCCGGCGAGGTGTCCCGCGGCGAGCAGCAGCGGGTGGCGGTGGCCAGGGCGCTGGTCGCCTCCCCGGCGCTGGTGATCGCCGACGAGCCCACTTCGCACCAGGACCACCGACGGGCCGATCTCGTGCTCGGCCTGCTGCGGGCCGCGGCGGACCGTGGCGCGGCGGTGCTGATCGCCAGCCACGACCCGGCCGTGGTGTCCCGCGCGGACCGAGAGATCCGGCTCGGCGCGGACGCGGTCACGCGCGGATGAACCGCGTCCCGCCCGCGACGAGCACCGCCACCGCGCCGACCACCAGCAGTGCCGACGACAGTCCGGTGAGGACACCCGACAGTCCCAGAACCACCAGCGGGCAGACGAACTGGCCGATGAACATCGCCGAGGTCCACACCCCGGTGCCGCGGCCACGCTGCTCGAACGTCAGCGATCCCAGCGCCCAAGTCAGCAGCGCGGGCAGCAGCAAACCGTTGCCCAGTCCGGCCACCACGGCGCCGGCGACCGCGACCGGCAGCGACTGGGCCAGGCCCAGCCCGAGGACGCCGAGTCCGGAAAGGACGAAGGCGGCCGGGATGGTCACCCGCGGCCCGAACCGCGCCACCTTCGCGAACGACCACGCCGCGACGGCCGTCGCGAGCGAGGCGATCGCGCTCACGAAACCGATGGTGCTGCTGGACTTCACGCCGATCCCGTCGAGCACGTAGGACAGCTCGACGATCAGCACGTAGAACACCAGACCGCCGATGAGCGTGACCCCCACCGGCGTGAGCAGGCGGCGCCACGGCAGCGGCGGCAGCGCGGCGGCGGTGGTCCGCCGGGGCTGCCAGATGTGGCGCGCGGCGAGGAACGCCAACGGCAGGCTCACCGCGTACAGCCAGAACGGGGTCCGCCAGCTGTGCGCGCCGAGCAGCCCGCCGACGGCGAGGAAGACCGTCGCGGCCACGGTGGTGAACACGGTCTGCAGCCCGAAGTATCGGTTGCGGAGCGGGCCGGCGAAGTAGTCGGCGAGCAGCGTGGTGCAGCACGTCATGATCGCGGCCTCGGTGAGGCCGACGAGGATCCGGCTGGCCAGGATGAGGTGCAGCGAGTCCAGCCACAGCGGCGCGGTGCCGACGACCGCGTAGACGACCAGCGCGCCGACCAGGAGACGCTTGCGGCCCAAGCGATCCACGATCCGCCCGGCGACGGTCGCGGTGAGACCGATGACGAGCGCGGGCACGGTCAGCAGGACCGGGGTGAGCGCCGCGACGCCGGGCGTGCCGGCGAACGCCTGCTGGATGCTGGGCAGCACGGGCGCGAGCAGCACCGAGCCCAGGACGGACAGGCAGCTGGCGAACAGCAGGACGAGAGCCTGGGCGCGGCCGGCGGGCCGCCCGGTGGCGGGGTCGAGGGCGATCCCGGCGGTGGGGCTTGGGGCGTTGTCGGTGGTGGGGCTTGGGGCGTTGTCGGTGGTGGGGCTTGGGGCGTTGCCGGTGGTGAGGCTTGGGGCCTTGTCAGTGGTGGGGCTTGGGGCGTTGCCGGTGGTGAGGCTTGGGGCCTTGTCAGCGGTGGGGCTTGGGGCGTTGCCGGTGGTGAGGCTTGGGGCCTTGTCAGCGGTGGGGTCTGGGGCGTTGTCGGCGGTGGCGCCGGGCGAGGAGGGCAGGACACGGTCCGGCACAGGCTTCTCCGGGGGACTCGCGTGCCGGTCTCCGCTGACCGGCACCACTGTCGTGGAAGTCTCGGTGCTGCCCGGCGGAAGGGGAAATCACTTGTGCTGAGGGGCGCCATCAGCGGCGCCGATGATCGCGACGGTCCGGCGCGGGTGGCTTCTGAGTGGGAAGCCGCCGGCCTGGCCGCCGTCCGAAGGGCCACTCACCGCGTGCGGCGCCGCAGCGTGAGTGACGGCGGCTCCTCGTACCGGGCGCGGTAGGCGGCCGCGAACCGGCTGAGGTGGGTGAATCCCCAGCGTCCCGCGACGTGCGTGACGGTCGTCCGGGACGGGTCCGTGTCCAGCAGGTCCTGGTGCGCCCGGTCCAGCCGCACGTTCTGCAGGTATGCCATCGGCGTCATCCCGGTCTCGGCGCGGAACCCGTTGGTCAGCGCCCGCGCCGACACCGACACCGCGGCGGCGAGCCGCCCTGTGGTCCACTCCCGGTCCGGGTACGCCTGCACCAGGTCCACCGCGCAGCGCACCGCCGACCGGCCGGGCGACGCGGCGCCGGTGGTCAGCTGGTCGCTGTAGTTGTGCGGCTGCCCGGTCAGCAGCGCGTCGAGCACGATCTGCTCCAGCCGGCGCGCCGCGAGCGGGTGGCTCAGCAGCTCGCTGTCCTGCCGGGCGGCCCTGGTCAGCAGCATCAGCGCCTCGACCCAGGTGCGCGCCGGGCCACGGCTCAGGTCCATCCGCGCGGCGAAGGTCAGCCGCGGGCCGGGGTCGCGGCCGAGCAGCTGCCGCAGTTCGCGCTCGACCTCCCGCCCGTCGAGCATCACGCACAGCTGCTCGGTCGCCGGTGCCCAGTCCAGTTCCGCAGGCGCCTCGGGCGCGAACACCGTCGCCGTGCCGGGCTCGCTGACCACCGCCGGCCCACCGCCCGAGCAGTAGCGCGCCCGCCCGGCCAGCGGGAGCACGACGTGGTAGTGCGCGTTCGGCGGGCTCCGCACGCGGACCCGCGGCCCGAAGCTGATCAACCCGATCGTGAGCGCGGTGTGCGCGGTCGCGTCCAGCCGCATCGCCAGTTCGCCCCGCTCCGGCAGCAGTTCGAGGGGCAGGTACAGCCGGGTGAGCGTGTCCCGCGCCTCGTCCGGATCGGTGGTGGTGAAGGTGACGTGTCCGTTGCCCACGGCAGACCTCCTTGCCGGAACCCACCAGTGTGCCTCCTGCCGCAAGCGGATGGAATTCGTGCCGGAAACGGATAGCCGTGTCCACGCGGCCCGGGTTTCGATCGACGGCGTGGCGGTGGTCTTCGAGCGGCGGGAGGAGCCGTGCCGGCGGTGCCGGGACGTGGTCGCGGTGAAGACCGTCGTCGAGTCGAGGTCGCGGATGAAACTGCGGGTGCGGGAAGCCGTCCACGCCGACGACGGCTCCCCGGCGGACGACGCGTGCGCCCGCGATCAGACGGGCTGACCGGCCGCCGGCGCGAGGCGCGCCAGCACCTCCACGTCGGTGGCGAAGTCGCTCCCGGACTGGGGCAGCAGCACGACGTGGTCCGCCCCGGCGGTCAGGTGCTCGCGCACCTTCACCGCGATCGCGTCCAGTTCGCCGTAGGCCACGACCGCGTCCACCAGCCGGTCGGCGTCGGCGGGATAGCCCGCCCGGGCGACGGCGCGGGCGAACCACGGCTGCCCGAGCGTGCCCGTCACCCGCGCGACGGCTTCCGCACGGCTCGCGCCGGGCATCACGGCCAGCGCGGCGACCAGCAGCTTGCCCGGCCCGAGCACGCGCCGGGCCAGCGCGGTCGCCTCGGGCGGCAGCATGGCGGGCATCGCGCCGTCGGCGACCTCCCCGGCCAGTGCCAGCATCTTCGGCCCGTTGGCGGCCAGCACGCGCGGGTACTCCGCGGGGCCCATCCGGTCCACGTAGTCGCGCATCGTGGTCAGCGGGTCGCCGTACTCGCGGCCGGTCTCGGCCGCTTGCTGCGGGTAGCCGACGCCCAGCCCGAGCACGAGCCGCCCGGGGTGGGCCCGGTGCAGGAACTCCGCGGCGGCCGCGGCCGTCCGCGCGTCCCGGGTCCAGATGTTGGCCACCCCGGTGCCGAACACGACCCGCTCGGTGGCCTCCAGCAGCACGGCCAGTTGCACCAGCGCGTCCTTGCCGGGGAACTCATTGGTCCAGATCGTGCCGTAGCCGGCGTCCGCCAGCCGGGCGGCGGCCGCGGGCAGCTCGCGCGGCGCGGGCGGATCGGTGAACGGGACCGGCAGGTACACCCCGACCCGGCCCAGCGATGGGATCTCCACGAAAACCACTCCTTGCGAACAGGTGACCGTTGCTCCCACCGTGCTGCCGCCGCTCCCGGCCGGTCCAACGCCTGTTCCGCATCCGGCGATGCGTTCCGGGCATCACCGCAGGTAGCTTGGGACGATGGCCGAACACGCCGACCTGGACCTGCGACTGGTGCGGTACTTCGTGGCCGTGGCCGAGCACGGCCACTTCGGCCGCGCCGCGGCGGACCTGCACGTCACCCAGCCCTCGCTGAGCCGCCAGATCCGCGGCCTCGAACGGCAGCTGGGCGCCCGCCTGCTGGACCGCGGCCCGCGCGGCACCCGGCTCACCGAGGCAGGTGAGGTCTTCCTGCCGCTGGCGAAGGACCTGCTGCGCTCGGCCGCCCAGGCCGCCGGCCGCACCCGCGCCGCCGCCCGGCCCGCCCGGATCACCATCGGGCACGCCGTGAACGTCCTGGTCACGCCGGCCGTGCGTGAGATGCGGCGCCGTCATCCGGACGCGGAGGTGCGCACCCGGCACGTGGGCTTCCACGAGGTGCCCGCGGCGCTGCTCGACCACCGGGTGGACGCGGTCGTGGCGCGGCTGCCGTTCCCGACCGGCGGGCTGCGGGTGACCGTCCTCCACGACGAGCCGCGGGTGGTGTTGCTGCCGCGCGACCACCGCCTGGCGGGCAAGGAGTCGGTGCGGCTCGACGACATCGCCGACGAACCGCTGCCGCGCGTGCCGGGTGACGCGGAGTGGAACGCCTTCTGGCGGGTCGACCCGCGGCCCGGCGGCAGGCCGGCACCGGACGGGCCGGTGATCGGCACGGTCGAGGACAAGGTCGAGCTGGTCGCGGGCGGCGAGGCCATCGCCATCGTGCCGGCCGGCGCCGGGCTGACAGGCCTGCGCGCGGACCTCACCACAGTCCCGCTGGAGGACGTCGAACCGAGCCACGTCGTGCTGGCCACCCGCGCGGACGACCGGAGCCGTCTCGTCGCCGAGTTCCGCCGGATCGCGCAGGCTCAGCTCACCGGCGCGTGAAGGCCTGTCACGCGGACCAGCCGAGTTCCGGCCCGAGCTTGGTCGCGATGTCGGTCAGGATCTGCACGTAGTCGGCGTGCTCGAAGGTGAACGGCAGCGCGAAGGCGACCTCGTCGACCTCCCGGAACGCGGCGTGCGCGTGCAGCCGCTCGGCGATCTCGGCGGACGTGCCGACCAGGTCGGGGGCGAACATCATCCGCGCCGGGCCCTGCGGAGCGGTGGTCCGCGGCGTGCGCTTGGCCGCGTACTCGGCGTACTTCGCGCGCTGTTCGGCGGTGGCCGAGTCGGTCGGGATGACCACCAGGCCCTGCGACACGCGGGCGCGGTCGCCGTCCGGGTGGTGGGCGCGGAAGATCCGGATGTGGGAGAGCTGGATCTCGGCGAAGTCCACCGACTCCTCGGCCTTGACGACGCTGCTGGTCAGCAGGTTCATCCCGTTCTCGCCCGCCCAGCGCGCCGAGCCGAGGCTGCCCGCGCCGTACCAGAGGCGGCGGCCCAGGCCGGGGGAGTGCGGCTGGACGCGGTCGGAGAAGACCTCGAAGCCCTCGGTGCCGCGGAAGCCGGTGACGGGCTCGCCGCGGACCGCGTCCAGGAGGCGGCGGACGCGCTGGTGGCTGAAGTCCTCGGCGTCCGCGGTGTCCGGGTAGAGCGCGTCCTTGACCTGGTCCCAGTGCATCGGCGGGCCGACCGACAGGCCGGGGTTGAGGCGGCCGCCGGAGAGGATGTCGACGGTGGCGAGGTCCTCGGCGAGGCGGAGCGGGTTCTCCCAGCCCATCGGGATGACCGCGGCGCCCAGCTCGATGCGCCGTGTGCGCTGCGAGGCGGCCGCGAGGACCGCGACCGGCGAGGAGATGCCGAACTGCAGGTGCCGGTGCCGCACCCAGGCGCTGTCGAAACCGAGCCGCTCGCCCAGCTCGATGATGTCCAGCGTGCTTTCGTGGCCGGCGCGCGGGTCGGCCTCCTCGAACAGGCCGATGGTGAGGAAGCCCAGCTTCCGCAGCGGTCGTGACACGCGTCCTCCCGGGGTCCGTGATCACGATTCTGGCACCGGACCCCGGGCGGACGGCGGTCGTCCCACATGCCGGAGCTAGCCCGTGTTTCGGAAGTGGCTTGCGTGGCGGTGCGGGTAGCGGCCCGGCTCCGCCGCTTGGGAAACAGAACCTAGCCCGCGGCGAGCAGCTCCTCGGCCACCGGCGCGTACGCGCCCAGCTCGTCGTGCAGATCGGGCGCCGCGAGCGCCTCCGGCTCCGGCGTGCCCACCGCCTCGCCGGCCAGCGCGCGCCGCACGAAGGCGGCCACCACCCGCGGCGCGGGCGCCACCTGGCCGCCCAGGTAGGCCAGCACCAGCAGGTCCTCGCCGCAGCGGGCCTCCACCGCCAGGGACCAGCCGTAGCGCTCGTCCCACAGCAGGGCCACGTCGCGGTCCGGGAACGCGGGCACGTGCCCGTCGATCGCGAGGTAGGCGCTCAGCGGCGCGTCCAGTTGCACGAAAGAGCCGTGCCCGCTCAGGCCGAGTTCCTCCTCGACCAGTCCGATGTACCGGCGCAGGCCCCGCGCCGGTTTGCTCTGCGGGTCGAGACCCGGGTTCGGGAACACCTGCTCTCACCTCCCGCGAATATCTATAGTCAAGACTGGAGATTGAGTCAATTGAGCGAAGCAGATAGACTCGGTAGGTGGCTGTAGACAAGCTGGATGACGAGGACTACCCCGCCTGGACGATGGGGCAGGCGGCAGACGCGCTGGACGTGCAGCCCGCGTTCCTGCGCAGCCTCGACGCCGCCGAGGTCGTCCAGGCGCACCGCTCGTCCGGCGGCCACCGCCGCTATTCGCGCCGCCAGCTGCGGCTGGCCGCGCGGGTCCGCGAGCTGTTCGACGACGGGATGACCCTGGCGGCCGCGGAGCGGATCGTCCGGCTGGAGGACGAGCTGGCCGCGTCGCGTGCCGAGAACGCGGATCTGCGGCGCAGGCTGGGCGAGCAGACGGAGTTCACGGAGACCGAACGGGAGGATTGAGGATGGCGCTGGAGAACGTCTGGATCCGCACCCCTGGCGACGGGCTGGTCCGGGCCGATCAGGTCATCGGGATCTCCAACCATCGCACCCCGTCCCTGTCCGGCAAGCCGGGCCGCTGGCTGCTGACGGTGGCGCTGCCGGTGCCGACGGGCAGCGGGAGTGCGGACGGCTGGGGGGTGACCAACCTGCACCGCACGCTGGTGCAGACGGACCAGGAGGTGGCCGGCGCGCCGGACCGCCTGGCGCGGCTGCTGGCCCAGCTGGCGGCGGTGGACACCGCGGGGATCATCACGGCCGTCCCGTGCGGCCCCGACCGCAGCGACGTGCGGTTCGAGTTCAGCCGGTTCGACGCGGAGGTCCCGCCGGCCGCGGAGCCGCAGGCGCAGGCTGAGGTGCCCGAGGTGGTCGGCGTCTGAGCCGGCGCGGTGGTGGGCGAAGAACGCGCGGCAAGCCAAGGCGACGGTGCGGAGGACGTGCGCCGGTGCCGCCGCCGTCGGCGTCCGCGCGGGCGGCGGTTGATCCGCACCCACCGCGGGTAGCTCCAGCGGATGGCGACGAAAGCGCCGCCCGCCACGGCGGCTTCCAGCACCTGGACCGACGAGGACGGCGTGCGCCAGCCGGGCGCGGACGCCCACGCCTGGCTGCCCGGCACGAACCAGACCCTCTGCGGCCTCTCCCTGCACCGCGCCCGCCTGGGCCGCTTCCCCCACGTGCTCTGGATCGACACGCTGTGGCTCGCCGACACCTCGGCGCACCGGATAGTGCCCTGCCGGCGTTGCGTGGCGGCCGCGGGCGGGCGGTCCGGCGCCCGCCGCTGGGTGCGCGTCAATCCGCGTCCGTGAGCGCCTCCTCCATCGTGCTGTAGACGTTCAGGAACTCCAGCAGGTCCGTGAACGCCATGACCCGCCGCACCTCGGTTCCCGCCACCACCCGCAACTCCGCCGGCGCGGCCTCCCGGTGCGTGCCGGCCAGCAGGCCCAGCCCACTGGAGCTGATGAACCGCAGTTCCGACAAATCCAGCACCAGCAGGCGCGGCTGATCCACGAGCGCGAGCCGGATCAGCCCGCGGAGCTTGGGCAGCGTCGAGATGTCCAGTTCGCCCGTCGCGGTGAGCACGACGTCCCGTCCCCGGTGCTCGGCCGAAACCGTCATGGCGTGCGCGGGCGCGGGTTCCGTCTGCGGGCGGTCGCTGGGTGGTGCCATTCGCCCATCATGCATAAGAATCCGCGATCCGGCAGCAGCCATTTACACCGCCGTGCGATCGGCGCGCGACCGCGTTTGCCGCGTGATCAATGGGGTAACTCCACGCGCCATTCGTGCGAGCCCGGTCCGGCGTCGTTGTTTTCCTTGCCAGGCAGGCGAATCCGGGCGCACTTGCCCGGCGACATGCGTGTGCAGGAAGGAAATGACCGCACCCTTGCCGCAATGGTCGAGCGGCCCCGGTGCCGAGTCCAAAGCGGACTCAGGCGCATGTACGGTGGGTCCACCCCCACCGTCCCAAGGTGGTCGTCCGGTCCACGAGGTGATCCATGAGCCTGTCCGTCGCCGCCGTCGTCGGCCTTCTCGAAGCCGCCGAGCAGGACACCGACGTCGCGCCGCTGCTGGACGGCCTCGACCCCGCCGACGCCGAGCGGATCACGTCCGGCGTCCGGCGGCTGCGCGCGACCTCGGACCGCCTCCGCCGCCGCGGGCAGGAGCTCGCCGCCCTGTTCTCCTCCGCCAGGGAGCTGGCCGAGCTGCGCGACGTCGACGAGCTGCTGGCCCGGCTGGTCGAACGCGCTCACGACCTCGTCGGCACCGACGTCACCTACCTGTCGGAGTTCGACGTCGGCAGCCGGGAGCTGCGGGTGCGCACGACGCTCGGCACGGTCGCGCCGTCGTTCCCCGGCCTGCGTGTTCCGCCGGGGATGGGCCTGGCCAGCCAGGTGGTCGAGAGCCGCCGCCCGTGCTGGACCGCGCGGTACGACGCGATGACCCAGGCGCCGCACGACGACCGCATCGACGAGACCGTCGCCGCGGAGGGACTCGTCTCGCTGCTCGGGGTCCCGCTGCTGGCCGGGGACGAGGTCATCGGCGTGCTGTTCGCCGCCAACCGCGTCGAGCACGCGTTCTCCCCCGAGGAGATCTCGCTGCTGTCCGCGTTCGCCGACCATGCGGCCGTCGTGCTGCAGACCGCCCGGCTGCTGGCCCGCGCCAACGCCGCCGCCGAGGAAACCCGCCGCGCCTACGGTGAGCTGGCCCGCCACGTGGAGGCGATGGAACGCGCGAGCGAGGTGCACGGCGACCTCACCGCGCTCGTCCTCCAGGGCGGTGACGCGACCGAGGTGGCCGGGGCGCTCGGCCGGGCGCTGCGCTGCCGCGTCACGCTGCTCGACACCGGTCACCTGGACGGCGGCGTGCGGGCGGCCGTCGAGCAGAGCCGGCGCAGCGGGCGGTGCGTCCCGGCGGGCGATCACACCTTCGCGGTCGCCGTCGTGGCGGGGCCGACGTTGCTCGGCGCGCTGCTGCTGGAGCAGGGGGCCGTCGAGTTCGGGCCCGTCGAGTTCCGCACCGCCGAGCGCGCCGCGCAGATCACCGCCCTGCTCAGCCTCAAGCAGGACGCCCTGGCCGAGGCGGAGCAGCGCGTGCGCGGGGACCTGCTCGCCGACCTGCTCTCGGCCGACGCGGACCGCCGCGCGGGCGCCGCCGCGCGGGCTCGCGCCCGCGGCATCCGGCTGGCGGCCCTGCGCTCGCTCGTGGTCGTCGCGGTCCCCGCCGACCTGCGCCGCCAGGCGGCCCGTGCCCTGCGCGGCACCGGTGACCTGATCGGTGAGCACGCCGACCACGTCGTCGTCCTGACCGCGGGCGAGGACCCCGCCGCCGCGGCGCGGACCGTGCACGCCGCCGTCGCCCGGTCGCTGGCCGCCCCGGTGCTGGCCGTGGGCGCCGTCGCCGGGGACGACCTGCGTGAACCCGTCGAACAAGCCGCCGCGTGCGTGCGCGTCCTGCCCGCGCTCGGCCTGTCCGACGCGGCCGTCACCACCGACGAGTACCTGCCCTACACGGCGCTGTTCGGCCCCGGCGAGGAGCGCGTCGCCGCGTTCGTGCGCCGGGTCCTCGGACCGGTCCTGGACTGGGACGCCGAGCACGCCGGCACCCTGTTGCCCACCCTCGCCGCCTATCTGGACAACCGGATGAGCCCGGTCGCCACCGGCCGCGCCCTGCACGTGCACAAGAACACCGTGCTGCAGCGGCTGGAACGCGCCGGCGAGCTGCTGGGGGAGGGCTGGCAGGAGCCCGACCGGCTGTTCCGGCTCACCGTCGCCGTCCGGCTCGCCCGCCTTGCCGAACGTCCATAGGTGCACCCCTCGGAGTGGACGGTCGGTCCATTCCCGCTGCCCGGGCGTGGAGCTAGCGTCCTGGGTCGTCACGCAGCCACACGGAAGTGGAAGGGGCGCTATGGCGCGCACCAGTCGTATCCAGGGACTCCGGGACCTCCCCGTCGAGGCCCGGCGCAAGTCCGTCGCCGAGGCGGCCGGGCTCGACCCGGCGCGGATCGCGGCGTTCGACCCCGCGCGGGGGCTCGACGCGAGCGCGGCCGACCACATGATCGAGAACGTCGTCGGCATCCTCGGCGTGCCGCTGGGGGTGGCGACGAACTTCGTGGTCAACGGCGCCGAGGTGCTGGTCCCGATGGCCACCGAGGAGGCCTCCGTGGTCGCCGCCGCGAGCAACGCCGCCAAGATCGCCCGCGTGCATGGCGGGTTCCGGACCTCCTCGACCGCGCCGATCATGCAGGCGCAGGTGCAGATCGTCGGCGTCGCCGACCCCGAGGCCGGCCGCGTCCGCCTGCTGGAGGCCCGCGACGAGCTGGTCGAGCTGGCCAACGCGCAGGACGAGAAGCTCGTCGAGTTCGGCGGCGGCGTCCGGGACGTCGCGGTGCGGCTGGTGCACTCCCGCGCCGGCACCTACGTCGTCGCGCACCTGCAGGTCGACGTCCGCGACGCGATGGGCGCCAACGCCGTGAACACCA
>NZ_JAKGSD010000087.1 GCF_021654135.1 Amycolatopsis tucumanensis | reverse complement strand
TCTCCCGGCGCGGGTGATCTCCCGGCGCGGGTGATCTCCCGGCGCGGGTGATCTCCCGGCGGGGGTGATTCCCGGCAGGGGTGACTTCTCCGGGAGTGATCTTGCTCGGGAGCTGCCGCTCGGCGTGAACGGTCTCCCGGACGGAGGCTGCTCGCCACTGCCCCCGCCGCGCCAGGCGCGACCGCGCCGCCCTCGGCAACTGATCGCCCCGGCCTGAACCACCCGCCGCTCACCCCCGCCCGGGGCCGCGCGGGGCGTCAGGCCGAGGCGGCCCGGAAGCGGTCGGCCAGCCGGAGGGCCGACATGCCGAGCCCGGCGGGGAACGCCGGCGCCGCGGGCGTGGTCAGGCGCTTCAGCTCCGGCTCGGTGTAGCGCACGCACTGGCGGTGCCACTCGAGGATGCCCGACATCCAGTCCTTCAGCTCGTCGGCGTGGCGGAGGAGCGCGTCGCGGGCGGGCTGGTCCAGTTCGGCGTCCTCGAAGAGCTGGGGCAGGTCCGTGGCGAGGATGTGCTCGAACTGCCGCATTCGCGCCGTCATCAGGTCGTTCACCACGTCCCGCGCGGCGAGCCGGTCCAGGCCGAGGAAGTGCTCCACCACCAGCACCATGTTGTGCAGCTCGCCCTCGAACTCGATCTCCTTCTGGTAGGAGAACAGGTCGTTGGCGAAGCACGCGTAGTCCTGCGCCGCGGTCTCCAGCTCACGCAGCGTCCTCGTGCCGAACAGCTCCGGCGGCACCTCGGTCAGGTGCGTGATCCGCGCCAGGCTCATCGTCATGTCCGAGCCGAACGTGCGCCGCCGCATTTCGACGTAGTCGATCGGGTCCGGAATGCGGTTCTGCGCCTGGTTGGCCAGCTCCCACACCCAGCTCGCGGTCATGTCCTCGACCGCCTTCCGGAACACCCGCCGCGCGTCGCCGCTCAGCGGGGTCGCCGTGCGCCGCCACAGGTCCTGCAGGCCGCGCTCCAGCGGGGTCAGCGGCTCCGGCGTCTCCCCGGCGTCCAGCGGCATGAACAGCGACAGCCGGTCGTTGGTCACCTTCGCGGCGGGCACGTTGCGGCCCGCGCCGAACACCGCCGGGAAGTAGTCGTCGCCATAGGTGCCCCACGCCAGCCACGCCGTGGACAGGTGCAGCTCGTCCGGGTCGGCGTCGGCGTGGATCATCGACGCGCAGTGCGCCAGGTCGATCCCGCGCAGCCGCTCCTCGTCCCACACCCCGCCGGCCTCCACACCCGGCACCGAATCGTAGAAACCCATCTCCCGGCACCACTGCGCGTTCTGCTCGCGCGCCTCCTCCAGGTGCGGGCTCATACGGAACGCGTACGGCATGTAGATCTCCGGCAGCGGCAGGTGCCCGACCTTGGTGAACGGCACGTGGTCACGCTGCTGCCTCCGGGTGCGCAGGACCGGCCCGGCGGTGAGCCGGCTGGAGCCGCCCTCGGCCGCGCCCTCGTTCATGTACCGGCTGGACCGCGCGTGCCACTCGTGACCGCCGGACTGCCAGTCCTGCAGCCCCTTCACGTACGCCCCGACGGCGATCTGCTCGTGCGGCAGGGCCGCGTGCTCGGCCAGCAGCGCGGGCACCTCGACCAGCGCGGTGTCCTCGAACTGCTGCAGGCGCGAGGTCAGCAGGTCGTTGACCAGCTCGGCCGCCTCCTGCGTGGAACAGCCGAGGAACCGTTCGAGCACCAGCACGGCATTGGAGTTCTCGCCCTCCTCCTGCACCTCGCGCTGGTAGGAGAACAGGTCGTTGCGCAGGTGCACGGCGTCGGCGAACGTGTCGGACAGGACCTCGATGGTCCGCGTCGCCGACAGCCGGTCCGGCACCTCGGCCCGCACGGCGTACTCGACCAGGTTCGCCGACCACGGCGCACCGCCGACCCGCCGCCGCATCTGGATGTACTCGATGGGGTTGGCGATGCGGCCCAGGTCGATGTTCGCCAGCTCCCACATCGACTCGACCATCAGGTTGTGGGTGCTCAGCGTGAACCGCCGCCGCCACCCCTCCGACATCGCCGGGATCGTGCGTGCCCACAGGTCCTTCAGCCCGGCCTCGGCGGGGTTCGCCGGCTCCGGCGGCTCCTGGCCGGGCGCGGTCATGAACAACTCGAGGCGGTCCAGGTACTCCTTCGCGCCCGCCATGTCGCGGGAGTACTTGAACTGCTCGAGGAAGTGGTCGTCGAAGAAGAACACCCAGACGTACCAGTCGGTGATCAGGTCGAGGGCCGGACCCTCGCAGTCCGGGTGCGTGTAGGCGCACATGAGGGCGTAGTCCATCTTGGCCAGCGCCGCCTCGGTCCACACCACACCTCCGCCGGGCTTGGCCGCGTCGAGCATGCCCATGCGGCGCGCCCAGTCCATGCTGTGCGCGCGGGTGCCCTCCAGGTTCGGGTTGATCCTGGCCGGATGGGGGACGTAGAACTCGGGCAGAGTGAAGGCCTGCATGTCTTCGACGGTGCCACCGGTGATCGGGTGGCGGCAACGGCCAGGTGAGCGATCCGGGGTCCTGTTCGGATGAACCGGCGAGAACACCCTCGGTTGCTTGCTTGTCCTGTTTGGACAGTGCCGGTTTTGTCAGTCGCGACCAGCGGTTCTTTCGGGGATACCGGGAGCATGTGAAATCTCGCCGGAATTCGGGACTGGGCCATTCGAGCGATTTCGCGCGAAACGAAGCCACCGATGGAGTGGTGTGGCAAATATTCCCCGGCATGGCACCGGACGGATATATCACGGATCCGCAGGGGCGGATCAGACCGAGGCACAACCGGAAGGGCGGGAAGGCGGTGGTCGCTGCCCTTGCGGTCGGGGCGCTCGCGGCGGGCGGGACCGGCCTGACGACCGGGGGTGGCACCGCAGGTGGTTCCGCCACCTCCGCCCACGGCAAGTCCGCCGGCAAGGACGCCGCCCGCAAGGGGCAGCGCGGCGAGGCCTGGAAGCGCATCGGCCTGCGTCAGCTGCGGCAGACCGCTCACGCCGCGACGGCCTGCGGCTCCCACTCCTACGGCCAGGTCCAGCAGTTCTTCCGGAAGCACCCGTGCCGCAAGCTGGACCGGCTCCTCCTCGCCATCGGCGACACGCGCGGCAACACCGTCGTCGTGTCGATCGCGTGGGTGCGCATGCCCACCGCGAGCACCGCGGCCGAGCTCAAGGAGCTCGCCGACACCGACGGCACGGGCAACGTCGAGCCCCTCGCGGCCGGCGCGCTCGGCCTCGCCGGCGTCGAGTTCACCGGGCAGTACTACGGGTCGCGGCGGGACGGCTCGCTCGTCGTCATCGCCGAGGCCGCTCCCGGTGGCGGGCGGCCGGACCCGGCGGCGATGGACGACGCCGCCGAGGTCGCGGCCGAGTTCCCGCCGCCCTAGCAGTACACCTGGCGCCGCTCCAGGACGCCGCGGATGAACGCCGCCTGCCCGGCGTGCTGGAGGTCGTCGGACAGGATGCTGACCAGCCGGACCCCGAGGGTGACCGGCGGGTCCCACGCCTCGTCGACCACGTCGTCCAGCCGGTCCTCGCGCAGCGAGCCCAGCCACGCGACCGTCGAGTCGTGCACTGCGTCGTGGTAGCCGGTGAGCAGCTTGGCCTCCGCGCGCACCGCGGCGACGTCCTTGGAGCGGTGCCCATAGCCGGTCGCCGACGGCCGGAACGGCAGCCCGAACCGCTCGTGCCACCCCTGCTCGGTCCACACCTGCGGCGTGCCGGCCAGGTCCGCGATGTGGTCGTCCTGCACGCGCGTGAGGTGCCAGACCAGCCACGCGATCGAGTTGGCGTCCTCGTCGAGGCGCTCGGCCAGCTGGTCCTCGGTCAGCCCGTCGACGGCCTCGTGCACGACCTCCTGGATGCGGCCGAACCCGTCGATCACCAAGTCCGCAACAGTCATGCCCCCACGCTAACCGCGATCGACGAGTCCCGCCGCCACGAGCTGGACCGCCACGAGCACGGCGATCGCCTCGGCGGCCAGCAGCCCGATCAGGACCAGCACCTGCGTCACCCCGGCCTGCACCGGGCTGGCCCCGCCGAGCAGCACGCCGACGTACGCGCCGGGCAGGGTCACCAGGCCGACCGTGCGGGTCTGGTCGAGCGCGGGGATCAGCGCCTGCCCGGCGCTGGGACGGCAGATCTCCAGCGCGGCCGCCCGCGGCAGGAAACCGAGCGCGAGGGCGGCTTCGTACTCGCCGTGCCGTGTGGCCAGCTCGTCGAGGGCGCGGCGGGCGGCCTGGGACGTCGCGCTCATGGCGCCGCCGATGACGATCCCGGCGATCGGCACCACCGCGATCGGCTCCAGCGGCACCACGCCCGACCCGAGCACCAGCGCGAGCACCGGGAGGACACCGCCGGCCAGCGGGACGGCGATCCACGGCGCGCGGCGCAGCGGGAGCCCGACGCGGCGGGCCGAGGTGACCGCGGCGACGGTGAACATGAGCAGCACGAACAGCCCGGTCAGCCAGCCGGACCGGAGCACGGCGGTGATCAGCAGCGAAACCGCGCCCAGCTGGACGATCGCGCGACCGGCCGCCGTCGCGACCGCCCACCCGGGGCCGAGCCGGCCGAGCCACACCGCGAGGGCGCCCACCGCGACGAGCGCGGCGAGGACGACGGCCAGCACCGGACCGGTCTGCAGGGTCGCACCGTTCACGTGGTGATCGTGCCCCACGGCGATCGCGGGAGGCGGCCCGGACGGGTCAGGGCAGCGACTTGGAGCAGCGCACCATGCCCTGCGGCGCCGACACGGACCGCTCGCTCACCACGACCCCGTCGACGATGATGCGGCACGTCAGGGTGCCGCCGCCGGCGTTCTGCGCCGTCAGGCTGAAGTACTGGTCCGAGCCCTGCGGCCCGGTGCGCTCGATCGACACCGACCACGGGGTGTCCGTTTCGAGGACCTGCGCGATGTCGGCGCCCTTCGCCACGTACGTCACGTTCAGCGCCCCGGCGCCGCCCGTCAGCTCGTACGTCACGGCGTAGGACACCTGCGGCACGGGCGCGACCGGCGCCACGACCGGCGCGCTGGCCCCGCTGAGCGACCCCACCGACGGGTCGGCGGACCGCTGCCCGGCGACGAGCAGCGAGGTGAGGCCGACCGTCAGGACCACCCCGAGGGCGGCGAACACCGCCATCGAACTGGCCAGCGGCCGCCGCGGTCCCGGCCCGGGACCCGCGGTGGGAACAACACCCATGGCGTCGTCTTCTCTCGGCTCACCGCGCTTCCACCGAGCGCGTCAACCATTCCTCGCAAGCCGAGCGTCAATCGTTACCTGGCGGGTACATCACCGTCCGCTTTTCACCCGCTCGGGGTAGTGCAACCCCGCTGACCTGCGACTTCTACTCGCTCGTGTCGTCGATCGCGCCGGTCTCGACGGCGAGGATCCCGGGCTGCTCGGCCAGCCTGGCGAGCAGGTCGTCGACGCCGCGCGGCCCGAGCAGCCGCATGCTCAGGTCGATCACGCCGCCGGAGTCGCGGCGGTTGGTCAGGGCCCGCTGGACCGAGTAGCCGGAGCGGGTCGCCAGTTCCAGGATCCGGCGCAGCGCCCCCTCGCCGTCCCGGTAGGCCAGCCGGACCGTCGTCGTCGCGGGGCGCCGGCGCGTCAGCAGCCGCACCAGCGGCGGGTAGCCGTAGACCACCACGAAGTGCGCCGCGGTGACGACCACCGCCAGGAGCGGCAGCCCGGCCGCGCACGCGCAGCCCACCGCCACGCTCATCCACACCACCGCCGCGGTGGTCAGGCCGCGCACCACGTCGCGCCGCACGAAGATCAGCCCGCCGCCGATGAACCCGATCCCGGACACGATCTGTGCCGCCACCCGCGACGGGTCCAGCACGATCCGCCCCGGTTCGAGCACGTCGGTGAAGCCGTACTTGCTCACCAGGAGGAACAGCGCCGCGCCCACCCCGACCAGCGTGTGCGTGCGCAGACCGGCGCTCTTCTGCTTCAGTTCGCGTTCCAGGCCGATCAGCGAGCACAGCACCAGCGCGAGCACGAGTTCGCCGACCTGCTGCCAGCCCTGGCCCGAGGGTTCGGAAAACACCCGGCCAGGCTAGTGCCCGCTCTCGCGCTGACGCTCGGCCAGAAAGTGCGTTATGTCCTTTGTGGAGGGGTAGAGTTCGCGGTACCGCGTATAAAACCGGTCATAGGTGTCCACCGCGGCCGGATCCGGGCGAACCGTGCTCGCCACCGGGTTCCAGCGCGTGACGTCCGGTTCCGCGCCGATCGCGACGGCCGCCAGCAGCGCGTCGCCGAACGCCGCGCCGATCGTCTCCGCGGGCACCTGCTGGTCGGCGCCCGTCACGTCGCTGACGATCTGCGTCCACAGCCCGCCCTGGGTGCCGCCGCCGACCGCGACCAGCCTGCCCGCCGCGCCGCCGGAGTCGCGCATGGCCTCCAGGTTGTGCCGCACGCCGTAGGCGATGCCCTCCAGCGCGGCGCGGTAGATCTCGCCGATGCCGTGCGAGGTGGTCAGCCCCGCCAGCACGCCGCGGGCGTCCGGGTCGAACAGCGGCGTGCGCTCGCCCGCGAAGTAGGGCAGCATCAGCAGGCCCCGGCTGCCGGGCGGCACCTTCGCGGCCTCGTCGACCAGGGTCGCGAAGTCGCCGCCGACGAGCCGGCGCAGCCAGTCGGTGATCGCGCCGGAGGTCGCCATCCCGGCCGCCAGCGAGTACGTGCCGGGGAAGGCGCCGCACGTCGTCCACAGGCCGGTGTGCGGGCGCGGGTCGGCCAGCACCTGGATGAGGAACATCGTGGTGCCGTACATGACCATCGTGTCGCCCGGCTCGGCCACGCCGACGCTGGCGGCCTCGGCCCACGCGTCGACCGTCCCGGCCGTGACCGGGAGGCCCTGCGGCAGACCGGTTTCCGCTGCCGCGGCCGCGCTCACCACACCGGCCACCTCGGTCGGCCACACCAGCCGCGGCATCTCGACCCCGGGCGCGCACAGCGCCGCCCAGTCCGCGGCCCAGTCCCCCGCGCGCAGGTCGTACATCGGGTCGCACTGGCTGGCCGAGTGGTGGTCCAGGACGTACTCGCCGGTCAGCCGGTGCACCAGGTAGGAACTGCACATCAGGAACAGCCGGGTGCGCCGGAACACCTCCGGCTCGTGCCGGGCGAGCCAGCGCCACTTCGGGCCGACCGCCTGCGACGACAGCGCCGTGCCCGCGCGCTCCACAATGGATTCCGCGCCGAGCTCCGCGGTCAGCTCTTCGATCTCCCGGGAGGCGCGGGTGTCCACGCCGTACAGGATGGCCGGCCGCAGCGGGGTGCCGTCGGAGTCGGCGGGCAGCAGCACCGGCCCGATGCCGCTCACGGCCAGCGCCGCCGGCTTCCGGTCGCCGGCCGCCGCCACCAGTTCCCGGGTCAGCGCCAGGAAGTCCTGCCACCACACGGTTTCCGCGTCGTGCTCGACCCAGCCCGGGTGCGGGCACGAGGTGTCGTGCGCCCGCGACGCGCGGGCCACGATCTCGCCGTCGCGGGTGACCAGGACGCCCTTCGAGCTGGACGTCCCGATGTCGATGCCGAGCAGCAGGTCAGTCACGGGACCACTCGTGCACGTCGACGCCCAGCAGGCCGGCCGCGGCACGCAGCTCGGCGCGGCGGTCGCCCGGGATGGCGTGGATGTGGTTGGCCCCGAACCGCGACAGGAACGTCTCGGCGGGCGCGTCCAGGCGCGCCCACGCGTGCGGCCACTCCGGCGTGGACTGGCGCATCAGGGACTCGTTGGTCTCGTCGTCGTAGTTCTCGAATTCGCCCAGCATCAGCTGCAGACGGTACTCCCCCGCCTGCCGGGTGAGCCGTCCCAGCGTCATCTGCCCGGGCGCGGCGATGTGCTGGACCGACGCGCCGCCCGCGGGGAAGAAGAACACCTCCGGGTAGAAGTGGACCTTCGCCAGGTTCTCCGCCGGGTCGTCGCTGCGCGCGGCGTACCAGGTGGCGTGCTGGCCGGAGTTGCACAGATCCCAGATGTCGCGGTCGGCGTGGTAGTGGCGGACGTCGGCGAACAGCACCGGGTCGCCGGAGATCTTGTGCATGAGCTGCATGGTCAGCGCGCCGTCCATGTCCGCCTCGGTGGCGGTGACGTGCACCGGCTTGGGGCCGTTCCAGTCGTAGGGGTCGTTGAGGAACGCCTCCGTGACGTCCATCGTGGCGAAGTGCTCGGTCAGCTCCGGCTGGCCCTTGATGCCGGAGAAGTCGAGCTTGCGCTCGTCGATGATGTCGCGGATCGCCAGGTACGACCGGATCTGCCG
This sequence comes from Amycolatopsis tucumanensis, assembly GCF_021654135.1. GTDB lineage: Bacteria > Actinomycetota > Actinomycetes > Mycobacteriales > Pseudonocardiaceae > Amycolatopsis_E > Amycolatopsis_E tucumanensis. The sequence continues at coordinate 15,640 of NZ_JAKGSD010000087.1, read as the reverse complement.
CTCCAGCAGCTCGGGCGTGAGCTTCTGGCCGTCGTAGTGGACCCCGGCCGCGTGCTCCTCGATCCAGCGGCGCGCCTTGGCCGCTTCGCCGACGTCGGCCTTCTCCGCGCGCAGCACCAGCTCGTACTGGTCGATCTCCTCGACGTCGACGCCGAACTGGCGCATCCACTGGTCGGTGTTGGCGACCGCGGTGTTCATGCCCATCGGGCGGCCGCCGAAGCGGCCGAAGGTGGACCCGCGCAGCGACGCGACCGCGGCGGCGGCCCGCGCATGCGCGCCGACCCGGCCGGCCAGGTCCGCGTCGTCCGGCGCGCCCCACAACCGGGTGTGGGCGCGGCCGATCTGGTCCAGTGCGCCGCCCGCGGCGAGCATGCCGACCAGACCCGGCTCGGTCGGGTCGGTGCTGGCGACCAGGATCAGCGGGCTGCGCGTGGCGTCCGCGGCGAGCATCGTGAAGTGCGGGAAGCTCCACACCGCGTAGTAGAAGATCGTGACGTCCACCCCGGCGGCGGCGACCTCGCGCGCCACCGACGTGGCCAGCGTGTTGGTCGCGACCAGGTCCCGGCCCGCGACCACCTCGTGCCCCGCCGCGGTCAGCGACCGCACGAGCTCGTCCTGTTTGGACTGGATGAACCGGGCGTTGCGCGCGTGCACATGGTCACGCCCGTCGGAAATGCTGATCACGCCGATGCGGGCCACGCTGCCTCCTAGGGCGGGTAATCGATTACTCAAGACGCTATTCTGGACCCCGGACGGTGTCAATAGCCGCCCGTCCACCGCGTGAGCGGCGAGGAAGACGGGAGGTCGCGGTGGCGACCATCAGCGATGTGGCGCGGCGCGCCGGGGTGTCCACGGCCACCGTGTCGCGGGCGCTGAACGGCGTGTCCACAGTGGATCCGGCGCTGGTCGCCAGGGTGCGCGCGGCCGCGGAAGAGCTGGGCTACCAGCCCAACGGGCTCGCGCGGAACCTGCGCAGGCAGGAGACCGCGGTCCTGGCGCTGATCATCTCCGATGTGGAGAACCCGTTCTTCACCGCGATCGCCCGCGGCGTCGAGGACGTGGCGCAGACGGCCGGTTACTCCGTGGTGCTGTGCAATTCCGACGAGAGCGCCGAGAAAGAGCGCCGCTACATCGACGTGGCGCTGCAGGAGCGGGTGGCCGGGGTGGTGATCTCGCCGACCGACGAGTGGGCCGGGGTCGAGATGCTGCTGGGGCGCGGAACGCCGGTCGTCGCGGTGGACCGGCCGCTGCGCGCGGGCACCGGTGATCAGGTGCTGGTCGACAGCCGGGCCGCGGCCAGGGCGGCGGCCGAGCACCTGCTGGCGGCCGGTTACCAGCGGGTCGGGTGCGTGACCGGGCCGGCGGGGGTGCGCACGGCCGACGACCGGCTGGCGGGGTACCGGGACGCGCTCGGGCGGCGGAAGCGGCGCGAGCGGCGGGCCGAGTACCGGGCGTCCGGCGGCGAGGCGGCGACGCGTGCGCTGCTGGCCGAGGCGGAGCCGCCCGACGCGCTGCTGGTGGCCAACAGCGCGATGGCGATCGGCGTGCTGGAGGCACTGCGGGCGGCCGGGCTGCGGCTGGGGCGGGACGTCGGGGTGGTCGCCTTCGACGACGTCCCCTGGGCGACGCTCATCGACCCACCGCTGACCGTCGTGGCCCAGCCGGCGTACGAGATCGGCGCGGAGGCGGCGCGGCTGCTGCTGGCCCGGATAGCCGATGGCTCGCTGCCCCCGACCGCGACGACACTGGAGGCGCAGCTCATCGAGCGGGGCAGCAGCCACCGCGCCTGACGGGGTTCGTTTCCGGCGGCGATCCGGGGCCGTCCCGCCGCCGGGGCGACGGGACGGCGCGCGAAACGGTCAGGACCCGCTGTTCAGCTCCGCGTACGTGGCCGCCGCGTTGTCCTTCGTCACCAGCTTCGTCGGCAGCGTCTGCGTTTTCGGCACCTGGCGGCAGTCCACCAGGATGCTCTTCGCCGCGGCGATCGCCTCCTGCCCGCCCGTCGGGTAGATGAATGTCGCCGACAGGCGGCCCGCCTCGACGGCCTTCAGCCCGCCCGACTCGATGGGCAACCCGTCGATCCCGGTGATCGGCAGGTCGGGACGCCCGGCGTTCGTCGCGGCGATGCGGGCTCCCTCGCCCATCGGGTCGTTGTGCGAGTAGATCGCCTGGATGTCCGGGTTCGCCTTGAGGATCGCGTCGGCCTGCTGCTGGCCCTTGTCCCGCAGCCAGTCGCCGTCCTGCGCGGCCACGATCTCGATCTTGGACCCCTGGATGCCCTGCATGAAGCCGTCGTGCCGCTCCCGCGCCGGGGTCGAGCCGGCCAGCCCGCGCAGCTCGCCGATCTTGCCGCCGTTCGGCAGCAACGTCGTCTTGAAGTACTCGCCGGCCTGCCGCCCGATGTCGACGTTGTCCGCGCCGATGAACGACGTGTAGGCGTCGCCGTCGACCTTGCGGTCCAGCACCAGCACCGGGATCCCCTTGTCGTAGGCGCGTTTCACCGGCGCGGTCAGCGGCGTCGCCTCGTTGGGGCTGATGATGAGCAGGTCGACCTGCTGGGTGATGAAGTTGTCGACCTGCTCGACCTGCTTCGAGTTGTCCTGCGCGGCGTCGGCGAAGTTGACGGTGAACTGCGGCACCGACGCGGCCGCGGCGCGGATGTCGTCGTCCATCCGCTGCCGGTACGGCTCGGCGACGTTGGCCTGGCTCATCCCGATCGTGTACTGCCCGTCGGCGCCGCAGCGCTCCGGCGCACCCTGCGCGCCGCCGCCGCTGCCCGAGTTCTCGTTCGTGGTGCCGCAGGCCGCGAGCAGCAGGCACGCGCCCACCGCCGCCAGGCCACGGGACTTCCGCATGATTCTTCCCCTCTCGTCAGGAAACCGATGCCGGGCGCAGCCGCTGCAGCCCCGCGGCGAGCACGATGACCAGGCCGATCACGAGCAACTGGACGTTGGAGTCCACGTTGTTCAGGCCCAGGATGTTGCGCAGCACGCCGACCAGCAGCGCGCCGGCCACCGTGCCGACCACCGAGCCGCGCCCGCCCATCAGGCTGGTGCCGCCGATGACCACGGCGGCGATCGCGTCCAGCTCGTACATCGCGCCGTCGTTGGGTCCGCCAAAGTTGAGCTGCCCGGCGTGCACGATCCCGGCCAGCGCCGCCAGCAGCCCGCACAGGCCGAACACGATGATCTTCACCCGCTTGACCGGCACGCCGGACAGGCGCGCGGCCTTCTCGTTGCCGCCGATGGCGTAGATGTGCCGGGAGAACGCGCTGACCCGCAGCAGCACCACCGCCAGTGCGGCGACCACCAGGAAGATCAGCGCGGGGATCGGCACCAGCCCGTTGAAGGTGCGCTCCCCCAGCAGCGAAAACGTCTCCGGCGCCTGCCCCGGCCCCTCGCCGTAGGTGATCGACACGCCCTGCCCGCCGGACCAGATCCGCGCCAGGCCGCGCGCGATCTGCATGCCGGCCAGGGTCACGATGAACGCCTGGATGCCGAACGAGGTGATCGCGAACCCCTGCAGCAGCCCGAACCCGAGCCCGATCGCGAGCACCAGCGCCACCGCCGGCACCAGCCCGAGGTCGTTCTCGGTGAGCAGGACCGCCACCCCGACGCTGGCCAGGCCGAGCACCGACCCGACGGACAGGTCGATGCCGCCGATGAGGATCACCAGCGTCATCCCGACGGCGAGGATCCCGATCTCCGACATCGAGCGCACGACGTTGAACAGGTTGCCCGAGTCCAGGAACACGAGCTCGCCGTTCTTGCTCGGCGAGTACACCACCGCGGCGATGAACACCAGCACCAGGCCGAACAGGCTCTGGAACCGGAACAGCGTCGCCAGCAGCCCGCCGCCGGGGCGGGCGAGGTCGGGCAACGCGGCCACCTTGGTCATGACGTCCCTTCCGCCACCAGGTCCTCGACGGCCCCCTCGCCCATCGAGAACGCCAGCAGCTCCGCTTCGGTGGTGTTCGCTGTGTCCAGTTCCCGCACGCTGCGGCCGTCCCGCAGCACGACCACGCGGTGGCAGACGCCGATCAGCTCGGCGGGCTCCGACGACGCGAGCAGGACCCCCACGCCCCTGCTCGCCGCCTCGCCGAGGAGCCGGTAGATCTCGGCCTTCGCGCCGACGTCCACCCCGCGGGTCGGCTCGTCCAGCAGCAGCAGCGCGGGTTCGGTGAGCAGGCCGCGCCCCAGCACGACCTTCTGCTGGTTGCCGCCGGACAGCGAGCCTGCCGGGTCCCGCAGCGACGCGAGCTTCACGCCGAGGCGGTCGACCATCTCCTGCGCCGCGCCGCGTTCCCGCCGCCGCGGCACCACCCCGGCCCGCGCGATGCGGTCCACTATGGACAGCACCGTGTTGGCGAGCACCGAGTGCTCCAGCGCCAGGCCCGCGACGCGCCGGTCCTCGGGCACGAACGCGATGCCCAGGCGCAGCGCCCCGCGGGGGCCGCGCGGGCGGATCTCCTCGCCGCGCAGCAGGATCCGCCCGGACCAGCGTCCCCCGACGCCGTAGATCGTCTCGAGCAGCTCCGTGCGACCGGCGCCGAGGAGCCCGGCGACACCGACGATCTCGCCGCGCCCGACCCGCAGGCTGATGCCGGCCGGATCACGGCGGCCGGGGCGCCGCGACTGCACGACCAGGTCCTCGACGCGCAGCAGCTCCTCCCCCGCGCCCGCGCCGTCGCCGGTGCGGAACATCGACTCGACCGGCCTGCCGACCATCGCCTCGGACGCCTGCTGCGCGGTCATCGCCCGCGCGTCGAACTCCGCCACCACCTCGCCGTTGCGGAGCACGGTCGCGCGGTCGGCGACGCGGCCGATCTCGTCCATGCGGTGCGAGATGTAGACGACGCCGGCGCCGGCGCGGCGCAGTTCGGCGATCACGGCGAACAGCCGGTCGATCTCCGGCGCGGACAGCGCGGAGGTCGGCTCGTCCATGACGATGATCCGGGCGTCCAGCGACAGCGCCTTCGCGATGGTGACCAGCTGCTGCTCGCCGGTGCGCAGCTCCTCCACCGGACGGCGCGGGTCGAGCGCGACGCCGATGCGGTCCAGAAGGCGCGCGGTCTCACGCACCATCCGGCGGCGATCGATCGTGCCGAAGCGGGTGCGGGGCTCGCGGCCGAGGAACACGTTCTCGGCGATCGGCAGCGCCGGGACGAGGTCGAGTTCCTGGTGGATCATCGCGACCCCGGCGCGCTGCGCGTCGGCGGGCCGGGCGAACCGGACGGGCTCGCCGTCGATGCGGATTTCCCCGCGGTGGCCGCCCACCTCACCGGAGAGGATCTTCATCAGAGTGGACTTGCCCGCGCCGTTTTCCCCGAGCAGCGCGTGGACTTCTCCGGCACACACAGTGAAATCGACGTCACGCACCGCATGAACTCCGCCGTAGGACTTGCTCACCCCGGCCAGCTCGACCAGGGGCGACCGTGGCTCCGCGTCCATGCTGGCCCCCTCGCCACGCTGCGAGAAATCGATTACTCGGCCGAACCTAGAGTGACCCGCCACACATGTCAAGAGTGGACAAGATCGTGTCCTCTGCGGACAGTTTCCCCTAGGGCGCACGAACCCGCACGCCGAGCGCTATGCTGAGGCTCATGACGGTCGCGCTGGAGAACGTCCTCGCCAAGGCAGGCCTCCGGATCGACGCCGCGGATTTCCTCTCGCTGGTCGAGGACGCCGCGCGCCGCCTCGCCCCGCCGAACCCGGACCCGGTGTCCTTCTTCTCCGAGGGGCAGCGGGCCGCGCTCGCCGAGGCGGGGCTCGATCTGTCGCCCCGGCGCGACGACGAGCCGGACAGCCGCGCGCCGTCGGTGGCGGCGCACGCGGTGCTGGCCGAGTCCGCCCTCACGGTCGCCGAGGCCGCACGGCGGCTGGGCGTGGACCCGAGCCGGATCCGGCACAAGCTGGCCGACCGGCGCCTGACCGGCTGGAAGGACCAGGGCGGCTGGCGGCTGCCGTCGTGGCAGTTCGGCGAGCGGGGCGCGCTGCCCGGGCTGGAAGCCGTGCTGGCCGCCGTGCCGGACGACCAGCCCGCGCTGGTCGTGGCCGCGTTCATGAACACCGAGCAGGCCGACCTGCAGATCGGCGGGCGGCCCGCCACCCCGCGGCAGTGGCTGCTGGCCGGGGGCGACCCCGAGCCGGTCGCCGCGCTCGCCGCCACGCTCGGCACCCCGTTCTGAGGCCGCCCCGCATCTCATGGCCCGTTTGCCACTCCCGCCGTCGCGGGCTGAGCTCCTCGCTGCCCTGCGCGCCGACGTCGACATCGTGACCGTGCCGTCCACGCGGCGGCTGGTGCGGATCTTCACCGCGGGCGGCAACCACCCGCAGCAGTGGAACACGTTCCGCTACACCGGCCCGCTGCCGCACGGCCGCTTCGACCCGCAGCCGCCCAGCCGGGACGGGCGCGCCGTCACCGATCCGGGGCACGGGGTGCTGTACTTCGGGCTGACCGTGCGGACGAGCGTGGCGGAGGTGTTCCAGACGACGTCGCTGGTCGACCGCAGGACGCGGCTCCCGAGGCTGGTCGTGGTGCGCCCGTCGCGGCCGCTGAGGCTGCTCGACCTGACCGGCCTGTGGCCGACGCGGGTCGGGGCGTCGCAGGAGATTTCGAGCGGGCCGAAGAAGATCACGCAGGCGTGGGCGCGGGCGATCCGCGCGGCCTTCCCGGAGCTGGACGGACTGTGGTACCGCTCGTCGATGGACGGCGGGCACCCCGCGCTGTGCCTGTGGGACCCACCGGCCGGCAAGGCGCTGCCGCTGGCGCCGGACGTGCTGCTGCCGCTCGACCACCCCGGCCTGGACGTGCCGCTGGGCCGGGTGTGCGAGGAGCTGAACTACGTGCTGCTGAACTGAAGCGCGCGGGGACAGCGGATTTCCGGGGGGGACGGGCGCCGGTGCTCCCGGCACACCTGGATCAACGCGTGGCGAGACCCCGCCGCCAGCCCGCCTACTGCTCTGCGGAGCGCCGGCACCGGAGCCGGGAAACCCCCGCGCCCGCCGTGCCACGACGCCGCCTCGCCGGGGGCGCGCCGGGGCAACCGGTCCGGGACGCACCGCGGTGCGGCCGGCTCCGTTACCCAGCCGGCTCCGAGGCCGGGGAGGCCGGGAGCGGAAGCGCTCGGCCCGCAAGCTGTCCCGGGTGCGCGGGCGGAGCGCCAGCCCTCGACGTTGATCCGGGCCGGCGTCTCCGCCTCGGCAACCCGGCGAGTCACGCCAGGTGGCGCGACCACCAGTCCAGGATCGCGTCGAAGCGTTGCACCCGGTGGCGCGGCTTGCCGGACCGGCTCAGTTCGTGGCCCTCGCCGGGGAAGAGGAGCATCTCGACCTCCGTGCCGTTGCGCTTGAGCTCCACGAACAGCCGCTGGGCCTGCTCCACCGGGCAGCGCCAGTCGTGCTCGGAGTGGACCACCGCGAACGGGATCCGGATCTGCGCGGCGTAGGTCAGCGGGCTGCGCTCGCGCTGCACCACCGGGTCCGCGCCGACGTAGGCCTCGGTGAAGAACCAGCCGATGTCCGAGCTGCCGGTGAACGAGTCCCACGCGTTGACGGCCCGCTCGCTCCACGCGGCGCGGAATCGCGAACCGTGGTGGGCGGCCAGCCACGTCGTCATGAAACCGCCGTACGAGCCGCCCATCACGCCGACCCGCGAGGAGTCCAGGTCGTCGCGCTCCAGGGCCGCGTCCAGCAGCGCCAGCACGTCGTCGACGTCGACCGTGCCCAGTCCGTGCACGATCGCCTGCCCGTGGCTCTCGCCGTAGCCCGCCGAACCGCGCGGGTTGCCCATCACCACGGCGTACCCGGCCGCGGCGTACACCTGCGCCTCGTCGAACAGGCCCCAGTCGTAGGCCGCGAACGGGCCGCCGTGCACCACGAGCAGCACCGGGTGCGGCCCCTCGCCCTCGGGCAGCACCAGCCAGCCGTGCACCGGGTAGCCGTCCGGCGCCGTGGCGGTCAGCTCCTCGACCGGGCGGATCCCCTTCTCCCGCACCGGCTTCGAGAAGTCGGTGAGCACGAACTGGTCCGGGCCGTCGAGCAGCACCACGTCACCCGAGCTGTCCGGCCGCGCCACGACCGCGGCGATCCGCTCCCCGTCCACCGCGAACGACCGCACCGCGCCGCGGTCACCGAGCAGCCTGCTCAGGCCGTCCAGCGGCGCCCGGTCGGCGTCGCGCGGCACGGCCCGCAGCTCGATCGCGCCGCGGTTGAGCACGGTCACCAGGACCTCGTCGCGGAACTGCGCGGGCGGCACGTCGGACATGCAGTACACGGACTCCGCGTCGGTCAGGCGGCGCGGCTTCGCCGGCTCGCCGTCGGCGGGCAGCTCGGCCGCCCACAGACCCGGGTTGCGGGCCACGACGTGCGGCCACGTGTACTCCTGGCCGTAGAAGAGGATCGTGCCGTCGACCGTCACCGACGGCTTGGCGGCGCTGCCCGCACTGCGCACCGCGAGCACCGGCTCGCCGCCCTCGGCAGGCACCAGGTAGAGGTCGCTCTCCTCGGTGTCGGTGGCGCCCCACTCGCGGGGCGCGACGACCAGCACGGCCGAACCGTCCGGCAGCCACGCCGGGTCGGAGACGTCGGCCTGGTCGTCGGTCAGCGGCTCCGGTTCACCCGGGTCGGTGACGTCGAGGACGAACAGCCGCCGCGGGCGGTCCCGCAGGAAGCCGACGTTGTCGAGCCGGTAGTCGTAGCGGGTGATCCGGCGGGGCGCCTCCGCGGCCGGTTCGAGGACTTCGCCGTCGGGGTCCGGCGCACCGTAGCGGCCGGCTTCGGGCACCCGCGCGGTGAAGGCGACGCGGCGCGAGTCCGGCGCCCACACCGGGGCGCCGGCGCCGAGCGGCAGTTCGGTGAGGCGCCGGGCGTCGCCGCCGTCGGCGGGCATCACGTGCAGCTGCGGCTTGTCGCCGTCCGCGCGGAGGAAGGCCACCCAGCGGCCGTCCGGGGAGATCGCGGGATCGGTGTCCCGCTCGCCGTGGGTCCACTGCCGGGCCGCCCCGCCGTCGGGGGCGGCCCGCCACAGCGAACTGCGATAGGTGTTGCCGCCGAGGTCGGGGGTGGTGACCGCGGTCAGCAGCAGGGTGCCGTGCAGCGCGGGAGTGCCGGGCACGGCGAGGAGTTCGAGATCCGAGGGACGCATGCCCCCGAACCTACCGGATTTCGTTAGCCTCGCTAAGAGCCTGAGACTCCGACTTCTTCTTCTCGTCCCGCTTGGCCTTGGCCAGGCTGAGGACGGTGGTGACGGTCAGGACGACCACGATCACGCCCAGCGAGAGCCAGTTGTTGATGTCCAGCCAGTCCGGCACCGCGTGGTACTCGTGCAGCGCGTGCAGGATCAGCTTCGCGCCGATGAAGGCGAGGATGACCGCCAGGCCGTAGGACAGGTAGACCAGCTTGTTCACCAGACCGCCGAGCAGGAAGTACAGCTGCCGCAGCCCCATCAGCGCGAACGCGTTGGCGGTGAACACCAGGAAGGCTTCCTGGGTGATGCCGAAGATCGCCGGGATCGAGTCGACCGCGAAGAGCAGGTCGGCGCTGCCGATGGCCACGATCACCACGAACATCGGCGTAAGCCAGCGCTTGCCGTCCCGCTTGATCGTCATCTTGTGGCCGTGGAAGTCGTCGGTGACCGGGTAGACCTTGCGGATCCACCGCACGACCGCGTTCTCGTGGTACTCCTCGTCGTGGTCGTTGCCGCGCACCATGCTGATGGCCGTCCACACCAGGACCGCGCCGAACAGGAAGAACACCCACACGAACTGGGCGATCAGGGCCGCACCGACCGCGATGAACACGCTGCGCATGGCCAGCGCGAGCAGGATGCCGATCAGCAGCACGCGGTGCTGGTGGATCGCGGGCACCCGGAACGAGGCCATGATGATCATGAAGATGAACAGGTTGTCCACCGACAGCGAGTACTCGGTGATGTACCCGGTGAAGAACTGGACGCCGTAGTCGTGCCCGGCGAGGACCCAGACGCCGATGCCGAACAACACGGCGCAGGTGATGTAGAAGACGACCCACTTGGCCGCTTCCTTGGTGGTGACTTCATGTGGCTTCCGGTCGACGATCACGAGGTCGATCGCGATCAGCACGAGCAGGCCTGCAACCGTGGCAGCCCACAGCCACACGGGGACATTCATCTACGCAATACCTCCGGTTAGCGCGCAGCAGCAGCTAGCCGGAGGTCTCTTCCGCCGGTGGATCCGGCCGACGGTGCCGGGTGCCCCGAAGGACCGCCGTGCTGACGACACCGCCGCGAAGGAATACTCCCCTCCACGTCGTATCCATCTTTCCTGATCAACCGGACGAACACCACCTTAGGTAACCCTCATCACCCGGATTCCAAGATCAGGACCCGCGCTGACGCGTTCTCAGGAAAGCTCCCATACGGTTTCGGTGTGCCCCGAATCGCGCTCCCGCACACACGCCGTTCCCGGATGGTGATCCTCGCGGTCGTCGTCCTGCTGGTGGCGGCCGTCGTGCTCGTCTGGACCCGCTCGTCGAGCGAGCCCGCCGCGGTACCGACGCAGGACGCCATCCTCGACGTGCCCGCGGCGCCCGGCTCCGCGGCGAAGGTCAGCCTGGACACCACGCTCTACCTGCCGGAGCGCACGCCCGCCCCGGCGGTGCTGCTGCCGCACGGGTTCGGCGGGGACAAGAACAGCGTCGCCGGCGACGCGCAGGAGCTGGCCCGGCGCGGGTTCGTGGTGCTCACCTACTCGGCGCGCGGCTTCGGCCGCAGCACCGGCGAGATCGGGCTCAACGACCCGGACTTCGAGGTCGCGGACGCCGCCCGCCTGGTCGACTGGCTCGCCACCCGCCCGGAGGTCCGCCTGGACGGCCCCGGCGACCCGCGGGTCGGCGTGCTGGGCGCCTCCTACGGCGGCGCGCTGGCGCTGCAGCTGGCCGGACGGGACAAGCGGGTCGACGCGATCACGCCGGTGATCACCTACAACGACCTGGCCCAGGGCCTCACGCCGAACGCGGCCGCGGCGGCGGCGCCCGCGGCGGGCACCCCGGCGGCGGGCGCGTTCTCCCCGGACGGGGTGTTCAAGAGGTCGTGGGCCGGGCTGCTCTTCTCCGCCGGGACCTCGCCCTCGGGCGCGGGCGGGCTGGGCGCGGAGGCGCCGGAGCCGGGCCAGGAGACCAACGACGACACCCAGACCGCCGGGACCACGGGCGGGGGCGGCTCGGCCGCCGCCGCGCCGCTCCCCCAGCAGGCGCCGCAGCAGCTCGGCGGGGCGACGTGCGGCCGGTTCACCGCCGAGATCTGCCGCGCCTACGCCGACCTGGCCACGACCGGCAAGGTGAGCCCGCAGGTCGCGGCCCTGCTGCAGCGCCTGTCCCCCGCCGCGGTCACCGGGAACATCACCGCGCCGACCCTGCTGGTGCAGGGCGAGGCCGACACGCTGTTCGGGCTCGACCAGTCCGACGCCACCGCGCGGCAGATCACCGCGGCGGGCGGGACGGTGCAGCAGGTCTGGTACACCGGCGGGCACGACGGCGGCCGCCCGGGCCCGCAGCTGCGCGCGAAGCTCGGCGACTGGCTGTGGTTCCAGCTCACCGGCGAGGGCGGCAACCCGTTCAGCGGGTTCTCCTACGACGTGCAGGGCTCGCTGCGCGCGTCGGGCTCGCCGTCGGTGCGCACCGTCGACGCCGGCGAGTACCCCGCGCAGACCCAGCGGCGGACGCTGCAGCTCGACGGCGACGAGCAGACGATCGTCAACCCGCCCGGCGGCACGCCCGCCGCGGTCAGCGGGATCCCCGGCCTGAACGCGCTGGTCAGCGGATCGTCGCGGCTGTCGGGACTGTTCAGCCTCGACCCGCCCGGCCAGTCCGCGCGGTTCACCACCGCGCCCGTCGACTCGCAGCTGCTGATCACCGGCTCGTCGACCGTCCGGCTGCGGGTGTCCGGCACCGGCGAGGCGGTGCTGTTCGTCAAGCTCTACGACCTCAACCCGGACGGCAGCCGCACGCTGCCGGCGAACCAGATCGCCCCGGTCCGGGTGGCGATCCCGTCGTCCGGCACCGCCGAGGTGACCGTGACGCTGCCCGGGGTGGTGCGGCCGGTCGAGGCCGGGCACGCCCTGCAGCTCGTGGTCACGACGACCGACCAGGCGTACGCGACCCCGGTGACCCCGGCCGCGTACCGGGTCTCGCTCGCCGACCCGGCCATCGCGGTGCCGGTCGTGCCGGGCAACGCCGTCGGCGGCGGGTGGCCGGTCGGGACGCTCGTCGGCATCGCCGTCACGCTCGCGCTCGCCGCGGCGGTCGCCGCGCTGGCCGCGGTGCGCAGGCGGCGGTCGCACCAGGCCGACCCGGACCTGGCCGGGGTGCCGCTGGTGATCGACGGGCTGACCAAGGCCTACCCGGGCGGGCTCACCGCCGTGAAGGACCTGTCCTTCCGCGTCGAACCGGGCCAGGTGCTCGGCCTGCTCGGGCCGAACGGCGCCGGCAAGACGACGACGCTGCGCATGCTGATGGGCCTGATCACCCCCACCGCCGGCGAGATCAGGGTGTTCGGCCACCGGATCACGCCCGGCGCGCCGGTGCTGTCGCGGATCGGCTCGTTCGTCGAGGGCTCCGGGTTCCTGCCGCACCTGTCCGGCACCGCGAACCTGCGCCTCTACTGGGACGCGACCGGCCGCCCGATCGAGCAGGCGCACCTGGAGCAGGCGCTGGAGATCGCCGGGCTGGGCAACGCCGTGCACCGCAAGGTCCGCACCTACAGCCAGGGCATGCGGCAGCGGCTCGCGATCGCGCAGGCCATGCTCGGGCTGCCGGAGCTGCTCGTGCTCGACGAACCGACCAACGGGCTCGACCCGCCGCAGATCCACCAGATGCGCGAGGTGCTGCAGCGGTACGCCGCGACCGGCCGGACCGTGGTGGTCTCCAGCCACCTGCTGGCCGAGGTCGAGCAGACCTGCACGCACGTCGTGGTGATGCACCGCGGCCGGCTGGTGGCCGCGGGCGAGGTCGGCGACATCGTGGCCGCCGGCGGCGAGGCCACCTTCCGGGTCGACCGGCCGGAGGCGGCGGCCGACGCCCTGCGCGGGGTGCCCGGCGTGTCCGGTGTGGACGTCGAAGGGACCCTCGTGCACGCCGACCTGGACGGGATGCCGCGCGCCGAGGCGGTCGCGGCGCTGGTCCGGGCCGGGGTCGCGGTCGAGCAGGCCGGGCCGCGGCGACGGCTGGAGGACGCGTTCCTCCAGCTCGTGGGAGAGGAAACGTCATGAGCGAGAACGGGGTCCACACCGATCCCGCGGCACTGGACGAGCTGACCGACGCCGCTGCGCACACCCACTCCGGGGTGGGCGCGGACGGCGCGGTCGAGGGCTACCGGGCGCGGCGGACGTTGCGGCTGGGCGTCGAGCTGCGGCGCCAGCTGCGGCGGCGGCGCACCCAGCTGGTGCTCGGGTTCGTCGTGCTGCTGCCGTTCATCCTGGTGGTGGCGTTCGAGATCGGCGAGTCCAGCCCGAACCGGCGCTCCGGCGGGTTCGTCGACCTGGCGACGGCGAGCGCGCCGAACTTCGTCGTGCTGGCGCTGTTCGTGTCCGGGACGTTCCTGCTGCCCACGATCGTCGCGTTGTTCTTCGGGGACACGATCGCGAGCGAGGCGTCCTGGTCGAGCCTGAAGTACCTGCTGGCCATGCCGGTGCCGCGGCACCGGCTGCTGCGGCAGAAGGCGATCGCGTCCGGGTTGCTGTCGGTGGTGGCGCTGGTGCTGCTGCCGCTGGTGGCCCTGGTGGCGGGACTGATCTTCTACGGGGCCGGTGACGCGGTCAGCCCCACCGGGGACGCGATCCCGTTCGGGCAGAGCCTGATCGCGATCGGGCTGTCCACCGTGTACGTGGTGATCCAGCTGGCGTGGGTGGCGGGGCTGGCGCTGTTGTTGTCGGTGCTCACCGACGCGCCGCTGGGCGCGGTCGGCGGGGCGGTGCTGGCGGCGATCCTGTCGCAGATCCTCGACCAGATCACCGCGCTGGGCACGCTGCGCAACTACCTGCCGACGCACTACTCGTACGGCTGGATGGACCTGATCGCGACCGACATCGACTGGACGAACATGGCCGCCGGGACGCTGTCCGCGGTGATCTACGCGACCGTGTTCACGCTGCTGGCCGCGCGGCGCTTCGCGACGAAGGACATCACCAGCTGATTTCCCACTACGGTGGGGCGATGACGACGATCGAGGTGGACAAGGCCGGCGACGTGGCCGTGCTGAAACTGGCCCACGGCAAGGCGAACGCGATGGACACCGAGCTGTGCCGGGAGCTGGTGGCGCGGCTGGAGGAGGCCGAGCTCGGCGGCGCGAAGGGCGTGGTGCTGACCGGGCGGGACGGGATGTTCTCCGCCGGGGTGGACCTCAAGCGGGTCGCCGCGGGCGGGCCGGCCTACCTCCGGGAGTTCCTGCCCGCGCTGTCGGACGCGTTCCTGGCCGTGTTCGGGTTCCCCGGACCGGTCGTCGCGGCGGTGACGGGGCACGCGATCGCCGGCGGGGCGGTGCTGGCGGCGGCGTGCGACCGGCGGATCCTGAACGAGCGGCAGGGCCGGATCGGCGTCACCGAACTGCTCGTCGGGGTGCCGTTCCCGTTGGTGGCCCTGGAGATCCTGCGCTGCGCGTACGGGACGGAGCGGCTGCCCGGGCTGACGTTCCTCGGCGAGACCTACGCGGGCGGCGAAGCGCTTTCCCGCGGGCTGGTGGACGAGCTGGCCGCGCCGGACGAGGTGCTGCCGAGGGCGATCGAGACGGCGAGGCGGCTGGCCGCGGTGCCGTCGGACGCGTTCCGGCACACGAAGGCGCAGATCCACCGGCCGTTCGACGAGCGGATCGGCGAGCAGCGCGCCGGGGACGACGCGCACGTCGAGCGGGTGTGGTCGGCCCCGTCCTCGCTGGCGGCGATCGAGGAGTACGTGCGGACCACGCTCGGCGGGTAGCATTCTCGGTTCCCCGCCCACCGCCTCTCGGAGGCCGCCATGCCGCGTCCGGTGCACTTCGAGATCCACGCGAGCGACCCGGAACGAGCCGTCACCTTCTACGCGACGGTCTTCGGGTGGACGTTCGAGCGGTGGGGCAGCAACCCGTACTGGCTGATCAGCACCGGCGACGGACCGGGCATCGACGGCGGGCTGGTGCCGCGGCAGGGCCCCGCGCCCGCCGAGGACGCGCCGGTGAACGCCTTCCCGCTGACCGTCGAGGTGGACGACCTCGACGCGGCCGTGCGGCGGGTCGAGCAGGCGGGCGGCCAGGTGGCGGTGCCGCGCAGCCCGATCCCGGGGATCGGGTGGCTCGCGTACTGCGTGGACACCGAGGGGAACATCTTCGGGATCCTGGAGCCGGCCCCGGAAGCCGAGTGATCGTGGGCGCTTGTCGGTGGGGCGTTCGGCGCGCGGTGCGGTGGGCGCGGATGGTGGCCGCACTCTCCGCCGACGGCCGCGCGAGCGGCCGGCGCCCGCGCCGGCGACGAGCGGCGCCCCAGCGCGGATGACGAGCGGCGGCGGGGTGGCGAGCGACAGCACGAGCAGCGAGCAGCGGCGGTCTGGCGCGAGCGGCTGCGGCAGCACGAGCAGCGAGCAGCGGCGGTCAGACGCAAGCGGCTGCGCCAGCACGAGAACGAGCAGCAACGGTCAGA
>NZ_JAKGSD010000086.1:13280-24206 GCF_021654135.1 Amycolatopsis tucumanensis | reverse complement strand
GCGACTGAAACACACTCAGGGAGAGGGGGCGGGGGTGGTCGGAAGGTGACCTTTCTGGCGCCCGCAAGGCGCACCGCCCAAAGGGCGGACTCCCCGCCAGTGTCAGGCGACGGGATGACCACCCAGCTTCGCTTGTGTCGCTTGGCGCGCCGTCGACACCGCCCAAACCCCCAACCCGACCAACGGCAGCACCGCGCCGAACAAGCTCGGCCCAGCCCAGCCGAACGCGTCGTACAGACTCCCCGCCACTGCCGACGCCACCGCGCCTCCGACGAAGATCGTCGTCATGAACACCGTGTTGATGCGGGCCCGCGCCTCCGCCCGCAGGCCGTAGATCTCCCGCTGCGAAAGCACCTGGTGGCCCTGCACCGCGAGGTCGAGCACCACCCCGGCCAGCGCCAGCACCACGACCGATCCCGCGCCCAGCCACGCCACGACCATCGCCACCGCGGCCAGGGCCAGCGCGATTCCACTGCCGATTCCGCCGTGCCCACGGTCGCCCAAGCGCCCTGCCAACGGGGCCGCCGCCGCGCCGGCCGCGCCCACCAGCGCGAACACCCCCACCTCGGTCTGCGTGAGCCCGTGCCGCCCGACCAGTTCGAACGCCACCGACGTCCAGAACGCGGAAAACGCCCCGAACATCAACGCCTGGCACACCGCCCGGCGCCGCAACGCGGGTTCCTCCCGGGCCAGCGTGAGGATCGACCGCATCAACCGGGCATAGCCCTCGTCGTGCGAGGGGCGGCGGTGGGGGAGCATCCGGCGCGCCGCGACCGCCACCACCAGCATCAGCACCGCCGACACGAAGTAGATCGTGCGCCACCCGAACGCCCCGGCGACCAGGCTGGACAACGTCCGCGCCAGCAGGATCCCCAGCAGCAGACCGGTCATCACCGTGCCGACGAACCGGCCGCGCTGCTCCTCCGGCGCGAGGTGCGCGGCGAACGGGATGAGGATCTGCGCCACCACCGACGTCACGCCGATCAGCACCGACGCGGCCAGGAACACCCCGAACACCGGCGCCACGGCCGCGACCACCAGCGCGAGCGCGGTGAACACCAGCGTGCGCGACGCCAGCGCCCGGTTCTCCACCAGGTCCCCCAGCGGCAGCAGCAACGCGAGCCCGGCCGCGTAACCCAGCTGCGTCAACGTCACGACGAGCGCCGCGCTGCCCTGGCTCACGCCGAACGCCGTCGCGATCTCGGCCAGCAGCGGCTGCGCGTAGTACAGGTTCGCGACCGTGGCGCCGCAGGAGAACGCGAGCACCACCATGATCAGCCGCAGGTTGCGGATTTCCGGCATGACAGTGCGGACACCACGCACGGCCAGTGCATTCCCGGTGTGAGACCGTTCACCCGGGAAACCCGGCAAACGAGTCCTAAGCGGACCGCACCCGCAGCCCGTCGAAGGCCACCGCCGCCACCGTCTCCGCCAGCTCGTCGCCGCTCTGCCCGCCGCGCGGCCGGTACCACTCGATCAGCGAGTTGACCATGCCGAACAACAGGCGCGCCGCGGTCGGCGGGTCGATGTCCGGCCGCAGGTCGCCCTCGTCGACGGCCTTGGTGACCAGTTCGGACACGATGTGGTCGAACTCACGACGACGGGCCAGCGCGTCCCGCTCCACCTTGGTGTTGCCGCGCACCCGCAGCAGCAGCGTCACGAACGGCAGCCGGTCCACCAGCACCCGGACACTGCCGCGCACCAGGTACTCCAGCCGGTCGACCGCGCGCCCGTCGACCGAATCCAGCTCGGCCACGATCTCGAACAGCCCGTCCAGCGCCCGGTTCACCGCCAGCCGCAACAACTCCTGCTTGCTCGGCACGTGGTGGTAGATGGCGGACTTCGTGATGCCCAGCTTGCGCGACAGGTCCTCCATGCTGGTGCCGTCGTAGCCGCGCTCGTTGAACAGCTTGACCGCGACCGCGAGCAGGGACTCCAGGTCGTAGCCCGGCCTGCCACGCCGGGCGGGCCGGGCCGGAGGTGCGGTCGTCATGACCCCAGTATCCCAAGAGGTCTCAGGCCGGCGGGCGCTGGTCGATCACACGGCGCAGTTTGCCCATCGACCGTTCCAGCGTGTCCGGGTCGAGCACCTCCACGCCGACGCTGATCCCCACGCCGTCCTTGACCCGCGCCGCGATCTCCGACGCCGCCGACACCCGGCGCTCGGCCGCGGTGTCGTGCCGGGCCTCCACCAGCACCGTGAGGTGGTCCATCCGGTCCTTTTTGGTCAGCTTCAGCTGGAAGTGCGGCGCCAGGCCCTCGGTCGCCAGCACGATCTCCTCGATCTGCGTCGGGAACACGTTGACGCCACGCAGGATGATCATGTCGTCGCTGCGGCCGGTGACCTTGTCCATGCGCCGGAACGCCGGTCGCGCGGTGCCGGGGCGCAGCGCGGTCAGGTCCCGCGTGCGGTACCGGATGACCGGCATGGCCTGCTTGGTGAGCGAGGTGAACAGCAGCTCACCCGTCTCGCCCTCGGGCAGCACGTTCCCCTCGACCGGGTCGACCACCTCGGGGTAGAAGTGGTCCTCCCAGATGTGCAGGCCGTCCTTGGTTTCCACGCACTCCTGCGCCACACCCGGCCCCATCACCTCGGACAGGCCGTAGATGTCCACGGCGTGCAGGTCCATCCGCTGCTCGATCTCGCGGCGCATCTGCTCGGTCCAGGGTTCGGCGCCGAAGATGCCCACCCGCAGCGAGGACTTCGCCGGGTCCAGGCCCTGGCGCTCGAACTCGTCCAGCAGCGTCAGCATGTACGACGGGGTCACCATGATGACCTCGGGCTGGAAGTCGGTGATGATCTGCACCTGCCGCGCGGTCATGCCGCCGGACGCGGGGATCGCGGTGCAGCCCAGCTTCTCCACGCCGTAGTGCGCGCCGAGCCCGCCGGTGAACAGGCCGTAGCCGTAGGCCACGTGCACCTTGTGCCCCGGCCGCCCGCCCGCCGCGTAGATCGAGCGGGCCATCACCGTCGCCCAGGTGTCGATGTCGGCCTCGGTGTAGCCGACCACGGTCGGCTTGCCGGTGGTGCCGCTGGAGGCGTGGATGCGGCGCACCTGCTCCTGGGGCACGGCGAACATGCCGAACGGGTAGTTGTCCCGCAGGTCGTGCTTGGTGGTGCAGGGGAACTTCGCCAGGTCCGACAACTCGCGGCAGTCGTCCGGGTGCACCCCGGCCTCGTCGAACTTGCGGCGGTAGAACGGCACGTTCTCGTAGGCGTGCCGCAGTGTCCACTGCAGACGTTCCAGCTGGGTGGCGCGCAGCTCGTCGACGCTCATCCGCTCGGCGGCGGTCAGGTCGTCCGGCGCCGGCGCGGTGCCGAGGCGCTTCGCGTGAGGCACGTCGCTGTGCATGGTCGTCATGGGGGCCGGCTCCTCAGTTCTTCCCGATCGTGCGGCTGCGGCCGCGGAATTCGGCGATCACTTCGCGCCCGGCGCCGGTCTCCCGGTGCACCGTGACGTCGTAGATGCCGTTGCGCCCGTAACGCGTGCGTTCCTCGGCCGTGGCGACCAGGCGGTCGCCGAGGCGGGCGCTGGCGACGAACGAGATCTCGGCGCCCGCCGCGACCGTCACCGGGCCGTGGCTGTTGCACGCGCAGGCGAACGTCGTGTCGGCCAGCAGGAAGATGTAGCCGCCGTGGGCGATCGCGTGCCCGTTCACCATCTGCTCGGTGACCGTCATGCGGGCGACCGCCCGGCCGGCGTCGGCTTCGACGAGTTCGATGCCGAGCGACTTCGACGCGACGTCGTCGGCGAACATCGCCTGCGCGGCTTGGGACACGGCGGCACTGCCTTCCGTCGTTACTGACCGAATGGACGGTTAATAATGTGCGTCCGGCCTCGGCACTGTCAAGACCCCTGGAACACCGGCTTCGACTTGCTCAGGAAGGCCTCGACGGCGCCGCGGTGGTCGTCGGTGAGCCCCAGTCGCGCCTGCGCTTCGCCTTCCAGCCGCAGAACTTCCGGCAACGGCGCGCCCCAGGACGCGGCGAGCGCGCGCTTGGCCTCCGCGTAGGCGCGCGTGGGGCCCGCGGCCAGGCGGGCGGCCAGGTCGGCGGCGGTGGCGGCCACCTCGTCGGCGGGCACGACGCGCCCCGCGATGCCCCACTCCGCGGCCTGCGCGGCGGTGAAGGTCTCGCCGAGCAGGACGAGTTCGCTCGCCCTGGCCGCGCCGACGGCCCGTGCGAGGCTGGCGGACAGGCCGGAGTCGCAGGTCAGGCCGATGCCGGTGAACGCGGTGCCGAACTTCGCGGCGTCCGCGGTGACCCGCAGGTCGCAGGCGAGCGCGAACCCGAGCCCGGCGCCGACGCACGTCCCGTTGACGGCCGCGACCACCGGTTTCGGCATGGTCGCCAGCGTGGTGACGATGGGGTTGTAGTGCTCGTCGATGGTGGCGAACGCGGTGGCCGGGTCGGCGCGCAGCGCGTCGGCGTGCTCGGCCAGGTCCTGACCCACGCAGAACGCCCGGCCGGCGCCGGTGAGCACGACGGCGCGGACCGTCTCGTCGGAGGCGACGAGCTCGAGCGCGTCCCGCAGCTCGGTCTTCAGTTCGCCGGTGAGGGCGGGCCGGAGCATCGTCACCGTGGCCACTGCGCCTTCGCGGGAAACGGAAACAACGTCACTGGTGCTTTCGTCAGCCATGCCGAGACGCTACCATGACTTCCTGAACGTTCGGTTGGTTAATCCGGGGAAGCGAGGAACGATGGCCCAGCAGTCGACGAGGATGCTGCGCAGCTACGTCAGCGGCGGCTGGCGGACCGGGGAGGGCGAGGGGGCGCCCCTGCACGACGCGGTCACCGGCGCCGAAGTCGCACGGATCTCCTCCGCCGGCATCGACATGGCCGCCGCGCTCGACCACGGCCGCCGCGTCGGCGGACCGGCCCTGCGCGAGCTGACCTTCCACCAGCGGGCCGCGCTGCTCAAGGCCGTGGCCTCCCACCTGCGCGAGCACCGCGACGAACTGTACGAGCTGTCCGCGAAGACGGGCGCCACACTCGGCGACTCCAAGTTCGACGTCGACGGCGGCATCGGCGTGCTGTTCGCCTACTCCGGCAAGGGCAAGCGCGAGCTGCCCAACGACACCGTCTACGTCGACGGCAACGTGGAGCCGCTGAGCAAGGGCGGCACGTTCCTCGGCCAGCACATCGCCACCCCGCTGCGGGGTGTCGCGGTGCAGATCAACGCCTTCAACTTCCCGGTGTGGGGCCCGCTGGAGAAGTTCGCCCCGGCGTTCCTCGCGGGCGTGCCGAGCCTGGTGAAGCCGGCCAGCCAGACCGCGTACCTGACCGAGCGGGTCGTCGAGCTGATCATCGAATCCGGCCTGATCCCCGAGGGCACGCTGCAGCTGATCTCCGGCAGCGCCGGCGACCTGCTGGACCACCTCACCGAGCAGGACCTGGTGTCGTTCACCGGGTCGGCGTCGACCGCGCAGAAGCTGCGCACCCACCCGGTGATCGTGCGCCAGGCCGTTCGCTTCAACGCCGAGGCCGACTCGCTGAACTGCTCGATCCTCGGCCCGGACGCCAAGCCCGGTACGGCCGAGTTCGACCTCTACGTCAAGCAGCTGGTCACCGAGATGACCGTCAAGGCGGGCCAGAAGTGCACAGCGATCCGCCGCGCCTTCGTGCCTGCCGAGCTGCTCGACGACGTGGCCGAGGCCGCCGCCGAGCGCCTGGCGAAGGTCAAGATCGGCAACCCGGCCGCCGAAGGTGTCCGCATGGGCGCGCTGGCCAGCCTGGAGCAGCGCGAGGAGGTCCGCCGCTCGCTCAAGGCGCTGCAGGACGCCTCCAGCGTCGTGTTCGGCGACCCGGAGCGGGTCGAGGTGGTCGACGCCGACGCCGAGCGCGGCGCGTTCATCTCGCCGGTGCTGCTCAAGGGCGACGCCGACCGCGCCGAGCCGCACGAGGTCGAGGCCTTCGGCCCGGTCTCCACGCTGATGCCCTACACCTCGGTCGAGCAGGTCATCGGCTACGCCGCCCGCGGCCAGGGCAGCCTCGCCGGGTCGGTCGTGACCGGCGACGCGCAGTTCGCCCGCGAGGTCGTGCTGGGCGTGGCGCCGTGGCACGGCCGCCTGCTGGTGCTCGACGCCGACGACGCGAAGGAGTCGACCGGCCACGGTTCGCCGATGCCGGGCCTGGTGCACGGCGGCCCGGGCCGCGCCGGCGGCGGCGAAGAGATGGGCGGCATCCGCGGCGTGCTGCACCACATGCAGCGCACCGCCGTGCAGGGCAGCCCGAAGGTGCTGTCCGCGGTCACCGGCCGCTGGGTGGAGGGCGCGCCGCGCAACACCGAGGACGTGCACCCGTTCCGCAAGTCGTTGGCAGAGCTGAAGATCGGCGACAGCGTGGTGGCTGGGCCACGCACCGTGACCCAGGAGGACGTGGACCACTTCGCCGAGTTCACCGGCGACACGTTCTACGCCCACACCGACCCCGAAGCGGCGGCCGCGAACCCGCTGTTCGGCGGCATCGTGGCGCACGGCTACCTGGTCGTGTCGTTCGCCGCCGGCCTGTTCGTCTCGCCCGAGCCGGGGCCGGTGCTGGCCAACTACGGCCTGGAGAACCTGCGGTTCCTGACCCCGGTCAAGCCCGGCGACGAGCTGACCGTGACGCTGACCGCCAAGCAGATCACCCCGCGCGAGAACGCCGACTACGGCGAGGTGCGCTGGGACGCCGACGTGACCAACTCCGCGGGCGAGTCCGTCGCCAAGTACGACGTGCTCACCCTGGTGGCCAAGGAGAACCGATGACTGCCATCCTTGACGAGAAGGACCTCGAACGGCACTTCGAGCACACCATCGAAAAGGACCAGCGGATCGAGCCGCGGGACTGGGTGCCGGAGGGCTACCGCAAGACGATGATCCGGCAGATCGCGCAGCACGCGCACTCCGAGATCATTGGCATGCAGCCGGAGGGCAACTGGATCACCCGCGCCCCGTCGTTGCGGCGCAAGGCGATCCTGCTGGCGAAGGTGCAGGACGAGGCCGGGCACGGGCTGTACCTGTACTCGGCGGCGGAGACGCTGGGCGCCGACCGCGCGGACCTGACCGAGAAGCTGATCAGCGGCAGGCAGAAGTACTCGTCGATCTTCAACTACCCGACGCTGACGTTCGCCGACGTGGGCGCGATCGGCTGGCTCGTCGACGGCGCCGCGATCTGCAACCAGGTGCCGCTGTGCCGGTCCTCCTACGGGCCGTACGCCAGGGCGATGATCCGGATCTGCAAGGAGGAGTCGTTCCACCAGCGGCAGGGCTACGAGCTGCTGATGACGATGATGAAGGGCACGCAGGCGCAGCGCGACATGGTGCAGGACGCGGTGAACCGGTTCTGGTGGCCGTCGCTGATGATGTTCGGCCCGCCGGACGCCGAATCGGCCAACACCGCGCAGTCGATGGCGTGGAAGATCAAGCGGCACACCAACGACGAGCTGCGCCAGCGGTTCGTCGACATGACCGTGCCGCAGGCCGAGGCGCTCGGCGTGACCCTGCCGGACCCGGACCTCAAGTGGAACCCCGAGCGCGGGCACTACGACTTCGGCCAGGTCGACTGGGACGAGATGAAGCAGGTCGTCGCGGGCAACGGCCCGTGCAACACCGAGCGGCTGGCGCGGCGGCGGCAGGCGCACGAAGACGGCGCGTGGGTCCGCGAGGCCGCGGCCGCGCACGCGCGCAAGATGGCGGAGGCGAAGTGAGCAAGAGCGAGTGGCCGCTGTACGAGGTGTTCGTGCGCGGCAAGCGAGGCCTCAACCACGTGCACGTCGGGTCGCTGCGCGCGGCCGACGACCAGATGGCCCTGCACAACGCGCGTGACCTGTACACGCGGCGCAACGAGGGCGTCAGCATCTGGGTGGTCAAGGCCGCCGACATCACCGCGTCCTCGCCGGACGAGAAGGACCCGTTCTTCGCGCCGTCGGGCGACAAGGTGTACCGGCACCCGACGTTCTACGACATCCCCGACAACGTTCCCCACATGTGAGCTGATGATGTCCTTTGACAACGCCTACGAGGCTTTGATCGACGCTCACGACGACTCGCGGTGGGCGTTCGGCACCGGGTTCGAGGACCCGCTCGCCGGGGTCGACACCTCGGTGCCGTCCGGTGTGGACGGTGCGGACCTGGCGCGGTACTGCCTGATGCTGGGCGACGACGCGCTGGTGTTCTCGCACCGGCTGCAGCAGTGGTGCACCCGCGCGCCCGAGCTGGAGGACGAGGTCGCGATCGCCAACATCGGCCTCGACCTGCTCGGCCAGGCGCGGCTGTTGCTGGCCCGCGCGGGCAAGGCCGATGGTTCAGACCGCGGCGAGGACGACTACGCGTTCTTCCGCGACGAGCACGAGTTCCGCAACGTCCGGCTCGCCGAGCTGGAGCGCGGCGACTTCGGGCAGCTCATCGCGGTGCTGCTGGTGTTCTCGACCTGGCGGCTGGCGTTGTTCCAGCGGCTGCGGTCGTCGGTGGACCCGGTGCTCGCCGCGATCGCCGACAAGGGCGTCAAGGAGCTGACCTACCACCGCGACTACGCCGCCCAGTGGGCCGTGCGGCTCGGCGACGGCACCGCGTTCTCGCACGAGCGGATGCAGGCCGGGCTGGACGGGATCTGGCCGTTCGTGGACGAGCTGTTCGTGCCCCACGAGACCGAGTCGCGGCTGGCCGCGGCGGGTGTCGCGGTCGACCCGGCCTCGGTGCGCGCGGAGTTCGACGACGTGCTGGCGCAGGTGTTCGCCGCCGGTTCCCTGGCTCGCCCGGAGAGCGCGGGCAAGGCCGGGGTCAACGGGCAGACCGGCCGGGGTGGCCGGCACACCGAGGCGATGGGCTACCTGCTGGCCGAGCTGCAGAGCGTCGCCCGCGCCCATCCGGAGGCGACATGGTGAGCGCCCGCGCCGTCGCGGAGACCGTCCGCGACCCCGAGCTGCCCATGCTGACGCTGGCCGACCTCGGCGTGCTGCGCGAAGTGTCCGAACAGGACGGTGCGGTGACGGTGTCGATCACGCCCACCTACACCGGGTGCCCGGCGATGGACACCATGCGCGACGACCTGGTGCACGCGCTGCAAGGCGCCGGGTACTCGCGCGTCGAGGTCCGCACGGTGCTGCAGCCGGCCTGGAGCACCGACTGGATCAGCGAGCGGGGCCGCCGGGCGCTGGCCGAGGCGGGTATCGCGCCGCCGGGCAGCGCGCCGCGGCGGCCGTCCGGGCCGATCCCGCTGACGCTGAGCCCGCCGGCGCGCCGGGTGTCCTGCCCGCGGTGCGGGTCGGCGGACACCGAGCTGGTGTCGGAGTTCGGGGCCACCGCCTGCAAGTCGTTGCTGCGCTGCCGGTCCTGCGACGAACCCTTCGAGCACGTCAAGGAGATCTGAGGTGACCGCGAGCACCAAATCGAGGCTGCGGGGCGACTTCCACACGCTGACCGTGGCCGAGGTGACGCCCCTGTGCGACGACGCCGTCGCGGTCACCTTCGACGTGCCGGAGGAGCTGGCGGACGCCTACGCGTTCCGGGCTGGGCAGTCGCTGACGCTGCGGCGGACGATCGACGGGCGCGAGGAGCGCCGGTCGTACTCGATCTGCTCGCCCGAGGGCAGCAAGCCGCGCATCGGGGTGCGCGAGGTGCCGCACGGGCTGTTCTCGACGTGGCTGGTGCACCAGGTGCGGCCGGGCGACGAGATCGAGGTCGGCACGCCGACCGGGAACTTCACGCCCGACCTGTCGGTGCCGGAGCACCACGTGCTGATCGCGGCCGGCTCGGGCATCACGCCGGTGCTGTCGATCGCCGCGACGGTGCTGCGCGACCCGGCCGCGACGGTCACCGTGCTGTACGGCAACCGCCGCACGGACACCGTGATGTTCGCCGACGAGCTGGCCGACCTGAAGGACCGCTACCCGGACCGGCTGGAGCTGGTGCACGTGCTGTCCCGGGAGCCGCGCGAGGCGGAGCTGTTCACCGGGCGGCTCGACGGTGAGAAGCTGTCGGCGTTGCTGGCGTTGTTCCCGGACGTGTCGGCGGTCGGGCACTGGTGGCTGTGCGGGCCGTTCGGGATGGTCACGGTGGCGCAAGAACGGTTGCGTGCCGCCGGAGTGCCGTCGTCGCGGATCCACCAGGAACTGTTCTATGTGGACGACGTGCCGCCGGAGCCGGTGCGGCACGAGGAGAAGCCGCTCGACGGGGTCGTCACCCAGGCGACGATCATCCTCGACGGCCGCGCCACGACGGTCGCCGTGCCGCGGGACGTGCCGGTGCTGGACAGTGCTCAGCGCGTGCGGCCGGACCTGCCGTTCGCGTGCAAGGGCGGGGTGTGCGGCACGTGCCGGGCGAAGGTGACCGCCGGTGCCGTGGACATGCGCCGCAACTTCGCGCTCGAGGAGGGCGAGGTCGCCGACGGGTTCGTGCTGACCTGCCAGTCGCTGCCGGTGTCCGACGCGCTCACGGTCGACTTCGACGTGTGATGGGCACCGCCTTCGCCGCGGCGGCGAGCGATCCCGCCGCGGCGAAGGCGAGCACGAGGGCCAGAACGCCGGACAACCACACGGACATGGCGAGCGCCAGGTAGACCTGCACCGCCGCGGTCACCGCGAACACCGCCGTCAGGACAAGCCAGACCGGACGGTCGGTGACCGGAGTCTTGGACTGGCCCAAACCCACTGCGAAACCCCTCCCGCGATCTTCCAGATACCCCTGGTATCGCCGAGCGGCCCGCCCGGGTTACCGCTGGGCACGATCCGTGACGTTGTCAACATTTGCCAGTTGGCTCCTGCCCGCGGCGGGCTTGCTGTGCGGAGTGGCGCGTTGCTTGGACTGGTGCGTTGCCTGAAGTGGCGCGTTGCTCGGCGTGGCCAGCCTGCAGCCCGTGTGGGCCACCCGCTGCCCGCACCGACCTGCCGCCACCCGGCGGCCAGTCCGCCGCTGCACGGGCTGACGCACCGCGCCCACCGGCAACCG
>NZ_JAKGSD010000086.1:0-13182 GCF_021654135.1 Amycolatopsis tucumanensis | reverse complement strand
CGCCGCAGCCGACCGCCGCCGCACCGGTAACCGCCGCAGCCGACCGCCGCCGCACCGGTAACCGCCGCAGCCGACCGCCGCCGCACCCCGGTGACTGCCGCCGCACCCCGGTGACTGCCGCAGCCAACCGCCGCTCCACGGGTCGCCGCGCCTGGGGCAGCACCGCCCCCCGGGCCGCCGCGCCTGAATGCAGCACTGCCCCACGGGCCGCCGTGCCCCACGCGGCACCGCTGCACGTGCCGGCCGCCGCGCCCACGCGGCACCGCCCCGCCGGTCGACCGCCTCGTCCAGCGCGGCAATTCGCTCCGTCCGGGTCACTGCCCGCGTGGCTCGGCAAGCCGCCTCACTGTCCGAGTGCCGCTCGGCGCGGCCACCCCCCGCCGCCCCACGGGCCGCCGTGCCCCACGCGGCACCGCTGCAAGTGCCGGCCGCCGCGCCTGAGGCGGCACCGCGCCGCCGGTCGACCGCCTCGTCCAGCGCGGCAATTCGCTCCGTCCCGTGACTGCCCGCCTGGCTCGGCAATCCGCCTCACCGTCCGAGTGCCGTTCGGCGCGGCAACCTGCCCCCCGCCGCCCCACGGGCCGACCGCCGCGTCCAGCGCGGCGATTCGCTCCGTCCGGTGACTGCCCGCCTGGCTCGGCAAGCCGCCCCACCGCCCGAGTGCCGCTCGGCGCGGCAACCCCGCCCCCCCGCCCACGTGTCGCCCCACCGGCCAACGGCCGCCCGGCAATCCCGCCCCCCGGCTTAGCGCGGCCCGGGGCCGCACCCCGTTGCCCCCACCGTCAAACCCCGCCGCCGTCTTGCCCTTCCGGGCACCGACTCGGCCCCCTCCAGACATCCAAGTCGCTAGCCCGCGCACCACCGCGACGGGGCGTGACGCCGTTCACCCGGCCGGGCGGCGCGGTTCATCCGGCTCGTGGACAATCATGCCGTGACCGTCACCGCCAAGGCCTCGCCGGGCGCGCGCAAAGCCGTGCTGAGCTGGGCGTTCTGGGACTGGGGAGCGTCCGCGTTCAGCGCCGTCATCCTCACGTTCGTCTTCTCCGTCTACCTCACCGACGGTGTCGCCGCCGACACGGAAAGCGGGTCGCAAGCGCTTGGCGTCGCGCTGACGATCGCCGGTGTGGCGGTCGCCCTGCTGGCCCCGGTCACCGGGCAGCGCAGCGACGTCGGCGGCAGGCGCAAGCTCTGGCTCGGCATCCACAGCGCCATCGCGATCGCCTGCACCGCAGGGCTGTTCTTCGTCCAGGACGAGCCGTCCTACCTGCTGGCCGGCCTCATCCTGCTCGCGGTCGGCAGCGTGTTCTTCGAGTTCGCCGAGGTCAACTACAACGCGATGCTCGTGCAGGTGTCCACGCCGAAGACGATGGGCCGAGTGTCCGGCTTCGGCTGGGGCATGGGCTATTTCGGCAGTGTCATCGCGCTCGCGATCGTGTTGTTCGCGTTCGTGCAGCCGGACGTCGGGCTCTTCGGCGTCACCTCCGAGGACGGCCTGAACATCCGCGCGGTGGCGTTGTTCGTGGCGGTGTGGTTCCTGGTGTTCGCCCTGCCGGTGCTGCTGTTCGTGCCGGAGAACCCGCCGTCCCGCGAACAGGCCAGGGGCAACTTCCTCTCCGGCTACAAGGTGCTCGCCAAGCGGCTGGCGCACCTGTGGCGGACGGACCGGCGGACGCTGTGGTTCCTCGCCGCGAGCGCGATCTACCGCGACGGCCTGACCGCGATCTTCACCTTCGGCGGCGTGGTCGCGGCGGGAACGTTCGGGTTCAGCCAGACCGAGGTCGTGATGTTCGCGATCGTGGCGAACGTGACCGCCGGGATCGGCGCGGTCAGCGGTGGCCGGCTGGACGACCGGCTCGGGCCCAAGACCGTGATCGTGACGTCGCTGATCGCGCTGGTGATCATCGGCGTCGCGCTGACCGCGCTGCCCGGCAAGGCGACGTTCTGGGTGTGCGGGCTGGCGCTGTCGGTGTTCCTCGGCCCGGCGCAGGCGGCGAGCCGGACGTTCCTGGCGCGCATCGTCGAGCCGGAGCGGGAGGGCGAGGCGTTCGGCCTGTACGCGACCACCGGCCGGGCGGTGAGCTTCCTGGGGCCGCTGGCGTTCAGCGGGTTCATCGCGATCTTCGACAGCCAGCGCGCCGGCATGGCGGGGATCGTGCTGATCCTCGCGGCCGGGCTGGTGGCGATCCTGCCGGTCAAGGCGCCGGCGAGGCAAGATGGATGACCATGGAGTCCACGCGCGTGGACCGCTGGCTGTGGGCGGTCCGTCTGACGAAGACCCGATCCGACGCGGCCGCGGCCTGTCGCGGCGGGCACGTGCGGGTCAACGACCGCCCGGCGAAGCCCGCGACGGGCGTGCACCCCGGCGACACCGTGCGGGCGCGCGTCCATGACCGGACGCGGATCGTCGAGGTCGTGCGCGTCATCGAAAAGCGGGTGGGCGCCCCCGACGCGGCCGCGTGCTACATCGACCGCACCCCGGCGCCCCCGCCGGAGGCCCTGACGCCGGTCGCCCGCCGCGAACGCGGAGCGGGCCGCCCCACGAAGCGGGACCGCCGCCTGCTCGACCGGCTGCGCGGCCAGGGCTGGTGAGCTACAGGGGCGCGGGTTGGTGAGCCGCGGCGGCCGGCCCGTGTCGCGACGCGGGCCGTGGCTGGTGAGCGGCGGGACCTTGCCGCATCGCGTGGCTGAGGCCGCTGAGCCGGGCGGGCTCGTCGTGGCGCATGGTCGCCACGCGGCTTGCCGTGCTGCGGTGTGGCGGCCCCGCGCCGGCTCACTACGCGCTCAAAGCCGGTAAACGCGCCGCGCGTTGTCGCGCGCGATCATGGTCACCACGCGCCGCGCGTCGGGCTCCGACCAGTCGCCCTCGGCGACCCACCGGCCGAACGTCGTGGTCACCGCGCGGCGCCACAGCAGCGCGCCGAGGTAGTGCAGCTCCGGCGGCCCCCACGCGTCCGACGAGTACAGCTGCTTCGCGAACGGCGCCAGCTCGAACGACTCCGCCACCACCGCCACGCTGCGCACCCCCGTGTGGTTGATGCCCAGCCCCACGTCGAAGTGCACTTTCGGGAATGCCTGCGCCAGGTACCCGGCCTCGCGGTGGTACGGGTAGCAGTGCAGCAGCAGAACCGGCACGTCCGGCGTCGCGCGCAGGAAGTCCAGCAGGTGCAACGGGTTGACGCGGTGCAGGTCGAGGTCCCGGTCGCCGATCCCGGTGTGCAGCTGCAGCGGCAGGCCTCGCGAGATCGCCGCGTGCAGGCCGAACCGGATCAGCACCTCGTCGTCCAGCCGCGGCTCGTCGCCCGCCGTGTCCAGCCACCGGTCCGCCGCCAGCGTCACCTCGGCCGGCGACGGCGGCGTCAGGTCGATGTCGAAGCCCGTGCGGTAGGCCAGGATCGACTTGGCCCCCACCGCGTTCTCGGCCCGCGCGGCCAGCCGCGCGGTGAAGGCGTCGGCGTAGTCGCGCCCGGACACGTTCTCCAGCGCGATCTCCTCGGCCAGCGCCTCCAGCCGCACCACCTCGTGCGCCCGCGCGCCGGAGGCCGACTCCATGCCCTCCAGCCCGAGCAGCGAACTCGTGGCGTACCCGGTGTCGACGATCCAGTCGCTCACCCCCGCGCCGCCGAGGAACCGCCGCGTCACCTCCGCCACACCCAGCTCGGTGCGGCGCTTCCAGTACTCGTCGGCGGGGGCGTGCTCGGGCAGGTCGAGCACCGGCGCGCACCACCGCCGCACCGCGAACCCGAGCTGCGAGTCGAACTGCGTCATCCACGGCGGGATCGGGTCGGGCGAACCCTCGTTGAGGTGCCCCTCGAACTCGGCCCGCTCCAGCTCGACCGTGAACGCGCCGTGCACGTGGTGGTCGACGAGCGGCGCGGCGGCGACGTGCTCGGCCAGCGTTGGCCCGGATCGGACTTCGTCGAGTCGCCGCATGCGGTTCAGTGTCCCCCGGGCAGGGGCGTCCCGCCCGTTGTGATGCCCGTCTACCAGCGCCTGCCCGCGCGTACTTCCTGTATTACCGTGCGGTAATGCACGCCGTCAGTGAGAAAGCGGTGGACGAGCCCACCCTGGCCGACCTGCTCGACCTCGAGGAGATCGACCGCGACCTCTACCGCGCCAACCTCGTGTTCGACGACCCCCTGCCGCTCTACGGGGGCCAGGTCGCCGCGCAGGCGCTCGCCGCGGCCGGGCGCACCGTGGCGGAGGACCGCCTGCCGCACTCGCTGCACGGCTACTTCCTCCGCCCGGGTGACGCCACGCGCCCGACGATCTTCCACGTCGACCGGGACCGCGACGGCGGCTCCTACTCCGCCCGCCGGGTGGTCGCCGTGCAGAACGGCGAGGTCATCTTCAACATGTCGGCGTCCTTCCACCGCCGCGAGGAGGGTGTCGACCGCGAGGCGCACCCGGAGCGTCCCGAGGGCGATCCGGAGCAGCTGCCCGGCGGCGGCATGCCGCGGCTGTTCTCGATGCAGGGCGCGCTGCCGCCGCAGCCCTACCCGGACGGCCAGTGGCCGACGCGCTTCTGGGCGCGCTGCAAGCTCGAACTGCCCGACAACCCGCTCATCCACGCCTGCGTCCTGACCTACCTGTCGGACATCTCGTCCGGCGTCGCGGCCTTCGGCAACGAGGAGGCGTCCGCGTCGTCGAGCCTGGACCACGCGGTGTGGTTCCACCGGCCGGGCCGCCTCGACGACTGGGTGCACATGGACCTGGTGCCGCAGAGCGTCGCGGGCGGCCGCGGCTGGTACACCGGCACCGTGCGCACGCGGGACGGCGTGCTGCTGGCGAGCCTCGCGCAGGAGTGCCTGTTCCGGAACCGCAGGCGGTAGCGTTCGGCGGGTGAAGGTCGATTTCGCGGTCCCGTTCTCCAGTCCGGCCGACTCCCGGGAGACGATGCGGCGGGCCGAGCGCGACGGTTTCGACGGCGTGTGGACCACCGAGGTCAAGCACGACCCGTTCCTGCCGCTCGCGCTCGGCGCCACGGTCACCGAGCGCGTCACGCTCGGCACGGCGATCGCGGTGGCCTTCGCGCGCAACCCGATGACCGTCGCGCAGACCGCGAACGACCTGCAGGAACTCTCCGGCGGACGGTTGCTGCTCGGCCTCGGCACGCAGATCAAGACCCACGTCACGCGGCGGTTCTCGATGCCGTGGTCGCAGCCGGTCGCCCGGATGCGCGAGTTCGTGCTGGCGTTGCGGGCGATCTGGGACACGTGGCACAGCGGCGCGCGCCTCAACTTTCGCGGCGAGTTCTACACCCACACGGTGATGACCCCGATGTTCACGCCGCAGCCCCACCCGTACGGTCCGCCGAAGGTTCTGCTCGCGGGCGTGGGTGAGGGCATGACGCGCGTGGCGGGCGAAGTCGCGGACGGCTTCCTGTGCCACGGCTTCACCACCGAGCGGTACCTGCGCGAGGTGACGGTGCCGGCGCTGCGGTCCGGGCGGGACTCGCTGGACGGCTTCGAACTGGTCGGCTCGCCGATGGTGGTGACCGGCCGGTCGGACGCCGAGATCGCCGCCGCGCTCGCGGGCACGCGGCGGCAGATCGCGTTCTACGGTTCGACGCCGGCCTACCGCGGGGTGCTGGAGCTGCACGACCGCGGCGAGCTGGGCGACGAGCTGCACCGGCTGTCCCGGCGCGGCGAGTGGGAGCGGATGGGCACGCTCGTCGACGACGAGCTGCTGGCCGCGATCGCCGTGGTGGGCAAGCCCGACGAGGTCGCGGCCGAGGTGCGGCGCCGCTACGGCGACCTGTTCACGCGCGCGACGCTCTACCTGCCGTACGAGGCGGATCCGGGCCTGGTGGCCGAGGTCGCGGCGGCGGTGCGCGCGTAGGTCGCGTCCCTCAGGAGGGGGAGAAGTGGTCGTCGTCCTCCTGGTGAGGCGGGTGTTCGGCCGGGGCGCCCTCCTGCTCGGCCTGCTCGTGGGGCCGCGTGAGCTTCGCGTCCCGCGCCGCTTCCTTCGCCTCGGCCAATGCCTGCCTCGACTCGGCCAGCTCGTCGTGCTTCTCGTCCGGCACGATCGCCTCCCTTCGTCCGCTCCCGGCTACCACTTCCGCAGGCGCGCAAACCAGCTCCGCGGCCGCGGCGAGCACGTCGGCGGGCTGGACCTGCAGCAACGCCGGGTCCGGATCGGGCGAGAACGGGTCGCCGCGGCGCAGCTCGTCGGCCGACAACGCGCGGTGCGGGCCGGGTGGCGGTCCCCAGTGCCGGGCCGGGACGGGGCCGAACAACGTGACCGACGGGGTGCCGAAGGCGTAGGCGAGGTGTGCGATGCCCGTGTCGCCGGAGATCACCAGCCGGGCCTGGGCGACGAGCGCCGCGAGGTCGAGCTGGCCGGTGCGCCCGGCGAGGCGGTCCGCGGGCGCGGCGAGGGTGGCGGCGAGGTCCTGTCGGACGTGCTGCCGGTGATCACCACGCGGTGACCGGCCGCGCGGAGCGCCCGGGCGACGGTGGCGAAGCGCTCGACGGGCCAGCGTTTGCTGCCGAAGGCGGCACCGGGGTGGATGACGACCGCGCCCGGCGCGGGGCTGGTGCGCGGGGGCGGTGGGAGGTGGAGGTCGCCGGGGTCGGCGGGAATGCCGTGCTCGGTGAGCAGGCGGCACCAGCGGTCGCGTTCGTGCAGGTCGTCCATCCACTTCGGACCTGGCCAGCCGTGTCCACTGTGGCCGATGCGGCGGCGGGGGCCGAGGGCGTCGAGGACGGCGTTGCTGTGCGGGCCGGTGCCGTGCAAGTTGACGGCGACGGCGGGGTGGCTGGCCCGTGGGTCGAGCGGGGTCATGCCGTGGGTGGGCAGGACGGTGTCGACGCAGCCGGTCAGCTCGACGAGCGGGCTGAGCCAGCCGGAGGTCGCGAACATGATCTCGTGGTCCGGCCACGCGCGGCGGATCGCCTTGAGCGCCGGAACGGTGACGAGGAAATCCCCGAGTTTGAGCGCCCGCAGCGCCACGACGTGCCCCACGGCTGTGCTGCTACCCCCGGCGCGGTCGGTGAAACGATGTTCAGCCGCGCGGGGCGTACATGATGACCGCGACGCCCGCGAGGCAGATGAGCGCGCCGATGATGTCGAACCGGTCGGGCCGGTACCCGTCGGCGACCACGCCCCAGGCCAGCGAGCCGGCGACGAACACACCGCCGTAGGCGGCGAGGATGCGGCCGAAGTTGGCGTCCGGCTGCAGGGTGGCGACGAAGCCGTACAACCCGAGCGCGATCACGCCCGCGCCGATCCAGATCCACCCGCGGTGCTCGCGGACACCCTGCCAGACGAGCCAGGCGCCACCGATCTCGGCGAGCGCCGCCAGCACGAACAGTGCGATCGAACGGAGAACCAGCACGCCGCGACCCTAAGCGGTTGATAGTTAACTACGCAACAGTTACCATGTTAACTATGAGCGAGCCGGAGCGGGAGAGCACGCTGGAACTGATGCGGTGGGTCGTGTGGGGACAGCGGCGCATCGCCGAAGACTGGATCCGGGAACGCGGCCTCACCCACGAGCAGAGCGCGGTGCTGGCGTACCTGACCAAGAACCCGCACGCCATCCAGCGGGACGTCGCGCGGGCCATGCGCACCAGTGCGCCGGGTGTCTCGCGGCTGTTGGCCGGGCTCGAGCGCCGCGGGCTCGTGGAACGCCAGGCACAGGAGGATGACGCACGCAGCCGCCGGGTGCGCGTCACCCCAGCCGGCTCCGAACTGATCCAGGGTTTCGAAGAGGCCATGGACCGGGTCGAGGAGTCGATCCTCGCGCCGCTGGGCGCGGAGGGGCGGGCGCGGCTCCACGACCTCCTGGCGCAGCTCGCATCCCGGATCGACCCGCCCTTCACCCATCAGCAGCAAGGAACGCACGCATGACTCAGATCACGATCATCGGGGCCGGTCTTGCCGGGCTGACGCTGGCGCGAACGCTGGCGGTGCACGGAATCCCGTCCACGGTGTACGAGGCGGAGACGTCGGCGCAGGCCCGGGGACAGGGCGGCATGCTCGACATCCACGACTACAACGGACAGCACGGGATCCGTGCCGCCGGCCTGATGGACGGCTTCCGGTCCCTCGTCCTCGAAGGACGCCAGGCATCCCGCGACGTGGCGCCTGACGGCACCGTCCTGGCTGACGTGCCCGACGACCCCGCCGGAGGCCGCCCCGAGGTGCAGCGTGGCGAGCTCCGGCAGCTGCTGCTGGACTCCCTGCCTGCCGGCTCGGTCGTCTGGGGCCACAAGACCCGGAGCGTCCGGACCCTCGAGGACGGTTGCCACGAAGTTACCTTCGCCGACGGATCGACGATCGTCACCGACGTGCTCATCGGCGCCGACGGCGCCTGGTCGAAGGTCCGGCCACTGCTGTCCGATGCCACGCCCACCTACGCCGGGCGCTCGATGATCGAGACGTACCTGTTCGACAGCGGCACCCGCCACCCCGCCACGCTGGCCCTGGTCGGCGGCGGCTCGATGACGGCCTACGACGAAACCACCGGCATCGGTCTCGGCGTGCAGCGCGAGCGCGCGGACACCCTGCACTCCTACGCCATGTTCGACAAGCCGCTCGACTGGTTCGACGGCATCGACTTCGACGACGGCCCCGCAGCCGCCCGCACTGTCGCGGCGATGTTCGAGGGGTGGGCGCCGGAGCTCGTCGCGTTGGTCGCGGACAGCGACATCCCGCCGGTTTTCCGCCCCTTGTATGGGCTGCCGATCGGGCACCGCTGGGAACACGTCCCCGGGGTCACGCTGATCGGGGACGCCGCCCACCTGGCGCCGCCGGACGGCGAAGGGGCGAACTGGGCGCTCTTCGACGCCGGGCGGCTCGGCAACGCCATCGCGCAACAGCCCGAGGACATCGACGCGGCCATCCGCGCCTACGAAGCGGACCTCTTCCCGCGGAACGTCGACACCGCCAAGGCGGCCGCGTCCTACTACCCCGACTTCGAGCCGCACTGACCACGGCAGCCCCGCGCGTGGCGGTGGGCGGTCACGCCGGGGTGAGGTGCGGAAGTCCTGCCGCGACGTGCGCTGCCGTCCGCGGACGGCAGCGCGCGCGAGGTGATCAAGCCATCGATCGCCCGCTCCGTGGATGTTGGCCGGCATCCACGGAGCGAGGCCGGTCCGCGGCGACGCTCAGGGACGTGGGATGTTGCGCAGGTTGCTGCGCGCCAGCTCGACCATCTTGCCCACCCCGCCGTTCAGCACCGTCTTGCTCGCGGCCAGCGCGAAGCCCCGCAGCATCTCGCTCGTGATCTTGGGCGGGATGGACATCGCGTTGGGGTCCGTGGTCAGCTCGACCAGCGCGGGCCCCTGGTGCTCGAACGCCTTCGTCAGCGCCGACCGCACCTCGCCCGGGTGGTCGACCCGCGTCGACCAGATCCCGCACGCCGCGGCGATCGCGCTGAAGTCGACCGGCGTGTGGTCCGTGCCGTAGGACGGGAGGCCGTCCACCAGCATCTCCAGCTTCACCATGCCCAGCGACGCGTTGTTGAACAGCACCACCTTCACCGGCACGTCGTACAGCGACAGCGTCAGCAGGTCGCCCATCAGCATCGCCAGCCCGCCGTCGCCCGAGATGGACACCACCTGGCGGCCGGGCGAGGACAGCGCGGCGCCGATCGCGTGCGGCAGCGCGTTCGCCATGCTGCCGTGGCGGAACGAGCCGATCACCCGCCGCCGCCCGTTCGGCGTCAGGTACCGCGCCGCCCACACGTTGCCCATCCCGGTGTCCACAGTGAACACCGCGTCGTCGGCGGCGACCTCGTCCAGCACCGCCGCCGCGTACTCGGGGTGGATCGGGGTGTGGTGCTCGATGTCCTTCGTGTACGCGTCGACCACCTTCTCCAGCCGCCGCGTGTGTTCGTGCAGCATGCGGTCCAGGAAGGACCGGTCGGTGCGCTGCCGCAGCCGGGGGAGCACCGCCGCCAGCGTCTCCTTCACCGAGCCGTGCACCGCCAGGTCCAGCGGCGTGCGGCGGCCCAGGTGCGCCGGGTTCGTGTCGATCTGCACGGTGCGCGCCTGCGGCAGGAACCCGTCGTACGGGAAGTCCGTGCCCAGCAGCACCACGCGGTCCGCCTCGTGCATCGCGTCGTAGCACGCGCCGTACCCGAGCAGGCCGCTCATGCCGACGTCGTACGGGTTGTCGAACTGGATCCACTCCTTGCCGCCGAGCGAGTGGCCCACCGGCGCTTGCAGGCGGCCGGCCAGCGCCATCACCTCGTCGTGCGCGTCCCGGCAACCGGCGCCGGCGAACAGCATCACCTTCTCGCCGCTGTCGAGCACCTCGGCCAGCTCCGCGATGGCCGCCTCCCGCGGCACCACGGGCGACGGCTCGACCACGTGCACCGTCTCGGCCGCGGAGCCGGTGGCCCGCCGCTCCGACACGTCACCCGGGATGCTCAGCACCGACACCCCGCCGCGCCCGACCGCGGTCTGCATCGCGATCCGCAGCAGCCGCGGCATCTGCTCCGCCTGCGACACCAGCTCGCTGAAGTGGCTGCACTCGGCGAACAACTGCTCGGGGTGGGTCTCCTGGAAGAACCCGGTGCCGATCTGGTTGGACGGGATGTGCGAGGCGATCGCCAGCACCGGCGCCCCGCTGCGGTGCGCGTCGTACAGGCCGTTGATCAGGTGCAGGTTCCCCGGACCGCAACTGCCCGCGCACACGGTGAGCCGCCCGGTGATCTGCGCCTCCGCGGCCGCCGCGAACGCCGCCGTCTCCTCGTGCCGCACGTGCACCCACTCGATGCCCGGCGTGCGGCGCACCGCGTCCACCACCGGGTTCAGGCTGTCGCCGACGATCCCGTAGATGCGGCGCACACCGCTGTCCCGCAGGATCCGCACCATCTGCTCGGCCACTGTCGCCATCGCCCCACCCCTTCTGCTCCTGGGACCCAGGGTCCTCTCGCGGCGGTGCGGACGTCCACCCGACTTCACTCGTTTCGGGCGAAAATCGAATTCGCCACAATCAGGTGAGCCGGCTCCGGACCTCGTCGAAGTGGTGGCGCACCGCGTCGTCGATCGCCTCCGGGTCGCCGCAGGCGATGGCGTCGACGATCCGCTGGTGCTTGGCGACCAGCGCGTCCGACGGCGTGCGCGGCGCCCCGATGAGCGCCTCGGTCTGCCGGTAGACGCTCCAGAACAGGCGGATCAGCTCGGCGGCCAGCTCGTTGCCCGCCGCGGTGCAGATCAGCTCGTGGAACTCGCCGTCGGCGGCCGTGGCGGTGGCCGGGTCGGACATCCGCCGCACCCGCTCGGTCAGCTGTTCGAGCAGTTCCTCGTCGCGTTGCCGGGCGAGCTTGCGGGTCAGCTCGGTCTCCAGGATCTGCCGGACCTCCAGCAGATCGCGCAGCCCGCTCAGGTCGTCGCGCGAGCGGGCGCGCGTGCGGAACAGCAGCGACGGGCTCAGCGCGGTCATGCTCGCCGCGCCGACGAAGGTGCCGTAGCCGTGGCGGATTTCGACGATGCCCAGCGCCTGCAGGGTGCGCAGCGCCTCGCGGACCGAGTTGCGGGCCGCGCCGAACTCCTCCATCAGCCGCGGCTCCGGCGGCAGGGGATCGCCGGGCCCGAGGCGCCGCCGGTCGATCAGCTCGACGATCGAGTCGGCCAGTTCCTGGCTGCGCAGTGTCCGCACTCTTGCCACCATCCGGAATCGTCGGCTAACGTCCGCATCATCATACGACGTCCAACGTCCCACGACTAGCCCTCGATGAAGAGGTAAGGAACATGAACCCGTGGTACCGCCGGCTCGGTCCGGGCCAGTGGAAGGCGTTCGGCGCAGCGTGGCTCGGCTACCTGCTCGACGGCTTCGACTTCGTGATCATCACGCTGGTGCTCACCGAGCTGCGCGACGAGTTCGACCTGTCGCTGGCCACCGCGTCCACGCTGGTGTCGGCCGCCTTCGTGTCCCGCTGGCTGGGCGGGCTCGCGCTGGGCGCGCTCGGCGACCGCTTCGGCCGCCGCCCGGCGATGATCGCGTCCATCGTGCTCTACGCGGTCGGCACCGCGCTGTGCGGGTTCGCCTGGGACTACTGGTCGCTGTTCATCTTCCGCGTGGTCGTCGGCCTCGGCATGGCGGGGGAGTACGGGTCGAGCAGCACGTACGTGATGGAGAGCTGGCCGAAGGGGCTGCGCAACCGCGCGACGGGGTTCCTGCTGTCGGCGTACCCGATCGGCACGGTGCTCGCTGCGCGCGCCTACGACCTGATCGTGCCGAGTTTCGGCTGGCGGTGGCTGTTCTGGATCGGGATCCTGCCGGTGTTCGTGGCGCTGTGGCTGCGGCGCACGTTGCCCGAGGCGAAGGACTGGGCCGAGGAGGTCGGCTCCGGTGGCGGCTCGACGAGCGCGTCGGCGCTGCTGAACCGGCGGTGGGCGCCGCTCAACGTGGTCGTGGCGGTGGTGCTGGCGACCTGTCTGGTGCTGATCTTCTCGGGGCACGCGGGGAGCCTGTACCCGCTGTACATCGCGCTGTGCGTGGTGGGGTTCGTGGTGTTCGGGGTGCAGATCAGCGGCCGAGCGTGGCCGGTGGCGGTGGGGTTGATGCTGACCGTGTTCTGCGCGTTCCTGTACTCGTGGCCGATCCAGTCGCTGCTGCCCACGTACCTGAAGACGGAGCTGCACTACAACGCCGGGCAGGTGGCGAACGCGCTGACCTGGGCCGGGCTCGGGTACGCGGCTGGTTCGTGCCTGGCCGGAGTGGTCGGCGACCGATTCGGCACGCGGGCGACGTACGTCGGCGGGCTGCTGCTGTCGCTGGTGTTCGTGTTCCCGGCGTTCGCGCTCGGCTCGGGCAGCATCGTGCTGGTCTGGTTGCTGCTGTTCGTGTTGCAGGGCACGAGTTCCGGGATCTCGGGGCTGCTGCCGAAGTACATCGGGGACCACTTCCCGACCCGCCTCCGCGCGGCGAGCCTCGGGTTCACCTACAACGTCGGCGCGCTCGGCGGCGCGGTCGCCCCGCTGCTCGGCGCGCAGGTGGCCGGGCACATCGGGCTGGGGCCGGCGCTGGGTTGGCTCGCGGCCGGGTTGACGGTGCTCACCGCGGTGCTGGTCGGTTTCGACGTGCCTGCACGGCTCGGGCGCGTCGGGCGCCTCCGGCGGCGGGAGGGGGCGGAGGTTGGGTGAATCCGGGGTGGGGTTCGGGGGTTTGCTCGCGGGGACTGGTGGTGTTGGGGTGATGGGGGAACCCGGGGTGGGGTTCGGGTGGTCC
>NZ_JAKGSD010000085.1 GCF_021654135.1 Amycolatopsis tucumanensis | reverse complement strand
CATGGTCGGCTGCCGGTTGGCGGCTGGGTTGCGGCCCTGGCTCAAGGTGATCGTTGCGTGTCAGGCGACGGGATGACCACCCAGCTTCGGTTTTGTTCAAAGATGGCGCTATGCGCCTGTTTTCCACAGGTGTGCGTAGTGGCCGTTCGCTGCCAACAACTCCTCGTGGGTGCCTTGTTCGACGATTCGTCCGTGGTCGAGTACCACGATCCGGTCCGCGCGAGAGGCCGTCGCCAGGCGGTGTGCCACCACGAAAGTCGTGCGGCGCTTGGCTACCGTTTCCGTTGCGGCGAGGACCGTGGCTTCCGCGGACGGGTCCAAGGCGGCCGTCGCCTCGTCGAGGAGCAGCACGTCCGGGTCCACCAGTTCCGCGCGGGCCAGTGCGACCAGTTGCCGCTGCCCCGCGGACAACGATCGGCCCCGTTCGCCCACCGGCTGGTGGAAGCCCTGCGGCAGGGCGGCGATCGCGTCCACCGCGCCGACCGCGCGCACCGCGGCTTCGACCTCCGCGTCCGACGCGGACGGGTTGCCGTACCGGACGTTGTCGGCCACGGTGCCGGAGAACAGGTGCGCCTCCTGCGGCACGACGCCCATCCGCCGGTGCAGCCCGGCCAGGTCGTAGTCCCGGACGTCGACCCCGTCGATGCTCACCTTGCCGCTCGTCGCGTCGTAGAAGCGCGCCGCCAGTTTGACCACTGTGGACTTCCCGGCGCCGGTCGCGCCGACCAGGGCGACCGTCTCGCCCGGCGACACCTTCAGCGAAACATCAGCCAGCGCGAGGGATTCTGTGCCGGTGTAGGAGAAGTCGACCGCGTCGAAGGCGACTTCGCCGCGCAGGCGCTCGGGCACCGGCACCGGGTCCACGGGCGGCGGCACCGACGTCGGCGTCCGCAGCAGGTCGCCGATCCGGTGCAGGCCGACCTTCGCCTGCTGGTACCCGTCGAACACCGACGACAACTGCTGGATCGGCGAGAAGAACAGGTTCAGGTACAGCAGGAACGCCAGCAGCACACCGACCGCCAACGTCCCGTCCGCGACCCGGTTCGCGCCCGCCACCAGCACGACCGCCTCCGCCACCCCGGACAGCAGTGTCACGAACGGGAAGTACGTCGCCACATACCGCTGGGCGCGCAGGCGCGAGCGGCGGTACGCGTCACTCCGAGACGCGAAGTCCTCGGCCGACCGCTCCTCCCGGCTGTACGCCTGCGCGACCCGCAGACCGCTCACGTTCTCCTGCATGTCGGCGTTCACGGCGCTGACCTTCTCCCGCGCCTCGGTGTACGCCGCGCTGGACAGGCGCCGGAAGATGATCGTCGCGATCACCAGCACCGGCACCACGGACAACGCGTACAACGCCAGCGACACGTCGGTGATCAGCAGCGCCCCGGTGATCCCGACCAGCGTCAGCGCGCTGATCACCGCCTGCGCGACACCGGTCTGCAGGAACGTCGACAACGCGTCCACGTCCGTCGTCATCCGCGTCATGATCTTGCCGGACAGCTCGCGCTCGTAGTAGTCGAGCCCGAGCCGCTGCAGGTGCGCGTAGCTGCGCACGCGCAGCGAGTACAGCACCGTCTCACCGGCCCGCGCGGTGATCCGCGTCTGCGCCGCGATCACGAACCAGTCCATCGCGATGATGAACGCGCCGATCCCGGCGCACAGCCACACCACCCACGGCAGGCCGGGACGCACGCCGTGGTCGACGCCCTGTTGGTACAGCGCGGGCAACGCGATCGACGCCGCGGCGTCCAGCCCGACCAGCAGCACCGCGGCGATCAACAGCCCGCGCACCGGACGCAGCGCCGAACCCAGCCGGAACCCGGGATCCGGCGCGGTCACCGAATCCGGATCCAGCGCGGGCCGATCCTTGGCGGGCGGCAGCTTGCGCACGCCCTCCAGCAGTTCGGCCGTCGGCGGCGCGTTGAGCGCGCTGCTCGCGCCCATGCCCCCGCTGCCCGGCATCGGCGCCGGCGCGTTCCGCTGCTGCGCCGCCTCGGCCAGCTCGTCGACCGCGTCCCGCTCGCCGGTCTCCGGCCAGAGTGCGGGCGTGGTCCCGGTTTCCGGGCTCGCCACGCAGTCGCGCTTGTGCACGTTCTCCACACCCTCGCCGGGCCCGGCGATCAGCTCGCGGAACAGCTCGCAGCGCTCCGCCAGCTCGTCGTACGTGCCGACGTCCACCACCCGGCCGGCGTCGAGCACCGCGATCCGGTCGGCCAGCGACAAGGTGGACTTGCGGTGCGCGATCAGCAACGTCGTGCGCGTCGCGGTGACCGAGCGCAGCGTCTCGTAGATCGCCGCCTCGGTGACCGTGTCCACCGCGGACGTCGCGTCGTCCAGGATCAGCACCCGCGGATCGGTCAGCAGCGCCCGCGCCAGGCCCAGCCGCTGCCGCTGACCGCCCGACAGCGTCAGGCCGCGTTCACCGACCTGGGTGGCGTAGCCGTCCGGCAGCTCGGAGATGAACTCGTGTGCCTCGGCCGCCTTCGCCGCGGCGATCACCTCCTCGTCGCTGGCGTCCGGGCGGCCGTAGGCGATGTTGTCGCGGATGGACGTGGAGAACAGGAACGCCTCCTCGAACACCACGCCGATCGCCTGGCGCAGATCCGCCAGCTTCACGTCCCGCACGTCGCAGCCGCCCAGCCGCACACTGCCCGAATGCGGGTCGTAGAAGCGGGGCAACAGCAACGAGATCGTCGACTTGCCGGAACCCGCGGTGCCGACCAGCGCCAGCGTCTCGCCGGGTTCCGCACGCAGGCTCAGCCCGTCCAGCACCGGTTCCGAGCGCGTGTAGCCGAACCGCACGTCGTCCAACTCGATGCCGAGCGGGCCGTCCGGCAGCGGCTTCGGCTCGGCCGGATCGGTGACCTCCGGCTGGGCGTCCACCAGCTCGTAGACGCGTTCCGCGCCGGCGCGGGTCAGCTGGGCCTGCACCACCAGCGCCGACATCATGCGGGCAGGCCCGATCAGGCCGGACACGTAGCTGGCGAACGCGAGGAACGTGCCGAGCGTGACCTGCCCGTTGAGCGCCAGGATGCCGCCGAAGGCCAGCACCGCGACCTGCCCCGCCGCGGGCAGCGCGGACGTCGTCGCCGTGGGCACCGCGGCCAGCCGCGCCGCGCGCAGCCGCTCCGCGAACAGCCGCCGCGCGGTCTTCTCCAGCCGCGCGACCTCCCTGGCCTCCTGCCCGAAACCCTTCACGACGCGGACTCCGGTGACGGTCTCCTCGACGTGCTGCGCCAGGTCCGCCGCCCGTTGCTGCGCCGACCAGGTGGCCGGGAACAGGCGCTTGCGGGCCATGCCCGCGACGATCGCGACCGCGGGCACCACGATCAAGGCGATCACCGTCAGGCCGGGTGACATCCACAGCATCGCGGCGACCGAGAACACGGCGAACACGACCGAGCCTGCCGACAGCGGCACCACGAACAACAGCGACACGACGAGCTGCAGATCGGTGATCGCCCGCGACACCACCTGACCGGTGCGCAGCGAGTCCTGCTTGCCACCGTCCAGCCGGGACACCGAGTCGAACACCCGCTGGCGCAGGTCGTGCTGCACGTCCAGCGCGAGCCGCCCGCCCAGGTAGCGGCGGACGAACGCGGTGCCGAACATGAGCAGCTGCACGCCGATCAGCCCCGCGACCAGCAGGCCGAGCCGTCCGGTCTGCGAGGCCACCGCGTCGTCCACGGCGACCTTCACCAGCAGCGGGCTCGCGGCCTGCAGGCCGACGCTGAACACCGCCGCGGCGAGCGACGAGACGACCAGGACCGGATGGCGCCAGCAGGCCGCGGCCAGCCGGCGGATCCATCCGGTCCCGGGGTTTTCGACAGTGCGTGGTGGTGCGACAGTCACCACGCCAGGTTATGCGCGTGTGCGCTTAGGTGATGTCTCGGCGCTGGTTGGAGGCCCAGCCGCCGACGAAGAACACCAGCGTCCAGGCCAGGAACACCAGCGCGGCGGCCCACCACGAGATCAGGCCGGGCGCACCGGCCGAGAGCTGCAGGCCCAGCTTGTCCCAGTGCTCGACACCACCCGGCAGGTTGATCGAGTCGATGCCGAACGCCTCCGCGGCGACACCGCCGACGATGCCGTTCGCGGTGCTGTTCGGCAGGATCGCGCCCAGCACGTCGGTGGTGTTCCACATCGCGATGACCAGCACGTTCTCCACGATCAGGAAGTACCCGATCAGCAGGATCACGGCCAGCACGACCTTGTTCAGCACCGCGCCGAACCCGATGCCGAACAACGTCACCAGGATGTAGGCGAGCACCGTGGCGCCGAACGCCGCGAGCCACTGACCGCCGGTGGGCAGCCGGTCGCTGTCCACGGTGATGGCCGTCGCCAGCGCTGACACCGCGAAACTGAGCAGACCGTAGAGCGCGCCCCACAGGATGTAGGTGATCATCTTCGCGGTCAGCGCGGACACCCGGTTGGGCGCGGTCAGGAACGTCGTGGTGATCGTCTTGCTGTTGTACTCGCCGGCCAGCGCGAACACGCCGAAGATCGCCGGGACCAGCTGCGCGATGTTCACGCCGTGCGCGATGCTCAGCAGCCCGACCGGCAGCGCGTCGGCGGACACCCCGGCCTGCTCGGCGATGATCCGCGCGGTGCCGGAGCCGATCCAGTCGGCGAAGTCGTTGGTGATCTTGCCCCACGCGAACGACATCCAGAACGCGACCAGCACCAGCGGGATGATCAGGATCCACCAGGTGTTGAGGCTGAGCGTCTTGCGGAACTCCGCCTTGATCAACCGGCCCATCAGCCCTGTCCTCCCCAGCCGCCGTGCCCCTGCTGCGGCGGTGCTTGCTGGTACTGCTGCTGCGGTGGGTATCCCGGTGGCGGCGGGCCGCCCCAGCCGCCCTGCTGCGGCGGCTGGCCGTACGGCTGCTGCGGCGCCCCCGCGTACTGCGGGCTGGTCAGCTGGAAGAACAGCTTCTCCAGGTCCGCCCGCTCCTCCTCGATCCCGTACACCGCGATCCCGAACTTCGCGACCAGGTCGCCGATCTGCTGGCGGGTCGCGCCGA
The DNA here is from genome assembly GCF_021654135.1 of Amycolatopsis tucumanensis. Classification (GTDB taxonomy): domain Bacteria; phylum Actinomycetota; class Actinomycetes; order Mycobacteriales; family Pseudonocardiaceae; genus Amycolatopsis_E; species Amycolatopsis_E tucumanensis. The sequence continues at coordinate 20,554 of NZ_JAKGSD010000085.1, read as the reverse complement.
CCACCGCGACGCGCCCGTCCGGCGTCGGCTCCACCTGCGTGAAGCCGGCCTCCTGAAGCGCTTTCACCAGAGCGTTCGCGTCCGCCGCCTGCACCAGCACCCGCGACTGCTGGCTGCTGCGCAGCTGGTCCAGCGGGCCGTAGTAGCGCGTGACGCCGTGGCTGATGATGACGACCTGGTCGATCGTCTGCTCCACCTCGGACAGCAGGTGGCTCGACACCAGCACGGTGCGGCCTTCGCGGGCGTAGGCGCGCAGGAAGTTGCGCAGCCACACGATGCCCTCCGGGTCGAGGCCGTTCGCCGGCTCGTCCAGCACCAGCACCTGCGGGTTGCCGAGCAGCGCGGTCGCCAGCGCGAGCCGCTGCCGCATGCCGAGCGAGAACCCGCCCGCGCGGCGGTCCGCGGCGCCGGAGAGCCCGACCAGGCCCAGCACCTCCTCGACGCGGTTGTCCGGCGCGCCGATCGCCGCGGCGTACACCTTCAGGTGGTTCCGCGCGGTGCGCTTCGGGTGAAAGCCCTCGTTCTCCAGCACCGCGCCGACGACCTGCGCCGGGTTGCCCAGCTGCTGGTACGGACGGCCGTTGATGGTGGCGACACCGGCGGACGGCGTGACCAGGCCGAGCAACATGCGCAGCGTGGTGGTCTTCCCGGCGCCGTTCGGGCCGAGGAAGCCGGTGACCGAGCCGGGGCGGACCTCGAAGCTCAGGTTCTGCACCGCGGCGACCGGCCCGAAGTGTTTGCTCAGGTTCTGCACGAATATCCGGCCGCTGCCGTCGTGTTGCATGCGCGCCCCTCCCGGCCCGGTGAACTTGATCGCGGGCACATAGTGCCCTACTCGTGCCCGGTTCAACCCGTCCGGGTGCCGTGTGTCGGGGAGGGTGCGCACAAAGGGGCGGCCCGCTCAACCAGCCTGGGGGTCACTGGGAGCGGGCCGCCACGTACAAGCTTAGGTGGTATCCCCGGACTTCGCTTACGCGGGGGCCCATGTTGGTCTGAAAAGTTCTTCACACGTTCGGTGGTGGGGTGGGCGGTCCCTGACGCGGGACCGCCCACCGGGGTCAGGCGAGGACGTCGGCCAGCGGCGTGTGCGGCAGGTCGTGTGCCTGCGCGACGGGTGCGTTGACCAGGGCGCCGTCGTGCGCGTTGAGGCCGAGCGAGAGAGGGCCGTTGGCGCGCAGCGCGGCCTGCCAGCCGTGGTCGGCCAGCTGGACGGCGTAGGGGAGTGTGACGTTGGTCAGGGCGTAGGTGCTCGTGCGCGGAACCGCGCCGGGCATGTTCGCCACGCAGTAGAAGACGGACTCGTGCACGGTGTAGGTCGGGTCGTCGTGCGTCGTCGGGTGCGAGTCGGCGAAGCACCCGCCCTGGTCGATCGCGATGTCCACGAGCACGCTGCCCGGCTTCATGCGCGCGACCAGGTCGGTGGAGACGAGTTTCGGCGCCCGCGCGCCGGGCACCAGCACCGCGCCGATCACCAGGTCGGCCTCCAGCACGGCCTGCTCGACGGCGAACGCGTTCGAGGCGACGGTGCGGATGCGGCCGGCGAAGTCGTGGTCGATCTGGCGCAGGCGGTCCACGTTGGTGTCCAGGATCTCGACGTCCGAGCCGAGGCCGAGCGCGATGCGCGCCGCGTTGAGGCCGGCGACCCCGCCGCCGATCACGACCACCCGCGCCGGGTGCACGCCGGGCACGCCGCCGGGCAGCACGCCGCGGCCGCCGCTGGGCTTCATCAGGGAGTGGGCGCCGACCTGCGGGGCGAGCCGCCCGGCGACCTCGGACATCGGCGCCAGCAGCGGCAGCGCGCCGCTGGGCTGCTGCACGGTCTCGTACGCGATGGCGGTCGTGCCCGCGTCCAGCAGGGCCTGCGTGAGCGGGCGGTCCGCGGCGAGGTGCAGGTAGGTGAACAGCACCTGGTCGCGGCGCAGCCGCGGGTACTCCTCGGCGACCGGCTCCTTGACCTTGAGGACCATCTCGCCCTCCGCCCAGACGTCGTCGGCGGTGGCGAGGATCTTCGCGCCCGCGGAGACGTACTCGTCGTCGCTGATGGCGGACCCGATGCCGGCGCCGGCCTCGATGAAGACCTCGTGGCCCCGCGCCGTCAGTTCGTGCACCCCGGCCGGGGTCACGGCGACGCGGTACTCGTGCTTCTTGACCTCGCGGGGGACGGCGATGCGCACTGCTTCCTCCTGCATCCGTGGACGTGGTGCTGACCACGGTGAACCACCCGGATGGCGGTGTCATCGTGCCTCGCCGACAATTCTCCGCCGCTCGGATGGTGCCCGCAGGACAAGGCCTTGACCTCCACCTTGGTCGAGATCCCAGGATGATCTCCATGAGAGCGGTGTGGTTGAGGGAGTTCGGCGGGCCCGAGGTGCTCGTCGCCGGTGATGCGCCGGATCCGGTGCCCGGTCCCGGGCAGGTGCTCGTGGGTGTGACGTTCGCCAACACGACCTTCGTGGAGACGCAGTTCCGGGCGGGGCTGCCCGGGCCGTTTCGCGCGGAGCCGCCGGTGATCCCGGGCAACGGGGTCGGCGGGGTGGTGCTGTCCGGGCCGGATGAGCTGGTGGGCGCGCGGGTGGTGACGAGCCTGAACGGGTCGGGCGGGTACGCCGAGCGCGTCGTGGTGGACGCGGCGGCGCCGTTCCGCGTGCCGGACGGCCTGGCGCTGGACGACGCGGTGGCGTTGCTGGCCGACGGCCGGACCGCGACGGCGCTGATCCGCGCGGCGGGCGTGTCGGCGGGCGAGCGGGTGCTGGTGGAGGCCGCCGCGGGTGGCGTGGGGAGCCTGCTGGTGCAGCTGGCGCGCAACGCGGGCGCGACGGTGATCGCGGCGGCAGGCGGCTCGCGCAAGACGGCGGTGGCCCGCGACCTCGGGGCGGATCTGGTGGTCGACTACACGCAGCCGGACTGGGCCGCGCGGGTCGGCCCGGTGGACGTCGTGTTCGACGGCGTGGGCGGCGCGATCGGGGCGGCCGCGTTCGGTCTGGTGCAGCGCGGCGGGCGGCACTTCAGCTACGGCCTGGCGAGCGGCGCGTGGACGGAGGTGTCCGAGGAGGAGGCCGCCGCGCGGGGCGTGGTGTTGCACCGGGGCCCGCTGGGCAGCCCGGCCGACCTGCGGGCCGCCACCGAGTGGGTCTTGGCCGAAGCCGCGGCCGGCCGGGTGAAACCGCTTGTGGGACAACGCTTCCCGCTGGACCGGGCCGCCGACGCGCACCGGGCGATCGAAAACCGCGCGACGATCGGCAAGACGCTGCTGGAGGTGTGACCCTCAGGCGGGGCGGGCGTCGGCGGTGTCCCCGACCGCCACCACCCCGGCGCGCGCCACGCGCATGATCACGCCGAACTTGTTGGCGTGCCGGTCGATCAGGTGGGTCTGCAACTCCGGCCACCGCTCCCGGCCGGAGGGCTCCCAGCTCGGCACGGCGCAGCGGATGCACGGTCCGGCGTGGTCACCGGTCACCTCCAGCGACACCTCGCCGACGTCGAGCGTCGTCCCGGTGGTCCAGTCCTCCTCGGCGAAGGCGGGGGCGTCGGTGGTCAGGTGGATGTTCGGGCGGAAGCGGTGGAGTTCGACGGGCTTGCCGAGCTCCGCCGCGAGCGCTGCCAGCGACGCCTCGAACGTGACCAGCACGGTGGGGCCGCGGTCCTGCTGCCCGTCCGCCGCGCGCAGCTCCACCGGCATCCCGAACGACCCGGCGAGCGCGTCCGCCAGGCCGGGCTCGTCCCAGGACCAGGACCGGCCGTCCGGCGCGCGCAGCATCGGGGGCTTCGGCGGGTCGATCACGTCGGCGCCGTACTCCGCGCCCCAGGTGAGCATCGGCGGGTTCTGGCGCACCGTCAGCACCTTCCCGCGGCGCTTCTCCCGCCCGTCGACCAGCGCGTGCGCCCGGTCGCCCGCCATGCCCCGCCCGTCGAAGCGCGCGGCGCGGACCTCCTCGCCCCGCAACGACTTCACCGGCCAGCGGTGCAGCCCGGCAACCGACCCCTCGAACACGGAAACCCTCCTACGACCAGCGCACGGCGACCAGCTGGACCAGCAATGCTAACCGGACATCCGGGTCGTCCAGGTCGAGCGGGACGAGTTCGAGCACGCGCCGCATGCGGTACCGGAACGTGTTGGGGTGGATCCGCAACGCCTGCGCCGCCGAGCGCGGGTCCCCGGGGTGGCGCAGCCACTCGTAGAGCGTGTCGACGTAGCCCGTGCCGTTGATCCGGTCGTACTCGCGGAGCTGTTCGAGCGGGCCGAGTTCGGCAACACCCGCCGCGGCCGCCGCCGATGCCGTGCGGTGCAACGCGAGCGCCGTCCACAGGCCGTCGAAGCTGCCGGACGGCCCCTTGATCACGCCGGCTCGCAGCAGGCTCAGCGTCTCCTCCGCCTCGGCGCGTGATCGCGGCAGCTCGCCGATCTTGACCGCGCTGCCCGCCGCGACCCGTGGCGCGCCGCGCGCCGGGTCGGCCAGCGACGGCCAGTCCGCGCCGTCCGGCACGACCGTGTAGAGCAGCCCGCCGAGTTCCGTCGCGATCGGACGGCGCCCGATGCCCAGCGACATCCGTTCCATCAGGGCCAGCCGCAGGCCTTCGTCGTCCCCGGGGGTGTCGACGACGACCACCCGGTGCGGTTCGTCGGTCAGCTCCAGTTCGGCGATCGCGGCGCGCGGACCGGCTTTTCCCTCCAGGACGGCACGCAGCAGTTCGGCCGACGCGCGCCGCTGGGCGTCGGCGTGGGCCCGGCGGCGGAGGAGGTGCAGCGCGACGACCGGCGCGGTGTCGGCGAACGCGGCGGCGCGCTCGTCGGACACCGGCCCACGCACCACCGCCCACATCGAGCCGAGCAGTTCGCCGCCCATCCGGATGGGCACGATGAGCCGCGGCAGCGTGCCGTCCCGTTGCTCCGGAACGAAAATCGTCTGCCTGCCGCGGGACAGTTCGCGGAACACGCCGCGGGAGCGGAACTTCGCGAGGACGTCGTCGGGGATGCGGCGGCCCATGATGGTGGACACGCGCGCCGGGTCGGTGATGTCCTGCCGCGCCGAGTAGGCGAGCACGCGGGAATTGGTGTCCTCGATCGTCACCGGAGCGTCGACGACCGCCGCGACCGCGTCCGCGAGCCGGAACAGGTCCGCCGAGGCGGGATCCCCCTCCAGCGACTCGGGTTCCTCCGCGGCGGCGTCCAGCACGGTGCGCAGCAACCACACCAGCTGGGCCCATGCGGTCGCCGCGCGAACCTCGATGAGGGCGACGCCTGCCGCCTTCGCCGCCCGCCGGACCGGCGGCTTCCGCGCGACCGGTGGCTTGAGCAGCACCGCGGCGGCGCCGGCCGCCGCACTGTGCCGGATGAGCTCGACCCCCGCGGCCGGGTCGTTGATGGCGACGCCGAGGACCAGGTCGCCCGCCGCGAGCTGGGCGGGCGCCCCCGGCTCGGCGATCACCACGTCCGCGACCGCGGGGCAGGGGTCGGGCAGCTGGACCGCGTGCAGCAACGTCGGCCCCACCCGGTCGACCACGCTGCGGACGGACACCATTTCCGCAGGATACGGCCCGGCGGCGGGCGAGTGGCGGCGCGAGTGGCTCCCGCGCCGCCACTCACGGCTACCTGCTCAGCACCCGGGCCAGCACGTCCCACAACGTGGCGGCCGGGTCGGCGGCGGCGCCGGGGCTCCGCCACGCCACGATCCCGTCCGGACGCACCAGGCTGGCGCCGCCGTCGCCCAACCCGAACCGCGCGCGGAACACGCCCGCGGGGTCGTCGAAATCGGTGCCGCACTCCCGGTACTCCAACGCGATGCCCGTCTCCGCGCGCACCTCCGCGACCGCGTCGCGCCAGCCGCCGGTGCCGAAGACGACCCAGCCGTGGCCGAGGAAGTCCCAGGTGGAGCCGGTCGCGGTGGGCACGTGCGGCGCGCGGAACCCGGGACGGCCGGACGGCTCCACCGGGTTCTCCAGCAGGTCGTCGTCCTCGGCCAGCACCGCGCCCGACCGGTAGCGGAATCCCAGCGTGAGCGCCATCTGGTCGACCGGCGGGGCCACCCCGGTCAGGTCGAGGTCGGGCACCATCCGCTCTTTCGCGTTGTGCAGCGAAGTGCTGACCACCATCTCCGCGATCGGCTTGCGCTCGGCCTCGTAGCTGTCCAGCAGCCCGGGCCCGGCGTCGCCGCGGAGCACCGCGGCCAGCTTCCACGCGATGTCGTGCCCGTCGCCGACCGCGGTGTTCCCGCCCATGCCGCCGGTCGGCGGCGTGACCTTGGCGGCGTCGCCGACCAGGAACACCCGGCCCGCGGCGAACCGGTCGGCGACCCGCGCCGCCATCTCCCACGCGCCCGTCCACTGGATCTTCGGCTCCAGGTCCGGCAGATCGGTGGCCACCCGGATCAGGTGGACCAGCCGCTCCTCGGGAAAGTCGTCGGCCGTATCCCCGGGCCCGATGTCGACCGCGCACACGTACCGGCCGGGCACGTCGGTGTTCACCAGCGCACCGGTGAACTCCGGGTGCTGCAGGTAGAACAGGTCGGTCACGCCAGGCAGCAGCCGGTCGCCGAGATCGGCGTCGAACACCACCCCGATCGACTGCGCGATCGCGCCGAGCCCGGAGCTCCCGATGCCGAGCACCTCCCGGATCCGGCTCCGCCCGCCGTCCGCGGCCACCAGGTACGACGCGCGCACGGTCGTCTCCGAACCGGCCCGGGAGCGCAGCACCGCGGTCACCCCGTCGTCGTCCTGCGTGAACGACACCAGTTCCGTCGAAAACCGCACGTCCGCGCCCGCCTCGCGCGCCCGCTCCAGCAGGATCGGCTCGACCACGTCCTGCCCGGCCATGCCCCACGGCGCCGCGGTCGCCGCGCTCAGGTCGATCTCCCCGAGGTCCTCGACGATCCGGTGGAACACCGGTCCGCTCAGGCTCGCGGCGACGGTGATCCGCAGCCCCTGCGAGGCCCGCTCGCTGACGCCGAGCACCTTCCGGTCGATCCCGGCGAACCGGTACAGCTCCATCGTCCGCGGCGTCTGCCCGGACGCCCGCGGGTGCAGCGACGTGCCGGGGTGCCGTTCCACCGTCAGCACGTTCACCCCGCCGAGCGCCAGGAACACGCTCGCGGACAGGCCACCCAGGCCGGCCCCCACGACCAGGACGTCGACTCGTTCCATGGTTCCTCCTCACTGTGGAAATCCCGTTCGCCAAGTATCTTAGAAACTAAGAGATTAAGCAAGCGAGAAAAATCCACAGCGTGGGAACCGGTTGGGATGGTTGATCCGTTTTGACTAACTTCGGAGGCGGCGCCTTCCGCTGAACAGCCCACGCACCAAGGAGAACGACGATGACCGAGTCGCAGGCCTGGTCCTTCGAGACCAAGCAGATCCACGCCGGCGCGAGCCCCGACCCGGCCACGGGCGCCCGCGCGACCCCGATCTACCAGACGACGTCGTACGTCTTCCGCGACAGCCAGCACGGTGCCGACCTGTTCAGCCTCGCCGAGCCGGGCAACATCTACACCCGCATCATGAACCCGACCCAGGACGTCCTCGAGCAGCGCCTCGCCGCGCTCGAAGGTGGCGTGGCCGCGCTGGCGTTCGCGTCCGGTTCCGCGGCCACCACGGCGGCGATCCTGAACGTCGCCAACGCCGGCGACCACATCGTGTCCGGCGCGAAGCTGTACGGCGGCACCTACAACCTCTTCCGCTACACCCTGCCGAAGCTGGGTGTCGAGGTGTCCTTCGTCGAGCAGCAGGACGACCCGGAGCAGTGGCGGGCCGCCGTCCGCCCGAACACCAAGGCGTTCTTCGGCGAGACGCTCGCCAACCCGGGCAGCGACGTGCTGGACATCCGGACGATCGCCGACCTGGCGCACGAGGTGGGCGTGCCGCTGATCGTGGACAACACCATCCCGACGCCGTACCTGCTGCGCCCGATCGAGCACGGCGCGGACGTCGTCGTCCACTCGGCCACGAAGTACCTCGGCGGCCACGGCACCACGGTCGCGGGCGTGCTGGTCGACGGCGGCACCTTCGACTTCGGCGCGCACGGCGACCGCTTCCCCGGCTTCACCGAGCCGGACCCCAGCTACCACGGCCTCAAGTACTGGGAGGCCCTCGGCCCCGGCGCGTACGCGGCGAAGGCCCGCGTCCAGCTGCTGCGCGACACCGGCGCGGCGATCGCGCCGCTGAACAGCTTCCTGATCCTGCAGGGCATCGAGACGCTGTCGCTGCGCGTCGAGCGGCACGTCAGCAACGCGAAGGCGCTGGCCGAGTGGCTGGAGCAGCGCGACGAGGTCGAGCGCGTCTACTACGCGAGCCTGCCGTCGAGCCCGCACTACAACCTGGCGCAGAAGTACCTGCCGCAGGGCGCCGGTGCGGTGCTGTCGTTCGAGCTGCGTGGCGGCGTGGAGGCCGGGCGGAAGTTCGTCGACGGCACCGAGCTGCACAGCCAGCTGGTTAACATCGGTGACGTGCGAAGCCTCATCGTCCACCCCGCCAGCACCACCCACAGCCAGCTCGGCCCGGAGGAGCAGCTCGCCAGCGGCGTCACGCCGGGCCTGGTGCGGCTGGCCGTCGGGCTGGAGGGCCTGGAGGACCTCAAGGCCGACCTCGAGGCCGGGTTCCGGGCGGCGAAGGCGGCCCTGTGACACAACCGTCCACTGTGGATCTGCCGCCTGCGACGGGTGCGTGGCGGGAGGGGGATCCACCGGGACGGCGGCAGTGGGCCGCAGGCGGACAGCTGCGGCTGGACGCCGGCGGCTCGCTGCCGGAGTACCGGATCGCGTACGAGACGTGGGGCACGCTGAACTCCGACGGCTCCAACGCGGTCCTGATCGAGCACGCCCTCACCGGCGACAGCCACGCCGCCGGTGAGGCCGGGCCGGGGCACCCCACGCCGGGCTGGTGGGACGGCCTGATCGGGCCCGGCCGCGCGCTGGACACCGACGAGCTGTTCGTCGTGGTGCCCAACGTGCTCGGCGGCTGCCAGGGATCGACCGGGCCGTCGTCGCCGGACCCGGACGGCCGGACGTGGGGGAGCCGGTTCCCGCGCATCACGATCCGCGACCAGGTCCGGGCCGAGTCCGTGGTGGCCGACCAGCTGGGTGTCGAGCGGTGGGCCGCGGTGCTGGGCGGGTCGATGGGCGGCATGCGGGCGCTGGAGTGGGCGGCGACGTTCCCGTCCCGGGTCGCGGCGTTGCTGGTGCTGGCCGCGCCCGCCGCGTCCTCGGCTGACCAGATCGCGTGGGCCGCGCCGCAGCTGCACGCGATCACGTCGGACCCGGGCTGGCGCGGCGGCGACTACCACGACGCGCCGCCGGGCGGGGGCCCGCACCGCGGGCTGGGCGTCGCGCGGCGGATCGCGCACGTGACCTACCGCAGCTCACTGGAGCTGGACCAGCGGTTCGGCCGGTCGCCGCAGGGCGAGGAGGACCCGTTCGACGACGGCCGCTACGCCGTGGAGTCCTACCTCGACCACCACGCGGACAAGCTGGTGCGCCGCTTCGACGCGGCCTCCTACGTGTGGCTGACGCGGTCGATGAACACGCACGACGTGGGCCGCGACCGCGGTGGCGTCGGCGCCGCGCTGGCCGGGGTGACCGCGCGCAGCGTGATCGCGGGCGTCGATTCCGACCGCCTCTACCCGATGCGGCAGGCGCACGAGCTGGCGGCGGGAATCCCGGGCGCGGGCGAGGCCGCGGAGATCACCTCGCCGTACGGGCACGACTCGTTCCTGATCGAGGTCGCGCAGGTGTCGGCGCTGGTGAAGGCGCTGCTGCACTGACCCCAGTCCGATCCCGCCGGAACTCGCTCGGGTTGACGCCCCGGACCCGTTTGAACGCCGCGCTGAACCCGAACGGGTCGGCGTAGCCGACGGAGCGCGCGATCTCGCCGATGGTCGCGGCTTCCTGCGCCACCAGCCGGTCGGCGGCGAGCGTCATGCGCCAGCGGGTCAGGTAGGTCAGCGGCGGTTCGCCCATCAGGTCGGCGAACCGCTTGGCCAGGGTCGACCGCGACACGCCGGTGCGCCGCGCCAGCGCGGCGACCGTCCACGGCGCCGCCGGCTCGGCGTGCAGCAGGCGCAGCGCGCGGCCGACCACCGGGTCGCGCTGCGCGGCCCACCACGCCGGGGGCTCGCCGCCGGGCCGGTCGAACCACTCGCGCAGCGTGCAGACCAGCAGCCAGTCCAGCAGCCGGTCGAGCACGACCTGCTGGCCCGGCGCGTCGATGGCGACCTCGGCGGCGAGGTGGTCCAGCACGGGGTCGGAGGTGTCTCCGGTGCCGCCAACGCGCACCACGACGGGCAGCGCGTCCAGCAACCGGCGGCTGATCTCGCCGCGCACCGGGTAGGCGCCGACGATCAGCGTCGTCGCGCCGTCGCCGTGGTCGTGCCACCCGAGCCGGTACCGCGTCCCGCCCTGCTCGGGCGTCGCGCAGAACTCGCCACACGCGACCGGCTCGGCACGCGTGCCCGGCTCGTCGACGAAGGTGAAGGTCCCTGGTCCGCGCACGATGATCGTCTCGCGGGCGCGCAGCCGCTCGGGCCGGTGGTGTTCCGGCACGATCCAGCCCTCCCCGGTGAGCACCGTGCACAGGGTCAGCGGCGCGCCGTCCACGAAGTGCAGGTTCCACGGCGGGGACAGGGTCGTGCTGCCGAACAGCGAGCCGTGGGCGCGCACCCCGCGGATCAGATCGCTGAACACGTCCACGTCGACCAGGTTAGACGATCACACAGGTGATCCGGCCTTTCAGCCATGTGCTCGTCCGGGGTCGCGGTGTTCAATCGGGATCATGAGCGACAGTTCGCTGACCACCGACGACATCGAGTTCCTCCGCCGTCCCCTGCACGGGTTCCTGACCGTGGCCGCGGGCCCGGTCCCGCCGCAGCCGCGGCCCGTGTGGTTCGAGGCCGCCGACGACGGCACGATCCAGCTGTTCAGCATGCCGGACTCGCCCAAGTTGCGGCAGCTGCGCCGTGATCCGCGCGCCTCGATCGTGGTCGCCGCGCCGGTCGGTGAACGCGAGCGATGGGTGTCGGTCGCCGGCCGGGTCACGCTGGAACCGGATGGCGCGCGGGAGCTGAGCGCCCGCCTGGCCGCCCGTTACTGGGACCTCGACGACCCGGCCCGCGCCGCGGACCTCGCCGAGATCACGGCCGGAGAACTGGTCCGCATCGTCATCCACCCGGAGACCGTGCGCCGCTACCACTACTGACAGGCCGGTTCCGGACGTGCCGGCCCGCCGGAACCGGACCAGCGGCGGCCGGTCCGGCGCGGCGATCAGTCCCGGTCAGGTCAGCGCCTCGGAGATCCAGTCGGTGACCGGCAGGTCCCGCTCCAGGCACTCGGCCGACAGCCGCACCGTCCAGCGCAGCGCCTGCAGCGTCAGGCTGTCCACCTCTTCGCGGTTGGCGCTCGCCAGGGCGATCTCCACCTGCTCCGCGGCGGCCTCGGCGTTGCCGTGCACCTCCGCGAGCAGTGTCCGGACGGCGGTGCGCACCGGCGGGTCGGCCTGGTCGATCGACACCTCTTCACCGGTCTCGTCGAACACCTGCACCTTGACCGGGGCGCTGCCGCCGTCACCGAGCGTGGTCACCATCGTGCTGCACTCCTCGAACAGGAGCAGCATGAGCTCGCGCGTCTCGTCCCGGCTCGACGGGGCCACCTCGTCGAGCGCGTCGTCGTCTCGGCCGAGCTGCATCGCGACGAGAGCGCGCTGCGCCCGCGAGATCAGCTGCTGCCGGTCCTGGGTCACGGGATCTATCAAAGCCGGGGAAAGGCGTTCAACGGTAGTGGGAAAAACGAGTGACGCGATGATCACGCGGCGGACTGCAGTGCGCCGAGGGCGAGGCGCCGCAGCAGGACGGCCAGTTCGTCGTCGTCCAGATGGCGGTTGTACGGCGTGGAGTTGATCAACCCGAACACGGCGTGTGCCGCCGAGCGTGCCTGACGTTCCCCCACTCCGGGGACGGCATCGCGAATGACCTTCACCCATATCTCTACGTAACGACGCTGCAGGGCCCGCACCTGCTTGCGGTCGGCGTCGGTGAGGTTCGCGAGGTTGCGTTCCTGCACCGTGATCAGCGACGGGTGGGTGAGCGCGAAGTCGACGTGGAACTCGACCAGCTCCGCCAGCGCCTGCTGCGGGTCGGCGGTGGCGTCGACGCGCGCCGTGCCGCCGTCGAGGAGGTAGTGGCTGATCGAGTTCAGCATCTCCCCGAGCATCGCGTCTTTGCTGCGGAAGTGCCGGTACAGCGCGGGGCCGGAGATGCCGACGGCCGCGCCGATGTCGTCGATGCCGACGCCGTGGAAGCCGTGCCGGGCGAACAGCTCCGCGGCCGCGCTCAGGATCTCCTCGCGGCGGGTGGCCTTCTCGCCGGTGACCAGCGGTGTGGGACTCGTCGACACGTGAACATCTTATCGAGTCAGGTTAGCGAGCGCTAACGTCCGGCTCCTGTCACCTGTTGGTAGCCGAAAAGCCTACTAAAAGGGGCTCCCTTGTGAGCATTGCACCTGGTAATCGTTCATTGAGTTGATTACTCACGGAAGGTGGTCCCCGCTGTGCTGAGAACGCTTGCAACCACCGTCGTCGCGGCCCTGGCCACGATCGGCCTCACCTCCGGGGTGGCGAACGCCGCCACCCTCGACTACGTCGCGCTCGGCGACTCCTACTCCTCCGGGGTCGGCGCCGGCAACTACCTGGACTCGTCCAGCTGCAAGCGCAGCTCGAACGCCTACCCGGTGCTCTACGCCGGGCAGACGTCGGCTTCGCTGAACTTCCAGGCGTGTTCCGGCGCGAAGACCTCGGACGTGCTGAACAACCAGGTGAGCGCGTTGTCCGGGGAGACCGACCTGGTGACGATCAGTGTCGGCGGCAACGACGCCGGGTTCGCGGGTGTCATGCAGGACTGCATCCTCGGCGGGGACTCGGGCTGCAAGACCGCGATCGACAACGCGAAGGCGTTCGTCAACGGCACGCTGCCGGGGCTGCTGGAGAAGACCTACGGCGAGATCCGGTCCCGCGCCCCGGAGGCGACGGTGATCGTGCTGGGCTACCCGCACTTCTACAAGATCGGCGGGTCCTGCTCGGTCGGGCTGTCCGACACCTCGCGCGGGTACATCAACAGCGGGGCCGACGCGCTCGACTCGGTCATCCAGAAGGAGGCCTCGGAGGCGGGATTCGCCTTCGCGGACGTGCGCCCGGCCTTCACCGGCCACGAGATCTGCTCCGGTTCGGCGTGGCTGCACAGTGTGACGTACCCGATCGACGAGTCCTACCACCCGACGGCGACCGGGCAGGCCCAGGGTTACTACCCGTCGCTGGTGGCGGCGCTGGGCTGACGTTTTCCGAAGGGGCGGCCGCGCGGTGCGGCCGCCCCCTTTCGTGTGGTCAGCCGTGCAGCGTGGGCCGGTAGATCAGCTCCTGGATGTGCCCGTCGAGCGTCCGGTGCTCGATGAGCTCCAGGTCGAAGTCGGCGCCGCCGGCGAAGATCGGGTCCAGCCCGGTCTTGGCGGTGATCACCGGGAAGAGCGTCACGTGCAGGCGGTCGACCAGGCCGGCGGCCATCAGCGCCCGGTTCAGCGAGAGGCTGCCGTGCGAGCGCAGCGGCGCCTCCGACTCCTCCTTGAGCCGCCTGATGACGTCGACGGCGTCGCCACTGACCACGGTCGCGTCCGGCCAGTCGAGCGGTTCCCGCAGCGTGGACGACACGATGGTGGCCGGCAGGCTCCGCATCCGGGTCACCCACGGGTCGCGGACGTCGGAGTCCTCGGTGCTCTCGGCCAGCATCTGCGTGAACGCCCGGTACGTGTTCGCGCCGAAGACGATCCGCGGCTCCTCGTCGTACAGGGCGAGACGGCGTTCCAGCAGCTCGGGGCCCTGTTTGCCCCAGTAGCCGGTCCAGTCGCCGCCGGCCGCGCCGAAGCCGTCGAGGCTGGTGAAGACGTCGAATGTGTAGGTCGCGGTCATGGTGTCCTCCTCGTCTCTCACTGCCACGTCGGACGAGCCCACCACGATTCGACACCCTCGTGTGCCCGAATCTGGACATCGCACGTTAGTAGTGGTTAACATCGACCCGAACGTTAACGACTACTAACCACGTCCGGCGTCGGATGAGGAGGGTCATGGACTTCCCGGTGCTCGGCACCTCCGCGGACCCGCGAAGCGAGCAGTACGCCCGGAACGCGACCGCGCACGCGGAGCTGGTCGAGGATCTGCGCAAGCGCTTGGCGGCCGCCCGAACGGGTGGCCCCGAGAAGGCGCGTGCCCGGCATGTGGAACGCGGCAAGCTCCTGCCGCGGGACCGCGTCGACGCGCTGCTCGACCCGGGCTCGCCGTTCCTGGAGCTGTCGCCCCTGGCCGCCAACGGGCTGTACGACGACGAGGCCCCCGCCGCCGGCATCATCACCGGCATCGGGCGGGTCTCCGGCCGCGAGTGCGTCATCGTCGCCAACGACGCGACCGTCAAGGGCGGCACCTACTACCCGATGACGGTCAAGAAGCACCTGCGTGCGCAGGAAGTCGCCCTGCACAACAACCTGCCGTGCATCTACCTGGTCGACTCGGGCGGCGCGTTCCTGCCAAAGCAGGACGACGTGTTCCCGGACCGCGAGCACTTCGGCCGCATCTTCTACAACCAGGCGACCATGTCCGCGCGCGGGATCCCGCAGATCGCGGCCGTCCTCGGCTCCTGCACCGCCGGTGGCGCGTACGTCCCGGCGATGAGCGACGAGGCCGTCATCGTCCGCAACCAGGGCACGATCTTCCTCGGCGGCCCGCCGCTGGTGAAGGCCGCGACCGGCGAGGTCGTCACGGCCGAGGAGCTGGGCGGCGGGGACGTGCACGCCCGCCAGTCCGGTGTCACCGACCACCTCGCCAACGACGACGCGCACGCCCTGTCGATCGTCCGCAACATCGTCGCCACCCTCGGCCCGCGCAGCCCGCGCCCGTGGGAGGTCCGCCAGGTCGAGGCGCCCGCGGTCGACCCGGAGCAGCTCTACGGCGTCGTGCCCACCGACTCGCGCACCCCGTACGACGTGCGTGAGGTCATCGCGCGCATCGTCGACGGCAGCCGCTTCAACGAGTTCAAGAAGGAGTACGGCGCCACCCTGGTCACCGGCTTCGCGCACATCCACGGCCACCCCGTCGGCATCGTCGCGAACAACGGCGTCCTGTTCGCCGAGTCGGCCATGAAGGGCGCGCACTTCATCGAGCTGTGCGACAAGCGCTCGATCCCGCTGGTCTTCCTGCAGAACATCAGCGGGTTCATGGTGGGCAGGGATTACGAGGCGGGCGGCATCGCCAAGCACGGCGCGAAGATGGTCACCGCCGTGGCGTGCGCCCGGGTGCCGAAGCTGACCGTCATCATCGGCGGCTCGTTCGGCGCGGGCAACTACTCCATGTGCGGGCGGGCGTACTCGCCCCGCTTCCTGTGGATGTGGCCGAACGCCCGGATCTCGGTGATGGGCGGTGAGCAGGCCGCGTCGGTGCTGGCGACCGTGCGCCGCGATTCGATCGAGAGCCGCGGCGGCGAGTGGCCCGCCGAGGAGGAAGAGGCGTTCAAGGAGCCCATCCGCCGCCAGTACGAGGAGCAGGGCAGTCCCTACTACTCGACCGCGCGGCTGTGGGACGACGGCGTGATCGACCCGGCGGACACCCGCACGGTGCTCGGGCTCGCGTTGTCGGTCGCGGCGAACGCGCCGCTGGAACCTGTCAGCTACGGCGTCTTCCGGATGTGAGGGGCATGTTCGACACAGTCCTCATCGCCAACCGCGGCGAGATCGCGGTTCGCGTCATCAGCACCCTGCGGCGCCTGGGCATCCGCTCGGTCGCGGTCTACAGCGACGCCGACGCCGACGCGCGGCACGTGCACGAGGCCGACACCGCGATCCGCATCGGGCCCGCCGAGGCGACCCGCAGTTACCTGTCCATCCCGGACATCGTGCGCGCCGCCGTGGATTCCGGAGCGCAGGCCGTCCACCCCGGTTACGGGTTCCTCGCGGAGAACGCCGAGTTCGCCGCCGAGTGCGAGAAGGCCGGGCTGGTGTTCATCGGCCCGCCGGTGAGCGCGATCGACGCCATGGGCGACAAGATCCGGGCCAAGGCCACGGTGTCCGCCGCCGGCGTGCCCGTGGTGCCCGGCCTGTCCGATGTGGACGACTTCGCGAAGGCGGCCGACGAGGTCGGCTACCCGTTGCTGCTCAAGCCCTCCGCGGGCGGCGGCGGCAAGGGCATGCGGCTGGTCACCGAGCCCGGCGAGCTCGCGGCCGCGGTCGAGTCCGCGCAGCGCGAGGCCCGCTCGGCCTTCGGGGACGACCGGCTGCTGCTGGAGCGGTTCGTCACCACCCCGCGGCACATCGAGATCCAGGTGCTCGCCGACACCCACGGCACGGTCCTGCACCTGGGCGAACGCGAGTGCAGCCTGCAGCGGCGGCACCAGAAGATCGTCGAGGAGGCGCCGTCGGTGCTGCTCGACGAGGAGACCCGGGCGCGGATGGGCGCGGCCGCCGTCGAGGCCGCCCGCTCGGTCGGCTACGTCGGCGCGGGCACCGTCGAGTTCATCGTCTCCGCGCGCAAGCCGGACGAGTTCTTCTTCATGGAGATGAACACCCGGCTGCAGGTCGAGCACCCGGTGACCGAGATGGTGACCGGACTCGACCTCGTCGAATGGCAGGTGCGGGTCGCCGCGGGCGAGCCGCTTTCCCTGACTCAGGACGACATCCGCCTCAACGGGCACGCCGTCGAGGCCCGCGTCTACGCGGAGGACCCGGCGCGCGGGTTCGTCCCGACCGGTGGCACCGTGCTGGCGCTCGACGAGCCGCGCGGGCAGGGTGTCCGGGTCGACTCCTCGCTGGCCGAGGGCTCGGTGGTCGGCTCGAACTACGACCCGATGCTGGCGAAGGTCATCGCGTGGGGTCCGGACCGGGCGTCCGCGCTGCACCGGCTGGACCGGGCGCTGGCCGGGACGTCCGTGCTGGGCGTGCCGACCAACGTGACGTTCCTGCGCGCCTTGCTCGCCGATCCGGACGTGCAGGCCGGGCGGCTGGACACCGGCCTCGTCGAGCGGCGGCTGGACGAACTGGTCGAATCCGCGGTGCCGGACGAGTTCTTCGTCGCCGCCGCGATGGACCGGCTGCTCGGGCTGGTGCCGGAGGACACGTCCGACCCGTGGGCGGTGCCCAGCGGGTGGCGGCTCGGCGGGCCGGGCGGCGTCACGTTCCGGTTGCGTGCCGGGGACGCCGAAGCGCTCGTCACGATCGAGGGTCCGCCGGACGCCGCGCAGGTCACTGTGGACGGTGGCGAGCCGATCCCGGTTTCCGCGCGGCGCGACGGGAACCGGCTCGAAGTGCACTACGACGGCGAGTTCCGCCGGTACCTGCGGGCCGACGCGCCGCAGGACCGGGTGTGGCTCGGGCGGGACGGGCACGGCGTGGTCGTCGGCGAGCGGCCCAACCTGCTCGCCACGCACGGCGATTCGAGCGAGGCGGGCCCGGTGGTCAGCCCGATGCCCGGCACGGTGCTGGTGGTCAAGGTCGCGCAGGGCGACGTGGTGAGCGCGGGCGCGCCGCTGCTGGTCGTCGAGGCGATGAAGATGGAACACACGCTGGTCGCCCCGGTCGACGGCGTGGTCGAGGAACTCCGCGTCCAGGTGGGCCAGCAGGTGGCCCTCGACGAGACGCTCGCGGTGGTCAAGGAGCAGAAATGATCGACTTCCGGCTCGGTGAAGAGTACGAGGCGCTGCGCAAGAGCGTGCACGACTTCGCGCAGAAGGAGGTCGCGCCCGTCATCGGCGGCTTCTACGAGCGCGAGGAGTTCCCGTACGAGATCGTGCGGGGCATGGCGCGGATGGGCCTGTTCGGGCTGCCGTTCCCGGAGGAGTACGGCGGCATGGGCGGCGACTACCTCGCGCTGTGCCTGGCGCTGGAGGAGCTCGCGCGGGTCGACTCGTCGGTGGCGATCACGCTCGAAGCGGGCGTGTCGCTGGGCGCGATGCCGTTGTTCCGCTTCGGTTCCGCGGAGCAGAAGGAGAAGTGGCTGCCGTCGCTGTGCTCCGGGGAGGCGCTGGGCGCGTTCGGGCTCACCGAGCCCGGCGGTGGTTCGGACGCGGGCGCGACCCGCACCACCGCGAAGCTGGACGGCGACGAGTGGGTGATCAACGGCAGCAAGTCGTTCATCACCAACTCCGGCACCGACATCACCCGGCTGGTCACCGTCACCGCGGTGACCGGGGAGAAACCGGGCGGTGGCAAGGAGATCTCGGCGATCATCGTGCCGTCCGGCACGCCCGGGTTCACGGTGGCGCCGAAGTACTCGAAGGTCGGCTGGAACGCCTCGGACACCCACGAGCTGTCCTTCGACGACTGCCGGGTACCCGCGGAGAACCTGCTCGGCGAGCGCGGTCGCGGTTATGCGCAGTTCCTGTCCATCCTGGACGAGGGCCGGGTCGCCATCGCCGCGCTCAGCGTCGGGCTGGCGCAGGGCTGCGTCGACGAGTGCCTGCGGTACGCGGGGGAGCGGGAGGCCTTCGGGCACCGCATCGGCGAGTACCAGGCGATCCAGTTCAAGATCGCGGACATGGAGGTGCGCGCGCACACCGCCCGGCTGGCCTACTACGCCGCGGCGTCGAAGATGCTGCGTGGTGAGCCGTTCAAGAAGGAGGCCTCGATCGCGAAGCTGGTCGCCTCGAACGCGGCGATGGACAACGCCCGCGACGCGACGCAGATCTTCGGCGGCTACGGGTTCATGAACGAGTTCCCGGTCGGACGGTTCTACCGGGACGCGAAGATCCTCGAGGTGGGTGAGGGCACGAGCGAGGTGCAGCGGATGCTCATCGCCCGTGAGCTGGGTCTTCGCTGAATCCGGTGAACTGAGGCAACCTGCCGCGCCCCCTGCGCGTGTACCGCCCGGACGGGCCGGGACGGCTGAGCAGGGGGCGCGGTGGACGAGGATTTCGCGGAGTTCGTGCGGGCGGCGTTGCCCGGGCTGCTCCGTTACGGTCACTTGCTGACCGGCAACCCCCATGACGCGGCCGACCTGGTGCAGATCGTCCTGGAGAAGATCGGCGTCCGGTGGGGGACGTTGCGCGGTGCGGAGAGCCCGCTGCCGTACGTGAAGCGCGCCATGGCGAACACGCACGTCAGCAGGTGGCGCAGCAGGCGGCGGGAGAGCCTGGTCGCCGACATCCCGGAACCGCCTCCCTACACCCCGCCCGACCGGCTCGAGAACGAGCCGTTGTGGCAGGCGCTCGCGGCCTTGCCGCCGCGGCAGCGGACCGTCGTCGTGCTCCGGTACTACGAGGGGCTGTCCGAAGCCGAGATCGCCGATGCGATGCGGATCAGCCCCGGGACGGTGAAGAGCCAGGCCAGCAAGGCGCTGGCCAGCCTGCGCGGGAAGCTGGGGAGCCTGGTGGGGGTGGGTGACGAGTGGTGAACCTCGAGGACGAACTGAGCCGGTTGTTCGAGGATGAGCGCCTCGACGTGCCCGTCCGGCCCGGCGCGGAGCTGCTGGTGGTGGCCGGCGCCCGGCGACGCAGGCACCGGCGCAACGCGGCGGCGGTGACCGGCGGGGCGTTGACGCTGGTCGCGGTCACCGCGGTGGGCATCGCCCTGTCCGGGGTCGGTGGTGGCCGCACGGACACGCTGCCCGCGACGAACCTCCCGGTGACGACGATCGCGACGAGCGCCGGCCCGGAGTCGGGTCTGCCGCCGGTCCCGACCAGCTCCAGCGTGCCGCCGCCGCAGTCGTCGACGGGGGTGACGAGCGTCCCGAGCGTGACGGGTTCGCACAGCGCCCCCGACAGCCCGTCGCGGAGTTCCAGCACGCCGACCGGATCGGCGCAACGCCCGGCGTCCACCGACCCGACGATCGGCCCCACCGGCTGGGGCAGGCTCGTGCTGGGCATGAGCGAGGCCGACGCGGTGGCCACCGACGAGTTCGACATGAGCGAGGGCTACTCGGGCAGCTCGTGCCACCGGTACTGGCTGCGCGGCGGCGGAAGCCCGGTCGACATATCACCCACCTACGGGGTGGCTCGCATCTCGGCGAAGCCCGGGGTGACGACCCCGGAGGGAATCGGAGTCGGCTCGACGGACGCCGAAGTGATGGCGGCCTACCCCAACGCGACGACCGCCAACTACGTCATCACCGCACCAGTGCCAGGCAACCCGAAAGCGGTGTACGTGTTCAACACCGACCCGTCGCAAAAGATCTTCAGCCTGCGCCTGGAACTAACAACGCACAACTGTTGAACCGCCGCCCGGCAACGAAAAGCAAGCGACTACTCCAACCAGACCTCCCCCGCCCCCGATCCACAGCCGATCTTTAGTCGCCGACCAGGCTTGTCAAGGCACGCTTTCCCGCCTTGACAAGCCTGCTCGGCGACTGAAACACACTCAGGGAGAGGGGGCGGGGGTGGTCGAAGGTGACCTTTCGAGCGCCGTGAGGCGAACCCGCCCGCAGGGCGGAAAGATCAAAAGAGTCCTCGCCGGACGGGCAGGCTCCGGGATGACCAGAAAAGCCCCTCGTCTCACCTCGTGCGGGTGGTTGCGCTGGGTGGTCATCCCGTCGCCTTCCGGTTTGTGCATATCACCTT
>NZ_JAKGSD010000084.1 GCF_021654135.1 Amycolatopsis tucumanensis | reverse complement strand
TGGCGTTGAGCATGGCCTCCTCGTCGGTGTAGGAGGTCAGGATGAGGACGTTGAGTTCGGGCAGCCGGGAGCGCAGCTCGCGGCAGAGTTCGATGCCGTTGCCGTCCGGCAGGCGCACGTCGAGGACGGCGACGTCGGGGCGCAGCGCCGGGATGCGGGCCAGCGCCTGCGCGGCGGTGGACGCCTCACCGACGACCTTCAGCCCGGCATCGGCCTCGAGCAGGTCGCCGACGCCGCGGCGGACGACCTCGTGGTCGTCGACCAGGAACACAGTGATCACGGCAGTCGCCTTCCGGTGGTGGGTACTCCTCGAACGTACGGCCCCGGACCCCGTCCCGGGGGCTGCGGAAGTCACCAGCCCCGGGGCCGAAGGTCACCTGACGGCCGGTGTGGACGAAAGTCCCGGCGAGGCGCTGACCAAAGCCCCTGACCGCGGCGGCGCCGGGCCGGGACGGTGGAGGCGTGACCGCACCGACCTGCTTCTGCGGCCTGCCCGCGCCCGGACTGGGCGAGCCGGGCGTGCACGTGGAGATCGCCGGCCAGATGGATCCCGCCGCGCTCGGCTACGCCCTCGACGAGTTGCGACACCTCGCCTCGCACCACCCCGAGCCGGTGGACAGGGTGCGGCTGACGCTGCGCGCGCCCCGCCGCGCCGACCACGTGCTCGCCGAGGCCACCCTGTCGGCGGGGGACCGCGTCGTCCGCGCGCAGGGGACGGCGGGCGCCCCGCGCGGCGCCATCGACGCGATCCTGCGCCGCCTGCGCGCACCCGCGACGGCCTGACGGCGGCGCAGGGCCGTTGGTCCGGTCCGTTCGGGACCAGATGCCCTCGTCACGGACGTCCCGCCGGGGAGACGGTCCAGGCAGACCGACATCTCCGACGGAGGGGACGATCCGATGAGAACCACCAGGAAGATCACGGCGGTGCTGGCGGCGGCCGCCGCCCTCGCCGTGCCGCTGACCGCATCGGCCGCGGACGCCCCGCCCGCGTCCGCGAACGTGTTCACGCGTGCCTACGACACCACCACCAAGAACGTGACGCTCACCTTCGACGCCGACTGGTGGAGCGCCGGCAACCCCGGCGAGGTCCTGCGCATCCTGCGGGAGAACGGGATCACCGCCGCGTTCGCGCTCACCGGCCGGTACGTCGAGAAGTACCCCGACCAGACCAGGGCGCTGATCTCCGCCGGGCACAAGCTGATCAACCACAGCTACGACCACCCCTACTTCACGCAGGAGACGCAGGCCTCCCGGTGGAGCCAGCTGGACCGCGCCGAGGCCGCCTACAACCGCCTGGGCTTCACCTCGGCGGGCTGGTTCCGCGCGCCCTACCGCGACGGTTACCTGGACGCGGGGGTCAACCGCGACCTGGCCGCCCGCGGGTACTACGTCAACTACGACTGGACCTACGACACCACCGGTTACCAGGGCGCGAGCCTGGACACGATCCTGGCGCGGGTGCGCCAGTACACGGTGCCCGGCGGGACGATCCTGATGCACCTCGGTGACGACTCCACCGACACCGCCGCGCTGCCGTCGATCATCTCGACGCTGCGCGGCATGGGGTACGGCTTCACCGACCCGTACCGGTCGGTGACGAAGGGCCTGATCGGCGCGAAGTACGCCGCTCTGGGCGCCCAGCGGTCGGTACTGGGCGTGCCGCGCACCGGGGAAATGGTGGCCACCACCAGCGGCACCAGCGCGGTGCAGTGGTTCGACATCGGCCGGATCTACTGGCGCAACGACATCGGCACGTTCGAGGTGCACGGCGCGATCGGCGGCAAGTACTTCGGGATGGGGTCGGTGACGTCGTTCCTCGGGTTCCCGCGCACCGACGAGACCACCACGCCGGACCGGATCGGCCGGTTCAACCACTTCCAGGGCGGCTCGATCTACTGGAGCCCGCCGACCGGGCCGCACACCGTCTACGGCGCGATCCGCGACAAGTGGGCGTCACTGGGCTGGGAGACCGGCTTCCTCGGCTACCCAGTGTCCGACGAGGTGGCCGTCACGGGCGGCCGGGCGTCGCAGTTCCAGGGCGGCAACGTGTACTGGTCGGCGGCGACCGCCGCGCACGAGGTGCACGGGTTGATCCTGTCGCGGTACATCGCCGTGGGCGGCACGGGCAGCCGCCTCGGTCTGCCGGTGAGCGACGAGTACGGCATCAGCACCGGCCGGCGCAGCGACTTCCGGGGCGGCTTCATCACCTGGAACGCCACGACCGGAGCGGTGACGGTCACCTACTACTGACCGAAGGGCGCGGCGCGGAGGTCCCCTCGCCAGGTGACTTTGGTCCCTGGCGAAGGGGACCTTCGCCACGCCTCGCCGGTACTTCGAAGGCCTGACCTTCGGACATCGACTCGTTCGGGGAGCGCGGCGATGATCTCGGTGTTCCTGGTCGACGATCACGAAGTGGTCCGGCGCGGCGCCGCCGACCTGCTCGGCAGCGACCCGGACCTCGCGGTCGTGGGTGAGGCCACGACCGCCGCCGAGGCGCTGGCCCGCATCCCGGCCCTGCGCCCCGACGTCGCCGTCCTCGACGTGCGCCTGCCCGACGGCAACGGCATCGAACTGTGCCGCGAGCTGCGCTCCCGGCTGCCCGGGCTCAACGTCCTGATGCTCACCTCCTACACCGACGAGGAGGCCATGCTGGAGGCCATCCTCGCCGGGGCGGGCGGGTACGTCATCAAGGACATCAGGGGCGCGGGCTTGGTCGACGCCGTCCGCGACGTCGGCGCTGGACGTTCGTTGCTGGACACCCGGGCGGCCGCGACCCTGATGAACAGGCTGCGCCGGAACGTCCGGGACGAGGGGCCACTGGCGGGCCTGACCGGCCGGGAGCGCGAGATCCTGGACCTGCTCGGGGAAGGTCTCACCAACGCGCAGATCGGACGGCGCATGTTCCTCGCGGAGAAGACCGTGAAGAACTACGTCTCGCACCTGCTGGCCAAACTCGGTCTGCGGCGCCGCGCCCAGGCGGCGGTGCTCGCCACCAGGGTGCGCGAGGGCGGTCGTTAGCCGCCGGGCGCGCCGATCAGGTCGAGCCACCCCGTGACCCGGGCGGGGTCGGTGTCGCGGAAACCCACGTGGCCGTCGGGCCGGACGGCGATGATCGTCCGGGCCGGTCTGTCCGGTAGGCGGTGGACGGTGGCGCGACCGGACACCTTCGGCAGGCGGGCGTCGCGGTGCAGGAGCACGTGTACGCCGGGCGCGGCGGTGAGCTCGTGCAGCCGGACGTCCCGCCCCGCGCACCGCACGGTCTCGTCGGGCAGGCGGTCGCCCGGCCGCGGGGCGCCGATCCCCTCGGACAGCGGGCTCGACCGGTAGTTCACCCGCAGCTGCGACAACGTCCGGACGAGCGTCGCGACCAGGCGGCGGCGGTTCATCGCCACGGGAATGACCGGCGCGGCCAACGGTGCCAGGGTGCCGCGCAGGAACGCGGGCACCGGACCCGTCCCGGCCTCCGCCCAGAAGACCAGGTGCGTCAGCGCCAGCACCTGCCTCGCCACCGGGCGGCGCTCCTGCTCGTAGGACCCGAGCAGCGCCGGGAGGTCCTCCTCGTGGCGGGCGGCGTAGGCGAGTTTCCACCCCAGGTTGACCGCGTCCTGGATGCCGGTGTTCATGCCCTGCCCGCCGGCCGGCGAGTGCGCGTGGGCCGCGTCGCCGGCCAGGAACACCGGTCCCGCGCGGAATCCGGTGGCGAGCCGGTGCTGCAGGGGGATCCGCGACGACCACGCCACGTTCCGCACCCGCACGTCCAGGCCGGCGCCGGCGAGCAGGTCCCGCGGATCGGCGGCGGCGCCGTGCGGGCGCGTCGCGAGGAGGCGCCACCCGGCGGTTTCGCCGAGCGCGAACAGCATCAGCAGTCCCTCCCGGCCGGCCACGACGTGCGCGACGCCGGGCGTGAGGCCGGTGTCGAGGTCGAGGTCGGCCAGCACCGCGTCCTCCCGGTACGGGCCGCCGGGCCAGCCCAGGCCGGCCCGGGCCCGCACCGTGCTCGCCTGACCGTCGCACCCCGCGAGGAACCGGTACCGCTCCTCCCGCGCGCCCGCCGCCGAGCGCAGGGTCGCCGTCACGGAGCCGGGCACTGGCCGGAAATCGGCGAGCTCGGTGCCGCGCTCGACGCGCACGCCGCGCCGGGCCAGCGCGCCGAGGAGGACGTCCTCGACGTCCATCTGACGCAGGAGCGTGAGGTGCGGGAAGGCGGTGTCCGGCAGGTCGAGGGCGTTCAGCCGCACCCGTACCCGGCGGCGGCCCAGGTGCAGCTCGGCTTCGGGGGACCGGTCCCCGCGGTCCAGGAGCGCGCCGGCCACGCCGAGCGGCCGGAGCACCTCCAGGGTACGGGGGTGCACGATCATCGCGCGCGATGGCCGGAACGCCCCGGGCCGCCGGTCGACGATCCGCACCGCCGCGCCGTGGTCGTGCAGCATCAGCGCGGCCGTGAGCCCGGTGGGCCCGGCGCCGGCGACGAGGACGTCCGCGCTCAGGCGGCCGGGACCGGCCGCCACCAGGACTCCCGCTCGGCCGGGGCGCCCAGCTGCCCGGGGTGGGCGAGCACGTCGTCGCGCCGCTGCCCCGGCAGCACCACGTAGTCGATGGAGCCCGGAACGCTGACCAGCGCGAGCACGCGCCACAGCGACCGGGCGTAGTGCTCCGCCCGTTCCGGACCGTCCCATTCGTACACCCCGCGGTACCGGCCGCGGTCGTCGTGGGCCAGCCACAGCTTGGACGTGAAACCGGGGAACCCCACGAACAGGGGCGTGTTCAGCAGGCTTTCCCAGCGGAACAGCGTGTGACCGCGGCCGCGCACCCACCGCAGCCGGAAGGTGACGACGAGGACGCACGGGTCCCCGGGCGGACTGTCCACTGTGGTCTCGCGGTACACGACACCGGAACTGCCGTCGGCGAAGGTGAGCCGTTCGCCGACGTGGCGTCGCGGCAGGTGGATTTCGCGGCGGGCGAGCATCCGCGCGGTCTCGACGGCGCAGGCGCCGACGGCCCGCCAGGCGGCCGGCTGGGGCAGTGGTTCGTGGGCGGGCATCGCGTCTCCTTCAGGGCGTTCGCGTCCGGTCCCGGCCTTCGGCCGCGGCGGCCAGGCTGCCCCGGCAGGCGCGGACGAGCTGCCGGGTGACGCGGTTGTCGGGTGTGGTGCGGCAGCGCGGGCAGGTCAGGCGGACGTCGCCGGTGAGCTCGTCCACGAGCACGGTCAGGGCGCAGGCGCAGTCGCGGCACCAGCGGTGCCCGGTGATGACCACGACGTGCTGTGGCGACGCGACGCACTGGTGCAGCCAGCGGCGGTGGGTCCGGCAGGTCGTGCGCTCGAACGGGTCCAGCCCGCGGTCCTCGGCGTGGTCTTCGGCGGTCATCGTGGCCGCGAGCCGCCGGTCGGCCAGGTCGGGGTAGCGGTCGGGTGCGGGCTTTGCGGTGGTGACGGGGCTGGACATCGTCCCGGTCCTTCCTCTCGTCGGGTGCTTCCGCCCAGCCTGCTCGCCGCGGCCCGGCCGCCGACACAGCCGGAGTTCCCGGTTCCCCGTGGCATTTCCGCCCCGATGGCGAGGACTTTCGTCAGGCCCCGTGACGACGGTGGGCCCTGCCGGTGAGCCCTGCCGGGTTCCAGGCTCGGGACGTGACCGCCGGAGTGGAGGCAGCGATGAGATTCACCGACCGGAGCGATGCCGGACGAGCGCTGGCGGAGCGGCTGATGGCCTTGCGCGGGGAAGACGTCGTGGTGCTGGGGTTGCCGAGGGGTGGGGTGCCGGTCGCGTTCGAGGTCGCGCGGGCGCTGCGCGCGCCCCTCGACGTCGTCGTGGTCCGCAAGCTCGGCGTGCACTGCCGGCCGGAGCTCGCGATGGGCGCCATCGGCGAGGAGGGGGTGCGCGTGGTCAACGGCGAGATCGTGCGTCGGGCCGGGGTGAGCGCCGGGGAGCTGGCCGCGGTCGAGCGGGCCGAGCGCGCCGAGTTGCGGCGCCGGGTGGAGGCGTTCCGCGCCGGGCGAGGCCGGATCGACCTGGCGGGCCGGACGGCGCTCATCGTCGACGACGGGGTGGCGACCGGTGCCACGGCCCGCGCCGCGTGCCAGGTCGCGTGGGCGCTCGGCGCGGCGCGTGTGGTGCTGGCCGTGCCGGTGGGGGAGCCGGGCGCGATCGCCGCTCTCCGCCGCGACGCCGACGAGGTCGTGTGCCTGGCGGCGCCGGCCGGGTTCACCGCGGTGGGCCAGTGGTACCACCGGCTCGGGCAGGTGTCCGACGGTGAGGTGGCCGGCCTGCTCGGGCGTTTTCCGGACCACCCCGCGAGCGGCGTCAGCTCACCGGCAGGGAGTCCGGGGCGACCGTGACCGCCACGGCGAGCCCGGCCGCCACCAGCAGGACCACCACGGCGAACGCCCGCCGGACCAGCTTCGCCGGCAGGCGGCGCGTCAGCCGCCCGCCCGCGACCGCGGCGATCGCGGCCGTCACTGCGAACACGGCGGTGACGCCCCAGTCGACGGGAGCTCCGGCGTGGGCCACCAGCCCGGCCGCCGAGTTGATCACGATGACGACCAGCGAGGTCGCGACCGCCGCGGCCGCGTCCAGGCCGAGCAGCAGGGTCAGCGCGGGGACGATGAGGAACCCGCCGCCGACCCCGAACAACCCGGTCAGCAGGCCGACGACGGCGCCGGTGCCGACGGCGGAGGGCAGGCAGGTGCGCCAGTTGACGCCCCCGCTCGTGGTGCGGCACGCGCCGCCGGCGCCCGCGCGCTCCCGCAGCATGCGCACGGCGACGACCGCCATCAGCATGGCGAACCCGAGCATCAGCAGCCGCGGCGACAGCGACCGGCCCAGTGCGGCGCCCCCGAAGGCGGCGGGGACGCCGGCCGCGCCGAAGACCAGCGCGACCCGCCACCGCACCACGCCGGCCCGCAACCGGGGCGCCACCGCGGCCGCGGAGGACAGCCCGACCACGATCAGCGCGGTGGGGACGGCGGCGGCGAGAGGCTGCCCGGCGAGGTAGACCAGGGCGGGCACCGCGAGGATCGACCCGCCCGCACCGAGCGCGCCCAGCGCCACCCCGATGAGCAGCCCGGCCAGCGCGACGACGGCGAGCACAGGTCATCCCGCCATCGGCATGGCGGCGGTTGCGCGATAGCCGCTGGCGCGGTGCACCCACACCGGGCCTGGATCGAGTTCGGGCAGCGCGACGGTGGCGAGCACGGGTCAGGCCGCCATGGGCACGCCGGCGTCGGCGGCACCCGTGAAGACGTCGTCGATGAGGACCACGGTCCGCCCGGCCCTGGCGAGCAGCGAGGCCGCGGCAGTGGCGCGGTAGCCGCTGGCGCAGTGCACCCACACCGGCCCGGCGGGGATTTCGCCGATCCGGTGGGGGAGTTCGGGCAGCGGGATGTGGACGGCGCCGCGCACGTGGCCGTCCCGCCACTCGTGCGGCAGGCGGACGTCCAGCACCACCGCGGGCGGCGGGTAGGCGCCGGCGTGACCGTGCCGGAGCGCGGCGGCCAGGTCGGCGAACGTCGCCGCGGGCAGGCTCGCCAGCAGGCCGGACCGGCCGCCCGCCCACTCCTCGGGCCCGCCACTGGCCGCGGCGGCTGGCCGGTCGATGCCGATGCGGGCCAGTTCCCGCTGAGCCTGCGCGACGTCCTCCGGGGTCTCGCCGAGCAGCGTGATCGGCGCGCCCCAGTCGATGAGCCAGCCCAGCCACGTCGCCATCGGCCCGTCGAGGCCGAGGCTCACCGTGCCGGCCAGATGCGAGTGCACGAACGCCTTGCGGGAGCGCAGGTCCACCACCCATTCGCCGTCGTCGATCCGCCGCCGCAGTTCGTCCGGTCCGGCGGTGCGGGCCGGGGTGAGGTCGATGGGATCGGGTCCGGCGGCGTTGCGGGGCCCCATGTGGGCGTAGTAGGCCGGGTAGACGTCCAGGCCGGCCAGGGTCTGCTCGACGAACTCACCCTCCGCCAGCGTCAGTGCCGGGTTGTGCCGCCGTTCGCGGCCGATCGAGGAGGCCTCGCCCTCGGCCTGCCCGGCCGAGCAGAAGCTGCCGAACCCGTGGGTGGGCCACACGGCCGCGCCGTCGGGCAGCAGGTCGGCGAGGCGGCGGGCGGACGAGTGCTGGTGGCGGGCCAGTTCGTGCGCGTGGTCCTGGCCGAGCAGGTCGGTGCGGCCGGTGGTGCCCAGCAGCAGGGACCCGCCGGTGAACACGCCCGCCGGCCCGTCCGGCCCGTCGAGGACGTAGGACAGGTGGTGGAAGGTGTGGCCGGGGGTGGCGACCGGCCGGATCCGCATCCGCCCGGACACTTCGATCACGTCCCCCTCGCGCACGGCAACGCGCTCGAACGGCACGTCGTCGGCCGCGGAGACCCCGTAGCGCGCCCCGGTGAGCCGGGCCAGGTGCAGCCCGCCGGAGACGTAGTCGTTGTGCACGTGGGTTTCCAGCACCCACGCGACGCGGACCCCGAGCCGGCCCGCCAGTGCGGCGATCCGGTCGATGTCGCGTTGCGGATCGACCACCACCGCGAGTTCTCCGTCGTGGGCGAGGTAGCTGCGGTCGCCCAGCGACGACGTCTCGATCACCCGTACATCCAGCATGGCCTTTCTCCTTCGGTTCGGCCTGGTTGGTACCCCGGGGGGTATGTGTCGGAGACACCGCGGCGCCGCGGGAACGGCGCCGGGGGGTCAGGCCAGGGCCAGGAACAGCTTTTCCAGCTCGGCTTCGGTCATCGGGGGTTCCTCCCCGCGGTCGCGTGCGGCCTGGCAGTGCCGCATCCCGCTGGCGACGATCTTGAACCCGGCGCGGTCCAGCGCGCGGGACACCGCGGCCAGCTGGGTGAGCACCTCCTGGCAGTCCCCGCCGTTCTCCATCATGCTGATCACCGCGGCCAGCTGTCCCCGCGCGCGGCGCAGCCGCACCAGCGCGTCGCCGGTCAGTTCGGGTCCCATCTCCATCAGGCCACCTCCGCCTTCCGCACGCTCATCGCCCGAACAGGCGCCGCAACGCCCCGCCCGGCTTCTCCGGCTCGGGCTCGCACCGGCAGCGCTGCCCGGCTGGCACATCGGCGAGCACTTCTTCCACGTGCTGGCCGCACCCGGCGTAGGTGGCCTTGCCGCACCGCGAACACGTCACACGACGACACATCGGTGGACCTCCTTGGTTCCGTTGGCATCCACGGTACCCCGGGGGGTATCGAGATCGCCAGTGGGAAGTCTCGTGGACCGGAGGTGTGACGGGTGCGCGCTGTGGCGGGAAAGTCCACACTGGACCTGGTCGGGTGCGGGGGCGGAACGAGCCGCGCCCCGCACCCGCGCGGGGCGTGCACCGGGAGGGGGGCCCGTGCACGCGGGTGCGCGTCGTGAAACGCGATCACCGCGCGGCTGATACTAGGTGAGGTAGTAGGAACAGGCAACCGTCCTCCTCGCAGGCGCCCCGGACGGCCGGTTATCGTGGACGCTCCCGGTGGCGGAGCGGAGGTGGGGATGTTCGGTCTCGGCGACCTGGAGTCCTCGGTCATGGACGTGCTGTGGCGCGTCGCGGAGCCGGTCAAGGTCCGGGAGGTCCTGGAACGGCTCAGCACCCCGCGGCAGCTGGCCTACACAACCGTGATGACTGTGCTCGACAACCTCCACCGCAAGGGCTGGGTCGAGCGTGCGCTCGACGGCAAGGCCTACCGCTACCAGCCCGCGCTCAGCCGGGAGGAGGCGGCCGCCCGCGCGCTGCGGACCATCCTGGATTCCTCCGGCGACCCCGAGGCGGTGCTGCTGCACTTCGCGCAGTCGGCGTCCGAGGAGGAAGTCGACGTCCTGCGCAAGGGCCTGCGCCGGAAGGCACGGAAGCGGTGATCGTCGCCCTGTCCCTGCTCGCCGGCGCGGTGTCGGCGAGCTGGTGGATGCCGCGGTGGCTGCGGGCGCGCGACCTGCGGCGCCGTGACCCGGTGCTGCTGATCCTGTGCTGGGTGCTGTCCGCGTTCGGGGTGGCGCTCGCCGCCGTCACGGGCGTGGTGCTGCTGCTCCTGCCCGCCCACGGCTCGTTCGGCCCGCTGCTCGCGGCGATCACCGGTTGCTGGGACGCGCTGCAGCACGGCTCGCCGCCCGCGGTCGAACAGGCCGGCGGCGCGCTGGGTCTCGCCCTGCTCGGGGCCGCCGCCTGCCGCCTGCTCGTCGTCGGCGCCCGCGGTATCCGGCGCCGCGCCCGGCTCCGGCGGGAGCACCTGGCCGCGTTGCGGCTCGCGGGGCGCGCGGACGGTGAGGCCACGGTGTGGCTGGCGCACGACCGGCCGCTGGCGTTCAGCCTCGGCGGACGGCGGGGCGTCGTCGTCGCCACCGAAGGGCTGCGCCGCCACCTCGACCGCGACGCCGTGGCCGCGGTGCTGGTGCACGGGCGCGCGCATCTGGCCGGGCGGCACCACCAGCTGGTCGCCCTCGCCGACGCGCTCCGCACGGCCCGCCGTTCCTGCCGTTGCTCCGCGAAGCGCCCGCCGCGCTGCGGGAACTGGTGGAGCTCGCCGCCGACGTCACCGCCACCCGCCGGTGCGGGCCGCGCGCGGTGCGCTCGGCGCTGGTGGGGGTGTCCGGTTGCGGTACGCCGGCGATCGCGCTGGCCATGGCGCGGGACGCGGTGGACGTGCGGCTCGCGCGTCTGGACTGGGGCGGAGTGCCGTCCGGGGGAGTGCGCCGCCTGGCTGTCCGTGGGGCGGCCGGCGTCATCGCGGCGCTGCTGCCGTTCGTCGTGGGCGCGGCCCTGACGATCTCCGCCGCCCTGACGGCGTGCCTGCTCGGGCTGGTCTGAGTTCTCGCCGGGGTGGCGCTGACGAGATGCGCCGCAGCGAAGGACCGCGGCCGGCGCCCGCCGGCCGCGGTCTCCGTCCCCGGTCAGCCGACCGCGACCGGTTCCTCCGCCGCCCGCCGCGCGATGCCCTCGCCCGCGTGGGTGGTGGTGCCGCGGAAACCACGCAGCCGCAGGCTGTTGCTGACCACGAAGACCGAGCTGAACGCCATCGCGGCGCCCGCGATCATCGGGTTGAGCAGGCCGGCGGCGGCCAGCGGCAGGGCCGCCACGTTGTAGGCGAAGGCCCAGAACAGGTTGCCCTTGATCGTGCGCAGGGTCCGCCGGGACAACCGGATCGCGTCGGCCGCCACCCGCAGGTCGCCGCGCACCAGGGTCAGGTCGCTCGCCTCGATCGCGACGTCGGTGCCGGTGCCCATCGCCAGGCCGAGGTCGGCCTGGGCGAGCGCGGCGGCGTCGTTGACCCCGTCGCCGACCATCGCCACGACCTCGCCCTCGTCCTGCAGCCGCTTGACCACGTCGACCTTGTCGGCTGGCAGGACCTCGGCGATCACCGTGTCGATCCCGACCTCCGCGGCGACCGCCTCGGCCGCGGCCCGGTTGTCGCCGGTGAGCAGGATCGGGGTGAGCCCGAGCCCGCGCAGCTGCCGGATCGCCTCGGCGGAGGTGGGTTTGACGGTGTCGGCGACCACCAGCACCGCCCGCGCCCGCCCGTCCCAGCCGACCGCGACCGCCGTGCCGCCGCGCTGCTCGGCCGCGGCCTTGGCCTCGGCGAGGCCGGGGGAGAGGTGCTGGCTCCAGTCGGCCAGTAGCGCGGTGCGGCCGACGAGCACGGCCTTGCCGTCGACGATCCCTTGCACGCCAAGGCCTTCGACGTTGGTGAAGCCTTCGACGGCGGGCAGCTCGCCAACCCGTTCCCGGGCTCCGGCGGCGATCGCCTGCGCGATGGGGTGCTCGGAAGCGTTCTCCAGAGCGCCCGCCAGCCGCAGCACCTCGTCGGCGTCCACACCGTCGGCGGCGTGCACGCCGGTCAGTGCCATCTTGCCGGTGGTGACCGTGCCGGTCTTGTCCAGCACGATCGTGTCGACGCGGCGGGTGGACTCCAGCACCTCCGGGCCCTTGATCAGGATGCCCAGCTGGGCGCCCCGCCCGGTGCCGACCAGCAGCGCGGTCGGCGTGGCCAGGCCCAGCGCGCACGGGCAGGCGATGATCAGCACCGCCACCGCGGCGGTGAACGCCGCGGACACCGTGCCGCCCGCGCCGAGCCAGAACGCCAGGGTGCCGGCCGCGAGTGCGATGACGATCGGCACGAACACCGCCGAGACCCGGTCGGCCAGCCGTTGCACGGCCGCCTTGCCGGTCTGCGCTTCCTCGACCAGTTTCGCCATCTGCGCCAGCTGCGTGTCCGCGCCGACCCGCGTCGCCCGCACGACCAGCCTGCCGCCGGAGTTCACGGTCGCGCCGGTGACCGCGTCGCCCGGCCCGACCTCGACCGGCACGGACTCGCCGGTGAGCATGCTCGCGTCGACCGCGGAGCTGCCGTCTTCGACCACGCCGTCGGTGGCGATCTTCTCGCCGGGCCGGACCACGAAGCGGTCGCCCACGGCCAGCTGCTCGACCGGGATGCGGACTTCCCGGCCGCCGCGCAGCACCGCCACCTCCTTGGCGCCGAGTTCGAGCAGCGCCCGCAACGCGGCCCCGGCCCGCCGCTTCGAGCGGGCCTCGAAGTAGCGGCCGGCGAGGATGAACGTGGTCACCCCGGCCGCGACCTCGAGGTAGATGTTGCCGTCCCCGCTGATCCGCTGAATGGTCAGCTCGAACGGGTGCGTCATGCCGGGCACGCCGGCGCTGCCGAACAGCAGCGCGTAGAGCGACCAGGCGAACGCCGCGAGCGTGCCCATCGAGATCAGCGTGTCCATCGTGGCCGCGCCGTGGCGCAGGTTCGCCCACGCGGCGCGGTGGAACGGCCACGCGCCCCAGACGATCACCGGTGCGGCGAGCGTGAGGGAGATCCACTGCCAGTAGGTGAACTGCAGCGCCGGGACCATCGCCAGCACGACCACCGGCACCGACAGCACCAGCGAGCCGATCAGCCGCTGCCGCAACGACCGCGACGGGTCCTCCTCGGCGGTGTCCGGCTCCGCGGGTTCCGGCCGCGGCAGGGTCGCCGTGTAGCCCGCCGCCTCGACCTGCTCGACCAGGGTGGCCGGGTCGAGGCCGGCGGGGAAACTGACCTTCGCCTTCTCGGTCGCGTAGTTGACGGTCGCGGTGACGCCGTCGAGCTTGTTGAGCTTGCGTTCGATCCGCATCGCGCACGAGGCGCAGGTCATGCCGCCGATCGCCAGTTCGACGTCCTGGGCGGCCTGCGGGCGGTTCCGCACATCCGAAGTCATCGTGGTTCTCCTCGATCAGCCGTGGCTGTGGCCGTGGCCGTCGCCGGTGGCGGGCGGTGCGGGCGGTGCGGTGGGCGCGCTGCCCGCGGTCGGCACGGTGAACTCGGCCGTGCGGACCTGGCCCGCGTGCTGGAAGTCGAGGAAGAGCCGGTAGGTGCCGGCGGAGGGGACTTCGGCGTGGAAGGTGACGCCCGGCCCCGGCTTCGTCGTCCCGTCGCCAGGGCTGCCGTCCGGGTGGACGTGCAGGTAGGCGAGGTCGCCTTCGCGCAGCGCCACCAGGTGCCCGTAGGCGCCGAGGTAGGGCTGCAGGTCGGTGACGTCGTGGCCGTCCTTGGTGACGGTGGCCGTCACCTTCGACGTGCGTCCCGGGGTCAGTTCGCCGTCGAGCCGGACCTCGTAGCCGTCCACCCGCGCCACGCGTGTCGCCGGGTGGTGGGCCGGCTGGAAGTCGCCCGCCGCCGCCAGGTCGACGCCCAGGGTGGTGGCCTGGCCGCCGGTGGGCTTGAAGTCGGCGAAGGCGCGGTAGCTGCCGGCGTCGGCGACGGCCAGCGGCACGGTCCAGGTGCCGTCACCGGCCATCTCCGGGTGGATGTGCTGGAACCCGGCGGTGTCGCGGCGCACCACGATGAGGTGCATGCGCTTCTCGTGCTCGACGTCGAACGCGGTGACCGCGTTGCCGTCCGGTCCGGTGATCCGGAAGGAGAACTCCTCGGTGGTCCCGGTGGTGAGCGTCGTGCGGGTGGGCGTGAGGGTGTAACCGCCCCTGGACGACGCCAGCCCCGCGGGCTGGTCGGGTTGCGTGGTCTCCGCGACAGTGCCGCTGTGGCTGTCCCCGTGCGCGGCGTCCTCGGCGCCACGCGTGCCAGCTTCGCTGGTGACGGGACCGACAGCGGTGCCGATCGCCCAGCCGCCTCCGGCGACCAGGGCGAGCGCCGCACCGCAGGCGGAGAGCTTCCCTGCAGTGTTCATGACATTCCTGTCCTCGGGCTGCCGCTACGCGGTCAGCTGGTAACCGGCTTCTTCGACGGCGGCGCGGACCGCGTCGGTGGTGAGCTCGTGCTCGCTGGTGATGGTGACCCGTCCGGTGGGCAGGTCGACGGCCACGTCGGTGACGCCGTCGATCTCCCGGACCTCCTCGGTCACCGAGCGCACGCAGTGCTCGCAGGTCATGCCGGTCACGGTGTAGGTCTGCTCGCTCATGGCTCTCCTTCTTCCGGTCGTCAGGAACGGACCAGCCGGGCGATGGCTTCGCTGGCCTCGCGCACCTTCGCGTCGGCCGTGTCGCCGCCGACGGCGATCGCTTCGGCCACGCAGTGCTTGAGGTGCTCGTCCATCAGGCCCAGCGACACCGACTGGAGGGCCTTCGTGGCCGCGGCGATCTGCGTGAGCACGTCGATGCAGTACTCGTCGTTCTCGACCATCCGCTGCAGGCCCCGGATCTGCCCTTCGATCCGGCGCAGCCGGGTGAGGTAGCCGTCCTTGTCGCTGGTGTAACCCCGCATCGTTCCTTCTCCTCACGTCGGCCCGGGTGGCGCCGACAGGAGAATTTATACCCTAGGGGGGTACCGTAGTCAAACGACGGGGAGGCGGAGCCGGTTGAGCGCCAGCGCGTTGAGGGCGACGATCACGCTGGACCCGGACATCGACAGGGCGGCGATCTCCGGGCGGAGCACGAGCCCGAAGGCGGGTTCGAACACGCCAGCGGCGATCGGCAGCGCGAGGGCGTTGTAGCCGATGGCCCAGGCGAGGTTCTGCCGCATCTTGCGCAGGGTGCCGCGGCCGATCCGCAGCGCGGCCGGCACGCCGAGCGGGTCGGAGCGCATGAGCACGACGTCGGCGGTCTCGATGGCGACGTCGGTGCCGGCGCCGATCGCGATCCCCAGATCGGCCTGGGCCAGTGCGGGGGCGTCATTGACGCCGTCGCCGACCATCGCGACGCGGCGGCCGTCGCGCTGCAGGGCGGCGACCTGCGCCGCCTTGTCCTTAGGCAGCACCTCGGCGAGCACGGTGTCGATGCCCAGCTGGCGGGCGATGCGGTGCGCGGTCGCCCGGTTGTCGCCGGTGAGCATCACGACCTCGGCGCCGAGTTCGTGCAGTCCGGCGACGGCGGCCGCGGAGGTGTCCCGGACGGCGTCGGCGACACCGATCACCCCCGCCGCGACCCCGTCGACGGCGACCATGATCGCGGTCTGCCCGCCGCCGGCCAGCTGCTCGCGCCCCGCGGTCATGGCGCCGGCGTCGATGCCTTCCCGGTCGAGCAGCCGCTGGTTGCCGACCACCACGCGGTGGCCGTCGACCTCGGCGATCGCGCCGTGCCCCGGGACGTTCTCGAACCGCTGCGTGCGCGGCGCGTCCAGCCCGCGGCCTTCGGCGTGGTGGACGATCGCCTTCGCCAGCGGGTGCTCGGACTCCCGCTCGACGGCGGCGGCCAGGCGCAGCAGCTCGTCCTCGCCGACGCTGCTGTCCGCGCTGCCGGTGACCACCGCGGTGACCTCCGGCTCGCCCTTGGTGAGGGTGCCGGTCTTGTCCACCACCACGACCTCGATGCGCGCGGCGGTCTCCAGTGCGATGGCGTTCTTGAACAGCACGCCGCGCCGGGCGCCGAGCCCGGTGCCGACCATGACCGCGGTCGGGGTGGCGAGGCCGAGCGCGTCGGGGCAGGTGATCACCACGACGGTGATGGCGAACAGGATCGCGGTGGCGAAGGTGCTGCCGGTGGCCAGCCACACCGCGAGCGTCGCGGTGCCGCCGGCGAGGGCGACCAGGACCAGCCAGAACGCGGCGCGGTCGGCGAGGCGCTGGCCGGGGGCCTTGGAGTTCTGCGCCTCCTGCACGAGCTGGACGATCTGGGCCAGCGCGGTGTCCGAGCCGACCTTGGTGGCCCGCACGCGCAGCGTGCCGTTGACGTTGATGGTCGCGCCGATGACCGCCGACCCGCGGGTCTTGTGCACCGGGAGGCTTTCCCCGGTGACCATCGACTCGTCGACCTCGCTTTCGCCGTCCTCGACGACACCGTCCACGGCGATCTTCGCGCCCGGCCGCACCAGCAGCAGGTCGCCCACCACGACCTCCGCGGTCGCGACCTCTGCCGGTTCCCCGTCCCGGATCACCAGCGCCCGGGGCGGGGCGAGGTCGAGGAGGGTGCGGATGGCGTCGTTGGCCCCGCCGCGGGCGCGCATCTCGAACCAGTGGCCCAGCAGCACGAACGCGGCCAGCACGGTGGCGGCCTCGTAGAAGACCTCGCCGCCTCCGGAGAGTGTGATCGCGAGCGAGTAAAGCCACCCCGCTCCGACGGCCACCGCGACCAGCACCATCATGTCGAGTGTGCGGGCCCGCAACGCGCGCGCGGCCCCGGCGAAGAAGATCCACGACGAGTATCCGACGACCGGCAGGCTGAGCAGCAGCGCCCAGACGTCCTGACGCACGCCGAACGGGGTCGGCAGGTGCAGGCCGAACACCTCGCTGCCGATCGGCGACCACAGCACGATCGGGACGGAGAACAGCGCGGCGACCAGGAAACGGTTGCGCATGTCGGCGACCATCGCCGCCATCGGCATCCCGGCGTGACCCACTGCGCTGGGCTGCCCGCCCGGCTCGGCCATCGGGTCGCAGACGTGGTGGGGCACCGACTGCCCCGCGCAGTGGTAGCCGCAGTCGGTCACCCAGTCCCGCAACTCGGCGACCGAAGTCCGCTCTGGATCGAACACGACCGTCGCCGTCTGGGCCACCGGGTTGGCCTCGACGCCGAGCACCCCGGGACGCCGGCCAAGGACCGCGGTGACCACGTTCTGCTCGGAGGCCCACTGGACGCCGCTGACGCCGAGCACGACGGTGCTCGCGCCCGGTGCGGTTCGCGGGCGTTGCTCCGTGTGCTCGCCGTGGGAACGCATGGCCGTTCTCGCTTCCGCGCAGTTTCCGGAGTCTACTACGACGGTTCGTAGATCAGGCGGCACGCGCGCGTGGCTGGGGACCTTGTGCCCTCGGGGAGGCGACCTCGGACCGTCCCGCTCCGGCGGGTGGCCGCGCATGCTGGGGGCTCGGGAAGGAGCCGGCGATGATGTACTGGTACGGGAACGGAATGAGCGGCTGGGGTATGGCCCTCATGACCATCGGCAACGTGGCGCTGTGGGCGCTGGTGATCGTGGCTGTCGTCCTGGTGGTCCGCGCGCTGCAGCGGCGGCCAGGTCCGGAGGACCGGGAACGGCCGACGCCGGAGCAGCTGCTGGCCGAGCGCTTCGCCCGCGGCGAGATCGACGAGCAGACCTACTTGCGTGACTTCGAGACGCTGCGGCAGACCGGGCACTCCACACTGGACCGTTGACCGCGGTCCATCACTGGACCCGGACGGCGATGCCCGGGTAGTCGAGGATGAGGCCGTGCCGGTCGTAGGTCAGGCGGCAGGTGAAGTCGAATTCCGGCGCGGCGTAGTCGTAGTGCTCGTCGTCCGACCGGGAGTAGCTCTGGTCCAGGCGGTCGACCGCGAGCCCGACCGCGCGGACGTACGCGGCCGGCGCCGGGACCGGCCGCCCGGCCGGGAACCGCAGCCGGTGCACGGGGAAGGTGTTGGTCATCGCCGAGGCCTCCAGGTCGAGGTCCAGGCAGCCCTGCAACTGGGGCGCGGCGACGCCGTCCACCTGCCAGTGACCGTCACCGTCGGCCTCGATGAGCCTGACCCGGGTGGCGGCGCCGCTGCGGCCGGTGATCCGCGCGGACCTGGTCCGCCACGACTCGTCGAGGTGGATCACGTAGTCGACGATCCAGGACTCGCCGTCCTCGGTGGCGGTGGTGACGCCCTCCACCCGGACCCCGCCACGCTCCTCGGCGAAGAACGCGACTTCGAACCCGGCGCGGGCCCCCTCGTGCCGCCAGGACGCGACCAGGGGCAGAGGATCGAATGACATCGGCAACCTCCGTGCGGTCGGTACCGGGACAACTGACCGGCGCGCTGGGTGGTTCCCGGTCGCTTCGTCCGGCCACTGTCAGTCCTGGTGGCGGACGCGGGCCAGGCTTGCTCAGGCGTGCGGTGGAAGCGTCTCCGGATTGGCCGGTGCCACTCGCGCGCTGACCAACGGCGGCCGGACGGGGACGAAGGTCACTGGCCGGGCGGCGGGAGCGTCCCGCATGCTCGGCCCAGTCGGCCGGGAGGAACTGCTGTGGTGGTCTGCGTGGTGCTGGCGGTGCTGGCCGCGGCGGCCAACGCCGCCGGGTCGGTCCTGCAGCGGCAGGCCGCGCGGAACGAGCCCGCGGACGGGCACCTGACCATCCGCCTGCTGTGGGACCTGGCGAAACAGCCGGCCTGGGGGTTCGGCGTCACCTCGATGGTGGCCGGGTCCGTGCTCCAGGCCCTGGCGCTGGCGGCCGGCCCGATCGTGCTGGTCCAGCCGATCCTGATCGGCGAGCTGGCGTTCGTCCTGGTCCTGACCGCGATCCTGCGCCGTCGCCGCCTCGGGCTCGGCGAATGGCTGCCCGTCGCGGGCGTCGGCGGTGGCGTCGTGGTCCTGCTCGCCGCCTTGCGGCCGTCCGGCGGCGATCCGCTCGCGGCGCCCGCGGGCGGATGGCTGGCGGGCTGCCTGGCCACCACCACCCTGGTCGCCGTCCTGGTGCACCGCGGGGCCGCCGTGAGCGCCGGCGGCCGCCGCGCGCTGCTGCTCGGCAGCGCGGCCGGGGCGTGGTTCGGGTTCACCGCCGTCCTGGTGTCGGCGGTCATGGCCGCGGTGCGCGACCCGTCCGCCACGGTGCTGTCGACCTGGCAGTTCTACGCGGTGCTGGTCGCCGCGCCGCTGGGGTTCTTCCTGCTGCAGAACACGCTCCGCGCGGGGAGCCTGACCGCGTCCCAGCCGGGCCTGACCCTGGTCAACCCGCTCGTGGCGCTGCTGTGGGGCGTGGCCGTGTTCGGGGAGAACGTTCGCGGCGGCGCCTGGGTGCTCCTCGAACTGGGTGCGGGGGCCGCGATCGTGGCGGGGACGATCGGCCTGGCCCGCTCCCCGCTGCTGGCCGCGCACGAGAGGGCCGGAAGTCCCTCCTCCTGATGACCATGGCCCGCTGTGCGGCCTGCTCCGGCTTCCTAGCGTGGAACCCATGCGAGCACAGGACATCATGAGCCGGCCGGTCACGACCGTGACGCCGCGGACCTCGGCGAAGGAGGCGGCGCGGATTCTGTCGTCCCGCGGGTTCACCGCCCTGCCGGTCGTGGACGACGACGAACGGCTGGTCGGCATCGTCACCGAGGCCGACCTGGTCGCCGACCGGCTGCCCCGCGACCCGCGGACCCACGAGGACCGGACGGACCGCGCGCCGGGCGCCACCGTGGGCGAGGTGATGACCACGCCGGCCACCGCGATGCCCCCGGGCGCCGACCTGGCCACGCTCAGCCGCGCCCTGCTGGACGCCCGGATCCGCGCCATGCCCATCGCCGAGGGCGGCCAGGTCGTCGGCATCGTCACCCGCGGCGACATCGTGCGGGTCTTCGCCCGCAGCGACAGCGAGATCGCCGGCGACGTGCGCCGGCATCTGTGCCTTTACGGCGGCCCCGACCGCTGGCACGTGGAGGTGCGCGACGGCGTGGTGCACATCGCCGACGAGTTCGACGACGAGACCGACCGCCACGTGGCGACCGTGCTGGCCGAGGCCGTGCCCGGCGTCGTCAGCGCCAGCGCCGTGGCGGCGCACCCGGGAGGGATCTGATGAACGGCAACGCGATCGTCGTCGGCGTGGACGGCTCCGAGGAGGCCACGCGTGCCCTGCGGTGGGCCGCCGAGGCGGCCCGGCAGCGCCACGAACCCCTGCGCATCGTCCACGGCTTCGCGCCGATCACCGGCTTCGACGGCGCGGGTCTCGCGGTACTGCAGCAGGCCTACGACGAGCTGGTCAAGGCGGCCGACGACCTGGTCGCCGACGCCGTCCGGACCGCCCGCGAAGCCGGGGGCACGGACCTGACGATCACCACGGGCCGGCCGACCGAGACCGGAGCGCTGGCCCTGATCGAGGCCTCCCGCACCGCCCGGACTGTCGTCCTCGGCTGTTCCGGCACCGGCGGGTTCGCCGGGATGCTGGTCGGCTCGACGACCGTCGAGGTCGCCGCGCACGCGCGGTGCCCGGTGGTGGTCGTCCGCGGACGGGAGAACGCGGAGGGCCCGGTGGTCGTCGGCGTCGACGGCAGCCCGGTCGGCGAGCGCGCCCTCGCGGCCGCGTTCGAGGAGGCGTCGTGGCGCGGCGCCGGCCTGGTGGCGGTGCACGTCTGGTCCGATGTGGACTTCGCCGGCTACCCGTCGATGGTGCCGATCGCGCTGGACTGGGAGGAGAGCGCCGCCGACGAGCGGCGGCTGCTGGCCGAGCGGCTCGCCGGGTGGCAGGAGAAGTACCCCGACGTGCGGGTCGAGCGCGTCGTCGCGCGGGACCGGCCGCGGCACCAGCTACTGAGCTGGAGCGCGCATGCCCAGCTGGTCGTCGTGGGCAGTCGCGGCCGGGGCGGGTTCAGCGGTCTGCTGCTGGGCTCGACCAGCCAGGCGCTGATCCACCACGCGCAGTGCCCGGTGATGATCGTCCGCCCGCGGCCCGGCTCGTGAGCACCACCGAGGCGCCGTCACGCGCCGCACTCACCGGTCGCGAACTGTCCCAAGTGGACTGCCAGTGGCGCGCCGCGAACTACCTCGCGGCGGGCCAGATCTACCTGATGGACAACCCGCTGCTGCGCGAGCCGCTGACGCCGGGGCACGTCAAGCCGCGGCTGCTCGGGCACTGGGGCACCTCGCCCGGACTGACCTTCGTCTACGCGCACCTCAACCGCGCCATCGTGGCGCACGACCTGGACGCGATCTTCGTGACCGGGCCGGGGCACGGCGGGCCGGCGCTGCTGGCGCACACCTGGCTGGAGGGCAGCTACCCCGAACTGACGCCGGACGTCACGCAGGACGTGGCGGGGATGCGGACGCTGTTCCGCGAGTTCTCGTTTCCCGGCGGGGTGCCCAGCCACGTCGCCCCGGTGGTGCCGGGCTCGATCCACGAGGGCGGCGAACTGGGCTACTCGCTGGCGCACGCGTACGGCGCCGCGTTCGACAACCCGGACCTGCTGGTCGCCTGTGTGATCGGCGATGGCGAAGCCGAGACAGGGCCGCTGGCCGCGAGCTGGCACGCGAACAAGTTCCTCGACCCGGTGCACGACGGCGCGGTGCTGCCGGTCCTGCACCTCAACGGTTACAAGATCGCCAACCCGACGGTCCTGTCCCGGATCCCGCGCGACGAGCTCGACGACCTGCTGCGGGGTTACGGCTACCGGCCCTACCACGTCGAAGGCTCCGACCCGGCGACAATGCACCAGGCGATGGCCGCGACGCTTGACGACGTCGTCGCCGAGATCAGGGACATCCAGGCCGCGGCGCGATCCGGCGCCGCGACCGGGCGGCCGCGGTGGCCGGTGATCGTGCTGCGCAGCCCCAAGGGCTGGACCGGCCCGTCCGAAGTGGACGGTGTGCCGGTGGAAGGGACGTGGCGCGCGCACCAGGTGCCGCTGCCCGCCGTGCGGGAGAACCCGGACCACCTGGCGGCGCTGGAACGCTGGCTGCGGTCCTACCGGCCGGAGGAGCTGTTCGACGCTGACGGCCGCCCCACGCCGGAGGTGACCGCGCTGATCCCGTCCGGCACCCGGCGGATGGGCGCCAGCCCGCACGCCAACGGCGGCGCGCTGCTGCGGCCGCTCGACCTGCCCGATCCGCGCGACCACGCGCCGCGGGTCACCGAACCGGGCACGAGCGTGCACGAACCGACCCGCGTGCTGGGCCGCTACCTGCGGGAGGTGGCCGAGCGCAGCGCGGGCAGGCGGAACTTCCGGCTGTTTGGCCCGGACGAGACGGCCTCCAACCGCCTCGACGCGGTCTACCAGGCCACCGGAAAGGGCTGGCAGGCCGCGATCGAACCGGTC
This sequence comes from Amycolatopsis tucumanensis, assembly GCF_021654135.1. Taxonomy (GTDB): domain Bacteria; phylum Actinomycetota; class Actinomycetes; order Mycobacteriales; family Pseudonocardiaceae; genus Amycolatopsis_E; species Amycolatopsis_E tucumanensis. Next base: position 4,919 of record NZ_JAKGSD010000084.1, on the reverse strand, counting down.
GACGAGCACCTGTCCCGCGACGGCCGGGTGCTGGAGGTGCTGTCGGAGCACCTGTGCCAGGGCTGGCTGGAGGGCTACCTGCTCACCGGGCGGCACGGGCTGTTCTCCTGCTACGAGGCGTTCGTGCACATCGTCGACTCGATGGTGAACCAGCACATCAAGTGGCTGCGCAGCTCACGGGACATCCCGTGGCGGCGCCCGGTGGCGTCGCTGAACTACCTTCTCACCTCCCACGTGTGGCGGCAGGACCACAACGGCTTCTCGCACCAGGACCCTGGCTTCATCGACCACGTGGCCAACAAGAGCAGCGAGGTCGTGCGGGTGTACCTGCCCCCGGACACGAACACGCTGCTGACCGTCGCCGACCACTGCCTGCGCAGCCGGGACTACGTCAACGTCATCGTGGCGGGCAAGAACGACACCCCGGACTGGCTCGACGCCGAGCAGGCCGCGCTGCACTGCGCCCGCGGCGCCGGGATCTGGGAGTGGGCGAGCACCCACCCCGGCCACGAGCCCGACGTGGTGCTGGCGTGCGCGGGTGACGCCCCGACGCTGGAGGTGCTGGCCGCGGTCACCCTGCTGCGGGAGCACCTGCCGGAGCTGGCGGTGCGGGTGGTGAACGTGGTCGACCTGATGCGGCTGCAGCCGGACACCGAGCACCCGCACGGCATGACCGACCGCGAGTTCGACGCGTTGTTCACGCGGGACCGGCCGGTGATCTTCGCCTACCACGGCTACCCGTGGCTGATCCACCGGCTGGCCTACCGCCGCGCCAACCACGCGGGGCTGCACGTGCGGGGCTACAAGGAGCGCGGGACGACCACGACGCCGTTCGACATGCTGGTGCTCAATGACATGGACCGGTTCCAGCTGGTGATCGACGTGATCGACCGGGTGCCCGGGCTGCTGCGGACGGCGGGCACGACCCGGCAGGCGATGGCCGACGCGCGCACCCGGCACCGCCGGTGGATCCGCGAGCACGGCGAGGACCTGCCGGAGGTCCGCGAGTGGCGCTGGACCCGGTGAGCGCGATGCGGGTGCTGACCCTCAACCCCGGGTCGTCGTCGCTGAAGGCCGCCCTGCACGACGGCGACGTGGTGGACAGCCGCACGTGGCAGGCGGCGGACGCCCGCGCCGACGAGCGGGCCGTGTCCGAGGCGCTGGCGGAGTGGGGGCCGCCCGGCTGCGTGGCGGTCCGGTTCGTGCACGGCGGGTCCCGGCCGGGGCCGGTCGTGCTCGACGACGCGGTGTTGCGCGAACTGGAGCGACTCACCCCGCTGGCGCCGTTGCACCAGCCGTTGTCGGTCGACGTCGCCCGAGTGGTGCGCCGGCTGCTGCCGGGCACGCCGGTCGTGGGCTGCTTCGACACGTCCTTCCACACCGGACTGCCGCCGGGCGCCGCGCGCTACCCGCTGCCGCGGGCGTGGACGAGCCAGAACCGGTTGCGCCGCTACGGTTTCCACGGGCTGTCGTGCCGTCACGCGCTGCGCCGGGCCGCGGAACTGCTCGGCCGCGCCGAGGACGACCTGCGGCTGGTGGTCGCGCACATCGGGGCCGGCGTGTCGGTCACCGCGATCCGTGGTGGCGCGAGTGTGGACACCTCGATGGGCTTCACGGCCTTGGAGGGCGCGGCGATGGCGACCCGGTCCGGCTCGGTCGATCCCGGGTTGCTGCTGCACGTGCTCGAAACCGGCGAGGTCACCGTGCCGCAGCTGGCGCACGTGCTCCACCGCGAGTCCGGGCTGGCCGGGATGACCGGCACGTCGGGCGACGTGCGGGAAGTGCTCGCGGCGCGGGACGGCGGGGACCGCGACGCCCGGGAGGCGCTGGAGGTGTACGTGCACCGGCTTCGGCGGGAGATCGGCGCGGCGGCGATGAGCCTGGACCGCCTCGACGCGGTCGTGTTCACCGGCGGCGTGGCCGAACACCAGCCCGGCGTGGTCGGCGAGATCATCGCCGGATGCGAGGTCCTCGGCCTGCGTGCCGCCCTGCCCGGCGGAAGCGGTGACCGGGTGGTGAGTTCCGGCGACGGGCCCGCGGTGCTGGTGGTGACGGCACGCGAGGACCTCGAACTGTGCCGCGGCGCGCTGTCGCTGGTGGGGGTTCAGGCCGGGTAGGCCGTCGCGGAGGTGGGCGAGCCGGTAGTCGGCCCGCTCCGCCACCTCCGCCTGGCGCGGTCGCTGGGGGTGTCAGTCCAGGTAGGCCAGCGCCTGCGCGAGCGAGTCCTCCGTGGTGCCGGCGGTCAGGACGGTGTGCGCCTCCGGCCAGGGGTGCACGTCGCTCGCCATGTGCTGCAGGATCTCCGGCGTCGCGTCCGAGATCGAGCCGGTCCGGGTGGCCAGCCGGTGGGCGGTGACCGTCTCCGGCGCCCAGCAGCGGAGCTGCACGAGCGGGCTGCCCGCGCGCTCGGCTGCCTTCGCCGCGGCGAGGCGGTGGTGCGCCTCGGACCAGGAGGCGTCCAGCACGACGGTCTCCCCGAGCGCGAGCAGTTCGCCGGCGCGGTGCAGCATCTCGTCGTAGGTCAGTTTCGACGTCTCCGGGCCGTAGAGGCCTTCGCGGTAACCGGCGGCCGCGCTGTCCTCCGGGGTGACGCCCGCCAGTTCCTTGCGGATGCGGTCGCTGCGCAGCACCGTGGCGCCCAGCCGGTCGGCGACCGAACCGGCCAGGGTGGACTTGCCGGAGGCGGGGAGGCCGCCGACGAGGATCATCCGCGGCCGGCCGAGCCGGAGGTGGCGCAGCGCGATGTCGGCGTAGGAGCGGGCGAGTCCGGCCGCGCTGTCGTCGCCCTGGGCGAACCGGAGGCAGGCGACCTTGACGCGCACGAACGCGCGGTAGGCGATGTAGTGGTGGCGCAGCGCCGGGGGAGCGGGGTCGCCGGAGAACTCGGCGTAGTCGTCGAGGAGCTGCCCGGCGAGCCCGGCCGCGCCGAGGCGTTCGAGGTCCATGGCGAGGAAGGCGACGTCGTCGAGGCCGTCCACCCAGCGCAGCCGGTCGTCGAACTCGAGGCAGTCCAGCACGCGCGGACCGTCGTCGAGGCAGAAGATGTCGTCGGCGAGCAGGTCGCCGTGACCGTCCACCACGCGCCCGTCGCTCAGCCGCCGCTGGAACAACGCGTCCCGCCCGTCGAGGAACTCGCGGGTCAGCCGCTCGATCTCGTCGGCGGTCTCCTGGTGCAGCACGACGCCGTGGAACGGGCGGACCTGCGCGAAGCTGTCCTCCCACCGTCGCCGGATCGCCGCCCGCGAGCCCTGCTCGCTGATGCGCGGACCGCGTTCGGCGGCGGCGTGGAAGCGCGCCAGGGTCCGGGCGAGCACGCGAACGGTGTGCTCCAGTGGCGCCCCGGCACGCACCAGGGTCGACAGCCTGCGGTCCTCTGGCATGCGGAGCATCACCACCAGGTGCTCGCACACCTCGTGGTCCGGGCCGTGCATATCGGCCACACCGAGGTACACGTCGGGCGACAGGCGCCGGTTGAGCTCGACCTCCCGGTGGCACACCCGTTCCCGGGTGGCGCGGTCGGTGAAGTCGAGGAACCCGAGGTCCACCGGCTTCTTGAGCTTGTAGGCGCGGTCGCCCACGAGGAACACCGCGCCGATGTGGGTCTCGCGAACGTCGATCCCGGTCTCCGGCATGCCTCCAGGCTCGCCGCCGGTGATCGGCGGCGGAAAGGGCAGGAAGTCCCACGCCGAACGGCTCGAAGTCCCTAGTGCCGCGGCAGGCCGACGGCGACGGTGGCCGACAGGCGAATCGAAGGAGGCGCGATGCGGGCGTGGCGGTTGCCGACGTGGAAGTCCGACCCGGAACTGGTGGAGGTGGACCAGCCCCGGCCGGGCCCGGGACAGGTGGTGGTCCGGATCGGCGGGGCCGGCGCCTGCCACTCGGATCTGCACCTGATGCGGGAGTTCGGAGCGGGGCAGCTGCCCTGGGAGCCGCCCTTCACGCTGGGGCACGAGAACGCCGGATGGGTCCACGAAACCGGCGAAGGCGTCACCGGCCTGCCCGTCGGCACGCCGGTGGCGGTGCACGGGTCGTGGGGCTGCGGCGCCTGTTCCCGGTGCCTCGCCGGGCTCGACACCTACTGCGAGGATCCGGCGGCGGCGCCGATTCCGAGCGGCGGTGGTGGGCTGGGGCTGGACGGCGGCATGGCCGAGTTCATGCTCGTGCCGGAGGCCCGGCACTTGGTCCCGTTGCCGGACGGATTGGACCCGGTGACCGCGGCGCCGCTGACCGACGCCGCCCTGACCCCCTACCACGCGGTGCGCCGGTCCTGGCCGAAGCTGCCGCCGGGCAGCACCGCGGTCGTGATCGGGATCGGCGGGCTCGGGCACCTCGCGGTGCAGATCCTCAAGGCCACCACCGCGACGCGCGTCATCGCGGTGGACACCAGGGCGGCGGCGCTCGAACTCGCGGAGCGGGCCGGCGCCGATCTCGTGGTGCCCGCGGGTGGCCGGGCCGCGGACACGATCCGCGGCGCCACCGGTGGCCGGGGCGCCGACGCGGTGTTCGACTGCGTGGGCAACGACGCCACACTGGCGCTCGGCGCCGCGGCCGGCCGCATGCTGGGCGACCTGACGATCATCGGTCTCGGCGGCGGCACGCTGCCGGTGTCGTTCTTCGGCGTGCCCTACGAGATGTCGGTGCAGTCCACCTACTGGGGCAGCAGGCCCGAACTGGTCGAGGTCCTCGACCTGGCCGCGCGCGGGCTCCTGCGCGTCACCGCGATCACCTTCCCGCTGGACGAGGCGCTGGAGGCCTACCGGCGGCTGGAGGCCGGTGACGTCGTCGGCCGCGCGGTCGTCGTGCCCTGACGAGCGTCCTCAGTGGACGGTCATCAGCGCAGGGCGTCGGCCACCGTGGGGTAGATGTCGAGCACCTCGGTGAGCCCGGTGATCTCCAGCGGCCGCAGCACGCGCTGGTCG
>NZ_JAKGSD010000083.1 GCF_021654135.1 Amycolatopsis tucumanensis | reverse complement strand
GGTCATCTGCACCACGAACGCGATCGAGTCGATCAACGCCCGCTACCGGCGGGCATCAAGGCCCGCGGTCATTTCCCCTCCGACGCCGCGGCGCTGAAGTGCCTGTACCTCGTCACCCGATCTCTAGACCCCACCGGCCGTGGCAAGGCACGATGGACGATGCGCTGGAAAGCGCCGTTAAACGCGTTCGCGATCACCTTCCCCGGACGCCTCGACCCGACCACCAACGAGAACCAAGATCAGATCCACCGTTCATCTGACAGACCCCTGATCTGCGCCGTGGTTCGCTGACCTGCTGGTTTGTCGCGTTGTCGGGTGGAATCTGTGCACTAAATCGCGGCTCTAGGGTTGCCGGGTGGCTTATGTCCGGACCGTGAAGACCGCCTCGGGGGCGCGTGCGGTGCAGATTGTGCACTCCTCCCATAAGGGCTCTCGCGACATCGAGCACATCAGCTCCGCCCACGACGATGTGGAGTTGGAGCTGTTGCGGACGGTCGCTCGCCAGCGGCTCGTCGCCGGGCAGGGCGAGCTCGACCTGGGGCTCGATGCGCCGCCGGAGGCGGGTGGTCCGTTGCCGATCACAGCCTCGCGGATGGGGCACTTGTGGGACGCGCTCTCGCTGGCCTACGAGGTCCTCGGGTTCGATGCCGCCGCCGACGGGGACGAGGTGTTCCGGCAACTGGTGCTGGCGCGCATTATCGAGCCGACCAGCAAGCTGGACTCGCTGCGGGTGCTGGAGGAGACGGGCATCGCGCCGGTGTCGTATCGGACCCTCAAGCGGCGCCTGCACGCCTATGCCGGCGAAGCGTGGCGGGAGCGGCTGGCGGCGCTGTGCGCCCATCATGTTGGTCTGGGGCCTGCGACGTTGCTGCTCTACGACGTGGCGACCCTGTACTTCGAGACCGACGCCGGGGACGGGTTCCGCGAGTCCGGGTTCTCCAAGGAACGCCGCCTGGAACCTCAAATCACCGTCGGGCTGCTGACCGACGCGACGGGGTTTCCGTTGATGGTCAACGCGTTCGAGGGTAACACGGCCGAGACCACCACCATGCTGCCTACGATCACGGCGTTCCTGGCCGCCCACCGCCTGACAGATGTGGTCATCGTCGCTGACGCCGGGATGATCTCCGAGAAGAACATGAAGGACATCGAGGCCGCAGGCCTGTCGTTCATCCTCGGGATGAAGATCCCCGAGATCCCCTACATCGTCGCCGAGTGGCGCAAGGCCCACCCGGACACCGAGATCGCCGACGGGCAAGTGTTCACCCAGCCGTGGCCGGCCGGGCCGACTGATAAGCGCAAGGACCAGGTGCGCTACTACCAGTACAAGCACGATCGAGCTCGGCGCACGCTCAAAGGCATCGACGAACAGGTCCGCAAAGCCGAGCAGGCCGTGGCCGGCAAGACCGCGATCAAGCGCAACCGATTCGTCAAGCTCACCGACGCCACCAAGACCGTCAACCGCGACCTCGACCTGGAGGCCAAGGCCCGGGCACTGGCCGGGATCAAAGGCTACGTCACCAACATCGAAGACCCCACGCCCGAGCAGGTCATCGGCGCCTACCACCAACCGTTTCAGATCGAGAAAAGCTTTCGCATGGCCAAATCGGACCTGGCCGCACGCCCGATCTTCCATCGCACCAGGGACTCGATCGAGGCGCACCTGACGATCGTGTTCGCCGCCCTGGCCGTCTCCCGCTGGATCGAGGACACAACCGGCTGGTCCATCAAGAAGTTCGTCAAGACCATCCGCCGCTACCGCACGCTCCATATCCAGGCCGGCGACTACGTGATCACGGCAGCCGACCCACTACCCGACAACATCCAGCACGTTCTCGAAGCGATCAAAGCCCGAGCCGCTACGCACTAAATTGGCCCAACTCGGGAAGCACTGCAACCCTCGCTGGCGAAGAGCTTTGGTCGCCGTTGCAACCTGTTTCGCAGACGTTTGGCCAGGGTTTCTGGTCAGCGGACCACGACGCCGTCTGTCACACCGGCGTACTTCTCCCGCAGCACGGTCTTGAGTAGTTTGCCGGTGGCGTTGCGCGGCAGGGCATCGACGAAGTGCACCTCGCGCGGGCACTTGAAGTGCGCCAGTCGTTCGCGGCACCAGGTGACGAGTTCTTCCGGGGCCGGGTCCCGCCCGGCCGCGGGGTCGGGTACGACGACGGCCACCACTCGCTCGCCCCATCGCGGATCGGGACCGCCGACCACTGCGGCGTCGGCGACCTTGGGGTGCTTGAACAACACCTGCTCGACCTCGATAGGATAGACGTTCTCACCACCGGAGATGATCATGTCTTTCTTCCGGTCGACCAGGGTGATGTAGCCTTCCTCGTCCATTCGCCCGAGATCACCGGTGTGGAACCAGCCGTTGCGGAAGGCCTCGGCGGTGGCCTCGGGGCGCATCCAGTAGCCAGCGAAGATGTTAGGACCGCGAAGGACCAGTTCGCCGACGGTGTTCGTCGGGACGTCCCGGTCGCCGTCATCGACGATGCGGGCTTCGACGTGCATCGCGACCCGCCCGATCGACCCGGCCTTGCTCCTCGCGTGGGCCGAGTCGAGTATGGAGACCAGCGGCGCGGTCTCGGTCATGCCGAAGCCCTCGATGAACGGGACGCCTCGCTCGTTGAGGAACTCGATCATGGGCAGTGGACATGGAGCTCCGCCTCCCATGGCCAGTTCCAGGGACGACAGGTCGTAGGAGCCGAAGTTCGGTACCTGAGTGATCGCGACCCACATCGCCGGCACCATGAACTGGACCGTTGCGCGGTGCTCGGCCATGGCCGTGAGCGTGCCGACCGGGTCGAAGTTGGGCAGGATCACGTTCGTGCCACCGACGTAGAGCAGCGGCAGTGAGTGCACGCCGAGTCCGCCGATGTGGAACATCGGGGCCACCGTGACCGTCACGTCGCGCGAGGAAAGCGGGTGCTCGGTGCCGAGCACGTTGATCGCGTTCCAGAGCAAGTTGTCGTGGGTGAGCATGGCCCCCTTGGGGCGTCCGGTGGTCCCGGAGGTGTACATCAACATGGCGGTGTCAGTTCCGGCGACGTCCGCCGCGGCGAAGTCCGCCGGCCCGCTGGCCAGCAGCTCGTCGTAGGCCAGGCCGTCTTCGTACCCGCCGTCGCCCACCTGGACCGTGTGGCGTACCCGCACGCCGGGTTCGGTCAGGGCGCCGCGCACGATGTCGGTGAACTGGCCGTTGAACACGAGCACGTCCGCGCCGGAATCGCCGAGAATGAAACCGACCTCCATGGCGGCCAACCGCACGTTGATCGGCACCATGATCGCGCCGAGTTTCGCGCAGGCCAGCAGCGTCTCGAGGAACTCCACCGAGTTGACCATCAACGCGGCGACCCGGTCGCCCCTGCGCACGCCGAGTCCGGCGAGCGCCGAGGCCAGCTGATCGGTCCGCCGGTCGGCGTCCGCGTAGGTGAAAGTGCGCTCGCCCGCAACGAAGGCTTTCGAGTCGCCTTGCAGAAAGGCGCGTTTGGTGACCCAGGCGCCGATTCCTCGGTTCATCGTGTGTCTCCGGTTGGTAGTCGCCCCGCGCGGTACCACGGCGCGGGGGCGAGATCGTGGGCAGGTCTGTTCATCGGTCATGTCTGGGCTGCCGGAACGGTTCGCGTCGGTCGGCGGGTCGCCACGATTTCGGAACGCCACACTCGGGGACCGACTCGTCGCCGCCGAAGGTCTGGATCGAGCATGGTCACCGGCCGGGCGGAGACCGCTGCCGGTTGGGCGCGGGCTTGCTGTCTCGGTCACGTCGAACACGACCCCGCACTAGTCGTTGCGGAAGTGGTCCCGGTACTGATCGCGCAGGACGTTCTTCTGGATCTTTCCGGTGGCGGTGCGGGGCATCTCGTCCACGAACACGACGGCCTTGGGCACCTTGAACCCGGGCAGTCGACTGCGGGCGGCGGCGAGCACGTCCTCCTCGCTTAGATCACTGCCTGGCTTGCGGGTCACGACCGCCGTGATCGCCTCCGACCACCGTTCGTGCGGCAGTCCGACCGCGACGACCTCCTGGATGCGGGGTTCGGCCTCGTAGAGTGCCTTCTCCACCTCGATGGAGGCGACGTTCTCCCCGCCGGTTTTGATGACGTCCTTCTTGCGGTCGGCGAACCACAGCAGTCCGTCCGCGTCGAACCGGCCGACGTCGCCGGAGTGGAACCAACCGTGGGCGAACGCCGCGGCCGTGGCTTCGGGGTTGCGCAGGTAGCCCTCCATGGCGTGTGGGCCACGGTAGACGATCTCGCCCGTTTCGCCCTGGGGGAGCAGGTGGCCGTCGTCGTCCATGATGCCGACCTGCACGTTGGGAACCGGTAGTCCGACCGAACCGGCGTGGGACAGCTGGTATTCGGGGGGAAAGACCGTGGTGATCGGGTTCATCTCGGTCTGGCCGAAGCCGAGGGCGAACTCACATCCGAACACCTCGATCGCCCGGCGAAGGTCGGTGTCGGGCATCGGTGCCATGGCGTAGATCGCCAAGCGCAGGCTGGAGAGATCGCGTTTGTCGATGTCGTCGTGGTCCATCATCGCCCGGTACATCATGGGCAGCGCGAAGATTTCGGTGAGGCGTTCGGACTCGATGGTGGCCAGCAACGCCGCCGGATCGAAGGTGCGCAGCAGTACCGCGGTTCCCCCCATGTAGAACAGGCCGGTGGTGAAGCCGTTGAGTTGCGCGGTGTGGAACAGCGGCATCATCACCCCGGCGCGCTCCCGTTCGCTGATGCCCAGAACCAGCGGGGCGTTCAGTGATTCGAGATAGACCGCGAGGTGGCTGCTCACCACACCCTTGGGGGCCGAGGTGGTGCCGCTGGTGTAGAGGTAGCTGACCGGGTCGCGATCCTCGACGAAACACTCCGGCTCCGCGTCGCCTTCCGCGCCAACGAAGTCGTCGAACTCGCGCCAGGACGCCGAGCCCGAGGCTTCCCACGCCGCACCGGTGCCGTGGGCAACGACCACGTCGGTCACGGCGCTGTCGTCGAGCTGGTCCAGCGCGGCCGACACCAGGCCGGCAAGCTGGCTTTCCACGACGACGCCCCGGGACCGGGAGTGATCGAGCACGTAGGCGGTCTCCCGTGGGCCCCAAGCAAGATTGACCGGCACACAGACGACACCGGTCTTGGCGCACGCGTAGTAGGTCAGCAGGAACTCCGTGCTGTTTCCGCTGACCAGGGCCAGCACCTCGCCGCGCCGGTATCCGTTCCGCAGCAGCGCGTTCGCCAGCCGGTTCACCGCCGCGTTGAACTCGCGATAGGACAGCCGTCGTGGCCCGTCCACGACCGCCTCGTGGTCGGGGCGCCGCCAGGCGGTGCGGGTGAGCATGTCGCCGACATTCACCCGGGTCACCAGATTCCGCTGGAGATCTTGCTCGGTCATCGATTGGCTCTCCTTCTCGACACGCTCCGCGACGCGGCGGACCGGATGGCTTGGCCGAGGTGGCGACTGACGTCCGCCAGTTGTGAATCGTTCGTTGGGTGAGGCCCGCGGCATCGTGGCCGCTCGTCGCGTGCCCACGAACTGTTCACCACACGCGTGCCGAGGTCGTCGGCTCGCCGGTGGTTCAGCCGCCCGGGCCCAGGGTGCGTGTGAGCGCCAGGACCGTCGACGGACGGCTGGTCGTGTGGGAGGCTCCAGGTCGCGCGCACGACGAGGCCGCCGGCGGTGACGGGTTCCCGTCGGTGCGCGGCGGGCGGGTGGTGCTGCCCGACCGTGACGTCCAGGTCGAGGTCCACGTTACCCATCGTTGCCCTCGTTTCGCCGTTGATAACCGGGCTGACATAGTTAAAGCTGAATTACTAGGATCCTACTGTTCGAGTGCCGCGTTGTGAAGCTGGTCGCATCGAGGCAGGCCTGGCCGAGATGGCCGGGCCGCGCGCACGGAGTGCTTCGCACCGTTGTTCAAGCTAGTGAATCGCGAGCGACGCTCAGCAAACGGATGTGGAGGCGAGAGGGACATGCAGACGCCGAGAGGGGCGGATGCCTCGAGCGAGAGGCGTCGGCGGTACACGACCGGGCGCCCCCGCACCCACGATGTCGCCGCGGCCGCCGATCGGCCTCACCGTCGAGGTCGGCCGCTGGCACGGGCGAGGCATGAGACGCCGCTGGATCTGACGTCCGGTCCCAGGGCAGTCGCCCGTCGCCGCGTATCCGTACCGGGACGGCCTGCGGTCGACCCGGCGGAGTCCGACAACGCGGGCGTGTCGGTCCGCCTGCACGCCGGCATGAATCCTCCGCGACCTCGCCGCCCGCTCCGCGACCCGTCACACGATCGACACAGTGATGGGGCATCGGCGATCGAGGTGAGCTACCCACAAAGTGGGCCAGTGGCTTGGTTGACCATCAACCGCCGGAAACCCCGCATCGTGTTGAACGAGGCAGGGCGCGGTTGGCCGTGTGCGGGCGTGTACAGGTTCGACGGTGATGCGAACGTGCTGGTGCTGGCCGGCGTGGGCGGCCGGGCAGTCCGCGCCGGTAGCAGCCGGAAGGAACTGGCCGATACCGCGCTTACCGTGCTACCACTTGACTTCGTGTCCCAGTACGGCGGCGACATCGAGGTGGCCACGCCGACGATCGCCGCCGGGCAACGTCGTCGCGAACCCTGGTGGGTTCGTGCTCGCGCAGTGCTGCGACCTGTGCGTGGCCGCCGACACCGCACGGTTCGCGGTCACCGGGGTCAAGGTGGTCAGGGGTACAAACCGTGGGTCGTGCCGCTGCCCCGCCTTGTTTCGCCGCGCATAGCCATGCGGCTTCTGCTCATCTGCGACCCAATTGACGCTGGCCGGGCATACCAGGTTGGACTGCTGAACGCGGTAGCGCCGTCACCCCGACTCGCGGAGAGCGGTGCAACGACCGGCCGAGCGCATCCTCGCGAACGCACCGCCGTCCGTGCTGGCCGCCAGGAGGAACTATGCGTCTGATGGCCGAGTCCCCGCTGGGACGCCTGCGCCACGGCGAGGCAGAGCTGGGAAGCCCGAGGCATCGCTGCCGGGACGCCCAGGAAGAACTCGTGGCCGTCGCGGCCAAGCCCGCTTCAAGAGGAGCGGGGCGCTGATGGGTGCCGCACCCTCGCCTGGGATGCGCGCTGTCGCATTCTCCTGTCTGGCCGCGTGGCGGGAACAAGTTCCCATCGCGACGGCGGCCAAGCAACGGGATGAAGGAAGGGGCTCCAAGTGAGCAGCGAGGCCGAGGCACCACTGCGGACCCGTGATCCCGCGCGCAAGGAACGCATCCTCGCCGCCGCCGCCGACCTGGTAGCCCGCCACGGCTACCACGCCGTGTCCATGGCCGACATCGGCGCCGTGGCCGGCATCACCGGCGCCGGCATCTACCGGCACTTCGACAGCAAGTCTGCCGTGCTGGTGGCGCTGTTCGACCGGGTGATCGACGGGCTGGTGCGTGAAGAGCAGGGCATCGTAGCTGGCACCGCCGACCTTCGGGAAACCCTGGACAAGTTGATTGCCGGCCAGGTCGAATTCGTGGTGCGCGATCGGGAACTGGCCCAGGTCTACCACAACGAGATCCATAATCTTCCCGAGGAAGACCGCCGCCGGCTACGCCGCAAGCAGCGGCTCTACCTCGAAGAGTGGGTACACGTCCTGATGGAGCTGCGCCCGGAACTCACCGATACCGAGGCCCGCACCATCGTGCACGCGGCCATCGGTGCTATCCAGTCGACGCTGTTCCACCGCGTCGGTCTCCCCGAACCGAGGCTGCGCGAACTGCTCGCCGAATGCGCCCGCTCGGTGCTCAACGGCGGCTGACCCCCGGACACAGGCCGTCCTGCGGCAAGCCTCCAGCACAACCAAACCATGGGTCCGGTTCGCCGTGGCCAGTGCGTGGCGCGGCCGCGGGTCGTGCGGTGGCCATGTCGGTCGGTGTCGCCCTCGGCTGGGAACCGGCGCTGGGCCTCCGGTGGCGAATTCGACGACGTACGCGGAGATGTCCACTCCGGACTCGATGCGGCTGGACGCTTGATTCCGTGAAGTTGGTGTTGACGGTCGAACGCAGTGCGGTCGCGTCGGTGGCGTTGGCCTGGCAGCGGGAGGTTTCCGCGGACCTGGACCGGGCCAACGCCGATGGTGGGGTCACCGCCATGGGGCCACGCCTAGAAGTGACTTGGCTGGTGCGTGGTTCCCGGACGGGCGAGCAGGTCGCGTCACGCGGTTTGAGACTACCGCGACCGTTGGCGCGGTAGCGGCAAGCAGGGAGTCGGAGACGAGGTGTGTCATCGGCTGGTCGTGACGTGACCGGGTAGCTGGTCGAGGTTGAAGACGAGGGTGGATCGGGCGGCCAGGCCGTGCTCGGTGTGGCAGTCGATCGCTAGCGTCGCCTGGCGGGGCTGCGCTGTGTCGTCGATGGAGAGCACGCGGCCGTCGGTGCGCAGGGTGTCGCCGGCGCAGACCGGCGCGATCATCTGCAGCCGCCTGCGCGCTAGCCAGGCGTCCGGGCCCGCCCAGGCCTTGCCGACGCGGTCGACGAAGCCGTGGAGAAACATGGTGTTGAGGTAGACGTCGCGGGCGCCCTGTTCTCGCGCGTAGGCGTGGTCGTGGTGGCCGCGGAAGAAGTCGCGGGTGGCCGCGGCGTCGAGCACGCACCGGGTGACTGTCACCGGCATCCGCACCTCGGGGAGAACCTCGACCGCGTCCGCCGGGTCAGCCGCGGCCGGGGCAGCCTGCCGCGTGGGCGGCTTGGCGTCGGAGGCGCGGTAGCGGAAGAGCACGTTGTCGTTGGTGGCGACCAGCGTGCCTTCCTGGTTCCGGCATGCGGACCGTGTGGTGACAAAGTGGCCCACGCCCAGCGCGGTGTGCTTCTCCGCGGAGACGGACTCCACGCGCTCGCTGAAGGTGAGCCGGTCGCCGACTCGCATCGGGGCGAGGAACCGGGTGTCGGTGGAGACGTTGATCAGCGTGGTGCCGGGCAGCGGCACGTCGAGGGCGAGGATCGGCGCGTGCTCCGGTCTGCCCCACGGGTTCCACGGCAGCGGGAACGCCCAGACCATGAGCATTCCGGGCGGCGAGATCAGCGCCCCGTACCGCCTCCCCGCGGCGTCGGCGTCCCAGTGGTTCTCGTCGGCGTCCTCGACGAGGGCGCAGAAGTACGCGATCTGCGCTTCGTTGACCGGAAACGGCGCCTCGGTGGTGACCTCGTGGCCGATCCAGGCCTGCGCTTCGGCGTGCGACCCGGTGACCACGTAGTTGAGCGCGTCGGCGTAGTTGACGGTCATGAGGGTGTCTCCTCCCGCGGCCGGAACTGCGGGATCGCGACGTCTCCGCGTGGTTCGAACGTGACCTGGACCGGGGTGCCAACGCGGACCGTGTCCGGGGCGCAGTCGACGACGTTGGCCATCATCCGAGGTCCTTCCGCCAGTTCGATCACGGCCAGCACGTAGGGTGCGGTGAACGCGGGGGACGGTGGCTGGTGCACGGTCGTGTAGGTCAGCACGATGCCGCGGCCGGAGGGCTCCGCCCATTCGAGGTCGGTGCACCAGCAGTAGGGACACCATGCTCGCGGGTGGTGGTGGAACCTGCGGCACGCGCGGCACCGAGGTAGTGCGAACCGGCCCTCGACGGCCGCACGCCAGTAGGGTGCGGTGTCCTCGTACAGGGTGGGAACGGGTGCGGTGGTGGTCATCGTGCGGTCCTTCCCAGGAGCACGGTGGAGTGGTCGGCCATCATTCCGCCGTAGGTGTGGACCAGGGCGATGTCCGCCTCGACCTGCCGGTCTCCCGCCTGGCCCATCACCTGGCGGGCGCCCTCGATCAGCATCGACATACCGGAGGCGTCTCCAGTGTGTCCGAAGGACAGCAGTCCGCCGTAGGTGTTGACCGGAAGGACCCCGTCCGGCGCGGCCGCACCGTTCAGGTAGAAGTGGCCACCCTTGCCGGGCTCGGCGAGGCCGGTCTCCTCCAACAGCAGGATCGGGTTGATGCTGAAGGCGTCGTAGAGCTGGGCGATGTCCACGTCCGACGGGGCGAGGCCAGCCATGGCGAACGCGGTGCGGGCCGAGACGCCCGCGCCCATGGTGGCGAAGTCGCTGGCGTGGCTGATGTTGCCGTGGTCGTGGTGCTCCCCGAAGCCGAGTAGGTAGGCGGGCTGCTGGGTGAGCTCACGTGCCAGCTCGCCGCGCATCACCAGGAACGCCGCGCCCCCTTCGCACGGCACCGAGCAGTCCAGGAGGTGAAACGGCGAGGCGATCGGCCGTGAGTCGAGAACCTGCTCGATGGTCAGCGGGCCCGCCGGTCGCATCAGCGCGTCAGGGTGGCGCAGCGCCCACTCCCGGCTGGTGACCGCGACCGCGGCCAGCGCTTCCCGCGGGGTGCCCCGCTCAGCCATGTGCCGGGTGGCGGCCAGGGCGTAGAGGGCGGGGATGAAGCTGCCGTAGGGGTACTCGAAGTCCGGGTGGCTGATCATGCGGGCCATCAGGTCGGCACCGCCGGCGCCGACCTTGGGGAACTTGCCCGCGCCCACGCACAACACTGCGTCCGCCAGCCCCGCCCTGATGGCCGTCGCCGCGCGGGTGAGCATGACGGTGTAGGTGGCGCCGCCCACGTTGATCGTTTCGCAGAACCGCGGTCGGATGCCCAGCGCGTCGTTGATCCGCTCGTGGTTGAAGACGTCGGCGCCCTGTCCGCCCGCCATGCCGGCAGGGCAGACCAGCAGCCCGTCCACGGCGTTCGGCCCGATCCCGGAGTTGGTCACGAAGTGGCGCAGGACGAGTTCCTGCATCGCCGCTCCGTCGTAGTCAGGATAGCGCCCGGGCGGAAGCTCTTCGACCGCCGCGATAGCGGGGCTGCCGGACAGTGCTGGTGACCTCATGGTGCGCCTCGCATGTCACCGGTTCGGCCAGGACCCAGTGATCGCCAGGACCACCTTGGATCGTCAACAACAAGAGAACTCGGAGTGCCCGTGTCCGGGTCACGGTGGCGGTCAGGATTGGCCCTTCGCGCCCGGCTCCTTGGCCGGTCCTTGGGTTCGGATTCGTCCACAGTGGCACCAGGGGGCGCCTGGGGACGGGGTTCCCTTCGTCTGGTGATTGGTTCTCGCTGTTCGACGCGCACGCCTCTCCTTCTGTCAATCCCTGTCAACCGGCGCGTTCGGGGATCCCGGCTGGTGTTAGACATCTCAGCCCACTGCCACCGGCGCGCGGCACGCGTGCCGGCGGGGGTTGTGGTTGGCGCCTCTCTCCAAGTATGTTAACCATGATTAACGGAGCGTGGGAAGGCTCAGAGGTGATGGCGCACACTCGGCGGATGTGTCACAGCCGCCGGGTGTGGCCGGAACGTCATGAGGTGCCACGAGATTTGGTCAAGCGTCCGGACGGTGGGTGAGTCCGCCGACAGGTTGTCGGTGCGATTCGACTTGCGGGAGCGCTGAAGAGGTGCTTCGTGCGGCGAAGGGCATCGGAGTGGAGGAGAGCCAAGGTGGACTTTCGGGAGACCGACGAGCAGCGCGCACTTCGCGAGGCGGTGTCCAAGCTCGCCGCCTCGTTCGGCCACGAGTACTTCGTGGAGCGGGCGAAGTCGGGCCAGAAGAGCACCGAACTCTGGCAGGCCGTGGGACGGCAGGGCTTTCTCGGGGTGAACATCGATGAGGCCCATGGCGGCGGCGGGGGTGGCGTCTACGAGCTGCAACTGGTGAGCGAGGAACTCGCCGCTGCGGGCTGTCCGCTGTTGATGATGGTGGTCTCGCCGGCGATCTGCGGCACGATCATTCAGGCGCATGGCACGGACGAGCAGCGCAAGCGGTGGCTGCCCGGCATCGCCAGCGGTGAGACGATCATGGCGTTCGCGATCACCGAGCCGGACGCCGGGTCGAATTCACACAACATTTCTACAGCGGCGACCCGGGACGGCGGCGACTACGTGCTGCGCGGAACCAAGTACTACATCTCGGGGGTGGACGAGGCGGAGGCCGTCCTGGTGGTGACCCGCACGGGTACCGACGCGTCCGGACGTGGCAGGCTCAGTCTGCTGATCGTGCCGACCGACGCGCCGGGGCTGGAGCGAACCGCGATCCCGGTGGAGGTCACCGCGCCGGAGACGCAGTTCACGTTGTTCTTCGACGATGTGCGGGTGCCTGCGGAGAACCTGATCGGCGTTGAGGGGGAAGGCCTCAAGCAGGTGTTCATGGGGCTGAACCCGGAGCGGATCATGGGTGCGGCGCTGGCGAACGGGATCGCGCGCTATGGCCTGACCAAGGCGTCCGAGTACGCCCGCGAGCGGAATGTGTGGGGGGTGCCGATCGGGTCGCACCAGGGCGTTGCCCACCCGCTGGCGAACGCCAAGATCCAGGTCGAGCTGGCTCGGCTGATGACCCGGCAGGCCGCCTGGTTGCACGACGAGGGCGACCCCGCGTCTGGTGAGGCGGCGAACATGGCGAAGTACGCCGCCGCTGAGGCCGGATTGACGGCGCTGGACCAGGCGATTCAGACCCACGGCGGCAACGGGATGTCCACCGAGTACGGGCTGGCCACGTTGTGGGGGCCGTTGCGGTTGATGCGGACCGCGCCGATCAGCCGGGAGATGATCCTCAACTACGTGGCCCAGCACGGTCTGGGCCTGCCGAAGTCGTACTGACCGGCGCGGACGCGATCGAAAGCGGGAAGAAGCATGCCGGTGCTGAAATCAACGCTCGACACGGCCAGCGAGACCTACCTGCTCAACCGGAAGGCCAATCTCGCCGCGCTGGCCGAACTCGACGAGCAGCTGGAGATCGTTCGTGCGGGAGGCGGCCCGAAGTACCTCGAGCGGCATCGCAAGCGGGGACGGTTGCCGGTGCGGGAGCGGATCGAGCTACTGGTTGACCGCGACGCGCCGTTTCTCGAGTTGTCGCCGCTGGCCGCGTGGGGCACCGACTTCCTGGTGGGCGCCAGCGTGGTCACCGGCGTCGGCGTCGTCTCGGACGTCGAATGTATGATCATCGCCCACGACCCGACGGTGCGCGGCGGGGCGATGAACCCGTACTCGCTGCGCAAGACGCTCCGAGCGCTGGAGATCGCGCGCCGCAACCGGTTGCCGGTGATCAATCTGGTCGAGTCCGGGGGTGCCGACCTGCCGACGCAGGCCGAGCTGTTCGTCCCCGCAGGCAAGATCTTCCACGACCTCACCGAGCTGTCCGCGATGGGGGTGCCGACCGTCGCGCTGGTGTTCGGCAACTCCACCGCCGGTGGGGCGTACGTGCCGGGCATGTGTGACTATGCTGTGCTGGTCGATCGCCAGGCGAAGGTGTTTCTCGGTGGGCCGCCGCTGGTGAAGATGGCCACCGGGGAGGAGGCCGACGACGAGGAGCTCGGTGGGGCGGACATGCACGCGCGGGTGTCCGGGCTGGCGGATCATTTCGCCGTGGACGAGCTGGACTGTATCCGGATCGGCAGGCAGATAGTGGCCGAGACCAACTGGCGCAAGTTGGGGCCGCCGCCGACGGAGCTGCCTGATGAGCCGCGCTACGACCCGGAGGAGCTGCTTGGTGTCGCCTCGGCCGACTTCCGGGTGCCGTTCGACCCTCGGGAGGTCCTGGCCAGGGTTGTGGATGGTTCCCGGTTCGGGGAGTACAAGGCGCGCTATGGCACCAGCCTGGTCACCGGGTGGGCCTCGATCCACGGTTATCCGGTCGGGGTCCTGGCCAACGCGCGCGGCGTGCTGTTCTCCGAGGAGTCCGAGAAGGCCAGCGAGTTCATCCTGCTGGCGAACCAGTCCAGCACTCCGTTGATCTTCCTGCAGAACACCACTGGCTACATGGTCGGCACCCGGTACGAGCAGGGGGGGATCATCAAGGACGGCGCCAAGATGATCAACGCGGTGACCAACAGCACGGTCCCGCACATCACGATTAACATCGGGGCGTCGTTCGGAGCGGGCAACTACGGCATGTCGGGCCGTGCCTACGATCCCCGCTTCGTCTTCAGCTGGGTCAACGCCAAGTGCGCGGTGATGGGGCCGCAGCAACTGGCGGGCGTGCTCTCGATCGTGGGCCGTCAGGCCGCCGAAGCCGCGGGCAAGCCGTTCGACGTCGAGGCCGACGAGAAGCAGCGGCGCGCCATCGAGGCGCAGATCGAGCGCGAGTCGCATGCCTTCTTCATGTCCGCCCGGCTCTACGACGACGGGGTGATCGACCCGCGGCAGACCCGCACGGTGCTGGGTATCGCGTTGTCCGCGGCGCATTCCCAGGAGGTGGCGGGACGGCGCGGTTTCGGCGTGTTCCGGATGTGATGGAGTCGACGGTGTCCAGGATCAACAAGCTGCTGGTGGCCAACCGGGGTGAGATCGCCTCCCGGGTGATGCGCACGGCCCGTGAGCTCGACATCGGCACGGTGGCGGTGTTCTCCGACGCGGACGCGCACGCCCCCTTCGTCGCGGAGGCCGATCAGTCCGTGCATCTGCCGGGCGTGGCGCCGGCCGACACGTATCTGCGTGCCGACCTGCTGCTGGACGCGGCCCGGCGGACCGGGGCGGACGCCGTTCATCCCGGCTATGGCTTCCTGTCGGAGAACGCGGGGTTCGCCAGAGCGTGCGAGGACGCGGGACTGGTGTTCGTCGGGCCGCCGCCGGCCGCGATCGAGGCGATGGGCTCGAAGACCGCGGCCAAGGAACTCATGGCCCACGCGGGTGTGCCGGTGCTGCCCGGAATCGTGATCGACGACGAGGAGGTCGACCCGCGCTCGCTCGAGGCTCAGGTGGCCGCCGAGATCGGCTACCCCGTCCTGGTCAAGGCCGCCTACGGCGGTGGCGGCCGCGGCATGCGGGTGGTCGAGGCCAAAGCCGGGCTGGCCGACGCGGTCACCTCCGCCAGGCGCGAGGCCGCCTCGGCGTTCGGCAACGCGACCGTGTTCCTCGAACGCTACGTCGACTCTCCCCGCCACATCGAGGTGCAGATCTTCGGCGACCGGCACGGCACCGTGGTGGACCTGTTCGAGCGCGAATGCTCCATCCAGCGGCGCTACCAGAAGATCCTCGAAGAGGCGCCGTCCCCCGCGGTCGACGATCGGCTGCGCGCCGAACTGGGCCAGGCCGCCGTCGCCGCCGGCAAGGCGATCGGCTACGTCGGCGCCGGCACCGTCGAGTTCGTCCTCGATTCCAGCGGCCAGTTCTACTTCCTCGAGGTCAACACCCGGCTGCAGGTGGAGCATCCGGTGACCGAGCTGGTGACCGGACTGGACCTGGTGCGGCTGCAGCTCCTTGTCGCTGAGGGCGCGCCGTTGCCGCAGGAGGCGCTGGAGGCGACCATCTCCGGACACGCCGTGGAGGCCCGGCTGTACGCCGAGGACACCGCCGCCGGTTTCCTACCCGCCACCGGCACGCTGCACCGCTTCGACATTCCCCGCCTGCCCGGTGTCCGGGTCGACGCGGGCGTGGCGGACGGTTCCGTGGTGAGCCCGCACTACGACCCCATGCTGGCGAAAGTGATCGCGCACGGCCGCACCCGAGACGAAGCGATCCGGACACTGGCCCGGACCCTCGCGGACAGCAGATTGCACGGTGTCGTCACCAACCGGGACTTGCTCATCGGCATCCTGCGCGAGGACGAGTTCCGCTCGGGCGCGATCGACACTGGCTACCTGAGCAGGCACGACCCGGTCGAGGTGGAACGCTGCTGGCGTGACCCGCAGGCAGTGTCGACGCATGCGCTCGCGGCGGCGCTGGCCGGACAGGCCGAACGCAGGGCGAGGGCACGGGCGCTGGCCACCGTCCCATCCGGCTGGCGCAACGTGGACAACGGCCCGCAGCGGGTGGCCTTCGTCGCCGACGGCGAGGACATCGACGTGACGTACCGGATCCGGGACGGTGAGGTGACCGGGAGCGTGGCCGGGCAGGCGCTGGGCGCCGTCCACGCCTTCACGCTGGCGCCGGACCGAGTGGACATCGCCGTCGGCGGTACTCGGTGCGCGATGTCGGTGAGCCGCTACGGCGACGAAGCCTACGTCGACAGCGCGCTGGAAAGCACCCGGCTCACCGAGAAGGCCCGGTTTCCCGACCCCACCGCGGTCCGGGAACCGGGGTCGCTGCTCGCGCCGATGCCGGGGACGGTCGTGCGCGTGGCGGTCGAGCTCGGGCAGGAGGTCACGGCCGGTACCCCGATCCTCGTGCTGGAGGCCATGAAGATGGAGCACACGGTGGCGGCCCCCCATGACGGCACGGTCGCCTCGGTGAACGTCGCGATGGGACAGGCCGTCGATACGGGCTCGGTGCTCGCGGTCGTCGAGGAACGGATGGATTGATGGTCGCCTTCGCCGAGTTGCTCGCCGACCTCCAGGCCGAAACCCGAGTGGTCGAGGACATGCTGACCGGGCTGAGCCACGCCACCTGGGACGCGCCGACCCCCGCGCCGGGGTGGGCGATCCGCGACCAGGTCAGCCATCTGGCCTACTTCGACGAGGCGGCCACTCGGGCCGCAGTCGATCCCGACCGCTTCCGCGCGGTGGAGGCCAAGCAGGTGTCGCGAAACCCGGCGTTCGCCGACGAGGTAGCCCAGCGGCATCGGGGGCTGCCGCCGGCGGAGCTGTCGACCTGGTTCCGCGACGCGCGCCGGCGCCTGGTCGACACGGCGTCCGGACTGGACCCGAAGCTCCGGGTGCCGTGGTATGGGCCGGAGATGAGCCTCGCGTCCTCGATCACAGCCCGGCTGATGGAGACGTGGGCGCACGGCCAGGACATCGCCGACGCCCTCGGTGTCGAGCGCACTCCGACCGCGCGGTTGCGGCACATCGCACATCTGGGGGTGCGCACCTTTGGGTTCGCGTTCGGGCGGCACGGGAAGCCGGTTCCCGCCGACCCGGTCCGCGTCGACCTGTCGAGTCCCGATGGTGCGACCTGGACGTGGGGGCCGCCGCGAGCGCGGGACATCGTGTCCGGGCCCGCGTTGGACTTCTGCCTCGTCGTGACCCAGCGGCGGCACGTCGCCGACACCGCGCTGAAGATCAGCGGGCCGGTGGCGGCCGAGTGGATGTCCATCGCCCAGGCCTTCGCCGGCCCACCGGGGCCGGGGCGTGCGCCAGGTGAGTTCGCCAGGAAGGAGAAGACGGTCCGATGAATTCCCGTGCCGTGCGGATCGGCAACTGTTCCGGCTTCTACGGCGACCGCGTCGCCGCGGCCAGGGAGATGGTCGACGGCGGCCCGGTCGACGTGCTCACCGGCGACTACCTGGCCGAGCTCACCATGTTGATCCTGTGGAAAGCCAAGCAGAAGGATCCCGGCGCCGGGTATGCCCAGACGTTTGTCACGCAGATGGAGCAGGTGCTGGGCACCTGCCTCGACCGCGGGATCCGGGTAGTGACCAACGCGGGCGGATTGAACCCGGCCGGCCTCGCCGAGCGGCTCACCGAGCTGGCCGAGCGCCTCGGACTGTCACCGCGGATCGCCTATATCGAGGGCGACGACCTCACGAACAGGATCGACGACCTCCTCGACCAGGGGCACTCGCTGGCGCACCTGGACACCGGCAAGCCCCTCGCCGACGCCGGCGTCAAACCCGTCACGGCCAACGCCTACCTGGGCGGCTGGGGTATCACCGAAGCCCTGGCCGCTGGCGCCGACATCGTCGTGTGCCCCCGGGTCACCGACGCCTCCCTGGTCACCGGCCCGGCCGCGTGGTGGCACGGCTGGGCCCGGACCGACTACGATGTCCTGGCTGGCGCGGTCGTCGCCGGGCACATCATCGAGTGCGGCCCCCAGGCGACCGGCGGCAACTACTCCTGGCCGCACGAGGTGACCGACCGCCGCTATCCCGGCTTCCCCATCGCCGAAATCGCCGCCGACGGGTCCAGCGTCATCACCAAGCATCCGAATACCGGAGGCATGGTGTCGGTGGGCACGGTCACCGCCCAGCTGCTATACGAGATCGCCGAACCCGCCTACCCCAACCCCGACGTGGTAGCGCACTTCGACACCATCACCCTGACCCAACAGCGGCCCGACCGCATCAGCGTGTCGGACGTGCGAGGCAGCGCGCCGCCGGACAGGGCGAAGGTCGCCATGAACTACGTCGGCGGCTACCGCAACACCATGACGTTCGTCCTGACCGGCCTCGACATCGAGGACAAGGCCGCCTGGACCGAAGGACTGCTGTTCGACATCCTCGGCGGCAAGGACACCTTCGCCGAAACCGACGTGCGCCTGATGCGGTTCGACACCGACGATGCCCCGACCAACGAGGAAGCCACCGCCCACCTGCGGATCACCGTCAAAGACCCGGACGCGCGCAAGGTCGGGCGGGCCTTCTCCGGCGCGGCCATGGAGGTCATCCTCGCCGGGCCCGCCGGGCTGCATACCACGACCCCGCCCACCGCCGAGAGCGCCTACGGCGTGTACTGGCCCACCCTCATCCCCGCCGACCTGATCGAACAACGGGTTGTGCTCCCCGACGGCACGACCCGAACGATCGTCCGCGGCGAGCACGCCCCAGCCACCGGCCAGCGCGTCCCCCCGCCCGATCCATCCACGGTGACAGTGCAGGCACCCACCCGGATAGTCCCACTGGGGCGGGTCTGCGCGGCGCGGTCGGGTGACAAGGGCGGCAACGCCAACGTCGGCGTATGGGTCCGCACCGACACCGCGTACGCCTGGCTACGCGACTACCTCACCGTCGACCGGCTGCGGACCCTGATCCCCGAGGCTTCGCCGCTGACCATCCACCGCCACGAGCTGCCGAACCTGCGGGCGCTGAACTTCGTGCTGGTCGGCCTGCTCGGCGAGGGCGTGGCCGCCTCGGTACGGCCCGACCCACAGGCGAAGGGGCTCGGCGAGTACCTGCGCTCCCGCCACGTGCCGATCCCCATCACCGTACTCGAGGAGGACGCACCGCCGTGCTGACAGGAGGATGACCATGTTGTCAGGTCCCATCGACGTGACCAGTCTTCGCGGCCGCCACGAAACCCAACGCTGGAACCGGGTCAGCGTCGGCGATCTGTGCGAGCGGCTGATCTGGAGCCGCCCCGACAAGGCGGCGGTGGTGGGCCGCGACGGAGCCTACGCCTATCCCGAGCACCGCAGGCTGACCTACCGCGATGTCGACGAGCTGGCCAACCGGGTGGCGAACGCGCTCGCCGCGCAGGGCCTGCACGCGGGCGAGCGGGTGTCGCTGTTCTGCGAGAACTCGGTCGAGGCGCTGGTCACCAAGCTGGGCATCGCCAAGGCGGGCCTGGTGTGCGCGCCGGTCAACCCGTCGCTCGCACCAGACGTCGTCAGTTACCTCATCGAGCACGTCGAGGCCCGGTTCGCCTTCGTCGATGCCGAGTTCTGGCCGGTCGCCGAGGGCCCCGTCACCGCCGCCGGGCTGACCCCGATCGTTCTCCCGATCGGCGGGAACGTGCCCGAGGGTGTGCTGAGCTGGACCTCCTTCCTCGACGGCGCGCCGGCCGACGAGCCCGACGTCGCGATCCACGGTGACGACATCTGGCAGATCCTGTCCACCTCGGGCACCACGTCCATGCCCAAGGGCGTGATGCTGTCACACCACTACAGCTACCTCGCCGCGTACAGCTTCGCGTTACCGTTCAGCCGCGGCCTGCGATTCGAGTCCGACCTGGTACTGGGCACGTTCCTGCCCATCGTCTACCACATCGGCGACCAACTGATGCTCTCGACGTTCCTGACCGGTGGGACAATGGTGCTCGGCCGGCGTCCCGACGCCCAGCAGATCGCCGAAGCGATCACCCGCGAGTCCGTCACAGCTCTGTGGGCTGGCTCGCCCGCGATGGTCAACGCACTGGTCGACGCGCTGTCGACCGACCCGGTCCGCTACGACGCTCGATCGCTGCGCGTGCTGGTCTACGGCTGGGCCGCGCTGCCGCCGGGCACTGTGGCCCAGCTCAAGCGGCTGTGCGGCGAGGAACTGCAGCCCATGGAGATCCTGGGGCAGACGGAGGCGATCGCGTGTCACCGCTTCTGGGTGGACCAGTGGCGGGACACCTTCCTGCGGACCGCGCCCGAACAGAACTACGTCGGACTCCCCAGCCCGCTGCTGGCCGCGAAGATCGTAGACGAACAGGGCCACGACTTGACGGACAAGCCAGGTACGCCCGGCGAGGTGGTCTACCGCTCGCCCGTAGTGACCGCCGGCTACTACCGCAACGAGGCGGCGACCAAGGAAGCGTTCCAGGACGGCTGGTTCCACTCCGGGGACAGTTGCCGCGACGACGCCGACGGCCTGCGCGTCATGCTCGACCGGTACAAGGACATCGTCAAGACCGGCGGGGAGAACGTCTCCAGCCTGCGCGTCGAGTCGGTACTGCACCAACACCCCGCGGTGGCCAAGGCCGCAGTAGTCGGCCTGCCCCACGAGCGGTGGGGTGAGGCGGTGACCGCGTTCGTGGTGCCCACCGACGGCCAGACGGTCACCGAGGAGGAGGTCACCGAGTTCTGCCGCTCCCGTCTGGCCGGGTTCGAAACACCCAAACGAATCGTGGTCACCGACGCGTTGCCCGAAACCGTCGGCGGCAAGGTGCTCAAGTACAAGATCCGGGCCGAGCACCAGACCCTGTACCACGGATGACCTACCGGCGGGTACTAGTGAGTTGACATTAACCTAGAGGTATGGCGCACATCATCGCGGCGCGCCGCGGCGCGTGGCAGAAGGGCGACTCCCGCCGGCGCAACGAGGTTGGCGAGCCAACGGCGTGTGATGTTGGCGATGCCGAGCCGGCGGGTTGTAAATGGCTGATAACGTCTTGCTTGTTCGGAGTCGAAACGGGCGTGCAGGGGAACGAGCGAATGACCGGTGAAAGGGAAGATGGGCAGCGTTCGGGATCGGGCATTCCCACGGGGCCGCTGAGTGGCTTTCCCGCGGTGGGCGGCGGTTCGGCGTCACTGTGCGCTGGTTGTCGGCAGGCGGGGCGCTGCCGACTGGGAATCGAGGCGGTCGAAACGCGGGACGACGGTAGCGTGGTCGGGCGGTTTCGGCTGGGCGCCGAGCATGAGGGTGCCGGTGGCGTCGCGCATGGCGGGTCGGTCATGGCGGCCTTCGACGAGGTGTGCGGTGTGGTGCCGTGGTCCGCCTCCGTGCTCGCGGTCACGGCGGACATGCAGGTGTCGTTTCGCCGCCCGGTCCCCATCGAGCACGACCTCGACATCCGAGCGTGGTCGGAGAACCGAGACGAGCGCGGATGGTGGACCATTGCCGCGGAGCTGCTCCTGCCTGGGCCGAACATGGTCCTCGCGACCGCGCGGGGTCGTTTCGTCGAGCGCGATCCGGAACGTCACTACGCCCGCTTCCACCAGTGGCTGAGTGAGCGGACAGGTCGGACCAGCGATGCCCACGCCTGAGCGCGTCCGGACCGTGACCGTCGGTTTCCCGAACTAGGAGGGTGAACGGAGATGACAACGCGGGCGCTCGCCTATGAGCTCGTCGACGAGGTGGCCTGGGTGACGATCAACCGGCCGGAGGCGCGCAACGCGCTCAATTCGAAGGTTCGGTCCGCGCTGTTCGAGGCGTTCGACGCCTTCAACGCCGATCGCGACGCGAAGGTGCTGGTGCTCACCGGCGCCGGTGACGCTGCTTTCTGCGCCGGGGGAGACCTCAAGGAGATGGCCGACACGGAGTTGACTGTGCCGCCAGCGGACTTCGTTCCGCACCTCGGCCGCAACGTCAAGGTCGACAAGCCCACCATCGCGGCGGTCAACGGGGTGGCCTACGCCGGTGGTTTCCTGCTTGCCCAGATGTGCGACCTGGTCGTGGCCGCCGAGCACGCCCGGTTCGCGGTCACGGAGGTCAAGGTGGGCCGGGGTGCTCCGTGGGCCGCGCCGCTGCCGTGGCTCATTCCGCCGCGCGTGGCACTGCAGATCCTGCTGACCGGGGAGCCCATCGATGCCGCGCGGGCCCACCAGATCGGTCTGGTCAACGAGGTGGTCCCGGCCGGGGAGCTCCGGAAGGCGACGCAGCGCCTGGCGAAACGCATCGCGGCGAACGCGCCGCTGTCCGTGCTCGCCGCGAAGGCGATGGTGTACGCGGCCGCCGACCGCGGGTGGCACGACGCGCTGGACGAGGCTGACCGGATATGGGAGCCCGTCTACCTGAGTGAGGACGCGCAAGAGGGACCGCGCGCCTTCCGCGAGAAGCGCAAGCCGGTGTGGCGCGGCAGGTAGCCGATTGCGCCCGCGCAGACCCGGCGACTGGCACCACGGGATCCGACCCACACCGGGTAGGTCGGACAGCGTGCGTCGTCAACTAGCGGGGCGGGCGGCCCCACACCGGATTGCGGCCACGGCCTGTCCTTGTCTTCCCGCTGTGGGGCCACCCGGACGGTGTGCTCAAGCGCGCGGGCCACACCAGAGCCTTGATCGAAGCGTGCCCGGCTCGCCGGCCGCGCGCTCAGGCCGGTGCGATCCACGGCACGGGGGAGGGCGTGCTGAGGCTGTGGGGGCACTCCAACCGTTGTCGGTGTCAGAGCGAGGGCGGGGGTGCGCCTCAGCTGAGCCTGTGCTCAGTGGTGGCGGGTCGTCAGCGGTCGCCCGTGTGGGTTGGCGGCGTGTGGCTGGTGAGGAAGTTGTCGACAAGGTGTGCGCAGAACTGTTCGTCGTTGGGGGTGCCGGTGACGAGGCGGTTGAAGATGAGGGGGCCGATGAGTTGGGCGAGGGCGGTGGTGGTGTCGGTGCCGGGGCGGAGTGTGTTGTGGGCGGCGTCGCTGGTGAGGACGGCGTCGAAGGGTTGGCGGTATTGCTCGATGATGCGGCGGCGCAGGGTGTGCAGGTGTGGCCGGTCGCTCTGGGTGGGGGTCGAGGGTGTTGGTGCGATGCTCATGCCGAGCCAGGACAGCACGGTCAGTTGCAGGGGGGCGTGGTCAATGAGGTGGGCTTGGTTGGTCAGCAGCGTGAGCAGCCGTTCGCGTAGGGGGCCGTGGGCGGGTGCGGGTGCGACGGGGGGCAGCAGGCGTTCGAAGGCGGCGGCGAGCAGTTCGGTGCCGGTGCCGAAGTGGCGGTAGAGGGTGGCGCGGGCGATGCCGGCGGTGCGGGTGACCGCGTCGATGGTGACCGCGTCGATGCCGCCTTCGGCCAGTAGGTGGGTGGCGGCGTCGAGCAGCCGTGCGCGGGAGCGTGCCAGCCGCGGGTCTTCGTCCGGGGTGCTGGGTGTGGGGGCGGCGGTGGACATCGATCTCCTGCGTATCCGGAGGGCGGCGCGGGCGCGAGCAAGCCTAACGACAGCCGGACTTGTGAAACCGTCAGTCTAGGTCCGATACTGTCGGTTCACAAATGTTCGAGTCTTGCGGGTGATGCGTGTGGCGGAGTCGGCCGGGGAAGCGGGCGGGGCGCGCCGTGGCTGGACGCTGGCGGTGTCGTGTCTGGCCGTGGCGTTGGTGATGGCCGGGGTGGCGTCGCTGACCACGGCGTTGCCGGAGCTGGCTGCGGATATCGGGGCGAGTCAGACGCAGGCGACGTGGATTGTGGATGCCTACACGTTGGTGTTGGCGGGCGTTCTGTTGCCGGCGGGCGCGGTGGGGGACCGTCTCGGGCGGCGCGGTGTGCTATTGGCTGGACTGGTCGTGTTCGCGGTGGGTTCGGCGCTGCCGCTGGTGATGGACACGCCGACAGGGGTGATTGTGTGCCGGGCGGTCGCGGGGTTGGGGGCGGCGCTGGTGATGCCGGCGACGTTGTCCCTGCTGACCGCGGAGTTCCCTGCCCGGCAGGCCGCGCGTGCGGTGGGAGTGTGGGCGGGTTTTGCCGGGGCGGGTGCGGTGCTGGGCATTCTCGGGGCCGGCGCGTTGTTGGCGGTCTGGTCGTGGCAGGCGGTGTTCGTGGCCACAGCGGTGTTGGCGCTGCTGCTGGTGGTGGGTGGCTGGTTCGTGCCGTCGTCGCGTGAGCCCGCGGCGCCCGGGCTGGATGTGCCGGGGGCGGTGCTGTCGGCGGCGGCGGTGGGGTTGGTGGTGTTCGGGGTGATCGAGGCTCCCGATCACGGCTGGGACAGTGCGCTGGTGGTCGCCTCGCTCGGTGGTGGGGTGCTGGCGGGGGCCGGGTTCGTGCTCGTCGAACGACGACGGGCGGCACCGTTGCTGCAGGTCGGGTTGTTCGGCGACCGCGGGTTCGGTGCTGGCGCGGTGTCGCTGGTGGTGCAGTTCCTGGCCGCGTTCGGGGTGTTCTTCCTGCTGATGCAGCATCTGCAGCTGGTGTGGGGCTACTCGCCGCTGCGGGCGGGGCTGGCGTTGGCGCCGGTGGCCGTTCCGCTGGTCGTGGCCGCGGTGCTCGCACCGTGGGTGAGCGAGCGGGTGGGGTTGCGGGTGATGACCGGCGCCGGCCTGGCGCTGGTGGCTGGTGCGCTGGTCGGGATCGGCGGGCTGGGGGTGGACGAGGACTATCCGCGGCTGGTGGTGTTCCTCGGTGTGTTCGGGCTCGGTCTGGGCATCTGCGCGACACCGGCCACCGCCGCCATCGTGCGCGGGGTTCCCCGCGCCAAACAGGGCGTGGCCTCCGCGGTCAACGACGTCACCCGGGAACTCGGTGCCGCGGTGGGGATCGCGCTGGCCGGCAGCCTGCTCGCCAGCAGCTACCGCACCCATCTCGCCCCGCAGATCACCCACCTCCCCGCCGCAACTCGCGCCCAGGCCAGTGATTCGCTGGCCGCCGCGCTGCGGCTGGCCGGCGACACGCCCGCCGGACCTGATCTTGCCGCCGCGGCGCGGCGCGCCTTCGTCGACGGGTTCCACGACACCCTCAGCGCCCTTGCCGTGCTCACCGCGGTCACGGCCGTGGCGCTCACGGCGTGGGCTCCCGGACGCCACCGCGTGGACGGGCCGTCGCAGCCTGCGGAAACCTGCGGCAGTGACGCTACCGACTCTGCATTTGTCGCCGAACAGGACAGGAGTACTTCGTGACCGGACGACGCGTTATCAGCGACTACCCGCACCAGCTGGCCGGGCATTGCGGGTCAGGAGCGCTGCGCGACCTGATGCAGTGGGCCCGGCTGTCCTACGACGAGACGCCACTGGATGAAGGCACCGTGTTCGGGCTCGGCGGCGAACTCGGGTTCAGCTACCTGCGCCATCCCGCCATGAGCCCGCCGATCTACCTCGTGGGTCGGGGCCCCGACCTCACCGGTGGGTTCACCCGCCGTCTCGGGATCACCGCCACCCAGCATGCCACCGATGATCCCGACGAAGGCTGGGCCTGGGTCCGCGAGGAACTCGACCACGGGTATCCGGTGCTGTGCTGGGCCGACATCGCCCATCTCCCGTATCTGCGGGTGCGGCTGAGCATGAGCCGCCACGACATCGTGATCACCGGCTACGACGACCACACCCGTACCGCTACCGTCGTCGACAACGACCGCGCCGACCCCCAACCCGTCCCCTACGACGCGCTGGCCCGCGCCCGCAGCTCCACCGGATTCCCCGTACCCACCCGGCACACCACCTACCGGCTGCGCTACCCCACCCAGCTGCCGCCCCTGGCCGACACCGCCGCCGACGCCTGCCACGCTGCCGCTCGAGCTCTGCGAAATGCCCAGTCACTGCTGCCTGCCGGTCAACTCGACGGGGTGGCCGACCTCGTGCATGGCGCCGGCCTGGACGGCATCAGCGTCTTCGTCGACGACCTGCGGCGCTGGCCCGACGTGTTCACCCCCACGCAACTGGATACCGTGCTCACCGCGCTGGCCGCGTTCATCGACAAGGCCGGCACCGGCGGCAGCCTGTTCCGCCGGCTGCAAGCCGACTACCTGCACTACCTCAACCAGCGCGCCGGCCTGCCCATAGCAGGACAAGCCGCCGACCTCTACGCCCAGCTCACCCAGCTCTGGCACGGCCTCGCCCGCATCGCCACCGCCGACATCTCCACCACCACCCGCGTCACCGCGCTCGCCGACACCGCGGAACATCTCCCCGAACTCGAACAGCAAGGCGCCGATCTGCTCGACCTCCTCGCCCGCGAACTCAGCTCTTGACGCCCCGGAGACGCCGTGACCACTCCCACACCCCTCACCTACCGCCGCGCGGGCCTCACCCTGGCTGGTGACCACTGGACCGCACCACCAGCCACCCCATCGCGCGGCACCGCCGTCCTGCTCCACGGCGTCGGGCAAACCCGCCACTCCTGGCACCACACCGCCGCCCGGCTCGCCGGGCACGGCTGGACCGCGCTCACCCTCGACGCCCGCGGACACGGTGACAGCGACTGGGCACACCCCCACGACTACACCGTCGATCACCTCGTGGACGACCTCGTCCACATCGCCGGCACCCTCAACGACACCCCCGTGCTCATCGGCGCCTCCATGGGCGGTATCACCGCACTGCTCGCCCACGCCGACCACACCATCGCCCGCGCCCTCGTACTCGTCGACATCGCGCCCCAGATCAATCCCGCCGGCGCCGCCCGCATCCTCGATTTTATGACCCGCCACCGCGACGGCTTCGCCACCCTGGACGAGGCCGCCGCCGCGATCGCCGCCTACAACCCCCACCGAACCCGCCCCGCCACCACCCACGGACTCCGCAAGAACCTCCGCCAACACCGCGACGGCCGCTGGCGCTGGCACTGGGACCCGCAACTGCTCCAGTTCATCAGCGACACCTCCGCCCTCACCGACCTCACCACCCGCATGGACACCGCCGCCCAACAGATCACCATCCCCACCCTGCTCATCCGCGGCGAACTATCCGACATCGTCAACCACGACTCCGTCGACCACCTTCTCCACCACATCCCCACCGCCCACACCGCCACCGTCACCAACACCGCACACATGGTCGCCGGCGACGACAACGACATCTTCACCAACCACCTGATCGACTTCCTCAACCACCTCCTCCCCCTTCCACGCGCCGAATCGAGAAAGCGGAGCGGGCCAGGGACATGAATACCGGGACAGCGGCCGACACCGTTCCTCCGGCCTTGATCACCTGGCCTTCTGCCGCTACCGGATTGACCTGTTCCGCAGCTCCCGTGAGGGGAACGTCGGCTGGCCGACGAACGCCATCGCCCCGCCATCGCCACCCAGCTCGGTTACTCGGGCCCGGTGGTGCGTTGTCGGGTCTGTCAGATGAACGGTGGATCTGATCTTGGTTCTCGTTGGTGGTCGGGTCGAGGCGTCCGGGGAAGGTGATCGCGAACGCGTTTAACGGCGCTTTCCAGGCACTTCAGCGCCGCGGCGTCGGAGGGGAAATGACCGCGGGCCTTGATTGCCCGCCGGTAGCGGGCGTTGATCGACTCGATCGCGTTCGTGGTGCAGATGACC
>NZ_JAKGSD010000082.1 GCF_021654135.1 Amycolatopsis tucumanensis | reverse complement strand
GATCGGGTTGCGGGAGAGGGGTGGCTCGGGGGGGTTGGTGCGTCGCGTTGCCGGGCGGCGGTGTCGTGCTGGTGGGGCTTTATGCGGCGACGTCGTTCTTGATGTCCTTGAGGACCTCCAGCAGGTGGCGGACCGCGGGCTGGTCGCGTGACCGGGTGGCCACGGCGGCGTGGATCGGGCGGATCGGTTCCGGGTTGCGGATCCGGCGGATCACCGCGCCGGGCTGGGGTGCGCCCAGGCCCAGCACCGGCACCAGGCTGATGCCGAGGCCGGCCGCGACGAAGCCCTGCGCCGTCGCGTAGTCCTCGCACTCCATCACGAAGTTCGGCACGAAACCGGCGGCCCCGCAGGCGGCCATGAGCACGTCCCGGCAGGGGCCGGGCACGCCCTCGTTGCTGATCCACGGCTCGTCGGCCAGGTCGCCCAGGTCCACGACCCGCTTGCGGGCCAGCGGGTGGCTCTTCGGCAGCGCCACGCGGTACGGGTCGTCGAACAGGTGGCACAGCTCGACACCCGGCTTCGAGTACGAGCCCGAGAACACCACGATCGCCACGTCGGCGTCCCCGTTTTCCACCTGCGGCAGCGCCTCACCAGGCTCCAGCAGCCGCAGGTCCAGCTGCACGCCGGGGTAGTCGCGGCGGATGGCCGCCACCGCGGGCGGCACCAGCGACGCGCCTGCCGTCGCGAAATAGCGGATCGCCAGGCGGCCCGTGCGGCCCGCCTTCAGGTCGGCCAGCTCGGACTCGGCCTTGGACAACTGCGCGAACACGACCTCGGCGTGCTGCGACAACAACGCGCCCGCGGGCGTGGGCCGCACCCCGCGGCCGACCCGCTCCAGCAGCGCCGTGCCGGTCTCTCGCTCCAAAGTGGACAACTGCTGGCTGATCGCGGACGGGGTGTAGCCGAGGTTCCGCGCGGCCGCGCTGATCGACCCGCTGGACACCACGGCCCGCAGCACCTGCAACCGGCGGACGTCGAGCATGCCCCGAGAATACAGTTCTGCTAACAGCAGCGTGTAGGGATTTTCGCTTGTCCTTACAGATCACCGGCGCGATCGTGAACGCCGTGGCAGAAACGAAAACCTTGCTGCGCCTGGCCGCGCTGGCACTCATGTGGGGATCGAGCTTCCTGTGGATCAAGATCGGGCTGCAGGCGTTCACGCCGGTCCAGATCGTGCTCATCCGCACCGTCCTGGGCAGCGCCGTCCTCATCGCGCTCTGCTACGCCGCCCGCGACCGCCTCCCTGCCGGACGACGGATCTGGAAGCACCTGCTCGTCGCCGCGCTGTTCCACAACGCGCTGCCGTTCCTGCTGTTCGCGATCGGCGAGCAGACCGTCAGCTCGGGCGTCACCGGCGTGCTGAACGCGACCACCCCGCTGTGGACGCTGCTCATGGCCGTGCTGATGGGCGTCGAGCGGCGGCTCGACCCGCCGAAGCTCGCCGGGCTGTTCGCCGGGCTCGCCGGCACCGTGCTGATCTTCGCGCCGTGGCAGGAATCCAGCCTGCTCAGCTGGGGTGCGCTGGCCTGCGTCGCCGCCGCGGTGAGCTACGGGTTCGTCTTCGTCTACGAGGGCAAGCACCTGTCCGGCACCGGCTCGTCGCCGGTTGCGCTGGCGGGCGCGCAGATGACCGCGGCGACCGGGTTCACGCTGCTCGCGATGCCCGCCGGTGGCACCACGCCGGTGCACCTGTCCGCGGGTCCGGTGATCGCCGTGGTGATCCTCGGGGTGTTCTCCACCGGCGTCGCGTTCGCGCTGAGCTATCGCCTGCTGGCGACCGAAGGCGCGGTCGCCGCATCCACCGTCGGCTACCTGATGCCCGTCGTGTCACTGGCGCTCGGCGCGGTCTTCCTCGGCGAGGACCTCAACCCGCGGATCCTCGCCGGAGTCGCCGTCGTGCTCGCCGGAGTCGCCCTGACCCGCTTGCGGCGCCGGGTGCTGGTTCAGACCAGCCTGCGGTCCGAGGCCCAGCGCGAGAGCTCGTAGCGGTTGGACAGCTGGGTCTTGCGCAGGACGCTGGACACGTGCGTCTCGACCGTCTTCACCGAGATGAACAGCTCCGACGCGATCTCCTTGTAGGCGTAACCCCGCGCGAGCAGGCGCAGCACGTCCCGCTCACGCGGGGTCAGCAGGTCCAGCTCGGGGTCGCTGATCGGCGCCGAACCCGGGCGGTCGGCGAACGCGTCCAGCACGAACCCGGCCAGCCGCGGCGAGAACACGGCGTCGCCCTCGGCGACCCGCGCGATGGCCCGCACCAGCTCCTTCGACGAGATCGTCTTGGTGACGTACCCGCGGGCGCCGGCGCGGATGACCGCGATGACGTCCTCGGCCGCGTCGGACACCGACAGCGCCAGGAACACGACGTCCGGCAGGTCGGTGCGGACCCGGCGGAGCACCTCGGCGCCACCACCGTCCGGC
The DNA here is from genome assembly GCF_021654135.1 of Amycolatopsis tucumanensis. Taxonomy (GTDB): domain Bacteria; phylum Actinomycetota; class Actinomycetes; order Mycobacteriales; family Pseudonocardiaceae; genus Amycolatopsis_E; species Amycolatopsis_E tucumanensis. The sequence goes on along the minus strand of NZ_JAKGSD010000082.1, from coordinate 26,394 downwards.
ATGTGCACGTCGAGCAGCACGACCTGCGGCTTCGTCCGGGCGATGCCGGCGACCGCCTCGGCGACCGAACCCGCCTCGCCGACCACCCGCACCTCGTCGGTGATCGAGTCCAGTTCGGTGCGCACCCCGGCCCGGAACAACGCGTGGTCATCGACCAGGAACACGCTGATCGGGGCCTTCGGCTGCGGTGTCTCGCTCAACGCGTCCCTCCAGAATCGGCTTTCACCGGCATCTCCAGCTGCACTTCGGTCCCGTCCCCCGGCGCCGTGCGCAGCCGTACCGTGCCGCCGTTGCGCTCCATCCTCCCCCGGATCGAGTCGGCGAGGCCATGCCGGTCCTCCGACACGGTCTCCGGGTCGAAGCCCTTGCCCCGGTCCCGCACGAACACGGTGACCGCCGTGGGCTCGACCTCGGCGTAGACGCTCACCTCGTCGACCCCCGCGTGCTTGGCCGCGTTGACCATCGCCTCGCGGGCCGCCAAGACCAGCGCGGTGAGCCGGTCGTCCAGCTGCGCCTCGCCCACCACGACCTGCGACACCGAGATCGCGAAGGTGTCCTCGACCTCGCCGCAAGCGTTTGCGATCGCCTGGGAGAACGCGACCGACCGGTCCTCGCCCTTCTTCTCCGGCGTCCCGTAACCGGACGGGCCGTAGAGCCAGCCGCGCAGCTCGCGTTCCTGGCTGCGGGCCAGCCGCGCGACCTCCTTGGGCGACTCCGACTGCTTCTGGATCAGCGCCAGGGTCTGCAGCACCGAGTCGTGCAGGTGCGCGGCGATCTCCGCGCGCTCCTCGGTGCGGATGCGGGCCCGGCGCTCCTCCCCCAGGTCGCGACCCATCCGCAGCCAGAACGGCACGGTCAGCACCGCCACCCCGACCAGCGTCGCGAGCACCGCGAGCAGCGCGAACTGCACCTGGTCGAGCGACCCGCTGCGCAGCACGACGACCCCGATGCCGGTGATCACCAGCGCGACACCGGCGAGGATCCGGATCGCGGCCGACCACCCGCCGCCGCCGAGCACCATGCCCGCGACGCCGGACCGCGCGCCGTCCCGCCAGCGGCGGCGCTGCGACTCGTCGGCCTCCCGCCACACGACCGCGGCGCCGACCAGGGCCAGCGCCAGCGGTACCGCGACCCACCCGTTGATCGCGCCGGTGATCGCCCCGCCCGCGACCAGCAGCCCGACGCCCAGGATGAGCAGACCGATGGCCTGCTGCTTCTCCCGCGGCGTGGCCGGCGTCTCGGTCTCCTCGCGACGCCGCTGCGGCACGAACACCCACAGCAGCCCGTAGGCCACCAGCCCGGCCCCGCCGAACGCGGCCAGGATGGCAAACGTGGCGCGCACCCACAGCACCTTGATGCCGAGGTGGTCGGCCAGGCCCGAGGCGACACCCGCCACGACCCGGCTCGACCGGCGCCGATACATCTTGGGCCGCTCGTCGACCTCCGCCAGCGCGCTCCCGGCGGCAGGCACGACCGCACCCTCGCCCGGTGAGCGCGGGAGCGGCATGCCGGTCTCGGTGCGCGGCTTCTCCTGCACGTGATCCATGGTTCTGCCATGGTCACACGGCCGCAACCACGATTCATCGGGGAAAACCCCGGGGATCGCGGCCGTCGCAAACTCAGGGTCGTTCCCCGATGTGCACGCGGGCACGCTGCCGCATGCTGGGCACCATGAACGACACGGCAGAGGCTCCGAAACCGCAAGGCCTGGGCGGTTTCGAGGAGACCGTGAAGGACTTCTGGGCCAGCCGGCCGCGCCGTCCCGCCAAGGGCGGCAAGATCGGCGGCGTCGCGGCGGCCATCGGCAACCGGTACGGCATCGACCCGGTGATCGTGCGGGTGGCGTTCGTGACGGCGACCGTGTTCGGCGGCGTCGGCGCTTCGCTGTACCTGCTGTGCTGGCTGCTGTTCCCGGCCGAGGGCGACGAGGTGTCGCCCATCGAGTCGCTGTTCGGCCAGGGCCGCAGCTCGATGTCCAAGCACATGACGATCGTGCTGGCCATCCTGTTCTTCCCGCTGTCCAGCTGGGCGTTCGCCGGCGGCTGGTTCGACGGGGGCGGCATCATCGGCGCGGCGATGATGGTCACCGCGCTGTACCTGCTGCACCGCGGCCGCGGGCACGTCAACCGGCCGGTGCCGGTGACCCGCGTGGCCACCGAGGTCGGACCCGCCGCGTTCTCGATGAGCGCGCCGGGCACCACCGAGCGGGCCGAATCCGGGTGGGACCCGCTGGGCGCGGACCCGATGGCATGGGACCTGCCGGACCCGGTTCCGCCTCCGGCCCCAGCCCCGCCGCCACCGCCGCGCGCGCCGCGGCGGACGAGCAAGATCGGTGTCGCGACCTTCGGCATCGCGCTGCTGGTCGCCGGGATCGGCGCGGCCATCGGTTCGTCCGGTGAGGCGTGGTTCTCGCCGCAGCACGTCATCGGGCTGGTGCTCGGGGTGCTGGGCGTCGGGATGGTGGCCGGCGCGTTCGCCGGTGGCGGCCGCAAGCTGGCCGTGCTGGCGGTGCCGCTGTCGATCGCGGGCGTCGCGCTCACCACGGTCCCCGTCGCCGACTACTCCGGCGGGCTGGGCGACCTGCGGGCCACGCCGACGAGCGCGGCCGAGGTGCTGCCGAGCTACCAGCGCACGGCCGGGACGATGGACCTGGACCTGACCAGGCTGCCCGCGGACGTGCCGGTGACGACCGAGGTGCACCTCGGCGCGGGCGACACGACGATCCGCGTGCCGGCGACGGCGGACGTCACGTACTCCTGCGAGTCGCAGGCCGGTGACGTGAGCTGCTTCGGCCGCGAGACCAACGGGGTCGGGATCGCCCCGATCACCGGGGTGGACTACGGGATCGACGGTCCGGGCGGGCTGCAGCTGACGCTGAAGGCCGACCAGGGCGTCGGGAGCTTGGAGGTGCGCCGTGGCTGAGAACCCCTACGCCCACGACACGGAGACGCCGGCGCCGCCGGAGCGGCGGCGCGGGGTGGACGTCGTCACGCTGATCCTCGGCATCGCGACGCTGCTGGTGTCGGCCTACGTCCTGTCCGACGGCGCCTCGTGGCTGCCCTCCTTCGACCTGAAGTGGGTGCTCGCAGGCGGCGCGGTGCTCGTCGGGGTGCTGATGCTGGGCGCGTCGATGCGGGGAGGCCGGCGGGACTGACGCCGGGAGTTGCCAGGCCAAAAGGGAGCCGCGGATGTTTCCGCGGCTCCCTTTTTTCAAGCCATGATCCAGAATTCGGTCACGATCAGGGCGAGGCCGACCAGGACCAGCGCGCAGGCGGCGGCTCCGAGCAGGCGGTGGCGACGGCCCCGGCCCGCACGCAGCTCGCCCTCCGGTTTCGCGGCGATGATGAAATCGCTGCCGTCCTCCGGTTTCCCGATGACCAGCGAGCCGGTCACGTCGCGCGCTTCGCCGAGGACGTAGAGCCAGGTGCCGGGCCGGATGATCCACTCCTCGTAGTGGAAGCCGAGGGTGCCCCGGCCCCGCGGCCACTGGAGACCGAGGAACTCGACCGTCTCGGCCCGGAAATCGGTCTGGTAGGAATCGACCGGCTTTTCCACCGCCTCCGGCCGGGCACCGTCCGCGACCAGCTCGATCGGGCGGCGCTGCGGATCGACGAGCACGAAGCTCGACGGCGCCTGCCCTTCGGCAACCGTTTCCCAGCGCTTGCGGTGGTGCCACTTGCCGCTGCGGAACCAATAGCGCCGCCGGACGCGGTAGCTGTACCAGACGCAGGGGGTCTTGCTGAGCTCCGACGTCAGCAGTCCGCCGGCACCCGGCTGGGCGGCGCCGATCACCTCGGTGATCTTGCGGAACCCGCCCTCGGGTCGCGGCCGCGGAACCATCCGCCGCATCTGCTCCAGTTGCGCGACCCTGAGGGTGGGCGTGGCGGTCATGGCCCGGATCTGCGCGCCCGCCTTGCGCGCGCGGCGGAACAGGAACACCGCCACGACGATCAACGCGATGCCGGCCAGCGACACGCCGCCCCCAGGTCAGGTCCGGATCACTCCCACTCGATGGTGCCCGGCGGCTTGCTGGTCACGTCCAGCACGACCCGGTTGACCTCGGCGACCTCGTTGGTGATGCGGGTGGAGATGCGCTCCAGCACGTCGTAGGGCAGGCGGGTCCAGTCGGCCGTCATGGCGTCCTCGCTGGACACCGGGCGCAGCACCACGGGGTGGCCGTAGGTGCGGCCGTCGCCCTGGACGCCGACGCTGCGGACGTCCGCGAGCAGCACCACCGGGCATTGCCAGATGTCGCGGTCCAGGCCGGCCGCGGTCAGCTCCTCGCGGGCGATCGCGTCGGCGGCGCGCAGCGTCTCCAGCCGGTCCGCGGTGACCTCGCCGATGATCCGGATACCGAGGCCAGGGCCGGGGAACGGCTGCCGGTGCACGATCGTCTCCGGCAGGCCCAGCTCCAGCCCGACGCGGCGGACCTCGTCCTTGAACAGCAGCCGCAGCGGCTCGACCAGCTCGAACTGCAGGTCGTCCGGCAGGCCGCCGACGTTGTGGTGGCTCTTGATGTTGGCCGCGCCGGTGCCGCCGCCGGACTCGACGACGTCCGGGTACAGGGTGCCCTGGACGAGGAAGCGGTAGTCGCCCTGCGCCTTGAGGTCGCGCTCGGCCTGCTCGAACACGCGGATGAACTCGCGGCCGATGATCTTGCGCTTCTGCTCCGGGTCGGTGACGCCGGCCAGGGCGCCGAGGAAGCGCTCGCGGGCGTCCACGGTCACCAGGTTCACCCCGGTGGCGGCGACGAAGTCGCGCTCGACCTGGGCGCGTTCGCCGCGGCGCAGCAGGCCGTGGTCGACGAAGACGCAGGTGAGCCGGTCGCCGATGGCGCGCTGGACCAGCGCGGCGGCGACGGCGGAGTCGACCCCGCCGGACAGGCCGCAGATCGCGCGGCCGTCCTCGCCGATCTGCTCGCGGATGCGGGTGACCTGCTCCTCGACGATCGAGGCCGTGGTCCACTGCGGCTTGATGCCCGCGATGTCGTGCAGGAAGCGGCGCAGGACCTCCTGGCCGTGCGGCGAGTGCAGGACCTCGGGGTGGTACTGGACGCCGGCGATGCGGTCGTCGACGTTCTCGTAGGCGGCGACCGGGGCGCCCTCGGAGGTCGCGGTGACCTTCGCGCCGGCAGGCGGCTTGGTGACGCTGTCGCCGTGGCTCATCCACACCTGGTGCCGCTCGGGCAGCTCGCGGTGCAGGATGCCGCCGTCGGCCGGGATGTGCACCTCGGTGCGGCCGTACTCGCGGTTGCCGGTGGCCTCCACGGTGCCGCCGAGCGCCTGGGCGAGGACCTGGAAGCCGTAGCAGATGCCGAAGATCGGGACGCCGGACTTGGCGAGCTCGGGGTCCATGCCCGGCGCGTCCGGCGAGTAGGCGCTGGCGGGGCCGCCGGACAGGACGATCGCCGAGGGGTTCTTCGCGAGGATCTCGTCGCGCGTGGCGGTGTGCGGCACCACCTCGGAGTAGACCTGCGCCTCGCGGACACGGCGGGCGATCAGCTGCGCGTACTGCGCGCCGAAGTCGACGACGAGCACCGGACCGCTCGGATTGGACACCGGACCTCCATCAGGACGACGTGTGTCTTCCATCGTCCCAGGTGGGCTGGGTCACGTGCGCCCGGGGACGTGGTAACGACGAAGGCCCCGGACGCGTGGCCCGGGGCCTGTCTGACGTGTGGGTGGCCGGCACGGCGGTCGCCTCTCGGCGAAAGGTCCGAACAGGGCTCCGGCTCGCACCGGTGTTCCCTGACGGCGATATTGGTGAGGCCCGGGGGACACGGACCGCACCGACCACTCGCTACAACACGGGCGGGCACTGCGGAATTCCCGCCCCGCTCCCCCTGCGAACCGCGGGGAAAGCTGGGTGGCCGGCACGGCGGTCGCCTCTCGGCGAAAGGTCCGAACAGGGCTCCGGCTCGCACCGGTGTTCCCTGACGGCGATATAGGTGAGGCCCGGGGGACACGGACCGCACCGACCAGCTCGTACAACAGGGGCGGTGCGCCGCGTATTCCGTAACGCACCGCTCGCCGCACACGATCTTGGGGCGTGGCCGACCCCGCCGAGAGTGACCTCCGGCCCGTCCTGCGGGGGTGCCTGGGTGGGCTGGCCTGGGGGACGCTGCACATCGCCCTCGGGATCGCCTGGCTCCTGGCGAGCGAACAGGCCGTGGGCTGGTACCTCACCGCTTGCGGCGCCGACCACCTCGAACCCTCAGCGGGGATGGGCCTCCTGATCATCATGGTTCCGAAGCTGATCCTGTTCGCGGGCTACTCCGCCGCGGCCTGCTCGATCCTCGTGTGGGTCACCCGGCGATGGACGTCCCGAAGCCTCGCCCTGGTGGCCGCCCTCGCCGGGGCGGCCTTGCTCACCTGGGGCTTCTGGCTCTGGGAGATCAACTGGGTCGTCCGGCCCAGCCTGGAGAACCCGTCCTGCTGAGATCACCCGATCGGGGCGATGCTCGCGGCGCGCGTGGAACGTGAAACCACCTTTCGTGCGGCGCTCTAAGTTTGTCGGCATGGACACCATCACGCCGGAACCGCGGCCGGCTTGGATCGCCGGCCGGGCGGAGCAGGGGACGGCCACCCTGGACGTGCACCACCCCTTCGACGGCAGCGACGTGGCGACCGTCGCCGTGCCGGGGCCGGATCAGGTCGAGCGTGCGGTGGCCGCCGCGGTCGCCGTCGCGCCGTCGCTTCGCCGGACACCGGCCCACGTCCGGGCCGCCGCCCTCGATCACACCTCCAGGCAACTCGCCGCGCGCGCCGAGGAGCTCGCCGAACTCATCACCGCCGAGAACGGCAAACCCCTGAAGTGGGCGGAAGCCGAGGTGCGCCGCGCGGTCTCGGTCTTCCGCATCGCCGCCGAGGAGGCCCGCCGCTTCTCCGGCGACCTCCAGCGCCTGGACACCGACGCCGCCGGCGAGAACCGCCTCGCCATGGTCCGCCGTGTGCCCCGCGGCCCGGTCCTCGGCATCGCGCCGTTCAACTTCCCGCTCAACCTCGTCGCCCACAAGGTCGCCCCCGCGCTGGCCGTCGGCGCGCCGATCATCGTCAAGCCCGCCCCGCGCACCCCGCTGTCCGCGCTGGTCCTCGGCGAGATCCTGGCCGAGACCGACCTCCCGGAGGGCGCGTTCTCGGTGCTCCCGCTCGGCAACGAGGACACCGCGAAACTGGTCGCCGACCCGCGCCTGCCGGTCGTGTCGTTCACCGGCTCCGGCCCGGTTGGCTGGTCCCTGGCCGACGCCGCGCCACGCAAGCACGTCGTCCTGGAGCTGGGCGGCAACGCGGCCGCGGTCGTGCTCGGCGACTGGACGGACCTGACCGGCGCCGCGCAGCGCATCGCGACCTTCGGCAACTACCAGGCCGGCCAGTCGTGCATCGCGGTGCAGCGGGTCATCGTCGAGCGCTCGGTGGCCGACGAGTTCATCCCCGCGCTCGCCGAAGCCATCGCCGCGCAGCGGACCGGCGATCCGTACGACTCAAGCGTGGACGTCGGCCCGGTCGTCGACGAGGCGGCCGCGGAGCGGATCGTCGCCTGGGTCGACGAGGCCGTCGCCGCGGGCGCGAAGCTGCTGGCAGGCGGTTCGCGCCAGGGCGCGACCGTCGAACCGACGCTGCTCACCAGCGTGCCCGCCGAGACGAAGGCGTGGTCCGAGGAGATCTTCGGCCCGGTCCTCGCCGTGTCCGTGGTCGAGAACGCCGACGAGGCCTTCGCCGCGGTCAACGCCTCCGCCTACGGGCTGCAGGCCGGCGTCTTCACCCGCGACGTCCGCCTCGCGTTCCGCGCCTCCGCCGAGCTCGAGGTCGGCGGCGTGATCATCGGCGACGTGCCGTCCTACCGCGCGGACCAGATGCCCTACGGCGGCGTGAAGGGCTCCGGGGTGGGCCGCGAAGGCGTGCTCGCCGCCATGCACGACCTCACCGAGGAGCGGGTCACCGTGTTCGCCGGGATCGACCTGTAGACACCAGCGGCAGTCGGAGGGCGGCCGGCGCGTCGGCCGGGACCGCCGGGTTCTTCGGCGGGACCGGCTTGATCCGCCGGTAGCCCTTCGACTGCTCCGGCCGCTTGTCGGCCTCGCCCTTGTTGGGCCAGAACGAAAACGCCCGCTCGGCCTGGGCGGTGATGGTCAGCGACGGGTTCACGCCCAGGTTCGCCGTGATCGCCGTGCCGTCCACGATGGACAGTCCGGGGTAGCCGAACACGCGGTGGTACGGGTCGATCACGCCGTCCTCGGCGCTGGTGCCGATCGGCGCGCCGCCGATGAAGTGCGCGGTGAGCGGGATGTCGAACACCTCTCCCCAGGTGCCGCCCGCGGTGCCGTCGATGTGCTTCGCGGTCAGCTCGTTGGCCTGGTGCCCGGCCGGGATGAACGTCGGGTTCGGCTCGCCGTGCCCCTGCTTGGACGTGTACTTGCGCCGCCCGAACAGGCCCCGCCTGGTGTAGGTGGTGATCGAGTTGTCCAGGCTCTGCATCACCAGCAGGATCACGGTCCGCTCGCTCCACCGGTAGCCGTTGAGCAGCTTCGCGCTCTGCACCGGGTGCTTGACCAGGAACCGCACCGCCTGCAGCCAGCGCGGCGTCGGCACCGACCCGTCGGTCGCGATCGTCTGCAGCAGGCTCATCGCGTTGCTGCCCTTGCCGTAGCGCACCGGCTCGATGTGCGTCGACTCGTCGGGGTGGAACGACGACGTGATCGCCACGCCGCGGCTGAAGTCGCGCTCCGGGTCCACGGTGGGGCGGCCCGCGCCGATGATGGCCTCGGAGTTGGTGCGGGTCAGCTCGCCCAGCCGCGGCGACAGGCGGGGCAGCGTGCCCTGGTCGCGCATCTCGTGCAGCAGCCGCTGCGTGCCCCAGGTGCCCGCGGCGAGCACGACCTGGCCCGCGGTGAGCGTGGTGCGGAACCGCTTCGACCTGGTGCCGGTCTTGCGGACGTCGACCTCGAACGAGCCGTCCCCGCGCGGGCGGACCGCGGTGACCGTGGTGAGCGGGATGACCTGCGCGCCGCCCTGTTCGGCGAGGTAGAGGTAGTTCTTGACCAGCGTGTTCTTCGCGCCGACGCGGCAGCCGGTCATGCACGAGCCGCATTCGGTGCAGCCCGTCCGCTCCGGCCCGGCCCCGCCGAAGTACGGGTCCGGCACGCGCTCGCCCGGCTTGTCGAAGAACACTCCGACCGGCGTCGGGTGGTAGCTGTCGGCGACGCCCATGTCGGCGGCGACCTTCTGGATGACCTCGTCCGACGGCGTGACGCTCGGGTTCGTGACCACCCCGAGCATCCGGCTCGCCTGGTCGTAGTACGGCGCGAGCTCGGACTCCCAGTCGGTGATGTGCGCCCACTGCTTGTCCTGGTAGAACGGCTTGAGCGGCCGGTACAGCGTGTTGGCGTACACCAGCGACCCGCCGCCGACACCCGCGCCGGCCAGGATCATCACGTCGCGGAGCAGGTGGATCCGCTGGATGCCGAAGCAGCCGAGCGCGGGCGCCCACAGGTAGCGCTTGAGGTCCCAGGACGTCTTGGCGAACTCGTCGTCGGCGAACCGTCGGCCCGCCTCGACGACGGCCACCCGGTAGCCCTTTTCGGTCAGCCGGAGCGCGGCGACGCTGCCGCCGAACCCCGATCCGACCACGATGACGTCATAGTCAGCCGCATTGCTGTTACGCGTGGTCACAGGTAAAGCGTAACCACCACCACAGGGTTCTGACCAGTAGTAAGTTACCGATCAGTTCGGGCAACCTCTTCGCCGCGCGTAACGTATTTCCCCCATCGGAGTGATTATCGTTGTAAATCACATCACACATCTGGGGAGATGACTTGTCGTTGCCGCCTTCGCTCGCCCGGGTCCGCCGGCTGATCACCGACGGCTCCTGCGCGGTGCTGTCGCTGGATGTCTTCGACACCATCCTGTGGCGGCGCACGCCCAGGCCCACCGACGTGTTCGCCGTGCTGGGGGCGCGGCTCGTGCGAGACGGCCGGTGCCCGGACTGGGTCACGCCCGCCGCGTTCCGGCGTATGCGGATCGTCGCCGAACAGCGGGCGCGCCGGAGCGAGGAGGCGCTGGGCACCGAGGTGTCGCTGTTCGACATCTGGCAGCACATGCCGCTGCGGATCTTCGGCGCCGAGCTGCCCGAGCTGGTCCGCGCCGAGGTGACCTGCGAGCGCGACTTCACGGTGCCCGACCTGGACATCGCCGAACTGGTCGAACTGGCCGCGAAGCACCACGTGCCGACCGTGCTGGTGTCGGACACCTACTTCACCGAGGAACACCTCGCCGAGCTGCTCGACCGGCCGGGGCTGGGCGCGCTGCGCGAGGCCCGGGTCTTCCGCTCGCACCAGCACGGGCTCGACAAGGCGTCCGGGCTGTGGGAGATCGTCCTGGACAACCTCGGCGTGCACCCCGAGCAGGTCGTGCACATCGGGGACAACGCGGGCGCCGACATCGAGGTGCCGCGGGAGCTGGGCGTCCGGACCGTCTACTACGAGCGGCTCGACGAGGAGTTCCTCGCGGTGCTGGAGCGGGAGCGCGAGCCGCTCGGCCTGGAGGACCCGCTCGGCGAGCACCTCGACACCGACCAGGGCGACTACGGCATCACCAGCCTGCGCGCGAAGACGCTCCAGCGGGTGGACCAGGCGGCCCAGACCCCGGTCCGCACGGCCTGGCGGTACGGCGCGTCGGTGCTCGGCCCCGTGCTGACCGGATTCGCCGAGTGGGTCGCGCTGCGCGCCCACCAGTCCGGGATCCCGGTGCTGTGGTGCCCGATGCGCGAGGGCACCCTGCTCTCCGCGCTGATCAACAACGCCGCGCAGGCCCGCGGCTGGAACGTCGAGGCGCGGCCGGTCTGGCTGTCCCGGCACGTCACCTCGCTGGCCGCGCTCGACCCGGCCGACCCGGACTCGCTGCGCCAGTTCATCCAGCAGCGCCACGGGCTCACCGTCCGCCAGCTGATGCAGGCCCTGCACCTGCGCCCCGGTGACGTGCCGCCGCTGGCCGAGGCGCTGGACACGGTCCTGGACAACGACCGGGAGATCGACCTGGTCACCGACGTGCTCACCGAAACCGCCCACCTGCGCAACCGGCTGGCCGTCACGGTCACCCGCATCCGCGAGCGCGTGCTGGGCGAGCTGCGCCGGGCCGGGATGCTCGACGTGCCCGAGCCCGCGCTGGTCGACCTGGGCTGGGGCGGGACCATCCAGTACTACCTGGGCAGGCTGACCGACGTGGCCGGCGCCGGGGTCCGCCCGGCCGGCTTCTACCTCGCGACCGACGACCGGTCGGTGCGCGTGTACCGGGCCGGGCTGCGCATCGAGAGCTACCTCAGCCAGGGCGGGCAGCCGCCCGAGATCGCCCGGACCATCAGCCGCAGCCCCGAGGTGCTGGAGCAGTCGGTCAACGACTTCTGCGGCTCGCTGCTGGACTTCGCCGACGACGGCTCCCCCGTGCTCGGCCCGGCCTCCGACGGCGAGGCCCAGCTGGCGCAGCGGCGCGCGGTCCAGGACGGCATCCGCGAGTTCCAGGCCCAGTGGTACCGCTACGCCGACGGCGGCTGGCCGGACCTGACCGGCACCGCGCGGCACCGGCTGGCGAACATCCTGGTGTCCGCGCTGAAGGCGCCGACGGCCGCCGAAGCCGCGGTGTTCGGCAACTGGGCGCACGAGGACAACTTCGGGTCCGCGCTGATCACCCGGGTCGTGCCGGAGGACCTGCTGCCCGCGATCCCCTACCTCTCTCCCGCCGACCTGGCCGATCTGGAGATGCGCGACGCGTTCTGGCCGGCCCTGCTCGCGGCCTCGGACACCCGGCTGGCCGCGGGCGCCCGCGCGCTGGCGGAAAGACAGGTGGACGCGGACCTGTTCGAGCCGTCCGACGATCCGGCCGAGACCCGGCTGAGCTTCCGCACCGGCGACGGCGAATGGCACGACGGCCCGCGCCGCCGGGTGCGGATCAACCACAACGGGCTTTCGTTCGCACGCCTGGACTTCCGCTCCGCCGACGTCACCGACGTGGCTCTCGCGGTGCCGGGGCGGCCCGCGCTGGTGCGGATCGACTGGGTCGAGGTGAAGGCGATCGTGCCCGGCCAGAGCGTGCCGCGGGTCGAGCGCTGGGAACACCCCGCCGACTTCGCCGGGCTGATCCACGCCGCGTGCCGGTGGCTGGGCGGCACCCTGTTCGAGTTCGAGGCCGACGAGGGCGCGGTGTGGTTCCCGGTCGCCGCCCGCTTCGGCGCGCCGGTGACGTCCGGGCAGGTGACGATCGCCTTCGCGGTGCTGCCGAAGTCCCGGACCGGGCTCGGCGCCCACCCGCCGTCAGCGCCCCGGCTGACCCGGATGCGCAGCCGGGTGCGTGAGGAGATCCGCACGCACGGACCGGTCGGCCTGGCCACGTCGGCGGCGCGCATCGCCGTGCGGCAGCTGCGGAGCGGCAAGTGAACGACTACGGCACCCGCACCGACCCGCACGCCCAGGCACACGCGGCCCGCCAGACGCCCCTGCTGCTGCACTCGCTGTCCTGCTTCCGGGAGGTCTTCGAGGTCGTCTACGCGCACCGCCCGATCTCCACGGTGGTCGAGGTCGGCGTCGAGTCCGGGCAGGTCAGCGGCATCTACACCGAACTCGGCGCACGCGCGGTGTACTGCGTCGACCCGGCCCCGACCGAATCGCTGCGCGCGGCGATCGCCGGGAACCCGGCGCTGCACCTGGTCGAGGAACGCTCGCCGGACGTGCTACCCGACCTCCCCGTGGCGGACCTCTACGTCCTGGACGGCGACCACAACTACGCGACCGTGCGCGCCGAGCTGGCCTGGGTGCTGGCGAACGCGCCGGACGCGGTCACGGTGCTGCACGACGTGCTGTGGCCGTGCTCGCGGCGGGACCAGTACTACCTGCCGTCCCGGCTGCGCCCCGAGGACCGGCATCCGTCCAGTTCGGAGGGTCCGACCGTGTGGCACGACGAGCTGACCCGAGCCGGTTTCGTCGGCCTCGGGGCGTTCACGTGCGCGCAGGAGGCGGGCGGCGAACGCAACGGCGTGCTCACCGCGGTCGAGGACGCGCTGACCGAGGGCTGGCAGCTCGCGATCATCCCGGCGATCTTCGGCGTCGGCGTGGTGACCCGGGACGAGGCGCTGCTCGACGCGCTGCGGCCGTACCGCGACTCGCGGCTCCTCTACACCTTGGAGAACAACCGCATCGCCCTCTACACCCGGTTGCTGCAGCTGCAGTTCGACGCGGTGGCGCACGCGGAGAACGCGGACGCGATGGCGGAGACGATCGCCGGCCAGCGGCGTGAGCTCGACCGGCTCGCGACGGAGGCCGCGGACCTGCGGTCCGAGGCCGACGAGCTGCGCAGGCAGAACGAACGGCTGCGGGCGCAGCTCGACGAGCGTCCCGCGACGCTGGCCGACCGCGTCCTGCGACGCCAGTGAACCGGACCCGCACCGCGACGGTCGCGGCGAGCGTGGCCTGGGTGCTGGCGGCGACCTGGCTGCAGCTCATGCGGGGGCCCGGGCTGCGTGCCTACGACGTGGTGTGGGCGGAGGACGGCGGTGTCTTCCTGAACCAGGCGATGCGGCATTCCTTGTGGCACAACCTGGTCACGCCGCACGCCGGGTACCTGCAGGTGGTCGCGAAGCTGGTGGTGGAGCCGGTCGCGGCGCTGCCGCCGGCGTGGGCGGCGGCAGCGCTGGCCACGGGAGCGGCGCTGATGGTCGCGTTGATCTCGCTGCTGGTGTGGTTCCACAGTGGACGGATTTTGCGGTCCACGTGGGCACGGGTGCTGGTGACGGCGATCGTGCCGCTGCTGCCGCAGGCCGGGTTCGAGGTGAACGCGGCGGTCAACGACCTGCACTGGTACCTGGCCTACGCGGCGTTCTGGGTGCTGCTCGCGCCACCGCGGTCGGTGGCCGGGCAGGTGGGTTCGGCGGCGGTGGTGGCGCTCGCGGCGCTGTCCGATCCGCTGACCGCGCTCGTGCTGCCGGCCGCGATCGTCGGGATCGTGCGGTCGCCGCGGCGGCTGCTCGCGTGCGTCGCGCCCGCGGTGATGCTGGTGGCGCTGGCCGTGCAGGGCTGGGTGCACCTGACCCGCGCGGCCGGGTACCGGGCGAGCGAGACGGTGCTGGGCGAGCTGCCGTCGATCTACGGGCTGCGGGTGCTGGTGAGCGCGCTGACCGGGGACCGGTTGCTGGGCCCGGTGTACCAGTGGGCCGGGCTGGTGCTGGTCGCTGTCGTCGGTGCGGTGGCGGCGGTGGTGGCGGGTGTGCTGCTGTGGCGCGCCGATCGGGTGGCGCGGCAGGTCGCGGCGGTCGGTCTGGTGTGCTCGGTGGCGTACCTGGTGGTGCCGGTCGGGTTGCGCGGCACGGGCGGGTTCCTGGAGCGCGCGGAGTTCTCGCTGAACGGGTCGCGCTACACGATCGTGCCGCTGCTGTTGTTGTGGGTCGCGGTGGCGGCGCTGCTGGACCGGCTGCGGCCGCGGACGGTCGTCGGCGGGGCGGTCGCGGTGTTCCTCGGCGTGCAGGTGCTGAGCGACTGGGCGGCTCCGAGCGTGCGCACGGGCGGTCCGTCGTGGCGTGCTTCGGTGGCGGAGGCGCGGGCTGCCTGTGCGGCGCCCGTCCGTCCCCCGCAGCCGGTTCCGCTGGTGGCCGAGGAGGACGGCCGCTACGCCGTGCCGATCGTCCCCGGCCCCGACGAGGTCACGATCGTCGTCGCGCCGGTGCCGCCGCCCGGCGAGCCGCTGCTGTTCGCGGTGGTGGCGCCGTGCGCGGTTTTGCGGGGCTGACTCACTCGGCGTTGGCGAGCACCGCGTCCACGAGGCCGGGGAACTTCTGCTCCAGCTCGGCGGTGCGCAGCGTGTTCATGCGCTGCCTGCCCTCGTCGTACTGGCGGATCAGGCCGCCCTTGCGCAGGGCCCGGAAGTGGTGGCTGAGCGTCGAAGCCGCGACCGGCAGGCCGAAGGTGCCGCAGGGGCGGTCGCCCTCGGCCTGGAGCAGGCGGATGATCGCCCGCCGGGTGGGGTCGGCGAGCGCGTGCAGCACGTCGTCGACGGTGATCTCGTCGAGCTCCGGGTGCGCGATGCCGGACCAGCGGCCGAGTGGCACGGTCTCGTCCTCCTGAAGGTGCTCTCAGCTCTCTTCGACACTTAACGAAGACTCTACTGCTCCGGAGGACTATTCGAGACACGTCGAAAACAGACAGACTGGGAGGAACCGATCATGCGTGCACGCCTGCTCACCGGACTGGCCGCCGCCGCCCTCGCGTTCACCATCGCGCCGGCCGCCGCTGCCGAAACCCACCCGCACCCCACGCCCTACGGCCCGCAGCGGCCGTACGAGCCCGACGTGGCCGGGCCGGTGAACATCGACACCGGCACGGTGGTGTATGCCCCGGACGGCGGTTCGCGGTTCGGCGTGACCATCACGTTCGACGCCCAGCGCTCGACGACGACCGGCGTGGAGCCGGCCGCCCCGCGCGAGTTCGTGTTCCTGTTCGACCGGTCGGTGCGCTTCAGCCCGCACCTGTTCCCGACGTGCGACCGGTCGGTGATCGAGACCCAGGGCGCGGCGGCCTGCCCGGACGGCTCCCAGGTCGGCTCCGGGCGGGCGGAGTTCCACCGCGGCGGGGCGGGCGAGGTGCTGGTGTTCAACACGACGTTCGACCACGGCAGGCGTGGCGTGCTGATCCACATCCCGGTCAGCGGGGCCATCCTGGAGAACACGCTGGAACGCGTGGTGGGCGACTACCGCGAGGACTACGGCTGGGGGCTGAACGAGATCGTGCCGCTGAACGACACGCCGCCGCAGGACCGGCCGAGCACGTCGGCGTTCGCCGTGACGTTCGGCGCGGTCCACAACGGACACAGCTTCGTGCAGAGCTACGCGAAGCCGGGGTCCGCCTTGGCGGCCGGCGTGTGGAGCGAGTACGTGACCGGCCAGACGACGCTCGTGGAGGGCACGCTGACGCGACCCTGACCCGCGCCCGGTTCGCCGAGCCTTCCCAGCGGCAGCGGGCAGCGGCACGCGCGGGCCGAACCAGCGGCCGCACCGAGGCACCCGCAAACACCGCGACGCACAGCCTCAGGCGCACCGCGGAGAACCCGCTCCACCCCGCATGCAGTGCCGAGGCCCGCGGTGTCTCCTCTGCCGCACCGGGGCCGCGGCATGCGGGAGCCGAGCCGCCGGCAGCCGCACCGAGCTCCGGCGCGAAACGCCCGCGACGCGTGGTGCCAGGCCCGCGCCGAGGCGAACCCGCTCCATCCCGCATGCAGCCCCGCCGCCCGCCGAGCCTTCTCAGCCGCAGCGGGGCCGCGGCAGGCGGGCGCCGAGCCAGCAGCGTCAGCCGCGCACCAAGAGACCCACCCGGCTCCACCCCGCATGTAGTGCCGCGGCCGGCGTGGCGGGACCGCGGCAGGCGAGCGCCGGACCAGCGAGCGTCAGCCGCGCACCGAGAGGCCCACCCGGCTCCATCCCGCATGTAGTGCCGCGACCCAGCGTGGCGGGGCGGCGGCAGGCGGGCGCCGGACCAGCGAGCGTCAGCCGCGCACCAAGAGACCCACCCGGCTCCACCCCGCATGTAGTGCCGCGGCCCAGCGTGGCGGGACCGCGGCAGGCGAGCGCCGGACCAGCGAGCGTCAGCCGCGCACCGAGAGGCCTACCCGCTGGAACTCCTTGAGGTCCGAGTAGCCCGTCTTGGCCATCGCCCTGCGGAGGGCTCCGAACAGGTTGATCGAACCCTCCGCGTCGGACGACGGGCCGAACAACAGCGTCTTCAAGTCCACCTCGATGTCCGGCCCGGCCGCGACCCGCGAGCGCGGCAGGTTCGGGTGCGCCGCCGCCGCGGTCCAGTACAGGCCGTGGCCGGGCGCCTCGGACGCCGCGGCCAGCGGGGCGCCCACCACCACGGCGTCGGCGCCGCACGCGATCGCCTTCGCGATGTCGCCCGAGCTGGTCATCCCGCCGTCCGCCAGCACGTGCACGTACCGGCCGCCGGTCTCGTCGAGGTAGTCGCGCCGGGCGGCCGCCGCGTCGATGATCGCCGTCGCCATCGGCACGCCGATGCCCAGCACGCGGTCGGTGCTCGTCACACCCGGGGTGTAGCCGTGGCCGACGATCACGCCCGCCGCGCCCGTGCGCATCAGGTGCATCGCGGTGCGGTAGTCGGACACGCCACCGGCGATCACCGGCACGTCCAGGCCACCGATGAAGTCCTTGAGGTCCAGCGGGTCGGCGTCGTCGTGGGCGACGTGCTCCGCGGAGATGATCGTGCCCTGCACGACCAGGATCTCGACCCCGGCCGCGATCAGGTGCGGCGTCAGCTCGGCCGCGCGCTGCGGGCTCACCCGCGCCGCGACCGTGACGCCGGACTCGCGCACCCGGCGGATCGCCTCGGTCAGCAGCTCCGGCTGCACGGGCGCGGAGTGCAGCTCCTGCAGGGTGCGGACCAGCGCGGTGCGGTCCTCGTCCTTCGCGGCGTCCACCACGCGGAGCAGCGCCTGCTCGGCGTTGGCGTGCCGGGCCCACAGGCCCTCGGCGTTCAGCACGCCCAGCCCGCCCAGCTTGCCGATCTCCACGGCCGTGTCCGGCGACACCACCGCGTCCGTCGGGTGGGTGACCAGCGGGATGTCGAACCGGTAGGCGTCGATCTGCCACGCGGTGGACACGATCGCCGACGACCGGGTCCGCCGGGACGGGACGATCTCCACGTCATCGAGGTCGTACGCCCGCCGCGCGGTGCGTCCCATGCCGATCTCGACCAGATCGCGCACGTCAGGTCCCTTCTCGCCGCCAGTAGTTGACGGCCCATTGTCGCTAGGCCATCGGTGTGACCCGCGCGCAGGGGGTCACCGAGAGGTGTAGTTGGGCGCCTCGACCGTCATCGTGACGTCGTGCGGGTGGCTCTCCTTGAGGCCCGCGGCGGTGATCCGCACCAGCTGCGCCTTCTGCAGCTGCTCGATCGTCTCCGCGCCCGCGTAGCCCATGCCCGAGCGCAGCCCGCCGACGAGCTGGTGCACGACGTTGGCCAGCGGCCCGCGGAACGCGATGCGGCCCTCGATGCCCTCCGGCACCAGCTTGTCCTCGCTCAGCACGTCGTCCTGCGAGTAGCGGTCCTTCGAGTACGACTTGCGCCCGTCCCGCGACTGCATCGCGCCCAGCGACCCCATGCCGCGGTAGGTCTTGAACTGCTTGCCGTTGACCAGGATCAGGTCGCCCGGCGACTCGGCGGTGCCTGCCAGCAGGCTGCCCAGCATCACGGTGGACGCGCCGGCCGTGATGGCCTTGGCGATGTCACCCGAGTACTGGATACCGCCGTCGCCGATCACCGGCACCCCGGCCGGGCGGCACGCCTTGTCGGCCTCGTAGATCGCGGAGATCTGCGGCACGCCGACGCCGGCGACGATGCGGGTGGTGCAGATCGACCCGGGGCCGACGCCCACCTTCACCGCGTCCGCGCCCGCGTCGACCAGGGCCTGCGCGCCGGCCCGGGTGGCGACGTTCCCGCCGACGACGTCGACCGTGTCGCCCAGCTCCTTCTTCAGCGTGGCGACCATGTCGATGACCGCGCGCGAGTGGCCGTGCGCGGTGTCGACCATCAGGACGTCCACACCCGCGTCGGCGAGCGCCATCGCGCGCTGGTGACCCGCCGCGCCGACGCCGACCGCCGCACCGACGACCAGGCGGCCGTCCGGGTCCTTGGTGGCGTGCGGGTACTGCTCGGTCTTGACGAAGTCCTTGACGGTGATCAACCCGCGCAACTTGCCGGCGCCGTCGACGATCGGCAGCTTCTCGATCTTGTGGCGACGGAGCAGGCCGAGCGCCGCGTCCGCGGTGACGCCGACCTGCGCGGTGATCAGGTTCTCCTTGGTCATCACCTCGCTGACCGGGCGGCTGTGGTCCAGCTCGAACCGCATGTCGCGGTTGGTGATGATGCCCACCAGCGTGCCGGAGGCGTCCGTGACCGGGAGGCCGGAGATGCGGAAGCGGGCGCACAGGGCGTCGACCTCGGCGAGCGTGTCGTCGGGCGAGCAGGTGACCGGGTCGGTGACCATGCCCGCCTCGGACCGCTTGACGACCTCGACCGCCGCGGCCTGCTCCTCGATCGGCAGGTTGCGGTGCAGGACGCCCATGCCGCCCTGGCGAGCCATGCTGATCGCCATGCGGGCCTCGGTGACGGTGTCCATCGCCGCGGAGACCAGCGGGATGCGCAGGGTGATGTTGCGGGACAGCCGGGTCGACGTGTCGACGTTGCTGGGCACGACGTCCGACTCGGCCGGCAGCAGCAGCACGTCGTCGAAGGTCAACCCGAGCATCGCGAACTTGTCTTCCGGGGCGAACTCGCTCGTCATGGGGGTGGCTGACCTTCCTGGCAGTGGCGGGTGAACCTTCCGTCGATGGTATCTGGCCCCCGTCCCGGCGACCGCCGGACTGGGGCCAGACGTGACCGGGGAAACTCGCCCCTGTTTGGAGGGACTGAAAGGCCCTGGACAAGCAACCCGGTCGGGCAGGTACGGTGCGACGCGTGCCGCACGAAGTGTTGCCCCCCGACCCGTTCGCCGACGACCCGGACGACCCCGCCCGGGAGCTCGCCGGCATCGGGGACGACGAGCTGGCCGAACCGATGGACGCGCAGGCGCGCGCCGAGTTGCTGGCGGACCTGTCGGACCTCGCGGTCTACCAGGCGCTGCTGGAGCCCCGCGGAGTCCGCGGGATCGTGGTCGATTGCGGTGAGTGCGATCAACCGCACTTCCACGACTGGCACCTGCTGCGCGCGAGCCTCGAGCAGTTGCTCGCGGACGGGCGGATGCGCCCGCACGAGCCGGCCTTCGACCCCAACCCGGCTGACTACGTGAGCTGGGACTACTGCCGCGGTTTCGCGGACGGGATCACGACCACCGAAAGCGCCTACTGACTGTTCCCACGAGAAGGCCCGGCCGCGGGAGGCCGGGCCTTCGTCATGTCCTGGGCAGGACGCGGAAACGAAAGAAGACCCGGCCGCTCCCGGCCGGGTCTTCTCACAAGACGGATCAGTTCGAGCTGGTGCCGGTGTCCACACCGGCAGGCGCCTGGCCTGCTCCCGAGTCCGGCGTGTCGTAGCGCACCGTGTTGCCCGAGGTGCCGTCGCCGGGCGGCGTCGTGCTGCTCTCGGTCGTCGGGGGCGGGGACGTCGTGCTGCTCGTCGACGGGGTCGGCGTCGTGGTCTGCTGCGGGCTCGTCGTGGTCGACGAGGACGGCGACTTCGTCGAGCTCGGCGGCGGCAGCGCGGCCGAGGTCGGCAGCGAGGTCGGCGAGTTCGGCGTGGTGGTGGTCGAGTCCGGCAGCATCGAGGCGAGCTGCTGGTGCTCCGCCATCAGCTGGCTGAGGTTCTCCTCCTCGGTGACCTGGCTCAGCTTCGCGGCGGCCTCGGCGAGCGCCTGCTGCGCCTCGGCGATGCGGCCCTGCGAGAGGGCGATGCTGGCCTGCTGCAGATCGATGCGGGCCGCGGAGGCGGCCTCGACCGACCGCGCGTGGTCGGCGTAGAGCACCTTGGTCAGGCCCCACAGCGTGTCGCCGGGCTGCGCGTCCCGCGCGGCGATGCTGGTGCCGGTGAACCCGATGGCGAGAACGGCCGCGGCCGTGGCGACCGGCACGAGCAGGCGGCGTCGGCGCGCCCGCTGCCCGTGGCGGCGGGCCAGCGCGGCCGTCTTGATCGTGGTGACGGCGGTGTCGGTGTCGATGAGCTCGGCGAGCGGCTCGCTGTCGATGTCCCGTCGCCAGGACAGCAGCAGGGCGTTGAGTTCCTGGTCACCCAGGTCGTCGGCGATGCCGGGGTCGGAACCGCCGAGCGAGTCCAGCAGACCGTCGTCCGCGCGGATCGCGGTGAGGTCCGCCTCGAACTCCGCCCGCGAGGAACTCAGGGTCGACTCGAACTCGAGCTCGTCGAGCTCACGTCTGACGTCTTCGCGATCGGTCACTCAGGCCACCTCCTCGGACGCCAGCGCCTTGCGGAGCCGGGCCAGCGCGCGGTGCTGCGCGACGCGGACTGCGCCTGGCGTCGAGCCGACCGCTTCCGCGGTCTCCTCGGCGGACAGGCCCACGACCACGCGCAGCACGACGATCTCCCGCTGCTTGTCCGGCAGAACCCGGAGCAGCTGTGCCATGCGCTCGTTCAACTCCCCCTGCAAGGCGCGCTGTTCCGGCCCGATGTCGCCCTCGATCTCGTCGGGGATCTCGGCGACGGGCTCGGCCCGGTTGCGCGCGGCGGCCCGATGCGCGTCGGCCACCTTGTGCTGGGCGATGCCGTACACAAAGGCCAGGAACGGGCGCCCTTGGTCACGGTACGAAGGCAACGCCGTGAGCACTGCTAGACACACCTCCTGGGCAACGTCGTCTGCCGAGGCGAACGACCGCTCCTGTCGTCCGACCCGGGCACGGCAATACCGCACCACCAGGGGACGGATAGCGGCCAGCAGCCGCTCCACCGCCTGGGGATCCCCCTCGACAGCGGCGGCGACTGGCTCATCCAGCCCGTCCCCCACATTGGCCATCGCAGACAACAGTCCCAGCGTTACGTGTAGGCGTGCAAAATTAACGGCGCGGCAATCCCCACATCGCTCACACCGGTGAGGCCTACGGTACCTGGCGACGCCGGTGTCGCGTATGCGTGGTCGGCTCTACAGCCGCGCCGGCCTCGCCGAACCGAGGCCGCCCAGTATCGCACGGATGTGGTTCGCAGGGGGCGATCGAGCGAAGCGGCGCGCGGAAACACGAAAATTTCTCGCGGAATCCGCGCGTCCGCGTCAGGAGACCAGACCCCGGCGGAAGCCGTGCGCCACGGCCTGTGCACGGTCCCGCACACCGAGCTTCCGGAACAGCCGGCGGGCGTGGGTCTTCACGGTGTCCTCGGAGAGGTACAGCTCACGGCCGATCTGGCCGTTGCTCTTGCCCTGGCTCATGCCGCGCAGGACCTGCAGCTCGCGCTCGGTGAGCTGCACGCCGGGGTCGGCGGGCTGGCGCGGCGCCGGCACCGAGGTGCTGGCGAGCGTGTGCGCGAGTGCGGCGACCAGCTCCGGCCGGGACGCGTCCCAGCGCAGGTAGCCGCGGGCCCCGCCGGCGATGGCGGCGGCGATGCTGCCGGCGTCGTCCGGCGCGCCGAAGACGATCACGTTGGCCTGAGGGTTGGCGGACACCAGCCGCCGAGTCGCCTCCACCCCGGCCGGCATCGCGCGCTGGGTGCCGACGAGCACGACGTCGACCGGCTGCCGCGAGTACCGGGCCAGCAACTCGTCACCGTGCGCTACACAGTCGATGCGACTGACACCGGGGACAGCAGACATCACGCGGGTGAGCCCTTCGCGGACACTGCGTCGGTCGTCGCAGATCAAGACCGTCGTCACGGGTGTTCCTTCCTGCAGCCGGGTGACATTCCATATCCCCTATCGGACGCTTGAGGCCGTACCTTGACACGATCCGGTGGCTTTTTTTGGAACTTCTTCGCCCGGATGTCGGTATGGCCGGCGGGAGCCCCGCACCCGGGGTCAGACCGGTACCCACGGTGAACCATGCGCCAGCCGCCTCCCTCCGGGGTCGGAGCTCAGTAACACTGCGTATAACACCGCGGCCGTTCGCGATCGGTGGCGGTCCGCGTCGGCGGGCCACAGATCGGCCGCGATCAGCCCGGCGGGCCAGCTGAGCGAGGACAGTTCGTACTTGTCCGCGTCCGCGAGCGCGCCCGAGACGAGCTCCCCGGCTCTTCGCTTCTGCCCGATGGTGCCCAGCGCCGCGGCGAGCACCAGCTGGGACTTGACGGTGTGCCGGATCGACCCGGCAGCCGTCGCCTCGTCGAGGGCGGCCTCAGCGGGCGCGACCGCGGCCGGCGCGTCACCCGAGGCGAGCGCGAGTTCCGCGGTGACCCAGCCGAGCCGGGTCCGGGTGCGCCAGCTGTCCACCGCGCCCGCGGCCCGGTCCAGGAGGCGCCGCGAGGCGGTGAGCCGCCCGGTGCCGAGGTGGTCGGCGGCCAGCCCGAGGAGCGCGTCCGCGAGCGCGCCGCGGGCGTCCAGGCCGTCCGGGTCCGGATCCGAGGGAGACGCTGCGGCCGTGGCGGCCCGGCGGAGCGCGGCGCCGTCGAGCCCGCGGGCGACGGCGTGGCCGCCGAGCTGCCTGCGGTGCGAGGCGAGGGTGGCCAGCGCCAGCGCGGCGACCACCGGGTCCCGGTCGCGGGCGAGGCCGTCGAGCAGGGTGGTGGCGGCCGCGTACCGGCCCTGGGCGCCGAGCACGATCGCGCCGAGCAGGCGCCGCTTGGGCGGGCCCGCGGCGGCGAGCACGTCCGGCGGCGGCGCCGGCCGGTCGCCGAAGGCCGCTCGTCGGAGTTCGATCTCGTGCACGTTACTTCCCTACCAGGACGTACTCGATGCGGTCAGCCGCCGTCCTCAGTCCGGACAGCCGTTCGACGCGATCCGGCAGCTCCGGGGCGCGCCAGCCGGGGCCGGCGGCGAACAGGCGGCTGCGCAGCCCGCCGCGGGACACCTCGGGGAACAGCTCCGGGTCGGCGTTGCCCGCGCGGTCGGCCCACAGCACCACGGCCGCGGGCGAGCTGCGCCGGACGGCCGCGGACAACGCGGGGCCGGGCAGCGGCAGCCCGAACAGCTGCGAGCCGATGCGCCGCGCGGCCAGGCCCGCGGCCAGCACGTGCAGCGGCAGGCCGTCCTGTTCGTCCGGGACCCGGCTGAGCAGCACCGGGCGCTGGTTGCGCGGGTGGTCGAGCACCGGAGTCGCGCGCACGACGGCGGCCAGCACGCACTCGCTCAGCATGGCCTGCACCTCGACCCCGGCCGGGGTGCCGGGCCAGCCGGCCCCGCAGGCGTCGAGGACCGGGGCGATCACGCCCTCCCACGCGTCGAGGACGCCGGCGCTGCCGATCGCGTCGTCGAGGGTCTGCTGCACCGCGCGGCCGTCGAGCGCGACCGCGGCGGCGCGCAACCGGCGGGCGGCGGCGCCGTTCTGCGCGGCGCTGACCTGCTCGGCCGGCGGCGGCAGCGGCTGGGCGGCGATCTCCGGGGCGGCGCCGAACGACTTCGGCATCTGCTGGAGCGCGTAGCGGGCGGCCTCCGCGGTCGAGGCGCCGCGCAGCAGCGCGCGCTGCATCAGTTCGAGGCGGCCGATGTCGGCGGCGCAGTAGCGGCGGTGCTTGCCGCCGGTGTGCCTGCTCGGGCCGAGGCCGTAACGGCGATCCCAGGTGCGCAGTGTCGAGGGCGCGACCCCGAGCCGCCGGGCGACGGCGGCCACGGGCATCGTCGGCTCGGCCTGACCGGCACCCCTGGGACGGCTCACCCGACCCAATATCCCGGTACCACTCGAACGGGGCAACCTGAATCGGTTTCGTTATTTCCCCTGTTTACGGCCCTGATCTCACGCATCCGGGGGAAACCTAACGGCTGAATCAGCGGGATTCCCTTGAACAACTATTGGCGCGCTTCTAACGTTACCGCCGTTGCGCCATTCGGAGTAATCGCCGGGCGGCTAAGCAGGGGTGGCACGACCGAATCGGAGGGCGGTCACGATGGCAGACACGCGCAGGCTCCCGGGCCCGAACGCCGATATCTGGGATTGGCAGCTGCGGGGGTCGTGCAGGGGGATGGACAGCGGCGCGTTCTTCCACCCGGACGGCGAGCGCGGGCCGGCGCGAGCGCGCCGCGAGGCCCGCGCGAAGGCGATCTGCCAGTCCTGCCCGGTCCTGCAACTGTGCCGGGAGCACGCGCTCGCGGTGCACGAGCCGTACGGGATCTGGGGCGGGCTGTCGGAAGCCGAGCGGGAGACGATCATCCGCACCGGGAAACCGCAGCTGACCCTTTCCGGCCAGTAGCCGGAACGGAAAAAGCGGACGGCACCCGGGTGAACGCCCGTCAGCCGGGTGCCGTCTTTTTTCCCAGAAATCGCGGCCACACGGTCATCGCCGTGTCGATGACCGCTTCCAGGTCCGCGAGTTCGGCGCCATCTCGCGCCTGAATCGACATCCCGTGCAGAATCGTGCCGTAGAACCGGACGATTCCCTCGACGTCGGCGTCTTCGGGCAGGTCCCCTTCCGCTACCGCGCGTCGCAACCGCGCGGCCACGCCGATCAGGTTGTTCCGCCGTTTGGCCGCGAGGAATTCGCGGACCGGCCGGTTCTGCTCCGTGCAGTTGAGCGCGGCCAGCACGACCATGCACCCACGCGGGTGACCCGCCTCGACGTACCCGCGGGCGCTCTCCCGCAACCAGGCCTCGACGGCGTCACGCGCGGTCTCCCCCTCCGGCGGCCGTTGCCCGAACCGCTCCCCGTAGCGCTCGATCGCCTCCCGGAACAACGCCTCCTTCCCGCCGAAGGCCGCGTACAGGCTGGGTGAGCCGATCTTCATGGCGGCGGTCAGGTCGGACAGCGACGTGCCCTCGTAGCCGCGCTCCCAGAAGACGTACATCGCCTCGTCCAGGGCCGCGTCCCGGTCGAAGGTCCTCGGACGCCCGCGTGGTGACATGGTTCGCATTCTATAGCGGTCGGCACAGAAGTCGCTCTAACTTCTGTGCCGATCACTACAGAAATGGAGGACCCATGGGTTCGCTGGACGGCAAGGTCGCACTCGTCACCGGGGGCAGCAGGGGCATCGGGGCGGCGATCGCCCGGAAGCTGGCGGCGGACGGGGCGCACGTCGCGGTCACCTACGAGAAGTCCGCCTCGCGAGCGACCGAGGTGGTGGCCTCGATCGAGGGCCTCGGCCGGAAGGGGCTGGCGCTGCAGGCCGACAGCGCGGACGCCGAGGCACTGACCGCGGCGGTGGACCAGGCGGCCGAAGCGCTGGGCGGGCTGGACGTGCTGGTCAACAACGCCGGGATCTTCCCGCGCGGGACGGTCGACGAGATGAGCCTCGCCGACTTCGACCGGACGCTGGCCGTCAACGTGCGGGCCGTGTTCGTCGCGACCCAGGCCGCGGTGCGGCACCTGCCGGCCGGTGGCCGGGTCATCACGATCGGCAGCACGCTCGGCGAGCGGGTGGCGCGGCCGGGGATGAGCGCTTATGCGGCGTCGAAGGCCGCCGTGGTGGGGATGAGCCGGGCGTTCGCGCGGGACCTGGGGGAACGCGGGATCACCTCGGTGGTGGTTCAGCCGGGGCCGACCGACACGGACATGAACCCGGCGGACGGGCCGCGCGCGGCGAACTCTCTCGCGCTGTCCACTGTTGGGCGGCACGCTTCGCCGGAGGATCTCGCCGCGACTGTTGCGCATGTCGCTGGGGCGGCTGGGGCGTTCATCACCGGGTCGGTGATCACTGTCGATGGTGGGGTCAATGCTTGAGGTTTTGTAGCCGCTACGCGGGTTTCTACTGCGCCGGCTTCGCTTCGCTACGCCCCGGTTGAGCCCTCCCGAACCCGATCTTTCAGTGTTCGGTTGCCGAGACACCGCGTCAA
>NZ_JAKGSD010000081.1 GCF_021654135.1 Amycolatopsis tucumanensis | reverse complement strand
GGTCGAGGCGGTAGTGCGGGCCGCGGCGGAACACGTGCAGGCGGACTGGCTGCTGTTCGCGGTCGCCGACGGCGCGCTGCGCGCGGCGCGGCCGCGGTTCCTGCTGCTCACCGGCGGCGAGCTGGTCGAGGACGAGCGGCTGTTCCCGCCCGACGCGCTCGCGCACCTGCGGATCCTGCGGAGCAGGCCGTGGGAGGCCGGGGACCCCGCCGAGTCCGGGGTGCGGGTGCCGATGACCCTGGACTGCGAGCCCGTCGGCGGGATCGCCGCCCGGCCCGCGCCCGGCATGGACATCGCCGACACCGACCTGGCGGTGCTGCGGGTGCTGGCCAACCAGGCCGCGGTCGCGCTGCACAACTCCTACCTCGTGCACGCCACCATGCAGCTGCGCGGGCGGACCGAGGCGCTGTCCGAAGCAGCCGAGCAGCAGGCGCGCGACCTGGCCGCCCGCAACGCCGAGCTGCAGGAGACGCAGCGCAGGCTGATCGAGGTGATGCAGCGGCAGGCGCTCGACGACGAGCGGCACCGGATCGCGCGCGAGCTGCACGACAGCGTCACGCAGGACGTCCTGTCGGCCGGGATGATGATCGAGATCTGCCGCGCCGAGATGACCGAGCCGGGTGCGGACCTCGCTGCGCTACGGGAGAAGCTCACCGGGGCGAAGGACCTGACCCGGCACGCGGTGGAACGGCTGCGCGCGGCGATCTACGCGTTGCACCACTCCGAGTCCGAGCCGTCCGGCTCGCTGCCGGTGCTGCTGGAACGACTGTCCACAGTGCACCTGCCGACGGACCTGACGGTGAGCGTGTCGGTGCACGGCGAGCCGGTCCCGCTGCCCGGCGAGGCCGAGCACTCGCTGCTGCGCATCACCGGCGAGGCGCTGTTCAACACCGTGATGCACACCAACGCGGCCCGCGCGCGGATCCGGCTGGACTACCGCGCGGATTCCATCCGGCTGTCCATCGCCGACGACGGGGACGGTGATCCGGCGCAGCTGCGCCGGATGCTGCGGCTGTCCTCGGCGACGGACCTGGCGGGTGCGCACCGCGGGCTCGCGAACATGCGGGCCCGTACCGAGGAACTGGGCGGGACGCTGTCGATCCGGCGGTCCCGGATCGGGGGGATCCTGTTGCTGCTGGAGATACCGCTGCCGCTGGACACGGAGGCGGCGTGATGATCACGGGTGAGCGGACGTTGAAGATCGTGCTGGTGGACGACCACGCCATCGTCCGGCAGGGGTTGCGGTCCATCCTGGAGCGCGAGGAGGACATCACCGTCATCGGGGAGGCGGCCACGGCGGCCGAAGCGCGCGCGGTGGTCGAGCGAACCCGTCCGGACATCGTGCTGCTGGACCTGAAGCTGTCGACCGGCTCCGACACCGAGGGCTTGGAGATCTGCTCGGAGCTGACCGCCCGGTACCCGGACCTCGGCGTCCTGGTGCTGACGACGTTCCTCGACGACGCGCTGGTGGTGGAGGCGATCCACCGCGGCGCACGCGGTTACGTGATCAAGGACGTGGACACGACCGGGCTGGTGTCGTCGATCCGGGCGGTGGCGCGCAACGAGAGCGCGTTCGACTCGCGGTCCGCTTCGGCGATGGTCCGGTCGATCCGCACCGCGCCCGAGGAGCCGGTGCTGACCAGCCGCGAGCAGGGGGTCCTGGAGCTGCTCGCACGCGGGCTGAGCAACCGCGACATCGGCTCGCGGCTGTTCATCTCCGAGACGACGGTGAAGTTCCACGTCCGCAACATCATGCGCAAGATCGACGCCTCCAGCCGCGCGGAAGTGGTGTACGAGGCGAGCAAGCGGGGCCTGATCTGAGGCACCGGGCGGGGTGGCCCGCCCGGTGCCCCGGCCTCAGCGCAGGACCGGACGGCCCAGCGGCAGGCCGCGACCGCCGGTCGCCGTCGACAGGGCGCCGGCGAACAGGTAGACGCCGACCGCGGTGAAGGCGAACACGACGTACCCGCCTGCGGTGGTGGCCGAGGTGGAACCGCTCACGGTGCCGTAGAGCACCAGCGCGAGCGCGATGTCGATCAGCGTGAACAACAGCGTGAACGCGGCGGGCAGGCGCAGGGTCCCCAGCGTCAGCAGGACCACCGTGACCAGCCAAGCGATCAGGAACAGGCCCTGCGTGGCGACCGCGGCGTCGGCGGTGATGCCGAACCAGCCGTGGATCAGGCCGAGCACGAGCGCGGCGTAGCTGAGCCAGAAACCGGTGAACACGCCGAAGACGGCGGCCACCGCGTTCTGGCCCAGCGCGGCCGCCCAGACGGCGGCGACGAGCTGGCCCAGGCCGGTGGCGGGCAGGATGATCGCGATGGACGCGCCGACGGCGCCGGCCGGGACGTAACCGGTCAGCACCAGGCCGAGCGCGATCGCGCCGACGATGAAGGTGGGCACCCCGATCAGGGCCGGATCGCCCGTGATCTCGGTGCGGACGGGGGCTTCGGTGGCAACGGCAGTGGTCATCGTGTGCTCCTCGTTGAGCGGTAACGCGGTCAGGCGGGACGGCGGTCCAGGATCAGCCAGCCACCGTGGAAACCGGAGACGCGGTGGCGCCATCCGCTCGCCGACCCGAGTCCGGTGAGCGTCGCGAGGTCGAAGCGGCGCACGTGACCGTAGTCGGCGTTGGGGACCTCCTCGAAGGGGACGGCGACGACGACCCGGGACCGGGCCAGCCGCTGGGCCTCGGCCAGCACCGCGGCGCCGGTCGCGGGATCGAGGTGCTCCAGCAGGTGCACGACCGTCACGGTGTCGACGCACCGGTCCGGCAGCGGCACCCGCGCCGCGTCGCACACCATCGTGCGCAGCGGTGTGTCCATGGCGGCGGCGACCGTGTCCAGCACCCGCATGGTTCCGGCCACGATGTCGGAGGCGATCACTGTCGTGCGCGGCCGCTGCGCGAGCATCAACGCGAGGAACCCGAAGCACGAGCCCAGGTCCAGCACGCTGCCCGGCGGCACGAGCCGCAGCACCCGCGCGTACACCGGCGCGATCCCCGCGATCAGTCCGGGCGCGGTGCGGGGATCGCGCAGGTGCTCCAGGGTGTTGGCGTAGAAGGTTTCCCAGGCGCGGGCCGGGTCGGGCACGGTGCTGCGGACGACGCCGCAGAACACGCGCTCGAAGATGTCCTGGCCGCACAGCCAGCCGGGCGTGAACAGCTCGTCGATCAGCAGCGCGGTCAGGCCGTTGTGCAGCTGGTCGGGACGCAGGCAGTGGCTCACCTCGATGCGCCGCCCGGCGCGGTGCAGCCGGAAGTGCGGGGTGCGCACGACCGCGGACCGCCCGTCGTCCTCGGCGCGCACCACGCGCACCAGGTCGTCGAGGTACTCGGCGACCGGGAACGGCGCGAGCGGGTCCAGCGCGGCGGTCATCGGGTCACCAGGTCCAGCGCGACGCGGTCCAATCCGGACAGATCGCGGACGACTCGGACCTTGCTGCAGTACTCGGCGTAGGCGGGCAGGTCGCAGCCGCCCAGGCCCCACGAGTAACGCGGCTCGGGGGTGAGCCAGATGGTCTCCCGCGCGCGGCGGGAGATCTCGGCGAAGGCGCCCAGGTTCGGGTCGTTGCCGTTGCCCCGCCCGTCGCCCAGCACCAGCACGGTGGTCCGGCGGGTCACGGCCGAGGAGTGCTCGGCCAGGAACTCGCCGAACGCGGCGCCGTAGTTCGAGTTGGCGTCCACGTCGAGGACGTCGCCGCCGAAGATCAGGCCGAGTGCGCGCTCCACCGGGTGCTCGGCGAACAGCTCGGTGGTCTCGGCGATGTCGTCGACGAACGCGAACGAGCGCACCTGCGCGAACAGGTTCTGCAGGCCGTGCACCAGGTGCAGGGTGAACCGCGCGGTGGCCCGCACGGACAGGCTGACGTCGGCGAGCACCACCAGCCGTGGCCGGTCCTCCGCGCGCCGCACGGTGACCGGGCTGAACGGGATGCCGTCGAAGCGCATGTTGCGGCGCATGGTGCGGCCCGGATCGACCCGGCCCGCGCTGGCGATGCGCCTGCGGTGCGTCAGCGCGCCGCGCAGCGACGACGCGAGCCGGCGCAACGACTCCTCCAGTTCGGCTCGCTCGCTCTCCCCGGCCTGGTCGACGTGGGCGGCCCGCTTCTCCCGCGTCTCGACGACCGTGTTCTCCAGCTCCAGCAACGCTTCGAGGTGCCGTTTCAACGCCTCCGGCAGGTTCTCCAGCACCCCGGCGAGGCGGCGGCGCAACTGAGCGGCGTCGTCCTCGTCGCCGTCCGCGGCCTGTTCGAGCCAGCCGAGCAGCGCGTCCTGCTCGGCGATGCTCAGCTCGGCGTCGACCTTCGTGCCGGTCTCCTGGGACAGCCGGCCGGGCGCGCCCGCGCCGTGCAGGCGGTCGGTGTCCAGCTGCACCCGGTAGCCGGCGTCTCCGGCGACGGCGTTGTCCGTGGAGAACACGATCTCGTCGGTCATCGACGCGAGGTCGATCTTGTTGGCCTCCTGGTGCAGGTTGTACTGCTGCGCCAGGTCCGACTGGTCGAAGAAGTCCCGGATGTCGCTGGGCTTGCCGTGCTCGTGCCCCTGCTGCGGGGTCTCGCTCGGCTCCTCGGAGAGGGTGAAGCTCTCCAGCTCGCCGGTGTCGGACAGGTCGTCGTGGCTGTGCCCGTGGCCGTGCCCGTGCTCGGACGGCCCGACCCGCACCAGCGCGAAGAAGGCGTCGAAGATCTCGTCGAACGCCGGGTCGTCGCGGTGGTCCTTGACGAGCGCGAGCCGCAGCGCCTCCTTGAGCACGGCCCGGTCGGCGAGGATGCCGGGCTCGGCCGCGCAGCGCAGGGCGTCGATGGTCTCCGGCACCGAGATGCGGACGTCCCGCAGCCGCAGCAGCCGCACGAACCGGTGCAGACTGGCCTCCATCGCGTGTCCCTAGGACCGCCGGCCGAACGACCGGCTGCCGCGGTCGGCGCTGACCTTCGGCGCCTCGTGCGAGTGGCCGTGGACGTGCCCGTGTCCGTGGCCGTGCAGGGTCTCGGGCACCTCGGCGTTCGGGTCGACCAGCCGCGGCAGGGCTTCGAGGGCCTTGCGCACGTCCTTGTCGTACTTCACCACCACCGACACGGTGTCCGACAGCACCGGCGCGGTCAGCTCGTCGACCCCTAACACGGCGAGCGTGCGCGCCCAGTCGATGGTCTCCGAGATGCTGGGCGACTTGCGCAGTTCCAGCTCACGCAGGCCGCGCACGATCTCCACGAGCTGGCGGGCCAGCGCCTCGGGCAGGCCGGTGTCCTTGCTGCGCACGATGTCCAGCTCACGCTCCGCCGACGGGTAGTCGAGGAACAGGTGCAGGCAGCGGCGTTTCAGGGCGGCGGCGAGGTCGCGGGTGTTGTTCGAGGTCAGGATCACGTACGGGCGGTTGCGGGCGGTGAACGTGCCGATCTCCGGCACCGAGATCTGGTACTCCCCCAGCATCTCCAGCAGCACCGCCTCCAGCGCCTCGTCGGCGCGGTCGATCTCGTCGATCAGCAGCACCACCGGTTCCTCGGAGCGGACCGCCTCCAGCAGCGGGCGCGCGGCGAGGAAGCGTTCGGAGAAGAACACGCTCTCCTGCGCGCCGATGCGGTCGACCGCGTCGTGCAGGTCCGGCGCGTCGGCCACGAGCTGGCCGATCTTCTCGCGGAGGATCTGGGTGTAGAGCAGCTGCTTGCCGTAGTCCCACTCGTAGAGCGCGCTGGCTTCGTCCTGGCCCTCGTAGCACTGCAGGCGCAGCAGCCGCCGCCCGGTGGCCGCGGCGAGCGACTTCGCGAGCTCCGTCTTGCCGACGCCGGCCGGGCCCTCCAGCAGCACCGGCTTCTCCAGCCGGGTCATCAGGAACACCATCGTCGCGAGCCGGTCGTCGGTCAGGTAACCCTGCGCCGCGAGCGCCTTCCCCGCCTCCTCGACGGAGTCGAATGCGGTCACGCCAAACCCTCCTCGGTAGGGGTGCCGGGGGCGGCCCCGTCCAGCCCGCCCCCGGCAGTTGTGCTTGTGAAGCGGCGGAGCCGCTTGCGGTGGGCCGTCAACCGGCACCGCCGCGGGTTCTCAGACGTCTCCTCGCGAGGACAGCGCCGACGTGGTGATCGGCACTGCCGCGCGCAGCGCGACCGTGAGGGGTGGTGGTCGGGCTGGCGGGCGGGGATTCATGAGTCGGCGATCCCACAGCGAGGGGGCGTCTGAGGTTCCGCCACCCGCACCGCTCCGCAAGCCTGTGCGATCGGACCTTCAGCTGAGCAGGTCGTCCAGGTCGCCGTTCATGCAGTGATCGACCACCGGACGCACGGTCTCGAACGTGCACTCCTTGGCGTTGCCCGGCGTGCAGGCGTCGCCGAGGACGTGGTTCGTGATGCGGTCCACGTCCTCGTCGTCGCCCTTGATGACGCTCGCCTGCTCGTAGAACTTCGTCGGGCCCTGGCCGAGCCGGTTCTTCGAGTAGCTGTCCTGGGTGACGTCGGTGAACTTCTCCGGGATGCCCACGTCGCGCAGCAGCCGGATCGCGGCCGCCAGAGCGGCGTCCGCCGCCTGCACGTCGGTCATGCCGTGCGTGTCCACGCCCATCGCCTCGGCCATGTCGGCGAACCGCTTGTACGCCACCGGCATGTTGAACGCCCACACGCGCGGCAGGGCGATCGCGTTGTTCAGGCCGTGGTGGGTGTCGTAGAAGGCGCTGACCGCGTGCGAGATGGAGTGGATGATCCCGAGCCCGCCGGAGTTGAACGCCTGCGCGGCGATGTACTGCGCGTACATCATGCCCTCACGGCCGGACAGCTCGCTCGGGTTCCAGGTGGCCTGGCGCAGATTCTCCGCGGTGAGCTTGATGGCCCGCAGTGCGTTGCCCAGCGACGGCTCGAAGTTCAGCCGCGACACGTACGGCTCGGAAGCGTGCGCCAGCACGTCGAAACCGCACTGCGCGGTGTAGTCGATCGGGCAGCTGTAGTACAGCACCGGGTCGTCGATCGCCAGCGTCGCCACCGAGGCGTCGTCGAACGCGACGTACTTGTGCGGGTTGTCCGGGTCGGTGGTGGTGTCGGTGATGACGTAGGCCCAGGACGTCTCGGAGCCCGTGCCTGCCGTGGTGGACACCGCGATGTGCGGCGGGTTGCGCGGGTTCTCGGACTTGTTGAAGCCCTCGAAGTCGTTGACGTTGCGGCCGTCGTGCGCGACCGAGATGCGGGCGCCCTTGCAGGCGTCGTGCGAGGAGCCGCCGCCGATGGAGACGAAGCTGTCACACTTGTTCTCCTGGTACAGCTTCACCGCGTCCATGACGTTGTAGTCCTTGGGGTTGGACTCGACCTTGTCGTAGAGCACGACCTCGAGCCCGTGGTACTTCATCGACTCGGTGATCTTGTGGACGATGTCGGACCCGCGCAGCCCGCTCGTCATCACCAGCGTCTTCTTGAAGCCCAGCTTCAGCGCCTCCGGGCCGATCATCTCGTGGGCCCCGGGGCCGAGGAGCGCCCGCGGGAACGGGTGGAACTCCTTGATGGGGAACGGCTTCAGCAATTCGTCGACCTGCATGACGCACTTTTCCTTCCTGCGCGACGAGCGACTGTGGTGACGCGCACACCGAAGCTAGCTCCCCTGGCACGGCGCGGAAACGCTTGTGGCGCAATACTCCTCGCCCGGCACGCGACTCCGCACGACCGGCGGGGCGCGCACCTGCCCGATCGGACAGGTGCCCCTGGACGCGAAAAAGGCCCGGACGCGGGGTCCGGGCCTTTCTCGCGGTTCTTCAGTTGTCCAGCAGGGCCAGTTCTTCGTCGGTGAGCAGGCGGGACCGGATCAGGAAGCGCACGCCTTCGGGCGCCTCCAGCGAGAACCCGCTGCCCCGCCCGGCCACGACGTCCACCGTCAGGTGGGTGTGCCGCCAGTAGGCGTACTGGTCGGCGCTCATCCAGAACGGTGTGCCGTCGCCGACGTGGCCGAGCAGCACGTCCGAGTCGCCCACCCGGAACTCGCCGTCCGGGTAGCACATCGGTGCGCTGCCGTCGCAGCAGCCGCCGGACTGGTGGAACATCACCGGTCCGTGCTGCTCGATCAGCCGGCGCAGCAGGGCGACCGCGGCCCCGGTCATCGAGACCCGTTGCACCATCAGAAGAAGCCGAGCTTCTTGGCCGAGTAGCTGACGAGCAGGTTCTTGGTCTGCTGGTAGTGGTCCAGCATCATCTTGTGGGTCTCGCGCCCGATGCCGGACTTCTTGTAGCCGCCGAACGCCGCGTGCGCCGGGTAGGCGTGGTAGCAGTTCGTCCACACGCGACCGGCCTTGATGCCGCGGCCGAGCCGGTAGGCGGCGTTGCCGTCGCGCGTCCACACGCCGGCGCCGAGGCCGTACAGGGTGTCGTTGGCGATCTTCAGCGCCTCGTCCACGGAGTCGAACGTCGTCACCGACACCACCGGACCGAAGATCTCCTCCTGGAAGATCCGCATGTCGTTGGTGCCGCGGAAGATCGTCGGCTCGATGTAGTAGCCGCCGGGGTGCTCGGCGACCTCGCGAGCGCCACCGCCCGCGAGGACCTCGGCGCCCTCCTTCTTGCCGATGTCGATGTAGGACAGGATCTTCTCGTACTGGTCGTTGCTCGCCTGCGCGCCGATCATCGTCGACGGGTCGAGCGGGCTGCCGCCGCTGATGGCCTTGGTGCGCTCGATGCAGCGGCCGATGAACTCGTCGTAGATCGCCGAGTGGACCAGCGCACGCGACGGGCAGGTGCACACCTCGCCCTGGTTGAGCGCGAACATCACGAAGCCCTCGACGGCCTTGTCCAGGTAGTCGTCGTCGGCGTCGGCCACGTCGGGCAGGAAGATGTTCGGGCTCTTGCCGCCCAGTTCCAGCGTCACCGGGATGATGTTCTCGCTGGCGTACTGCATGATCAGCCGCCCGGTGGTGGTCTCACCGGTGAACGCGATCTTGGCGATCCGGGAGCTGGACGCCAGCGGCTTGCCGGCCTCGATGCCGAACCCGTTGACGACGTTGAGCACGCCCGGCGGCAGCAGGTCGGCGATCACCTCGATCACCTTGAGGATCGACGCCGGGGTCTGCTCCGCGGGCTTGAGCACGACGCAGTTGCCTGCTGCCAGCGCGGGCGCGAGCTTCCACGCGGCCATCAGGATCGGGAAGTTCCACGGGATGATCTGGCCGACCACACCCAGCGGCTCGTGGAAGTGGTAGGCGACCGTGTCGGCGTCGATCTCGGCGATGCTGCCTTCCTGCCCGCGGATGGCGCCCGCGAAGTAGCGGAAGTGGTCGACGGCCAGCGGCAGGTCGGCGGCCAGGGTCTCGCGGACCGGCTTGCCGTTCTCCCAGGTCTCGGCCACCGCGAGCTCCTCGAGGTGGTCCTCGATGCGGTCGGCGATCTTGTTCAGGATGTTGGCGCGCTCGGTGGTCGAGGTGGCGCCCCACTTCTCGGCGGCGGCGTGGGCCGCGTCGAGGGCGAGGTCGATGTCGGCCGCGGACGAACGCGCCACCTCGCAGAACACCTTGCCGTCGACCGGCGACGGGTTCTCGAAGTAGCGTCCCTCGGCCGGTGCGACCCAGTCACCGCCGATGAAGTTGTCGTACCGCGCGGCGAAGCTGACGACACTGCCGTCGGCACCGGGCTTGGCGTAGGCCATGGAAGCACTCCATTCACTCGATCACATCGGTGTGATGGGTGCCACCGTGCCGTTTCCGAGTTGGGGAAACGTTGGGATCCTCGAAGTCTGGCGGCTTGCGTAGCGGTGCCGGTAGCGGAACCTGAGGCGGCCCCTCGCTGTGGGATCGCCTCCTCATGAACGCCGGTTCACCACGTCGGCGCTGTCCTCGCGAGGAGCCACCTCAGAACCCGCGGCGGTGCAAGCTGCGAACGTGGCGGAAGCGGCTCCGCCACATTGCAAAGCCTAATCGCGCAGGGCCTCGTGGAGGCGGGCCGCCGCGATGCCGCGCCGCCCGTCGCCGGGGGCCAGCAGGCGGTGCGCGTGCTCGTGGACCTGCAGGTCGAACGGGTGCCGCTCGCCGTAGGTCAGGGCCAAGTCGGGCTCGCGCGAGGCCAGCACCGCCTCCCGCACGGCGACCTCCAGGTGGTCCCGCCACCGGGTGATGCCGGGCGCCTCGGACGCGGGCAGCAACGGCCCGGTGTAGCGGCGCACGGCCGTGGCGGTGTCCCCGGCCTTGAGC
This sequence comes from Amycolatopsis tucumanensis, assembly GCF_021654135.1. Lineage (GTDB taxonomy): Bacteria > Actinomycetota > Actinomycetes > Mycobacteriales > Pseudonocardiaceae > Amycolatopsis_E > Amycolatopsis_E tucumanensis. Next base: position 19,023 of record NZ_JAKGSD010000081.1, on the reverse strand, counting down.
GCGGTCAGCACCTCGACGGCGTCGCAGTCGATCGGCGCGGTCAGGGCGTAGCGGCGGTTCGCCAGCGCGCCGCCGAGCATGCGCCGCAGGTGGGAGGCCTCGGCGCGCAGGGTCGTGCTGGTGACGGGCAGGTCCCCGTACAGCGCTTCGCGCAGCCCGTCGGGCGAGAAGCCGCCGGGTTCGAGCGCGAGCAGGGTGAGCACCTCCAGCTGCCGCGGCGACAACCGCAGCGGTATGCCGTCGAAGGTGGCGCTGCCGGAGCCCAGGCAGGACAGCCGGATGCCCGGGGCCGCGGGCGCGCTGACGTGCAGCCGCGATTCGATCGCGGTGACGAGCGTGCGGACCGTCGACATGGCCAGCGGGTGCGACCGGTCCCAGGTGGTGGACAGGTCCAGGACGCCGAGGTGGCGGCCGCGCGGGTCGCGGATCGGGGCGCAGTAGCAGACCCAGCCGTGCAGGGCCGCGACCAGGTGCTCGGCGGAGAAGACGCTGCTCGGGCGGCCGGTGCGCAACGCCAGCGACAGGGCGTTGGTGCCCATGTCCGGCTCGTCCCAGCGGCCGCCGGGCGCGAAGTTCACGCGCTCCGCCCGCCGCCGCATGACCCGTCCGCCGCACGTCCACAGGATCGTGCCGGACTCGTCGGTGACAGCGGCGACGAACCCGGCGTCGTCGGCGATGCTGCGCAGCTCGTCGGCCAGTTCGGTGACCGGGGCCCGCAGCGGCGACTCGCGCCAGCGGGACCGCACCTCGTCACCGGCCGCGGGCGCGCTGTCCCGTGACGGATCCACGATGGACAGCGAACGTGCCCAGGATTCGGCCACTTCGCTGCGCAGTTCCAGGGTTTCCGGGCGTGCCTGAGCCGGCACCCAGCGGGCCCATTCCCGTTCCAGGGCCGCGCGGCGCTGGTGGAGCGCACTACGCTCTGCCATTTCCGCGACCTCGTCGTCCTCGTGCTTCCGGCGCGATGGTGCTCCATGATGCCTGACGATCGTCGCGGGCGCACCTACCCGCACGGAGGGTTCCAACGTCGCGCCAACGTTGGGCGGTCAGGCTCCGCGGCATGGACTTCTGGGCTGAGCAGGCGCAACGGTTGCACTGGGACGTGCGGTGGTCGGAGGTTCTGGACAACTCCGGCGCGCCGTACGCGAAGTGGTTCACCGGCGGCAGGCTGAACGTGGCCCGCAACTGCGTGGACCGGCACGTCGAGGCCGGTTTCGGGGACCAGGTGGCGATCCACTGGGTCGGCGAGCCCGGTGACACGCGGGACATCACTTACGCGCAGTTGCGGGACGAGGTGTGCCGGGCGGCGAACGCGCTGGCCTCGCTCGGGGTGCGGGCCGGTGACCGGGTCGCGATCCAGCTGCCGATGATCCCCGAGGCGATCGTGGCGATGCTGGCCTGCGCGCGGCTGGGGGCGCCGCATTCGGTGGTGTTCGGCGGGTTTTCGCCGTCGGCGCTGCGGTCGCGGGTCGACGACGCCGAGGCGAAGGTCGTGATCACCGCCGACGGGCAGTACCGGCGGGGCAAGGCCGTGCCGGTGAAGGCCGGTGTGGACGAGGCGCTGGCCGGGTCGGCGGTGGAGAAGGTGGTCGTGGTGCGGCGCACCGGGACGCCGGTGTCGATGGGCGAGCGGGACGTGTGGTGGCACGAGCTGGTCGACCCGCAGCCGGCCGCGCACACCGCCGAGGCGTTCGACTCCGAGCACCCGCTGTTCATCCTGTACACGAGCGGGACGACGGGGAAGCCGAAGGGGATCCTGCACACCTCGGGCGGCTACCTCACCCAGGTGGCCTACACGCACGCCGCGGTGTTCGACCACCGGCCGGGCGAGGACGTCTACTGGTGCACCGCGGACATCGGGTGGATCACCGGGCACTCCTACATCGTGTACGGGCCGCTGGCGAACCGCGCGACGCAGGTGGTCTACGAGGGCACGCCGAACACGCCGCACGAGGGACGGCACTGGGAGATCGTCCAGCGGTACGGAGTGTCGATCTACTACACCGCGCCCACGTTGATCCGCACGTTCATGAAGTGGGGCGAGGACATCCCGGCGCGCTACGACCTGTCTTCGTTGCGGGTGCTGGGATCGGTGGGCGAGCCGATCAACCCGGAGGCGTGGCGGTGGTACCGCGAGCACATCGGCGCGGGCAAGGCGCCGATCGTGGACACGTGGTGGCAGACCGAAACCGGGGCCATCATGATCGCCCCGTCGCCCGGTGCCGCGGAGTTCAAGCCGGGTTCCGCGCAGACCCCGGTGCCCGGGATTTCCGCGGTGGTGGTGGACGACGCGGGCAAGGAGGTCGCGCCGGGAGAGAGCGGTTACCTGGTGCTGGACCGCCCGTGGCCGTCGATGCTGCGCGGCGTGTGGGGCGACGACGCCCGGTTCCGGGAAACGTACTGGTCGCGGTTCGCGGGCGCGTACTTCGCGGGCGACGGCGCGCGGTACGACGAGGATGGCGACATCTGGTTGCTGGGGCGGGTGGACGACGTCATGAACGTGTCCGGGCACCGCATCTCCACGGCCGAGGTGGAGTCGGCGCTGGTGTCCCACCCGGCGGTCGCGGAGGCCGCGGTGGTGGGCGCGGCCGACCCGACGACCGGGCAGGGGATCGTGGCGTTCGTGATCCCGCGTGGTGTCGCCGAGGTGTCGGTGCAGGAGCTGCGGGAGCACGTGGCGCGGGAGATCGGGCCCATCGCCAAGCCGCGGCAGATCATGGTCGTGCCCGAACTGCCGAAGACCCGGTCGGGCAAGATCATGCGCCGGCTGCTGCGGGACGTCGCGGAGAACCGCGAAATCGGCGACGTGACCACGCTGGCCGACTCCAGCGTGATGGCACAGATCTCCGGCCGTGTTGTACAGTGAACAACGTCCGAATACCGACATTATCGGGAAAACAATTTCCGGAATTGCCTGCGTAACGTTCGTCCATTCCGGAACGACAAAGCGGCTGAATCGCCCCGAGATCGTTTCTTCGGAAAAGGACGTCCCCATGCGCATGATCAGTCGCGTTCTCGGCACGGCAGCCGTCGCGGGAATCGCACTGCTCGGCCCGGCACCTGCGGTTTTCGCGCAGCCGACCGACATTTACAACTGCGACGACTTCACCTACCAGGAAGACGCGCAGGCCATTCTCGACCAGGATCCCTCCGATCCGCACGGGCTGGATGGCAACGACAACGACGGCGTCGCGTGCGAAAGCCTGCCGCACAAGCCGTCGGGGCAGCCGTCCACCCCGAGCAGCAGCCCTGCCACCCAGGCGCCGCCCGTCACGGCTCCGCCCGAGACGACCACCGCGGACCTCGACTGCGCCGACTTCGCGACCCAGGCGCAGGCCCAGGCCGTCCTCGACGCCGACCGCAGCGACCCGCACCGCCTGGACGCCGACCACGACGGCATCGCGTGCGAGACCAAGTTCGGTGAGAAGAACTCCACCGGCGGCTCGCAGGTGAAGGTCAAGCCGGTCGGTGGCGTGGACACCGGCGGCGGCGACCAGGGCACCGACGCCGGCCCGGCGGTCGCGGTCGGGGCGCTCGTCCTCGTCGGCGGCAGCGCCGGCACCGTGCTGCTCCTGCGGCGGCGCGCCGGCCGATGACCACCGCCCGATGGCGCCGATGGCTCGCGATCGCGGCCATCGGCGCCACCCTCACCGCCTGCGGCTCCCCCAGTGAGCCGCAGCCCGCGCCGGCCGCGCCCCCGACTTCGACGCCGCCGGCGCCGGTCTCCACCACCACCACCGCCGCCCCGGTCGACGGGCCCCTGCCGCACTCCCGGCCGGTCAAGCTGGAGGTCCCGTCGATCGGCGTCAGCACCGGCCCGATCATCGACCTCGGCCTGGCCGACGACGGCGCGCTCGAAGTCCCCGGGGACGCCGTCACCACCGGCTGGTTCACCGGCAGCCCGTCCCCCGGCGAAACCGGGCCCGCGGTACTCGCCGCGCACGTCGACTACAACCACGTGCCCGGCACCTTCAACCGCCTCAAGGACACCAAGCCGGGCGACCAGGCGATCGTGCACCGGGCCGACGGGACCACCGCCGTGTTCACCGTCTACCGCGTCGAGCGGTACCCGAAGTCGCAGTTCCCGACCGACGACGTCTACGGCGACACCGCCGGCCCGGAGCTGCGCATGATCACCTGCGGTGGCGCGTTCGACCGCTCGACCCGCAACTACGCGGACAACGTCGTGGCCTACGCGCGCCTGTCGCAGGCCTACCGGGGCTGATCACGCCAGTGCTTCGGTCGGCGTGAGCCGGGCGGCGCGCATCGCCGGGTACGCGCCCGCGATCGCGCCGACCAGCGCCGCCACCCCGGCCCCGCCGAACAACGCGAGCGGCGGCAGCACCGCGGGCCAGTCCTGGGTGAGCGCGTACCCGGCGGTCACGCCGACCCCGGCCAGCACCCCCACCACCCCGCCGAGCAGGGACAACAGGACCGATTCGGCGAGGAACTGGCCCCGCACCTGCCGCTGCGTCGCGCCCAGGGCCCGCCGCAGCCCGATCTCGCGCCGCCGTTCCAGCACCGAGATCACCATCGTGTTCGCCACGCCGACCCCGCCGACCAGCAACGCGACCCCGCCCAGTGCGAGGAACAACGCGCTGAACGACGACTCGGACAGCCGTTTCGCCACCAGCGCCTCCGACGGCCGCGTCACCTCCACCTCGCCCGGCCGCTGCGGACTCAGCGTGGCCGCCAGAACCGACCGCACGTCCTCCACCGCGGACTCCTCCGCCCGCACGTACACGGTCGTCGGATGGCCGCCGAACCCGAGGCGCGCCTGCGCCACCTCCCAGCCGACGAGCACCGACCGTTCGATCTCCGGCGCGAGCGGCATCGCGTCGAGGACGCCGGCGACGGTGAACCACTGACCGTCGATCCACACCTGACGCCCGGGTTCCCGAACCCCGAGCCGCGTCGCGGCGACCGAGCCCAGCACCACGACGGGGAATCGCGAGTTCGCCGCGTCGAGGAACGAACCGGCGTGCAGATGTCCATTGAGGACTTGCAGGAGTTCGGGCGTGGCCGCCAGCAGGCTGAGCCCGGAGGTTTCGTCGGCGTCGACGTAGCCGGTCCGGCGGACGGTCGCCGACGTGCGCCCGGTGACGGCGGCGGCGGTGACCGGTCCGATGCGCCGCACGAGGGCGACGGAGCTGGTGGGCAGTTCGGCCTCGCCGCCGCCGAGCATCCGCTGGCCCGGTTCGGCGTGCAGGAGGTTGGTGCCGAGCGCGGCGAGCTGTTCCTGCAACGCGCGGGAACTGGACGCCGGGATGCTGACCACTGCCACGATCGCGGCGATGCCGATAGCGATGCCGAGCGCGGAGAGGACGGCCCGCAACGGCCTGGTGCGCACGCCGTGCAGACCGTGACCGAGCACGTCCCCCGGGCCGAGACGCGTCGGCCTGGGCAACGGCGCCGGCCCCGGGACGAGGGTGCGCGTGGTCATGCCACCACCCCGCAGCCGACCCGCCGCCAGAGCACTCCAGCAACGATCCCGAGCGCCGACAACACATTCCCCGGACCGAGCCGCGTCGGCCTGGGCAGCGGCGCCGGCGCCGGGACGAGGGTGCGCGTGGTCATGCCACCACCCCGCTGTCCGAGCGCAACTCGCCGTCACGAACCTCCACCCGCCGGGGCATGCCGCCGGCGATCTCGGCCGAGTGGGTGATGACCACGACCGTCGTGCCGGCGGCGTTCAGTTCGCCGAGCAGCGCGAGGATCCCGTCGCCCGTGGTGGTGTCGAGGTTCCCGGTCGGCTCGTCGGCGAGGAGGATCGGCGGCCGGGTCACCACGGCGCGGGCGATCGCGACCCGCTGGCGCTCGCCGCCGGACAGCTCGCCCGGCAGGTGCGCCGCCCGGTGCGCGAGCCCCACCCGCTCCAGCGCGTCCCTCGCCAGTCCGGCCCTCCGCCGTCGCGGCACGCCCGCGTAGGCGAGCCCGCTCGCGACGTTGTCCAGCGCGGTCAGCCCCTCGGTGAGGAAGAACCGCTGGAACACGAACCCGATCCACGCCGCCCGCAGGGCCGAGAGCTGACGGTCCGGCAGGGCCGCCACGTCATGCCCGCGCACCGCGACGGTGCCGGAGCTCGGCCGGTCGAGCGTGCCCATCAGCTGCAGCAACGTGGACTTCCCGGAACCGGACGGCCCGACGATCGCGAGCATCTCACCATCGCACACCCGCAGCGACACGCCCCGCAGAGCCCGCACCTCGCCGGGGTAGGTCTTGCCGACATCGGCCAGTTCGAGCACCGTCACGACGTCGTCACCACCCGCTGACCCTCGCGCAGATCCCCGCGCACCTCGACCAACCCCCGCGCGAACAGTCCCGTTTGGACGGCCACCAGCCGGGTGCCGTCGCCCTCCACGACCTCCACCGCCAGCCCGCCCTCGGCGAGCGCGACCAGCGCGCCCACCGGCACCGCCAGCACGGCCGGACGGCTGCCGGTCGTGAACGTGACGTCCACCGGCGCCGAGTCGAGTTGCCCGGCCGCGGCGGGGTCATCGAGCGTCACGACGACGTCGATGGTCGCCTCCTCGCCCTCCTCGCCGGGCGTGGCGGTGCTGCCCACCGAGCTGACGGTGCCCCGGGTCGCGCCGCCTCCGGTGATGTTCAGTTCCACCTTGTCGCCCTGCTTGGCGATGCCGCGCTTGCTGACCACGAGCTGCACGGTCACCACCCGCTGGGTCCCGGTCAGCTTCGCGATCTCGCCGCCGGCGGGGTCACCGATCTGCGCGGTCACCGACGCGACGCGCACCGAGCCGGGCCGCACCACGACCGCGTCCGGCGACAGCCGTCCGGTCTGCTCCAGCCCCAGCGCCTTCTGCCACCGCTTCAGCGCCGTCGCGGTCGCGTCGGTGAAGGTCGTGTCGGGCGTGCCGAACCCGGTGTAGCCGAGCGCGCGCAGGTTCTCCTCCAGCACCTGCACGTCAGGGCCCTTCGTTATGCCCGCCGCCAGTTCCCGGTACAACGGGATGCTCCCGTACAACAGCGGCACCGGTTTCGCGTCCACTGTGTACACCGCCTCCCCGCGCTCGATGACGTCGTTCGCCGCGGGCAGGCCGGTGATCGTGCCAGGCAGCTTGCCGGTCAGCGACCGCTCGGCGCCGTAGCCGAGGGTGCCGTCCTCGGTTTCCTGCGCGGCCAGGTCGGTGCGCACGACCTCGGCGGTCGCCGGTGCGGCCGGCCCCTCCGGCAACGCCGTCGCCGGGCTCGCGCCGGCCCGCGCCAGGATCACCGCCGTGCCGGCCCCGAGCAACGCCACGGCCACCGCGCCCGCGCCGATCCAGCGCAGGCGGCGACGGCGGCGCACCTGCTGCGGCCCGGTGCTCACCGTCCACCCTCCTCGTTGTTCTGCGTCTCCGCGCCCGGCGGCGAGTACTGCTGGCACGCCTCCATCGCCGCGGTCATCCTGGGGTCGTCCGGGCCACTGCCCTGGATCCGGATGCCGGGCTCGTCGGCCGTCGGGTCCGGCACGTCCAGGCCGTGGTCCCGCAGGCACTTGGCCATCTGGCGCTGCCTGTCCAGGTCCTCGGGACTGACCGCCTTCGGCGCGCCCCCGTTCGGCAGCAGGTCCTTGCACGCCTCGGTGGCTTCCTCGGCCTTCTGCCGGTCGACGCCCTCCGGGATGGTGATGCCGATGCCGCCGCCGTCGCCGGCCTTCGGGTCCGGCATGTCGACGCCGTGTTCCCGCATGCACTTGGCGTACGCCCGGGCCTGGTCCTCCTCGGTTCCCGCGGCCGCGGCCTTCGTCGTCGAAGCCGGCGACGACAGGGACGCCACCCCGCTGCCGCCTCCGTCCGAATCACACGCGGTCAGCACCGCCAGCAGGCCTGCGGCCGCCAGCACCAGTCGAACTCGCATCGCTCTCCTCCTCTGTCGGAGCCACAGGTCTAGCGAACGGGCGCGCTGGCGGCGTTAAGCGAATTCGCTTATCCCCCGCTTACCCCGGCGCGGGCAGACTGGCCGTGGGAAGGGGACGGGATGCGAGTACTCGTCGTGGAGGACGAGCGGCTGCTGGCGGACACGATCGCCGACGGGCTGCGGCGGTTGTCCATGGCCGTGGACGTCTGCTACGACGGCGATGCCGCGATGGAACGCGTCGGCGTGCACGACTACGACGTCGTGGTGCTGGACCGCGACCTGCCGGGCACGCCGGGCGACGAGGTGTGCCGGGCGCTGCTGGACGACGGCGGTGAGGCGCGGGTGCTGATGCTCACCGCGGCCGCCGGGATCGACGACCGGATCAGCGGGCTGGACACCGGCGCCGACGACTACCTGACCAAACCGTTCGCGTTCGGCGAGCTGGTCGCGCGGCTGCGGGCGCTCGCCCGGCGGGCCCGGCCCGCGCTGCCGCCGGTGCTGTCGCGCGCGGGTGTGGTGCTGGACCTGCCCCGGCACCAGGCTTCGCGGGACGGGCGGCACCTGTCGTTGTCCCGCAAGGAGTTCGCGGTACTGGAAGTGCTGATGCGGGCGGAGGGCGCCGTGGTCAGCGTCGAGGACCTGCTGGAGAAGGCATGGGACGAGCACGCCGATCCGTTCACCAACGCCGTCCGCGTCGCGATCGGCACCCTGCGGCGCAAGCTCGGCGACCCGCCGGTGATCGAGACGGTGCCCGGCGCCGGTTACCGGATCGGCTGATGCGGAACCTGTCGCTGCGCACCCGCTTCTCGCTGATGTTCGGCGCGCTGTTCCTGCTCGCCGGGGCGATCCTGTTGCTGGTCAACTACGTGCTGGTGGCACGGTACCTGCCGGAGGCGTCCACGTTCACCAGCAGTGAGAACACCCCGGTGGCCGGGTCCGGGCCGCTGCACGTGAGCGGCCCGGACGTGGCTCAGTCCATTTCGGAGTACCGGGATTCGGCGGTGCAGACGCTGATCGTGGTGTCCGGCTTCGCGTTGCTGCTGACCGGGGCGCTGGCCGTGCTGCTCGGATGGCTGATGGCCGGGCGGGTGCTGCAGCCGGTGCACGCGATCACCGCGACCGCGCGGCGACTCGAGGCGGGCAACCTGGACCGGCGGATCAACCTGGACGGCCCGCCCGGCGAGCTGAAGGAGCTCGCCGACACCTTCGACACCATGCTCGACCGGCTCGCCACGTCGTTCGACAGCCAGCGCCGGTTCGTCGCGAACGCCTCGCACGAGCTGCGCACGCCGCTGGCCGTGCAGCGCACGCTGGTCGACGTCGCGATGGCCGAGGAGGACGCGAGCCCCGACCTGCGGCGGCTGGGCAGGCAGCTGCTGGTGACCAACGAGCGCAGCGAGCGGATCATCGAGGGCCTGCTGGTGCTCGCGCGCAGCGACCAGGGCCTGGCGAGCAGCGGCCCGGTGCGGCTCGACGAGGTCGCCGACCACGTGCTGGACTCGATGAGCGGGCTCGCGGCCTCGCGCGGCGTGACGCTGCACCGGTCGCTGCGGCCGAAAACCGTGCTGGGCGAACAGGTCCTGCTGGAACGCCTGGTGACCAACCTGGTACACAACGCGATCCTGTACAACTCGCCGGGCGGTTCGGTGACCACGGAGGTGGACGGGGCGCTGGTCGTGGAGAACACCGGGCCGCCGGTGCCGGCCGAGGCGCTGCCCGGGCTGTTCGAGCCGTTCCGCCGCCTGACCGGCGACCGCACGTCCCACGCGAACGGCGCCGGCCTGGGGCTGTCGATAGTCCGGTCGATCGCGCTCGCGCACGACGGTTCGGTGCGGGCGGACCCGGGGACGGCGGGCGGGTTGCGGGTCACGGTGGATCTGCCGGAGGCGCCGTGACCGTGCAGCCGCCCGCCGCGCCGGGTCGAGTGGAGTGGGTTGCCGAATAACGGGGAGGCGGGCGCCCTGACCACTGACGCAACCGCCCAGCGCGGTTGAGCGCGAGTGCCGGAGCAGCCCAGTTAGGCGGCACTCGGGGCAGGCCAGGCCGCCAGGCGATGGAACCGCGCAGCAGCCCAATCCCGCGCCGTGAGTGCCGGGCCAGCCCAGCCGCGCGACGCCAGCGCCAAAACCAGCCCAGCCGCACGATACAACCGCCCAACAGCCCAAATCGCGCGGCGCGAGTGCCGGGCCAGCCCAGCCGCGCGGCGCCAGCATCAAAGCCAGCCCAACCGCACGATACAACCGCCCAACAGCCCAAATTGCGCGCCGCGAGTGCCGGAGCAGCCCAGTTAGGCGGCACAGGCGGCCGACCCGGCCGCCGGGGATGAAACCGCCCCGGCAGCCCAGTGACGCGGCGCGGGCGCCCCGACCAGCCCAGCCGCGCGGCAACAGCGCCAAAGCCAGCCCAGCCGCGCGGCAACAGCGCCAAAACCAGCCCAGCCGCACGATACAACCGCCCAACAGCCCAAATTGCGCGCCGCGAGCGCCGGGCCAGCCCAGCCGCGTGGCGCCAGCGCCAAAACCAGCCCAGCCGCACGATACAACTGCCCGACAGCCCAAATTGCGCGCCGCGAGTGCCGGAGCAGCCCAGTTAGGCGGTACGGGCGGCCGACCCGGCCGCCGGGGATGAAACCGCCCCGGCAGCCCAGTGACGCGGCGCGGGCGCCCCGGCCAGCCCAGCCGAGCGGCGCCAGCGCCAAGGCCAGCCCAGCCGCGCGGCTTGAGCGAGCGTCTCACCGGCCTCGCGCGCACGGCACCAGCCACGGCCCGCGAGCCGACGTCCTAACGACGAGCCCGCACCACCGCGTCGTAGATCGTCACCGCTTTGCCGTCCGGGTCCGTGGCTTCCCGGGGCCGCGCCTCGGCGACCTCCACGGTCCACTCGGCGGGCAGCCAGCTCGCCACCTCCTCCGCGCTGCTGAACCGCTCGGGCACGTGCGGCCGCCCCATCGTGGTGTCCAGGTCACGCGCGTCGTGGTGGACCAGCAGGACCGTGCCGCCCGGGTTGAGCCACCCGGCGAACCGGCCGACCAGCTCCCGCAGCTCCGGGTTGCGCAGGTGCAGGAACTGCGCCGAGATCAGGTCGAACCGCCGGTCGCCCGGGTCCCACGTCCGCACGTCGGCCCGCTCCCACTCGATCCGGTCGCCGACGCCGGCCGCCGCCGCGTGCTCGGATCCCCGTCGCAGCGCGGTTTCCGACAGGTCCAGCGCCGTCACCCGCCAGCCACGCTCCGCGAGCCAGCAGCTGTCGGCTCCCTCGCCCGCGCCGATGTCCAGCGCCGTGCCCGGCGGCAGGTCCCCGGCCTCCGCCACGAGCTGCGGGTTCGGCCGTCCACTCCAGACCGCCGTGTGCGAGCGGTACCGCTCCTCCCAGAACTCCTCGCCGTACTCCTCAGATCCCATGACGCTGTGCCCCTCCGACGAGTTCGCTCACTTCGCGCTCGGCCGAGAACACCCCGGCCCGGTGCGCGGCGACGGCCGCGCGCGTGTCCTCCGCCACCAGGTCCGCGTTGATCGCCGCGCCCGCCGTCAGCCCGCCGGACGCCGACACGATCACCTGCGCCGTCACGTTCGCCACGTTCCCCGCGACCCACACGCCCGGCACCTCGGTGGCGCCGGTCGGGTCCGCGGCGACGTAGCTCCCGATCACGTGCCCCTGCATGACCTGCTCCGACACCTCGAGCCCGAGCGCGGTGAGCAGCCCGGCCCGCGCCGTGAACCGGGGCGCGACCACGGCCACCTGCCGCGGCACGACCTCGCCGGACCGCATCCGCACCCCGGTCAACCGGTCGTCGTCGACCTCGACGGCCGCGACCTCGCCCTCGATCACCCGGATGCCGCGGGCGGCCAGCTCCTCACGCTGCTCGTCGGTCAGCTCGGGCGCCTGGTGCCGGAACAATGTCACGTCCGCACTCAGCTGCCGCCACAGCAGCGCCGCGTGCACCGCCATCGGGTTCCCGCCGATCACGCCGATCGCCTGATCCCGCGCCTCCCAGCCGTGGCAGTACGGGCAGTGCAGGACGTCGCGGCCGAACCGCTCCGCGACACCGTCGATGTCCGGCAGCTCGTCGACCAGTCCGGTGGTCACGAGCAGCCGGCGCGCGCGGACCTCGCGGCCGTCGTCGAGGGTCACCTCGAAACCGTCCGCGGTCCGCTCCGCCGCGGTGACCGTGCCCGTGACGATCTCGCCGCCGTACCCGGTCACCTCGTCGCGACCGATGGCGACCAGCTCGGCCGGTGGAGTACTCTCCCGGCCCAGGTAGTTGTGCACGTGCCCGGCTCGCGCGTTGCGCGGGTCGCCCGCGTCGACGACCAGCACCGACCGGCGCGCCCTTGCCAGCGCGAGGGCGCCGGCCAGCCCCGCCGATCCACCACCCACCACCACAACGTCGTACTTCTCGTCCATGACCGCGACTATCCGCGCGACCGGCCGCAGGTGACAAGAAATTTTGCCGGGATGGCAAAACCGGGGCGGGGCCGGGCTTGAAGAGCCGGGAAGCGGGTAAACAGCGGCCACCAACGAGGAGGGCGAGGGTGGAGCAGATACCGACGTTCGGCGTCGAAGAGGAGTTCCTGCTCGTCGACGACCAGGGTCACCTGTCGGACCGCGGTCCGGAGGTGGTCGAAGCCTTCGACCGCCCCGACGGCGACGTGCAGCGGGAACTGGCGCGCAGCCAGGTGGAGCTGGCCAGCGAGGTCTGCCGGGGCGCGGGCGAACTCCTCGATCAGCTCACGCACTTCCGCTCCCGGCTCGCGGGCGAGGCGGCGAAGCGGCAGCTGCGCCTGATCGCCAGCGCGACCCCGCCGCTGGCCGAGGCTCACCCGCCCGCCCTCACGCCGACTCCGCGGTACCGGCGGATGGGCGAGCACTTCGGCATGATCGCGCGCACCGGCACCACGTGCGGCTGCCACGTGCACGTGAAGATTCCGGACCGCGGCACCGGGGTGCGGATCAGCAACCACGTCCGGCCGTGGCTGCCGGTGCTGCTCGCGCTCACCGCGAACTCGCCGTTCGACAGCGGGAACGACACCCGGTACAGCAGCTGGCGGCACGTGCTGTGGTCGCGCTGGCCGTCCGCGGGACCGCCGCCGTTGTTCGCCTCGCTCGACGAGTACGAGTCCCGGGTGGCCGCGATGCTCGAATGCGGCGCGATGCTGGACCGGGGCATGATCTACTGGGACATCCGGCTGTCGGAGAAGCGCCCGACGCTGGAGTTCCGCATCAGCGACGTCGCGGCGACGGCCCGCGAGGCGACCACCCTCGCGGTGCTGGTGCGCGGCCTCGTGCTCACCGCACTGTCCGAACTGGACGATCCGCCGCCGCCGGTGCCCGGGGAGGTGTTGCGGGCCAACCTGTGGCGCGCGGCGCGCGACGGCCTGGACGGCTCGGCCCTGCACCCGGAGACCGGACGCCTCACCCCGGCCCCGGCGCTGGTCAGCCAGCTGGTCGAACGGGTCCGCGGCGCCCTCACCGAGACCGGCGACCTCGACTTCGTGGTGGAGTCGCTGGCGTGGGTGCACGAACACGGCAACGGCGCCCAACGCCAGCGGCGCGCCTTCGCGGAGAAGGAGCAGCTCACCGACGTGGTGGACCTGCTCAGCCTCCGATAGCCGCCTTCAGCGCGGACAGCGCGTCCGGGTCCGCGAGAGCCGAACCAACCGCCACCCCACGACACCCGGCGGCCAGGAAGTCCGCCGCGTTGCCCGCGTCGATACCGCCGGTCGCGACGAACCGCACCGACGGGAACGGGGCCAACTGCGCCGTGATCCAACCGGCGCCCAGCTGCCGCGCGGGAAACGCTTTCAGCCACGTGTTCCCCAGCGCCAGCGCGCTCGCGATCTCGGTCGCCGTCGCCACGCCCGGCAGGTGCGGCAGGCCGAGCCGGTGCGATTCCGTCACGACCTCCGGGTGCAGCCCGGGCGCCACGGTGAACTCGGCGCCGATCTCGCGCACCGCGACCAGCTGGTCCACTGTGGTCACCGTGCCCGCGCCGACGCTCTTGCCCCGCTCGGCCGCCGCGGCCACGGCAGCGCGCAGCGACGGCATCGCGTCCGGCGTCTGCACCGGGATCTCCACCAGCTCCACACCGAAATCCCAGGCACGCACGCACATGTCCACAGTCCGCTGTGGATCGAGGCCGCGGAAGATGCCCAGCACGGGGTTGCGGCCGAGGTGCGCGGCGAAGAAGTCAGCGGGATCCATGGTCGTCTCCTCCCCAGCCCAGTGCCCGGGAGATCCGGTGGGCGGCGGTCCGGTACTCGTCGAGATGTGCACGCAGTTCGGCCAGCGGCGCGACGACTTTGAGCGCGGTGACGGACAGGCTGTGCGTCACCTGGCCCCGCGCGTCGCGCACCGGCAGCGCCAGGCAGTTCAGGAAGTCCTCGTGCTCGCCGTCGTCCTCAGCCCAGCCGCGTTCGCGGACGCGGTCCAGCTCGGCGGACAGCTCCGCGGGCCCGGCGACCGTGGTGGGCGTGAAGCGCTGGTAGTCGCACAGGGACAGCCAGCGCTCGCGGTCCGGCTGGTGCGCCAGGATCGCCTTCGCGACGCCGGCGGTGTGCAAAATCGCAGGCAACCCGATGCGCGACCCCATCGCGACGCTGCCGCGGCCGTCGATCTTGTCCACGTACACCACCCGGTCGCCCACCAGTTCCGCGAAGTGCACGGTGTGCCCGCACTGTTCGCCCAGCTCCTGCAGCACCGGGCGGGCGAGGGCGCGCGCCTCGACCTGGTCCAGCGCGAGCTGGCCATAGGCGATCAGCTGGAACCCCATCGCGTAGCGGTTGTCCGGGACGCGCCGGACGAACCCGCCCTCCTCCAGGGTCTGCAGGATCCGCAGCGCGGTCGACTTGTGGACACCGAGGTGGTCGGCGATCTCGCCGAGGGTGCGGTGCCGGCGGGAGACGAACGCGACGATGTCGATCGCGCGGGCGACGGTCTGCGACATCAGCCCAGTTTCCCGATGATGTCGCCGGCCGGGGGCAGTTCGGCGAAGTCCGACGGGGATTCGAGCACCCGGGCGGCGGCGTAGTGGCCCAGCCGGAGGCGCGTCACCTCGTCGCGGTCGTCGAGGAAGCCGCTGAGCCACCCGGCCGCGAACGCGTCCCCGGCCCCGACCGCGTCCACCACGTCGACCTTCGTGGACGGCACGCGGTGCACCCCGGTCGGGGTGAAGCTGACCGCTTCGATCGCGGCGTCCTTGACCACCAGGTAGCGCGGGCGGTCGAGGAACGCGCGGACGCTCTCCGCGTCGCTCGTGCCCCACAGCGCCTCCGCCTCGTCGCGGCCGACGAACACGATGTCGCTGTCCTGGGCCAGTTCCCGCAGGACCTCGTGCGCGTCGCCGTGCCACAACTGCGGGCGGTGGTTGACGTCGAAGCTGACCAGGCCAGGGCCGCGGATCAGGGCGCGGGTGGCTTCGCGGGCCTGCTCGGACAGCGCGGCCGTGATGCCGGAGACGTGCACGAGCCGCGCCGGATGGGCCGTCCAGTGCGCGATGTCGGCGGTCGTGATCGCGGAGGCGGCGGAGCCGGCGCGGTAGTAGTAGACGCGGGTGCCGTCCGGGGTGGGGTCCTTGAAGTAGACCGCGGTGGGACGGTGCTCGTCGCGGCGGACCAGCGACGTGTCGACGCCGTGCCGCTGGAGGTCGTCCAGCACGAGGTCGCCGAGCGGGTCGACGCCGAGCGCGCTCGCCCAGGCCGCCTTGTGCCCGAGACGGGCCAGCAGGGCCGCGACGTTCGACTCCGCGCCGCCGGGCCGCAGCAGGAAGCGGCTGTCCGAGACCAGACGGCCGCCCGCCTCGGGCGTGACCATGACCATGGTCTCGCCGACCGTCAGCACGTCCACGCCCGCCTCCGTTGCGCATGTTGCAATGCCGTTGTTCTCATTGCAATATAACAGGTCCGGCGCGGGGTGCGGTCAGGAGCGGCGGGCGTAGCGGCCCGGCGGTTCACCGACCACCGCGGTGAACTCGCGGGTCAGGTGGGCCTGGTCGGCGTACCCGAGGTCGGCCGCCAGCTCGGCCCAGTCCACGGACTCGTCGCGCGCCGCCCGTTCGGCGGCGTCGTAGATGCGGTACCGGCGCAGCACCCACTTCGGGCTCACGCCGATGTGGTCGGCGAAGGCGCGCTGCAGCTGCCGCACACTCACCCCGCCCCGGGCGGCCAAGTCCTCGACGCGTCGCAGGTCCCGGTCGCGCGCGGCGAGTTCGGCGAGGGCCGTGGTGTCCTCCGACGGCTGGCGCGAGTCCGGGACCAGCGGGGCGAGGGCGTCGTCGAGCATCGCGGCGATCTCGGCGCCACCGGTGTCGCCCGCGAGCGCCTCGGCCAGCGCGGGCTCGACCGGGTGCAGCGCCGGGAAACCCTCGGCGACCGGGTGGACCTGGTCCGTGATCGTGGCCATCGACCTGCCGAGGAACGGGCGGAACCCGCCGGGCCGGAACATCACGCCCAGCGCCCGGCCGCGCCCGGACAGCCGTCGCGTGAAGCGCTGGGTCTGCACTCCGCTGACCATGCCGGGGCCCTCGTCGAACACGACGTTGACCACCGGGTGCACGAGGACATGCTGCTCGTGCACGTCCGGCAGGTCCCAGGACACGAGCCAGTACCGGTCGACGAACCGGTCCACCCCCGGCGACGGCGGGTACCGGGTCAGCTCGAACCGCCGCAGCCCCGCGTTCGGGTGCAGGATGCCGCGGCTGTCCCGCTCGACCGGCTCGACCACACCCCGAGCCTAGTCGCGTTTCTTCAAGACCGGCCGGCCGCGCCCGCCTACCGTGCGGGCATGACGACACGCGCGGAAAACACCTTCACCAGTGAGAACAGCGAGAGCACCCCGCGCGAGTGGACCGGCGGGGCGATGGCCAGGACGCGGTGGCTGAAGGAGTTCTCCGGCGACCTGGAGGGCACGAGCGTGGTCGAGGCGATCATGCTCCAGGTCGAGCCCGCGCCCGGTGGCGAGGCGGGCGCGATCTACGTCGGGGTCGAGCGGTTCGAGTGCAGCCTGCACGGGCGCAAGGGCAGCTTCCTGCTGACCCACAACGCCACCTCACTCGGTGCGGAGACCGGCGGCGAGTGGACCATCGTGCCCGGCTCCGGCCGCGATGAGCTGACCGGGATCAGCGGCCGCGGGGAAATCCTGCCGGACCACCACTTCGTTTTGGAGTACACGCTGCCCTGAAATCGGTTAGGGTGTCGCATTCTCGACGCCGAGGACGTGACGCCCATGATCGGAGAACGAACGGCGCAGCGCACATTCTTCGCGCCGCCGCGGGACCGGGAACCGGCCGAGCTGTACCGGGAGATCGCCGCCGGATCGGCCACCGCGAGCCGCACCGCGTTCGCGCTGGAGCCACACGCGCGGATCAGCACCAACACGTACTTCGGCCGCTTCCCGGCCAGTCACTGGCAGCGGTGGACCGATGTGCCGCGGGTGACTCTGCGGGTGCGGGCGCGTGGTTCGGGAACGATTTTCCTGATGGCTTCCGACAGCCTCGGCCGGGAACGCACGGTCGATTCCGCACGCGTCCATTCGGCGGAATCGGAATACACCGAACTGACGGCCGAGCTGAATCGGTTCGCCGACGGCGGCGGATTGTGGCTGGAGGCCGCGACGGAGAACCGGCGGCTGCGGATCGACGACGTCCGGTGGCTGGTGCCGGGCGCGGGCCGGGGTCACGGCGCGGTGGTCGCGATGTGCACCCACAACCGTCCGGAGGAGTGCCTCGCCACCCTGCGGACGCTCGCCGCGGACCGCGAGTGCCTGGACGCGCTGGACGCCGTGTTCGTGGTGGACCAGGGCAGCGATCCGGCGCCCGTGGAGCAGGCCGGGCTCGGCGCGAAGCTGCGGTACGTGCGGCAGCCGAACCTCGGTGGCGCGGGCGGGTTCGCGCGCGGGTTGAGCGAGGCCACCGCCGACGGTCGTCGTCCGCACGTGGTCCTGATGGACGACGACATCGTGCTGGAGCCGGAAACGGTGCTGCGCCTGATCGCGTTCGCGGAGCTGACCGTGGCCCCGGTGATCGTCGGTTCGCAGATGCTGCAACTGCTGCACCCGCACCGCCTGCAGGTGGCGGCCGAGTACGCGGACCTGCCACGCCTGCGGGCGGGCCGCCCGGTGCCGGGCGCGTTCCAGGACGTGGATCTGCGGGAACACAAGCTGGACCTGCACGTGGACGGCGAGTACAACGCGTGGTGGACGTGCCTCGTGCCGCCCGAGGTGGTGGAGTCGACCGGCTTGCCGCTGCCGATGTTCTTCCAGTGGGACGACATCGAGTACGGCTTGCGTGCGAGGGCGGCCGGCCACCCGAGCATCACCCTGGCCGGCGCGGGGGTCTGGCACGCGGACTTCTGGTGGAAGGACTGGGACGACTGGCCGCGGTACTTCAGCGTCCGCAACGGCTTGATCGTGGCCGCCCTGCACGGCGATTTCCAAGGAACGGCGGCTTTCCTGGCGGGTGAACTGGCGCGCTACCTGGTGTCGATGAGGTACGCCCTGGCCGCGACGCTCATCCTGGCGATAGAGGACTTCCTGCGCGGCCCGGAGGTCTTGTCGGACGGCGGCGCGCAAGCTGTGGCGGCGGTGCGGAAGCTGCGCTTGGAACACCCGGAGACGCAGTTGCGACCGGTATCGTCGGTTGGCCAGACGCGCACTGTCCGATCCGGACCGGAGCCATCGCGCCCAGGACTGGTGATGGCGAAGCGAATCGCATGGCACCTGCTGGGAAAGTCACATGGTGAGGCGGCGGTGCCGGCGCGGGACAGCGAGTGGTGGCATGTGGCGCTGTTCGACCGGGCGGTTGTGACGGACCCATCGCAGGTGGGGGTGAAGGTTCGGCAGCGGGACCGGGCACTGGCGAGGAAGCTGACGACCGAAGGCGCGAAGGTCCTGCTCCGATTCCGCAAGGAGGCGGAGCGGGTCGCGGACCAATACCGGGCAGCACTACCAGATCTGACCACAACGAACAGCTGGAACCAACGCTTCAACAAGGCCTGAAACCGCCACCCGGCAACGAAAAGCAAGCGACTACCCCAACCAGACCTCCCCCGCCCCCGATCCACAGCCTGCTTTTAGTCGCCGACCAGGCGTGTCAAGGTACTCTTTCCCGCCTTGACACGCCTGCTCGGCGACTGAAACACAATCAGGCATCGGGGGCGGGGGTGGTCGGAAGGT
>NZ_JAKGSD010000080.1 GCF_021654135.1 Amycolatopsis tucumanensis | reverse complement strand
GACGGCCACACCCCAGCCAGCCGCGGAACCAACCTCACCAAACAACACACCTAGAGCCTGCCCTCGAAGCCGGATGAGCAGCGCAGCCAGGTCGATCATGCTCCGGCGGGAGCCGTCCGTGGCCGTCGCAGGCCAGGTGGATCTTGACGGTGGGTCCGCCGCGGGACCCGTCTTCCACGGCCCATATCGCTCCGGCAAGTCTCGCCACGCCGGTCATGACCTTGAACAACATCCCGTTGATCACCCGGCGGTCATCGCCCCGCGGGCGTCCCTTCGTCCCCGACACCGGCGCCAACGGCTCGATCACCTGCCACTGCTCATCAAGTCGAATCACCGACTCCTCGGCTGACCGGTCACTCCCGTTCCTCCGGATCGCCGGATTAGTGAGCGTTGCTAACAGCTCTTAAACAGAGCTACCTTGGGCGACGTGCGGGAACTGGCCGAGAACCTGATGACCACGACGGCCGCGCTGCGACGGGTCGTCCGCAGGCGCGTGCGGGACACCCTGCCGCACGCGCCGCTGCGCCCGGCGCAGGTCGAGCTGCTCCGCGTGGTCCACGAGCACCCCGGCATCGGCGTCGCCGCGGCTGCTCGTGCTCTGCACCTCGCCGGGAACTCCGTCAGCACGCTCGTCAACCAGCTCGTCGACGCCGGGCTGCTGGACCGCCACGTCGACCCGGACGACCGCCGGGCCGCACGGCTCGAACTCACCGCCGCGGCGCGGGCCCGGCTGGCCAACTGGCGCCGCACCCGCACCGGCTTCGTCGCCGACGCGATCGCGACCCTGCCCGCCAAAGACCGGGACGCGATCGAGGCCGCCCTGCCCGCTCTCGGCCGGCTGATCGCCGCGATCCAGGAGGAGAGATGACCACACCCGCGGTGCGCTGCGCCGGGCTCCGGCACGCCTTCGGCGACACGGTCGCCGTCGACGGCGTAGACCTGGAGATCCCGGCGGGCCGGATCTTCGGACTGCTCGGACCCAACGGCGCGGGCAAGACCACCACCATCCGCATGATCACCACCCTGCTGCCCGCGAAAGCCGGCGCGGTCGAGGTGTTCGGGCTCGACGCCGCGCGCCGCAAGATGCGCGTGCGGCGGCTCATCGGCTATGTGCCGCAACAACTTTCCGCCGACGGCGCGCTCAGCGGGCGGGAGAACGTCGCGTTGTTCGCCCGCCTCTTCGACGTGCCACGCCGCGAACGGGCCGAGCAGGTCGACAACGCACTGGGCGCCGTCGGCCTGCGCAGCGACGCCGACCGCCCGGCCTCGACCTACTCCGGCGGCATGATCCGCCGCCTCGAACTCGCGCAGGCGCTGGTCAGCGCGCCCCGGCTGCTGATACTCGACGAGCCGACCATCGGGCTCGACCCGGTGGCCCGCTCCAGCGTCTGGGAACGCATCGAGCAGGTCCGCGCCGACACCGGCATGACGGTGCTCGTGACCACGCACTACATGGACGAGGCCGAGCAGCACTGCGAACGGGTCGCGCTCATGCACCGCGGCAAGATCCGCGCTTTGGGCAGCCCGGCGGAACTGCGGGCCGAACTCGGACCCGGGTCCACTTTGGACGACGTATTCCGCGCGGTCACCGGTGACGCGTTCGACGACGCAGACAAGGGAGGGATCCGCGATGTCCGTGCCGCTCGCCGCACCGCCCGCCGCCTCGGCTGATCCGGGCGCCGTCCGCCGCCTGCTGTCCAGGGTCGGCACGATGTGCCTGGTCGAACTGCAGAAGCTGCGCCGCGACCGCGCCGAACTTCTCACCCGCGCGATCCAGCCCGCGCTGTGGCTGCTGATCTTCGGCGAGACCTTCACTCGCCTGCGCGCGATCCCCACCGGGAGCACGCCCTACCTGGACTTCCTCGCCCCGGGGATCCTCGCGCAGTCCGCGTTGTTCATCGCGATCTTCTACGGCATCCAGATCATCTGGGAACGCGACGCCGGCGTGCTGGGCAAGCTGCTCGTCACGCCTACGCCGCGCGCGGCACTGGTCACCGGCAAGGCTTTCGCGGCCGGGGTGCGGGCCCTCGCGCAGGCCGTGATCGTGCTGGTCCTCGCCGCGGTACTGGGCGTCGGCCTGACCACGAACCCGCTGAAACTGGCCGGCGCGGCGCTCGCCGTGGTGCTCGGATCGGCGTTCTTCTGCTGCCTGTCGATCGTGATCGCCGGGCTCGTGTTGTCCCGCGAACGGCTGATGGGCATCGGGCAGGCGATCACGATGCCGTTGTTCTTCGGGTCGAACGCGCTCTACCCGGTGGATCTGATGCCCGGTTGGCTGCGCGTGCTCAGCCACGTCAATCCGCTCAGTTACGAAGTGGACGCCCTGCGGGGACTGCTGATCGGCACCGCGGACCACGTATGGGTGGATTTCGGGGTGCTCGCCTGCTCCGCCGTCATCGCCATCGCCGTCGCATCCGCCCTGCTCGGGCGGCTCGTGCGGTGAGTTTGCCCGATTCCACCCCCGGGTAACCCGTTGGGCACATCACGCAATCGTGGTGACCGTCGGATTAAGGGGACAGGCGACATGTCTCGTTCGGAACACGCCCGCGTCCGGGTGGCCGGCTTCCAGCCGGTCCAGGTGCTCGCCGCGCTCGTCGGTCTGGTCTACCTCGCGATCGGCATCGTCGGGTTCGTGCGCACCGGGTTCGGTGACTTCACCGGCAACACGGACCACATGCTGATGGGCTTCATGATCAACCCGCTGCACAACCTGGTGCACGTGGTGGTCGGCGTGCTCGGCCTGCTGTTCGCCGCGACATCGGCCTCGGCCCGCACCTACGGCTGGGTCCTGTTCATCGGGTTCGGCCTGGTGACGATCTGGGGCCTGATGATCACCGGGGTCATCTCGGCCAACCCGGTGTCCGGTCTCGGCAACCCGCTCAACCTCAACACCGCCGACAACTGGCTGCACGGGGCGACCGCGGTGCTCGGCCTGATCATGGCCGTGATGCCGGCGCGCAAGAAGGTGCACGTCGAGTCCACCGACACCGCCACCACCACGCAGCAGCCGGTGGTGACCGGTGACAACGTGCCGGGCAACGCGGACGTCCCGACCCGCCCGGTGCCGCAGCAGACCGCGGCCCAGACGGGACCGCAGACCGGCCACCACCGCCCGTCGCGCTGGCGGATGCACCGGTCGGGCCGCGCCGCCCACTGACGGTCGGGCAGACTGCCCGGCGTGAGCGGAACGGTGCTGGTGCTCGGCGGGCGCAGTGAGATCGGGCTCGCCGTGGCACGGAAACTCGTGGACGGCGGCCGGAAGTTCGTGCTGGCGGCCCGGCGCAGCGGCGACCTCGACTCCGAGGAAACGTCGCTGCGCCGGGCCGGCGCTTCGGAGGTGGCCCGCGTCGAGTTCGACGCGGACGACGTGGCCCGGCACCGCGAGGTGCTCGACGGCATCGTCGCCGAGCACGGTCCACTCGAGACGGTCGTGGTGTCGTTCGGGATCCTGGGCGACCAGGAGCGGGCCGAACGGGACGCGGCGCACGCGATGGCCGTGATCCACACGGACTACGTGGCGCACGTGAGCATCCTGACGGAGCTGGCGAACCTGCTGCGCGCGCAGGGCGGCGGGCAGCTGGTGGTGTTCTCCTCGGTCGCCGGGGTCCGGGTGCGGCGGGCGAACTACGTGTACGGCTCGGCGAAGGCCGGGCTGGACGGCTTCGCGAGCGGCCTGGCCGACGCCCTGCACGGCAGCGGCGTGCGGCTGCTGCTGGTGCGCCCGGGTTTCGTCGTCGGGCGCATGACCGAGGGCATGTCGCCCGCCCCGTTCTCCAGCACGCCGGAACAGGTCGCGACGGCGACGGTCCGCGCGCTGCGGCGGGGACGGGGCGAGGTGTGGGTGCCGCCGGTGCTGCGGCCGGTGTTCTTCCTGATGCGGCTGCTGCCGCGGGCGATCTGGCGGCGGATGCCCCGCTGAAACGACCGAAGGCCACTCCCGCCGGGAGTGGCCTTCGCCGTGGTCAGGGGTGGTCAGCCGCCGAGGAGACCGCCGACGAGGCCACCGAGGAGACCGCCGACCAGGCCGTCGTTCTTCTTGGTGGTCGGCTGGGTCGTGCCGGGCGAGCTGCTCGGCTGCTGGGAGGTCGGCTCGGTCGTGGTCTCCGGCGGCGTGGTCGTCTCCGGTGACGTGGTCTCGGCGCTGCCGGAGCCGGTCGTCGTGCTGACGGCGGGCGCCGGGGCGGCCTGCGAGGTGGTCGGCGCCGCCGTGGTGCCACCGGCCGTCGACTGGCTGGTGCGCGCCTGGCTGCTCGCGCTGCTGGTCCCGTTCTGCGCCGCCGGCGTCTGGGCCTGCGACGACGCGCTGCCGGACGGCGGCAGCTCGGCGCTGGTCGAGGTCGGCGTGCTGCTGGCGAGCAGTTGCTGCTGCGGGGCGGCGATCGTGCTGGTCGGCGTGTGACCGGTGCTCGTGTCCGGGCCGCCACCCGCGCCGCCCGGCGCCGCGGCGTCGTGCAGCTGCCCGGTGGTCAGCGTGCTGACCGCGACCCCGGCCAGCGCCGCCACACCGGCGGCGAGGGCGCCGATGCGGCCTGCCTTGCGCTTGTCCCACCGGCTGCCCGGCTCACTCTCCCGGCGCAGGATGCTGGCCGCCGGGATGCGCACGGTGGGCGCGTCGGCCATCTCCGGGGTGATGCCGGAGTCGTCGACGGGCACCTTCGGCAGCTTGACCGCGGTGAACTCCTGCGTGACGCCTTCCCTGCGCAGCAACTCCGCGACGCTGATCTGCCGCGTCGTGGCACTCGGTCGAGTGTCTTTGTCGTCGCTCGTCACGCTGAACCTCTCCAAATCCGCTTACTGCCCGCGACATGATTACTGTTGTTATCAGTTCGTTGCCTCAGGTCGTGATCGAGGTCACAGCCATTGGGCCAAATGTCGTACGCACCGTGACGAGCCGATGGCTGAGGCGACCCGATACTGTGAGCCGCATCGCGCAGTTCCGGAGGTGACAGCGTGGCTGGCCGCAACCCCTTGTCGTGGGTGAGCAGCGTGGCGGACTGGTTCGAGCAACGCGGCGTCTACGTGCCGGGCGAGGACAACCACACGGTGGACCCGTGGCGCGACTTCGGCTGGTTGATCGTCGCCTGGCTGGTCGGCTGCGGCACCTTCATCCTCTTCCTCGCGATGGCCGTGTGACCCCATCGGGGTGAGCGCGATCACGGCTGGTGGCCCGCCGATCACGGATCGGCCACAGCCCGACACCAGGTCCGCGTCAACCCCGCGCCGTGACTCGCACCCGCCCGCGACTAGGGACAGAGTGGAGCGCGCCCGGCGGAAATACCTACCCCGAACGGACCAGCCGGCCGGGCAGCCGAAGATGTGAGGAAGTGGCCCCTGTGCGCACCCCGAGGCACGCGATGGCCGCCCTCGTCCTGGTGGCGGTGACCGCTTGCGGTGCGCCGGCGCAGGTCGAGGGCGGGTCGACGAGCACCGGTGGTGATGTCGCGATCCAGCAGGCGGTCCCCGCGCTGCGCACCCTGGACTTCGGCGGCCAGTACCGGTTCGACGACGGGGTCGCGGTGTCGGTGTCCGCGCCGAAACCGTTCAAGCCCAGCAACAGCGCCTATCCGCGCAGCGACCGGGCGGTCGCGTTCGAGATCATCATCCGCAACGAGGGTGACCAGCCGTACCGGCTGTCCGGGCTGAGCGTGTCGGCGACCGTCGGGGACGTCGCGTCGAAGCAGGTCGTGGACTCCACGCAGGGCTACAGCGGCATCGTCGACGCGGGCAAGGACGTGCAGCCCGGGCGCGACGTGCGCCTGAACCTGGCCTTCACCGCGCCGCCGGAGCCGGCCGAGATGCGGCTGACGCTGCGCCCGACGGCGACCAGCCCGGTCATCGCCGTGTACTGCGGGCCGGCCTGACCCTCCCCCGGATACGCTCGGGGCATGACTGACCCGCAGCGGCTCACCGCCGGCGACAAGGCCCCCGACTTCACCCTTCCCGACAGCACGGGCAAGCAGGTCTCGCTGTCGGACTTCCGGGGCAGGCACGTCGTCGTCTACTTCTACCCGGCCGCGGGCACGCCGGGGTGCACCAAGCAGGCCTGCGACTTCCGGGACAACCTCGGCGAACTCGACGGCGCCGGCTACCAGGTGCTCGGTGTCTCGCCGGACAAGCCGGAGAAGCTCGCGAAGTTCGCCGAGGCGGAGCAGCTGACGTTCCCGCTGCTGTCCGATCCGGACAAGACGGTCCTCACCGAGTGGGGCGCGTTCGGCGAGAAGAAGAACTACGGGCGCATCGTGCAGGGCGTGATCCGGTCGACGTTCGTGATCGACCCCGAGGGCACGATCGTGAAGGCGATGTACAACGTCCGGGCGACCGGTCACGTCGCGAAGCTGTTGAAGGACCTCAAGATCTCGGCTTGACCCCGCTTCCGGCGTGGGCGAAGTGCCGCCCGCGCCGGAACCGCGCTCACATCACCCGGCGGTAGGCCTCGACCAGCTGCTCCTCCGCGTCGTCGAGGTACGCGGCCAGCTGCCGCTCCGCCGTGAGGCCGTCGCCGGTGCGCAGCGTCTCCAGGATCTCCCGGTTGCGCTCCAGGTACGGCTCGTGGAACGGCTGCGGGTCGGCCATCACGTGGAACACCAGCCGCAGCTCGGCGAGCAGCCCGCGGACCAGCTCGTCGACCCGCGGGCTGCCGGCGAGCGTGATCAGCGCCTGGTGGAAGTGGATGTTCGCGGTGCCCAGCTCGCGCCAGGCCTGACGCTTCTTCGCGTCCTCGCCGTCCGCGACGGCGGCCTCCACGGCCTGCAGCTTGTCGCCCGGCGGGCTGGTGATCTCCCGCAGCACGGCGCACTGCACGAGCTTGCGCACCTTGTACAGGTCGATGACGTCCTCGACCGACAGCCGCCGCACGAAGACGCCCCGGTTCAGCTCGTGCACCAGCAGCTTCTCGTGGGTGAGCAGCCGGAACGCCTCACGCAGGGTGTTCCGGGAGACGCCGAGCGCCCCGCCGATCGCCTCCTCGGAGAGCCGGCTGCCGGGCTCGAAGAAGCCCTCCGTGATGCGCCCCCGCAGGATGTCCGCCAGCCGTTCGGCCGTGCTGGTGCGGCCCAGCAGCAGGCGGTCGGCTTCGAGCCCGGTGCTGAGGATCGAGCCCATGGACTCGGCGTCGGTGGTCACGCTGGGCCTCCGGTTCATCAGGGGTCGGACCGTGTAACGGAAACTTAACCAGTCCATCGAAGGACGGTCCAACCTGCGACTTGTTCTACGAAAAGTCTATCCAGACGCTTCGAAGCGGTGTCCATGTTCCTCGAAAGTATTGACGGATCGTTCAACAATCCCTAACTTCATGACCTACCTCACTCCCCTTCGATGGATGGACACCGTGATGACCGCTTCGACTGAGCCCACGGACAAGCGCTCACTGCGCCGCGCGTTCGTGGCTAGCCTGTCCGGCACCACTCTGGAGTACTACGACTTCGCGGCCTACTCCGTGGCGGCCGCGACGTTGTTCGGCAAGCTGTTCTTCCCCTCGGGTGACAGCCTCGCCGGCACCATGGCGGCCTTCTCGACCTACGCCGTCGGTTACCTCGCCCGCCCGCTCGGTGGGTTCATCTTCGGCCGCCTCGGCGACAAGCTGGGCCGCAAGCAGGTCCTGGTGTTCACCCTCCTGCTGACCGGTATCGCCACCTTCCTGATCGGCATCCTGCCCACCCACGCGGCGATCGGCGGCTGGGCGGCCGTGCTGCTCGTGGCGCTGCGGTTCGCGCAGGGTGTCGGTGTCGGTGGCGAGTGGGGCGGCGCGGTACTGCTGTCCAGCGAGTTCGGCGATCCGAAGAAGCGCGGTTTCTGGGCCTCGGCGGCCCAGATCGGCCCGCCGGCGGGCAACCTGCTGGCCAACGGTGTGATCGCGCTGCTGGCCGCGGTGATGACCACTGCCGCGTTCGAGTCCTGGGGCTGGCGCATCGCGTTCCTGCTCTCCGGTGTCCTGGTGCTGTTCGGCCTGTGGCTGCGGATGAAGCTGGAGGAGACCCCGGTCTTCAAGAAGATCGCCGAGCAGGGCGAGAAGCCGAAGGCCCCGATCAAGGAGGTCTTCACCCAGGAGCCGCGTGCCCTGATCGCCGGCATCCTGATCCGCATCTGCCCGGACGTCCTGTACTCGCTGTTCACCGTCTTCGTCCTCACCTACATGACCAGCGAGCTGGGCATGAGCCGCAGCCAGGGCCTGACCGCCGTCATGATCGGTTCGGCGTTCCAGCTGTTCCTGATGCCGGCCGCCGGTGCGCTCTCCGACCGCGTCAGCCGCCGCAAGCTCTACGCGATCGGCACCATCGCCGCCGGTGTCTGGCCGTTCCTGTTCTTCCCGCTGGCCGGCACCAAGTCCTACCTGGCGATCGCGGTCGGCATGGTCGTCGCGCTGGCGATCCACGCCCTGCTCTACGGCCCGCAGGCCGCGATGATCACCGAGCAGTTCACCGAGCGGCTGCGCTACACGGGTAGCTCGCTGGCCTACACCCTCGCCGGTGTGGTCGGTGGCGCCGTCGCTCCGCTGATCTTCACCGCCCTGCTCGACGCCTACGACTCCTGGTTCGCCGTGGCGCTCTACGTCCTGGTGACCGCGATCGTGACGGGCATCGGTGTCGCCCTGAGCCGCCGGGCGCCCGAGGAGCAGCCGGTCGTCACCTCGGCCGACACGGTGGAAGTCGCACGATGAGCGCCCCCGCGACCACCGCCACCATCGACCTGAACTGCGACGTGGGCGAAGGGTTCGGCGCCTGGCGGATCGCCGATGACGAAGCCCTGCTGGACGTCGTGACCGGCGCCAACGTGGCCTGCGGCTTCCACGCCGGTGACCCCTCGACCATGCGGCACGTCTGCGAGGCGGCGGTGAAGCGCGGGGTCACCATCGGAGCCCACGTCGGGTACCGGGACCTGGCCGGGTTCGGCCGCCGGTTCCTCGACGTGGACCCCGTCGAACTGATCGACGAAATCCTCTACCAGCTGGGTGCGCTCGACGCACTGGCCGGCGCGTCGGGCGGCGAGATCGCCTACGTCAAGCCGCACGGCGCGCTGTACAACGCCATCGCTACGCACGAGAAGCAGGCGGGCGCGGTGGCCGAGGCGGTGTGGCAGTACGACCCGACGCTGCCCGTGCTCGGGCAGCCCGGGTCCCGATGGCTGGCGCGTGCCGCCGAGGCCGGGCTGACCACCATCGCCGAGGCCTTCGCCGACCGCGGTTACTCGCCCGACGGGCGGCTCCTCCCCCGGCGCGAGCCGGGGGCGGTGCTGACCGACGCGGACGAGGTGGCGCGGCGGTGCGTCCGGCTGGTGCGGGACGGCGAGGTGGTGGCCGTGGACGGCACGGTCATCCCACTCCAGGCGGGTTCGCTGTGCGTGCACAGCGACACCCCGGGCGCGGTGGAACTGGCCACCGCGGCCCGGGCCGCCCTGGTGTCGGCCGGGGTCGAGGTGCGGAGCTTCGCATGAACATCCGGCGATGCGGGGACCAGGCGCTGCTGGTCGACGTCGGCGACACCGGCGGGATCGACGCGGTGCTCGGCCTGTACTCCGCGCTGTCCGACCCTCGTCCCGACGGCGTGACCGAACTGGTGCCTGCGGCGCGCACCCTCCTGGTGCGCTTCGACCCGGCCGTGATCGGCGCCGGCGAGCTGGCGGAGCTGCTGACGGGCACCGAACCGGTGCCCGCCCAGGCGATGCGCGGCGAACTGGTGGAAATTCCCGTGTACTACGACGGCGCCGACCTGGCCGAGGTCGGCAAGCACACCGGCCTCGGCGCGGACGGCGTCGTCGAAATGCACACCGCCGCCGAGTACACGGTGGCGTTCGGCGGGTTCGCGCCCGGTTTCGGTTACCTGACCGGGCTGCACCCGAAACTGCACCTGCCGCGGCGGGCCACGCCGCGGACGCACGTGCCCGCCGGGGCGGTCGCCATCGCCGGTGAGTTCACCGGCATCTACCCGCGGTCCTCGCCGGGTGGCTGGCAGCTGGTCGGCCGGACCGAGGTCCCGCTGTGGGACCCGGCCCGCCGTCCGCCCGCCCTGCTGCGGCCCGGCACCCGCATCCGCTTCCGGGAGGTTCGATGATCGAGGTGGTGCGGCCGGGTCCGCTGACCACGGTGCAGGACCTGGGACGTCCCGGACTGGCCGCCCTGGGGGTCGGCCGGTCCGGGGCGGCCGACCGCCGGTCGGCCGCACTGGCAAACCGGCTCGTCGGCAACCTCGACGGCGCCGCGGTGCTGGAAACCACGTTCGGCGGCCTGGTGCTGCGGTTCCGGCAGGTGGCGCGGGTCGTGGTGACCGGCGCGCCGTGCCCGATCCGGCGGGGCCGCCGCGGTGAGGCGATGAACGCGCCGTTCACCGTCTGGCCAGGCGAGGAGCTGACGCTGGGTGCGCCGACCTCCGGCCTGCGCACCTACGTCGCCGTGCGTGGCGGGATCGGCGTGGACAAGGTGCTGGAGTCCCGCTCGACCGACCTGCTGGCCGGGCTCGGCCCCGCCGCGCTGAGCGAGGGCGACGAGCTGCCGATCGGCGACGACGAGTGCGGCCCGCTGCCCTCGGTCGAGGTCGCGCCGGTGCCCGACCCGGCCGGGTTCGCGTTGACCGTGCGCGTGATGCCCGGCCCACGGGACGACTGGTTCACCGCGGAGGCGCTGAAGACCTTCGCGACGGCGACCTACGAGGTGACCTCGGAGAGCAACCGCGTCGGCGTCCGGCTCACCGGCCCCGTCCTGGAGCGCGCCCGCGAGGGCGAGCTGCTCAGCGAGGGCATGGTGCCGGGCGCGATCCAGGTGCCGCCATCGGGGCTGCCGCTGGTGTTCCTCGCCGACCACCCGGTGACCGGCGGATACCCGGTCATCGGTGTGGTGCTGACCGACGACCTGCCGGTGATGGCCCAGGCGCGGCCTGGGCAGACCGTGTCGTTCCGCCTCGTGTCCGCCGATCTCCCGGCGGCCGCCTGAAAACTCCCGGGAGCCATCCGTCAGGGTGGCTCCCGGGCTCCAAACCTCAGCGCCCGGCGAGTTCCCGCAACGCCGGCAACAGCGCCCGCAGCGCGCGACCGCGGTGCGACGAAGCGTCCTTCTCCGCCGGTTCCATCTCCGCCGACGTGCGGGTCTCCCCCTCCGGCACGAAGATCGGGTCGTAGCCGAACCCGTTGGTGCCGCGCGACTTCCGGATCAGCCGGCCGCGCCATTCGCCGCGCACCACCGTCTCCTCGCCGCCCGGCAGCACCAGCGCCGCCGCGCACACGAAGGCCGCGCCCCGGCGCTCGTCCGGGGTGTCGGTGAGCTGGGCGAGCACCAGGTCCAGGTTCGCCTGGTCGTCGCCGTGCCGTCCGGCCCAGCGGGCGGACAGCACGCCGGGCATCCCGTTCAGCGCGTCCACCGCCAGGCCGGAGTCGTCCGCGATGGCGGGCAGGCCGGTGGCCGCGACGGCGTCCCTGGCCTTGGCTACCGCGTTCTCCTCGAAGGTCGCGCCGGTCTCCGGCGCCTCGGGGAACTCCGGCACGTCGGCGAGACCGACCACCTCCAGCCCCTCGACACCCTCGGCCGCGAGGATGCGGCGCAGCTCGCCGAGCTTCTTGGCGTTGCGGGTGGCCAGCAGGACGCGGCTCACTTCGAGCCCTTCTTCTTGCCCGTAACCGGCTCCGGCAGCTCGTACGGGTACGGCTCGGCCAGCGCCGCCGTCTGCAGCCGGGTCAGCTCCGCGCACCCGGTCTGCGCCAGGTCCAGCATCTTGTCCAAAGTGGAGCGGGTGAAGGTCGCGCCCTCGCCGGTGCCCTGCACCTCGATGAGCGTGCCGGCGTCGGTGGCGACGACGTTCATGTCGACCTCGGCCCGCGAGTCCTCTTCGTAGGGCAGGTCCAGGCGCACACGCCCGTCCACCACGCCGACGCTGACCGCGGACACCATGGCGGAAAGCGGTTGCGGATCAGCCAGGCGCCCCGCCGCCGCGAGCCAGGTGACCGCGTCGGCCAGCGCCACGTAGGCGCCGGTGATCGCGGCCGTGCGGGTGCCGCCGTCGGCCTGGATCACGTCGCAGTCGAGCTGGATCGTGTTCTCGCCGAGCGCGGCCAGGTCGATGCACGCCCGCAGGGAGCGGCCGATCAGCCTGCTGATCTCGTGGGTCCGCCCGCCGATCCGGCCCTTGACCGACTCGCGGTCGCCGCGGTCGTGCGTGGCCGAGGGCAGCATGGCGTACTCGGCGGTCACCCAGCCGAGACCCGATCCGGTCCGCCACCGCGGCACGCCCTCGCTGACGCTCGCCGCGCAGAGCACCTTCGTGTTGCCGAACTCGATGAGCACCGAGCCGGCCGGCCACTGCTGGAATCCCCGCGTGATCTTCACGTCGCGGAGCTGGTCGTCGTTCCTGCCGTCTTTTCGCACCACGCGTGCAGCGTAGAACCCCGCTACTGTGCCTGTTCATGCGCGCCGCCTTCGCGACCCTGCTCGCCTGCCTGCTGTGCCTGACCGCCGCACCCGCCACCGCGTCCACCGCCACTTGCGCGGAGACGCTGACCTGCACCGCCGAGGACATCGACGGGATGACGATCGCGCAGCGCCTGGAGTTCGTGCGCGCGATGTCGGCCGGTCCGGCGGCGGAGGTCGTCCCCGGTTACGCGCCGCGGTGGCGCAACATCGAGGGGGTGCTGGAGTTCTTCGCCGACCGCGGGCTGGGCGCTCCGGGCACCTGGGTGTCCTATGTGGATGCCGGGATTCTGGAGGGCATCGAACGGGGCATCGCGCTGGCCCGCGGGGACAGCACGGACACCTTCGGCAACCCCGGTGCGACCTTGTGGGCGAGCTACCTCACCCGCCTGCGTGACGGGAAGCTGACGGCCCGTTCGGCGCACGACCGCGCGTGGAGCGAGGCCGAGCAGGCCTCGACCGAGTACGGCGTCGCGCTGGCCGAGCGGGTGCACGGCATCGCCGCAACTCCGGTCGAGGAGCGCTTCTACCAGTTCTCCGAGTTCTACCGGTGGACGCTGCGCAGCCGCCCGATGCTGCTCGACCTGCTGACCCCGCCGGTCGGCCCGGGCGACCAGCGGCAGCTGACCTTCCTGGACTGGTTCACCGACGTCACCAACGACGTGCCCGCCCACCGCGGCTCACACCTGGCCTACAACCTCGCCGAGTTCGACGCCCCGGGCGGCACGCTGAACTTCCTGGCCCTGTTCACCGCCTACGCCGACGCGCTGGCCGAGGACTACCTGCCGGTGTAATTCAGCACATGTTGACAAACTCGCGCCCGCGCAGAGAATTCATCGTAAGGTGAATTAGGGGGTGCGTGATGCGGCGCAGACTCTTGACCGGCCTCGGGCTCGTGGCCGTCCTCGCGATCGTGGTCCTGACCCTGCGCGACCGCGTCCCCTCGCCCGCGGAGATCGGCGCCGCGCTCCGCGAGGCGGACCCCGGGTGGCTGGCCGTGGCGGCGGCCGCCGAGTTCGTGTCGATGGGGATGTTCGCCCGCCAGCAGCGGCGGCTGCTCACCGCGTTCGGCGTGACCCTGCAGCGCCGCCGGATCCTGGCCCTGTCCTACAGCCGGTCCGCCATCTCGATCAGCCTGCCCGCCGGTTCGGCGGTGTCCGCCGCCTACGCGTTCCAGCAGTTCCGGGCAGGCGGCGCGGACCGGAAGTCGGCCGCCGCCGTGATGGTGCTCTCCGGCGTGCTGTCGGCGCTGGGGCTGGCGCTGCTCTACGGCACCGGGGCGCTGGCCGCGATCCACCCGGCGGCCGCGGCGGCCCTCGTCGTGGGCGCGGTCCTGCTGGTCACGCTGGTGTCCCGGCAGTCGAGCGCGATCGCGCCCCGGCACTGGCTGCTCGCGCTGGCCGCGGCCACCGCGAACTGGCTCGGCGACCTGGTGTGCCTGATCGCGGCGGCCCGCGCCTTCGGCATCGGCCTCGGTCTGCTCGAACTGGCCACGGTCTACCTCGCGGTGCAGCTCGTGCGGCAGATCCCGCTCACCCCGGGCGGCATCGGCGTCATCGAGGTCAGCCTGCTCACCGGGCTGGTCTCCGCGGGCGCGGCGGAACCGGCGGCCGCCGCGGCGGTGCTCACCTACCGGCTGCTGTCCTGCTGGTTGATCATCCCGATCGGGCTGGCCTGCTGGGCGGCGCTGCGGCGGGCCTCAGACGTCGTAGACCGCGCCCCGCTCGACGAGCGCAGCGCCGGGGAAGACCGCCCTGGCCTCGGCGAGGATGGCGTTCCGGTCGCTCCACGGCGCGACGTGCGTGATGAGCAGGCGCTCCACACCCGCGTCCCGCGCCAGCTCGCCCGCCTGCTTGCCGGACAGGTGCACGCCAGGCGGCCGGTCCGCGGCGTCGGTCCAGGACGCCTCGGCGAGCAGGACGTCGACGTCGCGGACCAGGTCGGCCAGTGCGTCGCAGGGCCCGGTGTCGCCGGTGTAGGCGAGCGTGCGGCCGGCGTGCCGCACCCGTAACCCGAACGCCTCGGTCGGGTGGACCACCGGGATCGCGGTGACCTCGAACGGGCCGATCTTCACCGGATCGCCGGACAGGGCGTGGAACTCGTAGACGTCGGACAGGTCGGTCTCGGCCAGCTCCGCCTCGTTCGGCGCGTACGCCATCGCCAGCCGGACCGGCGCGTTCGCCGGGGCGTGCACCGGGAGCCGGCGCGCGGTGGTGTCGTACGGCGGGGCCGGGTGGTAGCGGCGCAGCACGGTCAGCGCGCTGAAGTCCGCGCAGTGGTCCGGGTGCAGGTGCGACAACACCAGCGCGTCGAGGTCGAAGGGGTCACGCCGCTGCTGCAGCTCGGCGAACACGCCGTTGCCGAACTCGAGGCCGAGCAGGAAACCGTCCGCTTCGAGCAGGTATCCGGACGCGGGCTGGCCCGGGCCGGGAACGCTGCCCGAGCAACCGAGGATCGTCAGTCGCACGGGACAACACCCTGCCAGCTCAGGCGCTGATCGGCGAGAGCACGCCGGGTGCGAATCCCATGAAGCGCTGTGCGAGCCGGACGAACGGCTCCGGCGAGCCGGTCGCGATGAACTCGTGCTGGGGCGGAACGTCCCGTTCGGCCAGCATGTCCTGTTCGGTGAGCACGCGGACGACATCCTTCGCGGTCTCCTCGGCGCTGGACACGAGCGTCACGTCCGGCCCCATGACGATCTGCAGGACCCCGGTCAGCAGCGGGTAGTGCGTGCAGCCGAGCACGAGGGTGTCGACCTCGGCACGCAGCAGCGGTTCGAGGTACCCCTGCGCGAGGCCGAGCACCTGGCGGCCGGACGTGACGCCGCGCTCGACGAAGTCGACGAACCGGGGGCACGCGACGCTGGTGACCGACACGTCGCGCGCCGCGGCGAAGGCGTCCTCGTAGGCGCGGGAGCGGATCGTGCCCTCGGTGCCGATCACGCCGATGCGACCCGTGTGGGTGGCGGCGACGGCCCGGCGCACGGCGGGCAGCACGACCTCGATCACCGGGACGTCGTAGCGCTCGCGTGCGTCCCGCAGGCACGCCGCCGACGCCGTGTTGCACGCGATGACCAGGGCCTTCACCCCGTCCGCGACGAGCTTGTCCAGCGCGGTGAGCGCCAGTTCCCGCGCCCGCGCGATGGGCAGCGGGCCGTACGGGTTGTGCGCGGTGTCCCCGACGTAGCGCAGCTGCTCGGACGGCAGCTGGTTCAGGATCGCGCGGGCGACCGTGAGGCCCCCGACTCCGGAATCGAACACACCGATCGGGGCCTCACGACTGCTCACGGCTTCGAGGGTACCGCCCGCTTCCGGCCCGCCCGCGCGGCGAACCAGGCCGCGAGAACACCGCCGAGCGCGCCGAACAGGTGCGCCTGCCACGAGATGCCGGGCTGGCCGGGCAGCACGCCCCACAGCATCCCGCCCCAGCCGATCAACAGCACCGCGGCGAGCGCGATCTGCCAGAACGCCCGGTTGAACAGCCCGCGGACCAGCAGGTAGGCCAGCCAGCCGAAGGCGAGCCCGGACGCGCCGATGGTGATCGTGCCCGGTTCCGAGGTGAGCCACACCCCGATGCCGCTGACCAGCCAGATCGTCGCCGTGACCAGCGCCCAGCGGGCGATCCCGCTCGCCATCGCGAGGAAGGCGAACACCATGACCGGCAGGGTGTTGGCCAGCAGGTGCGCCCAGCTGCCGTGCAGCAACGGCGCCCACACCACGCCGTCCAGCCCGCCGAGCGAGCGCGGCGCGATGCCCTCCGCGTCGAGCCGGTTGTCCAGCACGACGTCGACGCCCTCGACGAGGTACAGCAGCGCGGTGAACGCGAGCACCACGAGCGCGGCGGTCTTCGGCTTCGCCGGCAGGACGCGCTTCGCCTGGTCGGCCTGGGGTGCGGGCAGCGTGCTCATGACTCCACGGTACGAGCGGCGCTGGTGTGCGGAATCGGGTGAAAACCCTGAATTGACACCGGTATTACCCGGCGGAAACCACGCTCCGTTTCGCTGGGGGCAGGTGACCACCACTGCCTGGAGGAACGCACGTGACGAGCATCTACGAACAGATCGGCGGGCAGGAC
This sequence comes from Amycolatopsis tucumanensis, assembly GCF_021654135.1. Lineage (GTDB taxonomy): Bacteria > Actinomycetota > Actinomycetes > Mycobacteriales > Pseudonocardiaceae > Amycolatopsis_E > Amycolatopsis_E tucumanensis. Next base: position 13,101 of record NZ_JAKGSD010000080.1, on the reverse strand, counting down.
GCGCTGATCGCCGTGGTCGACGACTTCTACGAGCGGGTGCTCGACGACGCCGAACTGGCTCCCTTCTTCACCGGCACCAACCTGCCGCGCCTGAAGGGCATGCAGGTCGAGTTCTTCGCCGCCGCGCTCGGCGGGCCCGACGAGTACCGGGGCCGGTCGATGAAGGACGTGCACCGCGGCCGCGGCATCGCCCAGCACCACTTCGACCTCGTCGCGAAGCACCTCACCGAGTCGCTGCTGGCCGCCGGGGTGCCGGAGGAGACCACGAACACGATCATCGGCGCGGTCGCGCCACTGTCCGCCGACATCGTCTCCCCCACCGCCTGAACGACGAAAACGCCCCTCTCCCAGCCGGGAGAGGGGCGTTTTCGCGTGGTTCCTAGGCCCAGAGCTGCCCGTCGAGGCGCTCGGCGGCCTCGTCCAGCGTGCCGCTGTACGCGCCGGTCGACAGGTACTTCCACCCGGCGTCGGCGACGATGAACGCGATGTCGGCCTTCTCGCCCTTCGCAGCGACCTTCTCGGCCACTCCCAGCGCGGCGTGCAGCACCGCGCCGGTGGAGATGCCGGCGAAGATGCCCTCGTGCTCCAGCAGCTCACGCGTGCGGCGCAGCGCGTCGTAGGCGCCCACCGAGTAGCGGCCGTTGAGCACGTCCGGGTCGTACAGCTCCGGCACGAACCCCTCGTCGAGGTTGCGCAGCCCGTACACCAGCTCGCCGTACCGCGGTTCGGCGGCGATGATCTGCACGTCCGGCTTCTGCTCGTGCAGGTACCGGCCGACGCCGACCAGCGTGCCCGTGGTGCCGAGGCCACCGACGAAGTGGGTGATCGTCGGCAGGTCCTTCAGCAGCTCCGGCCCGGTCGTGCGGTAGTGCGCGTCCGGATTGGCCGGGTTGCCGTACTGGTAGAGCATCACCCAGTCCGGGTTCTTCTCCGCCAGCTCCTTGGCGCGCCGCACGGCCTCGTTGGAGCCGCCCGCAGCCGGCGAGAACACGATCCGCGCGCCGTAGGCCTGCAGCAGCTGCTTGCGCTCGGCCGAGGTGTTCTCCGGCATCACGCACACCAGGCCGTAACCCTTGAGCTTCGCGGCCATCGCCAGCGAGATGCCGGTGTTGCCCGAGGTCGGTTCGAGGATCGTCGAGCCCCGGCGCAGCCTGCCCTCGCGCTCGGCAGCCTCGATCATGGCCAGCGCGGGCCGGTCCTTGATCGAGCCGGTCGGGTTGCGGTCCTCCAGCTTGGCCCACAGGCGCACGTCGTGCGTCGGGGACAGCCGGGGCAACCCCACCAGCGGCGTGCCGCCGAGGGCTTCGAGCAGCGATTCGTACCGGGCCATGACCTAGCGGGCGCCGCCGGCCACCGCGGGCAGGATGGTGACCGTGTCGCCGTCCTTGACCTCGGCGTCCAGACCGCCGGCGAAGCGCACGTCCTCGTCGTTGACGTAGACGTTGACGAAGCGGTGGAGCTTGTCCTCCTTGACCAGGCGGGCCTTGAGACCACCGTGGCGCGACTCGATGTCGTCGATCACCTCGGCCACGGTCTTGCCGGCCGCCTCGACCGACTTCTGACCACCCGTGTGCGTGCGCAGGATGGTGGGGATGGACACGGTCACGGCCATGGGTAACTACCTCCGCTTGGGTTTCTTCCAGGTCTGACGTCGGGCTGCCCGGCGTTTATTCCGTGATCTCCACGGGCTCTTCGGTGACGACCCCGTCGACGATCCGGTACGACCGGAACTCGTGCGTCTCGGGGTCGCGGGTGGAGACCAGCACGTAGTGCGCGTCGGGCTCGGAGGCGTAGGACACGTCGGTGCGTGACGGGTAGGCCTCGGTCGCGGTGTGCGAGTGGTAGATCACGACCGGGACCTCGTCGTTCGCGTCCATCTCGCGGTAGAGCTTGAGCAGGTCACCGGAGTCGAACTCGTAGAACGTCGGCGAGCGGGCCGCGTTCAGCATGGGGATGAACCGCTCGGGGCGGTCGGAGCCCTCGGGCCCGGCGATCACGCCGCACGCCTCGTCCGGGTGGTCCCGGCGAGCGTGGGCGACGATCTCGTCGACGAGTTCACGGCGGATCCGAAGCACGACGGACATCTTACGTGCCGGACACCGGGGGTTCACAGAGTGAGACTGCGCACGCCAGCGCGACGTCGTCCTGAGCGTGCGCGAGCCACTCGAGCGTGTAGTCCCGCTGGCTGACCGGGAGACGCGCCCAGGCGCGCCGGTCCCGCCACCGGGGGTTCCGCAGGTAGAGGACCTGCGCGTGGCCGAAAGTGATGATCCAGGCCCGCTGCCAGGCCGCATCCAGGGTGAACGCGGTCGCGCCGGTCCACCCGCGCACTACGGCCCGGACCGCGGCGGTCACGCTCTCGCGCATCGCGGCGCCGTGGCGTTCCCGGAACGCCCTGGCCTCGCGGATGAGCAGGTAGGCGTCGGGGAAGAGGTCCTCGTTCCGGAGCCTGCGCCGACCGCGGTAGCCGGTTTCCAGCGCGGTCAGCAGTTCGCCCGCGATCGTGTAGAGGCACTGGCCGACGTTCGGCGACATCTCGACCAGGACCTGGCCGCCGGGGAGCGGCTGAGCGTTCAGGAAGTCCACGTCAGACGCCCTGCACCGTGGCGTGCAGACCGAGCACCTGCAGCTCGGCGACCAGCCCCTCGGCCTGCTCGCGCGCGCTGAACCGGGTGAGCTCGGCCGCCCCCTGGTGATGCACGACGTCGGCGAACTCCATGCCCCGCTCGACGGCGAGCCCGACCACGGTGTGCAGTGCGAAGATCGCCGTCTGGTACGAGTTCACGTCGTCGTTGTGCACGACGACCGCCCAGGCCTTTTCCACGGCCATCAGATCGCTCCGGGACCAGCCGCGTTACTCGAACGCTTCCGGCCACACGTCGCGGTACGCCGGCACGCCCGCCACACCGACGGCGCTCACCAGCCCGTGCACGCACGCCCGCGCGAAGACCCGCGCCGCCGCCGCGCACAGGTCGTCCAGGCCTGCCGCACGTGTGGTCACCCCGAAGGGGCCTTCGGCCGCCGGCAGGTCCCGCGCGCCCGTGGCCAGCGCGAACACCGTGTCGCCGTCGAACATCGAGTGCGCGGGGCGCACCGCGCGGGCCAGGCCGTCCTGCGCCGCGACCGCCAGGCGGCGGCACTCGGCCTTCGACAGGTCCGCGTCGACCGCCACCACGCCGATCGTGGTGTTCAGGTCCGCCTCCCGGCCGGGCACCGACGCCGCCCGCTCCGGCCAGCGCACGCCGAACTCGCCCGCGACCTCGTGATCCGCGGCGAACGGGCGGCCGCTGTCGAACGACACCGCCTCGCCACGCGCGTTGACCACCGCGAGCGCCCCGACCACGAAGTCGCCGACCCGCTCGCTCGCCGTGCCGACCCCGCCCTTCAGCGAGCCGACCGTCGCACCCGCTCCCGCGCCGACGCAGCCCTGCTCGACCGCGGTGCTCGCGGCCTCGCAGGCGGCGTACCCGAAGGAGGCGTCCGGCCGGTTGCCCCACGCCGACCGGGGCAGGTCGAAGATCACCGCGCCCGGCACGATCGGCACCACCTCGTGCGGCTCGACGCCGACCTGGAACCCGCGGTCCCGCTCGGCCAGCCACCGCATCACCCCGTCCGCGGCCGCCAGCCCGTAGGCGCTGCCGCCGGACAGGCAGATCGCGTCGACGTACCGGACCAGGTTCTCCGGTTCCAGCAGGTTCGTCTCGCGCGTGCCGGGCGCACCGCCGCGCTGGTCGACCGCGCCCGTCGTGCCGGGCGGCGCGAGCACGACCGTCGTCCCGGTCGCCCAGCCGTCCCCGATCCGGTGGTGGTGCCCGACCAGCACCCCGGGCACGTCCGTGATCATGCGGTGAGCGCCTGGACCAGGCTTTCCTGCACCCAGGTCAGCCAGTGGTAGACCCCGAGGTGGGGCGAGCGCGGATCGTCCTCCGGCAGCTCGTCGGGCATGTCCTCGGTGACGTCCAGCGCCGTGCCCAGCGCCAGCCGGACGTCGTTGAGTGCGGACAGCCACGCGTCGGCCTGCTCGTAGGTCAGCTTCACGTCGCCGCCGTCGCGCGGCAGGGTCTCCATGACCACCGCGGCGACGCCGACCTTCGCGTCGACCAGCTCGGGCTCGTGCAGCGACCGCAGCGCGCTCGCCGAGTCGAGGACCTCCTGGCTGGGCGTGTCCGGGTCGATCTTGTGGTAGTCCGGCAGCAGGCGGGACAGCACCGGGTCGTCCGGCGACTGCGACGGGCCGGTGCGGATGCCGGTCAGCTCGGCCAGCGGGTCCTGCGGCGCCTCCTCGGCGCGCGCCCGCAGCATGTCCTCGAGCTGGCTCACCAGGCCGCGCAGCACCGCGGCCTCCTGCTGCTCGAACCCGGCGTGGATGCGGCCGCCCTTGCGCTGCCAGCCCCTCACGAAGTGTGCTCCATCGTCGCCCACAGTCCCGCGGCGTGCAGTTTCGTCACGTCCGCCTCGACCTTCTCCTTCGTGCCCGAGGACACCACCGCGCGCCCCTTGTGGTGCACGTCGAGCATCAGCTTGGTGGCGTGGTCGCGGCTGTAGCCGAACAGCTTCTGGAAGACGTACGTCACGTACGACATCAGGTTCACCGGGTCGTTCCAGACGATCGTCTGCCACGGCTGGTCTTCGGCGCCTGCCTCGGTGCCGAGTGGTTCAACCTGCGTCTGTTCGGATGCGACAGGCGTGGTCATGCGCCCCATGGTGTCACGGAACCGGCACGGCGTGGACCGGTGGTGGGTCTGTTCGGGTGATTCGGCCGAACGCGCAAGTACCTCATAGTCTGATCCCATGGGTTTCCCCGAGACGCACGGCAGCACGGCCCTGCTGACCGACCACTACGAGCTCACCATGCTGGGCAGCGCCCTCGCCGACGGCACCGGCGACCGCCAGTGTGTGTTCGAGGTCTTCGCCCGCCGCCTGCCCGCCGGGCGGCGCTACGGCGTGGTCGCCGGCACCGGGCGCGTGCTGGAGGCGATCGCCGACTTCCGGTTCACCGACGCCGAGATCGACCAGCTCGCGGCCACCGCGGTGGTCGACGACGACACCCTGTCGTGGCTGGCGAACTACCGGTTCGGCGGCGACGTCGACGGATATCCCGAGGGCGAGCTGTACTTCCCCGGCTCGCCGATCCTCACCGTTCGGGGGACCTTCGCCGAGGCGGTCCTGCTGGAGACCGTCGCGCTGTCCATCCTCAACCACGACAGCGCGATCGCCTCCGCCGCGGCCCGCATGTCCTCGGCCGCGCACGGCAGGCCGATCATCGAGATGGGCGGCCGCCGCACGCACGAGATGGCCGCGGTCGCCGCCGCGCGCGCCGCCTACATCGGCGGGTTCGCCACCACGTCGAACCTGGAGGCCGGGCGCCGCTACGGCATCCCGACCCGCGGCACCGTGGCGCACGCGTTCATGCTGCTGCACGACAGCGAAGAGGACGCCTTCCGCGCCCAGGTCGAGAAGATGGGCACCGACACCACCCTCCTGGTCGACACCTACGACATCACCCGCGGCATCGAGACCGCGGTGCGCGTGGCGGGCCCGGAGCTGGGCGCGGTCCGCATCGACTCCGGCGACGTCGGCGTGCTGGCCCGCAAGGCGCGCGAGCAGCTCGACTCGCTCGGCGCGAAGGACACCCGGATCGTGGTGTCCGGCGATCTGGACGAGCACGCGATCGCGGCCCTGCGCGCCGAGCCGGTCGACGCCTACGGCGTGGGCACGTCGGTGGTCACCGGGTCCGGCGCGCCGACCGCCGGGATGGTCTACAAGCTGGTCGAGGTCGACGGCCGCCCGGTCGCCAAGCGCAGCGAGAACAAGGCCTCGCGCGGTGGCGAGAAGTCCGCGCTGCGCCGCCACAAGCCGACCGGCACCGCGCTGGAGGAGGTCGTCTACGCGGCCGGCCAGCGCCCCGAGGCCGGGGAGAACGACCGCGAGCTGCCGATCCCGCTGGTGCGCGGCGGCAAGCCGGTCGACGACCTGCCCACGCTGGAGGACAGCCGTCAGCGGCTGCGCGAGGGCCTGGTCAGCCTGCCGTGGGAGGGCCTCAAGCTCTCCAGCGGCGAACCCGCGATCCCCACCGTCTTCCCCCAGGAGGCGTGATGAGCAGGGCACTGATCGTCGTCGACGTGCAGAACGACTTCTGCGAAGGCGGCTCACTCGCCGTCACCGGCGGGGCCGAGGTGGCGGCGAAGATCACCGAGCACCTCGCCCGCGGCGGCTATTCGGCGGTCGCCGCGACCCGCGACTACCACATCGACCCCGGCGCGCACTTCAGCGAGAACCCGGACTACGTGCGGTCGTGGCCGCGGCACTGCGAGGCCGGGACGCCGGGCGCGTCGTTCCACCCCGCGCTCGACGTCGGGCCGATCACGGCGGTGTTCTCGAAGGGCCAGTACAGCGACGGCTACTCCGGGTTCGAGGGCCACACCGACGCCGGTGAGAAGCTCGTCGACTGGTTGCGCGAGCGGCAGATCACCGAGGTCGACGTGGTCGGCATCGCGACGGACCACTGCGTGCGGGCGAGCGCGCTGGACGCGGCGGCGGCCGGGTTCTCGGTGCGGGTCCTGCTGGACCTCACCGCGGGCGTGGCGCGCGAGACCGTGGACAACGCGCTGGAACAGCTGCGGGCCGCGGACGTGGATCTCGTGGGCACCCCGCGGGTCGGCTGATGCGCACCGTCCTGCGGAAGCACAACAACCGCTTCCGGGAGCGGCTGGCGACCGGCCGTGTGGTGGCGATCCTGCGCGCGGACGACCCGTCCTGGTTCGCCGACGCCGGCCAGGTCCTCTACGAGGCGGGGCTCGGCGTGCTGGAGGTCGACCTGGCGACACCGGGCGCGCTGGACGCGATCGGCGTCCTGCAGGCCGAACTGGGGCAGGACGCGTTGATCGGCGCCGGCGGGGTGCGCACGGTCGCCGCGGTGGACCGGTGCGCCGCGGCGGGCGTGGACTTCGTCGCGACGACGGTCTTTTCGCCGGACGTGCTGTGGCGGGCGCAGGAGTACGCGCTGCCCATCGTGTGCGGCGCGCTCACGCCCACGGAGGTGGACGCGGCCTGGCGCTACGGCCCGGCGGCGGTGAAGCTCCACCCGGCGGCCACCGCCGGCGGGGCGCGGTACCTGGAGGAGGTCCAGGCCGCGCTGCCGGAGGTGCCGCTGGTGCCCGCGGGCGGGGTGGAACTGTCCGATGTGGACGCTTACCTGGCGGCGGGCGCTCTCGCGGTCGGCGTCGGATCCCCGCTGCTCGGCGACGCGCTGGACGGCGGCCGCCTCGACGAGCTGGGCAAGCGGGCGTCCCGGCTGGCCGCGACCGCCGACCGCTACGCCTGAGCCGTCAGAGCCCGAACGGCGAGCAGCTCGCGGACCCGACGAGGATGTCGCCGGACGCCGGACCGCCCTGCGGGAACAGCTTGATGTGCATGGCGTTCGTCGTGAGGCTGCCGTCCGCGGGCACCGGCACGACGAGCTCGTTCAACACGACCTCGGCCATCGGCGGCGCCCCCGGCGTCGTGCCCGGAATGGTGATCACGTGGTTCGGCGGGATGTTCTGCGGCACCGTGATACCCGTGACGGTGCCCAGCGACATGTAGCCGTTGCTGCCGTTGGCCGTGGTGTTGCAGCCCGCGCCGAACGTCCTCGCCTTGATCACCGGCCCGCCGAACTGCTGCAGCACACTCGTCTCGAACCGCTGGCCGGTCACCTTCACGCTCGCCGTGCCGTCGGCGTTGCGGGTGCAGGTGGTGCTGCCCAGGCCGTACTTCGTGCGGGTGCCGACGGTGATCGGGTCGGTGCGGCCCTCCGCGGTGGTGTCCACGACGCACGGGGCGATCGGGTCCGCGTGGGCCGACACGCCGTCGACCGTGATGTCGACCGCGCCCACCGAACCGGCGCCGGTCGCTTCGGCCTGCGCCTGCGCGGTCGCCGGCGCGGCCACCACCGCCCCGAACAGGGCTCCCACCGCCGCCATCCGCCTGGCCCGCTTCATGAGCCGCTCCTTTCGCCTGAGGAAATGCCTCCTCGACAATCGGCAGGACCCGCGGCGAGCCTGACCCACCCGCCCGGATGCCACCCGGACGAGTGGATCCCGGACTTGCCGGGAGCGGGGCGGCGGCCCGGTCTTGACGGTGGCCCCCGGTACCGTGTCCTGGTGGCCGTCCGTACTGCGTTCCCCGGTGTCAACGAGCTCCTCACGACCGCTGTCGAGGCGCTCGGCGGTGCGGAGCGCCCGGGGCAGGTCAAGATGGCCGAGGCGGTCGGCCGCGCCATCCGCACCGGCGAGCACCTGGCCGTGCAGGCGGGGACCGGCACCGGGAAGTCCCTGGCGTACCTGGTCCCGGCCATCCGCCACGCGGTCGAGAAGGACACGACGGTGGTCGTGTCGACGGCGACGATCGCGCTGCAGCGCCAGCTCGTCGACCGCGACCTGCCCCGGCTGGCGAAGGCGCTGAAGAAGCCGCTGGGCCGGATGCCGACGTTCGCGATCCTCAAGGGCCGCCGCAACTACCTGTGCCTGCACCGGCTCGACTCCGGCGCGCCGGAGGAGCCGGAGGACCCGGCCCTGTTCGACCCGTTCGCGGTGTCACGGCTGGGCAAGGAGGTCACGCGGCTGCGCGAGTGGGCCTCCGACACCGAGACCGGTGACCGCGACGAGCTGGTGCCCGGCGTGACCGAGCAGGCGTGGCGGCAGGTGTCGGTCACCGCCAAGGAGTGCCTCGGCGTGGCGCGCTGCCCCATCGGCCAGGACTGCTTCGCGGAGCGGGCGCGCGGTGAAGCGGGCAAGGCGGACGTGGTGGTCACCAACCACGCGCTGCTGGCGATCGACGCGCTGCAGGGCTACCAGGTGCTGCCGGAGCACGACCTGGTGATCATCGACGAGGCGCACGAGCTGGTCGACCGCGTCACGTCGGTCGCGACGGGCGAGCTGACGTCGTCGGCGGTCGCGGTGGCCGTGCGGCGCTGCGGGAAGCTGATCGACGCCGACACGGCCGACCGGCTGCAGGAAGCTTCCGAGGGCCTGGCGATGATCCTGGAGGACATGCCGGCCGGGCGGCTGGACACGCTGCCGAAGGCGCTGGGCGGCGCGGTGGCCGCGGTGCGGGACGGCGCGCACGCGTGCCTGAGCGCGCTGGGTTCGGACCGCAAGGAGGACGTCGAGGAGGCCACGGCCCGCAAGCTCGCGCGCTCGCAGCTGGAGGAGGTGCATGACACCGCGGTGCGGCTGCTCGACGCGTTCGCCGAGGACACCGCGCACCAGCGGGACGTGGTGTGGCTGTCCAACGACAAGTTCTCGTTCAGCAGCAGGCCGCCGATGCTGCACGTGGCGCCGCTGTCGGTGGCCGGGTTGTTGCGGGAGCGGGTGTTCGCGCAGAAGACGACGGTGCTGACGTCGGCGACGCTGGCGCTGGGCGGCGCGTTCGACACGCTGGCGCGGCAGTGGGGGCTGCCGCCGTCGCAGGCGCGAGTGGTCGCCGCGGAGGGCATGGCGACGGAGAAGGCGCCGCCCGCGGACGACGACGAGCTGAAGTGGACCGGTCTGGACGTGGGTTCGCCGTTCGACCACCGGCGCAACGGGATCCTCTACATGGCGAAGCACCTGCCGCCGCCGGGCCGCGACGGGCTGGGCGAGAAGACGCTGGACGAGATCGCGTCGCTGATCGAGGCCGCGGGTGGCCGGACGCTGGGCCTGTTCTCGTCGATGCGCGCGGCGAAGCAGGCGACCGAGGAGCTGCGGGACCGGGTCGGCTTCCCGATCCTGTGCCAGGGCGAGGACACCACGTCGCTGCTGGTGACGAAGTTCGCGGAGGACCCGCGGACCTGCTTGTTCGGGACGTTGTCGCTGTGGCAGGGCGTGGACGTGCCGGGGCCGTCGCTGCAGCTGGTGATCGTCGACCGGATCCCGTTCCCCCGCCCGGACGACCCGGTGCAGTCGGCGCGCCAGCGGGCGGTCGAAGCCCGCGGCGGCAACGGTTTCCTGACGGTCGCGGCCACCCACGCGGCGCTGCTGCTGGCGCAGGGCACCGGACGGCTGCACCGCTCAGTCGGCGACAGGGGCGTGGTGGCGGTGCTGGACTCCCGGCTGGCAACGGCCCGCTACGGCGGCTTCCTGCGCTCCTCGCTCCCCCCGTTCTGGCCGACCTACGACCCCGAGGTGGCGAAAGCGGCGCTCAAACGCCTGGACGCGGCCGCCGGCTGACGCCGGGGCTCGCACCGCGCCCACCGACGCGAGCGCCACACCCAGCACCGCGAGCGCCACCCCACCGCCGCGAACCCCGCGCTCAGCGGCGCGCGTCAGCAGCGCGAGTCACCACCCCCGCCGCAAGCGCCGCGCTCGGCGCACCCGAACCATCCCCCGGTGCGGGCCGAGCGCTCACGCGAGGGGCCGCGTCCCACTCGCCAGTCCCCGCCTGCCCTACCGGCGCGAGCAGCCGTCCGCCGGTCTAACCGGCGAACTCCTCCGTCACCGGGATCCCCTTCTTGAGCGTCCGCGACACCGTGCACAACCGATCGATGGCCCGGTCCACCGCGGCCACCAGCTTCTCCCGCTCGTCGTCCGGCAGGGTCGACAGGTCGACGTCGAAGAGCACGTGCACCGCGTCCAGCTCGGACGCGCCCTCGCGTCGGTCGGCGGTCACCGCCACACGCAGCGGCGCGTCGGTCCGGCGCGTGATCAGCTCCTCGGCCGTCACCGCGGCGCACCCGGCCGCCGCGATCTGCAGCAGCTCGGCCGGCGAGAACGACCCGGGCGCGCCCTTCCGCCCGATCCGCACCGACGCGCCTCGCTCGTTGCGCCCGACGAACTCGTGCTCGCCCTCGCGGCGGACGTCCAGGCTCACACGCACTCCTCGATCGGGGTCAACGCCACTGGGCGAGGACCGTGACGGTCCCGGGGTCGACCTCGGTGAACCCGGCGTCCCGCACGGCGACAACCCGCCGCTCGCGCCAGGCCCCCGCAGGGTCGTCACCCGGGTGCAACTGCTTCCACTGGTCCACGGTCGCGGTCCGCACCGCGCACGCGTAGCCACGCTCGCCCCACGCGGCCAGTTCGTCGTCGCCGAGGAGCGACGCGAGGATCATCGTGCCGTGACCGACCTGCGCGGCCGCCTTGCCGACGGTCATCGCGACCTCGGGGTTGAGCAGCAGCAACGGCAGGTCCTCCGGGGCGGGACCGGGCTCGTCGGGCGGCAGGTCGCTGCCCGAGATCTGCAGGCGGCTGATCTCCTTCGGCACGTCGACCACGCGGCCCGGCACCAGCGCGCGGACCTCGGCCCCCTCGACCGACACGGTCACGCCGGGGAAGTCCTGCGCCGCGGCCCAGTGCGCGCCTCGCGCCCGGCGGGCGACCTTCCGGATGTGCCCGGACACCCAGTCGTGCACCGGCTCGTGCCACTCCCCGCCCGGCTGCGCGCGTTCGTCCAGGCAGACGGCGAGTGCCGCCGTGGCGGCGGCTTCGAGCAGCGGGGTGCGCGACGGCGGTTCGGCCTTTTCCAGCCGGAGGATCACCGGCATCGCCCGGACCTCCTCGGGCGCGGCCTCCGGCAGCGCGGTCTCCGGCAGCGCGGTCTCCTCCGCGGGCAACCCGAGCCAGGTGGCGTACCGGGCGGCCAGCGGGTCGAGAACGCTCATGGCCGGGCGAGCGAGAGGCCGTCGGCCGCGTCGGCGGCCTCGACCTCCGCGCGGCTGACGCCGAGCACGAACAGCACGGCGTCGAGGTACGGGTGGGACAACGCGGTGTCGGCGACCTCGCGCAGCGCGGGCTTCGCGTTGAACGCGACCCCCATGCCGGCCGCCTTGAGCATGTCGATGTCGTTGGCGCCGTCACCGACCGCCACGCACTGGGCGAGCGGGATGCCGTAGTGGTCGGCGAACCGGCGCAGCGCCGTCGCCTTCCCGGCCCGGTCGATGATCTCGCCGACGACCCGGCCGGTGAGCTTGCCGCCGACGACCTCCAGCTCGTTGGCCGCGACGAAGTCGAGCCCGAGCTGGTCGGCGATCGGCTGGATGATCCGTGTGAACCCGCCGGACACGACACCGCAGCGGAACCCGAGCCGCTTGAGCGTCCGGACGGTGGTGCGCGCGCCCGGGGTCAGCTGGATCTGGTCGCCCACCTCGTCGAGCACCGACTCGGGCAGCCCGGCCAGCAGGCCCACCCGCCGTTCGAGCGACTCGGTGAAGTTCAGCTCGCCACGCATGGCGGCCTCGGTGATCTCGCGGACCTTCGGCTCGACCCCGGCGTGCGCGGCCAGCATCTCGATGACCTCACCCTGGATGAGGGTCGAGTCCACGTCGAACACGATCAGGCGCTTGGCCCGCCGCGCGAGCCCGCCGCGCTCGATGGCGATGTCCACGCCGCCGGCGGACGCGACATCGGCGACCGCGGCCCGCAGCTCGGTGTCGGCCTGCTCGGTGTCCTCGGCGACCGACAGGTGCACCTCGAGCCCGGTGACCGGGTAGTCGGCGATGCGCCGGATCGCGTCGATGTTGGCCCCGAGCGCGGCCAGCCTGCCCGCGAAGTCGGTGAACGCGCGGGCGGTCAGCGGCCGCCCGAGGATCACGGCGACGTGCGTCGAGCCCTGCCGGGCGGGGGCGAACGGGTCTTCCCCGATCTCGTCCCCGATCCGGACGTCGACGTGCATGGCCACGCTGGCCATCGCCTGCTCGACGGACTCCTGCAGGCCCTCCGGGTCGTCGGCCACCGCGACCAGCACACCAAGGGTGAGCCGGCCGCGGATGACGACCTGTTCGACGTCGAGCATCTCGACGCCGTGCCGCGTGAGGGCGGCGAAGAGCACCGACGTGACGCCCGGCTTGTCCGGACCGGTCGTCGTGATCAGCACTGGCGTCATGGTCTCGTTCCTACCCGGACGCCGCGGATCACTGCTCGCTCGCGTTGTCCTTGTCGTGGTCGCCCGGGATGACCGCGTCGGTGAGGGCCTGCGACGGGGCCTTGACCCCGGCGTGGACCTTCGGCTTGCCGAAGAAGCCGATCTCACCCTCGTGGTGCATCCGCTCGACCATGTGCGGGTAGTGCAGCTCGAACGCCGGGCGCTCGGAACGGATCCGGGGCAGCTCGGTGAAGTTGTGCCGCGGCGGCGGGCACGAGGTGGCCC
>NZ_JAKGSD010000007.1 GCF_021654135.1 Amycolatopsis tucumanensis | reverse complement strand
CGCGGCGGCCGCCGCCGTCGAGCGGCTCGCCGCGCAGCTGGAGGACCTGCGCTCGGAGAACGACGCCCTGCGCGAGAAGATCGACCGGATCAGCCGGACGCCCATCGAGGCGGAGGGGCTGACCGAGCGGTTGCTGCGGATGGTAGAGCTGGCCGAGGACGAGGCCGCCGAGGTCACCGAGCGGGCGCGGCTGGCGGCCGAACGGAGCTGGGCGGCGGCCGAACAGGCGGCCGGCCGGCTGCGCGAGCGGCACGAACGCCTGGTCGCCGAGCTGGACTTCCGGCGCAGGGAGATGGCTGAGGAGCAGGCCGAGCTGATGCGCCGCACCCAGGCCGAGGTCGATTTGATGACCCGCCAGGCGGCGCAGAGCAGGCGCAAGCTGGACGAACAGGCAGCCCGCCGCCGAGCCGAAATCGAGCGGGACTTCGAAGAGGCGATGTCCGTCCGGCGGGCCACGTCGATGCGAGCACTGGCCGAACGCGAAGCCGAGGCCACCGCAAAGGCTGACGAGCTGGTCAAGAGCGCCCAGACCAAGGCGGACGACCTGCTAAGTTCCGCCCGCAGCGAGGCCGAGGAGACGCTCACCTCGGCCCGCACCGAGGCTGATCGCCTGCTGACCTCAGCCCGCACCGAAGCCGACAAAACTCTCACCTCCGCGCAGGCCGAAGCCGACCGCCTGCTGACCTCCGCCCGCGACGAGGCGAACGAAACGCTGACCTCCGCCCGCGCGGAGGCCGAGAAGACCCTCACCTCCGCCCGTACGGAAGCGGACGAAACGCTCTCGTCCGCCCGCGCCGAGGCCGAAACCACGGTGACTTCGGCGCGGGCGGAAGCCGACAGCCTGGTCGCATCCGCCCGCGCCCAAGCAGATGACCTGCTCTCCTCGGCCCGCGCGGAAGCCGAGAAGACCCTGACCTCCGCGCGCGCCGAAGCCGACCAGACAGTGGCCGCAGCGCGCGCCGAGGCCGAGTCCCTCCAGGCGAAGGCCACCAAGCAGGAGGCCGACGCCCAGGCCAGGGCCGACGAGCTGGTCACCACCGCCACCGCCCAGGCGGAAAAGCTCACCACCGAGGCTCAGGTCAAAGCCGAATCCCTCGTCGCCGACGCCACCGCCCAGGCCGACGCGAAGCTCGCCGACGCGACCTCCCGCGCCGATGCCCTGCTGGCCGACGCGACCAAGCGCGCGGACGCGATGGTCGCGGAGGCCACCGACCGCGCCAGCGCGATGCTCGCCTCGGCGACCGCCCGCGCCGAGGACAAGGTCACCAGGGCCAGCACCCAAGCCGAGAAGCTGCTGGCCGAAGCCACCGCCGAGGCGCGCCGCCGCACCGACGAGGCCACCGCCAAGGTCGCCGAGCTGGACAAGATCCGAGTGGACACGGCCAGCCGCCTCCGCGCCGTCAACACTCTCCTGGCCGAGGCAACCCCGCTCCTGGCCGAGACGGCGACGGCAGAGCCCCCGACACCCGCCGACGCGCCACCGGCAGCCCCCGTCACCAGCGGGGAGCCGCTCGACCAGCCCAAACCGGCCGAACCCGCCAACGGCAAGCCCCCGTCGGTCCCGCGCGTCGAAATCTCCGTCCCGGAACAGATCTCGGCCACGGAAAAGGCCCCGGTCGAAGTCACCCCCTGAGGGGTGCCCCTGGTCAGCCCGCCCACGCGAAAGGGACAGCACCAGCGCGACAACCTGCCGCCACCCGCCCAGCGGCAGGCTGGTACCTAGTCGCGCCCGAGGCCGCCCACCGACGCGACCCTGTCATACGCCGCAGCCGACGATGCCCACCCGACAACGCCGGCGACCCGTGCCCACAGCCGGTTGAGGCTGGTGGCAGCCGCGCCCTCAGCTTCGCGACCGGCTCACTCCGTCAGTTCGCCCCGGGCACTCCGCCGTGTGCCAACCTCCGCGAACGCCCGCCCAAAGACAGGCGGAAGCCACGCCTCCAGCACACGCGGCAACCGACTCGCCGCACCTGGCTGCTCCGGGAGGTCGCCTCGGGTCAGCACTCGGCCCGAAACCAAGGCAAGTTCGCGCCTGGAGGCCGAAGACCCCGCTGGCTTCACCAACACGGCGCGCCTGGTACCCGCGTGAAGCCCGAGGCCCGACGCAACGGGCTACGTCCGCCAGCAACCTCCAGCGCCCCCGGCGCACAAGGACCATCCGCCACTTGCGCCGCGGTCGCTTGTCGCTGGCGGAAGCCATGCCCTGGACCCACGCTCCGTCAGCTGCCACGAGTGCCCCTGGGAGCGCGCCCGTGCGACAAGCTCTCACCCCGGGCACGGCAATTCAGTCGCGGCCCGCCACGCGCGGCTTGCCCCGGCGCGGCTGCCACTCGCGGCTCGCCCCGGCGCGGCATCTACTCGCGGCTCGCCCCGGCATGGCAGCCACCCGCGGCTTGCCCCAGCGCGGCAGCCGCTCGCCCGGCGCGGTATCCGCTCCCGCCCGACAGCAGCGCAGCCCAGGGCCCGCGCCCTGGTCACTCCCCACCAGGCACTGATCAAGCACCGTCGCGGCGCCACCCGCAACTCCTCGCGCGCCGTCCGGTCTGCTCGCGGCGGTACAGCGTCAGGAGCTGCTGCCCGCTCGGGACGACTGCCTCCTTTCCTGGGTCTCCCGGCGCACCCGGTCCATGTGATCGCAGACGAGCGAAACCTCGACCGCCAGCTGGGGGTATGTCTGGTCGAGGTGCTGGCCCACTCCGCTCAGCGGTGTCAGCAGCGCTGCCGCGTCGTCCTCGGCCAGCGCGCGCCGCACCTTTCCCACGCCGGGCACGCCCTTCAGTGCGCTGATCTGCCCGGCCAGCCGGCGCAGCGAGGCGGAGTTCTCGCGCGCCCACTGCATCACCGCCTTCTCCTCGGCGCGGCGGTCTCGCGTCTTCTGCACCCGTTCATCAGCTGTGTGGTCGCTGCCCACGGCATCCCGGAGCCGTAGGTAGCGACGCTCGGCCGCCTGCCTGCTGGCGACGCCGAGCGCCGGCGCCAGCTCCGCCCAGCTGACGCCCGCTTCACGCGCGGCTTCGATGAGCTGCGGCTCCCAGGCCGTCAGCTCTTCCCGTAGCGCCCGCAGCACCTCGAGTGCGGCGAGCACCCTCCTCGAGTCGTAGTCGGCGGTGGCTTCGCCGAGCACTTCCTCAACCAGTTCCAGCGCGTCGTGCAAGTTCTCGTAGGGCGGCACAACGTCATCATGCCGATGACGGACGGACTTGTCAACGGAACGATGACGCGCTATAACTGTGGTGTGCGACGTCAACGTCCGACGTGAAAGAGACTGAAGGAGGTGGCGAGATGTTGATGCGCACCGATCCCTTCCGCGAACTCGACCGCCTGACCCAGCAGGTGTTCGGCCAGGGGTCGGGAACGTGGTCGCGCCCCGCGGCGATGCCGATGGACGCCTATCGCGCGGGCGACGAGTTCGTGGTGGTGTTCGACCTGCCCGGCGTGAACCCGGACGCGATCGAGCTGGACATCGAACGCAACGTGCTGACCGTCAAGGCGGAGCGTCGTCCCTCCGCGACGGGCGACGACGTCGAGATGCAGGTGGCCGAGCGGCCGCTCGGCGTGTTCTCCCGGCAGCTCTTCCTGGGCGACACGCTCGACACCGACCGCATCAAGGCGAGCTACGAGAGCGGCGTGCTGACGCTGAGGATCCCGGTGGCAGAGGCCGCCAAGCCGCGCAAGATCGCTATCGAGAGTGGTGAGAGCCGCAAGGAGATCACCGCCTGAGACCACTCCAGAGGGGGGTGATGCCCGGATGTCCGCGGGCGAGCGCCCGGGCATCACCCGGTTCTCTCGTCTACCTTCGCCCGATACGGTGAGTTCGTGGGACTCATCGCCGAGCTGGAAGCCGATTTCGTCACGACCGACCCTGATGTACTGGCCGGTTACCGCTTCGACCAAGCCGGGTTCGGCACCGCAGGCGTGCCGATGGCGCTGGCACGGCCGACCGAGACCGAAGAAGTCGTAAGAATCCTGCGTGTCGCTTCCCGGCACCGGATCCCTGTCGTCCCGCAGGGCGCCCGGACGGGACTGTCAGGCGGAGCGAACGCGGTAGACGGGGCGATCCTGCTCTCGCTGGAGCGGATGACCCGCATCCTGGACATCGACGAAATCAACCACACGGCGACCGTGCAGCCGGGGGTCGTGAACGCGGTCCTGTCCCGAGCGGTCGAGGACAAGGGCCTGTTCTACCCGCCCGACCCCGGCTCGTGGGAGTCGTCGACGATCGGTGGCAACGTCGCCACCAACGCCGGTGGGCTGTGCTGCGTGAAGTACGGAGTCACCAGTGACTTCGTTCGTGAACTGGAAGTGGTGCTCGCCGACGGGCGGGTGCTGCGGACCGGCCGCCGCACCGCCAAGGGCGTCGCCGGGTACGACCTGGTGCGGCTGTTCACCGGCTCGGAGGGAACGCTCGGCGTGATCACCGAGATCACCGTGGCGCTGCGGCCGGTCGCGGAGGCGCCGTTGACGGCGGTCGCGTTCTTCGCGGCGCCGCCCGCGGCGTGCCGGGCGGTCACGGAGTACCTGAGCAGCGGGCAGCGTCCGTCGGTGCTCGAGCTGATGGACAAGCCGACGATCGACGCGGTCGCGGCGTACCGGGACCTGGGTTTCCCGGACGACGTCGAGGCCGTGTTGATCGCCCAGTCCGATCGGGGGCCGGCGGCGCCGCGTGACCTCGAGGTGTTCGCGGAGGTCGCGCGGTCCTGCGGGGCGACCGAAGTGCTGGTGGCGAGCGACCGTGCCGAGGCGGACATGCTCATCGCGGCACGACGGCTGGCCGGGGTCGCGATGGAGCAGCTCGGCGACCGGCTGGTGGACGACGTGTGCGTGCCCCGCTCGAGGCTGGCGGAGTTCTTCGAGGGGGTGACGGCCATCTCCCGCGAGCACGACGTGCTGATTCCGACGTGCGGGCACGCGGGGGACGGCAACATGCACCCGAACGTGGTCTTCGACGCGGCAGACCCGGACTCGGTGCGGCGCGGGCAGGCCGCGTTCGACGCGATCATGGCGCTCGGTCTCCGGCTGGGCGGCACGATCACCGGCGAGCACGGCGTGGGCATGCTGAAACGGGAGTGGCTGGAGACGGAACTGGGAGAGGTGGGCGTGTCCGTCCACCAAGCGGTCAAACAGGCCTTCGACCCGCTGGGAATTCTCAACCCCGGCAAGGTCGTCCGCCCGCTACCGTGAGGGGCATGGACACAGCACTGTGGCATCCGTTCTCGGACATGGCGGTCGTCCGGGAAGACGAGTTCGTCCTCGAGCGCGGCGAGGACGTGTGGGTCTACGACGCGGCAGGCAACCGTTACCTGGATGCCACGGCCAGCCTCTGGTACGCCAACGCGGGCCACGGCCGGGCGGAGATCGCCGAGGCCGCCGCCGAGCAGATGCGCAAGCTCGCCGGCTACTCGATCTTCGGCGACTTCACCAACGAACCGGCCCGCGCGCTCGCGGGGCGGCTCGCCGGGCTCGCGCCGATGCCGGATGCCAAGGTCTTCCTCACCACCGGGGGTGGCGAGGCGATCGACAGTGCGGTCAAGATCGCGCGTCGCTACCACGTGGTGCAGGGGCAGCCCGAGCGGGTGCACGTCATCAGCCGGACGAACTCCTACCACGGCACCAACGGCATCGGCACCGGCGTGGCCGGCATCGAAGCCAACCGAACCGGGTTCGGCGAGATCCTGCCGTCCTCGTCGCGCGTCGCCTACGACTCGGTCGACGCGCTGCGTGACGAGATCCGGCGGGTGGGGCCGGAGCGCGTCGCGGCGTTCCTGTTCGAGCCGGTCATCGGTGCCGGTGGTGTGCTCGCGCCGCCGGAGGGCTACGTGCAGGGCGTGGTCGACGTGTGCCGGGAGTACGACGTTCTGGTCATCGCCGACGCGGTGATCTGCGGTTTCGGCCGTCTCGGCACGTGGTTCGGTGTCGAGCGGTGGGGTGTGCAGCCCGACCTGATCACCTTCGCCAAGGGGGTGACCAGCGGGTACCTGCCTCTGGGCGGGGTCGTCGTGCACGGGCGCGTCGCCGAGCCGTTCTGGGACCGGCCGGGCACGACGCTGCGGCACGGCGCCACCTACTCCGGTCATCCGGCCTGCTGCGCCGCGGCGCTGGCGAACATCGACATCCTCGAGCGGGACAACCTGTTCCAGCGGGGACAGCTGCTCGAAGGTGAGCTCGCCGCCGCGTTGCAGCCGCTGGCCGCGCACCCCCTCGTTCGGGAGGTTCGGGCAGGGGTGGGGTTGCTCGCTGCCGTCGAACTGCAGCCCGATTTGTTCGAGCGCCTGCCGTCGGCCGTGTCCGATCTCAGCCTGCTCATCCGGCAGCGCGGCGTGCTGACTCGGACGCTGGCGAAGGCGCTGGCCGTCTCGCCGCCGCTGACCATCCGGCGGCCGGAGATCAGCGAGATCGCGCAGGCGTTTGCCGCGGGACTCGACGAGCTGGAGCTGAAGGCCGGGAGCTGACCCGGCGGGACCGGCACGCAGCGATCGCGATGGCAGGGCCGGCGCGGTGATCACTGCTGCGGGAACGGTGCAGGGTGAGTCTGGTGACGGGTGGGCGGGCGCTGGTTCCGGGGGTGGGGCCGGCGCACTGCCAGCCCAGCGCCGGAGCCTACCGAGGCGGCGTGGTCGGGACCGGCTCGTGTGGAGGTCCGGCGGGCCGAGGCCGAGCCCGGTGCTGGAGCTTGCCGTAGCGGCGTGGTCGGGACCGGCTCGTGGGGGCGGCCGGTGGGCCGAGGTCGAGCCCGGTGGGCGGAGGTCGGGTCGGTGGGCGGAGGTCGAGCCCGGTGGGCCGAGGTCGAGTCGGCGGGCCGAGGTCGAGCCCGGCGGAGCGGGGGTGCCGGCGAGCTGTGGCGACATGGGCCGGCGGGTGCCGGAAGGCCGCCCGGCTGCGGTGGTTCTCGTGAGCGTGACGGGGGCGACCCCCAGCCGCCCCCGTCACGACTCGGCCATGGTCAGCTTGCGTACGGGCGGACGCGCCGTGCGTCTCGCAGGGCGTGTGCCCACCATGCGAGCTGGTCGAGCAGCGCCTTCGCTGCTGCCGTCGGGCCGTCGGGGTCGATCAGCTCGCCCCGGTCGTCGAACTGGCTCCAGGCGCCGTGGAAACTCACTGTCTCCCGGATGGTCGCCGCGTGCAGCTCGGCGAAGACGGGGCGCAGGTGCTCCACCGCACGCAATCCGCCGGACAACCCGCCGTACGACACGAACGCCACCGGCTTCGCCTGCCACTGCGTGCCGTGCCAGTCCAGCAGAGTCTTCAGCGATGCCGGGTAGCTGTGGTTGTACTCCGGTGTCACCATGACGAACGCGTCCGCCTTCTCCAAGCGCTCGCTGACCGCCGCCACCTCGGGAGTCGGCCGGCCGGACAGGGCGGCTGGGAGATTCGCGTCGGCCAGGTCGATCACGTCGACCCGGAACTCGCCGTGCTCGGCCGCCTGCCTGGCGAACCACTGCGCCACCACCGGGCCGAACCGGCCGTCCCGGGTGCTTCCGACGATCACCGCAACATCAAGAGGTTCCATGCGGACGAGAATGTAACCTCGACATTACTAGAGGTCAAGAACTTCTGATCAGCGGTTATGTGCGGTCAAACTTCGAGAGTCGGTGGAGTGGTGGTGCCAAAGGGGTGCGGGCCACTGACCGTTGGGCGCTGGGGTGGCGGCGCGCGCTGACGGGGGTGCGAGACCACGCCGGCACGCGGCCGGGGGAGCGCCGGTGCTCGGCGGGGTGCTGCCGTGGCGGCTGGCGCGTAGGTGGTTGGGCACCGGTGGCGGCAGGTGTTGCCTCCACCGGCGCGTGGCCTTGGGGTGCCTTGATCAGGCGCCGGTGATCAGGAGGTGTTGCCGCCGGTGCTGGGGGTTTGATGCCTCGTCCACCAGGGCGATCGCGAAGTCCGCGTAGGACACGCGCGCCTCCGGGTCGCCGGCGGCCGCCACCCGGTATGAGCCGGTGCGGTCGCCCTCGTGGTCGAAGTCTCCCGCGGGGCTCACGTAGAGCCAGTCCAGGTCGCTGGCGCGCAACAGGTCCAGGCCGACGGCGTGCGCTGCGATGAACGGGCGGAACTCTGCCGGGAAACCGGGGGCATCTTTCAGCGGCCGGCCCGCCGCGTCCGGCGCCAGTGACGACAGGCCGACGACGATCACCCGCGCCGCGCCGGACGCGGCCAGTGCGCGTCCCGACGAGGTGAAGAATGCTTGCGGGTCGGTGCCCGCCCCGTAGACCGCGGCCGCTGAGATCACCGCGTCCTGGTCCTTCACCAGCGAGGCCACCGAATTCGCGTCCGTGACGTCGCCGGTCACCAGCTCGACCCCGTCTGGCGCCCGGTGCTTCGCCGGGTCGCGCACCACCGCCGTCACCTCGTGCCCGCGCCGCGCGGCCTCCGCGACCGCCTGCCGTCCCGCGCGCCCGCCGGCGCCGAAAATCACGATTCTGCTCATGGCGAGACCGTAGCCAGCGTCCCGGTTTCCTCTCGGATACCGATTACCGTGGCAGTATGCGCGAACCCCTGCCACCGGACATGTTCGACGAGCTCTGCCCGTCGGGCCTGACGCCGATCCGCTTCGGCGACAAGTGGGCCCCGCTGGTGATCGCGTGCCTCGAGCACGGTCCACGGCGCTTCTCCGAACTGCGGGTGCCCCTGCGACGGGTCACCCCGAAAGGGCTGACGAAATCGCTGCGCGGCCTTGAACGTGACGGGCTCGTCCGCCGCAATAGCCACCCCGGCACGCCGCCGCGCGTCGAGTACGAGCTCACGGCCCTGGGGCGCAGCATGCTGGAGCCGATGAAGGCCGTGTGCGCCTGGGTCGGCGAGCACTGGGAGGAACTGCTCGACGCGCGCGAGGCCTATGACGATCGGCTGCGCGAGGCGCGGTGAATGTCCGATGTGGACTGGCCGGTGGGCGGCAGTTCGGGGGGTGGGGCTGCTGCGGGTGTTGTGGTGATGGAAATGGCAGGTGGGCGGCGGTTCCGGGGGCGGGGCCTGTTGAGGGTGTTGTGGTGATGGGAATCGCCGGTGGTTGGGCAGGTGGGCGGCGATTCCAGGGGCAGGGTCGCCACGGGTGCTGTGGTGTAGGGAGCGGCCGGCGGTTGGTCAGGGGGGGGTGGTGGTTTGTCGGGGGTAGGGCGGCTGTTGGCGTTGTGGTGAATGGGCGGGGGGCGGACAACGAGTGGGGCGGCGCTGATCTGCCACGAGACGTGACCGATCGGCGCCGCCATCATCAGGCCAGCCGACCCGCTACCCGGGCGCGTGTCAGGCCAGCCGACCCGCCACCTGGGCGCGTGTCAGGCCAGCCGGGCCGCCAGCCGGGCGCCTGTCAGGCCAGCCGGGCCGCTACCCGGGCTCGTGCTTCCCGCAGCGGGGTGGTTTCCTTGTCCCGTGCGGAAGCCAGCACCTCGGACACCGTGGTGCCGATCGCCTCCACTCGGGCTGTCGCTTCCTCGTGTGGCAGGCCTTCCACCTCGCGCAGCAGCGTGTACACCGCGCCGCCCGCGCTGGCGATGAAGTCCGGCACCCACACGATTCCCCGCGCGGCCAGGTCGTCCGCGACCGTCTCGGACGTGAGCTGGTTGTTCGCCGGGCCGACGATCAGCGGCGCGGACAGCTCGGGCACCAGCTCAGCGGACAGCACGCCACCCACCGCGGCCGGCACCACGATGTCCGCGGGCGTGCGCAGCGCCTTCTCCGGATCCACCCACTCGTAGCCGGAAGCGCGCTTCGCCGGGTCCACATCGGACACGACCACCCGCGCGCCCGCCGCCGCCACGTGTTGCGCCACCAGCGCGCCCACCGAGCCCAGCCCGCTGATCACCACGGTGCGGCCGGTCAGTTCGGCGCTGCCGAACACGTGCCGCGCCCCGGCCCGCAGCGCCGCGAACACCCCCAGTGCGGTCGGGATGCTCGACGAACCCGTCCCGCCGTGCTCCGGCGGCAGGCAGAACACCCGCGACGTCGAGCGCCGCACCACCACCATGTCGTCCGGACCCGTCCCGACGTCCGGGCCGCCGAAGTACGTGCCCCCGAACGACTCGATCAGCTCGCCCACGTCGAGCAGCGCCGCCTCCCGCAGCGACGGCGTCAGCTCCGTCCCCGGCCCGAGCGCGATCACCGTCTTCCCACCGCCGAAATCCAGCCCGGCGGCCGCGTTCTTGTCGGTCATCGCCTCGGACAGGCGCAACGCGTCCGCCAGGCCGTCCCGCCAGTCCGGGTACCGGCGCAGCCGGATGCCGCCGGCCGCGGGGCCGAGCGCACGGGAGTGGATCGCGACGACGACCGGCAGCCCCGAGCGGGGACCGCGCCGGACTTTCACCTCTTCATGCTCCATGCGCGAAAAGCTAGGCTGATGCACAACCACGAAGCGCCGCCGCCGAACGATATTCGGCACGACCATCGGAGCTGCGAACATGGATGAACTTGATTCGGCGATCGTGCGGCTTCTGCAGGAGGATGCGCGGCAGTCGAACCGGGACATCGCGCGCAAGGTCGGCATCGCGCCGTCGACCTGTCTGGAACGGATCCGCCTGCTGCGCAAGCGCGGCGTGATCCGCGGCTACCACGCCGACATCGACCTCGGCGCCCTCAACCGCGGCGTGCAGGCGATCGTCGCGGCGCAGATCCGGCCGCTGACGCGGGACGTGGTGGACGCGTTCGAACGCTCGCTCGCCGAGCTGCCCGAGGTCATCTCGGTCTTCACGATCGCGGGCAGCGACGACTTCCTCGTGCACGTCACCGCGCAGGACATCGACCACCTGCACGCGTTCCTGCTCGAGCGGTTCACCAGCCGCAGGGAGATGGTCACGTTCCGGACGTCGATCATCTACCAGCACCACAGCAAGCAGGTGCTGGACCCGCTACCCGGTCACTGATCGGGGTGCAGCGCGGCGAACACCGACGGCCAGTCCGGCCGCGGCGAGTCCTCGTCGTCGTACAGCTCGAACGTCTTGCCCGACGCCGACGGGTCGAACAACGCGGCCACGACGGCGTCGGCCACCGCGTCGCGCGAGACCCGGCCCTCGCCGGTGTCGCCCTGCTCGACGCGCACCCCGGCGGCGGGCAGGTCGTGCAGCCAGCTCGGCCGCACGATCGTGTACTGCGCGCCGCTCTCCCGCAGCGCCTGCTCGCCCCTGGCGCGGGCCTCGATGCGCGCGCTCATCTCGGGGTGCTCCGCCGGCCGCGTCAGGTAGATCTGGGACACCAGCACCACCGGGATGTCCTCGCGTGCCGCGATTTCCGCGATCGCCGAGACACCGCCGTGCATCGCGGCCTCCGCCGCGTCCGGCTCCTTCGGCGGCTCCGCGACGATCACGACCCCCTCGGCGCCGGCGAAGAGCGCCGGGTCCGGTTTCGCCGTCAGGTCCAGCGGGGGCTCCGAACTCCGGCTCGCCACCACCACCCGGTGACCGCCGCTCGCGAGCCGTTCCCCGATCCGGCGGCCGGTCCGCCCGGCGCCGCCGACCACGACGAAGGTGCTCATGGCTGCCTCCCGGCTCTCTCGGAGGGCACCAGGATGGACCCGCCCGCGATCATGGTCAATGGGTGGTGACTCAACCGTTCCCGCAGCGCGGCCGCCGCTTCTTCGGCGCCGAGCTCCGACCAGATCTCCAGCGATCGCCGGAACAGGCCGTGAGCCTCGCGCACCTGTCCGAGCCGTTCGTGCAACTCGCCGAGCAGCTGCCCCGCTTCGGCCTCGGACCGCCGGTCGCCGTCGCGCCGGTGCACCGACAGCGAGTTCACCAGCAGGAGCTTCGCGTGCGCGAGGTCGCCGCTGCGCAGGCACAGCTCCCCGAGGCTCTGGTGCGCGTAGCCCACGCAGTGGTCGTCGCCCAGCTCGCCGAAGATCGCGATCGCCCGGTCCAGCTCCTCACGGGCCCGTCCGAGGTTGCCGCGTTGCTGGTGCAGCAACGCCATCCGGTGCCGGGCGTGCGCTTCGCGGTGCCGGTCGCCGATCTCGACACACGCCTCACGCGCGTCGGTGAACCAGCGCTCGGCCGTCGCGTGGCAGCCCCGCGCCAGCCACACCGAGCCGATCGCGATCCGCACCACCGCCTCGCCATGCCGGTCGCCGCTGCGGATGAACAGCTCCAGCGCGTCGTGGCAGTGCGAAAGTGCCATCTCGTGCTCGCCCGCGACGCGCCGGATCGTGCTCAACCCGGCCAGCGCGACGGCCGCGCCCTGGTCGTCGCCGATGCTCCGGAACAACGCCACCGACCGCTCGAACGCCTCACGCGCGGCGGTGTAGTCGTCCTGGTAGACCTCGAGCTGCCCGAGGTTGCGCAGCACCAGCGCCTGCCCGCGCGGCTCGCCCGCCCGCTCGGCCGCGCCCAGCGCCAGTTCGTGCGTGCGGCGCCAGTCCTCGTGGTGCCCGCGCAGGTCGAAGTACGGGGTGAACGCCGCCGCCAGCCGCCACGCCAGCGCGTCGAGACCGTGGGCCACCGCCAGTTCGACGAGTGGCACCGGTCGCTCGCCCGCGAACCACGCCACCGGATCGTCCAGCTGGTCCGGGCGCCACCAGTCCGCCGACCGCGGCTCCGGCGCGGCGCCGAAGAAGCGGACCGGCATCCGCTCCGCCGCCTCAGTGGCGAGCGAGAGGTACCCCTCGACCACACGGCGGACGCCGTCCGGATCCGGCTCCCCGAGTTCCCGCGCGTAGCAGCGCACCAGGTCGTGCAGCCGGTACCGGGGCTGGTCGCCGACCAGCTCGACCAGGTGCGCGTCGACCAGCACGTCCAGCACGTCGTCCGCGTGCTCCCGCCCGAGCAGCGCCGCGACCACCCAGCCGGGGAACGGCAGCGGCCCGAGCCCGCCCAGCGCACGGAACGCCCGGGCGCAGCTGCCGGGCAGCTGGTCGTGGCTCAGCGCGAGGCTCGCCCGCACCGCCAGGTCGCCGACGCGCAGCTCGTCCAGGCGACGGCGCTCGTCGGCCAACCGGGCGGCAAGCGCGTGGAGTGTCCACTCACGACGGTGCGAAAGCCGTGCTCCGGCGATGCGGATCGCCAGTGGCAACCGGCCGCACGCCTCGACGATCCCGGCCGCCGCCTCGGGTTCGGCCGCCACCCGGCCGGCCCCGGCGATCCGGCCCAGCAGCTCCGTGGCCTCCGCGGCCGTCAGCACGCCGACGTCGACGTGCCGGGCGACGGTGAGGTCGGGCAGCCTGCCCCGGCTGGTCACCAGCACCGCGGCCGCGCCCGCGCCGGGCAGCAGCGGCCGCACCTGCGCGGCGCTGCCCGCGTCGTCGAGCACCACGCACACCCGCCGTCCCACCAGCCGCGAGCGGAGCAACGCCGACCGTTCGTCGAGCCCGCGCGGGATCCCGGCGTCCGGCACGCCGAGCGCGTGCAGCAGTTCGGCCAGCACGTCCAGCGGTCGCCGGGGCGAGTCCGACGTGCCACGCAGGTCCACGTACAGCTGGCCGTCGGGGTAGCGGTCGCGCACGGCGTGGGCGGCGTGCACGGCCAGCGCCGACTTCCCCGCGCCCGGCGGCCCGGACAACACCACGACGGCGGGGTGCTCGCCGTCCAGCAAGCCGGTCAGCTGCGCGAGCCCCGTCTCGCGGCCGGTGAAGTCGGGCAGGTCCAGCGGCAGCTGGCACACCGGCGCCGGCGCGTCCAGTTCGGCCGCCGCCTGCCGCAGCCGCACGCCCGGCTCGGCATCCAGCTCCGTGCGCAGCACGCGCTCGGCTTCGGCGTACGCGGCCAGCGCCTCACCCTGTCGCCCGCTCGCGCCCAGCGCGACGACGAGCAGCCGCCACAGCTCCTCCCGCAACGGCTGTTCGGCCAGCAGGCCACGCAGTTCCACGATCGCCTCGGCGTGCCGCCCGGCCGACACGTGGAACCGCAACCGTTCCTCCTGCACCGACAACCGCAGCTCGCTCAGCCGCGCGACGGCGGACGACCAGGTGTGGTGGTGCGGCAGGTCTTCCAGCACCTCGCCGCGCCACAGCGCGGCCGCCCGGTCGAGCAGCACCGGCGCCTCTTCGGCACGCGCCCGCGCCACGAGCCGCTCGGCGAGCGTCGCGTCCAGCTCGTCCGGCCCGGCGTGGAGCTGATATCCGCCCGGGCCGCTTTCGATGCGGTCCCCGAGCACGCGGCGCAGGCCGTGCACATAGGTGCGCAGGTTCGCGGCGGCGGACCGCGGCGCGCGCCCCGGCCACAGCACGTCCGTCAGCGCGTCTGCGGACACCACGACGCCGGGCTGGAGCAGCAGGGCGGCCAGCAGCAGGCGCGGTTTCGGGCCGCCGAGCGGCACGCGACGGCCCCCGGCCTCCGCTTCGAGCGGTCCCAGGATGCGGAAGAACACCAACGGCATCGCCCCCGACCGGAAAAAAGGAAATCCGATACTAGGCAAGCCCGTCAACGATTCACCAGTGCCGTTCGGCGGCTTTTTCCCTAATTTCAGCGGAAGTATTCGCGCCGATTGTTCACTTGTTCACCGGTTCCGGCAGGACGGCTCCGGGCGAATTCCGCGGCCGCGGGCAGCTTCGGGCCACGCGGCTCGTCGGCCGCGAGGCGGAGGCAGGCGAGCAGGCGCAGCCCCGTCCACTCCCGGTCGGTCCAGTCGCCGGAATCCGCGGGCGGTTGCCAGTCCACCTCCGCCGCCTCGGTCCACACGTCGTGCGCGTGACCGGCCAGCAGGACGAGCCTGCTCACCGGCTCCTGGCGCGGGACCATGTCCTGCTCGCACCGCACCGCGTCGTCGACAGCGGCCAGGTGCCTGCCGAACGCCCGCCACACCGAGGGGTCTCCGGCCAGCGCCTGCCAGCCGGAGTCGAGCCGCCCGGCGATCCCGCGCAGCCAACGCCGCGCGGATCGATCTGCCAGGGAGTCGGCCCACTGCACCCCTCGATGATGAACCCTGAACGGCGTTTTAGCGACCGTAGCCGGCCTTCCGGAGTGCGTCGGCCAGCGCACCGCCGCCGCCGGCGGGCTCGCGCCGCTTCGGCTGACCGCCCTTGCGCGGCTGCCCGCCACGGCGCTCACCGCCGCCGCCACCAGCGGGTTTGGCGCGGCCGCCGCCGACCTCGTCGTCCAGGCGCAGGGTCAGCGAGATCCGCTTGCGCGGGATGTCCACCTCGAGCACCTTCACCTTGACGATGTCACCCGGCTTGACTACCTCACGCGGGTCCTTGACGAAGTTCTTCGACATCGCCGACACGTGCACCAGGCCGTCCTGGTGCACCCCGATGTCGACGAACGCCCCGAACGCGGCCACGTTCGTCACCACGCCCTCCAGCCGCATGCCCGGCTTGAGGTCGCCGATCTTCTCCACACCCTCGGCGAACGTCGCGGTCTTGAACGCCGGGCGCGGGTCGCGGCCGGGTTTCTCCAGCTCGGCGAGGATGTCGGTGACGGTCGGCAGGCCGAAGGTCTCGTCGACGAAGTCCTCCGGGCGCAGCTTGCGCAGCACCCGCTCGTTGCCGATCAGCTCCCGCAGCTCGATGCCGGTCTTCGACAGGATCCGCCGCACGACCGGGTAGGCCTCCGGGTGCACGCTGGAGGAGTCCAGCGGGTCGTCGCCGCCACGGATCCGCAGGAAGCCGGCGCACTGCTCGAACGCCTTCGGGCCCAGCCGCGCGACGTCCTTCAGCGCCGAGCGCGACCGGAACGGGCCGTGCGTGTCGCGGTGGTTGACGATGTTCTCGGCCAGGCCGGCGGTGATGCCGGAGACCCTGGTCAGCAGCGGAGTCGACGCGGTGTTGACGTCCACGCCGACCGCGTTCACGCAGTCCTCGACCACCGCGTCCAGCGAGCGGGACAGCGCCACCTCGGACACGTCGTGCTGGTACTGCCCGACGCCGATCGACTTGGGGTCGATTTTCACCAGCTCGGCCAGCGGGTCCTGCAGGCGACGCGCGATCGACACCGCGCCGCGCAGCGAGACGTCCAGCTCGGGCAGCTCCTGCGAGGCGAACGCGGACGCCGAGTAGACCGACGCGCCCGCCTCCGAAACGACGGCCTTGGTCAGCTTCAGCTCGGGGTGCCGCTTGATCAACTCGATGGCGAGCTTGTCGGTCTCCCGGGACGCGGTGCCGTTGCCGATCGCGATCAGGTCCACCGAGTGGGCGGCGCAGAGCTTGGCCAGCTCGTCGATCGACTGGTCCCAGCGGTTCTGCGGCTGGTGTGGGTAGATCGTGTGGGTGTTGACGACCTTGCCGGTCGCGTCCACGACGGCGACCTTCACGCCGGTGCGGAAACCCGGGTCGAGGCCCATCGTGGCGCGGGTGCCTGCGGGCGCGGCCAGCAGCAGGTCGCGCAGGTTCGCGGCGAACACGTTCACCGCGTCCTCCTCGGCCTTCTGGCGCAGCCGCATCCGCAGGTCGATGCCGAGGTGCAGGAGGATCTTGGTGCGCCAGGCCCACCGCACGGTGTCCTGTAGCCACTTGTCGGCCGGGCGGCCCTCGTTGGTGATGCCGAAGCGCTGCGCGATGCGGCGCTCGTAGTCCGAGGGGCCCACCTTCGGCTCGTCGCTGGGTTCTTCCGGCTCGACGGTGAGGTCGAGGACCTCCTCCTTCTCGCCGCGCAGCATCGCCAGCACCCGGTGCGAGGGCATCTTCGTGAACGGCTCGGCGAAGTCGAAGTAGTCGGCGAACTTCGCGCCCTCGGTCTCCTTGCCCTGGCGGACCTTCGACGAGAAGTAGCCCTCCGACCACATCTTCTCGCGCAGCTCGCCGATCAGGTCGGCGTCCTCGCCGAAGCGCTCGACCAGGATCGCGCGAGCCCCGTCCAGCGCGGCCTGCGCGTCCGCGACGCCCTTCTCGGGGTCGACGAACACGGCCGCGGCGGCCTGCGGGTCGGTGTTCGGGTCGTTCAACAGGCCGTCGGCCAGCGGCTCCAGGCCGGCCTCGCGGGCGATCTGCGCCTTCGTGCGCCGCTTCGGCTTGTAGGGGAGGTAGATGTCCTCCAGCCGGGCTTTGGTGTCCGCGGCGCGGATCGCCTCGGCCAGCTCCTCGGTGAGCTTGCCCTGGCTGTCGATCGATTCGAGGATCGCGGCCCGGCGCTCGTCGAGCTCCCGCAGGTAACGCAGCCGGTCCTCCAGCGTGCGCAGCTGGGCGTCGTCCAGCGCGCCGGTCACCTCCTTGCGGTACCGCGCGATGAACGGCACGGTCGCCCCGCCGTCGAGCAGGTCCACGGCGGCCTTGACCTGCCCTTCGCGGACGCCGAGCTCCTCGGCGATCTTCTGCTCGATCGACTGCACGGCCACTGTCACGATGCTGATCACTCCCTGCTCGCGGTTGCGGGGGCCAATTCTGCCTGCGCCGACCGGGCGCGGCACGGAAGGGGTGCCCGCCGTTGCCGAATCGGGAGGATCGGCGCGGTAACCAACGCGGGCCCGGCCGCGACCTCGGGATACCGGGGTCGAGGTGGGCAGGTGCGGATGGGCGGGAAGCGGCAGGTGCGGGTGGCGATGCACCTCCGGCGGGTCGACGTGGACGGGCCGGACGGCGAGCCGGTGACGTTGTCGTACCCGGGGATGCTGCTGACCGGGTACGAGGACGGCCGCGAGGTGTGCCAGCGCTGGATCCCGCTGGGCAGCGAGCCGAGCGTGGCCGACGACGAACGGCTGATCGCGGCCCTGCACGCGGCGATGCTGTGGCAGAACGACGCGGAGGAGGAGTGCCCCTGAGCGGCCTCAGCGCGATCTCAGTTCCGCGCCGATACGTTCCCGGTCATGGTGACGATGGGGGCCGTCGACGTGCGGCGGAGCGGGCCGGGGCCGGTCCGGCTGGGGATCTGTTGCGCGACGATCGCGGCCTGCGTGCCGTACCTCGCGCTGAAGGTGATGTGGCTGTCCGGGAGCAGCGCCGGTGCCGCCACCGCCGCCGGAGCCGCGGAACTGCTGGACGCGCGGCACCTGGTGGGGGACGTGATCACCGGGCTGATGGAGCTGGCGGCCATCGCGCTCGTGCTCGCGCTGACCTTCCCGTGGGGCAGGCGGCTGCCGCGGGTGCTGGCGCTGGGACCGGTCTGGGCGGCGACGGGACTGCTCGCGCCGATCGCGCTCGGCCTGCCGGTGGGGCTGGTCGCGCAGGTGGTGCTGGGTGGTTCCCCGGCGCCGGCGGACAACGGGCTGCAGGGCTGGGTCTACGCCGTGGTGTACGGCGGGTTCGTGGCGCAGGCCGTCGGGTTGCTGGCCGCGTTCGTCGGCTACGCGCGGGACCGGTGGCCGGTGGTGTTCCGGATCCGGGTGCCGGAGCTGGCCCCGCGGCGGCCCGGCCCGCTCGTGACACCGGCTGCGGTGGTCGTTCTCGGTTACGCGGCGATGCTGCTCGCGTGGTCGGTGTCCGGGGCGCGCTGGGGCGGGCCGGCCGGGTTCGACACGGCCGGGCAGAAGTCCTTCCTGCTCGCGCAAGGCCTGCTGGTCGCCGGGGGCGCCGTCGCGGTGCTGAGCCTGGTGCGGCGCCGGGGTTCGGGCCGCGTGCTGCCGCGGGTCGCGGTGGCCTGGGCAGGCACCGGGGTGGCGGTCACCTCCGGGCCGACGCACATCGCGCTGAGCAACAACGGTGCCGTGAGCGCGCTGTTCGCCGCCGTGTCGCTGGCCGGCGCGGTGTGCGGAGTGGTCCTCCTCGTGGCGGGTGCTTCGGCGGTGGCCTCGCCGGCGTCGGACGGGGCAGCGGCGCGCTGACGACGAGGCGGGCGACGGTCACGCCGGCGGCGGGCTGAGCTTCAGCAGGAGCCGGTGCAGTTCGGCCCGCTCCGCGGCGCTCAGCCGGCTCAGCATCGACTCGTCCACCTCGCGCGCGACCGGGTCGGCCTCGCGCAGGGCGGCTTCGCCCGCGCTGGTCAGTCGCAGGATGCGGCGGCGCCGATCGGTGCCGATCGTGCGCGTGATCAGGCCGCGCTGTTCCAGTCGCAGCATCAGGTTCGCCAGCGTCGCCTTGTCGATCGCCGCCTGCTGGCCCGCGCTCGCCTGGTCCACGTCGTCGCCCTCGGCGATCGCCTTCAGGACCGCGTACTGCGGCTTCGTCAGCGCGGGCAGCTCCGCCTGCCAGCGCGCGCCGTGTTCCTGCAGGGCGCGACGCATGACGTGGAACACGGCTTCGTCGACAACGGTCATGAAGGCATGTTAGTGTGCGTACGAAAGGTTCGTATACGAACTAATAGGGAGGCGCGATGCGGCTGATCGTCGGCATGACCGGGGCGACGGGCGCACCCTTCGGCGTCCGGCTGCTCGAAGCGCTCCGCGACCTGCCCGACGTCGAGACGCACCTGGTGCTCTCCCGCTGGGCGCGCACCACCATCGAGCTGGAAACCCCTTACAGCGCACGGGAAGTCGGCAAGCTCGCCGACGTCGTGCACGGCGCGGGGGACCAGGCCGCGCCGATCTCGTCCGGCTCGTTCCGCACCGACGGCATGGTCGTCGTCCCGTGCAGCATGAAGACCGTCGCCGGGATCCGCGCCGGGTACGCCGACGGGCTGGTCGGCCGCGCGGCCGACGTCGTGCTCAAGGAACGCCGCCAGCTCGTCCTGGTGCCGCGCGAGACGCCGCTGAGCGAGATCCACCTGGAGAACCTGCTCGCGCTGGCGCGGATGGGCGTGCGCGTCGTGCCGCCGATGCCCGCCTTCTACAACCACCCGGACTCCGTGGACGACATCGTTGACCACGTCGTCGCCCGCGTGCTGGACCAGTTCGACCTGCCCGCGCCCCGCGCCCGCCGCTGGTCCGGCCTGCACCGATAGGAGGAAACCCGTGCCCTACGACGACTTCCGCTCGTTCCTGGACACTTTGGACGAACACGGGCAGCTGCTGCGGATCACCGAGGAGGTCGCGCCCGAACCCGACCTCGGCGCCGCCGCCAACGCCGCCCCGCGCCTCGGCGACAAGGCGCCCGCGCTGTACTTCGACAACGTCACCGGCTTCACCGACGCCCGGATCGCGCTCAACGTGCACGGCTCCTGGGCCAACCACGCGCTCGCGATGGGACTGCCGCCGCAGACCGGGATCAAGGACCAGGTCGCCGAGTTCATCCGGCGCTGGGAGGATTTCCCGGTGCCGCCGGAGCGGCGCGCGAACCCGCCGTGGGCGGAGAACGTGCTGGAAGGTGACGACGTCGACCTGTTCCGGGTGCTGCCGCTGTTCCGGCTCAACGACGGCGACGGCGGCTTCTACCTGGACAAGGCCGCGGTCGTGTCCCGCGATCCGGCCGATCCGGACCACTTCGGCAAGCAGAACGTCGGGGTGTACCGGATGCAGGTCAAGGGCCGCGCCAAGCTGGGGCTCCAGCCGGTGCCGATGCACGACATCGCGCTGCACCTGGCCAAGGCCGAGGAGAACGGCGAGGACCTGCCGGTCGCGATCGCGCTGGGCAACGAGCCGGTGATCTCGATCGTCGCGGCCACCCCGATGGCCTACGACCAGAGCGAGTACGAGATGGCCGGCGCCCTGCGCGGCGCGCCTGCCCCGATCGCGACCGCGCCGCTGACCGGGCTCGACGTGCCGTGGGGCTCGGAGGTGGTCCTGGAAGGCGTCATCGAGGGCCGCAAGCGCGAGATCGAGGGGCCGTTCGGCGAGTTCACCGGCCACTACTCGGGCGGCCGGAACATGACGGTGGTGCGAATCGACCGCATTCACCACCGGACGAACCCGGTGTTCGAGTCGCTGTACCTCGGCATGCCGTGGACCGAGATCGACTTTCTGATGGCGGCGAACACCTGCGTGCCGATCTACCAGCAGCTCAAGGAGGCCTTCCCGGAGGTGCAGGCGGTCAACGCCATGTACACGCACGGGCTGCTGGCGATCATCTCGACGAAGAAGCGCTACGGCGGGTTCGCGAAGGCCGTCGGGATGCGGGCGATGACCACGCCGCACGGGCTCGGGTACGTCAAGACGGTGATCATGGTCGACGAGGACGTCGACCCGTTCAACCTGCCGCAGGTGATGTGGGCGCTGTCCACAAAGGTCAACCCGGCGGGCGACCTGGTGAACATCCCGAACCTGCCGGTGCTGGAGCTGGACCCCGGTTCGCAGCCCGCCGGCATCACGAACAAGATGATCATCGACGCGACCACCCCGGTGGCGCCCGACGACCGCGGTCACTACAGCCAGCCCGTGCGCGACCTGCCCGAGGCCGCTGCCTGGCTGACCAAGTTGCAGGGAATGCTGGCGCGGTAAGGAGAATCCGATGTGCCCACGTTGTGAGTTCGAGGTCGAGGAGAAACTGGCGGACTCGCCGGTCGCCGGGGTGTGGGAGGTGCTGCAGTGCCGGCGGTGCCTCTACACGTGGCGGACGACGGAGCCGCCGCGGCGCACGAGCCGGGAGCACTACCCGGAGGAGTTCCGGATGACCCAGGCGGACATCGACAACGCGCCCGAGGTGCCCGCCGTGCCGCCGCTGCGGGTGCGCTGATGGCGGACACGCTGATGTGGGAGGTGCGCGCGGTGCCCGGTGGGCGAGACGCGCTGGCGCGCTGGGTCGTCGAGAACGTGCCCGGGCCCGCCGACGTCTACCTCGGCGGGCAGGACCGGGTGGTGGTGATCGCGCGTGGCAAGGCGCGGCTGCCGGAGCCGCCGGCGGAACTGGTGGCGCGGCCGGTGGCGCAGTGGCCGTTCACGTTCCACCGGTCGGTGTAGTCCGCGGTCGGCGACCCCCGTTGCGCTGGAGGGATGGCGGACGAGGCGAAACGCCCAACCGCTACCCCGGCGAGGGTCCGCGCATCGAGGGGCTCCCGGAGCCGGGCAGCGGTGGGTCGGCGAGTTCAGTCAGCCGGCGGGGTGGCAGCGTTTGAAGCCGATCAGCGTGCGGTAGCGCTCGCGGGCCGCGAACTGCGTCAGCGTCCACACCGCCGGCGTGCCGATCTCCGCGCAGAGGTGCAGGACGCGGTCGTCGTCCGTCCAGACGCCCAGGTGTGCGCCGAACGGGTCCGCGGTCCGGTTGAACAGCGCCAGGTCCAGCGGCGCCGGCTCGGTCACCGGGCTGGTCGAGGCCGTGTCGTGCCACAGTTCCCGTGACCGCAGGTCCGGCGCGGCGAGCCCGAAGTGGCGGAGCACCGCGTAGGCGTAGACCTGGCAGTTCGCGCCCGCCGCCGGGTCGCCGGGCGCGCCGGGGATCCGGGAGCCGTCGTAGGGGACCGTCGTCAGCCACTCGGGCAGCCGGGTGAGCAGGGAGTTCACGAGATCATTCTGCTGGTCCGTGCCAACCCGCCGCGACTGTGCCAAGCTCCCAACTGCACGGGTCAGCGAGGACTTGGAGGGCGCAGATGGAGCGGGTCGGCACCGGCGAGCACGTCGTTCTCGTGCTGCACGGCTGGTTCGGGTCGTCGAAGGCGTGGGAGGAGCTCACCCCGCACCTCGACGCCGAGCGGTTCAGCTACTACTTCCCCGACTACCGCGGCTACGGCACGCGCAAGGACGAGGCGGGCACGCACACCATCGCGGAGGCGGCCGGGGACGTGCTGCTGCTCGCCGACGAACTGGGCATCGACCGGTTCTCCCTGGTCGGGCACTCGATGGGCGGCAGCGTCATGCAGTACATCCTCGCCGAGGCGCCCGAGCGAGTCCGGTCGCTGTTCGGGATCTCCCCGGTGCCCGCGAGCGGGGTGCCGATGGACGCCGACACCTGGGGCCTGTTCAGCAGCGCGGCCGAGGACCCGTCGAGCCGCCGCGCGATCATCGACTTCACCACCGGCGGCCGCCACCCCGACTCGTGGCTCGACGGCATGGTCCTGCACTCGCTGGAGAACTCCGACAAGGCCGCGTTCGGCGCCTACCTGGAGGCGTGGGCGAAGACCGACTTCTCGGAGCGGATCGCGGGCAACGAGGCGCCGATCAAGGTGGTCGTCGGCGAGCACGACCCGGCGCTGAGCGAAGAGGTCATGCTGGCGACGTTCGGGCAGTGGTACCCGAAGCTGGAGCTGGAGGTGCTGCCCGACGCCGGGCACTACGCGGCCGACGAGGTGCCGGTGACCGTGGCCAACATGATCGAAGTGTTCCTGGACGAGCACTGATGTCCGATGTGGACGTCTTCGACCCGAGGGTGTTCGCCCGCGGCGTGCCGCACGACGAGCTGCGCCGCCTGCGCGACAGCGAACCGGTCGCGTGGCAAGAGGAACACGAGGTGCTGGACTGGCCGTCCGGGCCCGGCTACTGGGCGGTGACGCGGTACGCCGACGTGAAGCACGTGCTGCGGACGCCGGAGGTGTTCTCGTCCTGGCTCGGGGCGACGCAGATCCGCGACCCCGAGCCGGACGACCTCACGTTCATCCGGCGCATGATCCTCAACATGGACCCACCGGAGCACAACCGGTTGCGGCGCATCGTGGCCGCGGTGTTCACGCGGCGGCGGCTGGAACGCTCGGCGGAGCAGATCGCCGAGCGGGCCCGCGCGTTGATCGGGGCGGTGGTGCCGCGCGGCCGGTGCGATCTGCCGGTCGAGGTGACCGACGACTTCCCGCTGCTCAACCTGGCCGACCTGATCGGGGTGCCGCCGCGGGACCGCGGGTTGCTGCTGAAGTGGACCAACCGCGTCATCGGCTACCAGGACCCGGAGCACGCCGAGGTGGTGCGCGGCCCGGACGGCAAACCGCTCAACCCGCGCTCGCCCGCGCTGCTGGCCGACATGTTCGACTACGCGCAGGAGCTGGCCGAGGCGAAGCGGCGGGACCCGGCGGACGACCTGATGACGGCGCTGGTCCAGGCCACTGTGGACGGCCGCTCGCTGGACGACGCCGAGTTGCGGATGTTCTTCTTCCTCATGGTGATCGCCGGGAACGACACGGTGCGCAGCGCGTTGCCCGGCGGGGTGCTGGCGCTGGTGCAGAACCCGGCCGAGTACCGGCGGTTGCGGGCCGACTCGTCGCTGCTGCCGTCGGCGGTGGAGGAGATGCTGCGGTGGCACCCGCCGGTGCTGACGTTCCGCCGCACCGCCGCTGTCGACACGGAGCTGGGCGGGCAGCGGATCGCGGCCGGGGACAAGGTGGTCGTGTACTTCGCGTCGGCGCACTACGACGAGCGGCAGTTCCCGGACCCGCACCGGTTCGACGTGTCGCGCACGCCCAACGACCACCTGGCGTTCGGGCAGGGCCCGCACCTGTGCCTGGGCGCGCACTTCGGGCGGTTGCAGATGCGGGTGTTCTTCCGGGAGTTCCTGACGATGCTGCCGGAGGTGCGCCTGGACGGCGAGGTGCGGCGGTTGACGTCGAACTTCATCAACGGGGTGACGCACCTGCCGCTGCGCTGGTGAACGACCGGACTTCGACTCCGGCGTTCAGCAGGGCCGCGCGTACCTGACGGCCGATCTCGACCGCCCCGGGGGTGTCCCCGTGCAGACAGATCGACTCGGGCTCCACCTTCACCTCTGAGCCGTCGATCGCCGTGATCACACCCTCGGTCGCCATCCGCACGCATCGCCGGACCACCTCGTCGGCGTCGTGGATCACCGCGCCCGGCTCGCGGCGCGAGACCAGCGTTCCGGACGGCGTGTAGGCCCGGTCGGCGAACGCCTCGCGCACCGGGCGCAGGCCCGCCTTTTCCGCCTGCCGCAACCACTCCGAACCCGGCAACCCCAGCACCGGCAGCGACGGGTCGAACATCCGCACCGCCTCGACCACCGCCGCGGCCTGCTCCGCGTGGTGCACGATCGCGTTGTACAGCGCACCGTGCGGCTTCACGTACGCCACCCGCGTGCCGGCCACCCGAGCGAACGCGTCGAGCGCGCCGATCTGGTACAGCACGTCGTTCGCCAGCTCGTCCGGCGGCACGTCCATGAACCGCCGCCCGAAACCGGCCAGATCCCGGTACGCCACCTGCGCCCCGACAGTCACGCCCCGCGCGGCCGCGGAAGCCGTCACGCGCCGCAGCACGCTCGGGTCCCCCGCGTGGAAACCACACGCCACGTTCGCGCTGGACACGATCTCCAGCAGCGCGTCGTCTTCGGTGAGGTGCCAGATCCCGAACCCCTCACCGAGATCCGCGTTCAGGTCCACCCCGGTCACTCGCCCTCCAGCGCACCTTCGGTCCGCAGGTACACCTCGCGCAACTGCCCCAGCAGCTCCGGGTCCGGCTCCGCCCACAGGCCGCGGTCGGCGGCCTCGGTGAGCCGCTCGATGATGCCGCGCAGCGCCCACGGGTTGGCCTTCGCGAGGAACTCCTGGTTCTGCTGGTCGAGGACGTACGACTGGGACAGCTTTTCGTACATCCAGTCCTGCACGACCCCGGCGGTGGCGTCGAAGCCGAACAGGTAGTCCACCGTGGCCGCGAGCTCGAACGCGCCCTTGTAGCCGTGCTTGCGCATCGCCGCGATCCAGCGCGGGTTGACCACCCTGGCGCGGAACACGCGGGCCGTCTCCTCGGACAGCGACC
Source organism: Amycolatopsis tucumanensis (assembly GCF_021654135.1). Taxonomy (GTDB): domain Bacteria; phylum Actinomycetota; class Actinomycetes; order Mycobacteriales; family Pseudonocardiaceae; genus Amycolatopsis_E; species Amycolatopsis_E tucumanensis. The sequence goes on along the minus strand of NZ_JAKGSD010000007.1, from coordinate 187,473 downwards.
GCGTTCGCACCGCGTCCGGGCTCGTCGAATCGCCCACGTACGACGCGGGAGCCTTGCCGGTCAGCGCGCGTGTGAACGCGATCATGCCGCCGTGGTACTGGAAGTAGTCGTCCGAGTCGGCGATGTCGTGCTCACGCGTGTCGGTGTTCTTCGCCGCCACCTCGATGCGCCGGTACGCGCTCTCCATGTCCGGCCGCGCCTCGACGCCGTCCAGGCCCCGCCCGTAGGCGTAGCCGCCCCAGGTCGCGTACACCTCGGCCAGGTCGGCGTCGTCCCGCCAGTTGCCCGAGTCCAGCAGCGGCAGGATTCCCGCGCCGTACGCGCCCGGCTTGGAGCCGAAGATCCGCGTCGTGGCCCGGCGCTCATCACCGTGCGACTCCAAATCGGCCTGCACGTGCGCGCGCACGAAGTTGTCCGACGCGGGTTCGTCCAGCGACGCCGCCAGCCGCACCGCGTCGTCCAGCAGGGCCACCACGTGCGGGAACGCGTCCCGGAAGAACCCGCTGATCCGCACGGTCACGTCGATGCGCGGGCGGCCGAGTTCGGCGAGCGGGATCGGCTCCAGCCCGGTCACCCGGCGGGACGCGTCGTCCCACACCGGCTGCACACCCAGCAGCGCCAGCACTTCCGCCGCGTCGTCACCCGAGGTCCGCATCGCCGACGTGCCCCACACCGACAGGCCGACCGACTTCGGCCAGTCGCCGGTGTCCTCGCGGTAGCGGCGCAGCAGCGACTCCGCCAGCGCCTGCCCGGTCTCCCACGCCAGGCGGCTCGGGATCGCCTTCGGGTCCACCGTGTAGAAGTTGCGGCCGGTCGGCAGCACGTTGACCAGTCCGCGCAGCGGCGAACCGCTCGGCCCGGCGGCGATGTACCCGCCGTCCAGGGCGTGCAGCACCGAATCGATCTCCGCCGACGTCCCGGCCAGCCGCGGCACGATCTCGGTGGCCGCGAACGTCAGCACCCGCGCGACCTCCGGATCGGGAGCCACCTCCGCGACCGCCGACGGCGCCCAGTCCCGCTTCTCCATCGCTTCGACCAGGGCACGAGCCGACGCCTCGATGGCGTCCACTTCGGACGTCGGCGCGCCGTCGGTGAGCCCCAGCACGGACCGCAGGCCGGGCACCGCACCCGCCTGGCCGCCCCACATCTGCTGCGCCCGCAGCATGGCCAGCACCAGGTTCACCCGCGCCTCACCGGCCGGCGCGGCGCCGAGGATGTGCAGCCCGTCGCGGATCTGCGCGTCCTTGACCTCGCACAGCCAGCCGTCGATGTGCAGCAGGAAGTCGTCGAACTCGGCGTCGTGCGGCCGCTCCGCCACGCCGAGGTCGTGGTCCAGCTTGGCGGCCTGGATCAGCGTCCAGATCTGCTGGCGGATCGCGGGCAGCTTCGCCGGGTCCATCGCCGCGATGTTCGCGTGCTCGTCGAGCAGCTGCTCCAGCCGGGCCAGGTCGCCGTAGCTCTCCGCGCGCGCCATCGGCGGGATCAGGTGGTCGACGATCGTGGCGTGCGCACGCCGCTTCGCCTGCGCGCCCTCGCCCGGGTCGTTGATCAGGAACGGGTAGATCAGCGGCAGGTTGCCCAGCACCGCGTCCGGGCCGCACGCCGCGGACAGCCCGGCGTTCTTGCCCGGCAGCCACTCCAGCGACCCGTGCTTGCCCAGGTGGACCACCGCGTGCGCGCCGAACTCCTCCTCGATCCACCGGTAGCAGGCGAGGTAGTGGTGGCTCGGCGGCAGGTCCGGGTTGTGGTAGATCGCCACCGGGTTCTCGCCGAACCCGCGTGGCGGCTGGATCATCAGCATGACGTTCCCGGCCCGCAGCGAGGCCAGCACGATGTCACCGTCCGGATTGGACGAGCGGTCCACGTACAGGTCGCCGGGCGGCGGGCCCCAGTGCTCCTCGATCTCGGCGCGCAGGTCCTCCGGCAGCGCGGCGAACCACTCGCGGTAGCGCGCGGCCGGCACTCGGATCGGGTTGCCGGACAGCTGCTCCTCGGTCAGCCACTCCGGGTCCTGACCGCCCGCGGCGATCAGCGCGTGGATGAGCGCGTCGCCGTCCGGCTGGTCGGTGCCGGTCGGCTCCACGCCGGGGAAGGGCTCGTCGCCGAGGTCGTAGCCCTGCGCGCGCATGCGGCGCAGCAGCTCGATCGCTGAGGCCGGGGTGTCCAGGCCCACCGCGTTGCCGACCCGCGAGTGCTTCGTCGGGTACGCCGAGAGCATCAGCACGATCCGGCGCTCCGACGGCGGGGTGTGGCGCAGGCGGGCGTGCGCGAGCGCGATGCCCGCGACCCGCGCGGCGCGCTCCGGGTCCGGCACGTAGTGCGGCAGGCCGTCGTCGTCGATCTCCTTGAACGAGAACGGCACGGTGATCAGGCGGCCGTCGAACTCCGGCACCGCCATCTGGTTGCCCGCGTCCAGCGGGGACAGGCCGTCGTCGTTGTCCTCCCAGGTCGCGCGGTCGCTGGTCAGGCACAGCGCCTGCAGCGTCGGCACGTCCAGCGCGGCCAGCTCGGCGACGTCCCACGCCTCGTCGTCGCCACCGGCGCCCACCTCGGACGGCCGGGTGCCGCCCGCCGCGAGCACCGTGACCAGCAGCGCGTCGGCCTTGCGCAGCTCGGCCATCATCTCCGGCTCACGGGAGCGCAGCGACGCGCAGTAGATCGGCAGGGCCTGCCCGCCCGCGTCCTCGACCGCCTCGGCCAGCGCCTCGACGAACCGGGTGTTCCCGGACAGGTGGTGGGCGCGGTAGTAGAGGATCGCCACCACGGGGCCGTCGGTACGGCTCGGTGTGCGCTCCAGCACACCCCACGCCGGCTGCTCGGCGGGCGGCTCGAAGCCGTCACCGGTGAGCAGCAGCGTGTCGGAGAGGAACCGGTGCAGCTGGGTGAGGTTGTCCGGCCCGCCCTGCGCGAGGTAGGCGTGCGCCTCGGTGGCGATGCCGGCGGGCACGGTGGACAACGCCATCAGCTCGGCGTCCGGCGTCTGCTCACCGCCCAGGACCACCACGTGCTTCCCGCTCGCCCGGACCGTGTCCAGGCCCTCCTGCCAGGTCCGCGCCGATCCCAGGATGCGGACCACGACGACGTCGGCGTCCGCCAGCAGGCCGGGGAGCTCGGCCAGGTCGAGCCGGGCCGGGTTGGCCAGCGTGTAACCGGCCTCGCTGGTCCGGGCGCTGAGCAGGTCGGTGTCCGAAGTGGACAGCAGCAGGATCACGCGGGTTCCCTCCTAGGTCTCCTCAACACTGTCCGTTGAGCAGGCCCGGAGTCAAGCCGTCCGTTCCTCGCGGCCGAGGCGGGGGAAGGGTTGCGTGGAGAAGATCACCTCGACGGGCACCTCGAAGTACTCGGCGATGCGCAGCGCGAGGTACAGGCTCGGGCTGTATTCGCCGCGTTCGAGGTACCCGATCGTCTGGTAGTGCACCCCGACCGCCTCGGCCAGCTGCCGCCGCGAGATGCCGCGCTCGGCGCGCAGCATCGCGATGCGGTTGTAGATCGACTCACTCATCCCGGCATCCGCTGTAGTGCCTTCTCCCGCCGTGCGGCCACGGTCGACCCGGACTCGCGCCGCGCCATCCTACGCAGCACGATCGGCGCCAGCACCAGGCCGGCGACCGCCCACGCGCCGAGCACGCCGAGCGTCTCCCAGGTCCGCCACGACTGCCCGATCTCCACGGCCACCATGCTGTCCGGCAGGAACGCCGAGCGCATGCCGAGGCCGAGCCAGTACAGCGGGAACACCTGCGCGATGCCCTGGACCCAGGTGGGCAGCTCGCCGATCGGGTAGAAGATGCCCGACGTGCCGACCAGCGCCATCACCGGCAACATGATCACGCCCATCGTGCGCGGGTTCTCGAACAGCGACCCGAACACCGCCCCGATCGGCAGCGTCGCGACCAGGCCGAGCACCAGCACCCAGGCCAGTGTCACCCAGGTCATGGCGTCGATCTCCAGGCCGTCGAACATGAACAGGCCGGGCACGATCAGCAGCGCGATGCCGACGATCGTCATGCCGGAGACCATCACGATCTTGCCGATCAGGTAGCCGCTCATACCGTTGGGCAGGGCCTTCGCGCGCAGCAGGGTGCCGTCCTCGCGTTCGACCGTGAGCTGCTGCATCGTGTTGATCAGCCCGCTGAACCCGACGCTCGCGCCGATCAGGCTGGGCAGCGTCATCGAGCCGCGGGAGAACGAGGTGCCCGGGATGACCGAGCCCTTCATCAGGGTCATCACCACCAGGAACACCACGGTCGGGAAGAAGTAGCCCCACAGGTCCTGGAGGATGGTGAAGCTCTGCCGCAGCTCGATCAGGCCGCGCTGGAACCCCGCGCGCAGTGCCGTGGCGTTCACTGGGCGCCTCCTTCGAACTTGCGCAGCAGCGCCATGTAGGTGTCCTCCAGGCTCGCCCGGCGCACCTCCAGGTCCTCGATCTCCTCGTCGTACTGGGCGAACAGCTCACGCACGTACTTCGTCGCGTCCGTGGTCGAGTGCACGTACCGTTGCCCGCCGCGGGTCCAGCGGACCTCGGCGTCGGTGGACATCTCGCGGCCGAGCTGCTCGGCCGACCCGTTCGCGATGATCGTGCCGCCTGCCAGGATCAGGATCCGGTCGGCGAGCTTCTCGGCCTCGTCCAGGTCGTGCGTGGTGAGCAGGATCGTGGTGTCCGACTCGTCGGCCAGCCGGTGCACCAGGTCGTGGAACTCGCGGCGCGCCTCCGGGTCGAAGCCGGCGGTCGGCTCGTCCAGGAACAGCAGGTCGGGGCGGCCGACGATGCCGATCGCGACGTCCAGCCGCCGCCGCTGCCCGCCGGAGAGCCTGCCGACCCGCTTGTGCGCGTGCGGGGTGAGGCCGACGGTGTCGATCAGGTCGTCGACGTCCCACGGCTGCCGGTGGTCGACGTAGTACGAGCCGAGGTGGGCCAGCAGCTCGCGCACCCGCCACTTGCCGTGGTCCCGCCACGACTGCAGCACGATGCCCAGCCGCGCGCGCCAGGCCTCGGTCCCCCTGGCCGGGTCGACGCCGAGCACCCGCACGTCGCCCGCCGACCGCATCCGGAAGCCTTCGAGGATCTCGATGGTGGTCGTCTTGCCCGCGCCGTTCGGGCCGAGCAGCGCCAGCACCTCGCCCGGCGCGGCCTGGAAGGTCACGCCCTTGAGCACGTCGTTGGCGCCGTAACGCATGCGGAGGTCGCGCACGTCGAGCGCGGGCTCGTCGCCCGGCGGCTCCGGCGGTCTCGTCGCGACCTGGCTCATCGCTGTCATAGGTGTTCTCCCCAGTGCTACGCCTGTGCGATGGAATGTAGCAGACCTACTACATATGATCCAGGTAATACTTCGCGTCGATCCCGCCGTTTACAGTGAGCGCATGGCCCATCCCGGACGTGTCCGCCCCGACGCCTGTCCGGGTGTCTTCGCCACGCACGACGCCGCCGACGGCGCGCTCGCCCGGATCCGGCTGCCCGGCGGACGGGTGAGCGCCGGGCAGGCCGACGTGCTGGCCTCGTGCGCCAAGGAGCTCGGCGACGGCTCGGTGCACCTGACCTCGCGCGGCAACATCCAGCTGCGCGGCCTGTCGCGGGACACCGGCGAGCTGGCCGCCCGGCTGACGTCGGCCGGTCTGCTGCCCGCGCCCGCGCACGAGCGGGTGCGCAACTACCTGGCCTCGCCGCTGAGCGGGCTCGCCGGAGGGCTGGTCGACGTGCGCGACGCGGTGTTCGAGCTGGACCGGGCGGTGTGCGCGCGGCCCGAGCTGGCCGCCCTGCCGGGCCGGTTCCTGTTCGCGCTCGACGACGGCCGCGGCGACGTGTCGGGCGAGGACGCGGACGTGTGCTGGCGCGCGCTGGACTCCGCGACCGGCGCGGTGTTGCTCGCCGGGCGGGACACCGGCGAGCGGGTGCCGTTCGCCGGCGCGGTCGACGCGCTCGTGCGGAAGGCGTTGTGGTTCCTGGAGGTGCGGGGCAGCGCGTGGCGGGTGCGGGAGCTGGACTTGCCGCTTGGCGAGCGGCTGCCCACGTCACCTGGGGTGCCGATCGGGCCGTTCACCCGCGACGACGGGCGCGCCGGGGTCGTCGGCGCGCCGGTGCTGGGGCAGCTCGCGGCCGCGGATCTGCGGGCGCTGGGGGAGGTCGTAGTGACGCCGTGGCGGTCGGTCGTGGTGCCGCTCGGCCTGGACGTGCCGGGCCTGGTGACCGATCCGGACACGCCGGGGCTGGGGATCAGCGCGTGCATCGGACGGCCGGGCTGCGCGAAGTCGCGCGCCGACGTGCGGGCGGACGCGCGGGCCGTGATGCGCCGCGTGCCCGCCGGGGTGCGGATGCACTTCTCCGGATGCGAACGGCGGTGCGGGCGACCGCACGAGCCGCACGTCGACATGCTCGCGGGCACTGAGGAATACCAGAAGGGAACAGCGTGATCGACTACATCCGCGACGGGGCGGAGATCTACCGCCACTCGTTCGCCACGATCCGCGAGGAGGCCGACCTCGCGATCCTGCCGGAGGACCTGGAGCCGGTCGCGGTCCGCATGATCCACTCGTGCGGGATGGTCGACCTCGTCGACGACCTGGCCTACTCGCTCGACCTCGTCGAGTCGGCCCGCGCCGCGCTGCGCGCCGGGGCGCCGGTGCTGTGCGACGCACAGATGATCGCCAGCGGCGTGACCCGCAAGCGCTTGCCCGCTGCCAACGAGATCCTGTGCACGCTGTCCGACGAGCGCGTGCCCGCGCTGGCCGAGCGGATGGGCACCACCCGTTCGGCGGCCGCGCTGGAGCTGTGGCGGGACAAGCTCGCGGGCTCGGTGGTGGCGATCGGCAACGCGCCGACGGCGTTGTTCCGGCTGCTGGAGATGATCGAGGAGGGCGCCGGGGTGCCCGCCGCGATCATCGGGGTGCCGGTCGGGTTCGTCGGCGCCGCCGAGTCCAAGGAAGAGCTGGTCAAGCGTGCGCCCGCGCCCTACCTGGTGGTGCACGGGCGGCGCGGCGGCAGCGCCATGGCGGTCTCCGCGGTCAACGCGCTCGCGAGCGAGGTCGAATGAAGACGGGCAAGCTGTGGGGTGTCGGACTCGGCCCCGGCGATCCGGAGCTGATGACGGTCAAGGCCGCGCGCCTGATCAGCGAGGCCGACGTGATCGCCTACCACTGCGCGCGGCACGGCCGCAGCATCGCGCGGTCGGTGGCCGAGCCGTACCTGAGTGAGGGTCAGATCGAGGAACGGCTGATGTACCCGGTCACGACCGAGGGCACCGACCACCCCGGCGGGTACGAGGGCGCGATCGCGGAGTTCTACGAGCTGAGCGCGAAGCGGCTGGCCGAGCACCTGGACGCCGGGCGCGACGTGGTGGTGCTGTGCGAGGGTGACCCGTTCTTCTTCGGCTCCTACATGTACATGCACGAGCGGCTGTGCGACCGGTACGAGGCCGAGGCGGTGCCCGGGGTGACGTCGGTGTCGGCGGCGTCGGCGGTGCTCGGCAAGCCACTGGTGCAGCGCGACGAGGTGCTGACGATCCTGCCCGGGACGCTGCCAGCGCCGGAACTCGCGCGGCGGCTGGCGGACACGCAGGCCGCGGCGGTGATGAAGCTGGGCCGCACGTTCGGCTCGGTGCGGGAGGCGCTGGCCGAGTCCGGACGGCTGGACGAGGCCTACTACGTCGAGCGGGCCACGTGGTCCAACCAGCGGGTCGAGCCGTTCGCCGACGTGGACCCGTCGACGGTGCCGTACTTCTCGCTGGCGCTGGTGCCGAGTCCGGCTTACGCGTCGCGCAAGGAGCCGGCTGCCGAGCCGGCGGCGGTTCCCGTCGAGAGCGGCGAGGTCGTGGTCGTCGGGCTGGGGCCGGCCGGGCCGGAGTGGCTGACGCCGGAGGCTTCGGCCGCGTTGGCCGAGGCCGAGCACATCGTCGGGTACGGGCCGTATGTGGCGAAGGTGCCGCAGCGGGCCGGGCAGGTGCGGCACGCGTCCGGGAACCGGGTCGAGGCGGATCGGGCCCGGCATGCGCTGTCGCTGGCCGCGTCCGGTGCTCGGGTGGCGGTGGTGTCCTCGGGTGATCCCGGTGTGTTCGCGATGGCTTCGGCGGTGCTGGAGCAGGCGGCTTCGTTGGAAGAGCCGGTGCGGGTGCGGGTGATTCCGGGCGTGACGGCTGCGTCCGCCGCGGCGGCCCGGGTTGGGGCGCCGTTGGGGCATGACTACTGCGTCTTGTCGTTGTCGGATCGGTTGAAGCCCTGGGAGGTCATCGAGCGGCGGTTGGAGGCTGCTGGGGTGGCTGATCTCGTGGTGGCTCTTTACAACCCGGCTTCGCGGACGCGGACTGAGCAGTTGGTGCGGACTCGGGATGTGTTGTTGCGGCATCGGTCGGAGTCGACGCCGGTCGTGGTGGCTCGGGATGTTGGGGGTCCCGAGGAGTCGGTGATGGTGACTTCCTTGGGGGAGTTTGATCCTTCGGTGGTTGATATGCGGTGTTTGGTGATTGTTGGCTCGTCGCGGACTCGCGTTGATCACGGGTTTGTGTGGACGCCGCGGTCCTATTGATTGCGTAGCCGCTACGCGGGTTGTTAGAGCGCCGGCTTCGCTTCGCTACGCCCGGATTGGACCCGCCGCCCCGATTTTTCATTGTTTCTACGCCCGAGCAGGGGTTGTCAAGGCTGGAAAGAGTACCTTGACAACCCCTGGTCGGGCGCAGAACTGGGCTGTGGATCGGGGTGCGGGGGTGGGGTGGGCGGTCTTTGTGTTCGGTTTTCGCGCCCGGTGGCGGTTTTGTTGGTGGTGAAAGAGAAAGCCCCCGCCTTGTGTGTGGCGGGGGCTTCTCGTTAGCGGGTTGGCGTTGAGCCGTTTGGTTGTTGTGGGCCTGGGCCTGGGCTTTGCCAGCCCCACATCGTTTCGGTTCCGTGTTCCACCTGGGGTGCCACGCCGTCGGTGTACGGCTCGATCTGCAGCAGGCGTCCCCACGAGCGGCCGGACTGGTCGCCCTCCAGGTAGCTCGGCACCTCGGGCTGGTTGGCCAGCTCCTCGATCCACCCGTTCGGCCCGCCGCCGATGTTGTCCGCCACGCCCGCCTCCGCGGCCAGGTCACCCGCGGTGATGCGGTACGCCGGGATCTGCGAGATGCCGTCGTGCGAGGCGACCGGGTTCATGCACGGGTACACGAACGCCGCGGGCCAGTCCATGTAGACCGGCGCGCTGCCGACCCGCTGCGTGAGCGTGGTGAACGTCGGCACGCGCGGGGCGCTCACCGCGACCCAGCCGTCGCCCGTGATGTCGTCGTCCTTGGCCACCACACGCACCCGGTTGACGTCCGCGGGCAGATCACCGATGTCGAGCCGCTCGTCGGCCCACTTCGTCTCGTCCGCCGACGCCCCGGTGCCCACGTTCTGCGCCAGCACCGTCGTCGACCGGACCACCTCGACGCCCGCCGGCGTCTCCCGGCCGAACTCCAGCGCCACGCTCGTCGCCTTGCCCGGGGGCGCGGCGGCGGCGATCGTCACCTGCGCGCCTGCGTGCTGGTCCGGCAGCGCGTACCAGTCGGTGCGCAGCCGGCCCGTCGCGGAGCCCTCGTGGTAGCTGCTCCACATCGGCACGGTCGCCGTGGTGAAACCGTGCGGCGGCGAGTTCAGCGGGTCGTCGTCGCCGTTGCCGTCGGTGTGGAAACCCGCCGACGACTTCTCGTTGCCCTCGTCCTCGGGCCGCGGCAGCGTCGAGTTCTCCGGCGTCGCGGTCTCCGGCACGGTCACCGCCGACACCGGTTTGAGCATGCTCGACACCGGGTCCTGCTCGACCATCACGTGATCGGACAGGTTGCAGCTCTTGCCGAACAGGTGGTCCACGTTCGCCGCGGCCAGGCTGTAACTGCCCGTCGACATCTGCTTCTGGATGCCCTTCGCCATGCTGGCGACCTCGAACACCACGACCGCGCCGCACACCACGACCAGCGACGTCGCGCCCAGCCGCAGCGCCCGGCCACGCCGCTCCTGCACCGGCGGCGGCGCGCCCGGCCGCTGCATGCGCACGTTCTCCACGAACGCGAACACCGCCGCCACCGCCGCGGCCAGCAGCAGCGCCGTGGACAGGTGGTAGCCCTTGATCGACGGCGCCTTGTCCCACCACGGCACACCGAGGCTGGACACGAACCAGTACGCGTTCGGGCCCGTGGCGGCCAGCGCGGACACCACCAGCAGCCCCGCGGTGAACGCCGCCCGGTTGCGCCGCGACCGCAGCACCGTCGAACTCGTCGCCAGCGCGGTCAGCGCCGCCATCGCCGCCCCCACACCGGCGAACGCGCCGAAGTGGTGCGTCCACTTGGTCGGGGTCAGCGCCAGCAGCAGGAAGAACAGCGCCACGGTGCCGATCAGGCGACGAGCCGGGCCGAGCGCGGCGCCCTGGATGCGGCCGCGGCGCAGCAGCACCACCAGGCAGGTGCCGGTGCACAGGATCAGCAGCAGCACCGGGAACCGGCGGGTCAGCGCGCCGTCCGCGCTGCTCTCGAACAGCAGCTCGTACCGCGACAGCTCCTCGTACCACGACTTGTTCGGGCCGACCGAGCCACGCAGGCGGGTCGCCTCCATCACCGTCGAGAACGTCTGGTCGGCGAAGACCACGATCAGCACGATGAACCCGGCCGCCGCGATCGGCGCCAGCACCGCGGCCCAGCCCGAATCGCGGGCCCGGCTGCGTAGCAGGTGGAACAACGGCTTCGCGGCCACCAGGAACGGCGCCACCGCGATCAGCGCGGTCGGCGTCGCGGCCAGCGCGAAGGCGGCCCCGATCAGGCCGAGGCACAGCGGCAGCAGGCGCCGCGTGACCAGCGAGCGCTCCACGGCGCACAGGGCGATCAGCGAGCCCAGCGCGGCCCACGGCTCGGGGCGGACACCGTTGTTGAACGGCAGCCACCACACCAGGAACACCACGGCCGCGGCCCAGCCCGCCGCCGGGCTGATCCGGACCTCCTTGCCCAGCCGCGGCAGCACCTCACGGCTGATCAGCAGCCAGCTCAGCACGCCGAGCAGGAACGACGGCAACCGGATCCACGGCGGCACCGTGGACACCGTCGCCATCAGCTCGTAGATGTGGTCGTTCCACCCGAACGGCGCCTCCGCGACGCCGAACCACCGGTGGTAGTTGGTCAGGTAGCCGACCTGGTCGGCGACTCTGGCCATGGTCAGGATGTAGCCGTCGTCCGAGGTCACCGGCCCGATGAACACCCACGCGCCGAGCACGCCGAAGACGGTCACGTCCCGCTTGGTGAGCTTCCACCAGCCGATCGGCGCCCACCGCGGCGCTCGCCGCGCGGTGCCGGAGTCCAGCCGGTTGACCGCGATCAGGCAGCCGATCAGCGACAGCACACCGAACACGCCGATGCCGACCTTCAGCCCGGTGGGGGACGACTGGTAGCGGGTGTCCGGGGTGATGCCGACCGACAGACCGGCGATCGGGTCCCGCGCCGACGAGATGTCGGTGTAGATGCCCAGCACGCGCGGCCGGACGTCGCCGGCCGAGTCGTAGACCGGGGTGCCCGCCACCGACAGCGTGGTGTGCGTCGCGGTCGAGCTGACCCGCACGTCGCACCCCGCGGCCGGCAGCGGCTGGCGCGCGACCTGCTGGCCGCGGCTGGTCGCGGTGAGCACGCCGTCCTGGACGTTGAGCTGCATGCCGGCGCCGTTGCCCGCGCGGGCGGGCGGCACGGTCGAGAACAGCAGCCCCGCGCCCGCGGTGCGCGCGTCGAGCGACTGGATCGTCGCGCACGGCACACCGACCTGCAGGTCCTGCGCCCAGTAGCCGACGAGCGGGGCGTTCACCGGGCGCGTGTCGCTGCCGGCCGGCCACACGATCTTCGCCGTGTCCTGGACGACCGGCAGCAACGGGAAGGCGACCGCGCAGCCCGCGGCGAACAGGCCCAGTACGACGGCGAGCAGCCGCCACAAGAACGTGTGAGGTCGCTCCGCCGAGGTGCGTGCCGAAGTGCCCGGCTGGTCCGGGTCGGTCACCTCATCCGGTGCGACAGTAGGTGTCCTGCTGGCCATCCACATTGGCAGAACGCTATCGCGATGCTTCCTCGCGCTCGCTACGGGATGGGGGTGTGCGGAACCGCTCACGGTGCGTCGCCGCCGACAACGGCCGCCGCTCGCGCCACCCGTGGCGCTCCAGGTCCGGAATGTCCTGCAGACGGCTCACCGGGCCGAGGCAGAGCCACGCCACCGGCCGCACCCCGGCCGGGATCCCGAGCAGGTCGCGCAGGAAATCCTCGCGGTAGAAGCTCACCCAGCCGACGCCGAGGCCCTCCGCGGTGGCGGCCAGCCAGAGGTTCTGGATGGCCAGGCACACCGAGTACAGGCCGGCGTCGGCGATGGCGTGCCGGCCGAGCACGTCCGGGGCGCCGCGGCTCTCGTCGTAGGTCACGACGACACCGAGCGAGGACGACAGGATGCCCTCGATCTTGATCGGCGCGAAGGTCTCCCGGCGCTCCGGCGGCAGCGACGCGGCGAACACCTCGCGCTCGGCGAGCACGTGGTCGCGGAACGCGGTGCGTGTCTGGGTGCTTTCGACGAGCACGAAATCCCACGGCTGGGTGAGTCCGACGCTCGGCGCGGAGTGCGCGGCCTCGAGCACGCGGGTCAGCACCTCGTCGTCGATGGGCTCGCCGGTGAACTCCGCGCGCACGTCCCGCCGTCGCCGCAGGACCTCGTAGAACTCCTCGATCATGCGTCCAGGATCGCCGACACCCAGCGCAGCGCGGCGTCCACGTCCGCGACGGTGTGCGCAGGCGGACGCGGCGGGCGCCGCACGACGACCACCGGCACGCCCTCCTGGCGGGCCGCGACGAGCTTGGCGGTGGTCATGTCGCCGCCGCTGTCCTTGGTGACCAGCACGTCGATGCGGTGCTCGCGCAGCAGCGCGGTCTCGCCCTCGACGGTGTACGGGCCGCGGTCGAGGAGGACGTCCAGGCGCGGCGGCAGCGGCGGCTCCGGCGGGTCGACGCAGCGGGCCAGGAAGTGCGCCCGCGTGCAGCGCGCGAAGGCGGACAGGCCCTGGCGGCCGCTGGTGAGGAAGATCCGGTCGCCGAGGCGTTCCACCAGGTCCGCAGCCTCGTCGAGGGTGTCCACCCAGTGCCAGTCGTCGCCGGGTCCCTGCTGCCAGCCGGGGCGCTGCAGCCGCAGCAGGGGCACGCCCGCCTTGCTCGTGGCCGTTGCCGCGGACGCTCCGATGCGCTCGGCGAACGGGTGTGTGGCGTCCACCACGGCGGCGGTGCCGTGCTCGGTCAGCCAGCGCGCGAGGCCGTCCGGCCCGCCGAAGCCGCCGATCCGCACTTCGCCGACCGGCAGGCGGGGGTTGGCGACCCGCCCGGCCAGCGACGACGTGACCGCGACGCCGCGTCGCACGAGCCCGGCGGCCAGCGCGCGGGCCTCACCGGTGCCTCCGAGCACGAGTACTTCCGTCACGCCAGCCATACTGCCTGGTGATGAGGTACGGGTGGACCACCGGAGCGTGTGCGACCGCGGCCACCACGGCCGCGTACACCGCGCTGCTCACCGGCGAGTTCCCCGACCCGGTCGAGGTGGAGCTGCCGCAGGGGCGCCGCCCGGCGTTCGCGCTGGCCACCGAGCGGCTGGACGCGGATTCGGCGACCGCCGGGGTGATCAAGGACGCCGGTGACGACCCGGACGTGACGCACGGCGCGCTGATCCTGTCCACGGTCCGGCGTGGCGAGCCGGGCAGCGGCGTGACGTTCCGCGCGGGCGTCGGGGTGGGGACGATTACCCTGCCCGGGCTGCCGCTGCCGGTCGGTGAGCCGGCGATCAACCCGGTGCCGCGGCGGCTGATGACCGAGGCGGTGCGCCGGGTGGCGGCCGCGTTCGGCGATTCCGGGGACGTCGTGGTCGAGATCTCCGTGCCCGAGGGCGAGGAGCTGGCGCGGCAGACGTGGAACCCGCGGCTCGGCATCCTCGGCGGGCTGTCGATCCTCGGCACGACCGGCGTGGTGGTGCCGTACTCGTGCTCGGCGTGGATCGACAGCATCCGGCGCGGGGTGGACGTCGCGCGGGCGCTGGGGCACGAACACGTGGCCGGTGCGACGGGAAGCACGTCGGAGCGGGCGGTGGCCGAGCGGTACGGGTTGCCGGAGACGGCGTTGCTCGACATGGGCGACTTCGCGGGCGCGGTGCTCAAGTACGTGAAGCGCCACCCGGTGCCGCGGCTGACGATCGCGGGCGGGTTCGCGAAGATGTCGAAGCTCGCTGCCGGGCACCTGGACCTGCACTCGAAGCGGTCGCAAGTGGACCTCGCGCTGCTGGCGTCGCTCGCGCCCGAGCCGCTGGCCGCGCGCATCCTCGAGGCGAACACGGCGTTGCACGCGCTGCAGCTGTCGCAGGAGGCGGGCTTCCCGATCGGCGAGGCGGTGGCGGACCGGGCGCGGGCGTTCGCGGCGTCGGTGCTGGACCCGGCGCCGGTCGCGGTGGACGTGCTGGTGATCGACCGGGCGGGGAACGTGGTCGGGGTCAGCGAACCGCCGAGCGGCGCGGGTAGCTGACGCCCGGCGGCCAGGCCGGCCGATTCAGCGGCCAGCCGGCGCGGTGCACCGGCGCCGTCGGTCAACGCGTCCTGCGCGACCAGGTCGAGGATCGAACCGCCGGCGAGGCGTTTCGCGCGGGGCGGCGGAATTCACCGCCGGCGTTTCCGATCAATCGCCCGCCGGGTCCGGGACGACCCGGATCTTTTCCGACCGGTCCCGCGCCGCGGAGTACAGGTAGCTGTCCGGGAACTTCTCCGCCGCCAGGACGCGGCCCACGAAGATCACCGCCGCGCGGTCGATTCCCGCGGCGCGCACCTCGGGCGCGATCCGCGACAGGACGCCGCGCAGAATCCGCTGCCCCGGCTGGCTCGCGCAGTGCACCACGGCCACCGGGCAGTCCGCGCCGTAGTGCGGCAGCAGCTCCTCGACCACCTGCTCGATCCGGTTGATCGCCAGGTGCACGGCCAGCGTCGTGCCGGTCGCGGCGAAGTTCGCCAGCGTCTCGCCTGCCGGCATGGCCGTCGAGCGGGCCTGGACGCGCGTGATGACCAGGCTCTGCCCGACCGTCGGCACCGTCAGTTCGCGCCCCAGTTCCGCGGCCGCCGCGGCGAAGGCCGGCACACCGGGCACCACCTGGTACGGCACGCCCGCCGCGTCGAGGCGGCGCATCTGCTCGGCCACCGCGCTGTAGATCGACGGGTCGCCCGAGCACAGCCGCGCCACGTCGTGCCCCGCGCGGTCGGCCGCGACCAGCTCGCCGACGATCTGCTCCAGCGACAGGTCCGCCGTGTCGATCTTGCGCGCGTCCGCCGGGCAGTGGGCGAGCAGGTCGGGCGGCGTGAGGCTGCCGGGGTACAGGCACACCCCGCAGCGCGCCAGCAGGTCCCGCCCGCGCACGGTGATCAGGTCCGCCGCGCCGGGTCCGGCGCCGATGAAGAACACGGTCATTTCAGGAAACTCCATTGCGTCACGGTCCGGGCCGGGGTCCAGCCGGTGAATCCGCCGAGCGGCGCGGCGTGCTCGACGGCGATCCGGGTCAGCTCACCGCCGTGCCGCTGGTACGCGCTCGCCAGCACTTGCTCCGAGTCGAGCGTCACCGCGTGGGCGACGAGCCGCCCGCCGGGCCGCAGCGCGTCCAGGCAGACGTCCAGCGACGCCAGCCCGCCGCCGACGAACACCGCGTCGGGCGTGGGCAGGTCCGCCAGCACCTCCGGCGCGGCACCCGTCACCACCCGCAGTTCGGGCACCCCCAGCCGGTCCGCGTTGCGCTGGATCCGCGCGGCCCGTTCCGCACTGCGCTCGACGGCGATCGCGCGGTTCGCCGGATGCGCCCGCGACCACTCGATCCCGACGCTCCCGGCCCCGGCGCCGACGTCCCACAGCAGCTCATCGGCCACCGGCGCGAGCCGGGCCAGCGCGCTCGCCCGCAGGTCCCGTTTGGTGATCTGCCCGTCGTGCTCGAAGGCGTCGTCGGGCAGGCCGGGCAGGGTCGGCAATGCCGGGCCCGCGCACTCGACCGCGACGACGTTCAACGGATCGCCCGCGGGGTGTGACCAGTCTCGCGCGAAGCCTTCGACGCGGCGCTCGGCCGGACCGCCGAGCTGCTCCAGCACCGTGAGTTTGCTCTCGCCGAAACCCCTTGCCACCAGCACTTCGGCGAGTTCCGCGGGCGTGCGGCCGTCGGAGCTGAGCACCACCAGCCGGGCCCCTGGCGCGAGCGCCCGGCTCACCCGGTGCACGCTGCGCCCGACGACGCTGACCACCTCGGTCTCCTCCGCGGACCAGCCCATCCTGGCCCGGGCCAGCGCGACCGACGACACCGCGGGCACGATCCGCACGTGCTCCGCGCCGAACCGCCTGACCAGCGTCGTCCCGATGCCGGACAGCAGCGGATCGCCGCTGGCCAGCACGACGATCCGGCGTCCGGCGTGCTCGGCGAACAGGCCGTCCAGCGCGGGCAGCAGCGGGCTCGGCCACGCCACCTTCGGCACGTCCACCGGCACCAGGTCGAGCTGGCGGCGGCCGCCGAACAGCACCTCGGCCGCCGCGATCTCGGCGCGCACGGGCTCGGCCAGCCCGGCCCACCCGTCTGCTGGGACACCCACAACGACGATCCTCACGGGGGGAGACCGTATGCGATGATCCTGGGGACGGTCGCCGCAGGAACCCGGTGCGACTCCGGGGCGGTCCCGCCACTGTGACCGGCCGAGCGTGCCGGGAGCCAGAGCTTCGGCGGCCGTTACGTGCCCGGCACGTGCCCTGTTCAGGCGGGCGAGGACACCCGCGCGTGGCGAAGGAGTTCGCTTGAGGCCGTATCCGTTCACCGCCGTCGTCGGGATGCCGGACCTCCGGCTCGGACTGGTGCTCTCGGCGATCTCCCCGGCCATCGGCGGCGTGCTGGTGCGTGGCGAGAAGGGCACCGCGAAGTCGACGATGGTGCGCGCGCTGGCCGGCCTGCTGCCCGAGGTCGACGTCGTCGAGGGCTGCCGGTTCTCCTGCGACCCCGCCGCGCCCGACCCGGACTGCCCCGACGCGCCGCACGACACCCGTGCGCTGCGCCGTCCCGCCCGGCTGGTCGAGCTGCCGGTCGGCGCGGCCGAGGACCGCGTGATCGGCTCGCTCAACCTGGAACGCGCGCTCACCGAGGGCGTCACCGACTTCCAGCCCGGCCTGCTCGCCGCCGCGCATCGCGGCCTGCTCTACGTCGACGAGGTCAACCTGCTGCACGACCACCTGGTCGACACGCTGCTCGACGCGGCGGCGATGGGCCGCGCGACCGTCGAGCGCGAGGGCGTCTCGGTGTCGCACGCGGCGCGCTTCGTGTTGATCGGCACCATGAACCCGGAGGAGGGCGAGCTGCGGCCGCAGCTGCTCGACCGGTTCGGGCTGACCGTCGAGGTCGCCGCGAGCCGCGATCCGGAGCAGCGCGCCGAGGTGATCCGCCGCCGGCTCGCCTACGAGGCGGATCCGGACTCGTTCGCCGCGCGGTACGAGGACACCGACGCCCAGCTCGCGGCCGAGATCGCGGCGGCGCAGAAGCTCCTGCCGTCGGTCGAGCTGAGCGACGAAGCGTTGCGGCAGATCGCCGAGGTGTGCGCGGCGTTCGAGGTGGACGGGATGCGTGCGGACATCGTCACCGCCCGCACCGCGGTCGCCCACGCCGCGTGGAGCGGGCGCACCGAGGTGTCCACAGAGGACATCCGCGTGGCCGCACGGCTCGCGTTGCCGCACCGGCGCCGCCGCAACCCGTTCGACGCGCCCGGGATCGACGAGGAGCAGCTCGAACAGGCATTGCGCGACGCCGAGCCGCCGGAGGACCCCGGCCCGCCGGACGACGACGGCCCCGGCTCGGGTTCCGACGCCCCGGCCGAAACCCCGCAGGGACAGCAGAACGACAGCGGTGGCGAACCGGGCGGCGGCGGGAGCGAGCAGCAGTCCGTCGGCGCCGGAAAGCCGTACCGGGCGAGGATGTTCAGCGTCGCCGGTCTCGGTGACGGCGCGCACGGCAAGCGGTCCCGCGCGGTGACCGACGCCGGCCGGACCATTGGCGTCCGGCCCCCCGGCACGCGCGAGGGGCGGCCGCACCTGGTGGCGACCGTGCGGGCGGCCGCGCCGCACCAGCGCTCCCGCGGCCGCGACGGTGCCGGCCTGGTGCTGCGGCCCAGCGACCTGCGGTTCGCGTTGCGTGAGGGGCGCGAGGGCAACCTCGTGTTGTTCTGCGTCGACGCGTCCGGCTCGATGGGCGCGAAGTCGCGGATGCGGGAGGTGAAGGCCGCCGTCCTGTCCCTGCTGCTGGACGCCTACCAGCGGCGGGACAAGGTCGGGCTGGTGACGTTCCGGGCCGGCACCGCCGAGCTGGCGCTGCCGCCGACGATCAGTGTCGAGGCCGCCGCCGCGCGCCTGGAGGGCTTGCCGACGGGCGGGCGGACGCCGCTCGCGGAAGGACTTCTGGAGGCCGCGCGCGTGCTGCGGGTCGAGGCGGTGCGGGACCCACGCCGTCGTCCGCTGCTGGTGGTGGTCACCGACGGCCGGGCCACCAGTGGCGCGGACGCGGTCGCGCGCTCGCAGCAGGCCGCGGAAATGCTGGCGGGGGCGGGCATTGCGTCCGTGGTTATGGACTGCGAGACCGGGCGCATGCGGCTGGGGCTCGCGGCGGAACTGGCCGCGCGGCTCGGCGGCGAACACGTGCCGCTGGGCGAGGTCGCCGCCGACACGCTGGCCACCGAGGTGCGCAGGAGGGCTGCCTGATGCCGCAGGGGAAACCGCTGGTCGTGCCGGACGACGGCCTCACCACTCGCCAGCGCCGGAATCGGCCGCTGCTCGCCGTGCACACCGGTGAGATGAAGGGCAAGTCCACCGCCGCGTTCGGGATGGCGCTGCGCGCGTGGAACCAGGGCTGGTCGATCGGCGTGTTCCAGTTCGTCAAGTCGGCGAAGTGGAAGGTGGGCGAGGAGAACGCCTTCCGCGCGCTGGGCGCCCTGCACGAGAGCAGCGGCCAGGGCGGGCCGGTCGAATGGCACAAGATGGGCGAGGGCTGGAGCTGGTCGCGCAAGCAGGGGTCGGACGAGGACCACGCCGCCAACGCGCGTGAGGGCTGGGCGGAGATCAAGCGCCGCCTCGCCGAGGAGCGCCACGACTTCTACGTGCTGGACGAGTTCACCTACCCGCTGCACTGGGGCTGGATCGACACCGCCGAGGTGGTCGCCGCGCTGCGCGACCGGCCGGGCCGCCAGCACGTGGTGATCACCGGCCGCAACGCGCCGGAGGAGCTGATCGAGGCCGCCGACCTGGTGACGCACATGACGAAGGTCAAACACCCGATGGACGCCGGGCAAAAGGGCCAGCGGGGCATCGAATGGTGAACCGCGTCGTCATCGCCGCGCCCGCGTCCGGGCACGGCAAGACGACGATCGCGACCGGACTGATGGCCGCGTTGCGGGCGCGCGGGCTGGCGGTGTCCGGGCACAAGGTCGGGCCGGACTTCATCGACCCCGGCTACCACTCGCTGGCGACGGGACGGCCGCCACGCAACCTGGATCCGTTCCTGCAGGGCGAATCCCTGCTCGTGCCGTTGCTGCGGCACGGTTCCGCGGGCGCGGACATCGCGGTGATCGAAGGCGTGATGGGCCTGTTCGACGGGCAGCTCGGCACCGAGGGCTACGCGTCGACGGCGCACGTGGCGCGGCTGCTGGGCGCGCCGGTGGTGCTCGTGGTGGACGCGTCGGCGGCGAGCCGCAGCGTCGCGGCGATGGTGCTCGGATTCGCGCGGTACGAGCCGGGTGTGGAGATCGCGGGCGTCATCCTCAACAAGCTGGGGTCGCCGCGGCACGAGGAGGAGATCCGGGCGGCCCTGGTGCGCACCGGGATTCCCGTGCTGGGCGCGTTGCGGCGCAGCGACGACATCCACGCGCCGAGCAGACACCTGGGTCTGGTGCCTGCCGCGGAACGGGACGCCGAGTCGCGTGAGCTGCTGCCGAAGCTGGCCGCGTGGGTGGCCGACGGCGTGGACCTGGAAGCGATCGTGCGGGTGGCGCGGTCGGCTCCGGCTCTGACCGCCCCGGCGTGGGAGCCGAGCGGGTCGTATTCGGGGCCGCGCCGGGTGGTGGCGGCGGCCGCGGGGCCGGCGTTCACGTTCCGGTACACCGAGACGGTGGAGTTGCTCGCGGCGTCCGGTGTGGACGTCGTCGACCTGGATCCGTTGCACGACAAGGCGCTTCCCGAGGCGTGCGCCGGGTTGTACTTCGGGGGCGGGTTCCCGGAGGTGCACGTCGAGGACCTGTCGGCGAACGCGCCGCTGCGCGAGGAGCTGGCCGGGGCGATCCGGAGCGGGATGCCGGTGGTGGCCGAGTGCGCCGGGTTGCTGTACCTGTGCCGGGAGCTGGACGGGCTGCCGATGGTGGGGGCGCTGGACGCCTCGGCGGTGATGACCAAGCGGGGCGCGCTGGGGTACCGGACGGCGTCAGCGCCGGTCGATCACCTGCTGGCTCGCGCCGGGGAGCGGGTGACGGGGCACGAGTTCCACCGGACCGTGGTGACGCCGCGGGCGGGCACGGTGCCGGCGTGGGAGTGGGACGGTATCGCCGAGGGTTTCGCCTCGCCCACGCTGCACGCGTCGTACCTGCACGTCCACTGGGCCGGGCACCCCGCGCTGGCGCACCGGTTCGCGGCGGCGGTGCACGCGCGTGGCTGACTACGACCTGCACCACCACGGGGATCGCGAGGTCGGGGACGGCCTGGTGGACCTGGCGGTGAACGTCCGGCTGCCGTCGCCGCCGGCGTGGCTGCGCGCGGAGCTGGCCGCGGCGCTGGACGACCTGGCCGCGTATCCCTCGGTGGACGCGGCTGCCGAGGCGGTCGCGGCGCGGCACGGCCGGGACGTGTCGGACGTGCTGGTGACGGCGGGCGCGGCGGAGGCGTTCACGTTGCTGGCCAACGCGTTGCGGCCGCGACACGCGGTGGTCGTGCACCCGCAGTTCACCGAACCGGAGGCGGCCCTGCGCGCGGCGGGCCACGAGGTGGACCGGGTCGTGCTGTCCGCTTCGGACGGTTTCACCCTCGGACCGGTGCCCGCGGACGCGGATTTGGTGTTCGTCGGCAACCCCACCAACCCGACGTCCGTGCTGCACCCGGCCGCGGCGTTGCGTACGCTGGTGCGCCCGGGCCGGGTGCTGGTGGTCGACGAGGCCTTCCTGGACGCGGTGCCGGGCGAGCCGGAAAGCCTGGCAGGGGAACGACTTCCGGGTGTCGTGGTGATCCGCAGCCTGACGAAGACGTGGGGGATCGCGGGCCTGCGCGCGGGTTACGTCCTGGCCGAACCGTCGCTTGTGGACGCCCTGCGGGCCGTGCAGCCGCCGTGGTCGGTGTCGACGCTCGCCGCGCGCGCCGTGGTGGCCTGCATGCGACCGTCGGCGCTGGACGAGGCGGACAAGCTGGCGGTGCGGGCGGAGCAGGACCGGGACTACCTGGTCGCCGGTCTGCGCTCCCTGGGAGTCGAAGTGGCCGGCGAGCCACGCGGCCCGTTCGTGCTGGTGCGCATCCCCGACGCGGCGACCCTGCGGCTGCGCCTGAGAGCGGCCGGATACGCCGTCCGCCGGGGCGACACATTCCCCGGCTTGGACGGAGATTGGCTGCGGATCGCCGTGCGGGACCGCGAGGTGACCGATTCCTTCCTGGAGGCCCTACGGTCTCGGCTGAACGGGTGAACTCTGTTCAACATGCGCTGACGGCGGCCGGCGAAGCGGTAGGTACGGGTGGTGCTATCGCCGAACGTCCGGCGGGGCTTCCGGGCTCTGATCGGAGAACAACTCTGGGGCGGTCTCGTCGCCCATGGCGTCACCCGCAGCTACCCGGCCGGATCCTTCCTGCTGCGCCAGGGTGATCCAGGAGGATGGGTGCTGGTCCTCCTGCGGGGACGTGTGAAGGTCACCGGGCACGACGAGGAGGGGGCGGAACTCCTCGTCTCGCTACGTGCGGCTGGTGACCTGGTCGGCGAGATCGCCGGTGTTCCACAGGTCGCGAGGACGGCGAGCGTGCAGGCGATCGACCGCTGCACCGTGCAAGTCCTCACCGCCGAGGTGTTCCGCGAGTTCCTCCGCCGGAACTGCGCGGACAGCCAATTCACCGACTACCTGCTGGCCAAACTGTCCGAAACGGTCCCCTACCAGATGCAGTTGGTGCACTTCAGCGCCCAGCGCCGTCTGGCAAGGCTCATCCTGGAACTGGTCGCGCTGGCCGATCCAGGTGATCCGGAGCGGATGCAGGTGCCGTTCTCGCAGGAGGCGCTCGCTCGTGCGCTCGGGCTGTCCCGAAGCACCGTGGCCGAACAGATCTCGGTCCTCCGCGCATCCGGGGCTCTCGGTCTCGGTCGGCGGCTCCTGGTGGCGGATCTCGACAAACTGGCGGACAGTGCTGGACTGTGACGGCGGTCACTGCGGAGTTTGTCTGCCATCGGACAATTCTCGGACCGCGCCTCGCGGATCGTCTTGCCAGTGCCTCGCACCAGGAGCGCAGGCAGGAAGGCGATCACGATGGACAAGCACGATCACGTCGAAGCACTACCTCCGTACCGGGCTCTGCTGGTGGTCGACATCAAGAACTTCAGTGGCAGGCGCGGCAGGTTCCACGCCGAGCTGACCGAGGCCGTGCCGGAAATCCTCGAGCAGGCGTTCCAGCGGGCCGGGTTGTCCGGGCTGTGGCAGGAGCACAAGTACCGATCGACGACGGGCGACGGTTACGTCGCGGGCTTCCGCGCCGAGATGCTGCCGTTCCTGCTCAACCCGTTCCTGCCCGCGCTGCAGGAGGAGCTGGAGTACCGCAACACGGTCGGTTGGCGTCCGGCTGGCGAAGAGCCGCTGCGGATGCGCGTCAGCGTCAACGTGGGCCCGATGACGGACTCGGGCCGCGGTATCTCCGACGGGAGCGGGGAGTCGCGGGTGGAGAACCACCGGCTGCTCGACTCGGAGCCGGTCCGCGACCTGCTGAGTCGTTCGGGCAGACCGACTTGCGTGGCGGCGATCGTCTCGGAGCGAGCGTTCGCCGACGCGGTCGCGACCGGCTACACGGGGGAGGACGAGGCTTTGTACGTCCGGGTTCCGGTCAGTCAGAAGACCTACCGCGGTGCCGCCTACCTGCGCGTGCCCAAGCCCTCCGGCGACCTCCTCGACCGCGGTTTCCGGAACGAGGTCGAGGCGGCCGAGGACCCGGACGGCAGGCCGGAGACCGCGACGAACTCGACGGTGATCCACCACGCGAGCGGTCCGTTGCACAGCGGCTCCGGCAACCAGTTCAACGGGGAAACGCAGAACATCGTCGGCCGCAACACCGGCGGGATCCACCAGTCCTTCGACAGGCGTGACCGGTGAGCACCCCCACGAACCGGACCGAGATCGCCGACGTGGCCGGCCCGGTGCACACCGGCAGCGGGGACCAGATCCACCACTACTACCAATTGCTCGGGCAGGTGCGGGAGGACCCGGTACCGGCCACACGCAGGCCGGTCACCGCTGATGACCTCCACTGGTTGCGGAGCAGGTTCGAGCCGCCTCCCGGGTTCGACAGGGCGGTGCCTGTCGCGGACGGCGGCCTCGTCGTCGTGAGCGGGCGGGCGGGCTCGGGCAGGGAAACCGCGGCCCGGATGCTCTTGTGTCCCGAAGGCGATGTGGTGCGAGAGATCCAGGAGGTGGAGACCGAGGCGGGAATCGACGTTCCACTCGGCGACGTCGAAACCGGGGACCGGCTCCTGGTCAACTTCTCCGCCCTGCACCGCTGGGAGTTCTCCGCTCGTGAGGGTGAGCTGCGGTCGCTGGCCGATGCGGTGGTGCGGAACCGGGCTCGACTGGCGTTGGTGATCGGCCGGGAGCAGGAGGACTGGCTCCACGACGATCTGCGGCGGCGGGTCGTGCGGCTGGAGCGACCGGACGCCCTGCGGGTCGTGCTCAAGCACCTTGCACAAGCCGGGATCCAGCTCCGAGCCGAACAGGTCGACGGCCCGCTCCGGGAGGTTCTCGAGGGAGCCTCGATGAGCGAGCTGATGCGTGTGGGACAGCTGGTCGTCGAGGAGAGCGAACAGGACCAGGGCGGTCCGCGGGTCTGGCTGGCCGCCGCGGTCGAAGCGATTCGAGGTTACCCGGGAGAACTGGAACGGCTTCTGGAGAAGCAACCGGAAGGACGACAGCGTGCGTTGTTGCTTGCCGCCGCCGCTATGGCGGAGGCGCGGATCGACGCGGTGGCGTCGGCCGAGCGCAGGCTGCTCGAGCTGGTCGAGTTCCCCGCTGCCGAACAGCACTGGCTGGAGTCGGACGGCGTGGTCGCGCGACTTGGCCGCATCGGGGCCGAGGTGGACGACCGGCGAGTGGTGTTCGCGCGGATCGGTTACGCCGAGGCGGTGCTCGGCCGGTTGTGGGACGAATACGCCGGCCTTCACCAGGACCTCGGACGGTGGCTGTCGGAAGTCGCCGTCTCGCCGGACCTGACCGGGACGGAACGGGGGCTGATCGGTGACCGGCTCGGCGATCAGTTGCTGCGCAGTCACGACGTGCGGGCGCTCCTCGCAACGGCGCGAGCTTGGGCCACCCAGCCAAGGAACGAAGTACGGGTACTGGCTTACCGGCTGCTCGCCCGCGCAGTCGTGGATCGGCACTGCGGACGAGAGGCGCGCAAGCAACTGCGCGAGTGGGCGCTGGATCCCTCCTTGCCCGCGCGGCTCGCGCACGTGGTGCTCGCGGTGTGCGAGCAGGTGCTGGTGCACACCCAGCCGGACATGGCGGTGGTGCGGCTGAGGCTGCTGACCCTGCATCCCGCTCCGGCCGTCTCGGCCACCGCTCGCGAGGTCCTGATCCGTCTCGCGAGCGACGGGCGGATGTATCGGCGGATCCTGGCCGTTCTGGCCAGGACGAACAAGATCGACCACGACCTCTTCGCCGTTCTGTGCGCGCCCGGCCGAGCCGACGGGAACCGGTGGACGCACGCCCGTCTGAGCGACTGCTGGCGCGCGATCCTGGACGAACGCGATGCCCGAGGGTGGTCCCACCTGGCCGAGCCGTGGCTGGCCGAGGCGGCCTTCGGTGGGCGTCCGGAGTTGCTGGACATCCTCACCGCTGCTGCCGGCGCGGACCCGGTGCGAGCGAGCCGGCTGTTCGTCGTCGTCCGGGAGTGGGCTTCCCGTCACGAAGGTGGGATGCCGGTGCTCACCAGGCTTCGACGTGGCCTCGACGAACAACAGGGTGTGACTGATTTGTGGGACGACGAGCCGATTTCGGAGGCGAAGTGATGAACAACCGGACAGTGGTGGCGATCGGACTCGGGATCGCGGCGGCCCTGATCGTGTCCGCACTGCTCGGCGGGTGGGTCGCGCTCGTTGTGGTCGTGGTGCTTTTCGTCATCATCGGGGCTGCGATCGCCGCGACTCGACCGCGACCGCAGCCGCAGTTCGCGCCGCCCGTGCCGCCGCAGCCGATCAACGGCGAGTGCCCGGTGAGCGGAGAACGACTCCGATCAGCCGACCGGGACTACTACTTCTTCTTCTCAGCTCAGGTGCACTACCAGTTCGTCCCCGGCACGGGCGGACCGGACGTCGCGAGCTGGGCGGTCCAGAACGTGCGTGACCGTGCGAGCGAACTGGCCGGGCGCTATCAACCGGAGGATCTGGCCCAAGCGCAACAGGACCTCGCCGCCGCACTGGCGCAGGCAGCGGGCGACTCGGGGTCACGCTGGGCGTGGGCAGCGCAAGTGACGCTGGTGTTGTCCGACGCGGATCGCCAGCTCGTGGACCGCCGCGTCGAACTGAGGAAGAAGGTCCGGCAGTGGGAGGACGAGCTCGCGCTGGAAAAGGCGTTGCGGGCCTACTTGCGCGACGACGCTCTCGCGACCCCCAGCAACGCCCTGATCTGGTGGCTGGCGCAGCACAAGGACCGCGTCGAGGAGGCTGTACGACTTCGGGGGACGTTCGCGCTGTTGTCCTCCGCAGCTCACGAATCCACGGTGTCTCCGTTCTTCGCGTCCTACGCGGCGGACGCGGAACCGGCGGTTTCGGAAGCCGCGCAGCGGCACTTCGCCGCCGAACCGGCGGATCGTCCCAGCTCGCCGGTCGAGCTCGCCGACCGGTTCGTCCAGGCGGTGTATCCCTCGGCCGACGACGAGCCGCAGCGTGAGTTGCTCAAGGATCGGCTGGCGCGTCTGCTCGTCACGTCGGGGAGGACGGACCTTGGCGATGCGTTGCGGCAGAACGACGATGACGACGGCCAAGACAATGTCACCTCGTTGTGGTGATCATGTTCCGCGCTACGGCGCGAGCGCTAGCCAGGCCGCGGCGGCCGCGATCTCCACGCACGCGCCGAGCACGTCGCCGGTGATGCCGCCCAGCCGGGCGGTGCAGCGCCACAACACGGCCCCGGCCGCGGCGAAGGCGACGGTGACCGCTAGCGGGCCGCGCCACCAGTCCATTCCGGGAGCGAGGGTGGCGAGACCGGCGGCGGCGCACAGGGTAGCGACCGTCCACACCGGATGGATGCTGCCCGCGACGGTGGCGCCGAGTCCCGCGGGTCGGGCCGAGGGGATGCCGCGGGTGCAGCACAGGGCGAGCACCCACCGGCTCACGAGGGTGCCGGCGGCGGCGGCCGTGACTCCGTGCCCGGCGGAGATCGCGCCGCTGAGTGCTCCACACTGGACGATGAGCACGAGGACCAGTGTGGCGACCCCGGTGGGTCCGGAATCGCCGCGGCGCATGATTTCCAGGGCGCGCTCGCGGTCGAAGGACGCGCCGAGGCCGTCCGCGGTGTCGGCGAGGCCGTCGAGGTGCAGCCCCCGGCTGGCGAGGCCGACCGCACCGACCGCGAGCCCCGCCACGGCGATCGCGGGCAGCCCGAGCGCACCCCCCGCGAGGACGACGAGCCCGGCCAGCACGGCGAGCGGCACGGCCGCCACCGGTGCCAGGAGCATCGCGCCGCCCGCCACGCGCCGGTCGATGGTGCGCGGTGCGGGGACCGGGAGGGCGGTGAGGGTGCCGAGTGCCATGCGCAGTGCGTCGGTCAGCATGGTGGTGCCCCTCGTGTGGGGGCGGCTGCCCGCCGGTCGATGGTGCGCGGTGCGGGGACCGGGAGGGCGGTGAGGGTGCCGAGTGCCATGCGCAGTGCGTCGGTCAGCATGGTGGTGCCCCTCGTGTGGGGGCGGCTGTCCGCCGGTCGATGGTGCGCGGTGCGGGAAACCCCACCGCGGCTCCACCTCCGCGGCCCGGATCGAACCCCTCAGCCAAGGTCGGCCAGCAGACCCATGTCCGCGATGATCGCCCGCGCCGCGCGCAGCGTCGGGATCGCCTGGACCGCTCCGCTGCCCTCGCCCAGCCGCAGGCCCAGGTCGACGATCGGCGTCAGCCCGAGCGCCTTCAACGCGACCGCCTGCGACGGCTCCGTCGACCGGTGCCCGGCCAGCCACCACCGCACCGCCTCGGGCGCGATCTCCGCGGCCACCACGGCCGCGGCGGCGGAGAACACCCCGTCCAGCACCACCGGCACCCCGCGGACCGCGCCCTGCACCAGGAAACCGGCCGTCGCGGCGGCGCACGCGCTGCCCAGCGCCGTGAGCAGCTCGAACGGGTCCGACACCCGCTCCCCGGCCCGCTCCACCGCGGCCCGCACCACCGCGACCTTCCGCGCGCGCCCGGCCTCGTCCACACCGGTCCCGGTGCCGACGACCTCTTCGGCAGGCACCCCGAGCGCCGCGGCGACCAGTGCCGCCGCCACCGCGGTGTTGCCGATTCCCATGTCACCGGGGATGAGCAGGTCCGCGCCGTCGTCCACCTCGGCGTCGGCGACCCGGCGGCCGGCCTCGAACGCCCGCGCGGCCTCGCCCGGCTCCAGCGCGTCCTCGGCCTCGATCGACCCCGACCCGCGCCGGACCTTCCACGCCCGCACCTCGGCCGGCACGTCGGACAGGTCGTCGTCGACCGCGATGTCCAGCACCCGGACCCCCGCGCCGACCTCGCGGGCCAGCACGTTCACCCCGCTCTTGCCAGCCAGGAACACCCGCACCATCGCCGCGGTCACCTCACGCGGGTACGCCGACAGCCGGCTCACCCCGTGGTCCCCGGCGAACACGACCACCCGCGGCCGCTCGATCGGCGGCGGCGGGACCTGCCCGGACGCGGCGCACAGCCACGCGGCCAGCTCCTCCAGCCGCCCCAGCGCGCCGACGGGTTTGACCAGCGCGTCCAGTCGTTCCAGCGCGGCGGCGTGCGCAGCGGCGTCCGGCGCGGGGATGTCGAAGCGGGTCACAGCCGAGCCCTTTCGTCGAGGTGCAGGACGCGCCCCGCCACCACCAGCTGGACGCTGTCCGCCTGGGCCGCGACGCGGTCGTTGAGCGCACCCAGCACATCACGGAACAGGCGCCCGGAGGCTGTCGCGGGCACCACACCCATGCCGACCTCGTTGGTCACCGCCACGATCGGCACGTGCGCGATCCGCCACGCCTCGAGGAACTCCTCCATCCGCTCGTCCAGCCGCAGTTCCCAGCCGTTCTTCGCGTCCCACGCGCCGACGTCGCCGAGCACCCGCGTGACCCAGGTGCCGAGGCAGTCGATCAGCAGCGGCCGCGACGCCTTCCGCACCGTCGTGGCGAGGTCGCCGGTTTCGACCGTGCGCCAGTTCGCCGGTCTGCGGGCCTGGTGCAGCGCGATCCGCGCCGCCCATTCGGGGTCGTCGCCGGTGGGCACCGGGCCGGGCGCGACGTAGACGACTTCGGGATGGCGGGCCATCAGACGCTCGGCGTGGCGCGACTTGCCCGAGCGGACCCCGCCCAGGACCAGCACCTTCGCCTCGTCGTCCCCGTACCGGCGGAGCAGCCGGGCGGCGGCCTCCAATGAGGCGGCCAGCCGCTGGGTCAGCTTGGTCATACCCGGCATTGTCGTGCACGGGCTACCGTCCCGTGTGTGGTGTATGCAAGATCGTTGACCGCGGTCGGCCTCGTGGCCGGTTACGCGCTGGACGCGGCCTTCGGTGATCCGCGCCGCGGGCATCCGGTCGCCCTGTTCGGGCGCGCCGCGAAGGCGCTGGAGCGGCGCGTCTGGGCCGACTCGCGGGCGCGCGGCGCCGCATACGCCATGACCTGCGTCGGTGCCGCGGCGGGGCTCGGCGCGCTCGCCCAGGCCGCCGCCCGGCGGCCGTTCGCCCGCGTCGCGGTGACGGCGCTCGCCACGTGGACCGTCCTCGGCGGCCGGGGCCTGGCGGCGGAGGGGGAGGCGATGGCCGTCCGGCTCGAGTCGGGCGACGTGCCCGCGGCGCGGCAGCGGCTGGGG
Source organism: Amycolatopsis tucumanensis (assembly GCF_021654135.1). Lineage (GTDB taxonomy): Bacteria > Actinomycetota > Actinomycetes > Mycobacteriales > Pseudonocardiaceae > Amycolatopsis_E > Amycolatopsis_E tucumanensis. The sequence continues at coordinate 158,205 of NZ_JAKGSD010000007.1, read as the reverse complement.
CACCTGTGCGGCCGCGACGCCTCCGAACTGGACGAAAAGGGCCTGGCCAGGGCCGCGACCGAGTCGATCGCCGAGAACACCAGCGACGCCGTCGTCGCACCGCTGGTGTGGGGCGCGGTGGCCGGGGTGCCCGGGCTGCTCGGCTACCGGGCGCTCAACACCCTCGACGCGATGGTCGGGCACCGCACGCCCCGTTTCGAGCGGTTCGGCTGGGCAGCCGCGCGCGGTGACGACCTCGCCAACCTGCTGCCCGCCCGCCTCGGCGCGCTCGCCACCGCCGCCTGTGCGCGTGTGGTGGGCGGCCGCCCCGGCCGGTCGGTGGCGGTGTGGCGGCGCGATGCCGCACAGCACCCGAGCCCGAACGCCGGGCAGATCGAGGCGGCCTTCGCGGGCGCGCTCGGCGTGCGGCTGGGCGGGGTCAACACCTACGCCGGCCGGGTCGAGGACCGGGGCGCGCTCGGCGACGGCCCGGCGCCGGACGTTGCCGACCTGCGCCGCGCCGTCCGGTTGTCCCGCGCGGTCGGGCTGGCGGCGCTCGCGCTGGCCGCGGCGGTGGCGCGATGAGGGGTCTGCTGGTCGCCGGGACCACTTCGGACGCCGGGAAGAGCCTGGTCACCGCGGGCATCTGCCGGTGGCTCGCGCGCCGCGGGCTGCGGGTGGCGCCGTTCAAGGCGCAGAACATGTCGAACAACTCGATGGTCTGCGCCGACGGCGCGGAGATCGGGCGGGCGCAGTGGTTGCAGGCGGTCGCGGCCGGGGTGGAGCCGGAGGCCGCGATGAACCCGGTGCTGCTGAAACCGGGCAGCGACCGGCGCAGCCACGTCATCGCGCTCGGCAAGCCGTTCGGGACGCTGGAAGCAGGCGAGTTCGCCACCGGCCGCCGCGAGCTGGCACGCATCGCCTTCGACGCCTTCGACGAGCTGCGCACGCGGTTCGACGTCGTGGTGTGCGAGGGCGCGGGCAGCCCCGCCGAGATCAACCTGCGGCAGGGCGACTACGTGAACATGGGGCTGGCGCGGCGGTTCGGGCTGCCGGTCGTGGTGGTCGGCGACATCGACCGCGGTGGCGTGCTGGCCGCGATGTACGGGACGGTCGCGTTGCTGGAGCCCGCGGACCAGGCGCTGCTCGCCGGCTGGGTGGTGAACAAGTTCCGCGGCGACGAGTCGTTGCTGCGACCGGGCCTGGACCGCATCGCGGAGCTGACGCACCGGCCGGTGCTGGGGGTGCTGCCCTGGCTGGACCGGGTGTGGATCGACTCGGAGGACGCGCTCGCCGTCGCGGGCTGGCGGCACGAGCAGCAGGTCACCGGTGGCCTGCGGGTGGCGGTGGTGCGGTTCCCGCGCGCGTCGAACGCGACCGATGTGGACGCGCTCGCGGCGGAGCCGGGCGTGACGGTCACGCTGACCGCGGACCCGGACACCGTGCGGGCCGCGGACCTGGTGGTGCTGCCCGGAACCCGCGCGACGGTGGGGGATCTGCGGTGGTTGCGGGAGCGCGGGCTGGAGCCGGCCCTGGCCGCGCGGGCCGCCGCCGGACGGCCGGTGCTCGGCATCTGCGGTGGCTACCAGATGCTGGCGGAGACCATTGTGGACGATGTCGAGTCCGGTGCCGGGACGGTGCCTGGGCTCGGTCTGCTGCCGACGCGGGTGTCGTTCAGTGTGGAGAAGGTGCTCGGCAGGCCGGTCGCGCGGTGGCGCGGGCACGAGGTCGAGGCCTACGAGATCCACCACGGCAGCGCGACGCCGACCGGGGAGGCCGAACCGTTCCTGGACGGCTGGCGGCGCGGTGCGGTGTGGGGCACGACGTGGCACGGCACCCTGGACAACGACGGCTTCCGCCGGGCGTGGCTGGGCGAGGTGGCGGCGCAGGCCGGGGTGGCTTGGTCACCGGCGCCGGGGGCACCCGGTTTCGCCACCCTGCGCGAGTCGATGCTGGACCGGCTCGCGGACGCCGTCGAGGAGCGCCTGGACACGGACGCCCTGCTGCGGCTGATTGAGCGTGGTGCGCCGGAGGGGTTGCCTGGTGTGGGCTGAGTGTGGGGCTCGCCTTTGGGGGCTGGCGCTGGGTTAGGCCGGAGATGTGGTTGGGCGGCTGTGGTTGACCGGGGCGCGGGCTGCCCGGCGCGGGGTGAGCGAGTGCGCCGGAGGGGTTGCCTGGTGTGGGCTGAGTGTGGGGTTCGCCTGCGGGTGCTGGCGCTGGGTTGGGCCGGGGATGTGGTTGAGCGGCTGCGGTTGACCGGGGCGCGGTCTGCCGGGCGGGCTGCCCGGCGCGGGGTGAGCGTGGTGCGCCGGAGGGGTTGCCCGGAGTGGGGTGAGCGTGGCGCTCGCCTGCGGGGCTGGCGCCGCGGTTGGGCTGGGCGGATGTGGTCGAGCGCTGGCTGCGGCTGACCGTGACACGGCCTGCCGGGTGGTGCCGTTGTGGGCTGAGCGCGGGCCGGTTTCAGCTCAGACGAGCGTCACCCGCACGCCTTCGAGTTCGAAGGCCGACACCAGGCTCGGCTCGGCGGCTGAATCGGTGATCAGCAGGTCGATGTCGAGCGTCGGGCAGATGCGGGCGAATGCGTAGGCTCCCAGTTTCGAGCTGTCGGTCACCACCACGACCTTCTTCGCGCGGTGCGCCAGCAGCTTGTTGATCGCCGCCTCGGATTCGTGGTGCGCGTAGGCTCCCCGCAGCGGGTCGACGGCGTCCACGCCGATGAACGCCAGGTCGAGGCTGACCTCCTCCAGCACCATCCCCGCCAGGTGCCCGGTCAGCTCGAACGACTGCGGCCGCGCCACCCCGCCGGTGCTGACCAGCCGGATGCTCTGCCGCACGGTCAGCTCGTGCGCGATGTTCACCGCGTTCGTCACCACGGTCAGCGCCGGGGAACTGCCGCGGTCGTTGAAATCCGGACGGCTGGCGATCGCCCTGCTGACCTCGGTCGTGGTGGTGCCCCCGTTGAACCCGATCACCATTCCGCGATTCACCAGCCGGGCCGCGGCCTCGGCGATGCGGCGCTTTTCCACCGCGTGCCGGTCGGCGTGGTTGCGGCCGGGGAGGTTGTAGGCGACGTTGCCGGCCACGGCGCCGCCCCGGGCTCTGGTGAGCAATTGGCGGCCTGCCAAATGATCGAGGTCGCGCCGGATCGTGGCAGGGGAGACGTTCAGTTTCGCCGCCGCCTGGTCCACCTCGACCCGGCCCTGCTCGCCGATCATTTCGAGCAGCGTGTTCAGCCGCTCATGCCTGTCCACGCATCAGTAATACCGCCTCGCGCGCGCCTTGGAAACCCGATCACGGCAACAGCCCGCCGGAGGAAATCCGGCGAACTGTCGGAATTTCACTCACAGACTCCGCAGGAAGGCAAGTGACGGCATGAAGAAATACTCGCCGCCCTTCATTGTGACCGCCTGCGGAATGGGATCGGTCGCCTCGGCCACGTTGTTGTGGCCCCATTCCGGCGCGTATTTCTGCGGTGCCCGCGCGCCCTGCCCGATGACCGGGTCGAGACCCGGCTGTGAACCGTCCGGCGGGAACGGGAACGCGGGGTTGTTCGCCCAGATCTGCTGCGTGAACTCGAACTGGTTGCCCAGGTTCGAGTTGAAGGCCATGAACAGCAGGCCGACGTCCTTCGCCGGGCGCAGGCGCGGCGGCAGGTCCGCGTTCGGGTCGTCGTGGCGGCGGCCGTAGGTCTGGCCGCGCCGGGCCATCAGGTGCTTGCGCTCCTCCTCCGGCGCCTCCGCCCCGCCGGAACCCCGCGGGTTGGTCTTGCGGATGTGCGCGTGGAACGGGCACTTCTGGCCCAGCTTGTCGCTGTCGTAGCTGAAGTCGTTGCCGACCGGGTGGTGCGAGCCGGGCGCGCTCTGCACGGTCAGCGGCGTGCCGTCCTCGAACCGGCCGACCAGCATCGCGCCTGCCCGCTCCCGGTCCTCGCCGCGCAGCCCGAGGTCGTGCGCGAGGTCGCGCTCGGCCTCCTTGAACAGCCGGACGTTCTGCTCCAGCTTGCGGAACACGAAGTAGCTTCCGAAGTGGACGGTCGGGTCCGGCGCGGCCGGGTCGGGCACGAGGACCTGCTCCAGCGGTGCCGACGGGTCCCAGTCGTTGACGCCGTCGGTGGTGTCCCGCTCGGCGTCGACGTCCTCGGTGAGGAACAGCGGCTGGCTGCGCCCGTCGACGTAACCGAAGTGCTCGATCCCGTCGCCGTTGGCGTTGGCGAGCCCGAGCCCGGACTCCTCGCCCACCACCGTGACCGACGCCGGGCGCAGCGCCTCGACCTGGCGGCGCAGGGTGCGGACCGGACCGGCGGTCGCGTCGCCGAGGAGGAGCACGGCGTCGATCGTCTGCTGGTAGTGGCCCTCCCACTCGGTGACGGCCGGGTCGGCGAGCTTCTCGACCGCCGCCTTCGCGCCCGCGGTGAACGACGGGTCGGCAGGCGCGGTGACGCCGAGCGTCGCGTAGCCGTGCGCGGTCAGGCCGACGCCCAGGTAGGGCGTGCCGCCCGCCTTCGTGAGCTTGTGCGCCTCGACCTCCCGCAGGTGGGTCCGCGCGGACTTCATCAGCCCGGACAGGCCGTTCAGGAAGGTGCGGGCCTCGGCGTCGTCGCCGAAGCCGAGGAACAGCACGGTGAGGCGGTCCCGGACGTGCGCCTTCAGGATGTTCGGCTGCAGCTCGTCGAGCATGGTGGCCGCTTCGCCGGTGGCGGACTTCCAGGACAGTGTGGTGGACAGGTCGACAGGCATGTGCGCCCCCTCATGGCTTTACCCCAGTGACGGTGGCGGCGCCGCGAGGCCCCTGTCGTGTGCGGCGCCGTCACCTGCCCCTAAGTCGCGCTGAGTGGCTGCCAAGTACGAAATGGCCGGGTTTTCACCCGATCGGCTCAGGGGGCGAACGGACCGGTGGCGCTATAGCCGGAGGGCTATCGTGCCTGAGATCAGTATTGACATGCGGTCATGCTCGGGAAGGTACGGCGTGCGATGGACCTGAACTCGCTCAGGCAATTCCTCGTGGTGGCGCGACTGGAACACCTCAGCCACGCGGCCGACGAGCTGCGCGTCGCCCAGCCGTCACTGAGCCGCACCATCGCCCGCCTGGAGAGCGAGCTGCGCACGCCCCTGTTCGATCGGGCCGGGCGGCTTCGGCTGAACGACACCGGAAGGCTCTTTCGCGACTACGTCGAACGCGCGCTCGGCGAGCTCGAAGCAGGGCGCCGGGCCGTCGCCGAGGCCACCAGCGGGAGCTTCGGCACCGCGCGACTGGCCTCGGAAACCTTCCTCACCTTCATCGGGCCGCTCACGGCCTTCAAGCGGGCTCATCCCGGCGTGGAAGTCGAACTCCGCCAGACGCCCGCCGCGGAGATGGCCCGCCGCCTCCTGGCTCACGACGTCGACCTCTGCGCCGCCTCCCAGCCGATCGCCACCGAAGGGCTGGAAGCCGTCCCGCTGCTGGACGAGGCCATCTGGCTGGCCACTCCGCTCGATCACCCGCTGGCGGGCCGGACCTCGGTGACCATCGAAGAACTCGCCGGCGAACCCTTCATCGCCGCTGGCAAGGGGCACTGGCATCGCCGGCTGCTCGATCGGCTCTTCGCGGCCCGCGACCTCACCCCGAAGATCGTCTGCGAGGGCGACGAGCTGGGCGCCATCGCGGAACTCATCAAGGCGGGCCTCGGCGTCGGCCTCGTCCCCGACCTCGCCAAACGCTCGTTCCCCAGCGACTCGGCCGCCTGGATCGCCGTCGACGCCCCGGACTGCCGCCGCACGCTCACCCTCTACTGGGGCGCCGGCAACCACCTCTCGCCCGCCGCCCGCGGGTTGCGCGACACGATCATCGGCTGGGACTGGATGTCCGGCGGGCCGCATACCCCGGCGGCTATAACGCCATAGCGATATTGGTCTTAGTCAAGATGTCCTCGGCGTCATAACTTTCTCGCTGTTCGGTCGAAATCCGGAGACGAGGAAGAAACCATGTACCCGAGGAAAGCGTTGCGGAAGAGCTTCGTCGTAGTGGTCGCGGGGGCGCTGCTGGCCGGCGGCGCGCTCAGCGCCTACGGGGCGGAGACCAGCACGGCGAGTCGGCCGGCGCCTACCGAGATCCTGGAACTCGCGGTCGAGAACGACCAGTACGCGGCCCCCGACCTGCCGCCGGCCGGCGCCAGTGTGGGTGATCTCTACGTGTATTCCGGCTGGCTGCTCGAGGACGGCCGCAGGGTGGGGCAAGGCGGGGGTTCGTGCCAGATCGTCCACCTCGACGGCGCCAAGATCACCACGCAGTGCGTGCTCACGGCGAGGCTCGAGCAGGGATCGCTGACCGCGCAATCGCTCTGGGTCACCGGCGAGAGCCCGCTCGACATGGCCATCACCGGCGGCACCGGCGCCTACCGCGATGCGCAGGGCACCGTCCGGGTGTGGGACATCGCGACGCCGGACGAGCGGATGCGAGCCGAAATCATCCATTCCGCAACGCGATGACCACAGGGATCGGGTTCATCTCGGTCCCCGGTGAACCTGCGCGCCTGGCTCCCCGGACGACCTCGCCTGACCGGGCCGCCTGACGTTCCGGCCGGCCACGTCGTCGGAAGATCAGCACACTCGCGATGCACGACAGGAGTTTTCGGAAAATGACCAGAATCGGCATCATCCTCGGCAGCACCCGCCCCAACCGCAACGGCGCGCAGATCGCCCAGTGGGTCCTGGACACGGCCTCACAGCGCGACGACGCCGAATTCGAACTGATCGATCTGCGCGACCACCCGCTGCCGCACCTGGACGAGCCGATGCCGCCGATGTTCGGCCCGTCGGTCCACGCCCACACCCGCGCTTGGGCCGAGCGGATCGCTCCGTTCGACGGCTTCGTGGTGGTGACCCCGGAGTACAACGGCGGGATGCCCGGAGTGCTGAAGAACGCACTCGACCACGCTTTCGCCGAATGGACCGACAAGGCGGTCGGCTTCGTCTCCTACGGCGCCAACGGCGGCGCCCGCGCGGTGGTGCAGCTGCGGACGGTCTGCAGCACGCTCGGCATGGCCGACGTCGGCTACCAGGTCGCGATCTCGGTGCTCACCGATTTCGAGAACCACACCACCTTCACGCCACGCGACCACCACGTCGCCACCCTGGGCAAGACCCTGGATCAGCTCATCGCCTGGAGCACCGCCATGGCGCCCCTGCGGGCCACCGCCGAAACCGTTTCCGCCCAGTCTTGAGGGGACGAATCATGACTACGGCCAACGGGTTCCGAGCCCAGCGCGATGAAGCCGAGATCCGCGAGCAGATCGGCAAGGTGGCCGAAGCGTTGCGGGCCAAGGACATCGAGGCCCTGCGGCACCTGTACACCGAAGACGTCGTGTCCTTCGACATCGAGCCGCCGCTCCAGCACATCGGAATCGCGGCGAAACTCGAGAACTGGGCGCGGGTGTTCCGGTTCTTCGAGACCCTGACCTACGAGATTCGCGACCTGACCTTCACCGTGGGCGCCGAGGTGGCGTACGGGTATGCCTTCGCTCGCCTGCACGGCACGCTGCCGAGCGGGGTGACGGCGAACGGGATGTGGGTCCGGGTCACCTACGGCATGCGAAAGGTCGACGGCGCCTGGTTGATCGCCCACGACCAGGTCTCTGTGCCGCTGGAGATCTCCAGCGGCAAGGGCGTGGTCGACCTCGAACCCTGAAGGTGCGCGTTGGGCTCGGGGCGGGCCGTCGCGGCTTCGTTGCCGCGGCGGCCCGCCCCGGGGCACTAGGCGATCGGCCGGTCCGTCGGCGCGATCGGCGCCGGCAGGACGTTCCGGCCGGTCAGGTAGGCGTCCACGCCGGCCGCGGCGGAGCGGCCCTCGGCGATCGCCCACACGATCAGCGACTGCCCGCGGCCCATGTCACCGGCCACGAACACGTTCTCCACGCTGGTGCGGAAATCCGCGTCCCGCGCGACGTTGCCGCGCGCGTCCAGCTCCACGCCGAGCTGCTCGATCAGGCCTTCGCGCTGCGGGCCGACGAAGCCCATCGCCAGCAGCACCAGCTGCGCGGGCAGCTCCCGCTCGGTGCCCTCGACCTCGACGAACTTCCCGCCCTCGTTGCGGACCTCGACCAGCCGCAGCGCCCGCAGGTTCCCGTCCTCGTCGGCGAGGAACTCCTGCGTGCTCACCGAGTACAGCCGCTCGCCGCCCTCCTCGTGCGCCGAGGACACCCGGAAGATCATCGGGTACATCGGCCACGGGTGCGCCTCCGAGCGAGTCTCCGGCGGTCGCGGCATGATCTCCAGCTGCGTCACCGAAAGCGCGCCCTGCCGGTGCGACGTGCCGACGCAGTCCGCGCCGGTGTCACCGCCGCCGATCACCACGACGTGCTTGCCCTCGGCCGAAATCGGCGACGACTCCAGCTCACCCGACGCCACCCGGTTCGCCAGCGGCAGGAACTCCATCGCCTGGTGGATGCCCGGGATCTCGCGGCCCTTGACCGGCAGGTCGCGCCACGCGGTCGCGCCACCGGCCAGCACCACCGCGTCGTAGGACGACCGCAGCTCCTCCGCCGTGATGTCGACCCCGACGTTCACACCGGTCCGGAACTCGGTGCCCTCGGCCCGCATCTGGTCCAGCCGCCGGTCCAGCCGGCGCTTCTCCATCTTGAACTCGGGGATGCCGTACCGCAGCAGCCCGCCGATCGCGTCGGCCCGCTCGAACACGACCACGTCGTGCCCGGCGCGGGTCAGCTGCTGCGCCGCCGCCAGACCGGACGGACCGGACCCGACCACCGCGACCTTCTTGCCGGTGCGCGTCTTCGGGGGCTGCGGCGTGATCCAGCCCTCCTCCCACGCGCGGTCCACGATGGAGATCTCGACCCGCTTGATCGTCACCGGGTCGTCGTTGATCCCCAGCACGCACGCGGTCTCGCACGGCGCGGGGCACAGCGTCCCGGTGAACTCCGGGAAGTTGTTCGTGGCGTGCAGCCGCTCGATCGCGTCGCGCCAGTCGTCGCTCCAGACCAGCGTGTTCCACTCCGGGATCAGGTTGCCCAGCGGGCAGCCCTGGTGGCAGAACGGGATGCCGCAGTCCATGCAGCGGCCGGCCTGCTTCTCCAGCTTGTTCGACGCGAAGTCCTCGTACACCTCGCGCCAGTCGAGCAGCCGCAGCGGCACCGGCCGGGTCTTCGGCGTCTCGCGCGGCGTCGTCAGAAAACCCTTGGGGTCAGCCATGTGCGGCCTCCATGATGGCTTCGTTCACGTCCCGGCCGTCGCGCTCGGCTTCCGCCTGCGCGGCCAGGACCCGCTTGTAGTCCTTGGGCATGACCTTGGCGAACCGGGCGATCGTGGTCTCCCAGTCGGCCAGCAGTTCCCGCGCCACCGGCGACTCGGTCTCCACGAAGTGCGCCTCGACCGCGTCCCGCAGGAACTCGACGTCCTCGTCGTCCAGCGGGTCCACGTCGACCATCTCCGGGTTCACCCGCAGCGGCGACAGGTCCAGCACGTAGGCGATCCCGCCGGACATGCCGGCGGCGAAGTTGCGCCCGGTCGGCCCGAGCACGACCACGCGACCGCCGGTCATGTACTCGCAACCGTGGTCGCCGACGCCCTCCACGACGGCCAGCGCGCCCGAGTTGCGCACGCAGAACCGCTCGCCGACCTTGCCGCGCAGGAAGATCTGCCCACCGGTCGCGCCGTAGCCGATCACGTTGCCCGCGATGATGTTCGCCGACGTGTCGAACTTCGCCTCCTTGGGCGGCCGCACGATGATGCGGCCACCGGAGAGGCCCTTGCCCACGTAGTCGTTGCCGTCGCCGAACAGCCGCAGCGTGATGCCCTTCGGGATGAACGCGCCGAACGACTGCCCGGCGGTGCCGGTGAAGGTCACGTCGATCGTGTCGTCCGGCAGGCCCTCGCCGCCCCAGCGCTTGGTCAGCTCCGACCCGAGCATGGTGCCGACGGTCCGGTTCACGTTGCGCACCGGCAGTTCCAGCCGCACCTTGTCCCCGGAGTTCAGCGCGCCCTCGGCGAGCTGGATCAGCGTGTTGTCCAGCGCCTTCTCCAGGCCGTGGTCCTGCTTGACCACCTGGTGCCGCGCGGCACGCGGCTCCAGCTCGGGCACGTGGAAGATCGGCGACAGGTCCAGCCCGCGCGCCTTCCAGTGGTCGACCGCGGGACGGGTGTCGAGCACCTCGGCGTGCCCGACGGCCTCCTCGATCGAGCGGAAGCCCAGCCGCGCCAGGTACTCGCGCACCTCCTGCGCGATGAACTCGAAGAAGTTCACCACGTACTCGGCCTTGCCGCTGAACTTCTCGCGCAGCTTCGGGTTCTGCGTCGCCACGCCGACCGGGCAGGTGTCCAGGTGGCAGACGCGCATCATGATGCAGCCGGACACCACCAGCGGCGCGGTCGCGAAGCCGAACTCCTCGGCGCCGAGCAGCGCGGCGATCACGACATCGCGGCCGGTCTTGAGCTGGCCGTCGGTCTGCACCACGATCCGGTCGCGCAGCCGGTTCGCCAGCAAGGTCTGCTGCGTCTCGGCCAGGCCCAGCTCCCACGGGCCGCCCGCGTGCTTGATGGAGGACAGCGGCGAGGCGCCGGTGCCGCCGTCGTGACCGGAGATCAGCACGACGTCCGCGTGCGCCTTCGACACACCGGCCGCGACCGTGCCGACGCCGACCTCGGACACCAGCTTCACGTGGATGCGGGCGGCCGGGTTGGCGTTCTTCAGGTCGTGGATCAGCTGCGCCAGGTCCTCGATCGAGTAGATGTCGTGGTGCGGCGGCGGGGAAATCAGGCCCACACCCGGCGTGGAGTGCCGCGTCTTCGCGATCCACGGGTACACCTTCGCGCCGGGCAGCTGACCGCCCTCGCCGGGCTTCGCGCCCTGCGCCATCTTGATCTGGATGTCGTCGGCGTTGACCAGGTACTCGCTGGTGACGCCGAACCGGCCGCTCGCGACCTGCTTCACGGCGCTGCGCCGCTCCGGGTCGTACAGCCGCTCCGGGTCCTCGCCGCCCTCACCGGTGTTGGACTTGCCGCCCAGCCGGTTCATCGCGATCGCCAGCGTCTCGTGCATCTCCTGCGAGATCGAGCCGTAGGAGATGGCGCCGGTGGCGAACCGCTTGACGATCTCGGAGACCGGCTCGACCTCCTCGATCGGCACCGGCGGGCGCACGCCCTCCTTCAGCTCGAACAGGCCGCGCAGGGTGAACAGCTTCTTCGACTGCTCGTCGACGGCGTTCGTGTACTCCTTGAACACCTCGTAGCGGCCGGTGCGCGTGGAGTGCTGCAGCTTGAAGACCGTGTGCGGGTTGAACAGGTGCGGCTCGCCCTCGCGCCGCCACTGGTAGTCCGAGCCGATCTCCAGCTCGCGGTGGTTCGGTCGGAACCCGTCGCGCGGGAACGCGCGGGCGTGACGCTGCCGGACCTCCTCGTGCAGCACGTCGAAGCCGACGCCGCCCAGCCGCGAGGTGGTGCCGGTGAAGCAGGTGTCGATGACCTCCTGCGACAGGCCGAGCGCCTCGAAGATCTGCGCGCCGGTGTAGGAGGCCACAGTGGACACTCCCATCTTCGACATGGTCTTGCGGACGCCCTTGCCCAGCGCCTTGATCAGGTTGCGGGTCGCCTGCTGCGCGGTGACGCCCGGGATCTTGCCGTCGCGGGCCAGCTCCTCGACCGTGGCCATCGCCAGGTAGGGGTTGACCGCGGCGGCGCCGTAACCCAGCAGCAGCGCGATGTGGTGCACCTCGCGGGCGTCGGCGGTCTCGGCGATGATGCCGACCTGCGTGCGGGTCTTCTGCCGCACCAGGTGGTGGTGCACTGCGCCGGTGAGCAGCAGCGACGGGATGGCCGCGTGGTCGGCGTCGACCCCGCGGTCGGACAGCACGATCAGCCGCGCGCCCTCGGAGATCGCGTTGGACACCTCGGTCCGGATCTCCTCCAGGCGCGCCAGCAGCGCGTCGCCGCCGCCGTGCACGTCGTAGAGGCCGTGGATGGTGACCGCGGTGAACTCCGGCAGGTCACCGTCGTCGTTGATGTGCACCAGCTTGGCCAGCTCGTCGTTGTCCAGCACCGGGAACGGCAGGACGACGCGGCGGCACGACTCGCCGGTGGCCTCCAGCAGGTTCGGCTGCGCGCCGAGCTGGGTGCCAAGCGACGTCACCAGCTCCTCGCGGATGGCGTCCAGCGGCGGGTTGGTGACCTGGGCGAACAGCTGGATGAAGTAGTCGAAGATCGGCCGCGGGCCGGACGACAGCGGCGCGAGCGGCGAGTCGTTGCCCATCGAGCCGATCGGCTCCGCGCCACTGCGCGCCATCGGCGACAGCAGGGTGTCGAGCTCTTCTTCGGTGTAGCCGAAGGCCTGCTGGCGGCGCACCAGCGAGGCGTGCGTGGGCACCTCGCGCTCGCGCTCGGGCAGTTCTTCCAGGCGCACCAGGCCCTGGTCGACCCAGTCGCCGTAGGGGTGCTCGGCGGCCAGCTGCCCCTTGATCTCCTCGTCGTCGATTATGCGGCCCTCGGCCGTGTCGACGAGGAACATGCGGCCCGGCTCCAGCCGGCCCTTCTTCACGATCGTCGACTGGTCCAGCTCCAGCACGCCGACCTCGCTGGCGAGCACGACCAGGCCGTCCTCGGTGACCCAGTACCGCGCCGGGCGCAGGCCGTTGCGGTCCAGCACCGCGCCGATCTGGGTGCCGTCGGTGAACGACACCAGCGCCGGGCCGTCCCACGGCTCCATGAGCGTGGAGTGGAACTCGTAGAACGCCCGCCGCGCGGGGTCCATTTCCTCGTGGTTCTCCCACGCCTCCGGGATCATCATCAGGACGGCGTGCGGCAGGCTGCGGCCGCCCAGGTGCAGCAGCTCCAGGACCTCGTCGAAGCTCGCCGAGTCGCTCGCGCCGCGGGTGATGATCGGGTAGATCCGCTTGAGGTCACCCGGGATCAGGTCGGTGGACAGCATCGACTCGCGCGCGTCCATCCAGTTCCGGTTGCCGCGCAGCGTGTTGATCTCGCCGTTGTGCGCCACGTACCGGTACGGGTGGGCCAGCGGCCACGACGGGAACGTGTTGGTCGAGAAGCGGGAGTGCACCAGCCCGATCGCGCTCGTCACGCGCTCGTCGGTCAGGTCCGGGAAGAACCGCGGCACCTGCGGCTCGGTGAGCATTCCCTTGTAGACGATGGTGCGGGCGGACAGGCTCGGGAAGTACACGTCCTCGTCGGCCAGCAGGTGCTCGGCGCGCTTGCGCACGCAGAACGCCGCGCGTTCCAGGTCCAGCCCGGTGCGCAGCCCTTCGCGCGAGGCCAGGAACAGCTGCGCGAAGTGCGGCATGGTCGAGGCCGCCGTCGGCCCGACGTGCTCGGTGTCCACCGGGACCTCGCGCCAGCCCAGGACACGCAGGCCCTCCTCGGCGACGAGGCCCTCGATCGCGCTCATGGCGCGGCCGCGGGCGGTCTCGTCGACCGGCAGGAACGCGGTGCCCACGGCGTAGTGACCCGCCTCGGGCAGCTCGAAGTCGACGACCTCGCGGAAGAACGCGTCCGGGACCTGGATCAGGATGCCCGCGCCGTCGCCGGTCTCCGGTTCCGCTCCTCTGGCGCCACGGTGTTCGAGGTTGCGCAGGGCCGTCAGGGCCTTGGTCACGATGTCGTGGCTGCGTCGGCCGGACATATCGGCGACGAACGCGACACCGCAGGCATCGTGCTCGTATTGCGCGTCGTACAAGCCTTCCGGCTTGCGAACACTGTGGCGGGTCACGGCTGGCCGTCTCCTCACACGTGGGCGCGGCACGGGCTGTTGTTAACGCAACAGCCCTCCTGCGCGATGGTCAGTCGAGAGCAGAAGTCCGAGTCGCCTGAACGAGGGCAGGACTCGGCACACCGGCCACACGTCGTTGGGTGGCCGCCGGTCGGCACGTCTTCGGGCCGCTGGCGCGCATCAGCGAGATCCCCGGGTCGTGGTGGGCGGGTTCCCGCGGCGCGCCAGTTACCCCCGGGTTCGCCGGGTCTTATGACAGTAGTGTGAACTCGCCGTTATCGACATACGTCGAGCGGACCTCGTGGCATATGCCATACGGACGTTGACGCGACAGCCTCCGGTGTGGAAGTACCGTTGCACCAGCGTTGACCTGCGCAAAGGTGTGCTGGTGCGGTGCCGTGATCGATTCACCGGTTCGAGTGGGTGTCCGATTAAGTAATCAAGGTGTTACGGACGCGGAGCGCCTTCCGGCCGGGATACTCGGGGTGTGGACGGCCTGGCGATGCGTTTCCTCGGGCACTCGACGGTCCGGCTGGAGATCGCCGGCCGGGTCGTGCTGACCGATCCGGTGCTGACGCGCACGGTGGGCGGGCTGGTGCGGGTCGCGCCACCGCTGGATCCCGCTGCCTACGCCGACGTCGACCTCGTGCTGATTTCCCACCTGCACGGCGACCACCTGCACGTGCCGTCGCTGCGGCTGCTGGGGCAGGACGTGCGGATCGTGGTGCCGCGCGGGGCCGGCGGGTGGTTGCGGCGGCGGGGGTTTCCGGCGGTGGCGGAACTGGACATCGGGGAGCGGCTGGAGCTCGGCGACCTCCGGGTGACCGCGGTGCCTGCGGACCACTCCGGGCACCGCTGGGGGCCGCGCTTCACGCACGGCCCGCAGGCGCCCGCGAGCGGTCACGTCGTGGAGGGGCCGGGGGCGCGGGTGTACGTCGCCGGGGACACGGACCTGTACCCGGGGATGGCCGAGCTGGGCCCGGTGGACGTGGCGCTGCTGCCGGTGTGGGGGTGGGGGCCGAATCTGGGGCCGGGGCACCTGGACCCGGCGCGGGCCGCGGAGGCGGTCTCACTGGTGCGGCCGCGCGTGGCGGTGCCCGTGCACTGGGGCACCCTGGCCGTCCCCGGCCTGGCGCGAACCCGCCGCATGCGGCGGTTGCTGGTCTCACCGCCACGGACGTTCGGGGCGGAGGTGGCGGATCGCGGCCTGCCGACCACGGTGGCCCTCACGGAGCCCGGCGAGCCGGTGCGGCTGCACAGGTCGCCCCGATGAGGCCACCCGGAGAGCCCACGACCGCGGGCTTCGCCAGTCCCGTGCTCGTCGGTGTGAGATCGGCGATCGTCGGCGCGGCGGTCACCGGGCCGGGGCGGGCGCGTGATGGGGTGGCTGGGTGAACTGGACCGACCTCTCCAGCGTCGGCTATCCGACCCTCTTCCTGGGCGTCCTCGTCGGCTCGATCGTGCCGATCGTCCCGACCGGGGCCGTCGTCGGTGCGGCGGCCGCGATCGCCATGACCACCGGGCACCTGTCGTTGCCCTTGGTGCTGCTGCTGGCCGCCGCGGGGGCGATGGTGGGTGACGTCGTGACCTTCGCGGTCGCGCGGCTGGGCAGCGACGCGGCGGTCCGCTGGCTGGCGCGCGGGCAGAAGCCGGAACGCCTCGTCGCGGCGCGCCGGCGGTTCGCGCGGCAGGGGTGGCAGCTCGTGGTCGTCGGGCGGTTGCTGCCTGCCGGGCGCATCCCCGTGCTGCTCGCCGCGGGCGCGATCGCCTACCCGTGGCGGAGGCTGTTGCCCGCCACGGCCGTGGCGTGCGTGCTGTGGGCGGTCGCGTACGCGTTGCTCGGCGTGCTCAGCGGCGGCCTGTTCGACTCGCCGCTCGTCGCGACGTTGCTGGCCGCCGTGCTGGTACTGCTGGTGACCGGGGTGATCAACCTGGTGGCGAAGCGCCGCAGGGAAAGGGTGGGGAACCGGGGATGACAACGGCGGAGAGGGGCCGGCTGTTCCGGCGTGGACGGTCGCTCGCGCGGTTCGCCCTGGTGTGGCTGACCACGTCGCTCGCGCTCGTCGGCATGGACGACCTGCTCGACGGCTTCGCGATGCCGAACTGGTGGCAGCCGCTGGTGTGCGGCCTGCTGCTGAGCCTGCTGACCGCCGTGGTGTGGCCGCAGGTGCTGCGGGTCGCGTTGCCGCTGGCGCTGTTCACGCTCGGCATCGGCAGCTTCCTCGTGCTCGGCGCGGGCGCGGTGGCGGCGTTCGCGGTCGTGCCGGGGGTCGAGGTCAACGGGCTGCGCACCGGGTTCCTCGTCGTGGTCGGGGTGTCCGCGGTCAGCGGCGTGGTGTCGAGCGTGCTGGCCATCGACGAGGACGAGGTGTTCTTCCGCCGCGCCCGCCGCCGGTCGCGCCGCTGCCCGGACCCCGGACCGGACCTCCCGCCCGGGCTGATCTTCCTGCAGGTCGACGGCCTCGGGTACGACGTCGTGCGCCGCGCGGTGCGGGACGGCGACATGCCGACCCTGGCTCGCTGGCTCGCCGAGGACAGCCATGCGCTGGTGCGCTGGCAGACCGACTGGAGCTCGCAGACCGGCGCGAGCGTGTGCGGCATCCTGCACGGCTCCAACCACGACATCCTCGGGTTCCGGTGGTACGAAAAGGACCGCGACCACGTGATGGCGTGCGCCCACCCGCGCGACGCGGCCGAGATCGAGCGGCGGCACTCGAACGGCCGCGGCCTGCTCGCCGTCGACGGCGCCAGCCACGGCAACCTCTTCACCGGCGACGCGCCGCACGTCAGCCTCACCATGAGCGCCGTGTCCGTGCTGCTGCCCAGAGGCCTGCGCCGACGTCGCGCGGACCGGGTCGGCGCGGGTTACTACGCCTACTTCGCCAACCCGGTGAACGCGTTGCGCACGTTGGGTTCCGCACTGGTCGACATCGTCCGCGAGGTCTCGGCGTCGGCGCGGCAGCGGCGGGCGGGCGTCGTGCCGCGGGTGCCGCGCGGCGGGATCTACCCGATCGCCCGGACCGGCACCACGGTCATCTCCCGGGACGTCGTGGTGTCCGCGGTGCTGGAGGACATGCTCAACGGCCGCCCGGTGGTCTACGCGGACTTCCTCGGCTACGACGAGGTCGCCCACCACTCCGGCATCGAACGGTTCGACACGCTCGCCGTGCTGCGGGCGATCGACCAGCAGATCGGGCGGCTGCACCGCGCGTCCCGGCTCGGACCGCGGCCGTACCACCTGGTGGTGCTGTCCGACCACGGGCAGACGCAGGGGTGGGCGTTCGCGCACCGGTTCGGCGAGTCGCTGGAGGAGCTCGTCGGGCGGCTGTGCGGCGGGCCGGCCCCGGAAGCGGTTTCCGGGGGCCCGGTCGCCACGCGCCTGCGGGAGCGGGTGACCGGGGCGCGGCGCATCGAGCACCGGCCACGGGAGGACGAGCGGCACGAGGTGACGCGCGTGGCGCCCGGCGTGGTCGTCGTGGTGTCCGGGCACGTCGGGATGGTGTCGTTCACCGAGCACGAAGGCAGGGTCTCGCTGGAGACGATCGAGCGCGAGTACCCGGAGCTGCTGCCCGCGCTGGTCGACCACCCGGGGATCGGGTTCATGCTGGTGCGCAGCGACGTCCACGGCCCGGTCGTGCTCGGCCGCGACGGGGTCCACCGGCTGGCGTCCGGCGAGGTGCTCGGGGAGGACCCGCTGGCGCTGTACGGGGAACACGCCCCGGACCTGATCCGGCGCGTGGACACCTTCCCGCACTGCGCCGACATCATGATCAACAGCCGGTGGGACCCGGAGACCGGGGAGGCCTCACCGTTCGAGATCCACGTCGGCTCACACGGCGGGCTCGGTGGGGAGCAGGAGCGCGGGTTCCTCATCCACCCCAAGGAGTTCGAGCCGCCGGGCGAGCTGGTGGGGGCCGAGTCGCTGCACCGGTTGTTCCGGGTGTGGCTGACGAAGCTGGGGCATCCCGAGCCCGAGTAGCCCCTTCCGAACCCGATCTTTCAGTGTTCGGTCGCCGAGACACCGCGTCAAGCCGGGAAAGCGTGCCTTGACCCGGTGGCTCGGCAACCGATTTGGCTGGGGATCGGGTTGCGGGAGGGGAGTGGTTCGGAGGGTGAGGGGCTTTCGTTGCCGGGCGGCGGTTTTGTGGTTGGTCAGCCGGCCAGGGTGATTGAGCCCAGGCTTGTGAAGTGTGCGGCGATGCGGGCGCCCGATGAGATCGGCACAGCGTCGGTCAGGCCGCCGGTCAGCACGATCCACCCCTCCTCCAACGCCAGGCCCCGTTCCGCCAGTGCGTTGGCTGCCAGCGCGAGCGCCTCGCCGGGGTGACCGAGCACCGCGGCGCCGGTCGCGCTGTCCACGATCGCTCCGTCGGCCTCCAGCAGGCACGCCTCCAGCGTCAGGTCCAGCCCGGCGGGCGCGACCCCCACCGAGCCGACCCGGAAGACGCTCGACGAGGCGTTGTCGGCGATGGTGTCTGGCGCGGCGAACCGGAAGTCGGCGTACCGCGAGTCGATCACCTCGATCCCGCCGTACACCCGGTCCACCGCCGCCATCGCGGTGGCCGCCGTGACGCCGGGGCCCGCCAGGCGCGCGCCCAGCACGAACACGATCTCCGGCTCGGCCCGCGGGTGGATCAGCTTCGGCAGCGGGTCCGCGGCGGGCAGCACCATGGCGTCGGTCAGCCAGGCCATCACCGGGCGGTCCACGCCCATGCGCTCCTGCTTCGCCTTCGACGTCAGGCCCAGCTTCAGCCCGATCAGCTTTTCGCCGCGCGCGAGCCGCAACCGCAACGCCTCGTCCTGCACCGCATACGCCGTGCGCACGTCCAGGCCGGGCCACTCCTCGGTGATCGGGCCGCGCGCCGTTCCCGCGTCCTCCGCCGCCAGCAGCACCCGCGCCGCCTCGGCGATGCTCCACCCGGTCACGCGTCCTCCTTCGACCCGAACACAGCCGTCACGCTGCCCAGCCCCGCCACCGTCGACACCACGGTGTCGCCGGGGCGCAGCGGGATCGCCTTCGTCATCGACCCGGGCAGCACCACGTGCCCCGGCTCCAGGTCGATCCCCAGCGGGCCGACGGTGTTCGCCAGCCACACCAGCGCGTTCAGCGGCGATCCGAGCACCGCGCCGCCCGCCCCGGTCGCCACCAGCTCACCGCCCGAGTGCAGGGTGCAGCCGGCCAGGCGCAGGTCCACCGAGGACAGTGCGGTCGGCCTGCTGCCCAGCACCACCCCGCCGGAAGAGGCGTTGTCGGCGATGGTGTCGACGATCGAGATGCGCCAGTCCTCGATGCGCGAGTCCACGATCTCCAGCGCGGGCACCACGAAGTCGACGGCGCGCACCGCGTCGGCCACCGTCACCCCGGGCCCGGAGAGCTTCCGCCCGAGCACGAACGCGATCTCCGGCTCGATGCGCGGCTGCAGGAAGCTGCCGACCGGGATCGGCTGGTGCTCCAGGTGGAACATGGTGCCGGTGAGGTGCCCGTAGTCGGGCTGGTCGACGCCCATCTGACGCTGCATCGCGGCCGAGGCCAGGCCCACCTTGTGGCCCTTGATCTCGTCGCCGCCCTCGGTCCACACACGCACCTGGTCGAGCTGGATCCGGTAGGCGTCCTCGACGGTCGCGCCCGGGTAGGTCTCGATCAGGGGCGCGATGGGCTTGCCCGCCGCATAGGCCTGCAGCAGGAGGTCGGCCGCCTCCCGCACCGCTGTCGCATCCATGGCCTGAACTCTCGTGGCCACCCCCGCGGATCGCAACCACCGCGTCCCGCTGGGCGGCACGCGTCAGACCCGCGCGCTCTGGTCCGCCGCGACGATCTCGGCCGCGTTCGGGGCGTTGTCCGGATCGGTGAGCCACTGCAGCGCGACCCCGACCAGCAGCGAGTAGTAGTGCGAGCCGACGATCCGCACCCGGTCCGGGTCCGCGTCCGGCCCCAGCCCGGCGAACGCCTGCGCCAGCGCCGCGCGGGCGGCCTGCTGGCCACGCGCGTTCATGTCGCGGATCTTCTCGTCGTGCTGCAGGTAGGCGACACCCTCGAAGTTCACGAACCACAGCTGCCGGTTCGCCTGGATCGACTCGATGATCCGGCCCCAGCGCGCCTCGTTCGTGTCGCCCTCGCCGAGCGCCTGGAACAGCAGCTCGCCCCACTCGGCGTTCAGGTCGTTCAGCGCCCGCGTGAGCAGGCCCTCCTTCGACCCGAAGTGGTAGTTGATCGACGCCAGGTTCGCGCCGGAAGCGGCGGCCAGGTCACGCGCGGTGGTGCGCGCGTAGCCGGCCCGGAGGAGGCATTCCCGCGCCGCGATCAGCAAGTTCTCCCGGTGTCCCATGTGTGCTACCGTATCATATAAACGTTCGTTTAAAACGTTCGTTCAAGGGTTGGAGAAGGGATCTGACATGGGGACTCCTGCTGTGCGCATCCGGGGCTTGCGCTGCAGATTCGAGGGGGAAGCGGGGCCGGTCGACGCTCTGCGTGGCATCGACCTGGACGTGCCGAGGGGCTCGTTCACGGCGATCATGGGCCCGTCGGGCTCGGGCAAGACCACGTTGCTGCACTGCGCGGCCGGGCTGCGGACGCCGACCGCGGGCACGGCCGAGCTCGACGGCGTTAGCCTCGCCGGGCTCGACGAGACCAAGCTGGCCGAGTTGCGCCGCAGGCGCGTCGGCTTCGTGTTCCAGGCGTTCAACCTGCTGCCGGCGTTGACCGCGAAGGAGAACGTCGAACTGCCGCTGCGGCTGGACGGGCGCAAGCCCGACCCGCGCCGGACCGACGCCCTGCTCGAGCGCGTCGGGCTGGGCAACCGCGGCACCCACCGGCCGGACCAGCTCTCCGGCGGCCAGAAGCAGCGCGTCGCGGTGGCGCGCGCGTTGATCACCGACCCGGAGGTCGTCTTCGCCGACGAGCCGACCGGCGCGCTGGACATCCGCAGCGCCCGCGAGGTCCTGAGCCTGCTGCGCGCGCTCGCCGACCAGGGCCAGACGATCATCATGGTGACGCACGACCCGGTCGCGGCGTCCTTTTCGGACCGGGTGCTGTTCCTGGCCGACGGCCTGATCGTCGACCAGATGGCCCGCCCCGCGGCGGCCGCGGTCGCCAACCGCATGGCGACCCTGATCGAGTCGGCCGAGCGGGCCGCCGCGATGGGGGTGAACTGACGTGGTGAGCCTCGCCCTGCGGCTGTTCCGCCACCACCGCGGTGCGGCGATCGCCACCGGCCTGATCGCGTTGATCGGGATGGCGCTGGTGTCGACGATGACCACGCTGCTCGCCACCGGGCTCGCGGACGGCACGGCCGGGGCGGACCGGTCGTTCCTGACCCAGTTCCCGATGATCATGGGCGGCTGGGTGGTGGCGATCGTCGTCTTCGCGATGGTGTCGACGATCGGCGTGACGCTCGGCGGCCGCGCCGCGGAGATCGGCGGGCTGCGCCTGATCGGGGCGACGCCGCGGCAGATCCAGGTGATGGTCTCGGCGGAGACGCTCGCCGTCTCGGCGGTCGCCGCGCTGCCCGGTCTGCTGCTGGGTTACCTGCTCGGCTGGATCGTGCTGGCCGCGGTCCGGTCGTCGGGGTTGGTCGCCGGTTCCACGGCCTACGCGCCGGGTCTGGCGCTGCCGGTCGCCGGGGTCGTCGTCGTGCTGCTCGCGAGCATCGTGGCCGCGTGGATCGGCAGCCGCAGGATCGCCGGGCGGAGTCCGATCGAGGGGCCCGCGCCGGTGCTGAGCAAGCGGTCCCGCCGGTCGCCGCGCCGCATCCTCGCGGCCGTGATGCTGGTCGCGGGGATCGGGTCGTCCTCGGCCGTCCTCGCCATGGACGCGGACGACATCGCGACCACCGCGATGACCGGGCCCGCCACCGTGCTCGTCGCGATCGGGCTCGCGGTGCTCGCGCCGGAGCTGGTCGTTCTGGTGAACCGGGTCCTGAAGGTCCTGTCACCGCGCGGCGCGGCGGGGCACCTGGCGGCCGTCAACCTGTCCGCGGCGCCGGAACGGGTGCGGCCCGCGGTCACCTTCCTGACACTGCTCGTCGGCGTGTCCGCCGGGACGCTCAGCATGCAGGGCATCGAGAACCGGCACTCGGCCGAGGGCAGCACCGCGCAGGTCCTGGCGTCGATCAACTACCTGGTGGTGGTCCTGATCGCGGTGTTCATGGCGATCGCGCTGACCAACAACCTGGTGGCGGCGCTGGGCAGGCGGCAGGAGGAGTTCACGACCATGTCGCTGATCGGGTCGACCTCCGGGCAGACCCGCGGGATGCTGCTGCGGGAGATCGTCGCCGCGACGCTCGTCAGCGTGATCGCGGCCGGCGTCGGCGCGCTGGTGTGCGTCATCCCGTTCGCCGTCGTCAAGACGGGCAGCCCGGCGGCGGCGTTCGCCGCCGGGCCGTACCTGCTGAGCATCGTGCTCGGCGCGGTGATCGCGCTCGGCGTCACCACGGTCGCGGGCAATCGCGTGGTCCGCATGGCCGCCGTGCACTGACCTGGTGGCCCGCCAACGGGGACGGGCCACCAGGCGCGCTCACTTCTGGTGCGGTGCCACGTAGTCCTTGGCGTCCGCGGCCTCGAACAGCGGCTTCACGTACTTGATGCCGCCTTCGACGCCCGCGTCGGGCTGCGCAACGTAGACCTCGCGGGTCGGCGGCGCGCCGGGCTTCGAGAAGTCCAGTGCCGCGACCAGGTCACCGGTGTCGGCGGAGGTCGTCTGCTGCAGCGCGGTGAGGATGCCGTCGCGGGTCAGGTCCTTGTTGTCGCAGGCCTTCCTCAGCACCGCGCCCCACACCTCGGCCACCGCGTAGCCGTAGGGGACACCGGCGTTCGGCGCCTCCGGGAACTTCGCGGCCTTGTACTTCGCCAGCACGTCCTTCGCCTTCGGCACGTCCGCGGCCACCGGCACGCTGCTGGCCACGACGTAGAGCCGGTCCAGCGCGTTCGCGGCCGGGCTGCTCAGCAGCACCGGGTCGAACGTCGGGTTGTTGCCCAGCAGCGGCACGTTCAGCCCGAGCGCCTTGTTCGCCGCCGCCACCGAACCGGTCTGCGCCGGCGTGGTGGTCAGCATGATCGCCTTCACGCCCTCGCCACGCAGACCCGTGACGATGTTGGTCAGGTCGTTGTCCGACGAGGTGATCTTGACTTCGCGCAGGTTCATGCCGTGCTTCTGCGCGTAGTAGCGGGCGCCGCGCAGGCCGTTCGCGCCGTACTCGCCGTCGATGTAGATGTGCCCGACCGTGTCGCCGTCTTTGATCATGCCCTGTTCCTGCAGGTAGGACATGCCGTCGATCATCTCGACGTCGTAGGTGGTGCCGACGATCATCACGTACGGGTTGTCCAGCAGCTCCGACGACCAGGACGCCGGGGTCGCGGTCGTCTTGTCGGACTTGATGTTCTGCTTCAGCGCCGCCATGATCGGCGACCCGACGATCTGGACGAACCCGAGCACCTTCGGCTCCAGCTGCGGGTATAGGGTCTTCGCGGTGTCGGCCTTGTAGGCGTGGTCGACGATCTCCAGCTTGACCTGCCGCCCGCACACGCCGCCTGCCGCGTTGAAGTCGTTGACCCACAACTGGTTGCCGTGCGTGATGCCGATCGAGAGGTTCTTGAACGGGCCCGTCATGTCGGTCATGACGCCGAGGGTGATCTCGTTGGCGGTGACGCCGAGATCGGTCTTGACGCCGGAGGCGTCCGAGCCGGACGATCCCTGATCGCCCGCCTTGGTGCCGCACGCGGCGATGGCCAGCATCGCCGCGAGGACCAGGGAAAGCCGTCGCTTCATCGGGACGTTCCTTCCTTCTTCCGTTCCCTGTGCAGGCCGCCGGTGATCCGGCGCCCGATCGCCGCGAGCCCGCCCGGCTCGAAGAGCACGACGAGGATGATCGCGGCGCCGTAGACGAAGGTGCTGACGAGGATCGGGGTGAACGCGCCCTCGCCGCTCCCGGTGAAGATCCCCAGCTGTGTCGAGTAGAGCGAGAGCACCTGCGGCAGGCCGAACACGATGAGCGCGCCGACCAGCGCGCCCCCGATCGACCCGAGGCCGCCGATGATGACCATCGCCAGGTAGGCGATGGAGACGTTGATGCCGTACGTGCCGAACTCGTTCTCGTCCGGCTTGAGGATGTCGAACCACAGCACGGTCATCACGCCAGCCAGCCCGGCGTAGGCGGAGGACACCGCGAACGCGCCGGCCTTCGCCCGGGCGACGCTGACCCCCATCGCGGCCGCGGAGGCCTCGTGGTCGCGCACCGCGCGCCAGGACCGCCCGACCCGGCTGTTGACCGCGCCGCGCGCCAGCACGAACGCGATCACCGTCAGGGCCAGGTACAGGTACCACATCTTCTCGGCCTGCCGGAACGGCACACCGAGGATCACCAGTCCGCCCGAACTGTCGAAGGTGAACCCGAACAGCTCGAACGGCGCCGGGGTGCGGCCGGTGGACGTGCCGCCGGTCAGCCGCTCCGCCGACTGTCCGAAGTAGAGCCCGATGAACACCAGCGACAGCGACGCCACCCCGAGGTAGATGCCGCGCAGCCGCCCGGACACCGGCGCGAACGCCAGGCCCAGCACGGCGGTGAACGCGACCGCGGCCAGCAGTGACAGCAGCGGGTCCACGCCGAAGCCGATCACCCGGCCGTCCTCGGTGCCGCTCGCCAGCACCGTGTACGTGGTGCCGCCGGCGAGCAGGAAGAACGCGTGCGCCAGCGACAGCTGACCGGCCTGCCCGACCAGCATGGTCAGCCCGATCGCGCCGACCGCGCCGGTCATCATCCACTGGCCGGCCTTGAGCCACTCCGCGCCGAGGTACAGCGGCAGTACCAGCAGCACGGCCAGCAGCACCAGCCAGGCGAGCAGCCGCAGCCAGCGCACCGACTTCGCCGGGGCCTTCGCGGGCGCGTCCGCGACCGTGGCCCGCATCGCCAGCTCAGACACGGGTTATCTCCCTCGTTCCGAACAGCCCGGACGGCCGGAGCACCAGCACCAGCAGCATCACCAGGAACACCGCGCTCTTGGAGAAGTCGAACGAGATGTACTCCGCGGACAGGGCCTCGACGAGCCCCACGACCAGCCCGCCGACGATCGCGCCCGCGGTCGAGTCGAGCCCGCCGAGGATGGCGGCGGGGAACGCGGCGAGCGCGATCGAGTGCGTACCGCGGGACAGGCCAGCGCCGGAGAAGTCCTGGGTGGCCAGGAACAGCACCGCGACCCCGGCGAGCAGGCCGGCCACCAGCCACGCGGTGGCGGTCACCTGGCGGCTGCGGATGCCCATCAACGCGGCCGCCTCGCGGTTCTCCGCCTGGGCGCGCATCGCGACACCCCAGTTGGAGAACTTGAACGCCAGGTAGAACGCGGTGATCAGCACCGCGGCCACGAGCATCGCGACCAGGTGCGTGCGGAACAGCGTGATGCCGGCGACCTGGATCGGCTTGGCGTCCCACGCCTCGCCGAGGAACGGCACGCCGACCCCGAGGCGCCGCACGATCTCCTCGGTCACGATCACGTCGATCCCGATCGTGAGCAGCGCGAGGCTGTTCGGATCGGCCAGCTTCGTGCGGGACAGCAGCAGCCGCTCCACCACCAGTGCCAGCAGCCCGGCGCTGACGATGCCGACCAGCGACGCGCCCACCCAGCCCAGCGATTCGCGCGTGGCGACGACCAGGTAGCCGCCGAACAGCACCAGCGAGCCGTGCGCGAAGTTGATCACCTCGGTGGACTTGAAGATGATCACGAACCCCAGCGCGAGGAGCGCGTAGACCGCGCCCTTGCCGAGGCCGTTCACCGCCAGTTGCAGGAACGTGTCCATCTACGCGGCCTCCGTTCCCAGGTATGCCCGGATGACCTCCGGATCGTTCTGCACTTGGTTCGGCGGGCCGTCGGCGATGCGGCGGCCGAAGTCGAGCACCGTGACCCGGTCCGCGATGCCCATCACCAGGCCCATGTCGTGCTCCACCAGCAGGATCGAGATGCCCAGCTCGTCACGCACGTCGTGGATCGTGGCCGCCAGGTCGGCGGTCTCCGCCGCGTTCATGCCCGCGGCCGGCTCGTCCAGCAGGAGCAGCACCGGTTCCACGGCCAGCGCGCGGGCGATGTCCACGCGCTTGACCTGCCCGTAGGGCAGCGCGGCCACCGGCGTGTGCAGCAGCCTGCCGATGCCGAGGAAGTCGCAGATCTCCTTGGCCCGTTCGGTGTGCTTGCGCTCGGCGCGCACCGTCCACGGCGCGCGCAGGGCGCACTCCAGGAACCCGCCGCGGGTGAGGGCGTGCCTGCCGAGCATCACGTTGTCCAGCACGGTCGATCCGGGCGAGAGCGCCGCGTTCTGGAAGGCCCGGCCGATGCCGAGCTTCGCCATCTTGTGCGGCCGCATGCCGGTGAGCTCCGTGTCGCCGAGCAGCACGCGGCCCTCGGTGGCGCGGTACAGCCCGCTGATCACGTTGAAGCAGCTGGACTTCCCGGCGCCGTTGGGCCCGATGAGGGCGTGCAGCGAGCCGGGCACCACGGTGAAGGAGACGTCGTCCAGCGCGGTCAGCCCGCCGAAGCGGAGCGTGAGGTGCTCGACGCGCAGTTCCGGGATCATCCGGCCCACCTCGACAGGAAGTGCTTGCGCGGCCCGGCGTCGGCCTCGGCGACTTGGGTTTCCGCGTGCCCGCCCAGGTACAGGCGCTGGACGTCCTCGCTGCGGGACAGCTCGTCGGAGCGCCCGGCGAGCGCGACGGTGCCGACCTCCAGCACGACGGCGTGGTCGGCGACGTTCAGCGCCATCACCGCGTTCTGCTCGACCAGCACCACCGAGGTGCCCTGGGCGTGGATCTCGCGGATGATGCCGCTGATCTGCTCGACCACCTTCGGCGCGAGGCCGAGCGACGGTTCGTCGAGCAGCAGCACCTGCGGGGTGGACATCAGCGCCCGTCCGATCGCGAGCATCTGCTGCTCGCCGCCGGAGAGCAGCCCGGCGCGCTGCCGGGCGCGCTCGCCCAGCACCGGGAACAGCTCGTGCACGCGTTTGCGGGCCTTGACCCGCTGCTCCGGCGACACGGCGATGCCGCCGGCGCGCAGGTTCTCGTCGACGGACATGCGGGTGAAGATCTGGCGGCCCTCCGGCACGCCGACCACGCCGAGCCGGACGATGGCCGCCGGGTCGAGCCGGTCGATCCGCGTTTCGCCCAGCCGGACCTCACCGCGTGTGACGACGCCGCGGTGCAGCTTGAGCGTGCCGGAGATCGTCCGGAGCAGGGTGGACTTGCCCGCGCCGTTGCTGCCCAGGACGGCGAGGACCCCGTCGTCGGGGACCGCCAGGTCGACGCCGTGCAGCGCGGCGACCGAGCGGCCGTAGCGGACGTGCAGGTCTCGGACGTTCAACACCGGGGGCGCACACCTCCTCCGATCGCGTGACGGGCGTCACTCTCGGTGGCGGCAATCCTTGATCGGCCCTCGCCGGTCCGACACCCCCACTTGGAGAGGTATGCCGGACTTTTGCCCAACCGTGCCCTCTCCAAGAGGGGATGTCCGGATTGGAGCGGATGTGCGATTGTGGGCGCGTGACCGCAGAGCAGCGCGTCGCCGCGGACCGTGCCGTCGAGCACAGCAACGTGCTCGACGAGCTGCTGCGCGAGCGCGAGGGCCTGCTCGGGACCCTCGACCGGGTGATAGCCCTGCAGGGCACCGCGCACCTCATCCGGGAGTCACTGGGCGTGCACGCCGCGTTCGTGGGTGAGCTGGAGCGGCCCGGCACCGCCGTCATCCGGTGGATGGCCGGCAACCGGACCGACGCGATCCAGAACCTCGTGGTGCCCACCGGCCAGGGCGTCGGCGGCCGGGTGCTGGCGTCCGGCAAGCCGGTGAAGGTGTCGGACTACCTGCGGGCGCCGACGATCACGCACCAGTTCGACGCCCAGGTCGCGGGCGAGGGGCTCGCCGCGTTGCTGACCGTCCCGATCATCAGCCGGGTGCGCGGCAAACCGGAGACGCTGGCCATCGCCTACGCCGCGATGCGGGAGCCCGCCGACTTCGGCGACGACGCGGTGCGGCGGCTGGAGGGCATCGCCGACCAGGCGGCGTTCGCGCTCAAACTGGCCGGCGTCGCCGAGTCCGACCGCGCCGACGCGATCTCCGCCGAGCGGCGCCGGATGCAGAGCGCGCTGCACGATTCGGTCGGGGCGCTGCTGTTCTCGATCGGCGTGCAGGTGCGGAACCTGCACCAGGACGTGGCGGGCGATCCGGTGCTGGAGGGCCGGTTGTGCCGCCTGGAAGGTGACGTGTCGGCGGCCTCCCGGGCGCTGCGCGAGTCGTTGCTGTCGCTGTCGGAGTCCACACCGGAACGGGCGCTGCCGGTCGAGCTGGCCGAGCACTGCCGCTCGTTCGAGGCGCGCTGCGGGCTGCCGGCCCGGTTCGTGCAGCTCGCCCCGGTGCGGCCGCTGGACGCCGAGCGCACCGCGCTGCTGGTGTGCGCGGTGCGGGAGGGGCTGCTCAACGTCGAGAAGCACGCGCGGGCCTGCTCGGTCGTGGTGAGCCTCGGGCCGAGCGGGGGCGGCGTGCAGGTTGTGGTCGCCGACGACGGCACCGGCGAGGACGCCGAGGACTCGCCCGGCACCGGGATGGGCCTGCGCTCGCTGGCGGAGCGGGCCGCGCGGCTGGGCGGGCGGGTGAGCCTCGTCCGCGACGAGGACGGCGGCTGCACCCTGCGGGCCTGGGTGCCCGAAGTGCCATGACGGCGACGGTGCTGGTGGTCGACGACCACCCCGTGGTCCGCGACGGGGTCACCCTGCTGCTGCGGGCCGAGCCGTCGCTGAAGCTGATCGGCAGCGCGGAGTCCGGGCGGGTCGCGCTGCTGCGGGTCGGCGAGTTGCGGCCCGACCTGATCCTGCTCGACCTGCGGCTGCCGGACATGCTCGCGCCGGAGGTGATCGCCGGGCTGCGCCAGGTGCACCCCGCCGGGCGCATCGTGGTGTTCACCGCGCACGGCGACCACCAGGGGCTGCTGGCCGCGCTGGACGCGGGCGCCAACGGGTGCCTGCTCAAGGACGTGGCGGGCACCGACCTGGTGTCCGCGCTGCGGCGGGTGCTGCGCGGGGAGCGCGTGGTCGACCCGCGGATCATGCCGGACCACTCGTCACGCTCGGACGCGCTGGCGCGCAGCGGCCTGACCCGCCGCGAGTACGAGGTGCTGCGGCTGGCCGCGCAGGGGCAGACGAACCCGGAGATCGCGGAGACGACCGGGCTGACGCGGAACACGGTGAAGACGTACCTGCAGTCCGCGCTGCACAAGCTGGGGGCGCGCAACCGTGTGGAGGCGATCGGGAAGGCGTCCGAGGCCGGGCTGCTGTGATCAGGGGGCGCGCGGGGTGGTGCCGGTCAGCCGGCGGTAGAACTTGACGAAGTTCGTCGCCTCGGTGAAGCCGAGCTGGGCGGCCAGCGCGGCGACCGTGGTGTCGGTCGTGGCCAGCCGCCGCCGAGCTTCGAGGACGATCCGCTCGTCGAGGAACCGCTTGGCGCTCATGCCCCTGGCCCGCCGGACCACCCGGTCGATGGTGCGCGCGCTGGCGTGGACCGCCTGCTCGTAGTCGCGCACGTGGTGCCGCCGGGCGTGGTCCGCCTCCACGGCCGCCGACGCTGCCCTCGCTGAGCGCCTCCGCGCGGAAGTCCACGGCGTGCCGCCCGGTGCCGCGGGTGACCAGCCCGGTGACGTGGAAGTCCGGGCGGACCGGCTGGCGGCGCACCGGCCCGCGCAGCACGCCGGTCTCCGGGAACCGCCGCAGCTCGACGGTTCCGCCGCTCGGGACGCCGCACGCGACGCGCTGGGCGTCCTCGACGCGCTTGGACGTGCCCGCCGCGCACCTGGTCGGGCACTCCCAGGGCGGCTTCACCGCGCTACGGGCCGCGTTGCTCGCCGGGGAGCGGGTGGCGAGCTTGACCCTGGTCGACACCGCCGCGGACGCGTTCCCCGGCGCTGGCGCAGATGGCGCAGATCCGGGACGGTTTTGCCGCCGGTTCGGCGGTGCTGGAACTGTTCCTGGGTTCGCGCGCAGTGGAAGCACACTGGCTGCCGCGGTTGGGACGGCAACCGGGCGAGCGGTTGAGCCGTGCGGTGGGTGTGCTGATGGGCGCGGACAGCGTGGCGCGCCGGCTCGGCGAGATCACCGCGCCGGCGCTGGTGGTGCACGACAGCGCGGACTGGCGATCCCGCCGGAGGCCGGGGTGGCTCTCGCCGCCGTGCTGCCGGCCGCCGAGCCGGTCGAGGTCCTGGACGGCGTGGCGCACACCCCGCCGGTCACGCACGCCGCCTTGTTCAGCGCGCTGTTGCAGCGGTTTTTGAAAGCGCACCGCTGACCGGCCACCAGGCGTGAGCCAGCGCCTCCAGCGTCGGTTCCGCCGGTGCCGGCATGTGCTTGAAGTAGGACGCGAGGTTCGAGTAGCGGTGCAGCAGCAGGTAGGCGAGGCAGCGCGCGGGAAAGTCGTCGTCCGGGACGAGGCCGTACCCGTCCAGGAGGGCGCGCAGGTACTCGGGCGAGCCGCGGGTCACGAAGATCCCGATCGCCGCGAACTCGTACTCGGGGGCGCCGCGCATGGCGGGCTCGAAGTCGAACAACCCGGACAGCCGCCACCCGCCGCCGTCGGGGACGGCCAGCACGTGCTCGGCCATCACCTCGGTGTGCAGCAGCACCGGCGACGGCGATCCCAGGTCGGCGGAGTCCAGGAAGGACGGTATCTGCCGGGCCCACACCTGGTCGAGCGCCGGCTGCCGCGTCACCGCCGACGCCGCCTGCTCGGTGACGAACCCGGCCCAGCTGGACGGCCCCAGGTCCGGGACGTCCAGTGCGTGCAGCGCCGCCAGCGCCGCGCCGAGCGCGGGCGCCAGCCGGATCTGCTCGGCGACCGGCACCTCGCCGAGCGGCACGCCGGGCAGGCGGGTCATCAGCAGGTACCGCCAGCCGTCCAGCTCGCCGGTGTCCAGCACGCGCGGCGTCGCGACCGGCAAGCGACCGTCGACGACCCGCAGCACCCGGCTCTCGGTGGCGAAGTCGGCCGGGTAGGCGGGCGGGTAGAGCTTGAGGACCAGCCCGTCGCCACACGCGTAGACCGGCAGCGACCCGGTCGCGAACCGGCTCACCTCGCCGCGGATCCCGAGCCGCCGGGCCAGCGCCTCGACGCCGGTGGCGAGGTCCTGGGGGTTCAGTGCCTCGAACTGCTCTTCGGTCTCCGCCGTCGGTAGTCCCACGCAGCGAAGATAACCGCGGCGGCCACCGGTTTTCGGTGGTCGCCACGGTCAGCAGTGGATCCGCAGCCGGACGACCATCGCCTCCGGGGCGAGGTCGTCGAGGTAGGAGTTGGCGTACTCGAAGTACCCGGTGCCGGCCACAGGCACCTGGTCGTCGTGGCAGATCCACGAGCCGTTCAGGGACAGCAGGTTCTCGGTGGCGACCGCCCGGTCCGGAACCCGCCTGGCGAACGGAATCCACGGGTCGGGCTCCAACGCCCTCCGCGCGGCGCGCGTGCGCATGCCCGCGAAGTCGAGCAACCCGCGGGGACCACCGTCGCACGTGCCGGGAGTCCACTCGCGGGGCTCGCCGCGCGCGTCCACCGCCGCCCGGACCAGGCGCGGATCGTTCCCGTGACCTGGGAGCACGTCGAACACGTCACCGGACCGGCCGAGCCACCAGTGGTCCCACTCGCCGTCCGCGAACGGCGACATCGCCTCGTCGAGCGCGGCTCGCAGGTCCCGGTGGGCGTCCGAGGGCAGGCAGACCGTAACCATCTCGTGTGCCACGCACCGAAGATAACCGTGGCGGCCACCGGTTTTCGGTGGCCGCCACGGTCACCCGCTAGGGCAGGAGCAGGAACGCCAAGCCGTTCGGCACGCCCAGCCCGGTCACGTTGTCGTACCCGGGTGTCGTGTGGATCGTCAGGCCCGGCCAGTCCAGCTCACGCGCCGACGTGATCAGGCCGCCGCTCGCGTCCACCGAGTTCGCGTAGTCGACCCGCATCACCGCCCCGTCCACGTGGCGCACGTCCTTGATCGCCGGGGTGCCACCGGCCCGGTAGATCACCGGGTTGACGAACCCGTGGTGGAACCCGGTCAGGCTGTCCGACACCGCCATGATCCCGGCCACCAGCGGCGACGACAGGCTGGTGCCGCCGATCCGGTACTGGTCGTAGTACACGCCGTCGGGGAAGGTCTGCGTCTGCCCGACCAGGAAACCGGTGTTCGGGTCGCCCAGCGCGGAGATGTCGGGCACCACGCGGCCCTTCGCCTTGCCGCGCTGGTTCTGCGCCGCGAGCGCGTCCGGCACGACACCCCGCTGGTAGAACGGCTCGTCGAACAGCACGCTGGTGCCGCCGCCCGAACCGGACGTGTACGCGGCGGGGCCGTACGTCCCGCCGGTCAGCGTGCTCTTGCCGGTCTCCCAACCGGTTTCGAACAACGTCCGGCCGTCCTTGCCGACCGCGAGGCTCGTCCCGCCGACCGCGGTCACCCAGGCGTCCGACGCCGGGAAGTCCGCCGACGGGCTGCCCAGCCTGGCTGCCTCGTCACCGTTGTCGCCGGAGGAGAAGTAAACGCCGATGCCCTCCATCGCCGCCTGCTGCGCGATCTGCGTCCACACCCGCACCTCGGCGGCCGGGATGTCCTCGCCCGCGTCGCCGTAGGAGTTGGAGATGATGTCGGCCTCGTGCCCGGCGACGATCCAGTTCAGGGCCTCGTCGAGCGAGGAGTCCTGGCAGTCGGACCCGCCGACGTACAGGATCTTCGCGCCGGGCGCCATCGCGTGCACGGCCTCGACGTCCAGGGTCTGCTCGCCGTACCAGCCGGCCGCGTCGCACTGGTCCGGCGGCTCCTGGTCGACGTTGGCGGGGAACACCTTCTCCGCGAACTGCGACCGCCGCAGCGGGTGTGCCGGGTCGTTGCGCCTGGCGTACTCGGCGGCGTCGGCGTACAGCGTCGGCGAGGCGAAAGCGTCCACAATGGCCACCGTGGTGCCGCTGCCGTCCGCCCGCACCCCGTCCAGCCCGTAGGCCGACCGCAGCTGCGCGGGCGTGTAGCCGCACGGCGCGTACGGCCGCTGCTGCCCGTTGTAGGCCGGGTCCGTGGTGTCGGTCTTCTCGCCGTAGTAGGCGCTGCACGGCTGCGCGTTGCGGAAACCGTCGGACGGCGGCACGTCCGCGGGCGATCCGTCCGTCGTGTCCGGCTTCATCAGCGCGCCGGCCTGGTCGACGCCGATCACGCCGAGCACGTCCCCGGACAACGCGGCGGGCACCGACAGTTCCCGGTCCGCGGCCCGTAGCACCTGCCCGTCGACGCGGTAGCGCGCCAGGTCCACGCCGAACGCCTGCTCGACCTGGCCGGTGGTCCCGGTCGCCTCGACGTAGGCGCGGTTGGCGGGGACCTCGCCGATGCTGAACCCGCTGCCGGACAACCAGTTCCGCACCGCGCCGAGCGTCTCGTCGGTCGCGGCGAACCGGTCGCGCACCTGGTCCGGCGTCAGGTACCGGCGGAACGACGGGCTGGACGGGTCGGACACGGCGCGGGCGGTGGCGTCCGCGCCGGCCTGGTCGCGCGTGGTCAGGTACACCCGGAAGCTGAGCTTCGCGGACGGGGCGGACTCGGCGACCTTGGCCTGCGGGGTCGCCCACAGCGGGTGGGACAGCGGGATCACCGCGCGTCCCTGCGCGGCGGCGGTGCCCGGCACGAGCACACCACCCGCCAGCGCCAGCGACGCGACAACAGTCAATGCTCTTCGCATTGCGCAGACATTAGAACCGCGTCCGGGAAAAGCCAGCGCGTCAGCGAATTCGTTACCAGGTTACCGAAGAAAGTCGGGAACCCGGCAAACGGAATTCAGGGCGCCATCGGCCCCTTTTCGGTGACCACAGCGGTGATCAGCTCCGCCGGAGTCACGTCGAACGCCGGGTTGAACACATTCGTCCCGGGCGGTGCGACCGGAATGCCGGAAATGGTGGTGATCTCCTCCGGCGCCCGTTCTTCGATGACGATGGATTCGCCCGATTCCAATTCCGGATCCACTGTGGACGATGGCGCCACGACGACGAAGGGCAGCCCGTGCCGCGCGGCGGCGATCGCCAGGCCGTAGGTGCCGATCTTGTTCGCCACATCGCCGTTGGCCGCGATCCGGTCCGCGCCCACTACGACGCAGTCGACCATCCCGCGCGCCATCGCCGCGGCCGCCGCGGAATCCGGCAGGACCCGGTGCGGCACGCCGGCCTCGGTGAGCTCCCACGCCGTCAGCCGCGCGCCCTGCAGCAGCGGGCGGGTTTCGTCGGCGAGCACGTACTCCAGACGCCCGGCCGCCTGCAGGTGCCACACCACACCGAGCGCGGTGCCCCACCCGACCGTCGCCAGCCGCCCGGCGTTGCAGTGCGTGAGCAGGCGCAGCGGGCGGCGCGGGCACTTCTCCAGGATGAGCTCGGTGGCGCGGGCGGAGGCCTCGTGGTTGAGCCGCTCGTCCTCGTCGAGCAGGGCGAGCGCCTCGGCGAGGACGGCGTCGGGACCGTCGCCGAGCCGGGCCAGCGCGCGGGACACGCCCCAGCTCAGGTTGACCGCGGTGGGCCGGGCGGCGGCCAGCCGCTCGGCGTCCGCGCGCACCGCCGCCGGGTCGTCGGAGGCGAAGGCCGCCAGCGCCGTGCCCAGCGCCCCGGCGCCGCCGAGAGCGGGCGCGCCGCGCACGGCGAGCCTGCGGATCGCGTCGATCAGTTCGTCCACGGTGGTCAGCCGCAGCGTCCGGTACTCGCCCGGCAGGGCTACCTGGTCGATGATCTCGACGGCACCGTTCACCCAGTCGATGGTCCTGCGCACGTCTTCCATTGAACGCCATCGCGAGCCAAGCTGGGGGAGCCGCCACGAGGGAGGTGCATCCGATGACCGGTCGCACGAAGTACCTGCTCGACGAGTCGGACCTGCCCACGACCTGGTACAACGTGATCCCCGACCTGCCGGAGCCGCCGCCCCCGCCGCTGCACCCCGGCACGCGCGAGCCGGTCGGGCCGGACGACCTCGCGCCGCTGTTCCCGCAGGCGATCATCGGCCAGGAAGTCACTCAAGATCGCTTTGTCGACATCCCCGGCGAGGTGCTGGACGTCTACCGGCTGTGGCGGCCATCGCCGCTGTACCGGGCGCGGCGCCTGGAGAAGGCGCTCGGCACGCCGGCCCGGATCTACTACAAGTACGAGGGCGTCAGCCCGGTCGGCTCGCACAAGCCGAACACCGCCGTGCCGCAGGCGTTCTACAACGCGGCGGAAGGTATCCGGCGGCTGACCACCGAGACCGGCGCCGGGCAGTGGGGCAGCGCGCTCGCGTTCGCGTCGGCGACGTTCGGGCTGGAGTGCGAGGTCTGGCAGGTGCGGGCCTCCTACGACCAGAAGCCCTACCGCAAGATCATGATGGAGACCTTCGGCGCGACGGTGCACCCGAGCCCGTCGAAGGAGACCGCGGCCGGGCGCGCCGTGCTGGACGCGGACCCGGACTCGACCGGCAGCCTGGGCATCGCGATCAGCGAGGCCGTCGAGCAGGCGGCCGCCGACCCGGACACCCGGTACGCGCTGGGCAGCGTGCTCAACCACGTCCTGCTGCACCAGACGGTGATCGGCGAGGAGGCTCTGCTGCAGTTCGCGCAGGCCGGCGACACGCCGGACGTGATCGTCGGCTGCACCGGCGGCGGGTCCAACTTCGGCGGGCTGGTGTTCCCGTTCCTGCGGGAGAAGCTGGCCGGGCGGATCGACCCGGTGATCCGCGCGGTCGAGCCCGCCGCGTGCCCGTCGCTGACGCGCGGCCGGTACGCCTACGACTTCGGCGACACGGCCGGGCTGACGCCGCTGCTGAAGATGCACACCCTGGGGCACGACTTCATCCCGGACCCGATCCACGCCGGCGGCCTGCGCTACCACGGGATGGCGCCGCTGCTGTCGCACATCTACGAGCTGGGCCTGGTCGAGGCGCTCGCGGTGGGGCAGCAGGAGTGCTTCGCGGCCGGGGTGCGGTTCGCCCGCGCCGAGGGCATCATCCCGGCGCCCGAGCCGACGCACGCGCTGGCGGCCTGCATCCAAGAAGCGTTGCGCTGCAAAGAAACCGGGGAGGAGAAGGCGATCCTGACCGCGTTGTGCGGGCACGCGCACCTCGACCTGCCCGCCTACGCCGCGTACCTGTCCGGGCGGATGACCGACAACGAGCTGCCCGAGTCCGCGCTCGCCGACTCGCTGGCGGGGCTGCCGTGACCTCGGGCGAGCACGCGTCCCTGACCTACACGTCGTACCTGGCGCTGGACGACCTGCTGGCCGCGCAGCACCCGCGGTCGGAGGAACACGACGAGCTGCTGTTCATCGTGATCCACCAGGTGTACGAGCTGTGGTTCAAGCAGATGCTGCACGAGCTGGCGCACCTGCAGGCCAGGCTCGAAGCCGGCGACACCGCGCACGCGATCCGCACCCTGCGGCGGGTGCTGACCATCCTGAAGGTCGTGGTCGCGCAGATCGACGTGCTGGAGACGATGACGCCGAGCCAGTTCACCAGTTTCCGCACCCGGCTGGACGCGGCGAGCGGGTTCCAGTCGGCGCAGTTCCGGGAGCTGGAGGCGGTGCTGGGCCGTCGCGACCCGGGGATGGTCGCGCACTACCCCGAGGACAGCCCGGCGCGGAAGCGGATCGCGGCGGCGATGGCGCGCCCGTCGCTGTTCGACTCGTTCCTGACCTACCTGTCGGTGCACGGCTACGACGTCAGCGGCGACCGCCGGAAGCTGCTGCTGGGGGTCTACACGGACGACGGCGGGCCGGCCACGGTGGCCGAGCACCTGGTCGACCTGGACGAGGGCGTGCAGGAGTGGCGGTACCGGCACGTGAAGATGGTCGAACGCACGATCGGCGACAAGGCGGGCACGGGCGGTTCGTCCGGCGCGAAGTACCTGCGGGGGACGCTGTTCAAGCCGCTGTTCCCGGACCTGTGGGCGGTGCGCGCCGACCTGTAGCGGCCGCGAACGACCAGCCCGGCGCGGCACCGGGGAACTCGCCGGGCTGGGGAACTCACCGGGCGCGGCACCGGGACTCGCCGGGCGCGGCGGGTTGGCTGTTCAACGTGGCGAGTTGGCCAGTCCCGGGCGGTCAGGCGTCGCGCAGGCGGGCCAGCAGCGGGTCCAGCGCGGCGGGGTCCTCGACGTGCGCGTTGTGCCCCAGCCCCGGCAGGATCACCGCGCCGTCCGGCAGGTGCTCGGCCGGGCACATCGGGTCGTGCTCGCCGGCCGCCAGGATCACCGGCGCTCGTGCCGCCGCCAGCAGGCCGTCCAGGTCCGGGGCGCCCACCCCGAACGCCGCCTGGTCCAGCGCCAGCCGCCAACCCTCGGTGCGCTCGCGGCCAGCGGTCGGCGCGCCCCCGCCCGGCGCGTGTTCAGCCACCGCCGAGCCCTCCACCAGCCCGCTGTCCACGATCGGCGAGTCCGCGGGCACCAGGCCGTGCAGGCCGGAGACCTTCAGCCACCGCGCCACGGCCTCGTCGCGGGAGCCGAACACCTTCGCCGGCCGCCCGGCCTGGTCGGCGGCCCGCGCCAGCTCCTCGTCGCTCCAGCGCACCTTCATGCCGAGTCCGCAAGCCCCGCTCACCCGCACCCCGAACCAACCGCTCGCCAGGGTGAGGGCCACCACCCCGCCGAGGGAGTGCCCCAGCACCGCCACCGTCGTCCCGGCAGGCACGACCTCGGCGACCGCGGCGGCCAGCGCCCCGAACGAATACCGGGGGAGCGGTTCCGACCGGCCGTGGCCGGGCAGGTCGGGCACGATCCAGCGGCCCGGCCACCGCTCGACCAGCCCGTTCCACACCGCCCCCGTCGCGCCGAGGCCGTGCAGGGCGAGCAGGGTCGGTCCGTCGGAACCACCGGTGCGCACGTGCATCGCCCGATCTTCCCATGGCTTTTCGCCCGAAGAACGCTAAGTTTCTCCTCACGAGCCGACGGGAACGACCTTCCCGGGAGCTCCACCCACAACCGGTACCCCTCCGCGGCGCCACGAACGTCGCCGGACGGGTCGCAGATGAGGAGTCACCACCGTGACGGATGGAGTGTTCGGCCGCGAAAGCGGTCACGAACAGGTCGTGTTCTGCCAGGACCAGGCGACCGGCCTGAAGGCGATCATCGCGATCTACTCGACCGCGCTCGGCCCCGCCCTCGGCGGCACGCGCTTCTACCCCTACAGCCGCGAAAGCGACGCGCTCGACGACGTCCTCGCGCTGTCCAAGGGCATGGCCTACAAGAACGCCCTCGCCGGGCTCGACCTCGGCGGTGGCAAGGCCGTCATCATCGGCGACCCGGCGACCACCAAGACCGAGGCGCTGCTGCGCGCCTACGGCCGGTTCGTCCAGTCGCTCGGCGGGCGGTACTACACCGCCTGCGACGTGGGCACCTACGTCGCCGACATGGACGTCATCGCCCGCGAGACCCGCTTCGTCACCGGCCGCTCCCGCGACGACGGCGGCGCGGGCGACTCCTCGGTGCTGACCGCGTTCGGCGTGTTCCAGGGCATGCGCGCCGCCGCCGAGTTCCGGTGGGGCAGCGCGGACCTGGCCGGCCGGCACGTCGGCGTCTCCGGCGTCGGCAAGGTGGGGCACATCCTCGTCGGGCACCTCGTCGAGGCCGGCGCCCGGGTGTCGGTCACCGACGTGTCGCAGGCGGCCGTCGAGCGCGTGAAGGCCGCCCACCCGGCGGTCGAGGTCGTCGAGGACAACGCCACGCTGCTGCGGATGCCGCTCGACGTCTTCGCGCCGTGCGCGCTCGGTGGCGCGCTCAACGACACCACGGTGCCCGAGCTGGGCGCCGAGATCGTGTGCGGCGCCGCGAACAACCAGCTCGCCCACCCCGGCATCGAGAAGTCGCTGGAGGACCGGGGCGTGCTGTACGCGCCGGACTACCTGGTCAACGCGGGCGGCGTGATCCAGGTGAGCGACGAGCTGCACGGCTTCGACTTCGAGCGGGCCAAGCGCAAGGCGGCGGGCATCTTCGAGACGACGAAGGCGGTGTTCGAGCTGGCCAAGGCCGAGGGCGTGCCCCCGGCGACGGCCGCCGACCGGCTGGCGGAGCGCCGCATGTCGGAGGTCGGCAGGCTGCGGTCCATCCTTACCGTGTGACACCAGGGAAGATCTTCGAAGCGGCGGGCGTGCGGGGTTGGCTGCACGCCCGCTGCCTCGACTGCGGCGGCGAAACCGGTCACCACCCGGACGAGCCGGTCGTGCTCGCCTCCGTCGTCAAGGTTCCGCTCGTCCTCGAACTGGCCCGCCAGGTCGCCGCGGGGCAGCTCGACCCGGCCGATCGCCTGCGGGTCACCGCGGCCGACCGGCTCGGCGGCACCGGCACCGCGGGCTGCGCCGACGACGTCGAGATGAGCCTGCGGGACGCGGCCTTCTTCGCCCTCTCGGTCAGCGACAACACCGCGGCCGACCTGCTCTTCGACCGCGTCGGCCTGGACAACGTGCGCTCGCTGCTGCGCGAGCTGGGGCTGGCGGACACCCGCGTCATCGGTTCGCCGCGCGACGTCGTCGCCACCATGGCCGAGGACATCGGCGCCCGCGACGCCGCCGATTTCGCCCGCCGCTTCCCTGCTCTGTCCGCCGAGGAGGTCTTCGCCACCCGCGCACTCGACCCGCTCCGGACCTCGGCGAGCACCCCGCGCGACATGACCACCCTGCTCGCCGCGATCGCCGGCGACACCGCGGGACCGCCCGAGGCGTGCGGTTGGGTCCGGCAGCTGATGGGCCAGCAGGTCAACTGGCACCGCCTCACGGCCGCCTTCCCGCCCCAGGTCCGGGTGTGGGGGAAGACCGGTTCCCTGCTCGCGGTGCGCAACGAGATCGGCGTCGCCGAATATCCCGGGGGCGAG
This sequence comes from Amycolatopsis tucumanensis, assembly GCF_021654135.1. Taxonomy (GTDB): domain Bacteria; phylum Actinomycetota; class Actinomycetes; order Mycobacteriales; family Pseudonocardiaceae; genus Amycolatopsis_E; species Amycolatopsis_E tucumanensis. Next base: position 118,686 of record NZ_JAKGSD010000007.1, on the reverse strand, counting down.
CGCTACGCCGTCGCGGTGTTCACGAAGGCCCCGACGCTCGAATCGCGCCTGCCGGACGTCGACCACGCCATCGGCGAGGCCGCGAAGGCGGCGATCGAGGAGATCGTTCACGAGCGCCCGAACACCACGCTCCACGGCCGCAGCACCGGGTCCTGAACCGGCGCGAGCGTGGTCACCCCGTCCCGCGCCAGCACGTCCGCCACGACGTCCGCCAGCCGCGCGGCCTCCGGGTGCGGGTTCACCGCCGGCCAGGCGACCGACATCCGCCACGACAGCGACCCCGCCGCCAGCGGCCGCCACACCACGCGCGGCTCCTTGCGCGCCACCAGACCCTGGTCGAACGCCACGCCCTGCCCGGACAACACGAGCCCCAGCAGGAACTCCGGGTTCCGCGCGTGCCGCACGTGCGACGGGCGGAACCCCTGCTCCCAGCACGTCCGCAGCGTCGCGTCGTACAGGCCGGGCGCGGCGGCCCGCGGGAACAGCACCAGCCCGTACCCGGCCAGGTCGCCCAGCGCCAGCTCCGACCGGGCCGCCAGCGGCGAATCCCGCGGCAGGACGACCCCCAGCGGCGTCTGCACCGCCGGACCCAGTTCCAGCCCCGAGACGTCCACCGGGTGCTGGAGCAACCCGGCGTCCAGCTCGCGGTCGGCCAGCAGCCGCACCTGCTCGGTCGTCGTCAGCTCCTGCAGGTCCAGCCGCACGTCCGGGCACGCGCGCCCGAACTCGGTGAGCAGGTCGGCCAGCACGCGCCCCGCCAGCTCCGGCGGCACGCCGACCCGCAGCGCGTCGATCTCGCCGCGGTGCGCCTTCCCGACCAGCGTGCGCATCCGCTCCCACCGGGCCAGCAGGTCACGCGATTCGGCGAGCAGGATCTGCCCGGCCTCGGTCAGCTCGACGCGGCGGCTGTCGCGTTCGAACAGCCGCGCGCCGAGGTCGTCCTCGAGCCTGCGGATGCGCTGGCTCAGCGGCGGCTGGGCGATGCCCAGCCGGTCCGCGGCACGTCCGAAGTGGAGTTCTTCGGCAACCACGACGAAGTAGCGCAACGCGCGCAGTGGGTCCACCCTGCGACGATATCCGCCGGCGTATCAGGGCAGGCCAGGACTGGTCTTGGACAGCCGTACCACTTCCGTGCTGGGCTGGCGCCATGACTGATCGACTGAGCAGGCGCGGGGTGTTCGGAGCGGGCCTGGGGGCCGCCGCCGTACTCGCCGGAGTGGCGCCCGCGGCCGCCCGTGCCGCGACCGGCGGGGGACTCACGCTGCGCTGGTGGGGGAACAACAGCTGGGAGATCCGGATGCCCAGCGCCGACGGCACGACCACGAAGACCGTCCTGATCGACCCGTGGCTGACCCGCTTCCGCACCGGCACCTACTCGCCGGAGGGGGCGGACCCGAAGACCCGGCTGTCCGTGGACACCGGCCTCATCGACCACTACGTGGACAGCGGCGAGTTGCGGGCCGACCACATCCTGGTGACCCACGGCCACTACGACCACCTGACCGATGTCCCTTACCTGGCGCGGAAAACCGGGGCGACCGTGTACGGGACGGAAACGCACCTGAACCTGATGGCCGCGCTCGGCGCTCCGGAGGACCAGCTGGCGGTCGCGAGCGGCGGCGAGTTCCTCACCTTCGACGGCTACACGATCCGGATCCTGCGCTCACTGCACTCGGCGTCCGGCGCGCGGGCGGCGGTGCCGTTCCCGGGAACGCGGCCGGGTCTCGGGCTCGGCCACCTGCCAAAACCGAAATATATTCAGGATCTTGTGGAGGGCGGAACGCTCGCGTACCACGTGACCTCCGCCCGCGGCGGCAGCGTGATCGACTTCGGCGGATCGAACTACGTCGAGTCGGAACTGGACGGTCTGCGTCCGGATGTGGTGCTGCTTCCCGCCGGTGGCGGCAAGATCGCCGACTACGTGGGCCGCCTGCTGCGTGTGCTCGGGCAACCGCCCTATGTGATCCCCACGCACTGGGACGACTTCGACCACCCGCTGACCGAACCGGCCCGCGACTGGGGCGGCCTGGACGCGCTGCGGTCGGCGGTGGCGGTGGCGTCCCCGGCCTCGCGGTTCGTCGTGGTCGACCACCTGCGGACCTTCGCGCTCTGACCCGGGTCGGCGTGGGTGCCGGTCAGGGCACCCACGCCGTCCGGTCAGCCGCTCTTGCGGCGGAAGGTGCGCTTGCTGGCCGCTGGGCCGTGTCCGTGGACGTGGCCGCCCTTGCCGCCCCCGCTGTCGTGCTTGCCGGACGACTGGGCGTTCGCCTGCTTGCGTTCGAGGGCTTCGCGGAACCTGCGCTTGACGTCGTCTTCCGAATCATTCGGTGAACTGTTCTCGGACATACGACCTCCTGGGTGTCACGCGCTTGCTCGTCCAGCCTCCCAGGCCCGGTCCACCTTGGCGAGCCGTTTTCGTCACGATTCACGGCGGTGTTGACTGGCGCGCCAACACGAGGGAGCTACTGTTACGCCATGGCGAAGTCTGCTCCCGTGCCCGGCCGTCCGCGCTCCCGTGACGCGGCGGGGCTGCCCGCGGTCACCCCGGATCGCATCATCGACGCGGCGCTCGAGCTGACGGCCAGGCACGGGGTGGAGTCGTCGACGCTGCGCCAGCTCGCCGGCGCGGTCGACGCCTACCCGGCGGTGATCTACCACCACGTGGGCGACCGGGACACGGTCGTGACGGCGGTCGTCGACCGCGTCATAGCCATGTACGAGCTGCCGCCTGCCGAGATGGAGTGGCGCGCCTGGTGGCGCCAGTTCCTCACCAACCTGCGGCTGGTGTTCATGCGCTACCCCGGCGTGGCCCGGCGGGTCGCGCTCAACGGCCCCTCGGTCGAGGCGGGCGGGCCCACTGTGGACCGTGCGATGAGGACACTGCTGGGCGCCGGGTTCGAGCAGGACGAGGCCGCCATGGTGTGCCGCCTGCTGGTCAGCCAGGCCTGCCTGTTCATCTCGCTGGAGGACGACCAGCGCAAGGCCGGCGAGGTGAAGGCCCAGATCTCCAGCGGGTGGGGCGAGCCGACTGCGGACCCGGACCTGGCCGGTCTGGCCACGCTCAGCGAATCGGTCCACGAGCGCCTCGCCGACCCGGCGAAGAACCGCGACTACTTCGGCGAGCTGTTCGACTACGCCGTGGACCGCGTGCTGGACGGCGTCCAGGTGCGGCTCGATGAGATCAAGCGCGGCTCCTGACCGACGCGAAACGGGGCCGCACCGGATCGGTGCGGCCCCGTTTTCACGTCCCCGTCAGGGGCAGACGATCTTCGGCTGCGGGTTGTAGTGCACGGTGCGGGTCTCGCGCTTGACCTCGCGGCCGGTCTTCGCGTCCCGCAGCACCCGGGTGTCGCTGGTGGTGAAGCCCTGCGCCCCGTTGGAGGGGTGGCAGTTCTCCGCCGGGCCCGGCTTCTCCTGCGGCGGGACGAAGTTCGACCGCGGCCCCGGGATCGACTCGACGGTGTACCGCTTGGTGCCCCACAGCTTCACCGTGATGGACGACGGCGTCCAGATCGTCTGGATCGCCACGCCGGTGTCGGAGTCGTTGGTGAACTTCAGGTCGATCACGCTGCTGCCGCTGGCGCTCTGGAACACCGTCGCCTCCCGCGCGGCGGGGTAGCGGCTGATGTAGTAGCTGTGCTCCTTGTGCCCGGCGTCCTTCAGCCCGGCGAAGTAGGCCGCGTTGTACAGCGTGGTGGCGAACTGCGAGATGCCGCCGCCGACCTCGCGGGCCGGGGCGCCGTTCTCGATCACTCCGGCCTCGACGTAGCCCTGTGCCTTGCCGCGCGGACCGGTGAACCCGTTGAGGCTGAACGTCTCGCCCGGCTTCACGATCGCGCCGTTCACCTTCTGCGCGACGGTCCTGATGTTCACGCCGGAGTCGGCGGCGAACCCGCCCGTGGTGAACTCGCCGATGACCTCGGTGATGCCGAGCTGGTTGGCCTGCTCGGTGGTCACCTTCGCCGGGGTGGTGTGGTACTTCGCGACCAGTTCGTGCGCGCCCGGCGCCTTGAGCAGGTCGAACAGCGGCTGCAGGGTCGGGTTCCAGTCGACGCCCTTGCCATCCACCGACGGCTGCACCGTGGGTCGGCCGCCCTCGAACACGATCTGGGCGTCCTTGCCCTCCTTCTCGGAGGACTTGAGCTGCGGGCCGGCCGCCTCGACGATCTTGTTGTGGTCGACCTTCGGCACCAGCGTGCCGCCTTCGCCCGGCTCGAACGACAGCGCTGCGGCCACGGCCTCGGGGGAGAGCGTCGCGGTGGCGCCCTCGCCTCGGATGACCAGCGGCGTGGACACGGCGGGCTTGGCGAACCCGTCCAGCGTGGCCTGCACGGCCTCGGCCGAGACCTGGACCGGCGTGGTCGTCACCGGGAGGTTCAGCGTCTGCCCGGTCGCCCAGTGGCGCAGCACCTCGTTCTTGGCGCCCTCGGCGTCGAGCTGCTGGCCGGGCTGCGGCGGCACCGCGACCGGCTGGGCCTCCTCGAACCGGATCGTGCCCTCGACGGGGAGGCGGTCCGTGCGGCCGCGCAGCTCCTCGATGGCCGCGGCGAGCTTGTTCTGGTCCGCGTGGGTGACCACGCCGACCTCGCGGTCGCTGAAGAACGACGCGATGCGGGTGAACGGGTTGAGCGGCTGGTCGCCTGCCTGGTCCAAAGTGGACGGCCAGTCGAGCGTGAGGCCGGCCGTGGACGGGTCGATCGCGGCGGTGGCGTCACCGGCGCGCACCGGGATCGTCTGCGTCAGCCGCGGTTCGATCTCGTCCCGCAGCTTGTCCTCGGCCGCGGTGCGCTTGAGACCGCCGACCTCGACCCCGGCGACGGTGACCCCGCGGGGCACGTTGCCCTGGCTCACCAGCAGGTCGACGGCGTAGAGCGCGGCGAGCACGCCGAGCACCGACCCGGCGATGATCGCGGCGCGCTTGGCGGACTTCTTCTTCCGCGGCGGCTCCTGCGTCACCTTCGGCAGCACGTCGGTGACCGGGGTCATGACCTCGGTCCGCTCGTCGTCGGACGTGGGCCACGCGGGTTCCTGCGTCAAGGCTCACCCCTCCTGATCCGGACAACCCGGATGAAGGTTACGGGCGAGGGGATTCGCGCCCTGCTCCGGGTGGCCCAGCGTGATACACCGGTGACCATGCAGCTCCTCGTCATGTCCGACACCCACGTGCCGAAGCGGGCGCGTGATCTGCCGGAACAGCTGTGGCAAGAGGTCGGGCGCGCCGACGTGGTGGTGCACGCGGGCGACTGGGTGGAGGTCGCGCTGCTGGACGAGCTGGAGAAGCGCAGCAAGCGGCTGATCGGCGTGTACGGCAACAACGACGGCCCGGAGCTGCGCGCACGGCTGCCCGAGGTGGCCAGGGCGTCGCTGGACGGCCTGCGGTTGGCGGTGGTGCACGAAACGGGCCCGGCGAAGGGCCGGGAGGCGCGGTGCGCGCGGGACTACCCGGATGCCGACGTCCTGGTGTTCGGGCACAGCCACATCCCGTGGGACACGGTGGCGCCCAATGGATTGCGCCTGCTCAACCCCGGTTCGCCGACGGACCGGCGCCGCCAGCCGGAGCACACGTACCTGACGGCGCGAGTGCGCGCGGGGCGGTTGGAGCAGGTGAAGCTGCACGCGCTGCCGCCCCGCTGATTCCGGTCTCGCGCGGGGCCGTGCCGCCGTGGTCCCGCTGGTCCCGGCGCCGCTGGCGCTCCGGCGCTGCTGGTCCCCGGCGCTGCTGGTGCCCCGGCGCTGCTGGTGGTGCTGGCGCTGGCAGTGCTCGCTCCTGCTCCGCGGGGCGCCGTTGGTGCGGTGCCCCCGCGGTCTCGGCGCTGCTGGTGCCCCGGCGACCCCCGTGCCGTTGCCGCCCCCGGTGCTGCTGACTCCCGCTTCGCGGGGGTGATGTCGTCGGCTGGGCCGCCGCATGCGGTAACCCCGCCGGCCCTGGCGGCCCCGCGGGGCTTGCACCCGCTTCGCGGGGGTGCCGCGGGCCGGACCGCCGCAGCTGGCAGCCGCGGTGCTGGGCCCGCAGCCACGGGGCGGGTCGTGGTCAGTCGCGGCTCGTGGCCGAGTCCGCCCCGTCTGCCGGTTCGCGGCTCGCTGAGCGCGCCTCCGGCACCTTCACCTCCGCCGGTTGCGCCAGCAGCCGCACGATCGAGGTGAACGAATCCACCCCGATGCCCGGGTCCACCGAGCGCAGCAGGCCCAGCCCGAGCGTGATGCTGAACAGCGCGTAAGCCGCCTGCCGGGCGTCCATCGGCAGCCGCACGCCCAGGCGCCGCGCGTTGGTGTTCAGCAGGCCCGTCACCAGGTCGGCGATCTCGGCGTTGCTCTTGGCCAGCCGCCCGAGGAGCTCCGGGTCGCGGCGGCAGTTGAGCAGGTACTCCGCCTCCAAGCGGATCCACTCCTGGTCGCCGCCGGTGCCCGCTGCCCACACCGCGAAAGCCGCCAGGAGTTCCTCGAGGCTGTCGGTGCCGGCCAGGGTCGCGTCCACCGACGCCGCCTTCTCCGCTCGCACCCCCTCCAGAACCGCCAGGCACAGCTCGTCCTTGTTGCGGAAGTTGGAGTAGACGGCGCCCTTCGAGTACCCCGCCTCCTCGGCCACCCGCTCCAGCGAGGTGCCGGTGTAGCCCTCGCGCAGGAACAGCTCCGTCGCCGTGTCCAGGAGGCGGCGGCGCGTGTGCGCCTGACTTTCAGCGCGCGTCAGTCGAGCCATGCGATCACTGTAAGGCTCGACTTGAACTGTGTTTAAGCCTGGTCGGGGTTTCGGTTTTGGGTATCCCCCGTCCGGGTGGTTCAGGACGGCAGCGTCCGGAACGCCAGCCCCGCGTTCTTCAGCCGCGTCAGCAGCGCGTCGCCCATCGCGGCGGCCGGGGAGAGCTGCCCGGCGCGGGACGGCAGGTCGTCGTGCGCCAGGCAGAGCGCGGACTCGGCCAGCATCTTCGCCGTCTCGTCGTAGCCGGGGTCGCCGCCGGAGACCTCGGTGACCACCCGCTTGCCGCCGCCGTCGGCGACGAACCGGACCTTGAACCAGGACTTCGCGCGACGCTGCTCGCTCGGGCCCTGACCGGGCTTGCGCAGGTTGCCCAGCGCCTTGCGCACCGGCGGCAGTTGCACGAGCGCGACCGCCGCGCCCAGCCCGGCGAGCCCGCCCGCCAGCACCGGCAGGTGCTTGACCGCGGCGTAGTGGCTGTAGGTGAAGTCCGGCCCGTACTCGGGCAGCTCCCGCGCCGAGCCGACGACGATCTGCGGGTCGATGGTCGGCAGCGGCACCAGCCAGTGGCCGGTCTCGCCGTCGCGCCGCGGGGTGCCGGCCACCGCGCGCACGCGGCGGCCCTCGGGGCGGTGTTGCACCTTCTTGCGTTCCCGCGCGGCCTGGGCCATCGGCAGCAGCCGGGACGCGGCGCCGAGCGCGGAGGCGTAGGTGCCGCCGGAGAACGTCGCCCCGACGCGGACCTGGCCGCGCACCCGGATCGGCACGTCGTCCGGCAGCTGCTTGACCGTGTAGTAGACGCCCAGGTCGTGCGGGATCGAGTCGAAGCCGCACGCGTGCACGATGCGCGCCCCCGTTTCGGCGGCGCGGGCGTGGTGGCGGACGTACATCAGGTCGGTGAACTCGGGCTCGCCGCACAGGTCCACGTAGTCGGTGCCGGCCTCGGCGCACGCGCCCACCAGCGGCTCGCCGTACTGCACGTAGGGGCCGACCGTGGTGATCACGACCGTCGCCGATTCGGCAACCGCTTTCAGCGACGCGGGGTCGGTGACGTCGGCGTAGAGGAGCGGCAGCTGGGCGAACTTCGGCCCGAGGCCGTCGCGCACGGCCTCCAGCTTGGCGCGGCTGCGACCGGCGAGGGCCCACCGGCAGTCGTCGGGGGCGTGCCGGGCCAAGTACTCCGCGGTGAGCCGGCCGGTGAAGCCGGTCGCGCCGAACAGGACCACGTCGTAAGCCATGCGGGCCACCCTAACGGCTGCCTAGGCTCGATGGATGATCAATGGCGCTCACGTGATCCTGTACAGCCACGACGCGGAGGCCGACCGCGCCTTCCTGCGTGGCGTGCTCGGACAGCCGCACGTCGACGCGGGCGGCGGTTGGCTCATCGTGAAACTGTCCCCCCGCCGAGCTCCGCCTGCCCGGCGGGGAGGTCGGCCTGTACGAGGCCCGCCACCAGCGGGCCGCCGATCTCTGAAATCCGCTGGACGGTCCCGTCACGATGGACCCGTGTGGACGATCAACCCGGTCCCCGTGACCGACGCGGCCGCGCAAGCCGTTCTGCGCGCCTACTTCGACGACGTCGCCAGCCGCTACTACGGCCGCCCCGCGACGGTGGCCGAACTGGACGCCGCGATGGCCGACGACCCCAGCGACGACCTCGTCCCGCCGACGGGCCTGTTCCTGCTCGCGCGGTCGCACGATGAGGTGACCGGCTGCGTCGGCATCCGCGTGCTCGACGTCACGACCGCGGAGCTGACCCGGATGTTCGTCCTTCCCGGAGCGCGTGGCCGGGGAGGTGGTGACCAACTGCTCCGCGCGGCCGAAACCGCAGCTCAGGCACTGGGTTGCGAGCGGATGAGGCTGGACACGCGGCACGATCTGGTGGAGGCTCGTGGGCTCTACGCCAAACACGGCTACCGCGAGATCGAAGCTCCTGAACAACGCTTGTACGCCGATCACTGGTTCGAGAAGCGGCTGGCGCTCGGCCGACAGGTGTAGTGGCCGAAAAACCGGGGTAGTCCTGCGCGCAACTGAGATGGTCGCGGAGGTGAGGTCGAGATGGCGGACACGTCACGGCTCCCGGTGCCTGTTGCCGAAACGTGGGAGTGGCAGAGGCACGGCAACTGCCGGAACTTGGACAGCTCGGTGTTCTTCCACCCGGACGGCGAACGGGGTTTCGCGCGGGCGGACCGGGTCGCGCGGGCGAAGCAGATCTGCATGTCCTGCCCGGTGATCGTCGAATGCCGGCACCACGCGCTCACCGCCGAAGAGCCCTTCGGCGTCTGGGGTGGGCTCGACGAGACCGAGCGGCGAGCGATGATCTCGCGGCGCAAGCAGCTGCTGGCCGGCGCTGAGAAGGAGCAGGAGTGCGTTTCGGTTACACCCTGATGACCGAACAGGCCGGGCCGAGGGAGCTGGTCCGGCACGCGGCGGCCGCCGAGCAGGCGGGGTTCGCGTTCGAGGTGTGCAGTGACCACTACTCGCCCTGGCTCGACGAACAAGGGCACGCCCCGTACGCGTGGAGCGTGCTGGGCGCGGTCACCCAGGTGACGGAACGCGTCGAGCTGCTGAGCTTCGTGACCTGTCCGCTCATGCGGTACCACCCGGCGGTGGTGGCGCAGAAGGCGGCGACCATCTCCCTGCTGTCGGGCGACCGGTTCACGCTCGGGCTGGGCGCGGGCGAGAACCTGAACGAGCACGTCGTCGGGCGCGGGTGGCCGCCGGTGAACGTGCGGCACGAGATGCTGAGCGAGGCGCTCGCCATCATCGGCGACCTGTTCGACGGCGGGTACGTCAACTACTCGGGTCAGCACTACCGGGTCGACTCGGCGAAGTTGTGGGACCTGCCGGAGCGGCGCACGCCGATCGGCGTCGCGGTGTCCGGCAAGCAGTCGGTGACGCGCTTCGCCCCGGTGGCCGACGCGCTGATCGCCACCGAGCCGAAGCCCGAGCTGGTGCACGCCTGGGACGAGGAGCGCGCCCAGCTGGGGCAGGACTCTTCGCGCAAGTACGCGCAGCTGCCGGTGTGCTGGGACCCCGACCCGGAGGCGGCCAAGCAGCGGGCGCACGAGCAGTTCCGCTGGTTCGGCGGCGGCTGGAAGGTCAACGCCGAGCTGCCCGGCACGTCCGGGTTCGCCGGTGCGACCCAGTTCATCACCCCCGACGAGGTCGCGCAGGCCATCCCGTGCGGCCCGGACGCCGAGCCGATCGTGAAGAGCGCCCAGGCCTTCGCCGACGCGGGCTTCACGGATCTGGCGCTGGTCCAGATCGGCGGCGACCACCAGGACGGGTTCTTCGAGTTCGCGTCGCGCGAACTGCTGCCCGCCCTGAACGAGGCCTACGGCACGGCCTAGTTCGTCTTGACGCGGCGGTCCGCCTCACCACCCGTGCAGCTCGCACCGCCGCGGGTTCCGAGACGGCTCCAGCCACGCGCAGCGCGCCCGTTGAGGGCGGTGGTGGGCTGGCGGGAGGGGTCGCTACCCGCACCGCCACGCCAGCCGGTTGTGGATTGGTTCAGTCGAGCAGGTCGCCGTCGCGGGTGATCATGGCTCGCAGCTTGCCCAGGGCGCGGTGCTGCGTGACGCGGACGTTGCCTGCCGAGATGCCCAGCGCCTCGGCCGTCTCGTTCGCCGACAGGCCGACCGCGATCCGCAGCGTCAGGATCTCCTGCTGCAGCTGCGGGAGGGTGGCCAGCAGCTTGGTCATCCGGTCGCCGAGGTCGACGTCGAGCGCGTGCTTCTCCGGCTCGTTGTCGGCCAGCGGCCGTTCCGGCAGCTCGGCGACCGGGTCCGACCGGTCCCGCGAGACCAGGCGGTAGGCGTCGGCGACCTTGTTGGACGCGATGGCGTGCACCAGGTAGAGGAACGATCCGCCCCGGTCCTGGTACTGCGGCAACGCGTGCAGGACGGCCAGGCAGACCTCCTGCGCGACGTCGTCCGCCGAGAGGTAGGACAGGTCGCGTCCGCCCAGCCGCGCCCGGCAGTACCGGACGGCGACCGGGGTGATCATCTGGATCAAGCGGTCCACGGCTCCGCGTTCACCGGTGGCGGCTTCGCGGACGACCGGGTCGAGCTCTTCTTTCGTGAGCCGCTGTGATGCCCGAGGAAAGGCCTGGGGCGTCAGCCCTGGCGCCTCGGGCTCGGATCTTCCAGCAGTGACGGGCGGGACACTCGTTCGCATGGTCGGCTCCCCAACGACAACAACGATGACCCGTCGACCGGTCGCCGTCGGGGGCCCGCGTTTCTTGTTACTTTCGGTGAACGGGTACTCCCTCTAGGTCCCTGCCGACCCGTTCCCGATGAAACTGTGCGTAATCGTAAGTGGTGGTCGCCCGGCAGTCCAGATTTCAACTAGACATACCCCGTTCGCAGCAATAGCCCGCTCGATCGAGTTCTCCAGGTGCGCGAACCGAGCACCCATGAACAATCAAGCGCAAAAGTGACACACTTCTTGGCTATGTGACAACACGCAGGTCATGGGCGCGGAAGACCCACCAACGCAGTACCGCGAACCGGACGATCCCGCCCAGACCGCTCGCTGCCGCGAGTGCGACCGCCTGGAGAGTGGCCGACGGGTTCGTGGTGAACAGGTGTAGCGAAAGCAGCACGAGTGATCCGTAGCCCGCGTAGAAGGCGAATGTCGCCGCGGACTGCAGGTGCAATCGAACGGGTGACGCGGAATGGCCGGCGAACGTTACGCGGCGCTGGAACTCGGTGTTGGCGAGCGTGGTCAGCGCGATGGCGAGCACGTTCGCGGTCACGGCGCCCAGCAGCGGGCGGCCGCCGAGGAAGAGGAGTTCCTGCAGTCCGGTCGTCAGCACTCCGGCGACGACGTACCAGGCGACCGGGTGGTGTTCGGCCGGACGGTGCGCGGCGGGAGCCTCCCGTGCCACCGGCCCGCTGATCCACGTTGCGGTCATACCCAAAACTTACCTACGCTCAGCAATTGTTTGTACTGTACAACCACGTGAGCTTGATCTCGGGTTTGCCCGTTCCGCCGCTCGGGTATCGCCACCGCTAGGACAGCAGGTGAGGAGGACCGATGAGTGAGGCTCATGGCCATCCCGTGCCGGACGCGGTGGAGACCGATCCGGCCGCGTTGAACAGCGCGGAGGACCTCGACGAGGACCGGTTGCGCGTCGACCCGCTCGAGGAGGGCGTTGAGCCGCCGGAGCGGTACATGGCCTCCGACCGGTTCGGCACGACCCCGAACGAGGTACGCGAGGGCGAGAGCCTCGACGGGCGGCTGGCGCAGGAGCGTCCGGACGTCCAGCCGGAGGACGTGCCCGCCGACGAGACCGAAACCCGCGACGGCCTGGACGTCGCCGACGCCGGGCAGAACCTCGGCGACGCGGTCGACCAGAAGGCGGACAACCCGCCCGGCTCGGTGCCGGACGCCATCCGGACACCGCCGGACGAAGACCCTGTGTGAAATCGGTCACATCGGCGCTGACCTGGCGAAACCCAGGGTGAACGGCGATGACGGCCGGTGCAGGACAGCGCTCGCGCGGGGGTGCCCCTACGGTCGGAGGTACGAGTGCACGTGACGCGAAGGGACTGACACGATGCTCGCTTTGACCGATGCCGCCGCCGAGGCCATCAGCGCCCTGACGGCACAGGAGGGCCAGACCGACAGTGGTGGCCTGCGCTTCGCCGTGCAGGCCCAGCAGGACAGCGGCGCGCAGCTGGCGCTGTCCGTGGCACCGGCTCCGGAGGAAGGGGACCAGGTCGTGGGCGCGGACGGGGGCGCGAAGGTGTTCCTGGAGCCGCAGGCCGCGATCTTCCTGGACGACAAGGTGCTGGACGTCCAGCAGGACGAGCAGGGACAGCTGAACTTCGCCGTCCTGCCGCAGCCGGACGCGCAGCAGCCGGGCCTGTAGAACAACGGACTTCTGAGGGAGGGCGCCCGTGCGGCGCCCTCCCTCAGTGCGTTCCGGGGCCGAACCACCTCGTGAGCGCTTGGTGCAGGCCGTCGCCGTCGGAGCCGGTCCAGGCGATGAAGCAGTCCGGCCGCAGCAGGTACGCGGTCTCCAGCCCGGGCGTCTCGACGACGTCGACGGAGTTCCGCCACGGCCCGGCGTCCAGTGTCCCGGTCGGATCGAACAACAACGCCCGCCCGCCGCGGGCGAGCGCGGGCAGGTCCGGCAGGTCCGGTGCGAACCGCCCGGCCGGTTCACCGGGGCCGCCGACGTCGTAGCGGATGTCCGCGCCGGCCATCAGGTCGGCGATGTGCTGCCGGGTCTCGCGCAGTGCGAGCAGTTCCCCGAACAGCTCCCGCAGCGCGGTCACGTCGCCACCCGGCCGGATGAGCAGCGACTGCGCCTGCGTGTGCATCGCGACCCGTTGCGCGACCGGGCGCCGCTCGGACTCGTAGGTGTCCAGCACGTCCACCTCGCCGCGGACCGCCGCCGCGAGCTTCCAGCCCAGGTTGACCGCGTCCTGCAGGCCGAGGTTGAGGCCGGGACCGCCGATCGCGGAGTGCACGTGCGCGGCGTCGCCGAGCAGGAACACGCGGCGGTCCCGGTAGCGCTCGGCGATCCGGGTGTTCCCGCCGAACAGGCGGCGCACCAGGTGCGGCCCCGCGCCGGGTGGCGGCCCGAGCGGCAGGTCCGCGCCGAGCACGCGGGCGGCGCTGGCGCGCACTTCCGCCAGTGACGCTTCGCCGTTCGCGGGCAGACCCCACTCCATGGTGCTGACCACCGGGTTCCGGTCGGGGAACGGCGCCCAGGTGATCAGCCCGCGCGCGGTCCGCAGGTGCTGGAACGGCGGCACGGCACCGAACCCCGGGATCTCCAGCTCGCCGCCAGGGCCGATGAGCCCGGGTGGGACGCTGACCTCCGCCGAGTACGACACGGACTCGTCGGAGGTCACGCCGGGGAACCCGATCCCGGCCAGCTTGCGGACCACGCTGTGCCCGCCGTCCGCGCCGACGAGGAACCGCGCGCGGACCGGCTCGTGCCCGTCGACCTCGACGGTCACCGCGTCCGCGTCCTGGGTCAGACCGGTGACCTCGTGCCCGCGACGGACCTCGACGCCGAGTTCGGCCGCGCGTTCGGCGAGCATCTCCTCGATGCGCCGCTGGGGCACCATCAGCGTGTAGAGGTGGTGGGTGAGGTCGGCCAGCGGCAACGGGAAGGCGCCGAACACGAACCCGCGCGCGGGTTCGGGAGCGCCGGGCCCGCCGGTCAGCCGTTCGTACAGGCCGCGCCGGTCCAGCATCCGCACGACCTCGCCGACCAGGCCGTTGGCGCGGGGTTCGGTGCGGGGGCCGTCGAGACGTTCCAGGACGACCGCGCGGGTGCCGGACAGTGCGAGTTCGCAGGCGAGCATGAGGCCGTTCGGCCCGCCGCCCGCGATGACGACGTCGATCATGGAAAAATCCTTCCGCGCAGGGGGAACCGGCCCGGGTACCCCGCCCGGGCTGTCCACGGTGGAGTTACCGGCCCGCGGAGAGCAGGTCGAATGCTTCGGTGAGCAGGTCCGCCACCGGGCGATCGGTCCGGAGGTGGTGGCCGATCGCGGTGTGCACGGCGGCCACGACCGCGGCCGCCACCAGGTGCGGGTGCAGGTCCCGCTCGAGCGAGGCGCCGGTGCGCTCGGCGACCGCCGCGGCGATCTCGGCTTCCGCCACCGCGCCCGCCTTGAGCAGATCGCCCTGCAGGCCGGGGTCGGCGAGCATCACGCGCACGCCGGCCGTCCAGGTCGCCGGGTCGGGCACCGGGTGCTCGGCCGCGGCGAGGTCCGGGGTGAACTGGGCCGCGGCGGCGGCGCTGATCGCGTCCCACAACGGCTCGTCGGCCGGCCGCTCGCGGAGCGCGACGGCGAGGTTGCGGAGGCGGTCGGTGTGGCGAGCCACGATCGCCTCGCCTTTGCTGGAGAAGTAGTTGTTGAACGTGCGCGGGGAGACCCCGGCCGCCTCGGCGATGTCCTCGACCTTGACGTTGCCGAACCCGCGCTCGACGGCCAGCCGGATGGCCGCCCAGCTGATCGCCGAGCGCGTCTCGGCTTTCTTCCGCTCCCGCAGGCCCATGGCTCCACGGTAGCAAAACTTGCGTGCCGCGCAAACATGCGTGACACGCAAGATTCAGAAGTGGCGCACGAGCTCCCGGAACGAACCCAGCGTGAGCACCCGATCGTCGGTCTCGTCCAGCTCGTCGTGCTCCAGCACCCAGGTGTTCGCGTTGGGGATGAACACCGCGTTCATCCCGGCCGCGCGGGCGGGGCGGATGTCCGACTTCGGCGAGTTGCCGATCATCCACGTCGACTCCGGCGCGAGCATCCGCGCTGACGCCAGGCCGCGGTACACCTCGACGTGCTTCTCCGGCACGATGTGCACCTCGCGGAAGTGGTGGGCCACCCCGGACGCGTCGATCTTGCGCTGCTGCTCCTCGCGATCGCCCTTGGTCAGCAGCATCAGCTCGTGCCGCGAGCCCAGCTCGTCGAGCGTCTCGGCGACGCCCGGGATGAGCTCGACCTCGTGGTTGATCAGCGCCGCCGCCAGCTCCTCGATGCGGGCGCGCTCCGCCGCGGTCGCGGGACGCTCACGCAACTTCTCGAAGCACTCGCCGAGGCTGTGCAGGAACACCTTGGTCCCGTAGCCGTGTGACACCGCGTTGGCCCGCTCGATGTCGTCCAGGATCTCCCGCACCGCGGCGCGCTCCAGCGTGGGATGCGCGATCCAGTCCAGGTAGTCGTCGATGACCCGCTCGAAGATCACGTTGTTCTCCCACAACGTGTCGTCGGCGTCGAGGATCAGGACCTGCCCGTTCAGTCGCACGCTGCGCA
This sequence comes from Amycolatopsis tucumanensis, assembly GCF_021654135.1. Taxonomy (GTDB): domain Bacteria; phylum Actinomycetota; class Actinomycetes; order Mycobacteriales; family Pseudonocardiaceae; genus Amycolatopsis_E; species Amycolatopsis_E tucumanensis. The sequence goes on along the minus strand of NZ_JAKGSD010000007.1, from coordinate 103,209 downwards.
GACTAGGAGCGGTCGCCGTCCGGGCGCACCTCATTAACGGCGCCATCGCCCGCCAGCACGGCAGCGACGTTGCGCGCCGCGAGCAGGGCCATCTCGGTCCGGGTTTCGACCGTGGCGGAGCCGAGGTGCGGTGTCACGACCACGTTGTCCATCTCCAGCAGCCGCGGCTCGACCTCGGGCTCCTTTTCGAACACGTCCAGCCCGGCGCCGGCGATCTCCCGCCGCAGCAGCGCGTCGGCCAGCGCGGCCTCGTCCACGACCGGTCCGCGCGTGGTGTTGATCAGGAACGCGCTGTGCTTCATCACGCCCAGCGCCTCGGCGTCGATCAGGTGCCGCGTCTCCGGCGTCAGCGGGCAGTGCAGCGACACCACGTCGGCGGTGCGCAGCAGCTCCAGGAACGACAGGTGCTCCGCGTGCAGCGCCGACTCCACCTCCGGCTTCGCGCGTGACCGTCCGCTGTAGGCGATCCGCATGCCGAACGCGCGGGCCCGGTGGGCCACCGCCTGCCCGATCTGGCCGAGGCCGACGATGCCGAGGGTCTTGCCCTGCAGGCCGGAGCCGAGCATGAACCCGAGGTGGAACGACCAGGGTGTGCGGGACCGCAGCAGCCGTTCACCCTCGCCGATGCGCCGCGTCACCGCGAGCAGCAGGCCGAACGCGAGGTCGGCGGTGGCGTCGGTCAGCACGCCGGGCGTGTTGGTGACCGTCACGCCCCGCGCGGCCAGCGCGGGCACGTCGATGTTGTCGTAGCCGACCGCGACGTTGGCCACGACCTTCAGCTGCGGCCCGGCCGCGTCGGCCACCGCGCCGTCGACGCGGTCGTGCAGCATGCACACCACCGCGTCCGCGCCGCGCACCGCTTCGCGCAGCTCGTCGGGGCTGAGCGGCCGGTCCTCGCCGGACACCCAGACCTCGCCCGCCTCGCGGAGCACCACCATCGCTGCTTCCGGAACCCGCCGCGTCACCACGATTCGCATGGGCTCCAGCTTCGCAGGATCGGCGACCGTCCGCGCTATTCGGGGTCCATGCCCCCGGGGCCGCCCTCGCCCTCCGGTTCGGCTTCGTCCGTGCCGACTTCGGGGTCCTGGTCGCGGTAGGTGGGCTCGGTGTGCTCGCCGCCGATGTCGGCGTCCTGCCGCTCGCTCTCGGCCGTCACCGGATCGATTTCGGGTCCGCTCATGCGTCCACCCTTCCTTGCGTGGCTCCGGACGGCCAGCTATGTTCATATGTAGAACTTGTGTGCGGAATGCGAACGGAAGCAGCTCAATGGCCGAGATAACGTCGCTCCGTGACGCCGTCGCCCAGCTGGTGCACGACGGGGACACGGTCGCCCTCGAAGGATTCACCCACCTGATCCCGCACGCGGCGGGGCAGGAGATCATCCGCCAGCGGCGCAGGGACCTCACGCTGGTCCGGATGACGCCGGACATCGTCTACGACCAGCTCATCGGCGCCGGGTGCGCGAAGAAGCTGATCTTCTCCTGGGGCGGTAACCCGGGCGTCGGGTCGCTGCACCGCTTCCGCGACGCCGTGCAGAACTCCTGGCCGGTGCCGCTGGAGATCGAGGAGCACAGCCACGCCGGCATGGCCAACCGTTACGTCGCCGGCGCGTCCGGGCTGCCGTTCGCGGTGCTGCGCGGCTACCGCGGCACGGACCTGCCCAAGCACACGGACACGATCAAGACGATCACCTGCCCGTTCACCGGCGAGGAACTGGCCGCGGTGCCCGCCATCAACCCGGACGTGTCGATCATCCACGCGCAGCGGGCCGACCGGGCGGGCAACGTCCAGATGTGGGGCCTGGTCGGGGTGCAGAAGGAGGCCGTGCTGGCCGCCAAGCGCAGCCTGGTCACGGTCGAGGAGGTCGTCGACGAGCTGACCCCGGTGCCCGGCCAAGTCATCCTGCCGACCTGGGCCGTCACGGCGGTCGCCGAAGTGCCCAACGGCGCGCACCCGTCCTACGCGGCTGGGTACTCCGAGCGCGACAACGAGTATTACGCGTATTGGGATTCCATTGGGCGGGAGAGGGACTCGTTCCAGCGCTGGCTGGACGAGAAGGTGTTCGGCGTGGAGGTGGCCCAGTGACGACGGTCGAACGGACGTACACGTCCGACGAGATGATGTCGATCGCCGCGGCCCGCGCCCTCACCGGCGGCCAGCGGGTGTTCGTCGGCATCGGCCTGCCCTCCACCGCGGCCAACCTCGCGCGCCGCACCCACGCCGAGGACCTGGTGCTCATCTACGAGTCCGGCACCCTCGGCTCGAAGCCCACCCGGCTGCCCGCGTCGATCGGTGACGGCATCCTCGCCGACACCGCCGACGCCGTGATCAGCGTGCCGGAGGTGTTCAACTACTGGCTGCAGCCCGGCCGGATCGACGTCGGCTTCCTCGGCGCGGCGCAGCTGGACAAGTTCGGCAACATCAACACCACGGTCATCGGCGCCGACTACGCCGACCCGAAGGTCCGCCTGCCGGGCGCCGGTGGCGCGCCGGAGATCGCCGCGAACTGCCACGAGGTCTACGTCGTGGTGCGGCAGAGCAAGCGCAGCTTCGTCGAGCAGGTCGACTTCATCACCTCCTTCGGCCACGGCCGCGGCAAGGGCGAGCGGGAGAAGCTGGGCCTGCCCGGCGCCGGCCCGACCCTGGTGATCACCGACCTCGGCGTGATGCGCCCCGACCCGGAGACCGCGGAGCTGGTGCTGACCCAGATCCACGAGGGCGTCACGGTGGAGCAGGTCAAGGAGGCGACCGGCTGGGACCTGAAGGTCGCGCCGGAGCTGGAGACCACGCCGCCGCCGACCGAGGCCGAGCTGAAGGCCCTGCGGGAGTTGAAGGCCGCCAAATGAGTGACGCATACGTTCTCGACGCCATCCGGACCCCGTTCGGCCGCTACGGCGGCGCCCTGGCGGGAGTCCGCCCCGACGACCTCGCCGCGCACGTGCTGCGTGAGCTGGCCTCCCGCAACGACCTCGACCCGGGCACGGTCGACGAGGTCGTGCTGGGCGACGCCAACCAGGCGGGGGAGGACAACCGCAACGTGGCGCGCATGGCCGCGCTGCTCGCGGGCTGGCCGACCTCGGTGCCCGGTACCACCGTGAACCGGCTGTGCGGCTCCGGCCTGGACGCGGTCATGCAGGCCAGCCGCACCATCGCGACCGGCGACGCGTCGCTGGTCGTCGCGGGCGGCGTGGAGTCGATGACCCGCGCGCCGATGATCCTGCTGAAGCCGGAGAAGGCGTACTCCCCGGCGACGCAGACCCTGCATTCGAGCACGCTCGGCTGGCGCATGGTCAACCCGGAGATGCCCGAGCAGTGGACGATCTCGCTGGGCGAGAGCACCGAGCGGCTGGCCGAGAAGTACGGCATCACCCGCGAGGCGCAGGACGAGTTCGCCCTGCGCAGCCACCTCAACGCGGCGAAGGCGTGGGACGCCGGCTTCTACGACGACCACGTCGTGCCCGTCCCCGGCACCGACCTGACCCGCGACGAGGGCATCCGCGCCGACTCGACGCTGGAGAAGCTGGGCAAGCTCAAGCCCGCGTTCCGCAAGAACGGCACCATCACCGCGGGCAACGCCTCGCCGCTCAACGACGGCGCGTCCGCCGTCCTGCTGGGCGACCAGGCCGCGGCTGACCGGCTCGGCAAGACACCTCTGGCACGCATCGCGGGTCGCGGTGCGGCGGGTGTCGACCCGGACGTGTTCGGCATCGGCCCGGTGCGGGCCGCGGAGATCGCGCTGGAGCGCGCCGGGATCGGCTGGGAGCAGCTGGCCGCGGTCGAGCTGAACGAGGCGTTCGCCGCGCAGTGCCTGTCCTGCTTCGCCGACTGGCCCAAGCTCGACCCGTCGATCGTGAACGTCAACGGCGGCGCGATCGCGATCGGGCACCCGCTGGGCGCCTCCGGTGGCCGCATTCTCGCGTCGCTGGCCTACGAGCTGCGCCGCCGCGGCGGTGGCTACGGGCTGGCCGCGATCTGCATCGGCGTGGGCCAGGGGCTCGCGGTCGTGCTGGAAGCGTGAGGAGAAAGGAAACCGTGCTATGGCAGCACCGACGAGTAACAAGCTGATCCTGCCGCGCTACCGGCGGGACCCGGAGGGCACGCACCCGCCGCTGGACTCACCGGGCTACCGGTCGACGGCCCTGCGGCATCCGAAGCAGCCGCTCGTTCTGCTGCCGCAGATGCTCACCGAGGTGACCGGCCCGCTGCTCGGCCCCGGCCGCCTCGGTGAGTTCGACAACGACCTGACCCGCCAGCACGCGGAAGAGCCGCAGGGGCAGCGCATCCTGGTGCACGGCCGCCTGCTCGACGGCGACGGCCGGGGCATTCCGAACTCGCTGATCGAGATCTGGCAGGCCAACGCGGGCGGCCGCTACCGGCACATCGGTGACAACTGGCCCGCGCCGCTGGACCCGAACTTCGACGGCGTCGGCCGCACCATCACCGACTCGGAAGGCCGGTACGAGTTCACCACCATCAAGCCGGGCGCGTACCCGTGGAAGAACCACGACAACGCCTGGCGGCCCGCGCACATCCACTTCTCGGTGTTCGGGCAGGCGTTCACGCAGCGCCTGGTGACGCAGATGTACTTCCCGGACGACCCGCTGTTCTTCCAGGACCCGATCTTCAACTCGATCCCGGACGAGAAGGCGCGGCAGCGGATGATCTCGCGGTTCGATTACAGCCGCACGACCGACCACTGGGCGCTGGCGTTCGAGTTCGACATCGTGGTGCGCGGGCGCGAGCAGTCGGTGTTCGAGAACGAGGAAGAGGAGGACGAGTGAGCGACACTTGGCCCTTTTCGCGCTTGCTCGTCCGACCGGGTGCGGGTGTCCCGCAGAACACAGAGGAGGACGAATGACGACCCCTTCGCAGACCGTCGGCCCCTACCTCGCGATCGGCTTGCCCTGGGAGGACGGCCCGACCGTGGTGCCCGAGGGCACCGAGGGCGCGGTGTGGATCCGTGGCACCGTCACCGACGGCGAGGGCAACCCGGTCCCGGACGCGATGATCGAAACCTGGCAGGCTGATCCGCAGGGCCACTTCGACCACCCGGACGACCCGCGCGGCCGCGTTCCCGGGTTCCGCGGGTTCGGCCGCTGCCCGACCAAGCCGGACGGCAGCTACGAGATCCTCACCCTGCTGCCGGGCGCGATCCCGGGCGAGAACGGCGCGACGCAGGCCCCGCACATCGACGTGTCGGTGTTCGCGCGCGGGCTGCTGCACCGGGTCGTCACGCGCATCTACTTCCCGGAGAACACCGAGGCCAACGCCGCCGACGCGGTGCTGAACTCGGTGCCGGAAGACCGGCGCGGCACGCTGATCGCGGCCAAGACCGACGACGGGTACCGCTTCGACGTGCGTCTCCAGGGTGAGGCTGAGACAGTGTTCTTCGATGTCTGACCTGTTCGACCCGATTCTCGCCGCCGGGCCGGTCCGCGACGAGGTCTCCGACGCCGCCTGGCTGCGGGGACTGCTCGACGCGGAAGCGGCGCTGGCGGAGGCGGAGGCGGACGCGGGCGTGATCCCGCGCGAGCACGCCGACCGGATCGCCGCCGTGGCTCGTGACGGGAAGTTCGACCCCGCCGCGATCGGTGCGAAGTCCGTCGGCGTCGGCAACCCCGCCGCGCCGCTCGTGCGGGAGCTGACCGCGCAGGTCGGCGGCGAGGCGGGCCGGGTGGTGCACCTTGGCGCGACCAGCCAGGACATCGTGGACACCGCGGCGATGCTGGTGTCCGCGCGTGCGGTGGACGTGCTGCTCGGCGAGGTCGAGGCGTGCGCGGACCGGCTCGCCGACCTGGCGCGGGAGCACGCCGGCACTGTCCAATCGGGACGGACGTTGCTGCAGCAGGCGCTGCCGGTGACGTTCGGGTTCCAGCTCGCCGGCTGGCTCTCCGGGCTGGACGCGGCCGCGGACCGGTTGCGGGCACAGCGGTTCGCGGTGCAGCTCGGCGGGGCGACCGGCACGCTGGCGTCGCTGGGCGAGCAGGGGCCGGCGGTGCTGGCGGCCTTCGCGCGCAGGCTCGGGCTGGCGGAACCCGCGATGCCGTGGCACACCGAGCGGACGCGCATCGCGGAACTCGCCGGGGCGCTCGGTTCGTTGGCGGGTGTGGTCGCCGGTGCGTCGCGGTCGCTGGTGCTGCTCGCGCAGACCGAGGTCGGGGAGATCGCCGAGGTCGCCGAGGGCAGCGGCGGCTCGTCCACCATGCCGCACAAGCGGAACCCGGTCGCCGCGGTGGCGGCCGGGGCGGCCGCGCAGCAGGCGCCCGGACTGGTCGCGACCCTGCTCGGCGCGATGGCGCAGGAGCACCAGCGCGCCGCCGGGTCCTGGCACGCCGAGTGGCGCCCGCTGACGGAACTGTTCCGCAGCACCGGATCCGCCGTGCACTGGCTGCGCACGAGCCTGGACCGGCTCCAGGTCGACGCGGACCGGATGCGCGCGAACTTGGACATCACGCGCGGTGCGCTGCTGTCCGAACGGATCACGACCGCGTTGGCGGCCGAGACCGGGCGGCTCGAAGCACACGACGCGGTGAGCGCGTGCACTCGCCGCGCTTTGGCCGGCGAGGGCGAGCTGGCCGATCTGCTGGCCGAGGACGCCTTGGTGGGCAAGCACCTGTCGCGCGAGCGCATCGGCGAACTGCTGGACCCGGCCGGTTACCTGGGGAGCGCGCGGGTCTTCGTCGAACGGGTGCTGGAGAAGCGAAAGGGGACTTCGTGAAGGTCCACTACGAGACCGCGGGCGACGGCGAACTCGTCGTCCTGAGCAACTCCATCGGCAGCAACCTGCGCATGTGGGAGCCGCAGGTGAAGCCGTTGGTGGACAACGGTTTCCGCGTCGTCCGCTACGACACGCGGGGTCACGGGCAGTCGCCGGTGCCGCCAGGGCCGTACTCGATCGCCGACCTCGGCCGTGACGTCGTCGAGCTGCTGGACACGTTCGGCGTCGAGTCCGCGCACTTCGTCGGCCTGTCGCTGGGCGGGATGACCGGCGCCTGGCTCGGGCAGCACGCGCCGTCGCGGATCCGGTCGCTGGCCCTGACGTTCACCTCGGTCAAGCCCGGCAACGTCGACATGTGGACCGGGCGCGCGAAGCAGGTGCGTGCCGAGGGCATGGCGACGATCGCCGAGGGCAGCATCGGCCGGTGGTTCACGCGGGACTGGATCGACGCGAACCCCGAACTGGCCGAGGAGCTGCGGCAGATGACGGCCACGACCCCGGCCGAGGGCTACGCGTCGTGCTGCGAGGCCATCGCCGGGCTCGACCTGACCGCCGGGCTGGGCACGATCACCGCACCGACCCTGGTGATCTCGGGAGCCGACGACGCCGCGCTGCCGCCCTCGCACGGGCAGGTCATCGCCGACGGCATCCCGGGCGCGAAGTTCGAGGTGATCGACCACGCCGCCCACCTGGGCAGCTACGAGCAGGCAGGCAAGTTCACCGAACTGCTCCTGGACCACCTGAAGGGGGCGCGATGAGCGACGAGCTGTACGACGCGGGCATGAAGGTCCGGCGCGAGGTGCTGGGCGACGCGCACGTCGACCGCGCCACCGCCAACGCGACCGAGTTCACGCAGAAGTTCCAGGACTACATCACCCGCGCCGCGTGGGGCTCGATCTGGACGCGCGAGGGCCTGGACCGCAAGACCCGCAGCTGCATCACGCTGGCCGTGCTCACCGCGCTGCACTGCCACGGCGAGATCGCGATGCACGTCCGCGCCGCCGTCGGCAACGGGCTGACCGCCGACGAGATCGGCGAGGTGCTGCTGCACGCCGGCGTGTACGCGGGGGTGCCGGCGGCCAACGAGGCGTTCGCCATCGCGCAGAAGACGCTGGCCGAGATGGGAGAGCCCACCGCCCAGCCGCGCGCCCACTAATCCCGCCCGTCGCCCGCCACCACCCTCGACGGAGGCGCTTCGCGCCGCAGTTAGATTGGGAATATGGAACCGACCGAGCGCGGCGCGCACCACGTCCAGTCGCTGGAACGCGGCCTGGCCGTGATCCGCGCGTTCGGCGCCGGGTCGCCCGAGCTGACGCTGTCCGACGTGGCGCGCTCGACCGGTCTGACCCGCGCCGCGGCCCGGCGGTTCCTGCTGACGCTCGTCGACCTCGGGTACGTGCGCACGGACGGGAAGTACTTCTCGCTGACCGCGCGTGTGCTGGAGCTCGGCTACGCGTTCCTGTCCAGCATGACGCTGCCCGAGGTCGCGCAGCCGCACCTGGAGCGGCTGTCCGCGGAGGTGCGCGAGTCGAGTTCGGTGTCCGTGCTGGAGGGCGCCGACATCGTCTACGTCGCGCGTGTCGCGGTGTCCCGGATCATGACGGTGAGCATCAACGTCGGCACGCGGTTCCCGGCCTACGCCACCTCGATGGGGCACGTGCTGCTCGCCGGGCTCGACGACGAGGGGTTCGCCCGGTACCTGGAGCAGGCCGAGTTGCAGCGGCTGACCTCGCACACGCTCACCTCGCCCGCCGCGTTGCGGGCCGAGCTGGCGGCGGTGCGGCAGCAGGGCTGGGCGCTGGTGGACCAGGAGCTGGAGGAGGGGCTGCGGTCGGTCGCGGCGCCTATCCGGGACCGGCAGGGCCGCGTCGTGGCGGCGGTGAACGTGTCCACCCACGCCAGCCGCACTCCGCGGGAGACGGTGATCGAGGAGATGGTGCCGCCGCTGCTGGCCGCCGCGAAGCGCATCGAGGACGACCTGGCCGTCGCACCCGCGCAGGCGCGCCGTGGGTGAGTGCGCCGGGCTGCTGCTGGCGGCCGGCGCCGGGAGGCGGATGGGGCGTCCGAAGGCGCTGGTCGAACTGGACGGGGAACCGTTGCTGCGCCGGGCTTTGCGCGCGCTGACCGACGGTGGTTGTGCGCCGGTGCGGGTGGTGGTTGGCGCGCGGGCTTCGGATGTGCGGGCGTTGCTGCCGGATCCGTCGTGGTCGGTCGAGTCGCCGGACTGGGCCAGCGGAATGGGCGCGTCGTTGCGGGCCGGGCTGCGGGCACTGCCGGACGCGTCGGCCGTGCTGGTGCACCTGGTCGACCTGCCGGGGGTGGACGCCCGCATCGTGGCGCGGCTGCGGGCGCTGGCCTCGCCGGACGTGGTCGCGCGCGCCGCCTACGACGGGGTGCCGGGGCATCCGGTGCTGTTCGGCCACCGCTGGTGGGACGAGGTCGCGGAGAGCGCCTCGGGCGACCGCGGAGCCCGCGACTGGCTCCGCGGCCGCACCGACCTGCGGTTGGTGGAGTGCGCCGACCTGGGCGGCGGCCAGGACGTGGACACCCCAGCGGACCTGCGGCGTTAACGGCGCCGGCGCCGCGGAGGCTGGTCCGCCGGCAGGTGCACTTGGCCGGGATTCCGGCCCCGGACCCGCCCCGCTAAGCGGCGACCACCCCGCCGACCCGGTCCGCCCGGCGGGTGTCCCGTGGAGTTCGGTGGTCACCCATGGCCGGACGTGGACACCCCCGCGGACCTGCCCCACCAGGCGGCGACAACCCCGGGCCACGCCGGTTCACCGGCAGGCGCCCTTCGCCGGGATTCCGGCTCGCAGATGCTTCCTGCTGGACCCCGGACCTGCCCACCAGGCGGCGACCCCCCGCCGATACCAGGCCGCCCGCCGGGTGTCCCGTGGAGTTCGGTGGTCGCCCTTGGCCGGAGGTGGACACCTCAGCGGACCCGGCCCGCTAGGCGGCGTCGACTCCGCGGAGGCTGGCCGGCCCGGTGGGTGTGCCGCCGAGTTCGACGGGTCCTCCTTGGTTGCAGAGGTCCCCGGCGGACCTGCCCCGCTGAGCGGCGCCATGCCGCAGGTGCACTTCGCCGGACCCGGGCCCCGAACCCGCCCCGCTAAGCGGCGACCACCCCGCCGACACCGGTCCGCCCCGCGGGTGTCCCCACCAGTTCCACCGTCACCCCGGCCCGCACGCGCTCCCCGAACACCGCCACGATCGCGTCGGTCACCCCGCCCACCAGCCTGGCCACGATGTCGTCCGCGTCCGGACGCTCGAACGCCGCTTCCCGGATCCCGAAGAGCACCGACGGCGCGGGCGCGGACGCCGGCTTGCCCCCGATGCCCCACCGGTTCGGCGGCACCCCGACCAGCCGCACGACCGCGATCTCCCGCGCCCACTCCCCGTACACCGCGACGATCGCCTCGGTCAGGCCTTCGATCAGCTCGGTCTCGCGCCCGGCCAGGTCGCTCTCCAGGACGTGCACGGTCAGATGAGGCATCTCAACTCCCAAAGTAGATTTGCAAGCAAAGATAATTCCGGGCGGAGTGGCTGTCAACGGCGGGCGAACCCCTTAGGGTGGGGGGGTGAAGGTCAACTCACCCGAAGAGCTGGCGGCGGAGCTGGACCGGGTCGGCTACCTGGCCGACGAGGGCGTCGCCACCGCCGCGTTCCTCGCGTTGCGCATGCAGCGCCCGCTGTTCTGCGAAGGCGAACCGGGCACGGGGAAGACCTCGCTGGCCGTGTCGCTGTCGGAGGCGCTCGGCCTGCCGCTGGTGCGGTTGCAGTGCCACGAGGGCATCGACGCGGCGCAGGCGCTGTACGAATGGGACTTCCCGCGCCAGCTGCTGCACCTGCGCGCGCTGGAAGCAGGCCGCGAGCACCTGGACGTCGAAGCCGCGGAGCAGTCGCTGTTCACCGAGCGGTTCCTGCTGGCCCGGCCGTTGCTGCGGGCGCTGAAGGAGTCGCCGTGCGTGCTGCTGGTCGACGAGATCGACCGCGCCGACGACGAGTTCGAGGCGTTCCTGCTGCAACTGCTCGACGAGAACGCCGTGACGATCCCGGAGTTCGGCGAGATCCGCGCCGCGCAGCCGCCGCTGGTGCTGCTGACCTCGAACCGGACGCGCGAGGTGCACGACGCGCTGAAGCGGCGCTGCCTCTACCACTGGCTGGAGCACCCCGACCTGGCCCGCGAGGTCGCCATCCTGCGCCGCAGGCTGCCCGGAGTCGGCGAACGGCTCGCGACGCAGGTGGCCGCGGCCGTCCGCCGGCTGCGTGAGCTGGAGCTGCTGAAACCGCCTGGGATCGCCGAGTCGCTGGACTGGGCGCAGGCGCTGCTGGCGCTCAACCGCAGCGAACTGGACGCGGAGATCGCCGCCCGGACCCTCGGCGCGGTCCTCAAGTACTCCGAGGACCTCGACCGAGTCCGCGCCAAACTCGACACGGTGCTGGCTTAGCCGACCCGGGCGAGGGCTTCCGCGGTCGCCTCCGCCTCCGTGCGCCCGCGCCCGCCGATCCACCCGCGCCCGTCCGGCGCCGCGTACTCCACGAACGCGAGCACCTCGCCGGACGTCGTCGGGCACGTCGCGCGCTCCAGCACCTCCCCGGACACCGCGGGCGCGTCCAGGTACACCTCCCGCAGCAGCTCCCACAGCTCCTTCGCCGTCACTTCCGCGCCGGTCCGGTCGGTGTGCCGCTGGACGTGCCGCGCGAAGTCGATCTGCAGCCGCCGTGGGAGTTCGACGCCGTAACCGGTGCTCAGCAGGTGCGCGATGCCGCCCTTGCCGGACTGCGAGTTCACCCGGATGACGGCCTCGTAGGTGCGGCCGAGGTCCGCCGGGTCGACCGGCAGGTACGGCACCCGCCACTCCAGCTCCCGTTCCGGCACACCGGCCGCCGCCGCGCGGGCCCGGTGCTCGGCGAGGCCCTTGCGGATCGCGTCCTGGTGCGTGCCCGAGAACGCCGTGTGCACGAGGTCGCCCACATAGGGGTGCCGTTCGTGCACGGGCAGCCGCGTGCAGTGCTCCACCGTCCGCCGGATGCGGTCAATGTCCGAGAAGTCGATCATCGGGTCGATCCCCTGCGCGTGCAGGTTCAGCGCGAGCGTGGCGATGTCGACGTTCCCGGTGCGCTCGCCGTTGCCGAAGATGCAGCCCTCGACGCGCTGCGCCCCGGCGAGGAGGGCCAGCTCGGCGCAGGCGATCCCGGTGCCGCGGTCGTTGTGCGGGTGCACGGACAGGATCACCGAATCGCGCCGGTCGAGGTTCTTCGACATGTACTCGATCTGGTCCGCGTAGACGTTGGGCGTGGCCACCTCGACGGTGGCGGGGAGGTTGAGGATCACCGGGCGGTCCGGGCTCGCGTCCCACAGCTCGGTCATCGTCGAGCACAGGTCGAGCACGTAGTCCGGCTCGGTCAGGTTGAACACCTCGGGCGAGAACTCGAACCGGACCCGGTCGCCGGCCAGCCGCAGCACGTCCTCGCCCGCGGCCACGATCAGCGCCTTCAACTCGTCCCGGTCGCGGCCGAGGACCACCTCGCGCCAGACCGGCGCGGTCGCCGCGTACAGGTGGATCACCACCGGGTTCGGCATCCCGGCGACGGACTCGACGGTGCGCTCGATGAGGTCGCGCCGGGCCGGGGTGAACACGACGATCGTGACGTCCTCCGGCGCCAGGCCGGTTTCCGCGATGAGGCGGACGAAGTCGTAGTCGGTCTGCGAAGCCGACGGGTAGCCGACCTCGATCTCCTTGTAGCCCATCTCGACCATGAGCTCGAAGAAGCGCCGCTTGCGTTCCGGGTCCATCGGTTCGGCGAGTGCCTGGTTGCCGTCCCGCAGGTCGACCGGGACCCACAGCGGCGCCTGCGCGAGCCGGTTGGCCGGCCAGTCCCGTTCGGACAGTGGCACCGGCACGCGGGCGTACACGTCGCGGTACCGGTGGGAGGGCATCGGGGAGGGGCGCTGGGTGTTCCAGCGGTACATGTTCGCGTTCCTCTGGTCGTGGGGTGACGACCGGCGCAGCACGGCTCCCACGGCGGGGAGCCGGTCCGGTCAGGCCCCGCCGTGGCGGCGAAGGAGGAGAACGCGGGTGATCATGAGCTAGAATCTAACACAACTCCGCAGACAAGTAGAGGAGCTGTCAGTGGAACAGGTGCGGCGGCACCGGCTGGCCGAGCAGGCCGCGGATCTGCTGCTGGCGCGGATCCGGTCGGGCGAGTGGCCACTGGGCGCGAAGCTGCCCGGCGAGACGACGCTCGCGCCGCAGCTCGGCGTGGGCCGGTCGACGGTCCGGGAGGCGATCCGCGAGCTGGCGGCGAAGGGTGTGCTGGAGACGCGTCAGGGCGCGGGCGTGTTCGTCCTCGCCCACGACGTGCGGGAGGACTGGGACGCGGTCCTGCGGCGCGCCGGGATCGTCGCGGTGGTGGAAACCCGCATCGCGATCGAGTCCGAAGCGGCTGCGCTGGCGGCCGCGCGCCGCACGCCCGCGGACCTGCGCCGGATCAGGCGCGCGCTGGCCGGCCGCCTGGATCCGGGGTTCGGGATCGAGGAACTCGTCGACGCGGACACGGCCTTCCACCGCGCCGTCGTCGTGGCCGCGCACAACGAGATCCTGGTGGAACTGTTCGACACCGTCGCGCCCCGCGTCCGCCAGGCGATGGTCGACATGCTGCGGCTGCGCCCCGGCGGCCCCGACCACGAGGCGCACGCCGGACTGGTGGACGCCATCGCGGCCGGGGACGCGGCCAGGGCTGCCGTGGTGAGCCGGGCTCACCTGGTGTCGATGAACGAGGCCCTCAGCGCGGGCGGTGCGCGAGCAGGTACGCCTGCGGAGTCGTCTCGTACTCGAACGCGGGCTCGCGGATCAGCCGCGCGGTCACCGGGAGCCCGGCGTCCGCCAGCAGTTCCGTGATGCGGTCCGGCGGCAGGCGGTAGGCGTCGTAGGAAACCGTGTGCCCGTAAGCCTGTTCGAGCCGCTTGCGCTCGTCGCCGACCTGGAACGCCACCATCAGGTGCCCGCCCGGCGCGAGGACCCGCGCGAACTCCGCGAACACCTCCGGCAGCAGCTCCGGCGGCGTGTGGATGATCGAGTAGAACGCGAGGATCCCGCCCAGGCTGGCGTCCTCCAGCGCCAGGTCGGACATGGAGCCGACCTCGAACCGCAGGTGCGGGTAGCGCCGCCGCGCCTCCGCCAGCATGCCGGGCGACAGGTCGATGCCGAAGACCGGAACCCCCAGCGAGTCCAGGTACGTCGTCACCCGCCCGGTGCCGCAGCCGATGTCCGCCACCTGCCCGCCGTCGCGGCGCACGTAGTCGGCGAAGAGCCGCAACATCGCCAGGTCCTCCGGAGTCTGCTCCAGGAGGCCTTCGAGGAGTTTCGCGTAGTCGACCGCCACGGTGTCGTAGGCGGCGCGGGTCATGTCGAGATGGGTCACCCGGCGACCGTATCGACGGCGGGCGGCCGGGGTGGCCCGACTCGCCGCCGGTGTCAGAGAAATCTTTGTCCCGCAACGGTTTCAGCAATGCGCCGAGGCGCAGGCGGGTCACCAGGTCCGGGTCGGCGAGGAACGTGCGGCCGAGGGAGACGAGGTCTGCGCCCGCCGCGTGCACCTCGACACCGGTGAAGCCCGCGTCGATCGCGTTGCGCGCGGTGGCCGCGAAATTCGCGAGAGTGGGCTGGTGGCCGTCGCGCGTGAACATGGTGATCGGCGCGGCGCCGGCGTGAGCGAACGTTCCCCGCGGTACTCCGAGAAGCCGGTCGCCGATCCGCGCGGCGAGCGCGGGCGGATCAACCGGTTGGCCGGCGATCCGCCGCGCTCGCGCGAGGCGATCGCGGCTTCACCCCACCGAGGCCGTGCTGCAGCAGGTCGAAGGCCCGGTCGATCACCGCGGGCTGGTCGCGGTGCACGTCGTCGGGATCGTCGCCGTCCAGCATGCGGCTGGTCGCCCGCTCGTAGATCGAGTCGATCGCGGCGGTCAGCAGGTTCGCCGTCAGTCGCGCTTCCACCGGGTCGCCGGTCTCCTCGGTCAGCACGTCCGCCAGCATCGCGGCGATCTCGCGGGACTGCTCGTAGGTGCGCGTGACGAGCGCCGGGCTGGCGCGCAGGATCGACAGGAACCCCACCGTCCCCGGCCGCGTCCCGGACAGCGGATGGCGTTGCCGCACCAGTTCGTGGTGGTACCGCCGCAGCGCGGTCACCACGTCCTGTCCGGCGGGCCGCTCCCGGACGACCCGCTCCAGTTCGCGGAGCCGGTCGTCGTGCCGGTCGAGGAAGAGGTCCTCCTTGCGCGGGAAGTAGTTGAACACGGTCATCTTCGAGACGCCCGCGGCCTCCGCGACCTCGGCGACGGTCACATTGTCGAAGCCCTTGACGGCGAACAGGCCGGTCGCGACGTCGGAGATGTGCCGTCGCGTGGCCCGCTTCTTTTCTTCGCGCAGTCCCACAGCAGAATCCTATACCGAACCAAAATTTTGACCGAGTAAAAGTTTGTGGCACGATGGGGCCATGGACTTCGACGTGGTGATCTCCGGGGGCGGGCCGGTCGGCCTGATGCTGGCGGGCGAGTTGCGGCTCGGCGGGGTGGACGTGCTGGTCGTGGAGCGGCGGACCGAGATCGATCCGACCCTCAAGGCGGGCTCGATCAACCTCGCGACGGGTGAGGCGCTCTACCGGCGCGGCCTGCTGGAGCGGCTCGAACACGAGACGCGGCAGGGCATGGCGCAGGTGAAAGCGATGCTGTCGCGGGCGAAATCGGCGCCGCCGCCGATCGCCGGGCACTTCGGCGGGATCATGGTCGGCCTCGACCTGGTCGACTTCGCCGACCCCGCGTTCCGGGACGCGGGTCCGGCCGCCAACCTGCAGCTGGTGGGCCAGCAGACCGTGGAGAAGGTGCTGGCGGAGCACGCGACCGGCCTGGGGGCGGTCGTGCGCCGGGGCGCCGAGGTCACCGGGTTCGAGGCGGACGACGACGGCGTGACGGTCTTCGTCGGGGGCGACCGGGTCCGCGCGGGCTGGCTCGTCGGCTGCGACGGTGGCCGCAGCCTCGTGCGCAAGCTGGCCGGGTTCGACTTCCCCGGCACCGATCCGGAGATCACCGGGCGCCAGGCGCTGGCCGACCTGGACGGCGCGGACGCGCTCGGGCTGGGCTGGCACCGCACGAGCACCGGCGTCTACGTGCACGGCCCGCTGCCGGGACGGATCCTGACCGTCGAGTTCGACGGCCCGCCAGCGGACCGCACGTCGCCGGTCACGGTCGCCGAGCTGCAGGACAGCATCCGCCGGGTGTCCGGAGTGGACGTCACGGTCAGGTCGATCCGCAGCGCCACGCGGTTCACCGACAACGCCCGCCAGGCCACCACCTACCGCCGGGGCCGGGTGCTGCTCGCCGGCGACGCGGCGCACGTCCACTCGCCGTTCGGCGGGCAGGGGCTCAACCTCGGCATCGGCGACGCGGTCAACCTCGGCTGGAAACTCGCCGCGACGGTGCGCGGCGACGCGCCGGACGGGCTGCTCGACACCTACCCGGTCGAACGGCACCCGATCGGCGAGTGGGTGCTGGAGTGGACCCGCGCGCAGATCGCGGCGATGCGGCCCGATCCGCACGCCAAGGCCCTGCGCTCGGTGCTCACCGACCTGCTCGCCACCGGCGACGGGGCGACGTACCTGGCGAAGAAGCTGTCCGGCGTGCTGCACCGCTACCCGGTCGGCAGCGACCACGACCTGGCCGGCAAGAGCGCGCCGGACTTCGAGTTCACCGACGGCAGCCGTCTCGCCGACCACTGCCGCGACGGCCGGGCCGTCCTGATCGGCGCGCGGATCGACGACGAGCGGGTCCGCCCGGCGCCGGGGGAAGTCGTCGGGCGGCCCGATCTCAAGGCCCTGATCAGGCCAGACGGGCACGTCGCGTGGGCAGCAGAGGACGGCGGCACGGCCGGTCTGGAGGAGGCGTTCGCGACCTGGTTCGGCACGCGGAACCCCTCACATCGGATTTTCGCGTAACAATGAACACGTGAGCACCCAGGACCCGCTGGCCGGATTCGTCGGCTTCGCCACCGCGCTGCGCGAAGCCGGCGTCGCCTGCGGGCCGCAGCGGGTGCAGGCCTACCTCGACGCGGTCGAGCGGCTGGACGTCGGGGAGGCGGACCAGCTGTACTGGGCGGGCAGGCTGACGCTGTGCTCGGACCCGGACGACCTGATCCGCTACGACGACGCGTTCGCGCAGTGGTTCGCCGCCGCGCCACCGGAACCGCGGCCGGCCACCGTCCGCCGCGAGCAGCGGTCCCGCATGGCCGCACTGGTGTCGCAGTCCGCGGGCCAGGGCGAGGCCGAGTCGGACGACGAGCAGCTGCGCGTCGCCGCCACGGACGCGGAAGTGCTGCGGGAACGCGATCTCGCGGAGCTGAGCAAGGCCGAACGCGAGCACCTGCGGGAGCTGATGGCGGTGCTGCGGCCGCAACCGCCGATGCGGAAGTCCCTGCGCAGCAGGCCCGCGCGCCGCGGCGCGCTCGACCCCGGCCGGACGTTGCGCGCGATGCTGGCGGGCGGTGGCGAACCGGTCCGGCTCGCGCACCGGAACCGGTCCACCCGCCCGCGACGGGTGGTGCTGCTGCTCGACGTGTCCGGGTCGATGAGCCCGTACGCCGACTCGCTGCTGCGGTTCGCGCACGTGGTCGTGCGCCGCGCGCCGGCCGCCGTCGAGGTGTTCACCCTCGGCACCCGGCTGACCAGGGTGTCCCGGCAGCTGCGGCAGCGCGATCCGGAACGCGCGATGCTCGCCGCGGGCACCGCGGTGCCCGACTTCGCCGGCGGCACCCGGCTCGGCGAGACGCTGCGGATCTTCCTGGACCGGTGGGGGCAGCGCGGGCTCGCGCGCCGCGCCGTCGTCACGGTGTTCTCCGACGGCTGGGAGCGCGGCGACCCCAGCCTCCTCGGCGAGCAGATGGCCCGGATGCGCCGCCTGGCGCACGCGGTGTTCTGGGTGAACCCGCACGCGGGACGCGAAGGCTACGCTCCGGTGCAGTCCGGCATCGCGGCCGCGCTCCCGCACGTCGACCGCTTGCTGGCCGGCCACAGCCTGGCCACCCTGGAACGACTGCTGCTGGAGATCCGCGATGCATGATGTGCTCGACGAGTTGTACAAGCGCTGGCGCGAGGGCGAAGCCGTCGGCGTCGGCACGGTCGTGGCGACCTTCTCCTCGGCGCCCCGCGCGCCGGGTGCCGCGATGCTGGTCACCGAGGACGGCACGGCGGTCGGCAGCGTGTCCGGCGGCTGCGTCGAGGGCGCGGTGTACGAGCTGGCGCAACAGGTCGTCGCCGACCGTGAGCCGGTGCTGCAGCGCTACGGCGTCAGCGACGACGACGCGTTCGCGGTGGGCCTGACCTGCGGCGGGATCATCGACATCTACGTCGAGCGGATCGACAGGGAGACACTGCCCGAGCTGGGCGACGTCGTCGACTCGGTGCACCGCGGGGAGCCGGTCGCGGTGGTCACCGTGATCGAGCACGAGGACCCGGAGCGGCGCGGGCGGCACATGATCGTGTGGCCGGACCGGACCGCGGGGACGCTCGGCACCGATCGGATCGACGACGCGGTCGCCGACGACGCGCGCGGCCTGCTCGCCAACGGGCGCACCGGAACGCTGCACTACGGGCTCGAGGGCGAGCGGCGCGGCGAGGGCATGGCGGTGTTCGTCAACTCCTTCGAACCGCAGCCGCGGATGCTGGTGTTCGGCGCGATCGACTTCGCGGCCGCGATGGCTCGCATGGG
Source organism: Amycolatopsis tucumanensis (assembly GCF_021654135.1). Lineage (GTDB taxonomy): Bacteria > Actinomycetota > Actinomycetes > Mycobacteriales > Pseudonocardiaceae > Amycolatopsis_E > Amycolatopsis_E tucumanensis. Next base: position 84,733 of record NZ_JAKGSD010000007.1, on the reverse strand, counting down.
CGCCTACCTCGGTTACCAGGTCACGGTGTGCGACGCGCGTCCGGTGTTCGCCACCGCGTCGCGGTTCCCGGACGCCGACGACGTCGTGGTGGACTGGCCGCACCGCTACCTCAAGGCGGAGGCGGAGGCGGGCCGCATCGACCGGCGGACCGTGATCGCGGTGCTCACCCACGACCCGAAGTTCGACGTACCGCTGCTGGAGGTCGCGTTGCGGCTGGACGTCGGCTACATCGGGGCGATGGGGTCGCGGCGCACGCACGACGACCGCCTCACCCGCTTGCGGGAGGCGGGATTGACAGAGGCGGAACTGTCGCGATTGGCCTCGCCGATCGGACTCGACCTCGGCGCCCGCACACCGGAGGAGACCGCGGTGTCGATCGCCGCGGAGATCATCGCGTTGCGGTGGGGCGGCGGCGGGAAGCGGCTCACGGAGTTGTCCGGGCGGATCCACGGCTGACCCCGTCGTGCGGCCACGACTGGCCCTTTCGCAGGCCTGCGACTGGTCAATTCGTACGAGCCGTTTCCGCGGTTGCGGTGGTGGAGCTGGGTTTTTCCGTGCAGGTGCGGGAGTCGGGGTGAAGTGTCACCCAACCAGGACTTGTCCGAACGGCACGGAAGTAGCACGCTCGCTTGTGAAGCCGATCACCCAGCTCCCACCACTGGAGGCCTCATGCGCATCACCGTCAACGTGGACGGAACCAGTTACACCGACGAGGTCGAACCCCGCACGTTGCTCGTTCACTACCTGAGGGAGACGCTCGGGAAAGTCGGCACCGTCATCGGGTGCGACACCAGCAACTGCGGTGCCTGCACCGTGCACCTCAACGGCCAGAGCGTGAAGTCCTGCTCGGTTCTCGCCGTGCAGGCCGACGGTGCCGAGGTGACGACCATCGAGGGCCTGGCCCGCGACGGCAAGCTCCACCCGGTCCAGGAAGCGTTCCACGACAACCACGCCCTGCAGTGCGGGTTCTGCACGCCGGGCATGATCATGCAGTCGATCGACCTGCTCGCCGACAACCCGAACCCGGACGAGCACGCCGTGCGCGAGGGGCTCGAGGGCAACCTGTGCCGCTGCACCGGTTACCAGAACATCGTTCGCGCCGTGCGGGACGCGGCGCAGCGGATGAGCCCGGGCGCGGGGCCGGAGGCCGAGCGCGTGTCCGGTGACGACGTCACCCGCGCGCCCAGCGCGTTCGCGGGCGGGGGCGAGTGACATGACGTCGACGATCGAACCCGAGGTCGGCAAGGCGCGCACCCGCAAGGAGGACGCGCGGCTCATCACCGGCCGCACCCGCTGGACCGACAACATCACGCTGCCCGGGATGCTGCACGTGGCGATCCTGCGCAGCCCGTTCGCCCACGCCCGGATCAGTTCCATCGACACGGCCGCGGCGCGGGACATGCCGGGCGTCGTCGCCGTCTACACCGCCCGCGACCTCGACCCGGACAGCGCGATCGGCATGCCGTGCGCCTGGCCGATCACGCCGGACATGAAGCAGCCGCGGCGGCCCGTGCTGGCCGCCGACCGGGTCAACTTCGCCGGCGAGGGCGTCGCGGTGGTCGTGGCCCGCAGCAAGGCCGAGGCCGCCGACGCGCTCGAGGCCATCGACGTGGACTACGAGGAACTGCCCGTGGTCCTCGGCCTGGAGAACGCGATCGCCGACGACGCGCCGCTGGTGCACGAGGAGCTGGGCACCAACAAGCAGGCGACGTGGGTCTTCGACTCGGCCGAGGCCGGCACGGGCGGCAACGTCGAGGAAGCGCTGTCCGGCGGCGAGGTCGTGCTCAAGCGGCGGTTCCGCCAGCAGCGCCTGGTGCCCGCGTTCATGGAGCCGCGCTCGGTCGTGGTCGACCCGACCGGCACCCAGATCACCATGTGGTCGGCCACCCAGGTGCCGCACATCCTCAAGACGATGACGGCGCTGACGCTCGGCATCCCCGAGCACAAGCTGCGTGTCATCGCGCCGGACGTCGGCGGCGGGTTCGGCGGCAAGATCGCCGTCCTGCCCGAGGAGACCATGGCGGTCCTCATCGCGCAGAAGCTCGGCAAGCCGGTCAAGTGGACCGAGACCCGCTCGGAGTGCATGCAGACCGCGCACCACGGCCGCGACCAGATCCAGGACATCTCGATCAGCGCGAACCGCGACGGCACGATCACCGGCCTCAAGGTCGAGCTGCTGGCCGACATGGGCGCCTACAACGGGCTCGTCGGGCCGGGCGTGCCGATCCTGGGCGCGTTCATGTTCAACGCGATCTACAAGATCCCGGCCTACCACTTCGCCTGCACGAACGTGTTCACCAACACCACGCTCACCGACGCCTACCGCGGCGCCGGGCGGCCGGAGGCCACGTTCGCGATCGAGCGGATGATGGACGAGCTGGCCGCCGAGCTGGGCATGGACCCGCTGGAGCTGCGCGAGAAGAACTGGATCAAGCACGAGGAGTTCCCGTTCACCACGGTCTGCGGGCTGACCTACGACTCGGGCAACTACGAGGCCGCCACCGAGCGCGCCAAGGAGCTGTTCGACTACGAGGGCCTGCGCCGGGAGCAGCAGGAACGCCGTGAGCGCAAGGATCCGGTGCAGCTGGGCATCGGCATCTCGACGTTCACCGAGATGTGCGGGCTGGCGCCGTCGCGGGTGCTCGGGTCGCTGGACTACGGCGCAGGCGGCTGGGAGCACGCGGCGATCCGCGTGCTGCCGACCGGCAAGGTCGAGGTCGTCACCGGCGCCTCCGCCCACGGGCAGGGGCACGAGACGGCGTGGAGCCAGATCGTGGCCGACCGGCTCGGCGTCGCCTTCGAGGACATCGAGGTCATCCACGGCGACACGCAGTCCTCGCACAAGGGCATGGACACCTACGGGTCGCGGTCGCTGGCCGTCGGCGGCATCGCGGTGGTCAAGGCCGCCGAGAAGGTCGTCGACAAGGCCCGCACGATCGCCGCGCACCTGCTGGAGTGCTCGCCGGACGACCTGGAGTTCGAGGGCGGCAAGTTCACCGTCCGCGGCACGGACACGTCGACGACGATCCAGGACGTCGCGTTCGCGACGTTCGCCGCGCACAACCTGCCCGAGGGCATGGAGCCCACGCTGGATTCCGAGGCCGTGTTCGACCCGGAGAACTTCTCGTTCCCGCACGGCACGCACCTGTGCGCCGCCGAGGTGGACACCGAGACCGGGCGGGTGCGGCTGCGCTCGTACGTGTGCGTGGACGACGTGGGCAAGGTGGTCAACCCGCTGATCGTGGAGGGGCAGGTGCACGGCGGTCTCGCCCAGGGCATCGCGCAGGCCCTCTACGAGGAGGCGGTGTTCGACGAGAGCGGCACGCTGACCACCGGCACGTTCGCCGACTACCTGCTGCCCTCGGCGGCCGACCTGCCGTCGTTCGTCACCGACCGCACCGAGACGGCGGCGACGTCGAACCCGCTCGGCGTCAAGGGCGTCGGCGAGGCTGGCACGATCGCCTCCACCCCCGCGGTGGTCAACGCGGTCGTGGACGCCGTGCGGCAGTTCGGGGTCAACGACATCGAGATGCCGTGCTCGCCCATGCGGGTGTGGTCGGCGATCCACCGCGGTCGCACCGATGCCGGCGGTGTCGGTGCGGAGGCCGGCGGCGGACTGGGTTCCATCGACGCTTCGGGAGGTGCGCAGTGATCCCCGCTGCCTTCGACTACGTCGCGCCGTCCACTGTGGACGAGGCGGTGCAGGCACTGGCCGCGGCCGGTGAGGACGCCAAGGTGCTGGCCGGTGGGCAGAGCCTGCTGCCGGTGCTGCGGATGCGGCTGGCCGCGCCGACGACGCTCATCGACCTCGGCAGGATCACCGAGCTGCGGGGCGTCCGCGACGACGGCGACGCGATCGTCATCGGCGCCATGACCACGCACTACGACGTGCAGCGCGACCAGCTGGTCGCCGAGCACGCCGCGCTGCTGGCCAGGGCGACCGACACGGTGGCCGACCCGCAGGTGCGGCACCGCGGCACGTTCGGCGGTTCGATCGCGCACGCGGACCCGGCAGGCGACCTGCTGGCCCCCGCGCTGGCGATGGACGCCGAGATGGTGATCGCGAGCAGCAGCGGCAGGCGGACCGTGTCGGCGGCGGAGTTCTTCCAGGACTTCTTCACGACGGCGCTGGAGCCGGGCGAGATCCTGGTCGAGATCCGCGTGCCGAAGCACACCGGGTGGAAGGCGCACTACGAGAAGTTCAACCGGGTCGCCCAGGCGTGGTCGATGGTCGCGGTGGCGGCCACGGTCCGCACGGACGGCGACACGATCGCCGAGGCCCGGGTCGCGCTGACGAACATGGCGTCGGTGCCGGTGCGCGCCACCGCGGTCGAGCAGGCCCTGGTGGGCCAGTCGGCGTCCGACGACACGATCCGCGCCGCGGCCGCCCACGCCGCCGAAGGCACCAGCCCCACGGCGGACGGCAACGCGGACGTGGAGTACCGGCAGGAGCTGGCCAAGGTGCTGACGGGCCGCGCGGTCTCGGCAGCGCTGGCCGCCGTGTAGGCCCAGCCCCCGCGGCCGCCCCCGCCCGGGGCGGCCGCGGGCGCAGGCCACCACCTGCGAGGCGGCCGCGGGGAGGTCGTGCCCCCGTCAGCCACCGGCGGCGCGCGCGTGGAGCTCCCGTCGGCGGGCGCTGGCCGTGCGAGTCTCGTGCCCCCGGCCGGGCCCCCGGCCGCGCGGGCCTCCCCACTCCCACCGCGCGTGCCTGGCCGCCACGCCGACCCCTCACATCTGGAGACCCCCATTCCACCCGGCTCCCAACCTCGTCCGGCGCCAGGCCCCGAACGCACCAATGTGATCATCCGACCGCCGTTCCCCCACGCGGGGAGCGCCGATCCGGGTCCCTCGAAGTCACGCACACGCCGGTTCCGGCACTAAGGTGGCTGCGAGGGACTTGAAGCTTTCTGGAGAAGGGAGGTCGGCCCGTGCGGCTCGACCATGAATTCACCGTTCCGGCCCCGCCCGCCGAGGTGTGGAAGGCGGTCACCGACCCGGAACGCGTTGCCCCCTGCATGCCGGGTGCGACCCTGACGAAGGTCGAGGGCGAGACGTTCACCGGCACGGTCAAGGTGAAGCTGGGGCCGATCTCCCTGCTGTACAAGGGCTCCGGCGAGTTCCTGGAGACCGACGAGCAGGCCCGCAGGATCGTGATCAAGGCCTCCGGCAAGGACTCGCGAGGAGCAGGCACCGCGGCGGCGACCGTCACGGTGACGCTGTCCGAGGAGAACGGCGGGACGAAGGGTTCCGTGGCGACGGACCTGAACGTGACCGGCCGCCCGGCGCAGTTCGGCCGCGGCATGATCTCCGAGGTCGGCGGCAAGATCCTGGACCAGTTCGCGACGAACCTGGCCGACCGCCTAGGCTCGGCGGAGCCCCCCGCCGCCCCGGCCGAGGAGAAGCCGGCCGAGTCCGGGGTGACCACCGAACCGGCCCCGGAGAAGCCCAAGCTGGAGACGGTGAAGCCCCAGCCGCAGGAAGCCGAGGCGATCGACCTCTTCGAGTACGCGGGCAGCTCCATCGGCAAGCGCCTGGCCCCGGTACTCGCCGGAGTCGCCGCGGTACTCGGCATCGTGGCGATCGTGCGCCTGATCCGCCGCCGCTGAGGCCCAGCGCCGAGCGGGCGGCCCCACCTGCTCGGCGCACCTCCCCACGACACCCGGGCACGCCAGCCGCCCACCTGGGTTCGCCGCGCACGCACTGCCCGCCACGCGCCGCGCCCTGTCGGGCCCCCAGATCCAGCCGCCCGGCTGGCGACTGCCCACGCCTTGCGCAGATCCCGCCGCCCCGCCCGGCTGGTTGCCACGCGCCCTCGTGCCAGCCCCTCCGACCGGGCCCCCGCGCGCGCCCGCGTTGCGCCATCACGCCCTCGCGCGCCGCAGCCCCTCCGACTGGGCACCTCCGCGCGCTGGCGCGCCGGCGTTGCGACACCGCGGCCGGGCTGCGACATCACGCCCTCGCGCCAGCCCCTCCGACCGGGCACCTCCGCGCGCTGGCGCGCCGGCCTTGCGACACCGCGGCCGGGCTGCGACATCACGCCCTCGCGCCAGCCCCTCCGACCGGGCACCCCCGCGCGCTGGCGCGCCCGTGTTGCGACACTGCGCCCGGGCCGCAACACCGCGCCCGGACTGTGACACCACGCCTGCGCTGCGACACCACACCCGCGCTGCGACATGGCGGCCGCGCTGCGACATTGCACCCGCGCTCCGACACCGCACCCGCGCTCCGACAGCCCGGCCCCGGCGTCGCGCCCTACCCCCGGCGCAAGCCCGCATCGCGCCCCTGGCATCCACTCGGCGCAGCCCGCGCCAGGTCCACTGCACACCACGCGTGCCGGTCCCGCCGCGGCGTGCTGCGCGCCACGCTGGGGAAGTGCGCCGTCGCGGGCGATGTTGTACTTGTTGTGCGTACCGAAACCGACGTCGTGGTGATCGGGGCGGGGCAGGCCGGCCTGTCGGCCGCCTACTTCCTCCGGCGGTCCGGCCTGGAGTTCGTCGTCCTCGATCGGGACTCCTCGCCGGGCGGCGCGTGGCAGCATCGGTGGCCCTCCCTGCGGCTGGACAAGGTCCACAAGTTCCACGACCTGCCCGGCATGGCCTTCGACGAGCAGGACGAGCACCGGATGGCGTCGGAGGTCGTCGCGGAGTACTTCGCGCGCTACGAGCGTGCCTTCGAGCTGCCGGTGCGGCGCCCGGTCGAGGTGGTCGCCGTCCGGGACGCCGGTGAGCGGCTCCTCGTCGAGAGCGCCGGCGGCGACAGCTGGGCCGCCCGCGCCGTGATCAACGCGACCGGCACCTGGACCCGCCCGTTCTGGCCGCACTACCCTGGCCAGGAGACCTTCACCGGTCGCCAGTTGCACACCGCCGACTACCGCAGCGCGGAGGAGTTCCGCGGGCAGCACGTGCTGGTCGTCGGAGGCGGGACGTCGGCCGTGCAGTTGCTCATCGAGATCGCCGAGTTCGCGAGCGGCACCACCTGGGTGACCCGCCGCCCGCCGGTTTTCAAGGACGTCGAGTTCAGCCCCGAGCTGGGCCGCGAAGCCGTGGCGCAGGTCGAGCGCCGCGTGCGGGCCGGGCTGCCGCCGGGGAGCGTGGTGAGCGTGACCGGCCTGATGCGCACGCCCCAGGTTCGCGACGCCGAGGCCCGCGGGATCCTCGACCGGAAGCCGATGTTCGACCACCTGACCCCGACGGGCGTGGTGTGGCCGGACGGGACCGAGCAGCGAGTCGACGCGATCCTCTGGGCGACCGGTTTCCGCGCCGCGCTGGACCACCTCGCGCCACTGCACCTGCGCGAACCCGGCGGCGGCATCCGGATGGACGGCACCCGCGCAGCCGCCGAACCCCGCCTGCACCTGGTCGGCTACGGCCCATCAGCGAGCACGATCGGCGCGAACCGAGCGGGCCGCGCAGCAGTCCGCGAGATCCGGCAGCTGCTCGCGACCCCCAAGGTGGCCGCGGCGAGCTGAGCGGCTCGCCTGCGCGGCTGCCCGGGGGCGAGACCGGCCCGAGCGCACCGGGGGTGGTTGCGATGCGCCTGGGTACCGGGGGATTGCGCGGGATGGGGCGGCGGTGCGGCTGGCTGGAGTGGCTGCTGGGTAGCCGCGGCGGTGCGGGGTGGGTCCGCAGGGGACGGCGGGGGTTTACCGGGGTGGCCGCGTTGCGGTGGTTCCGTGTGGGTGCCGGGGGTTGCGCGGGATGGGGTGGTTGGACGCGCCGGGGGCGGCGGTGTGGGTGGCTGGAGTGGCTGCTGGGTAGCTGCGGTGGCGCGGGGTGGGTCCGCAGGGGACGGCGCGGGTTTACCGGGGGGTGGCCGCTTTACCGGGGGTGGCCGCGTTGCGGCTGGCTGGAGTGGCTGCCGGGTGGCCGCGGCGGTGCGGGATGGGCCCGCAGGGACGACGCGGGTGCGCCGGGGGTGGCCGTGTTGCGGTGGTTCCGTGTGGGTGACGGGGGTTGCACGAGATGGAGTGGACGCGCCGGGGGGCGGCGGTGCGGCCGGCTGGAGTAGCTGCCAGATAGCCGCGGCGGTGCGGGGTGCGCCCGCAGGGGACAGCGCGGGCGTGCCGGAGGTGGCCGCGATGCGGCTGGTTCGGAGCGGGTACCGACGAGCGTGCCTGCACAGACTGGGGGGATTGAGACCGTCAGTTCGGCAGCGCGAACTGGGGGATTGGGACCGTCAATTCGGCAGCGCGAACACCCTCCGCGCGTTCCCACCCAGAAAAGCCTCCCGCGCGGAAACCCCCAGCTCCAGCGCCGGCAGCTGCTTCAGGGCCTGGGCCGGGGTGAGCATCGGGTAGTTGCTGCCGAACATGACGCGCGTCCGGCCGCGGTCGCGCATGTACTCGACCAGCTCGGCGGGCAGCCGGTGCACCGCGTAGGCCGACGTGTCCACGTAGAAGTTCGGGTACTTCGCCGCCAGGGACAGGACCTCCGCCATCCACGGGTAGCCCACGTGGCCGCCCACCACGACCAGCTCCGGGAAGTCCAGCAGCACCTCGTCGAGGTACGGGATCGGCCGCCCGGGCTCCGACGGGCACCGCGGGCCGGTGTGGCCGATCTGCGTGCAGAAGGGCACGTCCTCCTCCACACAGGCCACGTAGACCGGGTAGTAGCGGCGGTCGTTCGGCGGCAGGTTCCACAGCCACGGCACCACCCGCACCCCGACGAAACCGTTCCGCACGCACCTCCTGATCTCCCGCACCGCCCGCACCGGGTCCGTCAGGTCCACGGTCGCGACCCCCGCGAACCGGTCCGGGTGCGCCGCCACCAGCTCCGCCACCTCGTCGTTCGTGATCAGGGCACCACCCGGCCCGTGCCAGGCCGACAGCAAGCCGACCCGCACCCCGGCCTCGTCCATCGCGTCGAGCGTCGCCCTCAGCTGGGGCGCCCTGCGGGACATGTTCGTCCACCGCACCAGCGTCTCCAGCCACGGCTGGTCCATGAAGCGCTGGTTCGGCTGCTGCATCCACACGTCGACCACGTCAGCCATCGCTCACCCTCCCAGCGGCCCCGGCGAAGATCCGCTTGACAGCATCCCACGCCCACCCCAAGGGTTGTCACATGAACAAGGGCATGCTCACCCTCGACCAGCTCCGCGAACTGGCCGAGGAGGGCACCGTGGACACCGTGCTCGTCGCGATGACCGACATGCAGGGCCGCCTCCAGGGCAAGCGCTGCTCAGCTGAGTACTTCCTCAACGAGGTCGTCACCCACGCCACCGAAGCCTGCAACTACCTCCTCGCCGTCGACGTCGACATGAACACCGTCGACGGCTACGCGATCTCGAGCTGGGAAAGCGGTTACGGCGACTTCGTCCTCCGCCCGGACCTGTCCACGCTCCGCCGCGTGCCCTGGCACGACGGGACCGCCCTCGTGCTTTGCGACGTCGAGCGCGTCGAGGGTGGCGAGGTCGCCGCATCGCCCCGGCAGGTCCTGCGCCGCCAGCTCGACCGGCTCGCCCAGCGCGACCTCGCCGCGTTCGTCGGCACCGAGCTGGAGTTCATCGTCTTCGACGACACCTACGAGCAGGCCTGGCGCGGCGGCTATCGCGACCTGACAGCCGCCAACCGGTACAATGTGGACTATTCGATGCTCGGCACCGCCAGGCTGGAGCCGTTGCTGCGCCGCATCCGCAACGACATGGCCGGCGCGGGCATGTACGTCGAGTCCGCCAAGGGCGAGTGCAACCCCGGCCAGCACGAGATCGCGTTCCGCTTCGACGAGGCCCTGCGCACCTGCGACAACCACAGCATCTACAAGACCGGCGCGAAGGAGATCGCCGCGCAGGAGAACCGCAGCCTCACCTTCATGGCCAAGTACAACGAGCGCGAAGGCAACTCCTGCCACATCCACCTCAGCCTGCGCGGCACGGACGGCACCCCGGTGTTCGCGCAGGACCCGGCGCTGATGCGGCACTTCATCGCCGGGCAGCTGGCCTGCCTGCGCGAACTGACCTACTTCCTCGCGCCGAACATCAACTCCTACAAGCGTTTCGTGCCCGGCAGCTTCGCGCCGACCGCCGTCGCCTGGGGCACCGACAACCGCACCTGCGCGCTGCGCGTCGTCGGGCACGGCGAGTCGCTGCGGGTGGAGAACCGGGTGCCCGGCGGCGACGTCAACCCCTACCTCGCCGTCGCCGCGATCATCGCCGCCGGCCTGCACGGCATCGAAAACGAGCTGCCCCTGGACGACGAGTTCACCGGCAACGCCTACCACTCGGACAAGCCGACCGTGCCGACTACGCTGAGGGAGGCGGCGGAGCTGCTGGCCGACAGCAAGGTCGCCCGCGAGGCGTTCGGCGAGGACGTCGTCGAGCACTACCTCAACGCGGCCCGGGTCGAGCTCACCGCCTTCGATGCCGCCGTCACCGACTGGGAGCGCCAGCGTGGGTTCGAACGCCTCTGAAAAACCGGTCATCGGGCTGACCACCTACACGGAAAAGGCGAGCTGGGGCGTCTGGCACACCGGCGCCGCACTCCTCCCGCGTTCCTATGTGGACGCGACAAGCAACGCCGGTGGCATCCCGGTCCTGCTCCCAACCGGGGACACGCAAGCACTGTCCGCTGTGGACGCCCTGGTCCTCACCGGCGGGGCGGACGTCGAGCCCGCCCGCTACGGCCAGGAGCCCGGGGACAAGACCGTCACCCGTCCCGAACGCGACGACGCCGAGTTCGCCCTCGCACGCGCCGCCCTCGACCGAGGTCTGCCGGTGCTCGGCGTGTGCCGCGGCATGCAGGTCCTCAACGTCGCCCTCGGCGGCAGCCTGATCCAGCACCTGCCGGACCGCGTCGGCCACACCGGGCACCAGCCGTCGCCGGGCGTCTACGGCCCGACGCACGTCACCCTGGCCGAAGGCAGCCGGATCGCGGGCATCCTCGGCGCCGACGCGAAGTGCCAGTGCTACCACCACCAGGCCGTCGACCGGCTCGGTGACGGCCTGCGCGCCGTCGGCCACGCCGCGGACGGCACGATCGAAGCCGTCGAGCTGCCGGGCGCGGGGTTCGTGGTCGGCGTGCAGTGGCACCCGGAAGAAGACACGCAGGAGACCCGGTTGTTCGCGGCGTTGGTGGAGGCGGCGTGCAGGTGATCGACCCGGCCACCGAGGACGTCATCACCGACGTCCCGCTGGCCACGGAAGAGGAAGCCGACACCGCGATCGCGAAGGCGCGCAAGGCGTTCCCCGCGTGGCGGGACACCGCCCCCGGCGACCGCGCCCGCCTGCTGCGCCGCTTCGCCGAAGCCGTCGACGGCGACCTGGAGAACCTCGCGCGCCTGGAGGTGCGCAATTCCGGCCACACCATCGGCAACGCCCGCTGGGAGGCCGGCAACGTCCGTGACGTGCTGCACTACTACGCCGCCGCGCCGGAACGCCTGCTCGGGCAGCAGATCCCCGTCGCGGGCGGGCTGGACGTCACCTTCCACGAGCCGCTGGGCGTGGTCGGCCTGATCGTGCCGTGGAACTTCCCGATGCCGATAGCGGGTTGGGGCCTCGCGCCCGCCCTCGCCGCCGGCAACACCGTCGTCCTCAAACCCGCCGAACTGACCCCGCTCACCGCGCTCCGCCTCGCCGAGCTGGCCCGCGACGCCGGGATCCCTGAGGGCGTCTTCCAGGTCGTGGCCGGCGCGGGCCCGGTCGTCGGGCAGCGGTTCGTCACCCATCCGGACGTGCGCAAGGTGGTCTTCACCGGGTCCACCGCGGTCGGCAAGCAGGTCATGGCAGGCTGCGCCGAGCAGGTCAAGCGCGTGACGCTGGAGCTGGGCGGCAAGAGCGCGAACATCGTCTTCGCCGACGCCGACCTGGAGAAGGCCGCCGCCACCGCGCCCTACGGCGTGTTCGACAACGCGGGCCAGGACTGCTGCGCCCGCTCCCGCATCCTCGTCCAGGACACCGTCTACGACCGGTTCCTGGAGTTGCTGGAGCCCGCCGTGCGGAACCTCGTCGTCGGCGACCCCGGCGACGAGAAGTCCGAGATGGGCCCGCTGATCTCGGCCGAGCACCGCGAAAAGGTCGCCTCCTACCTCGACGACGCCGAGGTCGCCATCCGCGGCAGCGCACCCGACGGCCCGGGCTTCTGGTTCCCGCCCACGGTCGTGACGAAGCCGGGCGAGCGCCTGCTGACCGAGGAGGTCTTCGGCCCGGTCGTCGCGGTGGTGCCGTTCCGTGACGAGGCGGACGCGGTGCGCATCGCGAACGACACCACCTTCGGGTTGTCCGGCTCGATCTGGACCCGCGACGTGGGCCGGGCTCTGCGCGTGTCCCGCGCCGTCGAGGCGGGCAACCTGTCGGTCAACTCGCACTCGTCGGTGCGGTACTGGACGCCCTTCGGCGGCTTCAAGCAGTCCGGTCTCGGCCGCGAGCTGGGCCCGGACGCACTGCACGCGTTCACCGACGTCAAGAACGTCTTCATCAGCACGGAGGAATAGATGCAGCGGTTCGACGGCCGGGTCGTCGTGATCACCGGCGGCGGCAGCGGGATCGGCCTGGCGACCGCCCGCCGCCTGGCGAGCGAGGGCGCGAAGGTGGTGGTCGCCGACATCGACGCCGACGCGGGAAAGAAGGCGGCCGCCGAGGTCGGCGGCGAGTTCGTCCCCACCGACGTGACCAGCGAGGAGCAGGTCGAGGCCCTCTTCCAGACCGCGGTCGACCGCTTCGGCTCCCTCGACGTCGCGTTCAACAACGCCGGCATCTCCCCGCCGGAGGACGACTCGATCCTCACCACCGGTGTCGACGCCTGGCAGAAGGTCCAGCAGGTCAACCTGACCTCGGTGTACCTGTGCTGCAAGTACGCCATCCCGCACATGCGGCGGCAGGGCAAGGGCTCGATCGTCAACACCGCTTCGTTCGTGGCGGTGATGGGCGCCGCGACCTCGCAGATCTCCTACACCGCGTCCAAGGGCGGCGTGCTGGCGATGACCCGCGAGCTGGGCGTCCAGTTCGCCCGCGAGGGCATCCGCGTCAACGCGCTGTGCCCCGGTCCGGTGAACACGCCGCTGCTGCGTGAGCTGTTCGCCAAGGACCCCGAGCGGGCCGCGCGACGCCTGGTGCACGTGCCGCTGGGCCGCTTCGCCGAGCCGGAGGAGATCGCCGCCGCCGTGGCCTTCCTGGCCAGCGACGATGCGTCGTTCATCACGGCGTCGCAGTTCCTGGTGGACGGCGGTATCTCGGGCGCGTACGTTACCCCGCTGTAGACTGAAGCCGGACAACTGAACAGCAGGCCGTCACGAGCCGGAGCGGGAGAGTCCCCAGGTCAGCCCTGGGGCGCCGAAGGAGCAACTTCCCCGCCAATCTCTCAGGTACCAGTTACCGCTCCGCGCCAGGCCACTCTGGAAAGCAGGCGCGCGCCGTCGCGTCTCACCCAAGGTGAAAGCCGCGAGCGCGGTGAAACTCTCAGGTGCCGATGACAGAGGGGGAGTTCCCGCACCCGTAGATGAGGAGCTCCCGATGTCCTTCGCCGATCGCCACATCGGACCTTCCGAGCACGAACAGGCCAAGATGCTCGCCGAGTGCGGGTTCGGGAGCCTGGACGCGCTGGTCGAGGCCGCCGTCCCGGCGTCGATCCGCACCGCGGGCGCGCTCGACCTGCCCCCGGCCTCCGAGCAGGAGGCGACCGCCGAGCTGCGGGCGCTGGCGGCGAAGAACCGCCCGATGACCCAGATGATCGGCCTCGGCTTCAGCGACACCGTCACCCCGCCGGTCATCCGCCGCAACGTGCTGGAGAACCCGGCCTGGTACACCGCGTACACGCCGTACCAGCCGGAGATCTCGCAGGGGCGGCTGGAGGCACTGCTCAACTTCCAGACGGTGGTGTCGAACCTGGCCGGCCTGGACATCGCCAACGCCTCCCTGCTCGACGAGTCCACCGCGGTCGCCGAGGCCGTCCTGCTCATGCGCCGTGCGTCGAAGGCGAAGTCGTCGCGCGTCGTGCTGGACGCCGAGTGCCTGCCGCAGACCATCGCGGTGGTGCGGACGCGGGCCGAGGCGGTCGGCATCGAGGTCGACGTGCGGGACCTGGGCACCGGGCTGCCGGAGGACTTCTTCGGCGTCGTCGTGCAGTACCCGGGCGCGTCCGGCGTGCTGCGCGGCAAGGGCTTCTACGAGGCGATCGGCAAGGTCGCCAAGGACGCCGGCGCGCTCTACACCGTGGCCGCGGACCTGCTGGCGCTGACGCTGGTCACCGCGCCGGGCGAGTTCGGCGCCGACATCGCGGCGGGCACCACCCAGCGGTTCGGCGTGCCGCTGGGCTACGGCGGCCCGCACGCCGGGTACCTCGCCGTGCGCAAGGGCCTGGAGCGGTCCCTGCCCGGCCGCCTGGTCGGCGTGTCGGTCGACGCGGACGGCAACACCGCCTACCGGCTCGCGCTGCAGACCCGCGAGCAGCACATCCGCCGCGAGAAGGCGACCTCGAACATCTGCACCGCGCAGGTGCTGCCCGCCGTGCTGGCCGCGATGTACGCCGTCTACCACGGCCCGGAGGGCCTCAAGGAGATCGCGCGGCGCGTCCACGGCCTGGCCGCCGGGCTGGCCGGGGCGCTGCGGTCCGCGGGCGTGGAGGTCGTGCACGAGAGCTTCTTCGACACCGTGCTCACGCGGGTGCCGGGCCGGGCCGCCGCCGTGGTCGCCGCGGCGCGCGAGTCGGGCGTCAACCTCGGCCGCGTCGACGACGACCACGTGCGGATCGCCTGCGACGAAGTGACCACTGTGGACGTCGTGGACCGCGTGCTGCGGGCTTTCGGGGCGGAGCCGGGCATCGCCGACGGCGCCACCGCGCTGCCCGCCGGTCTGGCACGCACCAGCGAGTTCCTGACGCACGAGGTGTTCCACAGCCACCGCTCGGAGACCGCGATGCTGCGGTACCTGCGCCGTCTGTCCGATCAGGACTACGCGTTGGACCGCGGCATGATCCCGCTCGGCTCGTGCACCATGAAGCTCAACGCGACCGCCGAGATGGAGCCGATCAGCTGGCCGGAGTTCGCGGGCCTGCACCCGTTCGCGCCCGCCGAGGACGCGGCGGGCTACCGCGAGCTGATCGACCAGCTCTGCGGCTGGCTCGCCGAGGTCACCGGCTACGACGAGGTGTCCCTGCAGCCCAACGCGGGCAGCCAGGGCGAGCTGGCCGGGCTGCTCGCCATCCGCGCCTACCACCGCGCCAACGGGCAGCCGGAGCGCGACGTGTGCCTGATCCCGTCGTCGGCGCACGGCACCAACGCCGCGTCCGCCGTGCTCGCCGGGATGCGCGTGGTCGTGGTGGCCTGCAACGACAACGGCGACGTCGACCTGGACGACCTGCGCGCCAAGGCGGAGCAGCACCGCGACGCGCTGTCCGCGATCATGGTCACCTACCCGTCCACGCACGGCGTGTACGAGGAGGGCATCGGCGAGATCGCCCGCATCGTGCACGAGGCCGGCGGGCAGGTCTACGTCGACGGCGCGAACCTGAACGCGCTGCTGGGCCTGGCCAAGCCGGGCGAGTTCGGCGGCGACGTGTCGCACCTGAACCTGCACAAGACGTTCTGCATCCCGCACGGTGGTGGCGGCCCCGGCGTCGGCCCGGTCGCGGTGCGCGCGCACCTCGCGCCGTACCTGCCCAACCACCCGCTGTCCGGCGGCGCGGGCCCGGACACCGGTGTCGGCCCGATCTCGGCGGCGCCGTTCGGCTCGGCGTCGATCCTGCCGATCTCGTGGGCCTACATCCGCATGATGGGCGGGGCCGGGCTGACCAGCGCCACCAAGGTCGCCGTGCTCGCCGCGAACTACGTCGCCGCGCGGCTGTCCCCGCACTACCCGGTGCTCTACACCGGGCGCAACGGGCGGGTGGCGCACGAGTGCATCCTCGACCTGCGCGCGCTGACCAAGCGCACCGGCGTGACGGTCGACGACGTCGCCAAGCGCCTGGTGGACTACGGTTTCCACGCGCCGACGATGTCGTTCCCGGTCGCCGGCACGCTGATGGTCGAGCCGACCGAGAGCGAGGACGTCGCCGAGCTGGACCGGTTCTGCGACGCGATGATCGCCATCCGGCGGGAGATCGAGGAGGTCGCCGAGGGCCGGTGGGCCGTCGAGCAGAGCCCGCTGCGCAACGCGCCGCACACCGCGGAGATGCTGACCGGCGACTGGGACCTGCCGTACGACCGCAAGACCGCGGTCTACCCGGGCGGGGTGTCGCCGAAGAACAAGTACTGGTCCCCGGTCCGCCGCATCGACGGCGCTCACGGCGACCGCAACCTCGTCTGCTCGTGCCCGTCCGTCGAAGCCTACGGGAGCTGACCATGCGCACCGCACTGTATTCCGTCCACAAGGGACTGGGCGCGCTGTTCACCGACTTCGCGGGCTGGGAGATGCCGGTGCGGTACGGCAGCGAGCTGGCCGAGCACCGCGCGGTGCGCGAGGCGGCCGGGCTGTTCGACCTCTCCCACATGGGCGAGATCGAGGTGACCGGCCCGCAGGCCGCCGACGCGCTGGACTACGCGTTCGTCGGCAAGCTGTCCGCGGTCAAGCCGGGCCGCGCCCGCTACACGATGATCTGCGACGCCGACGGCGGCGTGATCGACGACCTCGTGGTGTACCGGCTGGAGGACGAGAAGTACCTGGTGGTCGCGAACGCGGGCAACGCGCCGGCGGTCGCCGCGGAGCTGACCGAGCGCGCGTCCCGGTTCGACGCGCGGGTCACCGACCGCTCGGCGGAGTTCGCGTTGATCGCGGTGCAGGGCCCCAACGCGGTGGATGTGGTCGGCGCGGTCACCGACGCCGACCTGGCCGGCCTGAAGTACTACGCGAGCATGCCCGCCACGGTGAAGGGCCACGAGGTGCTGCTGGCGCGCACCGGCTACACCGGCGAGGACGGCTTCGAGCTGTACGTCCCCGCCGACGAAGCGGCGTCGGTGTGGCACATCCTCACCGAGGCCGGCCAGCCGCACGGACTGGTGCCCGCCGGGCTCGCCTGCCGCGACACGTTGCGCCTGGAGGCGGGCATGCCGTTGTACGGCAACGAGTTGTCCAGGCAGCGTTCGCCGTTCGAGGCGAACCTGGGCCGCGTGGTCAAGCTCGACAAGCCGGACTTCGTCGGCAAGGCGGCGCTGGCAGGGCGGCAGGAGCCGTCCGAGGTGCTGGTCGGGCTGCGTGGCGCCGGGCGGCGCGCGCCGCGGCACGGGTACCGCGTGCTCTCCGGCGAGGAGCCGGTGGGCGAGGTGACCAGCGGCGCCCTGTCGCCGACGCTGGGCCACCCGGTCGCGATGGCCTACGTGCCGGTGGCGCTGAGCGAGCCGGGCACGGAGCTGTCGGTCGACATCCGCGGCCGGATCGAGCCGGTCGAGGTCGTCGCGCTGCCGTTCTACCAGCGGGGCGCAACGAAGTAACTTCCTGACCGCGTTTGTGGTGTGTGGAGAACAAACGCAGGCGGGTGTGGCGACGGGTCCGGCGGGTCGCGTACGTGCTGGCCGGGCTCGTCGTCGGGGTGCCGGCGATCGCGTTCGCGATCGGCTACCTGGTGTGGGACGTGCGCAGCCCGCAGGAGGTGCTGGCCGAGCTCGACAAGACGGTCGTGGTCCAGTACACCGACGGCACCGAGCTGATGCGGGTCGTGCCGCCGGACGGCGACCGCACCTTCACCCCGTACGAGGAGATCCCGCGCAAGCTGGTCGACGCGATCGTCGCCGTCGAGGACCCGACGTTCTGGACCAACGGCGGGTTCGAGCCGACGGGGATCGCGCGTGCGATGGTGACCGGCGTCGGCGGCGGGTCGGGAATCACGCAGCAGTACATCAAGAACTCCACCGGCGAGGACGACGCGACGCTGTTCCGCAAGTTCAAGGAGCTGGTGCTCGCCACGAAGATCACCGACCGGCTGAGCAAGGAACAGATCTTCGAAAGCTACGTCAACATCATCTCCTTCGGCCGCAACACGCACGGCCCGGCCGCCGCGGCGCAGGCCTACTTCGGCAAGCAGCTGGCGGACATCTCGTGGAGCGAGGCCGCGTTCCTGGCCGGGATGCTGCAGGCGCCGTACGGGCACGACCCGGCGACGGTGGGGCCCGAGCAGGCCGCGCGGCGCTGGGCCTACGCCGCGGACAAGCTGGCCGAGCGCGGGTACGTCTCGCCGGCCGACCGGTCCGGCATGGCGTATCCGCAGGTCCTGGACCCGGACGAGACGCGGGCCGGGCGGACCTCCTACAGCGACTACCACATTCGCCAGCAGGTGCTCACCGAGCTGGAGGCGCGGGGGTGGCCGCTGGAACGGCTGCGCCGCGAGGGCCTGACGGTGCGCCTGACGCTCGACCGCGACGCGCAGAACCGTGCGGAGCGCGCGGTGCGCGACCGGCTCGCGGGCGAACCCGCGGAGCTGCGGGCGGCGGTGGTGTCCGTGCGGCCGGGCGACGGCGGCGTCACCGCGTACGCGGGCGGGAACTGGGGCGTGACGGACTACGCCGTGACCCCGCGCCGCCCGGGCTCGGCGTTCCGGCCGATCGTGCAGCTGGCCGAGTTCCGCGCCCGCGCCGACGACCCGCCCGTGGTGACGGGCCCGAAGATCCGGCAGGCTGCCTACGACGCCGGGATCCCGGAGTTCCTCGACGGCGCCCGGACCCTGACCGCGCCCGACGGGGTGCGGATCGCGTCGACCATCGCCGAGGGCACCTACCGGTTGCGGCCGCTGGACCTGGCCGGCGTGTTCGCGACCTTCGCGAGCGGCGGTCTGCGGGTGGCGCCGCACTTCGTGGCGGAGCTGCGGCGCGGCGACGAGGTGGTGTGGCGCCAGGACACCACGCCGGTGCCCGCGCTGCCTCGCGAGGCGGCCCTGCTGGCCGGCGGCGTGCCGGGCGAGTACGGCACGTCCGACGCGTGGATGGCGGGCGCGAGCTCGTCGATGGCCACGCTGGTGTGGGTCGGCGGCGACGAGGAACGCCCGCGCGCCGACCGCGACGGCGTGCCCCTGACCGGCGCCACCCTGCCGTCGGACATCTGGCGCGAGGTGATGTCGCCGGAGCTGGCTACGCGGTGAGCTCCCCGCGGCGGCGCAGCTCCTCGAACACCTGCTGGAACGCGCGGGATCCGCGGTGGCGGTCGGCGTAACCGAGCCAGGCCACCTCCGCGATCTCGGCGGACGGCGTGATCGTGCCCCGGTAGTCCGCGGTGTAGCAGGTCATCCGCAGCAGCTGCGCCTGCCCGTCGGCGGGCGCCTCGATCGTCGCGGTGTGCACCGCGGTCGCCGGGTCGATCGACACCGACAGCTCCTCGGCGACCTCGCGCACCAGTGTCGCCACGTCGCTCTCACCGGGCTCGCGCTTGCCACCCGGCAGGTACCAGGCCGACTTGCCGTGCGAGCGCGCCGCCAGCACGCGGCCGGACTCCACCCGCAGCCAGGCGACCTTGTCGATCACTCCGTCACCAGCGCGAGCGTGAACCCGTCGTAGCCCTTCTGGCCGACGGTCTGCACCACGGTGGCCTCGACCCGCGGTTCGGCGGCGATCAGCTCGTGCATCTCGCGGGTCGCGACGATCGCGGGGTCCGTGCTGCCGGCGTCGGCGAGCGCGCCGTCCCGCACCACGTTGTCGACGATGATCACCGAGCCCGGCCGGGACAACCGCAGCGCCCACCGGAAGTACTCCGGGTTGTTCGGCTTGTCCGCGTCGATGAAGATCAGGTCGAACGGCCCCTCGACAGAGGGCAGCGTGTCCAGCGCCTTGCCGACCTTGACCTCGACGACCTCGCCGAACCCGGCCGCGTCGAGGTTGTTCTCCGCCACCTGCGCGTGCTTGCGGTCCGCCTCCAGCGTCACCAGCCTGCCGTCCGGCGGCAGCGCACGCGCCAGCCAGATCGTGCTGTACGCGCCGAGGGTCCCGATCTCCAGGATCGAGCGGGCGCCGTGCATCCGCGCCAGCAGGTGCAGCAGCTTGCCCTGCGCCGGGGACACCGCGATCGGGGGCAGCCCGGCGTCGGCCGTGGCCGCTCGCACGTCGTCGAGCACCGGGTCGGCTGGGATGAGCGTCCGGCCGACGTAGTCGTCGACCGCGCTCCACACGTCCTGGCTCACAAGAGCCGAAACTACCGGCGCGCCTTCGGGATGACCAACGGAGTTCCGGTCTCCGGGTCCGGGATCACCGAGCACGGCAGGTCGAAGATCTCCTCGACGCGCTCGGCGGTGACGACCTCCTCCGGCGTGCCGGTCGCGAGGACCTCGCCGCCGCGCATGGCGATCAGGTGCGTGGCGTAGCGGGCCGCGTGGTTGAGGTCGTGCAGCACCGCGACCAGCGTGCGGCCCTGCTCCGCGTGCAGCTTCGCGCACAGGTCGAGGATGTCCATCTGGTGCGCGATGTCCAGGAACGTGGTCGGCTCGTCCAGCAGGAGCAGCTCGGTCTCCTGCGCGAGCGCCATCGCCAGCCACACGCGCTGCCGCTGCCCGCCGGACAGCTCGTCGACCATGCGGTCGGCCAGTTCGGACACGCCGGTCGCGGCCATCGACCGCTCGACCACGTCGGCGTCCTCGCGGGACCACTGGCGCAGCAGCCGCTGGTGCGGGTACCGGCCGCGGGACACCAGGTCGGCGACCGTGATGCCGTCCGGCGCGATCGAGCTCTGCGGCAGCAGGCCCAGCTTGCGGGCGACCTGCTTGGCCGGCAGCGACGTGATGACCTCGCCGTCCAGGTAGACCATGCCCTGCCGCGGCTTGAGCAGCCTGCTCAGCGCACGCAGCAGCGTGGACTTGCCGCACGCGTTCGGCCCGACGATGACGGTGAACGACTGGTCCGGGATGGTGACCGAGAGCCCTTCGGCGACGACCCGGCCGTCGTACCCCAACGTCAGGCCGTCACCGTGCAGCCGGGTGCTGGTGGTCGGCTCGGCGACAAGATCCACGGTCTGGGCCATAGAGGTTAGGCTAACCTACAAGTCTGGCGAACGGTACGGATCATGCCTACGTTGACAGGGTGTTCGACGTCACGGATCTGACTCGCGTCACGCCCGTGCTCGACTCGCGGGCGGTCACGTTCGAGAACCCCACCGGGGAGCGCGGCGCCGGCGGCCGCGCCGGAGGCGGCCGCAAGGGCGCTCCCAGCCGGGTGATCGAGGGCGGCGAGCGCGTCACCCTCGCCGACCTCGCCGGGCCTGGGACGATCCGGCACATCTGGATGACGTTCCCGCCCGACCGGCCGGCCCGCATGCGCGCCGTCTACCTCGAAGTCCGCTACGGCGGTCTGTCCTACCCCAGCGTGTCCGTGCCGTGCCTGGACTTCTTCGGCTCGCCGCACGGCCGTCCCGTCGCCTACTCCAGCGCGCTGACCAGCATGCCCGAGGCCCGCGGCTTCAACAGCTACGTGCCGATGGCCTTCGGCGAACGCATCCACGTCGATCTCGTCAACGGCAACCCGGACCCGATCGTCCTGTACTTCCAGATCGACTACACGCTCGGCGAATCCGCGTCCGGGCGGCTGCACGTGGGCTTCCGCCGGGAGAACCCGACGGTGTCGAAGCGGGACTTCGTGGTGACCGAGGGGCTGCGCGGGCCGGGCCGGTTCCTCGGCTGGGTCGGCGGGGTGCGGCCGATCGACGGCGGCCAGTGGTACGGCGAGGGCGAGGTGAAGGTCTACCGCGACGGCGACCGCGAGTTCCCCACGATCTGCGGGACCGGGCTGGAGGACTACGTCGGCTCGGCGTGGGGGATGGGCCCGCACGCCGGGCTGTACGCGGGCGCGCCGCTGGAGGTGTCCGGGCGCGGACCGATCCCGAAGTACGTCGGGTTCTACCGCTGGCACGTGCTCGACCCGGTCATGTTCAGCACCGACCTGCAGGTGACGCTGCAGCAGATCGGGGCCGACCGGGGCGGCCTGGTCGAACGCGTCGACGACTACTGCGCCGCCGCGTTCACGGTGTGCGAGCGGGCGCAGCCGGTGCCGCCGGTCGACGTGGCCGCGGCCGTCGCGGACCTGGAGTGACTACTGGGACCGTTCGCCGACCACGACGACGGCATCGCGCAGCGCGGCGCGCAGCCTGCCGACGTCGAGCGGTTCGAGCACCGCGGCTTCGCCCGGCGGCGCCACCAGGACCACACGCCCGCTGCTCACGAACACAGTCAGGTCGCGTCGCCTGCCGGCCAGGTCCCGGCAGCTGATCGACCATTCGTCTCGAGCCGCCACGTCCGTCGCCTTCCTTCGGTGGTCTTGCAGGTGACAGTGGGACGGCCCAGCGGGGCGGGCGTGACGCGGTGGCGCGGAAAAAATGTCCGCAGTAGCGTCGGGTGGCACGGATCACACGGATGAGGAGCGGCCCATGTCCGAGCCCAGGCGGATCGTGATCGTCGGCGCGGGCCTCGCGGGCGCGTCGGCCGCGGCGGCGCTGCGGGAGAACGGCTACGACGGCGAGGTGGTGGTCCTCGGCGCGGAGGCGCACCCGCCCTACGAGCTGCCACCGTTGTCGAAGAAGGTCCTGCTCGGCCAGGGCGACGAGCCCGACTGGGTGCGGGACGCGGACTTCTACGCGCAGCACGGCATCGACCTGCGCTCCGGCACCAGCGCGACGCGGGTCGAGCTGGGCGCGCGGGTGGTGCTGGACGCGCGTGGCGGGCGGCACCCCTACGACCGGCTGCTGCTGGCGACCGGGTCGCAGCCGCGGACGCTGCCGGTGCGCGGGGTGGACCTGCCGGGCGTCTACACGCTGCGGACCCTCGACGACGCGCTCGCCCTGCGGTCGGCGTTCACCGGCTCGCCGCGGGTGGTGGTGATCGGGACGGGCTGGATCGGGACGGAGGCCGCGGCGGCGGCGCGCCACCACGGCGCCGACGTGACGATGGTCGACGTGCTGCCCGGGCCGCTGTGGGTGCTGGGGCCGGAGATCAGCAAGGTGTTCGCCGACCTGCACACCGAGCACGGCGTGCGGTGGCGGCTCGGCAGCGGCATCACCGAGGTGACCGGCGGGCCGGGCGGCGTGGCCGGGGTGCGGCTGGCGGACGGCAGCGAGTTGCCCGCGGACGTGGTGCTGGTCGCGGTCGGCGCGAAGCCTCGGGTGGACCTGGCGCACGCGGCCGGCCTGGACCTAGCCGACGAGGGCGGGGTGGCCGTCGACGCGTCCCTGCGCACGGCGGCGCCGGACGTGTACGCGGCGGGGGACATCGCGGCGCAGTGGCACCCGCGGTACGGGCGCCGCATCCGCGTCGAGCACTGGGCGAACGCGAAGAACCAGGGCACCCACGTGGCGGCGAACCTGGCCGGCGGGCAGGAGCAGTACACCCGCACCCCGTACTTCTTCACGGACCAGTACGACCTGGGCTGCGAGTACCGCGGCATCGCCGACCCGCAGCGGGACGAACTGGTGGTCCGCGGCGACCTGGCCAAACGCGAGTTCACCGCCTTCTGGCTGCGCGATGGCCAGGTGACGGCCGCGATGAACGTGAACATGTGGGACGACGGCGACGCGCTGAAGGCACTGGTGGACGGCGAGGCGAGGGTGACGGCGGAGCAACTGCGCGAGGGGGACCTGGCCGCACTCGGGTGAGGAACGCGTTGTCCGCGGCACCGCGGAGAACTAGCGTCGGACGATGCGATTCGTCGTGGCCGGCGGCGGTGTGGCCGGACTCGCGTCAGCGCTGGCGGTGGCCAGGGCGGGGCACGACGCGGTCGTCCTGGAGCGGGACGCGCCGGATCCCGCAGGGCCGCCGGAGAGCGCCTTCGCGCTGGAGCGCCGTGGCATTCCGCACTACTTCCAGCCTCACACCTTCCTGCCCCGTGGCCGGAAGCTGTTGGCCGAGCACGCGCCGGACGTCCTCACTTCGCTCGCGGAGGCCGGCGCGAGCGAACAGGACCTCACGGAGAAGCTGCACGGGCCCCTCGAACCGGGCGACGAGGACCTGGTCTACCTGTGGGCGCGCCGCCCGCTCATCGAGTGGGCGCTGCGTCGCGCGGTGGCCGCGGAACCGGCCGTCGACCTGCGGGGTGGCGTGCACGTCGACGGGCTGTCCGAGGACGGCTCGGTGGTGGCCGACGGGCAGCCCGTGCCCGGCGACGTCATCGTGGACGCGCTCGGCCGCTACCGGCGGCCGCCGGGCTGGCCGGAGGCCGCGGGGGAGCCGACCGACTGCGGCGCCGTCTACTACTGCCGGTACTTCCGGCTGCGGCCCGGCGCCGGATACCTGGACGCGCCGCTGCTGAACCCGCGCGGCGACCTGGGCTACCTGGGGTTCAACACCTTCCGCGGCGACAACCGCACGTTCGCGGTGATCATCCTGGTCCCGAGCGAGGACCGCGACCTGCGCGTGCTCCGCTTCGAGCAGGTCTGGCAGGCGGTCTGCGCCAGGATCACGCCGCTGGACGTGATGACCTCGCCGGACTTCGCCGAGCCGATCACCGGTGTGATGCCGATGGGCGGCCTGCGCAACGTCGACCACACCCGGTCCACGGAGCTCCTCGCGGTCGGGGACGCCTTCTGCCACACCGACCCGGCCTTCGCCTACGGGTTGTCGTTCGCCCTGGCGCACGCACGCGCCCTGGCCGACGCGGCCGCGGAGGCACCCGGCGACCTCGCGGAGTGCTTCCGCGCGAAGGCGGGCCCGGAGTCCCGCGAACGGCACGCGCTGGCGTGCGGCATCGACGCGGGCCGGTCCGCGCGCTGGCGGGGCGAGCCGGTGGACCTCGCCCGTCCCGACAGCGACTACCCGATGTTCTCGTTCGCCGGCGCGCTGGCCGCGGCCCCGCACGACGACCTGGTGCTGCGCCGGACGGTCCGCCGGATCGGACTGCTGGACCGGGTCGCGGTGTTCGACGAGGACGCCGCCCTGCACGACCGCATCGCGGCGATCCTGGCCGCGCTCGGACCGCCGAAGGCGCCCGGCCCGCCCCGCGACGAGCTGCTGGCGCACCTGCGGGAGAGCCACCTGCTCGGCTGAACCTGCGCCTGCGCGCCACCCGATCGGCGCACCCCGCCAATACCCTCGGTCCTCGTGATCAACCAAGCAGCCCGGCGGGGCCGCGTCGCCAGTTGTCCGGATCCCTCGGGGGGTCCGGTGGCCGCGTTCGCGCACCGGTTGTGGGCCCTCAAGCGCTCTGCGGGCGATCCCTCCTACGACCGCATGCGCACCGAACTCGGCGCGCTCGCTTCGAAGTCCGCGCTCTCGGCCGCCGCGCGGGGGCAGCGCCTGCCGTCGTGGGACACCACCTGGGAGTTCGTGCGCGTGCTGGCCGTCGGGGTGCTCGGCGAGCACGAGGACGAGGTCCGGGCTCGCTGGCGCGCCGACTGGGAACGGGTCCGCGACGGCGTCGCGAACCCGCCGCCCGCCCCGCGCCGCTGGAAGCTTCCGGTGGCCGCCGCGGCCGTCGTGCTCGCGATCGGCGTCGCGGCCGGGGTCGTCCTGCTGCGCGACCCGGACCCAGAGGCGCCCGCCGCGCTCCCGCCGCTGGTCCCCGGCGACGAGTCCGAGTTCGCCGGCGACGTCACCGTCCCGGACGGGACCGTGGTGCCGACCGGGGCGCGGTTCGTCAAGACGTGGGAGTTCCGCAACACCGGCACCGTGCCGTGGGTGGACCGCTCGCTGCGCCGCGAGGGCGGCTTCGGCCCCGGCGACGGCTGCCAGACGCCCGCGGTGGTGCCCGTCCCGGACACCCCGCCCGGACAGTCCGCGCGCGTGTCGGTCGAGGTGCGCGCGCCGGACGAGCCCGGCTACTGCCAGGTGTACTTCAAGATGACCGACAGCGCGGGCCGGCTGCTCCTGCCGGGCACCCGCGCGGCGTACTTCTACGTCCGGGTGGCCGGCTGATTCGGCCACCCGCCTCGGTGGCCAAAGCCCTGAGCTGCGTGGACATCCGGATTTGGCCACCGGACGCGGTGTGGCCGTCGCGAGTCTTCCGCCAGTGGTCCAGACCTCCCTAGCGTCGGCGCCAGTACCACCGACGAAGGAGATCCCGGATGCGGAAATCGATCAGGACACTCGCCGCCGCGCTGCCCCTCGCCGCGGCACTCCCGCTGCTCGTGGCGCCTCAGGCCTCGGCCGCGGAGAAGGTGTGCGCGGGCGGCTCGCTGATGGGCGGCCGCACCACCACCGCCGGGGTGGCCGCCGACCAGGTCATCCACATCAAGGTCCACAACCACGACTACCGCGGCCTCGCGCTGGTGATCCGCGACGTCACCCGCAAGAAGCAGCTGTGGAAGGGCGTCATCGCGCCGGGCAAGGAGCACACCGTCAAGACCGACGTGTTCGGCGAGCCGCCCATCGGCTACGAGATCGCCTTCGACGTCACGTCGAACCTGTCGAACAACTACACCTACGCGATCTCCTCCGCCCGCTGCTACTGAAAGGCCACGACATGCGCACCCTCCTGATCGCGGCCGTCGCCGCGACCGCGGCCGCCCTGCCCGTGCCGGCCTCGGCCACCCCCGCGCCGGTGACGGGCTCGGACATCATCACCACCTGCGGACAGGGCTACTCGGGCTACATCCGCCGCTTCGGCAAGGACGCCCTGTGCCTGCAGCCCGGCACCCGCACCTGGGCCGGCTTCAAGGCGTTCGAGTGCAAGGGCGCCATCACCGTCTACTTCAAGAACGGCACGAAGCTGGAGTGCGGCGGCGGGATCGACTTCCCGGACAACGGCGGGATCGTCAAGACCGTCGCCCGCTGACACCGACCACCACGCGCGCGACCAGCGCGGCGACGGCGAGGACGCCGACGCCGATCGCGGGCGCCAGTTCGGCGAAGGTGGGCCGGTGCGCGCCGGTGCCGAGGAACAACACGACCGCGGTGACCACCAGCGCCGCGGTCACCAAGCTCAGCGAGCACGCCCACCGCTGCCGGCGCCGCGCCCGCGCGGTGGCCTGCTCCGGCTGCATGAACCACCACGCCACCAGGAACAGCAGGCCCATCGCCGCGAACACGAACCCGAAGCCGTGCCCGTCGAGCACGAGGCTCCCGCCGAGGGGGACGAACAGCACGCCGAGCAGGAACAACGCGGGGCGCGCCGCCCACGCCGGGGTGCGCGGCGAGACGTAGGGCACGTCAGGTCCGCCGCCGGGTCAGCGTCCCGAACACCACCAGCGCCACCACGGCGAACGCGGCCATCACGACGCCCATCGGCACCGCGCTCGCCTCGCCGCCGATGCTCACCAGCGGCGTCGCGAGCCCGCCGACCACGAACTGCATCACGCCGAGCAGCGCGGACGCCGCCCCGGCGTTGTGCGGGTGCTCGGCCAGCGCCAGCGACGACGCGTTCGGCATGACCAGCCCGATGCTCGACACCATCACCAGCAGCGGCGCCAGCAGCACCCCCAGCGGCAGCCCGGCCAGCGCCGCCGCCAGCACGCCGACCCCGCCGACGGCCGAGGCGGACAGGCCGACCGTCAGCAGCGTCCGCTCCCGCACGCGGCCCACGATCCGCCCGTTGACCTGCCCGGCGATCACGATCCCCAGCCCGTTCGCGCCGAACACGAGGCTGTACTCCTGCGGGCTCAGCCCGTACACGTCCTGCAGCACGAACGAGCTCGCGGAGATGTAGGCGAACAGCCCGGCGAACATCAGCCCGGCCGACAGCGCGTACCCGACGAACGACCGGTCCCGCAGCAGCACGCCGTACCCACGCAGCGTCGAGCCGATCCGGGCCGGGCGGCGGCGCTCGGCAGGCAGCGTCTCGGGCATCGCCAGCGCCGCGGCCACCAGCAGCACCGCGCCGAACACGGCCAGCACCACGAACACCCCGCGCCACGACGTCAGCCGCAGCACCTGCCCGCCGATCACCGGCGCCAGGATCGGGGCCAGCCCGCTGACCAGCATCAACATCGAGAAGAACTTCGTCATCGCGGTGCCTGCGAACAGGTCCCGCACGCACGCCCGCGCGATCACCATCCCGGCGGCCGCGCCGAGTGCCTGCACCGACCGGCCCACGACCAGCAGTTCCGCCGTCGGGCTCACCGCGCACAGCACCGACGCGACGGCGTACAGCACCAGCCCGGCCAGCAGCGGGCGGCGGCGGCCGAGCGAGTCCGACAGCGGCCCGGCGATCAGCTGTCCCAGCGCCAGCCCGATGATGAACGCGGTCAGCGTGAGCTGCAGCGTCGGCGCCGAGCTGCGCAGGTCGTCGGCCATCCGGGGGAGCGCGGGCAGGTACATGTCGATCGAGAGCGGCGCGAACGCCGACAGCCCGCCGAGGATCAGCGCGTACCGCAGGGTTCCGGGTGTCCGTCTGGTCTTCGCCGGTGCCGTGACCGCTGTCGTGCTCACTCCGCCTCCACTCGACCGGATCCACCCGGCAACGACGAACACCGGAGATCGCGTTCGCATTCCTCGCTGTGGTGCGGAACACCCGGACGCGATCAGTCCACAGTGGACTCAACTGTCTGGTATACTGGACAAACCGGACCGATGTCGAGGGGAGTGCCGTGCGGCGGAAGCTGGGAACGGAATCCCGGCACCGGTCCGTCCGCGGCCTGCTCGTCCTGGCCCTGCTGCTGCTCAGCCTCATCACGCCGACGACGCCGGAAAGCCACCCGCACCCGCCCGCGCCGGACGGCATCGCAGCCCTCGCGGCGAAGCCGTTGCCGCACGTCACGGCCACCCCGCTGCCGGTCGCGGACCTGCCGCCGGTCGTCGGCGTGGAACCACCGCGCGGCCACGCGGAAGACCGGCCGTCGCCTGCCGGCCCGCCACCTGCCCGTGATCGGGGCACCGCTCTCGGCGCCCGCGCGCCGCCCTCCAGGTAACGCCCCGGACCCCAACCGCACACCGCGCCGACCCGCGGTGCGCTTCGCCATGCCCTGGAGGGACTTCACCACATGCAAACCGGACACGCCCTGCTCGCCGTCGGCGGCGCCTTCCTCGCCGCAGGCGTGCTGGCCAGAGCCGGCGCCCGCATCGGGCTGCCCACGATCCCCCTGTTCATGCTGGCCGGGTTCATCTTCGGCCCCAACACCCCCGGCCTGTCGCTGGTGCACGACCCCGGCGAGCTGAGTGTGCTCGCCGGGCTCGGCCTGGTGTTCCTGCTGTTCTACCTGGGCCTGGAGTTCTCGCTCGACGACCTCGCCAAGGGCGGCCGCAAGCTCGCCGTGTCCGGCCTGGTCTACCTCGCGCTCAACATCGGCGGCGGGCTCGCCTTCGGGTTCCTGCTCGGCTGGGGCTCCAGCGAGGCGCTGGTCATCGCCGGCGCGATCGGGATCTCGTCGTCGGCGATCGTGACCAAACTGCTGGTCGAGACCGGTCGCACGCGGCACCCGGAATCACGCCTGATCATGGGCATCATCGTGATCGAGGACCTGTTCCTCGCCCTGTACCTGGCGCTGCTGCAGCCGGTGCTCTCCGGCGCCGACTCGTTCTGGCCCGCGCTCGCCGACTTCGGCAAGGCACTCGGCTTCCTGCTGGCGCTCGCCGCGCTGGCCCGCTGGGGCGGGCGGCTGGTGTCGAAGCTGTTCGGCTCGGCCGACGACGAGCTGCTGACCGTGTGCTTCGTCGGCGTCGCCGTGCTGGGCGCCGCGGTCGCCGAGGAGCTGGGCGTCTCCGACGCCATCGGCGCGTTCATGGTCGGCATGATGCTCGGCGGCTCGAAGGTCGCGCCCCGCATCCACAAGCTGGTCCTACCGCTGCGGGACGCGTTCGGCGCGTTGTTCTTCTTCATCTTCGGGCTCAGCATCGACCCGGGCGCCGTCGGCACGGTCGTGGTGCCGGTGCTGATCGCCGTGGCGCTGACGCTCGCGCTGAACCTCGCGGCGGGCGCGATCGCGGCGAAGCTGCACTCGTTCGACGGCCAGGCCGGGCTGAACATCGGGCTGACCGTGCTCACCCGCGGCGAGTTCTCGCTGGTGCTGGCCACGCTCGCGGCGGCGGCCGGGCTGGACTCCCGCGTCGCGCCGTTCGTGGCGGGCTACGTGCTGCTGCTCGCGATCATCGGCCCGCTGGCGGTGCTGCGGTCGGAGAACCTGGCCCGGCTGTTCCGAGCGCGACGGGCATCACCAGTGTCGTGAACGAGCCTTGGTCGGCCGAGCGGACGCGCGCGACCTGCAGCGGCCCGGCGAACTCCAGCAGCACGTCGGGCCCGACGCCCGCCTCCAACGCCGCGCCCAGCACGGCGGGGTCGAACCCGATGCGCAGCTCGTCGCCGCAGACGGCGGGCAGCACCGTGCCGCCGACGGCCAGCCGGTCCGGCCCGAGCACCAGCTCGGCCGGGCCGTCGGCGGGCAGCGCGTCCCGGAGCGCGATGCGGGCGACGACGACCCGTTGCGCCGGGACGGGCAGGGCGTCGAGGACCGCGCGGTAGTCCGGGAAGTCCTGGTCCAGCAGCGGCAGCGTCGTGCCGTCGAGGGTGACCTCGTCCTGCCGCGCCAGCCGCGGGCCGAGCGCGGCCAGCTCATCGGCGGACACGACGAACCGGCCGGTGCCGCCGTGCGCGGGCTGCAGGACGCGCAGCGCGAGCCGGTAGCGGTCGGTGGCGACGACGCGGACCTCGTCGCCGTCGGCCTCGATCAGCACGAAGTCCAGCGGCGCGCCCGCGGCGGGGGCGACCTGCCGGATCGCGCTCGCCAGGTCGAGGCCGGCGACCCGGACCGGGCCCGGCAGCAGGCGCCCGACCGCCGCCGACGCGGCCCGGAAGTCCTCCCGCAGCCGCCGGCGGTGCGCCTCCAGCACCGCCCGCGCCTCGCTCGACGGTCCGTTGAGCACGGTCGTGACCTGCGCCAGCGGCAGGCCCGCCGCCCGCAGTTCACGCAGCCGGACCGCGCGTTCGACCTGGTCCTCGCGGTAGTAGCGGTAGCCGGTGGCCTCGTCCACGCGCGCGGGCGTGAGCACGCCGCAGTCGTCGTAGAAGCGCAGCGCGCTCGGGGTGAGCCCGGCCAGCCGCGCGAACGCGCTGATGGTCAGCATGCCGCCGATTCTGCGGCTTCCAGTGGCTCGAAGGTCAACAGCGGTTCAGCATGTCGGTCAGCGCCGCCTGCTCCGCGGTGGTGACGCTCAGCCGGTAGTAGTGCTTGACCTCGATCCAGTCGGTGGCGTAGGTGCACCAGAACGACTCCAGCGGCGGCCGCCACTCGTCCGGCGCCTTGTCGCTCTTCGACTGGTTGACGTTGTCGGTGACCGCCCAGAGCTGCGGGCGCACCAGGTCGTTCGCGAAGGCCTCACGCTGGTCCTGCGTCCACGCCGACGCGCCGCTGACCCAGCTCTGCGCGAGCGGCACCATGTGGTCGATGTCCACATCGGACGCCTTGGTCCAGGTCGCGCCGTCGTAGGGGCTGACCCAGGTGCCGGAGGTGGGCGAGCAGTCCTTGCCCACGACGACGTTCGTGCCCGAGCGCTTGAGCACCTCCTCGCGGGTGTTGCAGGCGCCCTCGACGGTGTCCCAGTGCGGGTACTTCTCCCGCGAGTAGCCGTTCAGCGTGCCCCGCGGCTTCACCTGCAGCTCGGCGAGCTGCTGCCGCGCCACGCCCGGATCCGTCGCCGGATTCGCCTTCGACGGCGGCACCGGACCCGGCCGCCACACCACCACCAGAACCGCCACCACGACCGCCACCACCAGCGGCACCCACACCCGCGCCTTCACGCCGGTGAGGTTAAGTGATCAAGTACCGGCGGTACGCGGACGCCTCCGGCGTGTCGGAGCAACGTCCGTCGCTTCCACCACCCCTGATCAAGTACCGGCGGTACGCTGCGGTCTCCGGCGTGTCGACGAGGAGGTTCGCGTGGCCGAGCGGTTCGGTGGCTACCAGAACGAGATCTACCTGCACGGGCTCGGCGGGACGAAGCCGCCGTTCACCACCGACCCGGCGCGGCTGGCGGAGTCGGCCCGCGAGGTGATGACCCCGGAGGCCTACGGCTACGTGGCGGGCGGCGCGGGCTCGGGCGCGACGATGGACGCCAACCGCGCGGCGTTCGACCGCTGGAAGCTGGTGCCGCGCATGCTCACCGACGCCACCGCGCGCACCACGTCGGCCACGGTGCTCGGGTCCGAGCTGCCCGCGCCGGTGCTGCTCGCGCCGGTCGGGGTGCAGTCGATCGTGCACCCGGACGCCGAGCTGGCGACGGCGCGGGCCGCGGCGGCGCTGGGCCTGCCGATGATCCTGTCCACCGCGGCGTCGCGCACGATCGAGGAGGTCGCCGAGGCCTCCGGCGACGGCCCGCGCTGGTTCCAGCTGTACTGGCCTGCCGACTCGGACGTCACCGCGAGCATCCTGAACCGCGCGAAGAAGGCCGGTTACACCACGCTCGTCGTCACGCTGGACACGTGGACCCTGGCCTGGCGCCCGCGCGACCTCGACTCCGCCTACCTGCCCTTCCTCAAGGGCGAGGGCCTGGCCACGCCGCTGTCCGACCCGGCCTTCCGCGCGCTGCTGGAGAAGGCGCCGGAGGACGACATGCCGTCGGCGATCCTGCGGTGGGTGTCGCTGTTCACCGGCACCGACCACAGCTGGGACCAGCTGCCGTTCCTGCGCGAGCACTGGGACGGCCCGATCGTGCTGAAGGGCATCCAGCACCCCGACGACGCGCGGCGCGCGGTGGACGCCGGGATGGACGGCATCGTGGTGTCCAACCACGGCGGACGGCAGGTCGACGGCGCGATCGGTTCGCTGGAGGCGCTGCCGCCGATCGCGAGCGCGGTCGGGGACCGCATCGAGGTGCTGTTCGACTCCGGCGTGCGGACCGGCGCGGACATCCTCAAGGCGCTGGCGCTGGGCGCGAAGGCGGTCCTCGTCGGGCGGCCCTGGGTGTACGGGCTGGGCCACGCGGGCGAGGACGGCGTGCGGCACGTGCTGCGCAGCCTGCTCGCGGACCTCGACCTCACCCTGGGGCTGACCGGGCACCGCTCGGTCGCGGAGCTGGGGCCGGAGTCGCTGCAGCGGTCCTGAGCACACCGAGCGGCCGCGACGCCAGCGGTTCCTGGGCACCCGGACCGCCGCGCTCCCGGTGACGGCGAGCACTCCGGCCACTCGAGGTGCGGTGCGAACATATTCGCAGGCCGGCCGGATCGCGCGGAGCTATCCTGGAGGCCGTATGTCTACGCGATCCCCCCTCGAAGACCTCCGGGCCCGGCTGCCCGGCTTGATGCTGCGCGACGAGCACCGGTTGCGCCGCCGGCTCGACGGCGCCCGCCGGGCGCGCGACAAGGACCGCGTCGCGCGGGAGATCGCCGCCGACATCGACGCCGCCGAGGCCCGCGTGCAGCGCCGCCGCGCGCCGGAGATCCGCTACCCGGACGAGCTGCCGGTCAGCCAGCGCAAGGACGACATCGCCGCCGCGATCCGCGACCACCAGGTGGTGATCGTCGCGGGCGAGACCGGGTCGGGCAAGACCACCCAGCTGCCGAAGATCTGCCTCGAGCTGGGCCTGGGCGTGCGCGGCCAGATCGGGCACACCCAGCCCCGCCGCCTGGCCGCGCGCACGGTCGCCGAGCGCATCGCCGAGGAGCTGAAGACCGAGCTGGGCAGCACGGTCGGCTACAAGGTGCGCTTCACCGACTCCAGCGGCGACGACACCATGGTCAAGCTGATGACCGACGGCATCCTGCTCGCCGAGATCCAGAGCGACCGGATGCTGCGCCGCTACGACACGCTCATCATCGACGAGGCCCACGAGCGCAGCCTCAACATCGACTTCATCCTCGGCTACCTCAAGCAACTCCTGCCGAAGCGCCCCGACCTCAAGGTGATCATCACCTCGGCGACCATCGACCCGGAGCGGTTCTCCAAGCACTTCGGCGACGCGCCGATCGTGGAGGTTTCCGGCCGCACCTATCCGGTCGAGGTCCGCTACCGCCCGATCGTCGACCCGGACGACCCGGCCTCCGAGGACCGCGACCAGGTCACCGCCATCGCCGACGCGGTCGAGGAGCTGTGCGCCGAGGGCCCCGGCGACATCCTCGTGTTCCTCTCCGGCGAGCGGGAGATCCGCGACACCGCCGACGCGCTGAACAAGATGGACCTCCGCAACACCGAGGTGCTGCCGCTGTACGCGCGCCTGTCCGCGGCGGACCAGCACCGCGTGTTCAGCCGCCACACCGGCCGCCGGATCGTGCTGGCCACCAACGTCGCCGAGACGTCGCTGACCGTGCCGGGCATCAAGTACGTCATCGACCCGGGCACCGCCCGCATCTCCCGCTACAGCCACCGCACCAAGGTGCAGCGGCTGCCGATCGAGCCGGTCTCGCAGGCCTCGGCCAACCAGCGCAAGGGCCGCTGCGGCCGCACCTCCGACGGTATCTGCATCCGGCTCTACAGCGAAGAGGATTTCCTGTCCCGGCCGGAGTTCACCGACCCGGAGATCCTGCGCACCAACCTCGCGTCGGTCATCCTGCAGATGACCTCGCTCGGCCTGGGCGACCTGGCCGCGTTCCCGTTCGTCGACCCGCCGGACCGCCGCCAGATCACCGCCGGTGTCCAGCTGCTGCAGGAACTCGGCGCGCTGGAGGAGTCTGCGAAGGAGCGGCGGCTCACCGAGATCGGCCGTCAGCTCGCGCAACTGCCCGTCGACCCGCGGCTGGGCCGGATGGTGCTGGAGGGCGCGCGCACCGGCTGCGTCCGCGAGGTCATGATCATCACCGCCGCGTTGTCCATCCAGGACCCGCGCGAGCGTCCCGCGGACAAGCAGGAGGCCGCGGCCCAGCAGCACGCCCGGTTCGCCGACAAGTCCTCGGACTTCGTGGCCTACCTGAACCTGTGGGAGTACCTGCGGGAGCTGCAGAAGACGCTGTCGAACAGCCAGTTCCGCAAGCGCTGCAAGGCGGAGTACCTGAACTACCTGCGCGTGCGGGAGTGGCAGGACATCTACAGCCAGCTGCGGCAGCTCGCCAAACCGCTGGGCGTCACGCTCAACTCCGAGCCTGCCGACCCGCAGCGCGTGCACACCGCGCTGATCGCCGGGCTGCTGTCGCACATCGGGCTCAAGGACCCGGAGAAGGGCGACTACCTCGGCGCGCGCGGCACCCGGTTCGCGATCTTCCCCGGCTCGGCGCTGTTCAAGAAGCAGCCGCGCTGGGTGATGTCGGCGGAGCTGGTCGAGACGTCGAAGCTGTGGGGCCGGGTCAACGCGCGCATCGAGCCGGAGTGGATCGAGCCGCTGGCGCAGCACGTCGTCAAGCGCACCTACTCGGAGCCGCACTGGGAACGCAAGCGCGGCGCGGTGGTGGCCTCCGAGCGGGTGACGCTGTACGGGGTGCCGCTGGTCGTCGGCCGCAAGGTGGACTACGGGCGCATCGACCCGGAAACCTCGCGCGAGCTGTTCATCCGCCACGCGCTCGTGGAGGGCGACTGGGACACCGGCCACAAGTTCTTCAAAGAGAACCGGGCGCTGCTCGACGAGGTCGAGGACCTGGAGAACCGGGCCCGGCGCCGCGACCTGCTGGTCGACGACGAAACCCTGTTCGAGTTCTACGACCAGCGGATCCCCGCGGAAGTCGTGTCCGCGCGGCACTTCGACAGCTGGTGGAAGAAGGTCCGCGGCGCCCAGCCGGACCTGCTGAACTTCGAAAAGGCCATGCTGCTCAACGAGGCCGCGCAGCAGGTGTCCGAATCGGACTACCCGGACACCTGGACGCAGGGCTCGCTGCGGTTCCCGCTGACCTACCAGTTCGAGCCGGGCGCCGACGCTGACGGTGTCACCGTGCACATCCCGGTCGCGGTGCTCAACCAGGTCACGCCCGACGGGTTCGACTGGCAGGTGCCGGGGTTGCGCGAGGAGCTGGTCACGGCGCTGATCAAGTCGTTGCCGAAGCAGCTGCGGCGCAACTTCGTGCCCGCCCCGGACACCGCCGCGCAGGTGCTGTCCAGGGTCGGCCCCGAGGACGGCCCGCTGCTCGACGTGCTGGCCCGCGAGCTGGAGGCGCTGCGCGGGGTCGCGGTGCCGCCGGACGCGTGGCAGCTCGACGCGGTGCCGCACCACCTGCGGATGACGTTCCGGGTGGTCAACGACAAGCGCCGCAAGCTCGCCGAGGGCAAGGACCTGGCGGTCCTCAAGGAGAAGCTGAGCGGCGAGGTGCGGGCGACGATCTCGGCGGCCGCGGACAGCATCGAGCGGGCCGGCCTGACCACGCCCGCCTTCGGCGAGCTGCCGCGGGTGTTCGCCGGGAAGCGGCGCGGGCACCAGGTGAAGGCGTACCCGGCGCTGGTCGACGAGGGCGACACGGTGGCCGTGCGCATGCTGGACACGCCGGTGCAGCAGCGGCAGCGGATGTGGCAGGGAACGCGGAAACTGTTGCGGCTCAACATGCCCTCGCCGATGAAGTTCATCAACAGGGCGTTGACCAACCAGGCGAAGCTGACGCTGAGCCGGAACCCGCACGGCAGCGTCGCGGCGCTGCTGGAGGACTGCGTCGACTGCGCGGTGGACAAGCTGATGGCCGACAACGGCGGCCCGGTGTGGGACGAGGCCGGGTTCGCGGTGCTGCTGGAGAAGGTGCGCGGTGCGCTGAACCCGGCGGTGCTGGACGTGCTCACCGAGGTCGAGAAGGTCCTGAAGGCCGCCAACGAGGCCGAGGTGGCGCTGGAGGGCGCGCGTGGGCCGGCGGAGTCGCTGGCGGACATGCGGCAGCAGCTGTCGCGGCTGGTGTACCCCGGTTTCGTCACGGCGACCGGGTTCGACCGGCTGCCGCACCTGGTCCGGTACCTGCGTGGGATCGGGCGGCGGGTGGAGAAACTGCCGTCGACGGGCGCGAAGGACGTCGAGCTGCTGCGTGACGTCGAGTGGGTGACGGGCGAGTACGAGGCGGCTGTCGCCGCGCTCCCGCCGGGTGTGTCGCCGGGGCCGGAGCTGCTCGAGGTGCGGTGGATGATCGAGGAGCTGCGGGTGAGTTTCTTCGCGCAGACCCTCGGCACGGCGCACCCGGTGTCGTTGAAGCGGGTGATCCGGGCGCTGGACAAGGCCGCCGCTTAGCTATTTGGCGTCGGCGTAGGTGTCGACGGTGACCGGTTGCATGGGGAAGTGCACGGGGCAGGCGGCGCCGAACGTGAGCGCGGCGGCTTCGGGCACGGACTCGCCGATGGCGGCTTCGACGGCGGGCGCGAGGTCCTCGGGCGTGTGCACGATGACCTCGTCGTGCTGGAAGAACACCAGGTGGGCGGGCTCGGGCAGCTTGCGGCGCAGGGTGGCGAGCAGCACCGCGGTGAAGTCGGCCGCGCTGGCCTGCACGACGAAGTTGCGGGTGAAGCGGCCCCAGTTGCGGGCGGCTTGGCGGGCGCGGGTCTCGTCCTCGTTCGCGCCGCCGGTGAGGGCGCGCCACGCTTCGCTCGGCGCGGGGGAGACGCGCCCGAGCCGGGAGCGGACGCGCTCACCGCGTTCCCCGGCTTGCGCGGCACGCTCCACATAGGACACGGCGTCCGGGAAGCGCTGCCGCAGCAGGGCGAGCAGCGACGCGGCCTCGCCGGCCGTGCCGCCGTACATCGCGGACAGCATGGCGATCTTCGCGCGGGGCCGTCCGGCTTCGGGGGTCATCGTGCCGGCGAACATGGCTTCGGACAGGCGGGCGTACAGGTCCGTGGAGGCGGAGGCTTCGGCAAGGCGGCGGTCGCCGGAGAGGGCGGCCAGCACGCGGGGTTCGAGCTGGGCGGCGTCGGCCACGACGAGTTTCCAGCCGGGGTCGGCTTTCACGCACACGCGCAGGGTCTTGGGGATCTGGAGTGCGCCGCCGCCGCTGCTGGCCCACCGGCCGGACACCACGCCGCCGACGACCCACTCGGGCCGGAACCGCCCGTCGGTAACCCATTCGTCGAGCCATGCCCAGCCGTTGGCCGAGTGCAGCCGGGAGAGTTCGCGGTACTCGATGAGCAGTGGGACGGCCGGGTGGTCGACGTCACGCAGGACGTGTGCCCTGGCGGAGGGGATGGAGATGCCCTCGCGGCCGAACGCGCGCACGATGGTCTGCGGGCTGTCCGGGTTCACCG
Source organism: Amycolatopsis tucumanensis (assembly GCF_021654135.1). Taxonomy (GTDB): domain Bacteria; phylum Actinomycetota; class Actinomycetes; order Mycobacteriales; family Pseudonocardiaceae; genus Amycolatopsis_E; species Amycolatopsis_E tucumanensis. Next base: position 46,923 of record NZ_JAKGSD010000007.1, on the reverse strand, counting down.
GTTTGCCGCCGAAGGCCTCGGTGATGCGCGCCGCCAGCTCGACGAGTTTCTTGGGCCGCTGGCCGGCCGGCACGCGGGGCCCGAGCAGTTCGGTCAGGAGGGCGTCGTGCACGTCGGCCCGCCACGGCAACCCGTGGGCCCGCATCTCCTCGGCGACGAGCGCGCTGGCCGATTCGGCTGCGACGAGCAACCGGAAGCGCTCCGGGTGCTCGACGTGCCTCATGCGGCGCTCCTGGTCGGCGAGCACAGCGGCAGCCGCCTCGGCGACGCTCGTGCCGGGCGGGAGGCCGGAGCCGCGGGTCTCGAAGAGGGCCGGCTGGGCGTCCGCGTGGCCGGGCGCGTCCGGCGGTGGTTCCTGACCGTGGAGCCGAGCCCAGGCCGCGGGCAGTGCCTTGGGCTGACCGGCTTTGCCTTCTGCCGCGAGCAGGAGACCTTCGGTGAGGGCGAGGTCGTGGCAGCGCCGCAGGCGGAGGTTCGAGCGCAGGAGGAGGGGGTAGAGCTGTGGGACCGAGGGGAAGACCCAGCGGGGGTTTTCGGTCCGCTCCAGGTTCTCGAGGTGCTTCGCCAGGTGGTGCTCGGGTAGGTGCTGTTGCTCGGTGGGGGTGGATACGAGGAAGTCGCCGTCCTCCTCTCGCGTGACGATGACCTGCACCTGTTCATTGTGCGCTGGGGGTACGACAGTTTTCGCGCGCATCGCCCCTGCCGGGCTTTGAAGATCAAGGGATAGTCCTCGCCGGACGGGCAGGCTCCGGGATGATGGGGGACTGTTGTCGTCTCGCCTCGGGTGGGTGGCTGGGTGGTCATCCCGTCGCCTTCCGGTTTGGGCATATCACCTTGAGCCAGGGCCGCAAGGTTGGCATGTTCGGCCTGCGGTTGGCGGCTGGGTTGCGGCCCTGGCTCAAGGTGATGGCGCCGGTGTCAGGCGACGGGATGACCACCCAGCTGGGTTGGGTTCAGGGCATGCGCTGCGCGCTCGCTGGCCCGCCGCAGCTCGCGCTTTGGCTGCGCTTGACGCTCGCCGCTGCCGCGTTTTGGCTGCGCTCGGCGCTTGGCGCTGCCGTGTTTTGAAGGCGCTTGGCGCTTTGGACGACTGGCGCTAACTGCGCGTCTTGCCGCGCCCCGCGCTACGCCCGGTGCTGATGCGCCCCGCGCTAACTGCGCGCTCTGCCGCGCCGCTCGCGCTCTGCCGCGCCGCTCGCGCTCTGCCGCGCCCTCGCGGCGGCTCTCGCGCTGCGATGCCTCGGGCGCTTCAGGCCCGTACCGCTCTGGCTGCCGCACTGTCGCGGTTGTCGGCATGTTTCCCGGGCGGCCCGCGCCCCCGCGCATGCCTGCGTTGCCCGCTTCGTGCGGCGCCCGCCCGGCGCGGCCGCGCGTCGCCGCGCCCCGCCGCCCTCTGCCACCCGCGCTACCGCGTCTACTCCGCTCGGGTAGTCGCCGCCGGTGCCGCCCCGCTCTGCGCGCGCCGCTCGCGCTGCCGCGCCCGCGCCGCTCGCGCCGCCCCGCCCCGTCTGGGCCGCTCGCGCTGCCGCGCCCGCTCCGCGACCCGCCGCTCCGCTTCGCCCCCGCTCCGCCGCTCCGCTCCGCCCCCCCCGCCTTCCCACCCCACCCCCACCCCGCCCGATTTGTCCGCTCCGCCTCACCCGCCGCAACCGCTGGCGCGTCCCCTCGCCTTTCGGCTACTGTCCAGTAACCACACATACTCCCAGTACGGTCGGCCCAATGGAGGTGCTGTCCATGCGTATTCCGCCCCGCTTGTCCGTGCTCCCCGGCAAGGTGGCGGAGACCGCCCGCGGCCTGGAGGTCATGTGGCGCGCCGGGCTCGTCCCGTTTCCCCGGCTGGACGAGGGCCTGCGCAGCGTGATCGCCACCCGCAAGGTGGGCCCGTTCGCCGCCGCGGCGCAGACCTCCGCCCGGCGCGATCCGAACGCCATCGGGCTGGTCGACGAGCTGGGGCCGCTCACCTTCCGCGAGCTGGACCTGCGCTCCAACGCCCTCGCCCGCGCCTGGGAAGAGCGCGGCGTCCGCCCGGGCACCGTCATCGCGGCGCTGTGCCGGGACCACCGCGGCCTGGTCACGGTCATGATCGCGGCGGGCAAGGTCGGCGCGCGCCTCCTGTTGATGAACACCGGCTTCGCGAAACCGCAGCTCACCGACGTCGCGGCGCGGGAAAAGGTGCAGGTGCTCGTCTACGACCAGGAGTTCACCGACCTGCTCTCCGGCATCCCGGACACCGTCGACCGCTACCTGGCCTGGGTGGACGAACCCGACCCGGCGGACCGCATCCCCGTCCTCGACGAGCTCATCGCCAGCACCGACGACCGCCCACTGCCGCCGCCGCCCCAGCGCGGCGGGTTCGTGCTGCTCACCAGCGGCACCACCGGCACCCCGAAGGGCGCGCCGCGCGAGCGGACCTCCGTGCTGGCCACCGTCCAGTTCCTCGACCGCATCCCGTTGCGCGCCGGCGAGGCCACGTTCCTCGGCGCGCCCATCTTCCACGGCACCGGCATCTCGCAGTTCATCCTGTCGTTCGCGCTCGGCTGCAAGGTCGTGCTGCGCCGCCGGTTCGACCCCGAAGCCACGCTGAAGGGCGTCGCCGACCACGGGTGCACCGCGCTGGTCCTCGTCCCGACCATGCTGCAGCGCATCGTCGACCTCGGCCCGGACATCCTGGGCAAGTACGACACGTCGTCGCTGCGGATCATCTTCGTCGCGGGCTCCGCGTTGTCCCCCGACCTCGGCAACCGCGCCACCGAGGCGTTCGGCGACGTGATCTACAACCTGTACGGCTCCACCGAGGTCGCGGTCGCCACCGTCGCCACCCCGGAGGACTGGCGCAAGGCCCCCGGCACCGTCGGCCGCCCGCCGGTCACCTGCAAGGTCCAGCTGTACGACGAGCAGGGCAACCGCATCACCGAGCCGCACGTCACCGGGCGCGTCTTCGTCGGCAGCGGCCTGTCCTTCGAGGGCTACACCGACGGCCGCCACAAGGAGATCATCGACGGCCTGCTCTCCACCGGCGACGTCGGCCACTTCGACGAGGACGGCCTGCTGTTCATCGACGGCCGCGACGACGAGATGATCGTCTCCGGCGGCGAGAACGTGTTCCCGGTCGAGGTGGAGAACCTGCTCGTCGAGCACCCGGACGTGCTCGAAGCCGCCGTGATCGGCGTGCCGGACGCCGACTTCGGCCAGCGCCTCAAGGCGATCGTGGTGACGAAGAAGGACTCCAAGCTCGACGCCGACGCGATCCGCGACTACGTCAAGGGCAACCTCGCCCGCTACAAGGTGCCGCGCGACGTCGAGTTCGTGCCGGAGCTGCCACGCAACGCCACCGGGAAGGTCCTCCGCAACAAGCTGAGCTGAGGCGCGCCGTGGAGGAGATCCGCCTCCGCCGCGCCCTGATCGGGATGTGCGGCACCCAGGTGGTCAGCTGGGGCGCGCTGTACTACGCGCTCCCGGTCGCCACCGCGCAGATCGCGGGCACCACCGGGTGGACACCGGGCACGATCACGCTCGCCTTCTCGGCGGGCCTGCTGGTCGCGGCGGTCGCGGGGATCCCGGTCGGCCGCCTGCTCGACCGGTACGGCCCGCGGCCGGTGATGACCGCGGGCTCCGCGCTCGCCGCCGTGGCGCTCGTGCTGGTCGCGACGGCGCCGAGCAGGCCGCTGTTCTTCCTCGCCTGGGTGGTCGTCGGCGTCGCGCAGGCGACGCAGCTGTACCCGCCGGTGTTCGCGGCGATCACCTGCTGGTACGGCGACCGCCGCGCCCGTCCGCTGACCGTCGTGACGCTCGTCGGCGGCCTGGCGAGCACCGTGTTCGCGCCGGTCACCGCGTTGCTGGTCGACCAGGTCGGCTGGCGCGCGAGCTACCTCGTCTACGCCGCGGTCTTCCTGCTCGTCAACCTGCCCGTGCACTGGCTGCTGCTCACGCCGGCCTGGCCGGACCACCGCACGCGACCGGCCGCCACCCCGGTCCGGCAGGTGACCCGCTCCGCGCGGTTCCGGTTGCTGCAGACGGCGATGACTCTGGCCGCTCTCGGCTTGTACGCGTCGGCGATCGTGGTCGTGCCGCTGTTCGTCGAACGCGGCCTGAGCCATGCGATCGCGTCGGTCGCGCTGGGGCTCGTCGGGGCCGGGCAGGTCCTCGGGCGGCTCGTCTTCGCCGCCGTGCCGCGCACCAGCGCGCCCGCGTCCCGCACGGTCGGCGTCCTCGCCGCGAGTTGTGCCGCGCTGGTCCTGCTGGCTCTGCTGCCCGGGCCCGCGGGCGCGTTGCTGGCGGTCGCGGTGGTGATGGGGATGGCCCGCGGCGCCTACACGCTCGTGCAGGCCACGGCGGTCGCCGACCGGTGGACGACGACCCGGTTCGGGGCGCTCAACGGGATGTTCAACGCCCCGATCACCGCGGCGACGGCCATCGCCCCGGGTGGGGCGATCGTGCTCGCCGAGCGGGTCGGCGGGTACAGCACGGCCCTGATCCTGCTCGCCGTGCTCGCGGCGGTCGCCGCCGTCCTCGCGGCCTTCACCTGAACGAGTGCCGTCGGGCTACCGAGACGGGCCGTTCGGCGACGCTGACCGGCCGGTGAGCGCTCAAACCCGACGATCTCGTGACGGTGGCGACTCGTTTCTGCACGATGAGTGATGTCGCGCCCTACCGCGACGTGGAGCGCGGCCCCCTGCTGCCACAGGGAGCCGCGCGGTGTCGACCGTCCCTCCCGGAGAGGAAGGCATCAACGTGCCCACCGTACAACCGCGCCGCGAAGATCCGCGTCACGTGCCATCGCCGGAACGGCTGAGGATCGTCCTCGACGGCTCGTTCCTCGCGGCCGTCCGGCCCGCCGGTCTGAAGAACCCGCCGCTCGCGCGCGCGGACGGCAGCCGGCTGGCCGAGCGCGGGGCGCGCGTGTGGCGAGCCGTCCTGCTCGCGCTGACCACCGTGACGTCCCTGGCGATGATCGTGTTCGCGTTGCTGAAGGCGATCCCGCTGACGGCGCTGTCGATGGTGGCGCTGGTCGCGGTCAAGGTCGCCGACCACTGGCACAGCCGCAGGCTGACCCGTTCGATGTCCACCTGAATCGCGACAGAACGACCCAGGGTTGGTTCCGGTCCCGCACTCCCGTCCGAAGCGGCGAACGACAAGCGGTCGCTGGCGCACGGTGAGTTGCCCCGGCGAGAAGTTCCCCTCGCGCTGCACGTGCACCTGAACGTGACGGGGCACGGGCGAAGCGCGACGAATCGAACGTTCGAGCGATACGCAGAGGGAATTGTCACCCGAAAGAGTGATGCGATTCTGGGAACTCGCGCACTGTGACGGCTGATCTTGGCTGCCACGCGGTTCGGTTCACCTGAACGACTGCACTGTCGCTGGGATGCAGCTCTGCCTAATCACGCTCGCCGTTCGGCGACCGGGACGAGCCGATCGTCGCGGAGTCGCCGAACTGACGCGCGAGTAACAGATCGATTTCTGCACTATGACTTCGTATCGCGGTAGGCCGCGATATGAAGCGCGGCCCCCTGTTGCCGCAGGGAGCCGCGCGATTCATCAGTCCCAACCATGCAAAAGGAGGCACTGAAGTGCCCACGGTACAACCGGAGACTCCCGGAATGCCAGACGAGCCGTCGCCGGATCGGGGCGAGATCGTGCCGCCGGAGGTTCTCGGCGTGCGCAGTGCGCCGGGTGAGGATCCGGTCTGGGAGTTCGTGGAGCGCACGCTCGAAGGGCGCGCGCGGTTCTGGCGCGTCGTCGTCCTCGGGTTCCTGTGCGCGGCCGCGCTGGCGATGATCGCGTTCGCCCTGGCGAAGGCGATCCAGCCGGCCGTGCTGTGCATGCTCGCGCTCGTGGTGGTGAAGGTCGCCGACCAGGTCACCAGCCGCAGGCTCGAGTCCGCGTGAGGTCGGGGCCGGTCGCGGTGCGAGCCGCGGCCGGCCCGGTCACTCCCAGGAAATGCCGAACACCCCTGGCCCGTAGTCCAGCGCCACGGCGTGCACCCCGCCGGCCGTGTCCAGGTGCAGCTCTCGCCGCTCCTCGGTCTCCGCCGAGCCCCGGCGCGCGTACTGCCAGCACTTGCGCAGCGCCTCGGCCTCGTCGAAGCGGATCTCCAGCAGGTACTCGCGGATGGGGCGGCGGAACTCGCGGTAGTAGGTGTTCTCGCAGTCCGGGTACGGCGGCCCGCTGTTGGTGAGCGTGTACTCGATCAGACAGGTCTCACCGCGGTGGATCGGGCGGTCGAACAGCAGCTCCGCGACGGTCAGGCCGTGCTCCGGGTCGATCTCGACCCGCCCGCTGCGGCAGTTGCGCAGCTGGTGCAGCGTGGGCGCGGGCGCGCCGCCGTGGTCGTACACCAGGATCCAGCGGTCCTGCCGGTCGGCGGTCGCCTGGAACACCGAGCGCGTGGTCAGCGACCGCTGGCGGCCACCTGCCGCGATCTCGCACCGGTCGTGCAGGTTGAGCAGGTTCAGCCGGTGCTGCTGCTCCAGCGCGTGCGGAGCGCCGACCCGCTCCAGCAGGATCCGCAGCGCCTCCATCGGGAACTTGACGACGCCGTCCGCCTGCCGCCGGGACGGCAGCCCGCGCGGGCGCGGCGGCGGGAGCAGGGACAGCAGCTCACCGCGCTGCAGGCCGAGGACGTCCTCGAGCACCCGCACCGCCGAGATCGAGCTCTGCCGCTCGGGCTGCCGCTTGCCGGACTGCCAGTAGCTCAGGGCCGTGACGCTGATCGGCACGCCGCTGGCCTGCAAGCGGGCCTGGATGCGATCGAGACTCAGCCCACTGCGGGCGATCGCGGACCGGAGTCTGCTGGCGAACGGGCTCGGCACCGCGCGCTCGGACGTGGACACCTGCTACCACCTGGAAATCGACTTCGCCACCGCTGATGGTAGCAGTGTGTGACCTCTACTCGTCCGAGAATGATGATCAGGCTGTCATCCCATTGGGTGGTTAACGAGTAACCCTATCGGGTGAGTACTGGTAACTGTGATGTCGCGGTCCTCTTCCCGGACTACAAACCTTGCCCTGACCTGCGACTTTGTCCTGCGCAGGACCGCAAGTGGGAGGGCAGGCCGTTAGGCTGTACGGATATCGGCCGCCTCGATCGGGTGCAGCCGAGATCACCCCATTGGCGGAGGACTACGCCATGCTCACCACTGATCAGCTCCGCGACCTCGTGGACTCCTGGATGATCCACATGGAGGCGGAGAACCTGGCCCGCAACACCCTGCACTCCTACCGGGTGAGTGTTGATCAGTACCTGGACTGGTGCGCCTGCGACCCGGCCCGAGATCCCCTCGACCGGGTGACCCTGCGGACGTGGACTGCGGAGCTGCTGCGGCGGCACCAGCTCACCACGGCACGCATCCGGCAACAGGCCGTGAAGCGGTCGGACAGGTGATACCGGGATGTGGCAGATTGGCAGCGCTGTACGTGTGCGTGAACAAAGGTGGCCGCGCATGTTGAACATTCGCAGCCGGCCTACATCAACTTCATCGGCAGAACGGTCGGTGGCTCACCGGTGCAGCGATTCAGGTGGCAGAGTATCGCGAGCGCGTTCTGTACGAACTATGAAACCTGGGCGGGGTGACGTTTGAAAGCCTGAGTTGGGAGTTTCGTAACGGGTTCCTCTCAGCCGGGAACCTAGTGCGCGGCCATGACCGGTTTCTGTCCACGGGCCGACGAGTCGTACCAGCGTCACCCCGCCATTTCTTTCAATCGGCTCCGTGTGCGGGGCAGGCAGGTCGGGATCCATTGCTGATCCATGCGAGAAGGCGAACGGGTCAAGAATCGCCAATGGTCCCGGCTTGTCGGCTTACGGGGACATCAAAGAGGCTCCCCGGTCACCTCACCAGGGAGCCTCCGCTCATCCCGCAGTGCAGGCCGTTGGTAGAGCGTTCGCTGTTGTCCTACGCTGTGAGTCGGGCGTCGCCGCCGCAGGGAAGCTACCGGCCGCCGCGCAGAACCCCCGCGCTGCCCCCTGGTACCAAGGGTTTTCGATCTCGTCAGAGCGTGCTCAGACCCACGGGAGCTGGAGCCTTGGTCACTTCGTACCGACCATATGTGCGCGGCCTGCTACTCTATGTGCCGCAGCTTGTGAGCGCACCGGGGGGAGCAGTCGAAACCATGACAGACTGGACCGGCGCGGGCCTGACCGGCGCGTTTGGCGATCAGGAACAGCTCAAGGCAATGGGAGACCAAGCTCAACGCTTACTGGCCGACGCCAAGTCCGGTGGTTGGGCAGTGGACGAAGAAACCGGCAGGCATCTGCGTAACGCGATCACCCAAGCCGAAGACCGACTCTCCCGGATTTCCCTCAACATTGAGCGGCTTCGCCGCAAACCCAAATTTGGCAACGACGACTACGCCCAGAAGGCCGCGATACATTTTCAGGCAGCGATGGACTCCGATCAACAGTCGTTGATTCCGGTTTACGAGACTGTGTTGAGCAATCTGAAGACCATCAGAGAAGCGCTCGACATCGCTATGAGCAAGTACGATGCCTCTAATGATGCGGCAACGCGGTATCTTGGCAGATTTAAAGAGGGCTGACCCGGTGAAAATCAGCACCCGAAGTGGCCTTGCGGCGGCCGCAATCACAATTCTCGGGGCGGTCTTGGTCGGATGCACGTCCACCGTGCACGGCACGCCTTCACCCGCGACAAGCGGGATACCAACGTCAGCCAACGTCAACGATCCATTTGCCGGACTCGTCGCTTGCCAGGTACTTGACCAACTCAACGCTGGACAAGGGTTCAACCCTGGCGACAACATCAGCCATCGCAACGAGTGCACGGCAACAAAGCCTGGTCTTGGTAGTAATGGGCTAGCACTCGATCCGGTGCAAGGGCTAGCCGAATTCCGCGAAACCGATCCGGATGCAACGGAAACAACCGTGAACGGTCGGAAGGCGTTGGAGGTGCAGAACGCCCTCGGATGCACGGTCGCGTTCGAGGTGAGCGAGCACGCCCGTGTCCTCGCTCAGATGGCAATGTCCCAGCCCGAGAACAATTCGCAAGCATGCCCGCTGGCGCGAGACTTGGCGGCTCGTGTGGAGGCGTTGCTGCCGAAGACACCGTGAACCCTCAATCGCGCAGGTGGCTTCGCCGGATGCGCGTTATTACCGGGTGGCACACGGCTCCTAACGGTGGGGGCCGGGATTATCACGATCAGAACTTCCATTGTGCCGGGTTCGCTATCCTTTGATCATGTCGGCGTAACGGCGCGCATCCGCGATCGTCAAAACCGCGATGTGATGATGCTCGGGTTCCTGTTCGTCATTACGAAGTCGAAGTCGGTAGTAATCCAAGCTCACATTATTGCGAGTGAGTCGTTCGACGACAAGCTTGGTAGGTCGCCGTCGTTGTGAACCTTGATGCTTTCCATGGTTCAGTTCACGTTCTCTGTTGTCAGATTGCATCACAAAAATGGCACCGGTGTCACATGGTCATTACGAAGACTTGACGAGGGTCGCTGCAGCCGAGTATGACTGCCGGAGGCGAAGTTGTCTACATGGGTGACGACTTGGCGGCCAGGGACCTGTGGGTGCTTCGGGCTGAAGATCGCGGACGATGGCACGTATTCGCCTTCAATCGGCTCGGTTTCCCGTCTCGTTCTTGAAACAGAAGGTTTCGCCGCAAGGAAACTAGATCAAGTTGAGGTTCTGCTTACTAACGAAGCTGTTGGGTGGCTTCGCAACGTGTTCGGCGAGCATGGTTCTGAACAGTGACCATCATGGACCGGTGCTGCACGCGGGAAGCTTGCCCCCACCGCGATCGCGCTGTGTTTGAGCTTACCGGTGATGTCCCTCGTGCGAGTGAATCGAGAACCCGTAGATCATCCGGGCGGAGTGCAGGATATCTGGGGCTAAGCCGCAGGCTGTACCGATCAGCATCGTCGCTGTTTGTGCAGGTCATCCTAGGTCTCAGGCAAGCCGCTCCCTAGTTGGTAACTGTGAATCATTGCCCCCGCTCTGGCCCCCGGGATTGCATGAGATCGCACCACCCGGTCGGGGAGAGGAGACGGCGGCTCATGCGGAAGCGCGCGATGTGGTCCGTACTTGCGGCGGCAGTCGTCGCCACGACGGTCTGGGCCGGGCCGGCTCAAGCCAGGGAAGGGCGGATCCTCGAAGCGGGCACTCCCGGCTCGGTCGCGGACAGCTACCTGGTCGTCCTCAAGCCGGGCGCCACCTCGCGGGCCGGCGACCTGACCAGCCGCTACGGCGGCTCGGCGACCCGCACGTTCAGCGCCGCGCTGAAGGGCTTCGCGGTCAGCGCCAATGAAACCGAGGCCAAGCGCCTCGCCGCCAACCCCGACGTCGCCTACGTCGTGCAGAACCACGTCCTGCACATCGCCGATGTGCAGCACAACCCGCCGTCCTGGGGACTGGACCGCATCGACCAGGCGAACCTGCCGCTCGACTCGTCCTACCGCTACGACACCCCGGCGGACGACGTCACCGCCTACGTCATCGACACCGGGGTGCGCGCGAGCCACGAGACCTTCGGCGGCCGCGTCACCGGCGGCAAGGACTTCATCGACAACGACGACGACGCCACCGACGAGCACGGCCACGGCACCCACGTCGCGGGCACGATCGGCGGCGCCGAGTACGGCGTCACCAAGGGTGTGCGGATCGTCCCGGTGCGCGTGCTCGACGCGCAGGGCAGCGGCACCACCGACCAGGTCGTCGCCGGGATCGACTGGGTCGCGCAGAACGCGAGCGGCCCGTCCGTGGCGAACATGAGCCTGGGCGGCAGCGCCGACACCGTCCTCGACGACGCCGTCCGCGGGGCGATCGCCAAAGGCGTCACCTTCGCCATCGCCGCGGGCAACGAGGGCGCCGACGCCGGCAACGACTCCCCGGCGCGCGTCACCGAGGCGATCACCGTCGCGGCCAGCGACCGGACCGACAGGCAGGCGAGCTTCTCCAACTACGGCAGCGTCGTCGACCTCTACGCGCCGGGCGTGAGCATCACGTCGTCGTGGGGAACCGGCGACACCGCGACCAACACGATCAGCGGCACCTCGATGGCCACCCCGCACGTGGCCGGCGCCGCCGCCCTCTACCTGGCCGGACACCCGGACGCCACACCCGCGCAGGTCGCCGACGCCCTGATCGCCTCGGCCACCCCGGGCAAGATCAGCGGCGCAACCCCGGGCACGCCCAACCGTCTCCTCAACACCGCTGGCTAGGCTGCGGGCGGGGACGGCGAGCGAAAGGACGGCCGATGGGCGCCATCCACCTGATCCGGCACGGTCAGGCCTCCTTCGGCGCGGCCGACTACGACCAGCTGTCCAGCACCGGGATCGAGCAGGGCGCCGTGGTCGGCGCCGAGCTGCTGCGCCGCAAGATCCGCTTCACCGAGGGCCGGACCGGGTCGATGGCCCGTCAGCGCGCCACCGCGGAGATCGTCCTGGACTGGCTCGGGGCGGGCGCCGCGGCCAAGGAGGACCCGCGCTGGAACGAGTACGACCACGTCGACATCGTCGCCCGGCACGGCGGCGGCGCGCTGCAGGACGCGAACGACCCGCGCGGGTACCAGGAGGTGCTGGACGCGTCGCTGGCGGCGTGGGTGCGCGCCGGTGACGACGGCCCGTGCGCGGAGACGTGGCCGCAGTTCGCCGAGCGGGTGCGCGGCGCGCTGGCTGACCTGGTCGCGGTGCTGCGCAAGGGCGAGAGCGCCCTGGTCTTCACCAGCGGCGGGGTGATCGGCACGCTCGCCGGGCACCTGCTCGGCGACCCTGCGATGGGGTTGCTGCAGCTCAACCGGGTCACCGTGAACTGCGGCATCACGAAGCTGGTGACCGGGCGCGGCGGGGTCACGCTGGTGTCGTTCAACGAGCACGCGCACTTCGAGGGCCGGGCCGCCCGCCTGCTCACTTATCGGTGACGGCCGGGAACACGTCCTCGATCAGGGTCACCAGCGAGCGGGACAGCAGGGTGTGCACCTGGTCGCGGTCGAGTTCGCCGCGCAGCAGCCACTCGCGGCCCGCGGCCTTGACCATGCCGCCGTAGGCGCGGATGAGGGCGTTGCAGACCTCGGCGTGCGCGGCGTCGACCTTCACGCCCAGCGCCTCCAGCACGCGGGCGGCCGAGCGGCGTTCGGCCTCGACGAGGATCGCCTCGACCTCCGGATCGCTGCCGAGGCCTTCGGGTGCGGTGGCGACCAGCCAGGTCTTGCCCTGTTTGGTGACGAGGGTGAGGAACCAGTCGACCGCGACGCGTGCTTTTTCTTCGAGCGGCCCATCGGTCACGATGTCCAGTGCCGTGGTCGGGATCGTCATCGTGCGGCGCAGCACCGCCAGGTAGAGCTCGCGTTTGGTGCCGAAGTAGTGGTTGATCAGCCCGCGGGCGACGCCCGCCGCCGCCGCGATGTCCGATGTGGACACGTCGGCGTACGGGCGCTCGCCGAACAGCCGGGCGGCGCAGGTGAAGATCTGCTCCCTGCGCGCGTCCGGTTCGAGTCTCCGCCACCGGGGCTGGGAGTCCGTCATGGGCGACATGCTGGCATGGGTCACCCGGGGGAGTTGTTCTTTTCCGACATGTCGGCGAATACGTCATTCGATCGGAGGCACGTGTTAAGAGCGTAACCCGGCGGAAGGGGCCGGAATGCGTGATCGGGATCCTGCCGGTATCGGAATTGCCGGTCTCGTGGTGCTGGCGCTGGCGTTCGTCGCGGCGCTGAACGCGGAATCGCTGCCGCTGATCGGCGCGGGCGTGTCGTACGAGGCGGAATTCAGCGAAGCGGGCGGCCTCGCGGTGGACGACGAGGTGCGGGTGGCCGGGGTGAAGGCCGGCAAGGTGGTGGACGTCGGCCTGGACGGTGCGTCGGTGCGGGTCCGGTTCAAGGTGTCGGGCACCTGGCTGGGTGACCGCACGACGGCGGCGATCAAGATCAAGACGTTGCTGGGGCAGAAGTACCTCGCGCTGGATCCTCAGGGGTCTCAACCACTGGATGGGGTGATCCCACGCTCGCGGACGATCGCGCCGTATGACGTGCTGGACGCGTTCCGGGACCTGTCGAAGACCGTCGGCGGGCTGGACACGGACCGGCTGGCCCGGTCGTTCGACGCGCTGTCGGCGGCGCTGCCGGGCGGCTCCTCGGTGCGGGGCGCGCTGGACGGCCTGTCCCAGCTGTCGACGACGATCGCGTCCCGGGATGCGGAGCTGTCGCGGCTGCTGGGCAACACGGCGGCGCTGTCGCGCACCTTGGCGGACCGGGATGCGCAGCTGGTGCGGTTGATGGCGGACGGGAACCTGGTGCTGGCCGAAGTGGCGGCGAGGGCGTCGGCGATCTCGGCGCTGCTGACGGGGGCGCAGTCGTTGTCCCGGGAGGTGCAGGGCCTGGTCGAGGACAATGACGTGGCGTTGCGCCCGGTGCTGGCCTCGCTCGACCAGTTGACCGGGATGCTGCAGCGGAACCAGGAGGCACTGGCGGCGGGCGTCGCCCGGTTCGCGCCGCTGGTCCGCTACGCCACGAACATCACCGGACAGGGGCACTGGGGTGACACGTACGTGTGCCTGCCGGTGGTGTCGGCCTGCTACTGAGGGGCTTGGTGCGTGCTCGAGAGCGCCAGGTGGCGCCCGCGACGGAGCCGGTGGTGACCGAACGAGAGGGCCAGCCGCGAAGGCGCGAGTGGACCAACCACCCACCAACGCGCGAGAGGACCAACCGTGTCGCACGGGAGTGCCATTCGCAGGGGCTCGAGGTGACCACTCATCGCGGCGCGGGCGGGGTGCTCGCGCTGCGTGGGAGGGCCGGTCGTGTCGCACGGGAGTGCCATTCGCAGGGGCTCGAGGTGACCACTCATCGCGGCGCGGGCGGGGTGCTCGCGCTGCGTGGGAGGGCCGGTCGTGTCGCACGGGAGTGCCATTCGCAGGGGCTCGAGGTGACCACTCATCGCGGCACGGGAGGGCCATTGCGCCGCGTGAGAGGGCCAGTCGTCGCCGCGGGACAGGGCCACTGGCGATTGCACGAACGGACCGGTCACCGCCACCCGAGATGCCGACTCGCGACCCACGAGGGGAAAGCCTCTCGCGAACCACTACCTAACCCGGCTGTACCCCGCGAGCGAGCCAGTGGCGACCCCGTGGGCTCCGCTCGCGTCCAACCCAGACAGCCACCCGACCCCGCCTGCCCTCTCGCCACCAACCTGACCGCCCCAGGGCTGAGCCGTGCAGGGGTTTGGCGGTGCTTCCGCGCAGCAGCGCCTCACCCGAGCCGCCGCCTGCCCTCGCCGCCAACCTGCCCCCGGGGCCGAGCCGTGCAGAGGTCAGCCCCGCCGTCGGCGGCGGGGCTTCCCCGTGCTCCCCCGCAGCAGCACCTCGCCCGACACCCGCCGAACGCGACCCCGCGCCCCACCACCAGCACCACCGTCGTCCAGGGCCAGTTCCAGCGCCTCCGCCCCGATGCGCTCCAGCGGCAACGCCACCGTGGTCAACCCGAAGTCCCGCACCAGCGGCACGTCGTCGAACCCCGTGACCGACACGTCCTCCGGCACCGACAGCCCCGCCGCACGCAGCGCGCTCACCGCCCCCACCGCCATCACGTCCGACGCCGTCAGCACGCACGTCGCCTTGTGCTTGGCCGCCAGTAGGGCCTCCGTCGCCTCGTAACCGCCGTCCCGGTCGAACGAACCGGCGAACACGTCCCGTTCGGACAGTTCGATCCCCAGCCCGGCCAGCCCCTCCCGGAACCCGGCCACCCGATCGGCCACTGTGGTCAGCCGCGCCGGCCCGGTCACCACCGCGAACCGCCGGTGGCCCAGCCCGTGCATGGCCTCCACCAGTGCCCGCGCGCCGCCCCGGTTGTCGGGTGCGATGGTGTCCGCCTTGAGCGACCGGTGCCGCGTCACGGCGGCCACCCGCCCGCCACCGCGCCGGTACGGCTCCAGCTCGGCCGCCATCCGCCGCTCCCACGCCCTGTCCTCGAACGCCGAACCGGTCAGCAGGATCGCCGACGCCCGCTGCGCCCGCAGCGTCGACACGCACGCCAGCTCCCGGTCCGGATCGGCGAACGTCCCGGCGAGCATCACGAGCAGCCCGTGGCTGTCGGCCACCCGCATCACCCCACGGGTGATCGCCGCGAAGTACGGGTCGCTGATGTCGTGGCAGATCACCCCCACCGTCCGGCGCGACCCGCCGGCGAGGGCCTGCGCGTGCGCGTTCGGCGTGTACGCCAGCTCCGCGGCCGCCGACAGCACCCGCTCCCGCAGGTCGTCGCGCACTCTGGTCGTGCCGTTGAGCGCGCGGGACGCCGTCGCCAGCGAGACCTCGGCGGTCCTCGCCACGTCTTCGAGCGTCACGTGCGGCCGGTCGCTCATCGTTCCTCCCGCGGTCGGCGTTGCGCCGAATTCTAGGTCGGTTTCCGCTTTTTGCCTGGTCAGGACCACCCGAGCGAGTGGGGATCACCGAAAGTGACCTCGGAAATACCCAGCCGCCGCCGCGCGTTGCGGAATCACGGAGGAATCTGCCGAGACGAAAGGACCCCGCATGCTCTTCGGTGACGAGCACGTCCGCCGCTACGAGGAGACCGATGGTGAAGTCGGTCACGACTGGGAGAAGGGCGCCCCGATCCTGATCCTGACGACCACCGGCCGCAAGTCCGGCCAGGAGCGCAAGTTCGCCCTGATCTACCAGGAGCACGAGGGCGCCTACGTGATCGTCGCCTCCAAGGGCGGCGCGCCCCAGCACCCCGGCTGGTACCTCAACCTGCAGGCCAATCCCGAGGTCAAGGTGCAGGTCAAGGCCGACAAGTTCACCGCCAAGGCCCGCACCGCCACCGATGCGGAGCGCGAGGTGCTCTGGCCCAAGATGGCGAAGGTCTGGCCGGACTACGACGAGTACCAGAAGAAGACGGACCGCAAGATCCCCGTCGTCATCCTCGAGCGCGCCTGATCAGGGGCCGGTCGTGGGCCCGAGCACCCACGACCGGCTCGCCCGCGAGGGCATAGGGTGGCGGGTATGAGTGCGCATTTCGACGTTGTGGTGCTGGGTGCCGGGCCCGGCGGGTATGTCGCGGCGATCCGGGCTTCGCAGCTCGGCCTGAAGACGGCGATCGTCGAGGAGAAGTACTGGGGCGGCGTGTGCCTGAACGTCGGGTGCATCCCGTCGAAGGCGCTGCTGCGCAACGCGGAGCTCGCCCACCTGGTCACCAAGGAGGCCAAGACCTTCGGGATCAGCTCGGACGGGCCGATCACCTTCGACTACGGCGCCGCGTTCGACCGCAGCCGCTCGGTCGCCGACGGCCGCGTCAAGGGCGTGCACTTCCTGATGAAGAAGAACAACATTCAGGAGTTCACCGGGCGCGGCAAGTTCACCGACGCGCACACCATCGAGGTCACCGGTGAGAACGGCGTCGAGACCGTCACCTTCGACCACTGCATCATCGCCGCCGGCGCCACCACCAAGCTGCTGCCGGGCACCCAGCTGTCCGAGCGCGTGGTGACCTACGAGGAGCAGATCCTCTCCCGCGACCTGCCGGGCAGCATCATCATCGCCGGCGCGGGCGCGATCGGCGTCGAGTTCGCCTACGTCATGCACAACTACGGCGTCGACGTGACGATCGTGGAGTTCCTGGACCGGATGGTGCCGCTCGAGGACGCGGACGTGTCCAAGGAGCTGGCCAAGCGCTACAAGAAGCTCGGCATCAAGGTCCTGACCGGCACGAAGGTCGAGAGCATCGACGACAGCGGCGCCAAGGTCAAGGTCACCGTGTCCAGCGGCGGCAACCAGCAGACGCTGGAGGCCGACAAGGTCCTGCAGGCGATCGGCTTCCAGCCGCGCGTCGAGGGCTACGGGCTGGAGAACACCGGCGTCGAGCTGACCGAGCGCGGCGCCATCGCCGTCGACGGGCGCTGCCGCACGAACGTGCCGCACATCTTCGCGATCGGCGACGTCACCGCGAAGCTGATGCTGGCCCACGCGGCCGAGTCGATGGGCATCGTGGCGGCCGAGACGATCGGCGGCGCGGAGACCATGGAGCTCGACTACACGATGATCCCGCGCGCGACGTACTGCCAGCCGCAGGTCGCGAGCTTCGGCCTGACCGAGGCGCAGGCGCGCGAGCAGGGCTACGACGTGCAGGTCGCCAAGTTCCCGTTCACCGCCAACGGCAAGGCCCACGGCCTCGCCGACGCGGGCGGCTTCGTGAAGATCCTGTCCGACGCCAAGTACGGCGAGCTGCTCGGCGCGCACCTGATCGGCCCGGACGTCACCGAGCTGCTGCCGGAGCTGACGCTGGCGCAGCAGTGGGACCTGACGGTGCACGAGGTGGCCCGCAACGTGCACGCGCACCCGACCCTCGGCGAAGCGGTCAAGGAGGCCATCCACGGTCTCGCCGGTCACATGATCAACTTCTGAGGTTGACCTCCAGTTAACTGGAGGTGTCACCGTTGATCTCGCAGGTCGAGATCGAGGAGGCACCTCATGAAGGCAGCGGCGTTCACCGAGCCGGGTGGCCCGGAGGTTCTGCGCGCCATGGACGTCCCGGACCCGCAGGCGGGTCCGGGACAGGTCCGGGTCCGCGTGCGGGCGGCGGGTGTGCAGCCGTTCGACGCGGCGGTGCGGGCCGGCTGGGAGCCGCCGTACGCGACGGGGCTGACGTGGCCGCGGATCCCCGGCAACGAGTTCGCCGGCGTGGTGGACCAGGTCGGGGACGGAGCGGCGTGGTCGGTCGGCGACGAGGTGCTCGGCTTCAACGTGCTGGGCTGCTACGCCGAGTACGTGGTGGTCGGGCAGGACCAGGTCACGGCCAAGCCGGCCGGCATGCCGTGGACCGTCGCCGGCGGGTTCACCGCCGGGACGCAGACGGCGTACATGGCGTTGCGGCAGCTCGGCGTCGGCCCGGGGGACACGGTCCTGGTGCACGCCGCGGCGGGCTCGGTCGGCACCGCGGCGGTCCAGCTCGCGCGGCTGTGGGGCGCGTCCGTGATCGGCACCGCGAGCGCGGCGAATCAGGACTACGTGCGCTCGCTCGGCGCGACGCCGGTCGTCTACGGCGACGGCCTGGAGGACCGGCTGCGAGCGCTTTCACCCGGCGGGGTGCACGCGGTCCTGGACGGCGCGGGTGGCGCCGCGCTTGATCTTTCACTCGCACTGGTGAAGGAGCGGCGTCGCGTGGTGACGCTGGTGGACCACGATCGGGCGGAGTCGCTCGGGGTGCAGCTGGTGCGCGGGCAGCGGTCGGCGGACCGGCTGGCCGAGCTGGCGCGCCGGTACGACCGGGGCGAGCTGAGCTTCCTGGTGCGGCGGACGTACCGCCTGGACGAGGCGGCGGACGCGCACCGGGAGATCGAGACCGGGCACGGGCGTGGCAAGGTCGTGTTGACTGTCTAGCGGAAGGTGCCGACCGGTCGCGGGTTGGGGCCGGCGTCGAGCGGGAGGTGCGCATGGGTGGGGTCGCCGTCGTGACGGGTGCCGGTTCGGGCATCGGACGGCACGTGGCGCAGGCGCTGCTGGGCGCCGGCTACCGCGTCGCGCTGGCCGGCCGGAGAGCCGACGCGCTGGCCGAGACCGCCGCGGGCGCGCCGGACGCCCTCGTGCACCCGGCCGACGTCGCCGACCCCGCCCAGGTCAGCGCCCTTTTCGAGGCGGTCGCGGACCGGTGGGGCCGGGTGGACGTGTTGTTCAACAACGCGGGCACCTTCGGCCCGGCCGGCGACCCGGACGAGGTCCCGGTCGAGGCGTGGCAGCAGACGGTGGCGGTGAACCTGACCGGTGCGTTCCTGTGCGCGCGGGAGGCGTTCCGGATCATGAAGCGCCAGGACCCGCGCGGTGGTCGCATCATCAACAACGGCTCCATCTCCGCGCACACCCCGCGCCCCGGCAGCGCTGCCTACACCGCGACGAAGCACGCCATCACCGGTCTGACGAAGTCGTTGTCGCTGGACGGCCGCCCGTACGACATCGCGTGTGGCCAAATCGACATCGGCAACGCGGCGACGGAGATGACGGCGGGAATCGCCAGGGGCGCGCGCCAGGCGGACGGCCGCGAGCTGCCCGAACCCACCTTTGACGCCAGACACGTCGCGGAAGCCGTGCTGTACATGGCAGGGCTCCCGCTGACCGCGAACGTGCAGTTCATGACCGTCACGGCGACGAAGATGCCGTTCATCGGCAGAGGCTGAAACGTTCCCCCGCCGTCCGGCGATAGGGGAAGTGACGGTGACTAAACTGCAGGTCAGGACGGCCTGTGGTCGTCGGCGCCAGGCCCTCGTAGCTCAGCCGGATAGAGCAAGAGCCTTCTAATCTCTAGGTCGCAGGTTCGAGTCCTGCCGGGGGCACTTCTTGGCTGGTCAGGACCCCGTTATCGGATCAAGGCCCTGACCGGCCCGTGCTTGACGCTTCTTTTCGGCGAGCGTTCCGAGCACCGCCGCTCGGGTGCTTCTGGGCCGGCAGTCAGCAACACTTCCCTTACGCGACTACATCTGGCTCCAGATCCTTGCCCTCGCCACGCAACACACCGGCGAAAGACGCAAAGGTCTCCGCGAACAACTCGGTGGGGACGGAGCCGTCGAAGGCCCAGACGCCCTCGGGCACGCTCAGCCGTGGCATCTTCTCGCCGAATGACTCGAAGCGGCGTAGCACGCGCTCATGGATCTCCTGCACCAGCCCGATCCGCGCCTCGTCCTCACCGAGATGTGCGTCGTAGCTTGGGTTCATGACGCCGTTGATACGAACCGTGGCGAGGACGAACCACCACTCCCGGGCCGCCAGCAGCCAGCCTGGCGGCTCGGCCATCCGGTCGATTTCGGCGCACACCAAGTACATCCACGTCTCGGTGTGGGCGTCGGGCAGAGGTGAGTAGCGCTCGCGGCGCAAGGGTTTCTACGACGAGTGGCGGGTGGTGACGCCGGCCAGCACAAGATCGATTCCGGCAAGGAACTGTTCCCGGTCGTCGTGGTTGCGCAGCTGCTTCGCGACGCCGCGGGTGAACGGGTAGGCCTCCGGGTCGAGGTTCTCCCAGCTCCTCGCCACCGTGTCGAGGAAGGCCTCCCGCGTCGTGCTGACTTCGGCTGTCGCGGTTTGGCCCGCGGTGCCGAGGATGTAGTGCACCAGCACCGACGTCGCGGTGAACCAGCTGTGTTCGGGGACCCCCAGTGCGCCGATCTGCCGTCCGATGGCCTCGAAGATCCGCGGCGCCACCGGGCCCCCGGGGTTGCGGGTCAGCTGCATCAACAGCTGCGTCGCGAGCCACGGGTGCTGCTCGATCGCGTCGAACAGGCCCAGCGCGACGGCGCGGATCTCCTCCTCGGGCGAACCCGCGGACGCGGCGGGGAGCGCCTCGGCCACGACCGCGTCCGTCGCCGTGGTCAGCAGCTCGTCCTTGTTCGCCACGTGCCAGTAGATCGCGCCCGCGCCGGTGGCGAGCCGTTCGGTCAGCGTCCGGAACGTCAGCCCGGCCTCGCCCGCCGTGTCCAGCAGCTCGACGGCCGCTTCGACGATCCGCTCCCGGGAGAGCCCCTCCGTGCGCCGGGTCCGTGGTGGCATGCCCCCATCTTGACATATCTGGAATGCCGTTCCACGATGGAATGGCATTCCAAAGGAGGGGACATGAACAACCACGTCACGATCGTCGGCGCGGGGCTGGGCGGTCTCACGCTCGCTCGCGTCCTGCACGTCCACGGCATCCCGGTGACGGTCTACGAAGCGGAGGCGTCCGCGGGGGCCCGCGCCCAAGGCGGGATGCTCGACATCCACGAGCACGACGGCCAGCCCGCCCTCCGCGCGGCGAACCTGTTCGACGAGTTCCGCGGCATCATCCTGGAGGGCCGCGAGGCGACCAGGGTCCTCGCGCCGGACGGTGCGGTCCTGCTCGACCAGCCCGACGACGGCACGGCCGGGCGCCCGGAGGTCCAGCGCGGCGAGCTGCGGCGGATCCTGCTCGACTCGCTCCCGGAAGGCACCGTCCGCTGGGGGCACAAGGTCACCGGCGTCCGCGCCCTCGGCGACGGCCACCACGAGGTCGCTTTCGCAGGCGGCGGCACCGTCGTCACGAGCCTGCTGGTCGGCGCGGACGGCGCGTGGTCACGCGTGCGGCCGCTGGTCTCCGGCGCGGTGCCGCGGTACGTGGGCCGGTCGTTCGTCGAGACCTACCTGTTCGACGCTGACAGCCGGCACCCCGCCGCCGCGCGGGCCGTGGGCGGTGGGGCGCTGATGGCGCTCGTGCCGGGCAAGGGGATCACGGCGCATCGCGAGAGCGGCGGGACACTGCACACCTACGTGGCGCTCACCAAACCACAGGAGTGGTTCGCGGAGATCGATTTCAGCGATTCCGACGCCGCCCTCGCGCGGGTCGCGCGAGAGTTCAACGGCTGGGCGCCGGAACTCACCTCACTGATCACCGACAGCGACACCGCGCCGGTCCTGCGCCCGCTCAACGCCCTGCCGATCGGGCACAAGTGGGACCGGGTGCCGGGCGTGACCCTGCTCGGCGACGCGGCCCACCTGTCGGCCCCGTCCGGCGACGGCGCGAACCTCGCCATGTTCGACGGCGCCGAGCTCGGCAAGGCCATCGCCGCCCATCCCGGCGACCCCGAGGCGGCACTGGCGGAATACGAGCAGGCGCTGTTCCCGCGCAGCACGGCGGCGGCTCTCGAAGGCAGCCACACGCACGAAATGCTCTTCGACGAAAACGCGCCGCACAGCGTGATCAGCTTCCTGACGGCCTGAGGCTCAGGGGCGCTTCTTCTGCTGCGCGTCGTACTCGGCGCGGGCCTGCTCGACCTTCTCCAGGTTCGGCGACCACTCCGCGAGGGTGGCGAACAGCGGCGCCAGGCTGCGGCCCAGGTCGCTGATCTCGTACTCCACCCGCGGCGGCACCTCGGCGTGATAGGTCCGCACCACGAGCCCGTCGCGCTCCAGTTGGCGCAGCCGCTGTGTCAGGACCTTCGGGGTGATCGTCGTGATGCGGCGGGACAGCTCCACGAAACGTTGCCTGCCGTGCTCGTTCAGCGTCCACAGGATCGGCGTGGTCCACCGGCTGAACACGAGGTCGACCACGGGCGCGATCGGGCAGGCCAGCTCGGGACTGACTGTGGTTTCGGTCACCGGACCCACTACTTTCCTCTAGGTACCTACTAGCCCCACGACAGTAGCGTCGCTCCCACACGAAGAGAACGGGAGCGGAAATGTTTGTGGTGACCGGAGCTACCGGCAACGTCGGGCGGCCGCTGGTGCAGGCGCTCGTCAAGACCGGCGAGGCCGTGACGGCGGTGTCGCGCAAGGAAGAACACCTGCCCGGGGTGCGGCACGTGCGGGCGGACCTGACCGAGCCGGAGACGCTCAAGCCCGCGCTCGACGGGGCGTCGACACTGTTCCTGCTCACCTCGCCGGACTTCCTCGCGGCCGGCGGGGACCTCGCCGGCGTCCTGGGAACAGCGAAGGCCGGCGGCGTGCGACGGGTCGTGTTGTTGTCGTCCCAGGGGGTGGCGACCGGGCGGCACGCGCCGGAACTGGAGGACGCGGTCGTCGGCTCCGGCCTGGAGTGGACCCTACTGCGGCCGGGCGGCTTCCACTCCAACGCGTTCGCCTGGGCGGAAACGGTGCGCACCCGGCGGACGGTCGAGGCGCCGTTCGGGGACGTCGCCCTGCCGACCGTCGATCCGGTGGACATCGCCGAGGTGGCCGCCGCGGCGATGCGTGAGGACGGGCACGCCGGCCGGGCCTACACGATCACCGGGCCCGAGCCCGTCACGCCGCGGCAGCAGGCGGCGGCGATCGCCGACGCGCTGGGCGAGCCGGTGCGCTTCGCCGAGCTGAGCCGGGCGGAGGCGCGGACGCGGATGCTGCAGGCCATGCCCGAGCCGGTCGTGGAGTCCACACTGGACATCCTCGGCGCGCCGAAACCGGAGGAGCAGCGGGTCAGCGACGACGTCGAGCGCGTCCTGCGGCGCCCGGCGCGCAGCTTCGCCGAGTGGGCCGGCGCGAACGCGGCGGTGTTCAAGTGATCCTGCACCACCGCGAGACCGGCGACGGCCAGCCGATCGTCTTCCTGCACGGCAACCCCGCCTCGTCCCACCTGTGGCGGCACATCATGCCGGCGGTCGGCCCGGGCCGGAAACTGGCGCCCGACCTGATCGGCATGGGCGAATCCGCGAAACCGGACATCGGCTACACCTTCGACGACCATGCCCGCTACCTCGACGCCTGGTTCGAGCACCTCGGGCTGGACGACGTGGTCCTGGTCGGCCACGACTGGGGCGGCGCGCTCGCCTTCGACTGGGCCGCCCGCCACCCCGGCCGGGTGCGGGGCATCGCGGTCACCGAGACGATCGTGAAACCCATGTCCTGGGACGAGTTCCCGGACGCGGGCGCCGAGATATTCCGGGCGCTCAAAACCCCGGGCGTCGGGGAGAAGATGATGCTGGACGACAACATCTTCCTGGAGTCGATGGCGCTCGGCGCGGAGGACCGCGTGGCCTACCTGCGGCCCTACCCGACGCGCGAGAGCCGCGTGCCGCTGTTGCGGTGGGCGCGGTCGATGCCGCTGGGCGGGGAGCCTGCCGACGTCGTCGCTCGTGTCGAGCACTACGACAAGTGGCTCGCGGCCAGCGCGGACGTGCCGAAGCTGCTCATGACGTTCCGCCCCGGCTTCGACACGATGATGGACGACCGGATGATCGCGTGGTGCGCGGAGAACATCGCGGCTCTCGACATCGTCCACCACGATCTCCCCGCCGGGCACCACACCCCGGAGGACCAGCCCGCGGCGATCGCCGCGACGTTGTCCGCCTGGCTGGACCGGCACGGGCTGCGGTGAAGTCCCGGCCCCGTCGCACGGGGCCGGGACTCCGCGACTCAGAACGGCAGCCGCAGCACCAGGGCGTCCCGCACGGGGGCGTTCGCCCGGACGGCGTCCAGTTCGGACGGTGACAGTGCCTTGCGATAGAGCCGGACGTCGTCCAGCGCGCCGTTCAGTCCCATGCCACCGTCGAGGCGGCGGCCGAGCCAGAACTGGAACGACACCCGCTCCGTCACCGAACCGGCCGCCGAGGGGCCGGCCGCCACCTGCACGCCGTCGACGAACAGCAGCAACTGGCCGCCGGTGCGCTGCAGCGCCACGTGGTGCCACTGCTGGTCGTTGAACGCGCCCGCCGACGTCACCTGCTTGGTGCCCGCAGTGGTGGTCATCGACGCGATCAGCCGGTTCGCCGCCGGCTCGCCGCGCAGCCAGATCTGCGGCGCGGTCGAGCCCATGCCGCCCATCCAGAAGAACACCTGGTTGCTCGTCGACGCGCCGTACCGCACCCAGCCGGTCCACGTGAAGTCACCGTCGCCGACCACCTGCGCGCTGTTGTAGGGCACGCGCACGAAGTCGTCCACGCCGTCCAGCGAAAGCGCGCTGCCGTAGCGGCCTGCCGTGGCCACCGGGCCGCCCACGAGGTAGGCGTCCGACCGTTCGCCGGACACGTCCCGCGTGGTCGGGCCGGCCGAGTTGCGCCAGCCCAGCACGTCCTCGGTGAAGCGGGCGAAGCGGATCTCGTCACGCGCGTCGACCGGGCCGCCCTCGTACATCAGGCCGATCTCGGTGGTGCGCGCGGACCGGTCGCTGATCTGGACCATGTCCGAGTAGCCGGACCACTCGTCGGTCACCCGGGTGCCCTGCTCGGCGTTCTCCCAGCTCCGGCCGCCGTCGTAGGAGGAGCGGATCATCATCCACCGGCGCCGGTCGGTGTCCGACGGCGACGCGAACAGGATCCGGTCCGGCCCCGGCCGGTCCAGCCGCAGCAGCGAGCCCTGCACGATCGGCGTGACCAGGTCGGGGATCGTCCGGAACGGCTGGCTGAAGGTCTCCCCGCCGTCGCGGCTGATCGCGTAGTCGCGGTTGCCGATGTCGGTGCCGCCCTGTTCGCGGCCGCCGGCGTAGATCGAGCCGTCGGCCAGTTCGACGACGCTGATCTCCTGGGGCCGCTGCGAGTAGGCGCTCTTCGGCGGGAACGAATAGGTGTCCACCGCGCCGATGTGCCAGGTCTGGCCGTGGTCGTCGCTGTAGACGAGCGCGCCGTGGTTGGCCACCACGTCGGTGCCCTCGGCGGTTTCGGCGTTCACGCCGAACACCAGCCGCCCGCGGTGCGGCCCCTTGGTGAGCTGGATGCCGTGCACCGGGCCGGAGGCGTACCAGGCGTTCCACTCCGGCCTGCTGGCCTGGGCGCTGATGTCCACCGGCGTGGACCAGGTGAGCCCGTCGTCGTCGCTGTACTGCACGTGCGGGGTCCGCGCGCACGGCACCTCGCAGTTCTTGCCGCCGGTGAGACCCGCGTTGTAGGTGGAGATCAGCACGATCCGGCCGGTCTGCTGGTCGACGATCGGGACCGGGTTGCCGTGTGTGTCGCCGTCGCCGGAGTTGATGACTTCCAGCGGCGACCAGGTCCGGCCGCCGTCGGTGGAGCGCTTGAGGACGAGGTCGATGTCACCGGCGTCGCCGCAGTCGTTGACCCGGCCCTCGGCGAACGCGAGGAGGGTGCCGGAGGTGCTCTTGACGATCGCGGGGATGCGGAAGCAGAAGTAGCCCTGCTCCTGCTTGGGGTTGAACAGCGACTGCTGGTCGAAGCCCGGTCTGGCGGTGTCGGCGGAGGCGGTGACCCCGCCGCCGAGCAGACTGGCGAACAGCACCGCCACGAGCGGGACCGCGCGCCACGCTGCGAACGATCTCATGTGCCTTCCCTTCGGTCAGTGAATCCGGAGGACTGCGACGCCGCGCGGTGGCAACGTGTGCCGGGCCGAGGGCGCCGAACCGGTGAGCAGGTCGGGGGCCGGTTCTCCCAGGTCCACCGCGACCGCATCCGTGTTGTGGTTGAGCAGGAACAGGAACTGCCGGTCCGCGGCTTCCCGGCGGACCGCCTGGACCCCGGCGGGCAGCCCGGGCAGGACCGGTCGCACGCCCGCTTCCGCGGCCACCCGGTCGGCCAGCTCGCGCATCCCGGCCGGGTCCAGCCGCGTGCCGAGGTACCAGGCGACACCCGCGCCGTAGGCGTGTCGGGTCACCGCGGGGAAACCGGCCAGGTCACCACCGTCGAAGGTCGCGACAGCCTCCGCGCCGCGCAGCTCCACGGCTTCCGACCACAGGCTGCCGGTCCACTCCGGACTCAGCGGCACCGAGGTGCCCGGCGCCAGCGGCCAGAACTCCTCCACCGCCACCCCGAGCGCCTCCCGCAGCGGGGCCACCGGGTAGCCGCCGAGGTGGGCCCGGTCGCACGAGTCGACGATGCCGGAGAAGAACGACACCACCAGGTGCCCGCCGCCCTCGACGTAGCGGCGCAGGCCCTCGGCGGTGTCCGCATCGAGCAGGTACAGGTTCGGCACCACGACCAGCCGGTACCCGGACAGGCGATCGGGGCGCACCACGTCGCAGGAGATGCCGGCGTCGAAGAACGGCGCGTAGTGCGCCAGGTGCGCGTCGAGCTGCGTCACGTCCGCCGACGGGTGCGCGTCCAGCTCCAGTGCCCACCAGCTGTTCCAGTCGTGCAGGAACGCCACGTCCGATCGCACCCGGGTGCCCTCGACGTCGGCCAGCGCCGCGAGGTCCTGCCCGAGCGCCCGCGCCTCGGCGAACACCCGGGTGTCCGCGCCGGCGTGCGGCACCATCGCCGAGTGGAACTTCTCCGCGCCACCCCGGCTCTGCCGCCACTGGAAGAACATCGCGGCGTCCGCGCCGCGCGCCACCGCCTGCAGCACGCCCTGCCGCATCACACCGGGGGCCTTGGCGCCGTTGTGCTTGCGCCAGTTCACCGCGCTCGGCGCGTGCTCCAGCAGCATCCACGGCTGCCCGTTCTTCAGCGACCGCACCACGTCGTACCCGAACGCCGCCTCGACGTGCCCCCGCGGGTCGTAGGGCTCGGGGTAGGAGTCCAGCGACACCACGTCCTCGTGCGGCTCCCACGCGTGCCAGTCCAGCGCCTTCTGCACCAGCCCGACGAAGTTGGTGGTGAGCGGGACCTCCGGCGTGACCCGGCGCAGGACCTCCGCCTCCACCCGGTAACACGCCAGCGACGCGTCCGAGGAGAACCGCTGGTAGTCCAGCTGCTGGGCGGGGTTGCGGAACGACGGCGCCACCCGCGGCGGCTGGATCTCCGCCCAGTCCGAGTAGCCCTGCGACCAGAACGTCGTCGACCACGCCGCGTTCAGCGCGTCCAGCGTGCCGTACCGCTCGCGCAACCATGACCGGAAGTCCTCGGCGGAGGTGTCGCAGTAGCACGCCCGGATGTGGCAGCCGTACTCGTTGCCGACGTGCCAGATGTGCAGCGCCGGGTGGTCGCCGTACCGGTTCGCGAGCTGCTCGACCAGCCGGGCGGCGTACTCCCGGAACACCGGGCTGGACGGGCAGAACTGCTGCCGCGAACCCGGCGAGAGCCGTGTCCCGTCCTCGCGCACGGGCAGCACCTCGGGGTGGCGGTGGGTCAGCCACGGCGGTGGTGAGGCGGTCATCGTCGCCAGCGCGACCTGGATCCCGGCGGCCGCGAGCTTGTCCATCACCGTGTCGACCCAGCCGAAGTCGTACTCGCCCGGCCGCGGCTCGACCTTGGCCCAGGAGAAGACGCCGAGCGTCACCAGCGTGACCCCGGCCTCGGTCATCAGCTTGACGTCGGTGTCCCAGACGTCCTCGGCCCAGTGCTCCGGGTTGTAGTCCGCGCCGTAGTGGATCACAGCAGACCCGCCTCGGTCAGCGCACCCTTGATGCGCAACAGTTCCTCGTCGTTGAGCGGCAGTTGCGGCGGCGCCATCACCGAGTTGTCGATGAACCCGCGCATCTTCATCGCCGCCTTGAACGCGCCGAGCCCGGCCGAGCCACGGCCCATCCGCTCCGGCGGCGCGGCGTGCGTGATGTCGTACAGCCGCATGAGCCGGTCCTGTTCCCGCCGTGCCGTGGCGAGATCGCCCGCCCGCACGCAGTCCCAGATCGTGACGTACCCGGCCGGGTCCACATTGGCCAGTCCGGGCACCGCGCCGTCCGCGCCCATCTGCAGCGCGAGGTCCACCACCAGCTCGGACCCGGTGAACACGGCGAACTCCGACAGCCCGCGCTCCCGGCGGCCCAGCAGCAGCGCGCCGAACCCGGCCTCGTCGCCGCTGGAGTCCTTCAGCCCGGCCAGCACGCCGTCCTCGGCCAGCCGCAGGACCATCTCCCGGTCCAGCTTCGAGTGCACCGCGACCGGGATGTCGTAGGCGAAGATCGGCAGCGAGGCCTGCGCGTGCAGCAGCCGGAAGTGCTGTTCGATCTCCGCCGTGTGCGTGCGGGTGTAGTAGGGCGCGGTGATGACCAGCGCGTCCGCGCCCGCATCCTCGGCGACGCGGATGTGCTCGGCGACCCGCAGCGTCGTCATGTCGATGCACCCGGCGAGCACCGGGACCCGGCCGCCGACGTGCGCCACCGCCGTCTCGATCACCACCCGGCGCTGCCGGTCCGGCAGGAACGCCACCTCGCTGGACGAGCCCAGCACGAACACCCCGTGCACGCCGGCGTCCAGCTGGACGTCCAGGTGCCGGCGCAGCGAGTCCACGTCGATGGTGAAGTCGTCGCGGAACGGGGTGCACAGCGGGGGGATGATGCCGGTGAATCGAGTCATCGCACGCTCACTTCGAGTTCGGGGTGGATGCAGTGGTAGGTGTGCCCGTCGCCGGCGTCGGCGGACGGGGGCACCGCGCCGGCGCACTCGTCCGTCGCTTTCGGACAGCGGGTGCGGAAGGCGCACCCGCTCGGCGGGCTGACCGCGGACGGCACCGGCCCGGTCAGGACGATCGGTTCGATCGGGTTCAGCAGGCTCGGCGTGGCGGAGAACAGCGCCCGCGTGTACGGGTGCCGTGCGTCGCCGGGGATCGCCGCGGCGGGGGCGTCCTCGACGATGCGGCCCAGGTACATCGTGACGATGCGGTCGCTCATCTTGCGCACGGTCTGGATGTCGTGCGACACGAAGATCATCGCCAGGCCCAGCCGGTCCCGCAGGTCGAGCAGCAGGTTGAGGATCTGCGCGCGCACCGACACGTCCAGCGCCGAGGTCGGCTCGTCGGCGACCAGCAGCGACGGCTCCAGCGCCAGCGCACGCGCGATCGCCACGCGCTGCCGCTGGCCGCCGGACAGCTGCCCGGGCACCGCGTCCGCGACACTGGGCGGCAGGCCGACCAGCTCCATCAGCTCGCGCACCCGCTCGGCCCGCTGCGCCGGGGTGCCGACGCGGTGCACGTCGAGCGGGTCCCGCACGATGCGGGCGATCGACATCCGGCGGTTCAGCGCGGTCGACGGGTCCTGGAAGATCATGCCGATGTCGCGGCCGAACTCGCGCTGGTCGGCCACCGGTTCGCCGCGGTAACGCACGACGCCCCTGGTCGGCTTCTGCAGCCCGACGACCACCTTCGCCAGCGTGGTCTTGCCGCACCCGGACTCGCCGACCACGCCGATCGTCTCGCCGGGCCGCACGGTCAGCGTCGCGTCCGTCAGCGCGTGCACGGAGTCGTGCCCGAACAGCCCGGACGAGCGGATCTTGTGCACCACGTGCACCCGGTCCAGTTCCAGCAGGGTCATGCCGGCGCTCCCTTCACCAGGACCGCCGGTTCCGCCACCGGTTCGGCGGGGTGGTGGCACGCGACGAGGTGGTCCATCCCGGCGCCCTCGACCACCGGCGGGTCGGTGCGGCAGTGCGCTCGCGCCGCCGGGCAGCGGTCGGAAAACCGGCAGCCGGGCGCGAAGTCCGCCGGGGCCGGGACGACGCCCTTGATCTGGGTGAGCCGGGCGTCGTTCTCCTCCAGCGACAACACCGCGCTGAGCAGTCCGCGCGTGTAGTGGTGCCGCGGCGCGCCGACGACCTGCGCGGTCGTGCCCGCCTCGGCGACCTGCCCGCCGTACATCACGACGACGCGATCGGCCACATCGGACACCAGCGCCAGGTCGTGCGACACCAGCACCAGTGCGAAGCCCAGCTCCTCCTGCAGGCGCAGCAGCAGCGAGATGACCTGCGCCTGCACGGTCACGTCCAGCGCGGTGGTCGGCTCGTCGGCCACGATCAGCTTGGGGCTGCGGGACAACGCCATCGCGATCAGCACCCGCTGCCGCTGTCCGCCGGACAGCTCGTGCGGGTAGGCGCGCAGCGTGCGGTCCGGGTCGAGGTTGACCAGCTCCACCAGCTCGCGCGGGGTGCGGGTGCCGCCGCGGCGGGTGAACTGCTTGAGCTGCGCCTGGATCGTCATCGCCGGGTTCAGCGAGCTCAGCGCGTCCTGGTAGATCATCGCGATGTCGTGCCCGAGGTGCCGGCGCCGCACGGACGGTTTCATCGTGAGCAGGTCCTCGCCGTCGAAGCGGATCCGGCCCGACAACCGCGCGGTCCGCGGTTGCAGCCCGACGATCGACAGCGCGGTCAGCGACTTGCCGCAGCCCGATTCGCCGATCAGGCCGAGCACCTCGCCCGAGCGCACGGTGAACGAGACGTCGTCGACGACGTTGACACCGTTGTGCCGCTCGGGGAAGGCGATCGTCAGCCCCTCGACGGAGAGCAGGGTGTCCCGCCCGGTCAGCGCACGGGCACGGCGGGACAACCGCTCGCCCACCTCGCGCAGACCGCGGATCGGCAGCACCGGCGCGACGTTCTCGGCCGCCTCCTCGGCGACGACCGCCTTGGCGACCTCCGCGGCCTTCGCGGTGCGGGACGACGGCGCCGCCCAGGCGTCGGAAATCCCTTCGGACAGCACGTTCAGCGCCAGCACCGTGAACAGGATCATCAGGCCCGGGAACAACGTGGCCCACCAGCCGCCGTTGAGCACCATGTCCTTGCCGTCGGCGAGCACCGAGCCCCAGGACGGGTCGGGCGGCTGGATGCCGGCGCCGATGAACGACAGCGACGCCTCGAACACGATCGCGTCGGCCACCATCACCGTGCAGAACACCAGGATCGGCGCGGCGCAGTTCACCGCGACGTGCTTGACCAGGATGAAGAACCGGCGCGCGCCGATGATGTGCTCGGCCGCGACGTAGTCCTCGCTGTACTGCGCCAGCACGTTCGCCCGCACCACGCGCGCCACCGGCGGCACGTTGACGAACGCGATCGCCAGGATCAGCACCCCGATGCCGCGGCCGAACACGGCGACGAGCACGGCCGCGAGCGCGATGCCGGGGAAGGCCATCAGCACGTCGAGCACGCGCATGACCACCGAATCCACGCCGCGCCGGGAGGTGGCCGCGAGCGCCCCGATCAGCGCGCCGCAGACCAGCGCCAGCGCGGCGGCGCCGAGCCCGATCGCGAGCGACCAGCGGGCGCCGTGCACCACGCGGGAGAGGATGTCGCGGCCGGACTGGTCGGTGCCGAACCAGTGCGCGGCGTTCGGCCCGGTGACCTCGGTGCCCAGCGCGTACGGGTCCTTCACCAACAGCGGACCGATGAGCGCGACCAGCGCGAGCACGGCCAGCACCCCGATCGAGATCCACGACGCGGTGTTGAACCGGCGGAACCGGATGCCGGGCCGTGACAGGCGCTGCGTGAGCCCGGGCCGGTACAGCTGCCGCATCACGACCGGCTCCGCAGGCGCGGGTTCACGATCAGGTACAGCACGTCGACGATCAGGTTGACCAGGACGAACCCGACCGCGATGGTGATCACGAAGCCCTGGACCTTCGCGGTGTCGCCGTCCTTGACGGCCTGGATCATGTTCTGTCCCATCCCGGGCAGCGCGAACATCGTCTCGATCACGACGGCGCCGCCCAGCAGGTAGCCGACCCGCAGGCCGAGCACGGTGAGGGGGTTGATCAGCGCGTTGCGCAGCACGTTGCGGCCGACGACCACCACCGGCGGCAGGCCGCCGCCGCGTGCGGTGCGGACGTAGTCCTTGTCCAGCTCCTCGACCATCGAGGTGCGGATGATGCGCGTCAGCTGCGCGGCGACCGGCAGCGCGAGCGAGATCGCGGGCAGCGCCAGCGAGTTGAGCCAGCCGCCGAACGAGTCGGCCGGGCTGACGTACCCGCTGGTGGGGAACAGGCCCTCGCCCACCGCGAGCCACTGGACGAGCAGCACCGCGATCCAGAACGCGGGCGCGGCGACGCCGGCCAGCGTGACGATCCGGATCAGCTGGTCCGGCCAGCGGTCGCGGAACAGCGCCGAGGTCACGCCGAGCACGAGCCCGGCGACGATCGCGATCAGCAGGCCCAGCAGGGTGAGCTGCACGGTCAGCGGCAGCGCGGTGGCGATGACCTGCCCGACCGGCTCCTTCGTGATCACGCTGGTGCCGAAGTCGCCCTGCAGCAGGTGCCACACGAAGTGCACGTACTGCAGCGGGAGCGGGTCGAGCAGGCCGTTCTCCTGCCGGAACTGCTGGAGCTGTTCCGGCGTGGGGTTGGCGTCGCCGAGCGCGGCCACCGCCGTGTCCACGGGGGAGAACTGCATGACGATGAAGACGAACAGGACCACCCCGAGCACCAGCGGGATCAGGGCGAGGATGCGGGCGAGCAGCATCCGCACGACGACGGCCATGGCAGCGCCCCTCAGACCGGCTTGGCCTGGTTGAGGTAGATGCCCGGGTAGCCCTGCGCCCGCACGCCGGTGATCTTCTGCGCGTTCCACGCCGTGCCGAGCTGGGTGAACACCACGGGGTAGATGACGGCGTGCTCGGAGATCAGGTCCAGCAGCTGCTTGGTGAGCTGCGCGCGGCGCGTCTCGTCGGTCTCCGCGGCGGCCTGGTTCTGCAGGTCCAGCAGGGCCTGCGACTCCGGGCCGGTCCACCGGGCGTAGGTGGTCATCAGCACCGACGTCTTGTCGTAGTAGTAGCGGGTCAGCAGGTCCGGGTCGTTGCCGAACTGCAGCGGGTTGTTGGTGGTGGCGACGACCTCGAAGTCCTTGCCGCTGTCCAGTTTCGAGAACAGCGCCTTGGTGTCCTGCGAGTCCAGCGTGGTGGTCACGCCGATCGCGTCCCAGCCCTCCTTGATGACCTTCACGCAGTCCGAGACGAGCGAGGTGTTGGTGGTGGACAGGGTGATCGCCAGGTTGGTGACGCCGGCCTGCTGGAGCAGTTGCCTGGCCTTGTCCGGGTTGTAGGCGAAGTCGTTGGCGGCCGGCTGGGACGCGGGCAGCTTCGGGTTGATGAACGAGGTCGCCGCCGTGCCCGCGCCCTGCAGGCCGATCTGGATCATCTTCTGCTTGTCGATGGCGTAGTGCAGGGCCTGCCGCACGAGCTTGTTGTCGAACGGCGCGTGCGCGGTGTTGAACATCAGGAACAGGTTGTTGCCGCCGTCGGCGAACTCGACGCTGCGACCGGACTTGCGCAGCTGCTCGGCGTTGGCCGCCGGGATGTTCTCCACGATCTGCGCCTCCGGGTTGGCCCCGGAGATGGCCGCGACGCGCGGCGCGGCGTCCACGATCGACTTCCACAGCATGGACTGGTAGGCCGCCGGGCGCGGGCCGTTGTACTCGGCGAACTTCTCGAAGCGGGTGTAGGAGAGCGGGGCCTGCTCGACGACCTTGTACGGGCCGGAGCCGACGACCTTGCCGCCCGCGGCGTCCTTCCACTTGCCCTCGAAGACGTGCTTGGGGCAGATCTTGGCGGTCTGGATTCGCTTGAGGGCGTACGGGAACGGGTGCTTGAGCACGAACTCGACGGAGTTCTCCCCGGTCTTGCGCACTTCGGCGAGCCAGTCCGCGAAGAAGCTGTGGACCAGCACCTTTTCGTTGGGGTCGAGCACGCGGGCGTAGGTGAAGACGACGTCGTCGGCGGTCACCGGGGTGCCGTCGTGCCACTTGGCGCCGTCGCGCAGCTCGAACTTCAGGCTGGTGCCGGTGAGGTCGGCCGGGAGCGCCTTGGCCAGGCCGGGGAACGGGTCGCGGGTGATCGGGTCGCCCTCGACCAGCGATTCGTAGCAGTGCAGGTTGGCGGCCATCGAGAAGGCGGATGCCGTCTGCAGCGGGTCCCAGGTCTGGTTGTTGCCGTAGCCGATGACCGCGGTGAGCGTGCCGGTGGAGCTGCCCGTGGTGTTGGTGGATGCCGGTCCGCCACAGGCCCCCAGGGTGACCGAGAAGGCCGCGGCCGTGCCGGCGAGTCCGGTGTACCGCAGGAAATCGCGGCGGCTGAGGCCGGACAGGCTGTGCGACATGACGTCTCCTGACTTGTGCGTCG
The DNA here is from genome assembly GCF_021654135.1 of Amycolatopsis tucumanensis. Classification (GTDB taxonomy): domain Bacteria; phylum Actinomycetota; class Actinomycetes; order Mycobacteriales; family Pseudonocardiaceae; genus Amycolatopsis_E; species Amycolatopsis_E tucumanensis. The sequence continues at coordinate 12,851 of NZ_JAKGSD010000007.1, read as the reverse complement.
TTGATCAGGCCGGAGCATGGAAGTAGGACGTAGGACGTCCTGCGTTCGGGTGACTGTAAACAGCGGCGCGTCCCGTGGTCAAGGGGTCTGACGTAGGATGTCCGGAAATCCGGCGGTCAGCAGGCGGGGAGTTGGATGTGGCACGCCCTCAGCTCGGCGACGAGATCAGCAAACGGATCATCGACCTGATCATCGAGCGGGACCTCCCGCCGGGGTCGCCGATGCCGACCGAGCTGGACCTGATGGCCGACATCGGGGTGAGCCGCAATTCGATCCGCGAGGCGATCCGGGCGTTGCGGGCGCTGGGGATCGTCGAGGTGCGGCATGGGTACGGCACGTTCGTCGGCTCGGCGGGCTCGGAGGCGCTGCGGACGTGGCTGCTGTTCCGCACCCGGACGCCCGGGGCGGGGACGACGGGCCGGTTGCGGGACCTGCTCGAGGTGCGGGAGATGCTGGAGACCGAGCTGACGCGCCGGGTGGCGCGGCGGCACCGGCCGGAGCTGATCGCGGCGCTGGAGTCGTGCGTGGCGCGGATGCGCAAGGGCCCGGACAGCGCGGCCGCCGACCGCGAGTTCCACGACCTGATCTGCGCCGAGGCCGGTTTCGACCTGGCCCGCGAGCTGACGCGCCTGTTCTGGGACGTGTACCGCGCGGCGGAGGCCGAGCTGGGCGGCCCGGCCGGCTCGGCGAGCTCCACGGCGAAGCGTCACCAGGCGATCGTGGATGCCTTGGTGGCGGGGGATGCCGATGCCGCTGAGGAGGCCGTGCACCGGCACTTCGACGAGGTGCGGAAGCGCGCGAAGGCCGGCAAGTACGGGGGATTCGGGGTCGCGGCGCCGGTTGATTAGAGGGCGCTACGCGGGTTTCTGCGCTGCGCGCGGCTGGAAGCGCCGGCTTCGCTTCGCTACGCCCGGATAGCCCCTTCCGAACCCGATCTTGAATTGTTCGGTTGCCGAGCCACCGCGTCAAGGCGGGAAAGCGTGCCTTGACCCGGTGGCTCGGCAACCGATTTGGCTGGGGATCGGGTTGCGGGAGGGGACTGGTCGGTGGGGTTGTTGCTTTTCGTTGCCGGCTGCCCGATGCGAGTCGGCAACGAAGTGAAGCCGACGCCCGGGGACGCTACGCGTAGTGCCTACAAAATCCGCCCCAACCAGGAGGCCTGCTCGGCGACTTGAGCCCCCTGCCCTCCTTCGTGCTCGTTCCACTCCCACACCCGGATCTCCCCATCCCCGCCCCACCGGTTGAACGCCGCGAACACCGTCGACGGAGGGCAAACCGGATCCCGCAGCGCCACGCTGAACAACGCAGGCGCCGAAGCCCGCGGAGCCAGCACGGCCCCGTCGAAATACCGCAGCGTGGCAAACGCCTCCCCGGCCCGGTGCCGGTGCGCCGCCAGCCACGTCACCAGCTCCAGGTACGGCCCCTCGGAAGCGATCTCCGCCCCGCGCCGGAAGTGGCACAGGAAGGGCACGTCCGGCATCGCGGCCGCGACTCCGGGCGCCAGCGCCGCCGCGGCGATCGTGATTCCGCCGCCCTGGCTGCCGCCTGCCACCACGATCCGGTCCGCGTCCACCGACGGGTGCGCCCGCGCGGCCGCCACCGCGCGCACCGCGTCGACGTACACCCGCCGGTAGAAGTACTGCTCCGGGTCCAGGATCCCGAGCGTCATGAAACCCGGCACGTGCGGCCCGGCCGACCACGAATCGCCCGTCGCGCCGGGCACCGCCTTCCCGCCCTGGCCGCGCGTGTCCACCACCAGGTGCGCGTACCCGAACGCCGACCACGTCAGGTAATCGTGCGGCAGGCCGCGCCCCAGGTTGTACCCCAGGTACTGCACCACGCACGGCAGCTTCGCCGGCTGGTCCCGCGGCAGCAGCAGCCACGCCGAGATCCGCTGTCCCGCCGCGCCGGTGAACGACGCGTCGAACGCCTCCACCGTCCGCAGCAAAGTCTCCTGTGGACGGAACACCGGGTCCAGCGGTGACCGGTCCGCCTCGGCCAGCGCGGTGGCCCAGAAGGCGTCCAGGTCGGCGGGTTCGTCCAGCGGCGGCCGGTACTCGGACAGCTCCGACAGCGGCAGGTCGTACAGCGTCGTCACGCTGGGGACCCTAGCGCCGGAAACCGCGGCCGACGAGGGGTTCAGCCGATTCTGTCCACACCGGACAAAAAAGGTCAGTCCCGGCCCTCACGCAGGGTCGGCAGCCCCGCCGCCAGGGCCCGCAGCATCCGCTTCGCCGTCGGGGCGAACTGGATGCACAACTCGGCGATCACCGGGTCCTCCGCGTACAGCTTCGCCATCACCGGCGGCGGGTTGGCCGCCGGGTACAGCAGTGCGGCGAGACCGGCCGCCGCGCCGACCAGTTCGCCCGCCTCGTCCTCGGTCAGGTCCGGCCGCGCCCGCGCGACGGCGGATGACACCTTCGCCAGCGCCTCGGCTGTCCGGAGCTTGAAGGCACGCGCCGCCTCGACGGTCACGTTGTGCTCCAGCGTGATCGAGCTGTGCGAGAGCAGGTCGCAGAACAGGGGACGCTCCTCGAGCGTCTCCACCAGCGCGTCGAACACGCCGTCCGGCGAGGGGGCCGCGGCGATGCGCTCCAGCGCAGCCGTCTCCCAGTCGTGGAACTCCTGCGCCGCCAGTTCGAGGTAGATCTCCTCGCGGGTGGCGAAGTACCGCGCCAGGTTGGACTTCGCGAGCCCGACCGCGGCCGCGAGGCTGCCCAAGCTGACGTTCCGCACGCCCGAGGTGAGCGCGAGCTCACGCGCGGCCGCGAGGATCGCCTCGCGTCGCTGCTGCTTGTGCTCCGGGCGCCGCGCGCGGAGGAACTCTTTCGACATCGCCGGATCATTCTACGACCCCCGATTAGAGGACGCTGTTCTCTTGTTAACAGGACGGTGTCCTGCTAGCTTCGGGAGAAACCGGGAGGAGCAGACATGGTCGAGGTGTCACTGCGGGTCAACGGATCCGCGCAACGGCTGGACGTCCCGCCCCAGGTCAGCCTGCTCGACGCGCTGCGCGAGGAGCTGGGTCTGACGGGCACGAAAAAGGGCTGCGACCAGGGCGCGTGCGGCGCGTGCACCGTGCTGGCCGACGGCGACCGCATCAACTCCTGCCTCGCGCTGGCGGTGCAGTACGACGGGCGGGAGATCACCACGGTCGAGGGGCTCGGCCACCCGCTGCAGGAGGCGTTCGTCCGCGCCGACGGCCTGCAGTGCGGCTACTGCACGCCGGGCCAGCTGTGCTCGGCGGTGGGCATGCTCGCCGAGCACAAGGAGGGCGCGCCGAGCGCCGTCACCGAGCACCTGACCACCTCGCCGGAGCTGAGCGACGAGGAGATCCGCGAGCGGATGAGCGGCAACCTGTGCCGCTGCGGCGCCTACAACGGCATCGTCGAGGCGATCCGGGAGGTCGCGGAATGAGATCGTTCACCTACGTCAGCGCCCCGGACGTGCCCGCCGCGCTCGCGGCCGTCGCGGACGGCGACGCCAAGTTCCTCGGCGGCGGCACGAACCTCGTCGACCTGATGCGCGAGGGCATCGAACAGCCGGCCACCGTGGTCGACGTCAGTCGCCTGCCGCTGACCGCCGTCGAGGAGCTGCCCGGCGGCGGCGTCCGCATCGGCGCCCTCGTGCGCAACAGCCGCCTCGCCGCCCACCCGGTCATCCGCGCCAGGTACCCGGTGCTGGCGCACGCGATCCTGCACGGCGCCTCGGCCCAGCTGCGCAACATGGCGACCGTCGGCGGCAACCTGATGCAGCGCACCCGCTGCCTCTACTTCTACGACGACGCCGCGCCGTGCAACAAGCGCACGCCCGGCAGCGGCTGCGGCGCCCTCGACGGGTTCGCCCGCTCCACGGCCGTTCTCGGCGTGAGCGACCACTGCATCGCCACCCACCCCTCCGACATGGCCGTCGCGCTGGCGATGCTCGACGCCGTCGTCGAGGTCGAGAGCACCCGCGGCACCCGGCGGATCCCCATCGCCGACTTCCACCGCGCACCCGGCGACACCCCGCACGTCGAAACGGCGCTGGCGCCCGACGAGCTGATCACCGCGGTCGAGCTGCCGCCGGTGCCGGTGGCCGCGAACTCCCGGTACCGCAAGGTGCGCGACCGCGCGTCGTACGCGTTCGCGCTGGTCTCGGTCGCCGCCGCGCTGCGCGTCGAGGACGGGGAGATCGCCGAGGCACGCGTGGCGCTCGGCGGTGTCGCGACGAAGCCGTGGCGCGCGGTCGAGGCCGAGCGGCTCCTGGTCGGCGCGCCTGCCACCGATGACACCTTCCGCCGCGCCGCCGAAGCCGAACTCGCGTCCGCGATCACCCGGGAAGCCAACGCGTTCAAGGTCGGCCTGGCCGTCCGCACGACCGTGGCGACCCTGCGTCAGCTGGCCACCGGGGGAGGTGCGGCATGAGCGTCATCGGCGCCCCGCTGGACCGCCGCGACGGCCCGGCCAAGACGACCGGCGCGGCGCGGTTCGCGGCCGAGCACCTCCGCCCCGGCCTCACGCACGCCGCGCTGGTGCACGCCACGATCAGCCGCGGCCGCGTCACCCGCCTCGACACCACGGCGGCGAGCGCGGTGCCCGGCGTGATCACCGTGCTGACCCACCACAACGCGCCCCCGCTCAAGCCGGCGCCCAAGGTGAACCCGCTCAACCTCAGCACGCTGGTGTCCGGCACCTCGGTGAACTACCTGCAGGACGACGAGGTCCACTTCGACGGGCAGCCGGTCGCCGTGGTGGTGGCGGAAACCTCGGCCGCGGCGAAGGAAGCGGCGGCGCTCGTGCGCGTGGAGTACGCCCTGCTGCCCTCCACTGTGGACTTCGAGTCGATGGCGCCGCACGCGAAGAAGCAGCCGTACAGCCCGGTCTCCCCGGGCGAGGCGAAGAAGGGCGACGCGGAGAAGGCGTTCGGCGAGGCGCCGGTGACCGTGGACCACCGGTACACCACGCCGCCGCACCAGCACAACGCGATCGAACCGCACGCCACCATCGCGGAGTGGGACGGCGACCGCCTCACCGTGCACGAATCGACCCAGTCCATCGACTGGTGCCGCAACCACCTCGCCGTCCGCTTCGGCGTGCCCGTCGCCGACGTGCGGGTGATCGCGCCGTTCGTCGGCGGCGGTTTCGGCGGCAAGGCCATGGTCTGGCCGGGCACGGTCCTCGCCGCGCTGGCCGCCCGCGCGACCGGACGGCCGGTGCGCCTCGTGCTGACCCGCGAGGACGTGTACCGCACGGTCGGCGGCCGGACGCCGTCGATCCAGCGCGTCGCGCTCGGCGCGGACCGCGACGGCTCGCTGACCGCGCTGATCCACACCAGCGTGACCCGCACCGGCCGCGTCGGCGGCGCGCCCGAGCAGGTCACCTCGCAGTCGCGGCACCTCTACGGTGCGGACCACATCCTCATCCAGGCGAGCACGGTCGAGCTGGACCTGGTGCCGAACACGTCGATGCGCGCGCCCGGCGAGTCGATCGGCACGTTCGCGGTCGAGTCGGCGGTCGACGAGCTGGCCGCCGAGCTCGGCATGGACCCGATCGAGCTGCGGATGCGCAACGAGCCCGAGCGCAACCCCTTGGACGGCAAGGAGTTCACCCACCGCAGGCTGCGGGAGGTCTACGAAGCCGGCGCGTCGCGGTTCGGCTGGCGGGACCGGGCGCCGGAGCCCGGCGCGACGCGCGACGGCCGGTGGCTGGTCGGGATGGGGGTCGCCACGGCCTACCACCCGGCGTGGCTGTTCACCGCCAACGTGACGCTGCGGCTGTCGGCCGACGGTACGGTCCTCCTGCGCTGCGGCTTCCAGGAGATGGGCATGGGTGCGGCGACGGCCCAGGCGCAGATCACCGCGGACGCGCTCGGCGTGCCGGTCGACGCGGTGCGCGTCGAGTACGGCGACTCGGCGCTGCCGGTGGCGCCCACCGCGGGCGGTTCGACGCAGACCGCGAGCGTGGCGGCCAGCGTGCTCGAAGCGGCCGAGAAGCTGAAGCGGCGGCTGCCGAAGGGGGCCGGGGACTTGGTGGCGGCCGTGCGGCGGGCGGGAGTGCCGCACATGGAGGTGTCGGTCGGGTCGGACAGCCGGTTCGGCCGCCTCGCCGGGCAAGCCCGGCTCATCGGCCGGTTCCTGCGCGACCGGCGGCGGGTGCGGGCCGCGACCGGGGCGCAGTTCTGCGAGGTGCGCGTCGACCCGGACACCGGCGAGGTGCGGATCTCGCGGTGGCTCGGGGTGTTCGACATCGGCACGGTGGTCAACGCGAAGACCGCGGCGAGCCAGCTGCGCGGCGGGATCGTGATGGGCATCGGCATGGCCCTGTCCGAGGAGACCCTGGTGGACCCGCGCACCGGGCGGATCATGAACCCCAGCCTGGCCGAGTACCACGTGCCCGTGCACGCCGACGTGCCACGCATCGAAGTGTCCACACTGGACGACCCGGACCCCACGACGCCGCTGGGCATCGTCGGCGCCGGGGAGGTGGGTATCACGGGAGTGGCGGCGGCGGTGGCGAACGCGGTGTTCCACGCGACGGGTAAGCGGGTGCGCGACCTGCCGATCACGCTGGACAAACTGCTCTGACCGGACGAACGCCGGGCGCCGGCAACCGGCGCCCGGCGTTCACGGGAGCGTCAGAACCACCACTGGTTCTGCGCGCCCGCCACGTACTGCCACAGCTGCACGACCGTGCCGTTGCGGTAGCTGGTGTTCAGGTCCGCGTCGAGGTACCGGCCGCTCTGCACGTTCTGCAGCCGCAGGTAGCCCTCGGGGATCTCGTTGACTGCGAACCACTGGTTCTTCGCGCCGGCCACGTAGTCCCACAGCTGCACGACGGTGCCGTTGCGGTTGATCGTGTTCAGGTCGGCGTCGAGGTAGCGGCCGCTGTACGCGTTCTGGAACCGGTAGTAGCCCTCCGGGATCTGCCGGATGTACCAGGCCTGCTGAGCCGCGTACTCGTCACACGCCCACAGCTGCACCTTGGTGCCGTTGCGGTTGATGGTGTTGAGGTCGGCGTCCAGGCAGCGGCCCGGGTCCGAGGCCGGGCCGAGCAGGTAGGCCTGCTCCTCGGCCATCGTGTTGACGCCGCCCTTGACCTGGTTCGGGTGCGCCGGGCGCAGCACCAGCCCGTCCAGCGACGTGACCGGCTCGCCGGCCTGCTGCGCCGCGCCCGCGCTCGGCGCCACGAACAGCGAGAGCAGGCCGGCCAGCAGTGCCGCGGCCGCGAACGGCCGCTTCAGTCTTCTCATGGGTTCCCCATTCCGTGACGGGGCGCGGAATCCTCCGGCCGCACCCCGGAGTCTGGATCTTCGCCGCGGGGGCGCTCCGGAGTCGACCACATTTCCCGGACGCTCAACAACGCTGTTCAACGGTGTAACGGACCGGTATCGCGAACGATCTCTCCAGTGCGGCCACAGTTTTTCGCGGAGAGGATCGCCGGTGCGCCTGGAGCTGAAATCGCGCGACCTGACCCGCGTGGGGCTGTGCAACGCCGCCGATCCGTGCTGGGAGCTGGCGAGCAGCGTGCGGCTGCTGCGGGACGAGGAGGTGGCGTTCGGCTGGTGGCGACGCCGGGTCCAGGGCCGGCTGCCGGAGTCGTTCCCGGTGCTGCGGTGGCTGTACACCTCGGGGGAGGTGCCGGAGTTCCTGCTGCCCGCGGGCGGTGACCTGGCGTCCGGGCTCGCGGCGGTGCTGGGCACGCCGCCGGACCGGGTGCGGGCCGCGCTGGCGGCGCTGCCGGAGCCGCGTGGACTGCCGCCGTGGGCCGCGGCCTTGCGGTCCGGTTCGGACGCCGCGCTGTCTCGGCTGGTGCAGGCGTTGCGGGAGTACTTCATGGTCGCGCTGGCGCCGCACTGGGACACCGTGCGGGCGCGGGTCGAAGTGGACCGGCAGGCGCGGATCCAGGCGCTGGCCGACGGCGGGGTGGACGGTCTGCTGGCCACGCTGCGCCCGGTGCTGCGGTGGGAGCCGCCGTACCTGGTGACGGGCGTGGCGAGCCCCGGCACGCCGCGGCGGACGGCCGGGGTGCTGCTGGTGCCCACCTACTTCACGGTGCAGCCGTGGATCGTGCCCGGCTCGACGGGCCCCGTGCGCCTGGGATACCCCGCGGCGGCCGAAGACCCGCGCGTCCGCCGTGCCCCGCACGCCACCCCGCGCGCCCTGGCGGCGCTGCTGGGCCCGACCCGCGCGGCGGCGATGGTCCTGGCGGCGGCCGGGTGCAGCACCTCGGACCTCGCGGCGCGCCTGGGAGTGACCCCGTCCGCGGCGAGCAAGCACATGTCGGTGCTGCGGGCGGCCGGCCTGATCGCGAGCCACCGCAACCGCAACACGGTGCGTCATTCACTGACCCCGCTGGGAATGGCGTTGGTGGACGGCGCTTCGACGTGAAGGTGGCCCGGCATCCGGGATGGCGTTCCGGGCGGAATGGCTCGCCCGGCGTAAGGGGGCCACGACGTCTGGCAGCGGTGGTGGAACGCCCCCGGAGGGGCGGCATGCGGGTGCGACGTTGAGGAGCGCAGGGGGATTGCAACCAGGCCCGGCCCGCCTGGGGCCGGACCGCCGTGTGGCACTTGCCGTGGGCGGCGCGTCGGCGTGAGCGAGCCCCGGCGCCGGGGCAGCGGCGCGGCTCCGCCGAATGGCACTTGCCGGGTGCGACGGCGTTTCGGCTTGGGTGTGGCCTGCCAGCGCGGCGATGGTGCTCGGGCTTGGCGGGGCGCCGCTGGATGGGGCGGCGCGTCGGTGCGGGTTGAGGCGCGGGGAGGGATCGCGCGTGGCCACCGTGTGGCACTTGCCGTGGACGGCACCCCCGGCATGAGCGAGCCCCGGCGCCAGGGCAGCGGCGCCGGGGCTCGGGGAGAAGGCGGGGCGGCTAGTGCGCCGTCGCCTTCTCGGCGCCGGCGCCGGTCAGCGAGCGGACCTCCATCTCCGCGTGCTTGCGCTCGTCGTGCTCCTTCGACAGCAACGTGCCGACGATGCCGAGCAGGAACGACGCCGGAATGGACACCAGGCCCGGGTTCTGCAGCGGGAACCAGTCGAAGTTCGCGTTCGGCAGCATCGACTTCGACGTCCCGGACACGGCGGGCGAGAACACGATCAGCGTGATCGTGATCGCCAGGCCGCCGTAGATGCTCCACAGCGCACCCGAGGTGTTGAACCGCTTCCAGAACAGCGAGTACAGGATCGTCGGCAGGTTCGCCGACGCCGCCACCGCGAACGCCAGCGCCACCAGGAACGCGACGTTCTGGTTCTTCGCCAGGATGCCGCCGACGATCGCGACCGCGCCGATCACCACGGCGGTGATCCGGGCGACCCGCACCTCGCCGTTGGGGTCGTCCACTTTGCCCTTCTTGATCACGTTCGCGTAGATGTCGTGCGCGAACGACGCCGACGCGGTGATCGTCAGCCCGGCCACCACGGCGAGGATCGTCGCGAAGGCGACCGCGGCGATGAACCCGAGCAGCACCGGCCCGCCCAGTTCCAGCGCCAGCAGCGGCGCCGCCGCGTTCTCCGAACCCGGCGCCTTGCGGATCACGTCCGCGCCGACGAGCGCGTTCGCGCCGTAGCCGAGCACCAGCGTGAACAGGTAGAACAGGCCGATCAGCGCGATCGCCCACACGACGGAACGACGGGCTTCCTTCGCCGTCGGCACGGTGTAGAACCGCATCAGCACGTGCGGCAGACCGGCCGTGCCGAGCACCAGCGCCAGGCCCAGCGACAGGAAGTCGATCTTGGACGTGCCGGTCGCGCCGTAGCGGGCGCCCGGGTTCAGCACCGCCTCACTGGAGCGGTCCACCGCGCCCTGCAGCAGCGCGGACAGGTTGAGCCCGTACTTGCCCAGCACCCACACGGTCATCAGCGCGGCGCCCGCGATCAGCAGGACCGCCTTGATGATCTGCACCCAGGTGGTGCCCTTCATGCCGCCGACGAGCACGTAGATGATCATCACGACACCCACGACCGCGATGACCACCGACTGCCCGACGCCGCTGGACACGCCCAGCAGCAACGAAACCAGCACGCCGGCGCCGGCCATCTGCGCCAGCAGGTAGAAGAAGCTCACCGCGAGCGTGGACGTCGCCGCCGCCGCGCGCACGGGCCGCTGCCGCATCCGGAACGCCAGCACGTCGCCCATCGTGAACTTGCCGGTGTTGCGCAGCAGTTCCGCGACCAGCAGCAGCGCGACCAGCCACGCCACCAGGAAGCCGATGGAGTACAGGAACCCGTCGTAGCCGTACACCGCGATGGCGCCCGCGATGCCGAGGAACGACGCGGCCGACAGGTAGTCACCGGCGATCGCGACCCCGTTCTGCGGCCCGGTGAACGCGCGCCCGGCCGCGTAGTAGTCCGACGCGGTCTTGGTGTTCCGGCTGGCGCGCAGCACGATCACCAGTGTGACGGCCACGAACAGGCCGAAGATGCTGATGTTGAGCGCGGGGCTGCTGCCCGCGACTCCCGCGGCGAGGTTCATCGCGCGCCTCCCTCGACGTCCTCACGGATGCGGTCGGCGATCGGGTCCAGCTTCCGGTTGGCGAAGCGGACGTACAGGCCGGTGATCAGGAACGTGGACACGAACTGCAGCAGTCCCAGCAGCAGTCCGACGTTGAAGTTGCCGATCAGCTTGGTCGACATGAACCCGTGCGCGTAGTCGGCGAGCAGGACGTAGAGCAGGTACCAGCCCAGGAACAACGCGGTCATCGGGAAGACGAAGCCCCGCAGCCTTCGGCGCAGCTGCGCGAATTCGGGGCTGGAGTGGACCTTCGTCCACTCCTCGTGGCCGAGATCGTGCTCGGTGGCCGCCACTGGAGACCTCCTTGTCGTGTGGTGGCGGACACGTTAGGAGGTCACGACGTGCGACGCCGTGGCGTGGCGACCAACCGTCAGCGGGCGCGACGAACGGTCGACAAGCGGTCGCGGAAACCGGTCGAACGGCGGCGTGGAGCGGCCTGCCGCGGCGGGTTCTCGTCCAGGTGCAGCCGCAACATGGCGGTGATCGCCCAGGCAGGCGGCCGCCCGCGCAGGGACACCACCACCATCGTGCCGAAAGCCAGCGGAACCGACCAGGGCGCGGGCTGGGCGAGCAGGATCGCGAGCACGCCGTGCACGTCCGCACCGGCCAGTGTCGCGAGGATCGCCCCGGACGTCGCGAGCAGTCCGGTGAGGACCCCGGCGATCGCGCCGCGCGCGGTCAGCCGCGACCACCAGATGCCGAGCACGAGCAGCGGGCAGAACGTGGACGCCGCGACCGTGAACCCCCACGTGACGAGCACGCCCGCGTCGAGGTGCACGGCGAACAGCGCGAGCAGCACGACCGCGGCCGCGGCGGCGACGACGGTGCCGCGCAGCCGGGCCAGCCCGCCCGGCGCGAGGTCGTGCGCGATCGCGCCGGACACCGCCAGCAGCAGGCCGAGCGACGTGGCAAGGAACGCGGCGAAGGCGCCCGCGGTGAGCAGGCCCGTGAACAACGTGCCCGCCCAGCCGGTGTCGACCTGCATCGGCAGCGCGACGACCGCGGTGTCGGTGGCGCCGGACAGGTACAGGTGCGGCACCAGGACCCGGCCGAGCACGCCGTAGACGCCGGGGAACACGTAGAACGCGGACAGCAGCGCCACGGTGAGGGCGGCGGTGCGGCGGGCGGCGCGGCCGTCGGGGCTGGTGTGGAAGCGCATGATGACGTGCGGCAGGCCCATGGTGCCGAGCACGGTCGCGACCAGCACGGCGAGCGTGCCGAGCAGCGGGTGGCCTTCGTTGTTCAGGTTGAGCAGCGGCCGTTCCCAGCCCGGGGCGCCCGGCGGGGCGGTGCCTGGCAGCTGTGGGACCGGCTGTCCGGCGAGGAAGACGAGTTCCTCGCCCGCGGCGAAGGCGTGCGGGCCGGGGGCGAGGGTGACCGGTGTGCCGTCGGGCTCCCTGGCCTGGATGGGCTGGGCGGCCTCCAGGGTGACGTCGACGCGGAAGACCACGCGGGTGTCCTGGCGCAGCTGGGTGAATTCGGCGGGGTGCAGGGCCTCGTCGCGGGCGGCGGCGCCGGCCGTGATCGCCAGCCACAGCGCGGGGACGGCGAACAGGACGACCTTCAGCACGAACTGGAAGGCCTGCACGTAGGTCGCCGCGCGCATGCCGCCGAGCGCGAGCGTGGTGGCGACGGCGGCCCCGGCGAGGACGACGCCGACCCAGTAGGGCGTGCCGCTGACCACGCTCAGCACCAGGCCGGACGTGCGGAACTGCGGCACGAGGTAGAGCGCGCCGATGACCAGCACGACGACGGCGGCGAGCCTGCGCAGCGCCGGCGAGGCGAGCCGGGCCTCGGCGAAGTCGGGCACGGTGAGCGCCCCGGAGCGGCGCATGGGCGCGGCGACGAGGACGAGCATGGCGATGTAGCCGGCCGTGAAGCCGACCGGGTACCAGAGCGCGCCGACCCCGTCCTTGACGACGAGCCCGGCGACGCCGAGGAACGAGGCCGCGGAGAGGTACTCGCCCGACACGGCGGCCGAGTTGAGCAGTGGGGTGACCCGCCGGGAGGCGACGAGGAAGTCGGAGGTGGTGCGCATGGCGGCGACCCCGCGCAGCCCGATGAAGAGCGTGACGAGGACGACCGGGGCGACCGCGAAGAGACCGACCATCAGGGCTGCCCGGTTGGTTCGGCGCGGGGCGGGTGCGGGGCGGCGGTGGTGGGACCGACCATCAGCGTCGCTGGGCCTGTTCGGCGCGGGGCCAGTGCGCGGGAGTGGCGGGCGGCGGGGTTCGGGGCGGCCGGTAGGAGATCGATCATCAGGGCTGCTCGGTTTGTTGGGCGCGGGGCCGTTGCCTGGGCGTGCTGGGCGGCGGGGTGCGGGGCGAGTGCGGAGTGGCTGTTCATCTGCGTCGCTCGGTTTGT
>NZ_JAKGSD010000079.1 GCF_021654135.1 Amycolatopsis tucumanensis | reverse complement strand
GGATCGGGGGCGGGGGAGGTCTGGTTGGGGTAGTCGGCTTGCTTTCGTTGCCGGCTTGCGGTTCGAACACCCCCAGAGGCGCCCTCAGGTCGCTGCATCGTGGCCCAGGTCCACGATGCAGAACACGTTTCCCTCGGGGTCGGCCAGCACCACGAAGTCCGGGTCCTCTGGGTAGCGATCCCACTCCACCTTCGCCGCCCCCAATCCCACCAGGCGGGCCACCTCGGCGGCCTGCTCGTTCGCCGACTCCACGAACAGGTCCAGGTGGATCCGCGGATGGCGCTGCACCGGGGTCTCGCTGCGCATCAGCCCCAGCACCGGACCATCGTCGCCGCTGAGGGTGCGCCAGTTCGGGTTCTCCCACGAGCTCGTCGCGCGCAGGCCGAGCGCCTCCGTCCAGAACGCCTCCGCCCGCGCGAGGTCGTCGACACCGAGCACCGGGATTCCCAACCGCAACATGCCCCGAGCCTAGACACGGAAAAGGCCCCGGGCATGGCACGCCCGGGGCCGATCCACGAGAACTCAGGCTTCGGTGTCGTCGCCCTCGGACTTGGGCTTCACGTCGGCGTTCTTCGGCGCCCGGCCGTTGCGGGCCCGGCGCGGCTGGCGCTGCGCGGGCGGCGGCGGGGCGATCTGCGGCACCGACGGGCCGCCACCCAGCATCAGCTCCGCGAACGTCGCCATCGCCTCGTCGAGCTGGCCGCCGATGCGCCGCTCCGACTCCTCGTTGCTGCGGCGCACCAGGGAACCCACCGACTCAGTGTCCGGGCGGCTGGACAGCGTGCCCTCGACCCGCGAGAAACCGCTCTTGACCGCGCCGCCGAGGTCGCCGAACTGCGCGGCCACACCCTCGTCGACCTTGTCGATCCGGCCGGCCAGGTCGTCCAGGCGGCCGGTGATCTGCTCCAGCCGGGCGGACAGCGCTTCCAGCCGCTCCGTCGGGTCCAGCATCTCGCCGGTCTCGTCGATCGCGCCGCGCAGGGCCTGCGTGGCCGCCTCGACGCGCTCGCGGTGCTGGTTGTCCGCCTCGTCCACGCGGCCGCGCAGGTCGGACAGGCCGTTCTCGACGCGCTCACGCAGCTCGCCGACGCCGTTGTCCACCCGCTCGCGCAGCTCGCTCATGCCCGAGTCGACCCGGTCGCGCAGGATGGACTCGGCCATCTCGATGCGCTCCTTCACCGGCCCGTGCACGGCCTGCGGCAGCGCGTCGAGCTTCGCGTCCTGCTTGTCCAGGTGCCCGTTCAGGTCGTCGAGGCGGCGGTGGATGTTCTCCAGCTTGTCCTCGAGCCCGTCCATCCGGCCCGCGACACCCTCGAAGCGGGCGGCCACACCGTCGAGACGGCCGTCGAGCTGGGCGAACGGCTTCGCCAGCTTGTCGACGATGCTCTCCACCGCGCGCGCCAGGTCCGCCAGCGCGTTGTCCTGCGCCTCCAGGCGCGACATGGCCTCGTCCAGGCGCTCGGCGAGCACGCCGACCTCGGTGCGGTCGGGCAGCTCCGACAGCCGCTTGCGCACGGCGCCCAGCGAGTCGACCGGAGCGAGCCGCGCGTAGATGTCGTCGAGCGCGTCGAAGATCTGCTGCTGCTCGCTCTCGCGGACTTCGGCCGCGCGCACCAGCATGTTGCGCATCCGGTCGAAGGACGGAGCTCCAATGTGGTTATCAGTGGTCACTTCGGTGTCCTTCGTCGGCGGGGAAAGAGGGACGTGGGCGAAGCTTAACCATTGCGGAATTGCTCTGGGTATCGCCCCCGTAAAGGCGGGAACGTCGTGGTCACCCCGACCGGCCGAATGCGAGCCGCCGGGCGGCGGTCTGAAGCTTGAGTGGAGGCTGAGAGTCGCGACCGCGCGCGTCCATGTAGGTGACCGCCGCGGGGGTACCGTCGGAGCATGTCCGACAACGCCACCAGAGCGCCCCTGACCATGGAAAACATCCGGCGGGCGCCCAAGGTACTGCTCCATGATCACCTCGACGGAGGACTCCGTCCTGCGACCGTGATCGAACTGGCCGACGCCCTCGGGTACCGCGATCTGCCCACGACGGACGTGGCCGAGCTGAGCCGCTGGTTCCGCGACGCCGCCGACTCCGGCTCCCTGGAGTCCTACCTGGAGACCTTCGCCCACACCTGCGGCGTGATGCAGACCGAGGAAGCGCTGGTCAGGGTGGCCGCGGAGTGCGTGGAGGACCTCGCCGACGACGGCGTCGTCTACGCCGAGGTGCGCTACGCGCCGGAGTTGTTCGTCGAGCGCGGCCTGTCGCTGGACGCGGTCGTCGAGGCCGTCCAGGCGGGGTTTGCGGAGGGTGAGCGTCGAGCCGCTCAGCAGGGAAAAGTCATCCGAATGGGTACTTTGCTGTGTGCGATGCGTCAGCACGCCCGGGCGGCTGAGATCGCCGAGATCGCGGTGCGTTACCGGGACTCCGGAGTGGCCGGGTTCGACATCGCGGGACCGGAGGCCGGATTCCCGCCCACTCGCAACCTCGACGCATTCGAATATCTGCGCACCAATAACGCGCATTTCACCATTCACGCCGGTGAGGCGTTCGGACTCGCTTCCATTTGGGAGGCGATTCAGCATTGTGGCGCCGAACGGCTCGGGCACGGTGTGCGGATCGTGGACGACATCAAACGCGATCCGGACGGCACGGTCCACCTCGGCCGGCTGGCGAGCTACGTCCGCGACCGCCGCATCCCGCTGGAGATCTGCCCGTCCTCCAACGTGCAGACCGGCGCCGCCGCGTCGATCGCCGACCATCCGATCGGGTTACTCGCGGACTTGCGCTTCCGGGTGACCGTCAACACCGACAACCGGCTCATGAGCGGCTGCTCGATGTCGAGCGAGTTCGCCGCACTCGCCGACGCGTTCGGCTACGGGTGGTCCGACTTCCAGTGGTTCACGATCAACGCGATGAAGTCGGCGTTCCTCGATTTCGATCAACGGCTCGACCTGATCAACAACGTGATCAAACCGGGCTACGCCGAGTTGGTCTGAAAGCTCTTGTGATCGTTAGCGTCGGCAAGTAAAGTCCAAGATGTAAGAACAAGTTCTCACATCTTGGGATGGTCGCGATGAGCCGGGCAGCGGGGCTGGACACGAGGAGTAGGCGCCGGTGGGGCATCCTCGCGCTCGGCCTCGCGGCCCAGACCGCGAGCTGCTCGTTCCTCTACGGCATCCCGTTCCTGGTGCCGGAGATGCGCGCGGCCGGGCTGACGCTCGCGGAGGCGGGCACGATCGTCGCCGCGCCGAGCATCGGCCTGCTGTTCACGCTGATCGCCTGGGGCGCGGCGGCCGACCGCTACGGCGAGCGCCTGGTCATGGCGATCGGTCTCGGCACGTCGTCGGCGCTGCTGCTGGTCACCTCGCTGGTGACGCCGTCGACCGGGGTGCTGTTCGCGTTGTTCCTGCTCGCCGGGGCGCTGACCGCGTCGGTCAACGCGGCCAGCGGGCGCGCGGTGATGGGCTGGTTCGGCCCGGACGAGCGGGGCACCGCGATGGGGGTGCGGCAGACCGCGCAGCCGCTCGGCGTCGGCGTCGCCGCGCTGGCCCTGCCGCCGCTGGCGCAGCACTGGGGCTTCCAGTCCGCGGTGCTGTTCCCGGCGGTGTTCGGGCTGGTGGTCGCCGCGCTGGTGGCGTGGCTGGTGATCGACCCGCCGCGGCCGGAGAAGAAGCCGGGCGCGCCGAAGCCGGCGTCGCCGTACCGGACGCCGACGCTGTGGCGGCTGCACGGGGCGAGCGCGCTGCTGGTGGTGCCGCAGTTCGCGGTGTCCGCGTTCGCGCCGGTGTACCTGGTGTCGGCGCATGGCTGGAGCGCGCTGGCGGCGGGGTGGTTCCTGGCGGCGGTGCAGGTGTTGGGCGCGGTCGGCCGTCTGGTCTCGGGGTACTGGTCGGACCGGGTGGGCAGCCGCTTGCGCCCGATGCGGCAGCTGGCGATGGCGAGCGCGGCGGTCATGCTGCTGGTCGCCGTCGGCGACGTGAGCTGGATGTGGGTGGTGCTGTTCGCGCTGGTCCTGGCCGCGGTGATCACGGTGGCGGACAACGGGCTCGGGTTCACCGCGTCGGCGGAGCTGGCCGGGATCGACTGGGCGGGGCGCGCGATGGGAACCCAGAACACGGCGCAGAACATCGCGGCGTCCCTCACGCCACCCCTGCTGGGCCTGGTGATCGGCGATTCCCGCTACGCGCTGGCGTTCTGCGTCGCCGCGGTGTTCCCGGTGCTGGCGATCGGCCTCACGCCGGTCCGAGCCGAGACTCGGTCGTCGTGATCGCCTGGCGGAGCGCGGCCCGTGCGGCGGTCAGTTCCGCGGCGCGGGCGTCCAGCTCGGTGAGCCGGGCGCGCAGGGTGTCCAGGACGCCGGGGCAGGCGTCCAGCGTGCCGTCCGGGTTGGCGCAGTCGATGATGCGGCGGATCTCCCGGGTGGGCAGGCCGACGGTGAGCAGTTCGCGGATCTGCCGGACGCGCTCGACCGCGCCGGGGTCGTACTCGCGGTACCCGTTGTCGCGGCGCTGAGCGGTCAGCAACCCCACGCGCTCGTAGTACCGCAGCAGCCGCTCGGTCGTCCCGGTGCGCCTAGCGAGCTCACCGATCAGCATCACTTGACCTTCCCACCATGTCAGGGATCAACACTGCCGGGAGTACCACGATTCCCGGAGGAAGACCTTGATCATCGACGCTCACAGCCATGTGCACGACCCGGTCGAGAAGCACCTCACCCTCCTCGACGAGGCCGGTGTCGACAAAGCGATCTTGTTCGCGACCCGCCCGCACCCCGAACGCGCGATGACACTGGACGAGCTGAAGGCGGAGATGGCCGTGCTGTCGCAGAGCCTGGCCGGCAGCGGCGACGGCAGGGCCGCGGCCCTGCGCGAACTGGATGACGCGGTGGCCGCGCACCCGGACCGGTTCCTCGGCTTCGGCTCGGTGGACCTGTCCGGGCCGGACGTGGCAGCCGCGGTCGAGGAGACCGGCCGGATGTGGCACGGCATCGGCGAGCTCACCCCGCCGCCCGGCCGCGCCGACCTGCTGGAACCGGTGCTCCGCGCCGCCGACGGCCTGCCGGTGGTGGTCCACGGCGCGGCCCCGACCACCGCCGACGACCTGGCGACCATCGGCGCGCTCGCGCGGAAGTACCCGTGGACGCCGCTGGTGATCAGCCAGCTCGGCGGGACGCACTGGATCGACGCGATCGAGCTCGTCCGCGAGACCCCGAACCTCTGGCTGGAGCTGTCGACGGCGAGCCTGGTGTTCTCCGTGCGGCTGGCGATCGCGGAGGTGCCGGACCGGACGCTGTTCGGCTCGGACGCGCCCTACGGCGACCCGGCGCTGGCCCGCGCGCTGGTCGAGCGCGTCACGCCGTCGGAAACAGTGCGCGCCGCGGTCCTCGGTGGGAACGCGGCGCGCCTGCTCGGTCCGTGACGGGTCAGTGCACCCGCAGCCGGTTCTCGAAGGCCTCCACCAGCTTGCGCCACTCGCTCTGCTCGGTGTCGAACGGGGCGCTCGGCGCGAGCCGGCCCGGGTCCGGCTTCAGCACGAACGACACCAGCCACCCCAGGCTCTCCGAAGTGGACAGTGCGGCGGCCACCGTGTCGTCGCCCGCCCAGTCCGCGGCGTCGGTGAGCAGCTCGACCGCCAGGTCCAGCTGCGTCGGGTCGATCGCGTCCGGGCCCTCGGCCAGGTCCTCGTCCAGGCCGGCCAGCACGTAGGTGTTCTCGGTGTCGACCTCGACCTCCAGCTCACCCGCGGTGGCCTTGGCGAGCACCTCGTCCCAAGTGGACACCTCGGCCAGGTCGGAGTCGGCGAACGCGGCGGAGTCGGCCAGCGCCCGCGCGAGCGCCTTCTCCGACTTGAACACGTCGATCCGGCCGTCGCTGCCCAGGAAGATCGGCTCGTCGTCCAGGTAGCACCGCAGCGAGTAGTACTCGTCGCCGGCGGTGATGATCTTGATCGGGTCGATGCCGACCTCGCCCCAGAAACCGACCGGGACGTCCTCTTCTTCCTCGTCGTCGGCGTCGGTGCTCTCGACCGTGTCGAGGTCCTCGTCGGCCTGCTCGGACTCGACCTCGGCCTCGGCCGACTCCTCCAGGAAGGTGGCCAGCTCCTCGGCGGTCTGCTCGAGCACACCGGCGTCCACGTCCGGCACCTTGACCAGGCCGTCGATCGCGTCCAGCACGGTGTCCCACTTCTCGGACACGGCCTCGGACAGGTCGTTCCACAGGCGCTCGCCCTCGCGGCCGGTGAACGGCAGCCTGCCCTGCTCCAGCAGCGAGAAGCCCTCGGTGGCGTCCAGCACCTCGTGGACCTCGTCGAGCTCGCACACGTCGGCCAGCGAGCGCACGATGCCGACGATCTCGGCCAGCTCGCTGATCGTCCACGAGTCCGGGTCCTCGGCGACCAGCTCGGGCACGCCGACCAGGTCGTAGGAGTGGTCGTCGTCGGGGATCAGCTCCGGCACGTTCAGCGCCGGGACCGCGTTCCACGCCGGGTGGTCGATCAGGTCGTGCTGCTCGGCGGTGCGGACGAACGCGGCCAGGTGCGCGGCGTCGGGGAAGGCGTACAGATCCTCCTCGTCACCGAGGAAGGCCTCCCACTCCTCGCCGTCCTCCCGCCAGCGCGGGGCCCAGAGGGTCACCAGGTCCCCCTGCGGCAGCCCGAGTTCGATCGGGACGATGTCCTGTGCCATGAAAGCCCTCCGGATTACACCTGTGTGTGGGAAGCCTACGGCTTGACGGGACCGGCCGCGATGGGCCCCATCTGCTCTCCGGCCGCGGGTGGCACGATGGTACCCACGATGAGCCTCTCAGACCTCCTACCAGCGGATCCCGATCCCGACACGCTGTTCGAGACGTTTTCGGCCTGGACGGCCGAACGCGGGCTCGAGCTGTACCCGGCGCAGGAAGAGGCGCTGATCGAGGTCGTCTCCGGCGCCAACCTGATCCTGTCCACCCCGACCGGCTCGGGAAAGAGCCTGGTCGCGGTGGGTGCGCACTTCACCGCGATGGCCCACGGCCTGCGGAGCTACTACACCGCGCCCATCAAGGCGCTGGTCTCGGAGAAGTTCTTCCAGCTCATCGAGATCTTCGGCGCCGACAACGTCGGGATGATGACCGGCGACTCCGCGGTCAACCCGGATGCCCCGATCATCTGCTGCACGGCGGAAATCCTGGCGAACATCGCGTTGCGGTTCGGTGCCGACGCCCCGGTCGGCCAGGTCGTGGCCGACGAGTTCCACTTCTACAGCGAGCCGGACCGTGGCTGGGCGTGGCAGGTGCCGCTGCTGGAGCTGCCGAACGCGCAGTTCGTGCTGATGTCGGCCACCCTCGGTGACGTCACCTTCTTCGAGAAGGACCTGACCCGTCGCACCGGCCGCACCACCGCGGTGGTCACGTCGGCGCAGCGGCCGGTGCCGCTGACCTACCGGTACGCGCTCACCCCGCTGCACGAGACGATGACCGAACTGCTCACCGGCGGGCAGGCCCCGGTCTACGTCGTGCACTTCTCGCAGGCCGCCGCGATCGAGCGGGCGCAGGCCCTGATGAGCATCAACGTCACCACCCGCGCCGAGAAGGACGCGCTCGCCGAGGCCATCGGGGACTTCCGGTTCTCCGCCGGGTTCGGCAAGACGCTGTCGCGGCTGGTGCGGCACGGCATCGGCGTGCACCACGCCGGCATGCTGCCCAAGTACCGGCGGCTGGTCGAGCAGCTCGCGCAGGCCGGGCTGCTGAAGGTGATCTGCGGGACGGACACGCTCGGCGTCGGCATCAACGTGCCGATCCGCACGGTGGTGTTCTCGGCGCTGACCAAGTACGACGGGGTGCGCCAGCGGCACCTCAAGGCACGCGAGTTCCACCAGATCGCCGGGCGCGCGGGCCGGGCCGGGTACGACACCGACGGGTACGTGGTCGTGCAGGCGCCGGACCACGTGATCGAGAACGCGAAGGCGCTGCAGAAGGCGGGAGACGACCCGAAGAAGAAGCGCAAGATCGTCCGCAAGAGCGCGCCCGAGGGGTTCGTCAACTGGACGGAGAGCACGTTCGAGCGGCTGATCTCGTCGCCGCCCGAGCCGCTGACGTCGAGTTTCCAGGTGAGCCACGCGATGCTGCTGAACGTGATCTCGCGGCCGGGCAACGCGTTCGAGCACATGCGGCACCTGCTGGAGGACAACCACGAGGACCGGCCGTCGCAGCGCAAGCACATCCGCCGGGCCATCGCGATCTACCGCGCGCTGGTGGCCGCGGGCGTCGTCGAACGGCTGTCCGAACCGGACTCGACGGGCCGGATCGTGCGGCTGACGATGGACCTGCAGCTGGACTTCGCCCTGAACCAGCCGCTGTCGCCGTTCGCGCTGGCCGCGATCGAGCTGCTGGACACCGAGTCGCCGACGTACGCGCTGGACGTGGTGTCGGTGATCGAGTCCACAGTGGAGAACCCGCGGCCGGTGCTGTCGCAGCAGCAGTTCAAGGCGCGCGGCGAGGCGGTCGCGGCGTTGAAGGCGGAGGGCGTCGAGTACGAGGAGCGGATGGCGCTGCTCGACGAGGTGACGTACCCGAAGCCGCTGGAGGAGCTGCTGGAGGCGGCCTACGAGACGTACCGGCGCGGGCACCCGTGGGTCGCCGACTACGAGCTGAAGCCGAAGTCGGTCGTGCGGGACATGTACGAGCGGGCGATGAACTTCGTCGAGTACATCAACTTCTATTCGCTCGCGCGGTCGGAGGGCCTGGTGCTGCGGTACCTGGCGGACACCTACGACGCGCTGCGGCGCACGGTGCCGGACGAGGCGAAGACCGAGCCGCTGGAGGACCTGATCGCGTGGCTCGGCGAGATGGTGCGCCAGGTCGACTCGAGCCTGCTGGACGAGTGGGAGGCGCTGCGGCATCCGGGGGAGGAGCCGGTGCCCGCGGAGCGCCTGCCGGAGAAGCCGCCGCCGGTCACGGGCAACGAGCGGGCGTTCCGGGTGCTGGTGCGCAACCAGATGTTCCGGCGCGTCGAGTTGGCCGCCCGGCGGGCGTACGCGGAGCTGGGGGAGCTGGACGCGGCGTCCGGCTGGAACGACATCGAGTGGGAAGCCGCGCTCGAGGCCTACTACGAGCAGCACGACCGGATCGAAACCGGGGCGGACGCCCGCGGCCCGGCGATGCTGATCATCGAGAAGGAGCCCGAGGTCTGGCGGGTGAGGCAGATCTTCGACGACCCCGCGGGCGACCACGACTGGGGCATCAGCGCCGAGGTGGACCTGGCGGCCTCCGACGAGGCCGGCGCAGCGGTGGTCCGCGTGACGGCGGTGGACCAACTCGGAGGCTGAGGCCCCTCGCGGCTGACGTGGACCGGCGCGGCTGGCGGTGCTGTCCCGCGCGCGGTTGGGGGTGGTGTCCGGCGTGCGGCGGGGGTGTCCGGCGCGTGGATGGTGGTGCTGTCCGGCGTGCGGCTGGCGGTGTTGCCGCCGCGCGGCCGGGGTGCCCGGCGTGCGGCTGGCGGTCTTGCCCAGCTTGCTGCGGAGCTACTCGAACTTGCATCCCGGGCGCGCTACCGCCGGTAGGTCCGGTGGCTCCTGGCCGCGGCAGGCCGCGGCCAGGAGCCACCCCTCAACGCCGGTGCCGGGGGCCGGTGTCGGGCGGGCCGGGCTCGGGGGCGGCGGTTTCCGGGTAGCGCGGCAGGCCGGCGAAAGTGCCCTGCTGCTGCGGGACCGCGGGCTGTTGCGGCGGCGGGTCCTGGTCGGTCTGCGGGAACGGCTCCGGGTTGCGGCGGTACAGCGCCGGCGTCGGGGCCGTGGGCGCGACGTCCATCGGCGAGGCGACCTGCGCCTCCGCGGCGGCGTACGCGGGCTGCCGCCCGGGCGCGTAGGGCTGCGCCGGGGACGGGATCTCGGGGGCGGGCTGCGCCCCGGACGGCGTGTCCGTGCTCGCCCACGCCTGTGCCGCCGAGGGCACCTCCCCGGAGGCGGGTGACTGGCCTGCGGGCTGGACGTCCGCGGAGCCGTAGGCCGGCCGGGTCCCATCCGTGGCCGCGTAGCCGGACGGCATGTCGCTGGAGCTGGACGTCACCGGCCTGCTCTCGCCGGAGGCGTAGCCGGAGGCCATCTCGCCCGAGGCGTAGCTGGGCTGCGCCGCGGCGGCCATCTCCCCAGAGGTGACGGCCGCCGGCCTGCTGTCACCGGAGGCGTAGCCGGGCTGTGCTCCGGAGGGCATCTCGCCGGAGGCGAACGTCGCCGACCTGCTATCGCCGGTCTGCGCCGCGGCGGGCATCTCCCCGGAGGCGTAGCTGGACTGAGCCGCGGCGGGCATGTCACCGGAGGCGAACATCGCCGACCTGCCATCCCCGTACTGAGCCCCGCCGGGCATCGCGCCGGAACCGTAAGCCGCTCCCGTCGAGCTGTGCGCCGGCTGGCTCTCCGCGGAATACGGCGAGGACATGTACGACGGCATCGGCACGTCGGCCGGCGTCTTGCTCACCGGCCGTCGCGGGTCGGGCATCGGCGCGGCTGCCTCCGGCCGCTGACCCGCCGCGTCCATCGCGACCGCCGGTGGGCGCTCGACCTGCGGGTTCTGCCCGGGCAGGATGTCCATCGGCGACCCACCGCGCGGCGCGGGCGCCTGGTGACGTCCCTGGGCCACCTCGTCCTCGCCGGAGTAGCCGGCCAGCGGGTTCTTGGCGTTGCGCTTCGGCCCGCGGCGGGCCAGCCCCACGAGGCCGAACAGTCCCAGCAACCCCAGCAGCCCCCACAGCCCCTGCGGCATGTTCCTGAGCTGCTCCTGCGCGAGCACGGTTTCGGCCGGCGCGGCGTTCGCCACCGCCGGGCCGAACGGCAGGAGGACGCACACCGCGGCGGCGACCGTCCCGAGGCGGGCCCTGTCAGGCATTACGGCTCACTCCCCTGGTTGTCGTGACGCCACGATGTACCCGCCCCACCCGGGTCCAGACCAGACACCGACCTAGTGGGTGACCTGCACCACCTGCGCGAGTGACTTCTCTTGCGACGCCGGAATCGTCGGACTCCGCGTGTAATCTGCGGCCATGGGGCTTCGCGCACGTGTGGTTTCCTGGGTGGGCCGCCGTTACCTCGCCAGAGCGCAGAAAAAGGGCTTCGACCTCTCGGTCCTGCCTGATTCCGCGCTCATGCCGCTGCGCCGTGACGGCCTGGACCCCGTGCCCGAACTGGGCGCCACCAGGGCCGAGGCGCCGGTCAGCAAGTTGCCGCTGCCCTTCGGCATCACCGCGTGGCTGGTCACCGGGTACGGCGAGGCGAAGGAAGTGCTCGCCGCCACGGACAAGTTCAGCAACGACTACACCAACCTCGTCGGCAAGGCGGGGCTTTCCGCCGAGCAGAACCCCGGCGGGCTCGGGTTCGCGGACCCGCCGGACCACACGCGCCTGCGCAAGATGCTGACGCCGGAGTTCACGATGCGGCGGCTGAACCGCCTCACGCCGCGCATCGACGAGATCATCGCCGAGCAGCTGGACGCGATGGAGAAGGACGGCGGCACCGTCGACCTGATGCAGTCGTTCGCGCTACCGATCCCGTCGCTGACGATCTGCGAACTGCTCGGCGTCTCCTATGAGGACCGTGACGACTTCCAGCGCCTGAGCACGGTCCGGTTCGACCTGTTCGCCGGTGCGGGCGCCTCGTTCGGGGCGATCTCGGAGTCACTGTCCTATTTGCTCGAAATCGTGAAGAAGCAGCGCGTCGAGCCCGGTGACGGTCTGCTCGGCATGCTGGTCAAGGAGCACGGCGACAACATCTCCGACCAGGAGCTGGCCGGTCTCGCCGACGGTGTGCTGACCGGCGGCCTGGAGACGACGGCGAGCATGCTGGCGCTGGGCGCGATCGTGCTGCTGCGCGACCGGCGGGCGTTCGAACTGGTGCGCGACTCCGACGACGCCGCGCGTGATTTCGTCGAGGAGCTGCTGCGGTACCTGACGGTGGTGCAGGTGGCGTTCCCGCGGTTCGCGCGCGAGGACGTCACGGTCGGCGGGCAGGAGATCGCCAAGGGCGACATCGTGTTCGTGTCGCTGAGCGGGGCCAACCGGGACGCCGCCCTCGGCGACGGCATGGAGTCCTTCGACCCCGCCCGCCCGGCGACGCAGCACCTGGCCTTCGGCTGGGGCGCGCACCGGTGCATCGGGGCGGAGCTGGCGCGCATGGAGCTGCGTGCCGCGTACCCGGCGCTGGTGCGGCGCTTCCCGGACCTGCGGCTGGACGTCGAGCCGGAGCAGTTGAGCTACCGGCGGACGTCGATCGTCTACGGCGTGGACACGCTGCCGGTGCGGGTGAAGTAGCGGTCCTGCGAGGCAGATTCGCCGCCGCGAGTGGCGAACATGCCGGGGGAGCGCCAACTCGCTGCCCGGAGGGGCGAACACGGCCGGGATGGCCGACACGTGCGGCCCCCGCCGGCGGCTTGATCAGTGCCGGGAGCGAAGCCGGCCGTGACAACTGGGCGCCGTAGTCGGTGAAATCTCCGCGCGGAAGGGCAACACGCTGTCGGGAATGCCCACCACGGCGCAGGGCCGGCGCGGCGCCGGGAGTGCCAAGACGCCGCCGGGAGCGGTCTAGACCGGGCATGGAACGGCAACGCGGTGCCGCGAGTAGCCGCCATGGTGCCGGCCAACACAGTGCCCGGGCGTGGCGGACCCGGCACCCCAGAGTGGGTGAAGTAGCCGGTCAGCCCTGGCGGAGGCGTAGCGCGCCTTCCGCGGCAGGCGTGTCCGTGATCAGCGTCGACACCAGCCCCGACCGCAGCACGGCGTCGATGGCCTCCGCCTTCGGCGCCGTGTAGCCGAGGGCGATCACCTCGGGCACCTTCAGCAGCTCCGCCGTGTCGATCGCCAGCACGTGGTGCGCCAGCCCGGTCGACAGCGGCTTCCCCTCGCCGTCGAACAGCCGTGCCGCGACCTCCGCGCGAGCGCCCCGCGCGGTGATCGCCTCGCGTTCGGCCGGGGACACCGCGTCGTACACCGTCGACTCGCCGGGCAGCCACGCGCCGATGCTCACCACGGCCTTCGTCAGGCGCGGGAACTGCGCGAACGTCTCCGCGATCCCCGGCTGCCGCCGCAGGATCTCCGTCGTCCGCCGGTCCGGCAGCACCAGCGGCCCGTAGATCGGGTACGCGTCCCCGCCCGACACCTCCGCCACGTGCCGCACCGTCTCCACCGACCGGTCCCGCATGTCCATCCCGGCCTGCACCCCGCACAACTGCACGATCGGGCACTTCGGCAGCCGCCGCACCGCCGCCGCCATCGCGTTCACCGACCGCGCCCACGACAACCCGACCACGTCGTCCTCGGTGACCGTCTCCGACAGCAGCTGCGCCGCGAACGCCCCGATCTGCCGCCGCACCTGCGGACGCGGCCCCGTGCTCGCCGCTCGATTGAGCACGAACGCCTGCCGCAGCCCATACGCGGACCGCAGCTCGTCGGACAGCCGCACGTCGACCGGCGCCGGGGGAGCGAACTCCACCCGCACCAGGCCCTGCGACAACGCCGCGTCGATCAGCCGCGCCACCTTGAACCTGCTGATCCCGAAGTCGGCGGCGATTTCGATCTTGGACTGCCCCAGCACGTAGAAGCGGTGCGCCACCAGCGTCGCGGTGAGCCCGTCCAGCATGCCAGTCTCGCTCATCTGAGCACTATAGCGCCAGCTCCGTTGACGAGAAACCACCAAAACCCCTCTAATGCATGACCAGACATGTGACCACAAAGTCGTGAGGCGCTCAGATGAGCGCAGGAAGAGGTGAGACGGCATGCGGGCCGCCATCGTCGATCAGCCGGGTTCCATCAGGGTCGGCGAGGTTCCCGATCCCACGCCGGGGGAGCGCGACGTCGTGATCAAGGTCGGCGCGTGCGGCATCTGCGGCACGGACCTGCACATCGCCGACGGCCACTTCCCCCCGACGCCCTACCCGATCGTCCCCGGCCACGAGTTCGCCGGCGAGATCGTCGAGATCGGCGAGAACGTCCCCGGCGGCTGGCAGGTCGGCGACCGCGTGGCCGTCGACCCGTCCCTGTTCTGCGGCTACTGCGACCCGTGCCGCGCCGGCCACGGCAACCTCTGCGAGAACTGGGGCGCCACCGGCGACACCGTCAACGGCGCCTTCGCCGAGTACGTCGCAGTCCCGGCGAGCACCTGCTACCGCCTGCCCGACCACCTGTCCTGGCAGGAGGGCGCCCTCGTCGAGCCGGTGTCCTGCGCGGTGCACGGCGTCCGGCGCATCGGGGTCGAGGCGGGCGAGCACTTCCTGGTCGTCGGCGCCGGGACGATGGGCCTGGTCATGCAGATGCTCCTGCAGCGGGCCGGCGCGCGCGTCACGGTCGTCGACCGCAACGCGTCCCGCCTGCCGCGGGCGAAGGACCTCGGTGCGCACGCCGTCGCCACCGATGTGTCCGAACTGGACGGTGAGCGGTTCGACGCGGCGGCCGACTGCACCGGTGCGGCCCCGGCGATCGAGGCCGCGTTCGACGCGCTGCGCCGCGGCGGGCGTCTGCTCGTCTTCGGCGTCGCCCCGGCGGAGGCACGTGTCGCGCTTTCGCCGTTCCGGATCTACAACGACGAGATCACGGTGGTGGGATCGATGGCTGTTCTGCACTCCTACGGCGCCGCGCTGGACCTGGTGGCCTCCGGCGCGATCGACACGAAAGCCCTGCTGACCGACGCGTTGCCGCTGGAGCGGTTCCCGGACGCGCTGGACCTGATGCGCAGTGGTGCGGGTCTGAAGGTGCAGGTGCTGCCGGGGGCCACGGATGCGTAAGCGGCTGGCACTCCTCGCGGTCGCCGCGCTGCTGACCCTGACCGGCTGCGCGGGCGCCGGCGCGCTCGGCGCGGGCGGCAACACCCTGGTCATCGCGATCGTGGCGAACCCGCAGATGAACGACGCCATTTCGCTGTCGCACGAGTTCGAGGCGGCGAACCCGGGCGTCAAGCTCAAGTTCGTGTCGCTGCCGGAGAACCAGGCGCGCGCGAAGATCACCGCCTCGACCGCCACCCAGGGCGGCGAGTTCGACGCGGTGATGATCAGCAACTACGAGACCCCGCAGTGGGCGGCCAACGGCTGGCTGGAGAACCTGCAGCCCTACATCGACGCCAGCCCCGGCTACGACCCGGCCGACTTCATCCCGAGCATCCGCGACTCGCTGTCCTACCAGGGCTCGATGTACGCGGTGCCGTTCTACGGCGAGTCGTCGTTCCTGGCCTACCGCAAGGACCTGTTCGAGCAGGCCGGGCTGACCATGCCGGAGCACCCGACGTGGCAGCAGATCGCCGACTTCGCCGCGAAGCTGGACAACCCGCAAGCCGGTGTCGCCGGCATCTGCCTGCGCGGCAAGCCCGGCTGGGGCGAAAGCCTCGCGCCGTTCACCACCGTCGCCAACACCTTCGGCGCGCAGTGGTTCGACCAGGACTGGAACGCGAAGCTGGACACGCCGGAGTTCCGCGAGGCCGCGAACTTCTACGTGAACCTGGTCCGCGAGCACGGCGAGGTCGGCGCCTCCAGCGCCGGGTTCTCCGAGTGCGGCACGCGCTACGGCCAGGGCCAGGCCGCGATGTGGTACGACGCGACCGTGATGGCCGGGACGAACGAGGACCCGGAGTCGAGCAAGGTCGTCGGCAAGTCCGGCTACGTCGCCGCGCCGGTGGTGAAGACCGAGGCGAGCGGCTGGCTCTACACCTGGGCGCTGGCGATCCCGAAGGTCGGCAAGAACAAGCAGGACGCCTGGAAGTTCCTGCAGTGGATGACGAACAAGGAGTTCGTGCAGACCGTCGGCAAGACCTACGGCTGGAACCGCGTCCCGCCGGGCTGCCGGTTCTCCACCTACCGGATCCCCGAGTACGCCGAGGCCGCGAAGGCCTACGCCCAGCCCACGCTGGACGGCATCGACGCGGCCGACCAGCGCAAGGTGATGACCAAGCCGGTGCCCTACCCGGGCATCCAGTTCGTGGGCATCCCCGAGTTCCAGGACCTGGGCACCCGGGTCAGCCAGGAGCTCTCGGCCGCGATCGCCGGGCAGATCACCGTCGACGAGGCCATCGAGCAGTCGCAGGAGTACGCGCAGACCGTCGGCGATTCCTACCGGGAGACGAAATGACCGCCGTTGCGCCCACAGTCGCAAGTGGACAAAGAGTCGAAGCGAAACCGGAGAAGCGCAAGGGCACCGGAGCCTGGGCCCGCCGGGCGCCCCTGCTGCCCGCGCTGTTGTTCACCATCGTGGTGACCCAGATCCCGTTCATCCTGACGGTGGTCTACTCGTTCCAGTCGTGGAACCTCGTGCGGCCCGGCTCGCAGCACTTCGTGGGGTTCCAGAACTACGCCGACGTGTTCGCCGACTCGCAGTTCCGCGGCGCGATGCTCAACACGGTCGTCCTGACCGTGGTGTGCGTGTTCGTCGCGCTGCTGCTCGGGCTCGGCCTGGCGCTGCTGCTGGACCGCAAGTTCCTCGGCCGCGGCGTGGTGCGGACGCTGCTGATCACGCCGTTCCTCATCCTGCCCGCGGCGGGCGCGCTGCTGTGGAAGACGACGATGTTCGACCCGACCTACGGGCTGCTCAACTTCGTCTTCGGCGGCGAAACCGACTGGCTGTCGGAGTTCCCGCTCGCCTCGGTCATGGCGCAGGTCGTGTGGCAGTGGACGCCGTTCATGATGCTGCTGATCCTGGCCGGCCTGCAGAGCCAGCCGAAGGACGTGCTGGAGGCCGCGCAGGTCGACGGCGCGGGCCGGTGGCGGACGTTCGCGTCGATCACGCTGCCGCACCTGTCCCGGTACCTGCAGCTGTCGGTGCTGCTGGGCGCAATCTACATCGTGAACAGCTTCGACGCGATCTTCCTGATGACCCAGGGCGGTCCGGGCACCGCGAGCACGAACCTGCCGTACTACATCTACCAGCGCGCGTTCCAGGGCTTCGACATCGGCCAGTCCTCGGCGATGGGCGTCGTCGTGGTGGTACTGACGTTGATCGTCGCGACCTTCGCGCTGCGCCTGATGTTCCGCGCGTTCGACGTGAGCAAGGGGGTCGTGAAGTGAGCACCCTGCGCAGGCGGCTCGGTCCCGCCTCACTGACCACCGCGACGTGGGTGGTCGCGATCCTCTTCGTGTTCCCGCTGATCTGGATGGTGCTGACCGCCTTCAAGCAGGAGGCCGACGCCTACACCGATCCGCCGCGGATCGCGTTCACCCCGACGCTGGACCAGTTCGCGAGCATCTTCGAGCGCGGGTTCCTGCCCTACCTCGGCAACTCCGCGTTCGTGACGATCCTGTCCACGCTGATCGTGCTGCTCCTGGGCGTCCCGGCGGCGTACGCGCTGTCGCTCGCCCCGGTGCCCAAGACCAGCAACGTGCTCGGGTTCTTCCTGTCCACGAAGATGCTGCCGGTCGTGGCCGCGATCATCCCGCTGTACGTGATCTCGCAGCGCACGCAGCTGCTGGACAACGTGTGGGCGCTGGTCATCCTCTACACGGCGATGAACCTGCCGCTGGCGATCTGGATGATGCGCTCGTTCTTCCTCGAGGTGCCCACCGAGATGATCGAGGCCGGGCGCGTCGACGGGGCGAACCTCCCGACACTGCTGTACCGGGTGATCCTGCCCGTGGTCGCGCCCGGCATCGCGGCGACCGCGTTGATCTGCGTCATCTTCTCGTGGACCGAGTTCTTCTACGCGGTCAACCTGACGGCGGCGCGGGCCGGCACGGTGCCGGTGTTCCTCGTCGGCTTCATCACCAGCGAGGGCCTGTACTGGGCGCAGCTTTCCGCGGCCGCGCTGCTGGCCTCGCTGCCGGTGATGATCGTCGGGTGGATCGCGCAGAACCACCTGGTCCGCGGTCTGTCGATGGGCGCGGTGAAGTAGCTACTCCTGCAGGGACAGCGCCATGGCGGGGCACAGCTTGACCGCCTCGCGGGCGCTGTCCACCTGCCCGCCCTCGGGGTTTTCGACCAGTACCACGACCGTGCCGTCGTCGTCCTGGTCGAACACCTCCGGTTCGGTCAGCACGCACTGGCCCGCGCCGATGCAGAGATCGGTGTCCGCGACGATGCGCATGGCTCCTCCTACCAGGTCACCGGGAACTCGTGAATACCGTAGACGCTCGCGTCGTCCTTGAACGGCAGGGAGTCCAGCGGCACGGCGGGCCGCAGTCCGGGGATCCGCCGGAACAGCGTGTCGAACACGATCTGCAGCTCCATCCGCGCGAGGTTCTGGCCGAGGCACTGGTGCGCGCCGAAGCCGAACGCGAGGTGGTGCCGCGCGCCGCGCTCGATGTCCAGCTCCTCGGGGTGGTCGAACGCGTCCGGGTCGCGGTTCGCGAGGTTGCTCAGCGGCACCACGCCCTCACCTGCCTTGATGAGCACCCCGCCGAGCTCGACGTCCTCCACCGCCACACGGGACACCGCGAACTCGGCGATCGTGAAGTACCGCAGCAGTTCCTCGACCGCGGGCAGCGTCTTCGACGGGTCCTCCTGGATCTTCCGGATGTCCTCCGGGCGCTCCAGGAACGCCATGGTGCCCAGCGAGATCATGTTCGCCGTGGTCTCGTGCCCGGCGACGAGCAGCAGGAACGCCAGACTGACCAGCTCTTCGCGGTCGTCCTGCTTGTCGAGCTGGCGGCTCAGCAGGTCGTCGGCCGGTTCCTGCGCCTTCCGCTCGATCAGCTCGCCCAGGTAGTCGCGCAGCGCGTCGATCGACGCTTTGCGCTCCTCAGGCGGCGTGACCCGGCTGAGCAGGCGGGACGAGTGCAGCTGGAAGAACTCGTGGTCGGCGTACGGGACGCCGAGCTGCTCGCAGATGACCAGTGACGGCACCGGCAGGGAGAGCGCTTTCACCAGGTCGGCCGGCTTGGGGCCGGCGAGCATCGCGTCGATGTGCTGGTCGACGATCTCCTGGATGCGCGGGCGCAGCGCCTCCATCCGCCGCACCGTGAACTCGCCGACCACCTTGCGCCGCGCCGGGCCGTGCTCCGGCGGGTCCATCCCGATCAGCGACGCGCGGAACCCGGTGTTGATCCGCTGTCCCTTGATCAGCAGCGGGAAGTTCGGGTTGCGCCGGTCGGAGCTGAACCGCGGGTCGGTCAGCATCGCCCGGATGTCCTCGTGCCGGGTGATCGCCCACGCCGTCTCGCCGCTGGGCAGCGTCACCCGCTGGATCGGCGCCTCGTCCCGCAGTCGGCGGTGCTCATCCGGCGGCGCGTACGGGCAGCCGCGGGTGATGGGCAGTGTGGCGGGAAGCTGAGCGGTCACGGTGTTGCACCCCAATCCGGACAAAATGTGGAAGGATGTCGTCCACTTATCGCCAACGTACTGATGTGGAAGTTTTTCGTCCACCTACGTTCGGGTGAGAGAATCTCGCGGGGGTGACGGAGAGGAACGACATGACGGCTTCGGAAACGCGGCTGCGCGCGGACGCCCAGCGCAACCGCGACCAGATCGTCGCCGCCGCCCGCCAGGTGTTCGCCGCAGCGGGCCCGGACGTGCCGATGGAGGAGATCGCGCGCGCCGCCGGAGTCGGCGTCGGCACGCTCTACCGGCGCTTCCCCGACCGGGAGGCCCTCATCCGGGCCGTCGCGCGGGAGAGCTTCGCGCAGGTACTCGCCGACGCACGGGAAGCGGCGGCCGAGGAGCCGACGGCGTTCGACGCGCTGGTGCGGGTCATCGGGCGGTCGCACCAGCTGCAGGCCAGCGTCCAGCTGGCGCTGGTTTCCGAGCGGGCGAGGGAAATCCTCAAACGCGACCCGGAAACCGCCGCCTCCCGCGACGCATTGCTGGCCGAGCTGGACGCGATCGTGCAGGCGGCGCAGGCCGAGGGATCGGTCCGCGCCGACGTCGGGACCGGCGACGTCGCCATCCTGTTTTCGCTGGTGCTGCGACAGCCGCCGGCGGTGGACGACCCCGCGCTGCTGGCCTTCGAACGTGCCGCGGCCCTCATGCTCGACGGGCTGCGGTCGAGTTCCGCCAGCCCGTTGCCGGGCCGCCCGATCACCGGTGAGGACCTCCGGATTTCTTGACGGGTACCGGTATGGTGCTCGCGATGGTGATGCCTCCGCCCCGTCTCGACCTGGCGCGCTACCGCGCCCCGGTCTGGGCCGGCGTGCCCGCGCGCGCCGGGCGGAAGGTGCGGCTGCGGGTGATCACGCCTGCCGATCAGCGCAGGCTGGCCGGTTTCGACCGGGAGGCCGCGGACACCCGCCGCGTCGGGGAGTACCGGCACTGGGCGGCGCACCGCGCCGAAGCCGACTTCCACTTCGCGATCGAGACCCTGCGCGGCGGTCTCGTGGTGGGCTCGCTGTCGGCGACCGAGGCGGATTCGCCGGACCGGTTCAGCTACGGCATCGGGATCGGGCCGCAGCACCGGCGGTGCGGTTACGCGGGCGACGCGGTGATCACGTTGCTGCGCTTCATGTTCGGCGAGCGCGGCTACCGGAAGTGCGAGGTCAGCATCTACGGCGGCAACGTGGCGTCGCTGTCGATGCACGCCGGGCTCGGCTTCCGCGAGGAGGGCCGCGTCCGCGACACCGAGCTGTCCCGCGACGGCGTGAAGTACCTGGTGCTGATGGGCATCACGGACACCGAGTTCGCGGAGATCCACCCGGACTTCCCGGCTGCCAGTTCGCGGGGGCGGCACTGGCGCTCCCGCGGACGGCACCGCGACCGCTAGTCCGGCCGCGTGACCGCCCGGCGGCCACGCGGCCGCGCCCCTAGACACCCATCGGGTGCCAGACGGTCTTCGCCTCCAGGTAGCGCCGCAGCCGGGCGATGTCCGGGCGCTGCGTCCAGTCCGGCTCCTCCGCGGGCACGGCCAGCACGCGCTTCACCGTCCCGGCCGCCTCGCGGGCCAGTTCCGCGCGGTCCTCGGCGCCCGTCGGGTCCAGCGCGTTCACGTCGCCGTGCGAGGCCAGCCACGGGCCGAGCTCCGCGGCGCGCCCGGTGAGGATGTTCGCCACCCCGCCGGGCAGGTCGGACGTCGCCAGCACCTCGGACAACGTGATCGCGGGCAGCGGCCGCTCCGCGCTGCTCACCACGACCGCCGTGCAGCCGGTCGCCAGCGCCGGCGCCAGCACGCTCACCAGCCCGAGCAGCGACGACTTCTGCGGCGCGAGGATCCCGACCACTCCGGTCGGCTCCGGCACGGTGAACGAGAAGTACGGCCCGGCGACCGGGTTCGCCGCGCCCAGCACGCTCGCCACCTTGTCCGTCCACCCCGCGTACCAGACCCAGCGGTCGATCGCGGCGTCCACGACCGCCTCGGCGCGACGCCCGGACAGCCCCTCGGCGGCCCCGACCTCGGCGACGAACTGGTCGCGGCGCCCCTCCAGCACCTCCGCGACCCGGTACAGCACCTGCCCGCGGTTGTAGGCGGTCGCGCCCGACCAGCCGGGGAACGCCTTGCGCGCGGCCACCACCGCGTCCCGCACGTCCTTGCGCGAGGCGTGCGCGGCGTTGGCGAGGAAGTTGCCCTTGCTGTCGGTCACCGGGTACACCCGGCCGGACTCCGAGCGCGGGAACTTGCCGCCGATGAACAGCTTGTACGTCTTCGCGACGCTCACCCGCTCAGACATCCAGGTATCCCTCCAGACCGGTGCGGCCACCCTCGCGGCCGAAGCCCGACTCCTGGTAGCCGCCGAACGGCGCCGCCGGGTCGAAGCGGTTGAACGTGTTGGCCCAGACCACGCCCGCGCGCAGCCGGTTCGCCGTCCACAGGATCCGCGAGCCCTTCTCGCTCCAGATCCCGGCGGACAGCCCGTAGGGCGTGTTGTTGGCCTTCGCGACCGCCTCGTCCGGCGTGCGGAAGGTGAGCACCGACAGCACCGGCCCGAAGATCTCCTCGCGCGCGATCCGCATCGACTGGTGCACGCCGGAGAACACGGTGGGCGCGAAGAAGAACCCGCGGTCGGGCACCGGGCACGGGCTGGTCCACCGCTGCGCGCCCTCGGCCTCGCCGGAGTCGGCCAGCTCGCGGATCTTGGTCAGCTGCTCGGCCGAGTTGATCGCGCCGACGTCGGTGTTCTTGTCCAGCGGGTCGCCCAGCCGCAGCGTCGTGATGCGGTGCCGCAGCTTGTCCAGCAGCTCCTCGGCGACCGACTCCTGCGCGAGCAGGCGCGAACCGGCGCAGCACACGTGGCCTTGGTTGAAGAAGATGCCGTTGACGATGCCCTCGACGGCCTGGTCCAGCGGCGCGTCGTCGAAGACCACGTTCGCCGCCTTCCCGCCCAGCTCCAGCGTGAGCCGCTTGGGCGTGCCCGCGACCTGGCGCTGGATCTGCTTGCCGACCTCGGTCGACCCGGTGAACGCGATCTTGTCGATGCCCGGGTGCCCGACCAGCCGCGCGCCGACGTCGCCGGCGCCCGGCAGGATGTTCACCACCCCCGGCGGCAGCCCGGCCTGCTGGCAGATCTCGCCGAACACCAGCGCGGTGAGCGGCGTCGTCTCGGCCGGCTTGAGCACCACGGTGTTGCCGGTGGCCAGCGCGGGCGCGATCTTCCACGCCAGCATCAGCAGCGGGAAGTTCCACGGGATGATCTGCCCGGCGACGCCCAGCGGCTTCGGGTCCGGCCCGTATCCCGCGTAGTCGAGCTTGTCGGCCCAGCCCGCGTGGTAGAAGAAGTGCGCGGCGACCAGCGGCAGGTCCGAGTCGCGGGACTCCTTGATCGGCTTGCCGTTGTCCAGCGTCTCCAGCACCGCCAGCTCACGCGAGCGTTCCTGGATCAGCCGCGCGATGCGGAACAGGTACTTCGCGCGCTCGCTGCCCGGCATCGGGCCCCAGGTCTTCTCGAACGCCTTGCGCGCGGCCTTCACCGCGGTGTCGATGTCGGCGGCGCTCGCCGTGGAGACCTCGGCCAGGACCTCCTCGGTCGCCGGGTTGACGGTCTTGAGCGGTTCGCCGCCGCCGTCGACGAACTCGCCGTCGATGAACGGCCGGTAGCTCGGCTTGAGGTTCGCCAGGTCGCGCGACTCGGGCGCGGGCGCGTACTCGAAGGCAGGCATCAGTCCACCGCCACGTAGTCGGGGCCGCTGTAGTGGCCGTCGTGCTGGGTGCGCCGCTGCAGCAGCAGGTCGTTGAGCAGGCTGGACGCGCCGAAGCGGAACAGCTCCGGGGTGAGCCACTGCTCGCCCGCGACCTCGTGCACGGCGACGAGGTACTTGATCGCGTCCTTGGTGGTGCGGATGCCGCCGGCCGGCTTGACGCCGCGCAGCTCGCCGGTGGTGGTGAACCAGTCGCGGACGGCCTGCAGCATCACGTGCGTGACGGGCAGCGTCGCGGCGGGGGAGACCTTGCCGGTGGAGGTCTTGATGAAGTCGCCGCCAGCCAGCAGGGCCAGCCAGGAGGCGCGGCGCACGTTGTCGTAGGTGACCAGCTCGCCGGTCTCGAGGATGACCTTCAGGTGCGCGTTCCCGCAGGCGGCCTTGATCGCCTGGATCTCCTCGAACACCTCGCCGTAGCGGCCTTCGAGGAACGCGCCCCGGTCGATCACCATGTCGACTTCGGTGGCGCCGGACTCCACGGCCAGCGCCACGTCGGCGAGCTTCACCTGCCGGGACGACCGCCCCGAGGGGAAGGCCGTGGCGACGCTCGCGACGCCGATGCCGGTGCCCTTGAGCCCGTCGACGGCCGTCGCGACGAGGTCCGGGTACACGCACACCGCGGCGACCTGCGGCGTGTCCGGCCGCTCCGGGTCGGGGCGGCGGGCCTTCGCGGTCAGCGCGCGGACCTTGCCGTGCGTGTCGGCGCCCTCGAGCGTGGTCAGGTCGACCATCGAGATCGCGGTGTCGATGGCCCAGAGCTTGCTGGACTTCTTGATGCTGCGGGTCGCCAGGGC
The DNA here is from genome assembly GCF_021654135.1 of Amycolatopsis tucumanensis. Taxonomy (GTDB): domain Bacteria; phylum Actinomycetota; class Actinomycetes; order Mycobacteriales; family Pseudonocardiaceae; genus Amycolatopsis_E; species Amycolatopsis_E tucumanensis. The sequence goes on along the minus strand of NZ_JAKGSD010000079.1, from coordinate 6,597 downwards.
GGTGGCCCGGGCCTCGACCCCGACCTGGTCCACACCGGGCAGGCCGTGCAGGAAGCGCCGGAGGCTCGCGTCGTCGCGGATGGCGTCGGCGAGAGCGGCCGGCAGGGTGGGTGCGCTCACCCGCCCAGGCTAGCTGGGCTACCGCGGGAGTGGCCGCACATCCTCCGCGCCCCGGTCCGCCGGTGGTCAGCCCTCGATCTGCCCCTGACCCTTCCGCGGTTTGCGCACGACCGTGACCGCGCCCCAGAACGCGAGCCCGGTGACCTTGACGACCGGCGCGCCCGGCGGCGGGGGCTCGGTGGACGCGCCGCCGCGGTCCTGGCTCTCGAACGCGCCCATGAAACCGACGCCGGTGACCTCGACGATGATGTCGTCGGGCACCACGATGTCGATGCCGCCCATGATCGCGACGGCGGTGATGGTGGTGTGCCGTTCGCTGAACCGGGCGCTGCGCAGGTCCATCTCGACGCCGCCCCAGAACGCGACGCTGGTGTGGTCCGGCGGCACGGTCCACGGGCCCTTGCGGGTGACGCCGGACATGACGGCGACGGAGGTCTTCGAGCCGGGCACCCCGCCGATGCGGTTGTCCGGGGTGAGCGCCCGCGGCGCGGCGGGCTGCACGGCGGCCGGCGAGACCCCCGGCAGGTCCGCGACCGGCGGCTCCAGTTCGGCGAGCGTCTTGGCGGCGTACACGGTGTCGAGCCGCTCTTCCAGTTCCTGCACGGTGATCCGCCCCTCGGCGAGCGCGTTGTGCAGGATCTGCGCGACCCGTTCCCGGTCCGCGTCGGAGGCCCGCATCGGCGGGCGCTCGGGAGTCCCAGGCTGTTCCACCGCGCGAGCCTATCTGGGTCCACGCGGTTTCCGGGTCACCTTCCGGAGACTGTTCCGTCCGCGCCGACGATCACGTCCACGTGCGCGACGTGCTGCGTGCACGGCCCGGAACCGAAGCTCGCGACGTGCACCGGAACGCTCCCGCCCGCGCCCAGCGCTTCGCGGCCGTCGGCGGTCAGCAGCCGGACGGTGACGTCGCCGTGGCCGGCCTCGAACCGTTGCGCGCGCGTGCTGCCGAGGTCCGGCGCCACGACCCCGCCGGCCTGCGTCGCCCGCGCCGTCGAGCACGTGCCGGACTGGCACAACCGCAGTTCCACCGACGCCACGTCCGGCACCGCGGGCAGCACCACGCGGGACGGCGCGGCGTAACCGATCGCGGGACACGCGACCGGGGCGCACGCGGCCAGCGCGCTGCCGATTCCCAGCACCGCGACCACGGTGCGCATCCGGACCACCCCCGTTGTCGGCTACCGTGACGCTCCATGGACGTGCTTGTCGTCGATCATCCGCTGGCCAAGGCCAGGCTGTCGACCATGCGTGACGCCCGCACGGACAGCGCGGCCTTCCGGGCGGCCCTGCACGAGCTGACCGTCATGCTGATCTACGAGGCCACCCGCGAGGCGCCGGTGCGCACCGAGCGCATCCACACGCCCGTCGCCCGCACCGACGCGTACCGCCTCGCGAACCCGCCGCTGCTGGTGCCCGTCCTGCGCGCCGGGCTGGGCATGGCCGACCAGGCGCACAAGCTGATCCCCGAGGCGCAGATGGGTTTCGTCGGCCTGGCGCGCGACGAGGAGACCCTCCAGCCGACCCCGTACATGGAGTCGCTGCCCGACGACCTGTCCGACCGCCCGGTGTTCGTCCTCGACCCGATGCTCGCCACCGGCGGCTCGATGGAGTACACGATCCGGCTGCTGACCGGCCGCGGCGCCACCGACGTCACCGCGATCTGCGCACTCGCCGCGCCGGAGGGGATCAAGCACCTGGAGGACAGCGGCCTGCCGGTCCGCGTGGTCACCGCGAGCGTCGACGAACGGCTCAACGACTCCGGCTTCATCGTCCCCGGCCTCGGCGACGCGGGTGATCGTCAGTACGGTGCCCGCTGACCCGTACTGGAACAGCAACGTCGCCCGGCATCCGGAGGTCCTGCGCGCCGTGCCGGACGGCTGCGTGGAGGCGCTGGACGTCGGCTGCGGCGAGGGGCTGCTCGCGCGGAAGCTGATGAGCAGGGCGAAGCGGGTCACCGGGATCGACTGCTCGCCGGAGATGATCGCCCGCGCCCGCGAACAGGCCGGCGGTCCGCGGTTCGTCGAGGGTGACTTCCTCGCCGCGGACCTCCCTGCCGGGCACTACGACTTCGTCTGCTCGGTCACCGCGATCCACCACATGGAGTTCGAGCCGGCGCTGGCCCGCATGCGGGACCTGCTGCGCCCGGGCGGCACGCTCGTCGTCGTCGGCCTGGCGCGCGAGGCGACCCTGGCGGACTGGGCGATCTGGGCCGCGGCCACGCCGGTCGTGCGGATCACCAAGGTGCTGCGCCGGGCGAGCGTCCCGACGGGCATGCCGACCCTCAAACCGGCGATGAGCTACCGCGAGGTCCGGGAGGCGGCCCGGCGGCTCCTGCCCGGCGTGCGCTACCGGCGCCACGTGCTCCGCCGCTATTCGCTGACCTGGGTCAAGCGCCACCCGTCCGCGTGAGCGCGCAGCGCCGTCTCGTAGGAGGCGGCCACGTCGAAGTCCCGCGGCAGGTTCCCGTTCAGCTCCAGCGACACCAGCCCGTGCACGATGCCCCACGCGCTCACCGCGATCACCTCGGGCGCGACCGCCCGGAACGCCCCGGCGGAGATCGCCGCGCGCACGGTGTCGACCAGCGGCGCGAGTGAGTCCCGCGCGGTCCGCGCGGCCTCCGCGCCGGGCTCGAACCCGGGCAGGGCCTTGGTGAACATGATCGAGTACAGGTGCGGGTCGGCCAGCGCGCTCTCCCGGTAGGCCAGCCCCAGCCGCACGAAGTCCTCCACCGGGTCGCCCGAGCGCGAGACGCCCCGCAACCGCGCCCCGAACCGCCGGAACCCCTCCAGGTAGACGGCGTTGACCAGCTCGGGCTTGCCGCCGAACAGCGAGTACACCGCGGTGGTCGAGGTGCCCACGTCCGCGGCGAGCTTGCGCAGGCTGAGCGCCTTCGGCCCGTCCGCCGACAGCAGTTCGCCGGCCCGGTCGAGCAGTTTCAGCCGGAGTGCTTCGTCGTGGGTCCGGGGTCGCGGCATGCCCCCAGGCTATCGCGACACCGTTATCGTTCCCCTGCTTCCGGAGTTGACCTGGAGTGCACTCCAGGTCGTAGTGTCGGCAGCATGAGCTACTCGATAGCGGAAGCCGCACGTCGCAGCGGGCTGTCGATCGACACCCTCCGCTACTACGAGCGCATCAAGCTCCTCGACCCGCCCGCCAGGGACGCCGCGGGCAGGCGGGCCTACTCCGACGCCGACCTCGCGTGGCTGGAGTTCCTCACCAAGCTCCGCACCACGGGCATGCCGATCAAGATGATGCGGGAGTACGCGCAGCTGCGCGGCGCCGGTGACGCCAGCGCCGGCCGCCGCCGCGCGATCCTGCTCGAACAGCGCCGCTCGGTCGCCGAGCGCATCGCCGAACTCCAGGCCTGCATGGACGTCCTGAATTACAAGATCGAGAACTACGACCGCATCTGCGCCCGTGTCCCGGGCGCGGCCGGCGTGGTCCGGGAGGAGATCTCCGCGTGATCGGCACCAGGAAGCTGGGCGAGCTGGAGGTCGGCGCGCAGGGCCTCGGCTGCATGGGCATGAGCCAGGCCTACGGGGTGCGCGACGACGACGCGGAGTCCATCGCGACGATCCACCGCGCGCTCGAGCTGGGCGTGACGCTGCTGGACACCGCGGACGTGTACGGCCAGGGGGCCAACGAGGAGCTGGTCGGCCGCGCGATCGCGGGCAAACGGGACCAGGTCGTGCTGGCCACCAAGTTCGGCATCGTGCTGGGCGCGGAGGGGCAGCAGGTGCGCGGCGACGCGGCCTACGTCCGCCAGTGCGCCGAGGACTCGCTGCGCCGCCTCGGCGTCGACCACATCGACCTCTACTACCAGCATCGGGTCGACCCGGCCGTCCCGGTCGAGGAGACCTGGGGCGCGCTGTCCGAGCTGGTCGCCGAGGGCAAGGTCCGCCACCTGGGCATCTCCGAGGCGTCCGCGGACACGATCCGCAGGGCGCACGCCGTCCACCCGGTGACGGCCCTGCAGAGCGAATGGAGCCTGTGGACCCGCGGGATCGAGGACGAGGTCGTGCCCACGTGCCGCGAGCTGGGCATCGGGATCGTGCCGTTCTCGCCGCTCGGCCGCGGGTTCCTGACCGGCAGCATCACCAAGGTGGAGGAGCTGCCGTCCGACGACATGCGCCGCAACCTGCCGCGCTTCGCCGAGGGCAACCTGGACCGGAACCTGCGCATCGTCGAGGCGCTGCGGAAGCTGGCGGCGGAGAAGGGCGTGACCGCCGGCCAGCTGGCGCTGGCCTGGGTGCAGAGCCGGGGCGCGGACGTCGTCCCCATTCCCGGCACGAAGCGCCGCAAGTACCTGGAGGAGAACGTGGCCGCGGCCGCGCTCGAACTGTCCGAAGCGGACATCCGGAGCATCGAGGCGGCTGTTCCCGCGGAGGCCGTGGCGGGGGAGCGCTACCCGGCGGCCCTGGCCCGCAACGTCGGCAAGTGAGGCCGGTGGCCTGATCAGGCCACCGCCACCCCGACCGCCGTCGTGATCATCGCGGCGGCGAGCAGCACCGCGCCGCTGACGGTGACGCCGTGCGCGAGCGGCTTCCGGTCCGGCAGCAGGTTGAGGAACATCCCGCCGGACTGCGCGAGGATGCCGACCAGCAGCAGGACGGAGACCACCCACTGGCCGGCCGCGCCGAGCCCGCCCGCGGCGACGAGTTGCAGGGTGATCAGCGCCAGCACGAGCAGCACACCGGCGTGCGCGTGCCCGGCGCGGAAGTACGCCCGCTGCTCGTCGGTGAGCTTGCGCTTGCGCAGCAGGCCGAGCAGCGAGTAGCCGCCGAACATCACCGTCGGCAGCGAGACCAGCGCGATCACGGTGAACAGCTGGGTGGGACCGGACAGGGCGATCATCGCGAGCTTCCTCTCTGGGAGCGTTCCACGACAATCGTAACAGCGTTACGTAACGACGTTATTCCATCAGTCCGGCAGCGACCGTCGCGCCCAGCTCCCAGCAGCGTTCGAGGTCCGCCTTCGACGGTTCGCCGGTGACGGTGACGATCTCCGCCGCCTTCTCCCACCCGAGGCCCGTGGTGATCGACTCGATGCCGCGGACCGTCCCGGAGACGTCGCTGCCGCCGTGCACGTAACACCCGAACGGGCGGCCGCGCGTGGAGTCCAGGCACGGGTAGTAGACCTGGTCGAAGAAGTGCTTGAGCGCGCCCGACATGTACCCGAGGTTGGCCGTGGTGCCGAGCAGGTAGCCGTCCGCGTCGAGCACGTCGGTGGCGGTGGCCGCGAGAGCCGCCCGCCGCACGACGGTGACCCCCTCGATCTCGTCGGTGGTCGCGCCCGCGACCACGGCTTCGAACATGGCCTGCAGGTTCGGCGAGGGCGTGTGGTGCACGATCAGCAAGGTGGGCACGCCTGAGGAGCGTGCCGTGGCCGGTGCGCCGGTGCAAGCGCGCCGGGGGTGCCGAGCAGCCGCAACGCCTCCTGGCCGGCGCTGCCGGGCGCGGCGGTGTAGAGGATGACCCGCTGGTCGCGGTCGGGGACGAGCAGCACCTCGCACGCGACCTCGAACTCGCCGGTCCGCGGGTGCCGAAGGACCTTCGTCCGGTCGCGCCGCACGATCACGTCGTGCCGGGACCACAGCTCGCGGAACTCGGCGCTGCCCTCCCGCAGGTCCTCGATCAGCTCGCGGATCCCCGGGTCGTCCGGGTACTTAGCGGCGGCCGCGCGGAGTGCGACGGCGAAGTGCTCGCCCGGGTCCGGGTAGCGGCTCCCACCGGAGTGGAGGAACCGGTCGCGCGCGAGGTTGCGCTCGCGGGGTAACAACTCGGCGAGGTCGCCGAAGACGACGGCGGCCAGGGGGTTCCACGCCAGCACCTCGTACTTGACGTCGACGACCAGCGCCGCCGCCTCGTCCAGGTGGTCCAGGAGGTGCCGGACCCCGGACGACACGTCCGCGGAGGGGCCGTCCGGGTCGGGTTGTTCCCCGGCGAGGTGGAACAGGTGCGCGCGTTCTTCGTCGGAGAGCCGCAGCGCCCGCGCGACACCGGAGAGGACGTCCCGCGGTGGCTGCGGACTGCCGGCCTGTTCCAGGCGCGTGTAGTAGTCGGTCGAGATCCCGGCGAGGTTCGCGACCTCCTCCCGTCGCAGGCCGGGCGCGCGCCTTCGCGGTCCGGCCGGCAGCCCGACGTCGGCGGGCCGCAACCGGTCGCGCCGGGTCCGCAGGAATGCCGCGAGTTCTCGCATGTCCCCAGTGTCCGGATCTTGGTCGAGCGGCCTCCGGGGAACCGCCCGATCGCGCCGTGGGCGGGCCGTCGCGACGCCTTTCCGGGCCGAAAGGGCGCTTGATCAGCGCTTTTACCGTTAAGGGACCCCCCTGTTCGAGCCCCATTTCGGGGCATGTAATCTTCTCTTCGTCGCCAGGGAGACCGGGCCGGCGGGGAAGAAAAGCCCCAAGGGAACGGGATCCGGGCGGGGGGTCACGAACCAAGCTCCCACCGATGGTGGTAGAGTGGGTGACCGCCG
>NZ_JAKGSD010000078.1:8009-31681 GCF_021654135.1 Amycolatopsis tucumanensis | reverse complement strand
CTGAAAGATCGGGTTCGGGAGGGCTCAATCGGGGCGTAGCGAAGCGAAGCCGGCGCAGTAGAAACCCGCGTAGCGCCCGAGCCATCTCGATCAGTGAAACGCCCCCCTTGACGCCCCGCCCGCACAACTGGACCATCCGACCCCACGTCCAGCGGAACCCCACTTCCGCGATGTGGAATCGAGGTCGGCATGTTCGTGCAGGAGCTCGCCCCGCTAGCCGGTTCACTCGGCCTGTCCGCGCTGGTCGCGGCACTCCCACTGGCCACCGTCCTCGTCCTGCTGGGCGTGGTCCGGATGAAGGCCCACCAGGCCGGCCTGATCGGCCTGGCCGTCGCCCTCATCGTCGCCGTCACGATCTTCGGCATGCCGATCGGGCAGGCGATCTCCAGCGGTTTCCAGGGCGCCGCGTTCGGCCTCTTCCCCATCATGTGGATCGTCGTCAACGCGCTGTGGATCTACCGGATCACCGTGCGCACCGGCCACTTCGACGTGCTCCGCCGGTCGTTCGGCCGGGTCTCCGACGATCCCCGCATCCAGGCGCTGATCATCGCGTTCTGCTTCGGCGCGCTGATGGAGGCGCTGGCCGGCTTCGGCGCGCCGGTCGCGATCAGCTCGGTGATGCTGGTGGCGCTCGGGTTCACCCCGGTGCGGGCGGCGGTCGTCGCGCTGGTCGCCAACACCGCGCCGGTCGCGTTCGGCGCCATGGGCACCCCGGTCGTCACCCTCGCGCAGGTCACTGGGCTGCCGCTGGACACCGTGTCGTCGATCGTGGGCCGCCAGACGCCGATCCTGGCGTTGTTCGTGCCGCTGCTGCTGGTCTTCATCGTGGACGGGCGTCGCGGGCTGCGGGAAACGTGGCTGCCCGCGCTGGTGTGCGGCGTGGCGTTCGGGGTGGTGCAGTTCGCTGCCGCCAACTACGTTTCCGCGCAGCTCGCCGACATCGGCGCCGCGCTCGCCGGCGCCGCGGCACTGGTCGCGTTGCCCGCCGCCCGGAAGCCGGCCCGCGAAGAGGTCCGGACCGCCGTGCTCACCGGTGTGGCCACCGAAACGCTGGACCGGCCGGAGGACCGCGGCGAGGTCGTCCGCGCCTACCTGCCGTACGGGCTGATCATCGTGATCTTCTCGATCGGCCAGCTGCCGCCGGTCAAGCGGCTGCTCGACGCGGCGACGTGGAAGTTCGACTGGCCCGCCCTGTCGGTGGCGAACTCGGCGGGCAAACCGGTGTCCGGCAACACGTTCTCGGTGCCGTTCCTGAGCACCGGCGGCACGCTCGTGTTGGTCGCGGGCGTCCTGACCGCGGTGTTCCTGCGGGTCCGCGCCCGGGACGCGGTCCGCGAGTGGGGCGGCACGGTGCACGAGCTGCGGTTCGCCATCCTGACCGTGACGAGCGTGCTCGCGCTGGCCTACGTGATGAACTTGTCCGGCCAGGCCACCACGATCGGCTACTTCATCGCGGGCGCGGGCGCCGGCCTGGCGTTCCTGTCCCCGGTGCTCGGCTGGTTCGGCGTGGCGGTCTCGGGTTCGGACACCTCCGCCAACGCCCTGTTCGGCGCGCTCCAGGTGACCGCGGCGCACCAGGCCGGGCTGTCGCCCGAACTGCTCGCCGCGGCCAACTCCTCGGGCGGCGTGCTCGGCAAGATGATCTCCCCGCAGAACCTGAGCATCGCGTGCGCGGCGGCGATGCTGCCGGGCGAAGAGGGCACGCTGTTGCGCAAGGTGCTGCCGTGGAGCGTGGGACTGCTGCTCGTGATGTGCCTGATCGTGGTGGCGCAGGCGAGCTTCCTCAGCGGGATGCTGCCGTGAGCTCCGGGCGCGTGACCGCGGCGCGGTGCCAGCTCCACCAGCCGTGCACGACCAGCGCCGCGAACACGAGGTAGACCGCCGCGGAGAAGTACAGGCCCGAGGAGATCTGCAGCGGCACGCCGATCGCGTCGACGACCAGCCACACCAGCCAGAACTCGACCAGGCCGCGGCCCTGGGCGGCGAAGGCGACCAGCGTGCCGATGAAGATCGCCGCGTCCGGCCACGGCGCCCAGGAGGCGTCCAGCGCGTCGAGCACCAGCGCCATCACCACGGTGCCGACCACGAACGCGCCCGCCATCACCAGCCGCTCGACGGCCCGGCCGCTGCGCACGACCACCCCGTAGACCGGGTCGCGGCGGCGGGTCCAGGCCCACCAGCCGTAGACCGAGATCAGCAGGATCGCGACCTGCCGGGCCGCGAGCCCGCCCAGGTGCGCGGAGGCGTAGACGGCGAACAGCAGCACCGTCGCGCCGACCTGCACGGGCCAGGTCCAGAGCGTGCGCCGCTGCGCCAGGAAGACCACGGCGAGCGCGCACAGCTGGCCGACCAGCTCCGCGATGGAGATCCACTGCCCGAAAACGGACAAACCGTGCTGCAACAGAACGTGCATGGCGCCTCCCGTCTGGCCGGATCAACCTGCCACAAGCGGCGGTGATTCCCTCACCCGCAGTGAGCCCCGCAACATCATCGGAAAATTACTTGCACGATCGAGTGAGAAGACTGGCGGAAAAATATCCACAAGGTCCATAGTGGACCTACCGGTGGGGACCGGGGAGATGAGGCCGCCCGGCGCTGCGAGAACCGCGATGCGCCGGGCGGCCTCGCGTTTACCGGACGGCCGGTTAGAGTCGGTTCACCATGACCCAGACCCACGGCAGCCAGACCCACGGCAGCCAGACCAGCGGCAGGCGCCTGGCCAAGCACCACGGCCTGTCCGCGAAGACGCTGCGCAGGCTGGAGCGCGCCTCCGGGCGCCTCGCCTCGGCCAGCGTCGCCGCGATGGAGCAGCGGCTGCCGTGGTTCGGGCGGCTGCCCGCGGAGCAGCGGGCGAGCATCCTGCTGATCACCCAGACTGGCGCGGCCGGGTTCGTCGACTGGCTGCGGGATTCGCAGGAGGCGCTCAAGCTCACCACCGACGCCTTCCGCGGCGCCCCCGAGGACCTGTCCCGCTGGATCAGCCTGCGGCAGGCGGTCGGGCTGGTGCGGCTGGCGATCGAGGTGTTCGAGGAGCAGCTGCCGGAATTCGCCGCCACCGAGGCCGAGAACGCCGCGCTCACCGAGGGCATCCTCCGCTACGGCCGCGAGATCGCCTTCGCGACGGCCAACTCCTACGCCGCGGCCGCGGAGGCGCGCGGCGCGTGGGACGCCCGGCTGGAGGCGCTGGTCGTGGACGGCATCGTCCGCGGCGACGCCGAGGAGGCGGTGCTGTCGCGGGCCGCGGCGCTGGGGTGGGAGCCGTCGGCGATGGCGACCGTGCTGGCCGGCCGGCCGCCCTCGGACGACCCGCCGAGCGTGGTGTTCGAGGTGCGCCGGCTGGCCGCGCGGCTGGCACGGCCGGTGCTGCTGAGCGTCCAGGGGTCGCGGCTGATCGTGGTGGCAGGCGGCCCGACCGACGGCGACGCCAAGCAGAAGGAGGTCCTCGGCAAGCTGGCGGGCGCGTTCGGCGAGGGCCCGGTGGTGGCCGGCCCGACGGTGGACAGCCTGGCCGAGGCGCACCGCAGCGCGGCCGAGGCGCTGTCCGGGCTGCGCGCGGTGGTCGGCTGGCCGGGCGCGCCGCGGCCCGTGCGATCCTCGGACCTGCTGCCGGAACGAGCGCTCTCCGGCGACGCCGAGGCCGAGCGGCTGCTGATCGAGGAGATCGCGCAGCCGCTGGAGGCCGCCGGACCGACGATGCTGCAGACGGTGGACGAGTACCTGGAGTCCGGCGGGGTGCTGGAGACGTGCGCGAAGAAGCTGTTCGTGCACCCCAACACCGTGCGCTACCGGCTGCGCCGGGCGGCCGAGCTGACCGGCCGCAACGCCACCGAACCGCGGGACGCGCTGGTGCTGCGGGTGGCCCTGACCGTGGGACGGCTGGCCAGGGCACGCGGCCTCTGGTGACCGGTCTCACTTCCGGCCTGCCCGGAACCGACAACACATCAGCGCTGCATGCGGGCCCGCGGGCGCCATTTTTGTAGGCTCCCTACAAGATCGCCGCTCCGACTTGGTGAACGGCGGCATCCCGGGCCCGCCGGGGAAGCATGTTCCCTAGAGGCGTGACAGCAGTGCTCGCTCCCGGACAGGGCTCCCAAGCGCCCGGCATGTTCTCCCCCTGGCTCGAACTCGACGGCACCCGCGAGAAGCTCGCGCGCTGGTCCGAGCGAACCGGGCTCGACCTGGTCCACCTCGGGACCGAGGCCGACGCCGAGACCATCCAGGACACCGCGATCACGCAGCCGCTGATCGTCGCGCTCTCGCTGCTGGCCTTCGACGCCCTTGGCGACGTCCCGGACGACACTCCGGTCGCCGGCCACTCCGTCGGCGAGCTGGCGGCCGCCGCCGCGGCGGGTGTGCTCACCGCCGAGGACGCCGTCGCGCTGGCCGCCGTGCGCGGCGCCGAGATGGCCAAGGCGTGCGCGATCGAGCCGACGTCCATGGCGGCCGTGATGCTGGGCGACCCGGACGAGGTCGTCGCGTGGCTGGAGGGCCACGGCCTGACCGCGGCGAACCGCAACGGCGCCGGGCAGATCGTCGCCTCCGGCGCGAAGGACGCCATCGAGCGCATCGTCGCCGAGCCCCTCGAAGGCACGAAGGTCCGGCCGCTGAAGGTCGCCGGCGCCTTCCACACCTCCTACATGGCCCCCGCCGAGGAGGCCCTGCGCGCGCACGCCGCGTCGATCACGCCGAAGGACCCGGTCCGCCCGCTGCTGTCCAACGCCGACGGCACCGTGGTCACCAGCGGCGCCGAGTACCTGGAGCGGCTGATCAAGCAGGTCACCCGCCCGGTCCGCTGGGACCTGACGATGGACGGCCTGGTCGAGCTGGGCGTCACCGCGACGGTCGAGCTGCCGCCCGCGGGCACCCTGACCGGTCTGGTCAAGCGCCAGCTCAAGGGCACGGTCACGCAGACCGTCGCACTCAAGACCCCCACCGACCTGCCCGCCGCGAAGGAGATCCTGTGAGCCCGGTGTTGCGCCAGAAGCAGGGCCCGGCCGCCACCCGGATCCTGGGCGTCGGCAGCTACCAGCCGGACCGCGTCGTCACCAACGACGACCTGTCCCAGATCATGGAGACCAACGACCAGTGGATCCGTGAGCGGGTCGGCATCATCGAGCGCCGCTTCGCCGAGAAGGACGAGCTGCTGGTCGACATGGCGGTCAAGGCGGGCAACGCCGCGCTCACCGACGCGGGCCTGCAGCCGTCCGATGTGGACACCGTGATCGTGCCGAACTGCACGATGCCCGCGCCCATCCCGAACGCGGCCGGTCAGGTCGCCGACCGGATCGGCGTGAAGGCGGCCGGCGCGTTCGACCTCAACGCCGCGTGCGCCGGGTTCTGCTACGGCCTCGGCGTCGCCTCCGACCTGATCCGCGCCGGCTCGGCGGGCAAGGTGCTGGTGATCGGCGCGGAGAAGCTGACCGACGTGGTCGACCCGGTGGACCGCGCGAACGCGATCATCTTCGCCGACGGCGCGGGTGCCGCGGTGGTCGGTCCGTCCGACGAGCCGGGCATCGGGCCGGTGTCGTGGGGCAGCGCGGGCGACCTGGTCGACACGATCTACATGCGCGACCACAAGTACATCTACCAGGAGGGCCAGTCGGTCTTCCGGTGGGCGACCACGCAGATCGCGCCGATCGCGTTGAAGGCGGTCGAGCTGGCCGGGCTGGAGCCGTCGGACATCGACGTGCTCATCCCGCACCAGGCGAACCTGCGGATCGTGGACGCGATCGCCAAGCGGCTCAAGGCCAAGGGCGCGCGGGAGGACCTGGTCGTCGCCGACGACATCAAGTTCTCCGGCAACACCTCGTCCGCGTCGATTCCCATGGCGCTGGACCACATGCGGAAAGCGGGCACCGTCAAAACGGGTGACGTGGTGCTGATGGTTGGATTCGGCGCGGGCCTGTCCTACGCCGGACAGGTCGTCATCTGCCCGTGATACCACTATCGCCGGCAGGCGCGGGCCTGCCGGTGTCGAACCCCCAGAAAGGAAACACCATCGTGGCGGACAAGCAGGAGATCCTCAGCGGCCTCGCGGAGATCGTCGAGGAGGTCGCGGGTGTCGCGCAGGACGACGTGAGCCTGGAGAAGTCCTTCGTCGACGACCTGGACATCGACTCGCTGTCGATGGTGGAGATCGCGGTGCAGGCCGAGGACAAGTTCGGGGTCAAGATCCCGGACGACGAGCTGGCCAACCTGAAGACCGTCGGCGACGCGGTGGACTACGTCGCCGCGAACGCCAAGTAAGCACGAGCTGAATTCTTCGTCTGAACCTCGGGGAGACTCCTCATGAGCAACATCGACGTCGTGATCACCGGGATCGGCGCGACGACGCCACTCGGCGGGGACGTCGCGTCCACGTGGGAGGGCTTGCTCGCCGGCCGCAGCGGCATCCGGCGGATCGAGGCCGACTGGGTCGAGAAGTTCGACCTGCCGGTCAAGATCGGCGCCACGCTCGCCGAGGATCCGGCGGAGAAGCTGCCGCGCGTGCAGGCGCGCCGGCTGGACCGGTGTGAGCAGATCGCGCTCATCGCCGCCCGGCAGGCGTGGGCCGACGCCGGTTTCGAGCAGCCCGGCGACGAGCGCACGGACGTCGACCCGGACCGGCTCGGCGTGTCCATCGGCACCGGCATCGGCGGGCCGCTGACGCTGCTGGCGATGGACGACCTGCTCGAGCAGGAGGGCATCCGGAAGGTCTCGCCGCTGACCGTGCCGATGCTGATGCCGAACGGGCCTGCCGCGCACGTCGGCATCGACCTCAAGGCCAGGGCCGGGGTGCACTCGCCGGCTTCGGCGTGCGCCTCCGGCGCCGAGGGCATCGCCAACGGCTACCAGATGATCCAGAACGGGCGGGCCGACGTCGTGGTGGCGGGTGGTGCGGAGTCCTGCATCCACCCGATCACCGTGGCCGGTTTCGCGCAGGCCCGGACGGTGTCGACGCGCAACGACGAGCCCGAGCGCGCGTCGCGCCCGTTCGACACCGACCGGGACGGGTTCGTGCTCGGTGAGGGCGCCGGTGTGGTCGTCCTGGAGCGGGAGGACCGGGCGAAGGCCCGCGGCGCGCGGATCTACGGGCGGCTGGCCGGGTACGGCATCACCTCGGACGCGCACCACATCACCGGCAACCACCCGGAGGGCATCGGCCAGATCGCCGCGATGGCGAACGCGATGACGATGGCGGGGCTGACGTCGGCGGACGTGGGGCACGTGAACGCCCACGCGACGTCCACGGTGGTCGGCGACATCGGCGAGGCCGCCGCGATCCGCAAGGCCGTCGGTGAGCACCCGGTGGTGACGGCGCCGAAGTCCGCGCTGGGTCACCTGGTCGGTGGCGCGGGGGCGGTCGAGGGCATCCTCACGCTGCTCTCGATCTACCACGGTCTGGTGCCGCCGACGCTGAACCTGGAGAACCTCGACCCGAAGGTCGGGCTCGATGTCGTGGCGGGTGAGCCGCGGAAGGTCGAGCTGACCGCGGCGCTGAGCAATTCGTTCGGCTTCGGCGGTCACAACACGGCGCTGCTGTTCACGGGCGCCTGAGTTTCGCTGGTATTGGGAGAACCCCGGCCCTTGGTGGCCGGGGTTTTCTCGTGTGTGCGGTCAGCAGCGGGAGAGTTCGGGGGTGGTGGAGCCGGTGACGGTGTCCACCTTCCAGGCGCCGGATTCCAGGGTCAGCGGGAGCACGAGGCGCCAGTGCACGCAGGGTTCCGGGAGTTCGGCCGGGGCGTCCTTGACGTCCTGGGTGCTGGTGAAGCCGACGAGGGCGCGGAGCTCGTCGTCGGCGACCGGGTCGATGCGGTAGACGAGGATGCTGCCGTCCCTCGTCGTGCGGTAGTCGTTGAGCCAGGTGCTCTTCGACTTGGCCTGGACGCGCTCGCGGGTGACGGCCGATTTCCACAGCTCGTAGTCGCGGTTGTTGATCGAGTCGAAGTACGTCTGGAGCAGCGCGCGGACCGTGGTGTTCTGCGGGTGCGCCGCGGCGTCCGGGGTGAGCTCGACGGTGCCCGGCCCCGGCTGCTGCGCGAGCGGCCGGGCCGTCGACGACTGGGCGAGGATCGCGTCCGGGGCCGCTTCGGGCAGCCGGTACAGCTCGCGGGCCAGCAGACCCCCGCCGACCATGATCGACACCACGACGATGACGACGGGCACCAACCATCGCGGCGGTGCTGCGGGAGGCGCCGGCATGGCTGTCACATCGGCAGCGTAGTGGTGATCGTTACCGAGTGCTGTCTTTTGTGCGGAGTGGGCTGGGGTGGTTGGGCCGGGTAGGTGAAGGGGCTCGGCTGTTGTGGGGGGTGTTGTGGCTGGGGTGGGTGCGGGTGGTTACGGCGGTGGGGGTTGGGTTCGGGGTTGGTGGGGCTTGGGTTCGGGGTGGGTGCAGGTGGTGACGGCGGTGGGGCTTGGGTTCGGGGTGGGGCTTGGGTTCGCGGGCGGGGTTTGGTTCGGGCGGGTTGGTTCGGGGCCGGAGTTGGTTCGATGAACGGCCCGTTCATCGCCGCACCACTGGGCACCTCGCGCGGCTACGCGACGCAAGGCATGAACGGCCCACTCATCACCGCACGACTGGACACCTCACGCGGCGCAAGGCATGAACGGACCATCCATCACCACACGACCGGCCACCTCGCGCGGGCCGAAGCCAGGAACGGTCCGTTCATCGGCGCGCGAGCGGACACCTCGCTGGGCGAAGCAATGAATGGACCGTTCATCGCCACGCGACTGGGCATCTCACGCGGCTACGCGGCGCAAGGCATGAGCGGCCCCTTCATCGCCGCACGACTGGACACCTCACGCGGGCCGAAGCGATGAACGGTCCGTTCATCGCAACACGAGTGGGCACCTCACCGCGCACCGCGCCGAAGCGCCGAGCACCGCTGGGCACCTCACCGCTGGGCACCTCACCGCGCACCAAGCACCAAGCACCAAGCACCAAGCACCAAGGCAGCCAACCAAAGCCACCCAAAGCCACCCACCCGACTCGCCCGAAGACTCACCCCACCCGGTGCAGCCAGGTGACCGGAGCCCCGTCCCCGGCGTGCCGGAACGGCTCCAGCGCCTCGTCCCAGCTCGAAGCCAGCAGCTCGTCGAGCTTGTGCGCCAGCTGCTCCCCCGCACGACAGGTCGCCACGAGGGTGCGCAGCTGGTCTTCCCCGACGACGATGTCTCCGTTGGCGCTCGTCCGCCCGCGCCACAGTCCCAGCCCGGGCACGTAGCAGAACCGCTCGCCGTCGACGCCGGCGCTCGGCTCCTCGGTCACCTCGAAGCGCAGCATCGGCCACGCCTTGAGACCGGCCGCCAGCTTGGCGCCGGTTCCGGCGGGCGCGCTCCACGTGCACTCGGCGCGAAGCTGCCCTGGAGCGGCGGGTTGCGCCGTCCACTTCAGATCCACTCGGGTACCCAGGGTGCCCGAAATCGCCCACTCGACGTGCGGGCACACCGCAGACGGCGACGAGTGGACGTAAACCACGCCACGGGTGCTCACTGCTGACCTCCGCTACTCGACGAGGGGCGTCTTCCCCTACGACCTCGCGAGCTCGGAGCCTGCGTTCAAGCATCCCTGCCGTGACTGCCCATATTGTGCACCCCGGCGATGGCATTTCGCCACAGGAACCTCAGATGTCGCACGACCACCACTGGACGGAAAGCCGTCAGGCCCCGGCGAGCGCCCCCACGGCGGCGACCGTGTCGACCAGCCCGGCACCCTTGTCGAAGCTCGAACCGCCCTGGTACGGCGCGCCGTCACTGTACTTGTACGCCGTCGACTTGATCGCGGCCTCGATCTCGCCCGGCGTGGCGTCCGGCCGGGACTGGAACAGCTGCGCCACGATGCCGGTGATCTGCGGCGTCGCCATCGAGGTGCCGCTGATCACGTTGTACGTGCCGAGATCGAGCATCCCCGGCCCGTTCGACGGCTGCAACCCCGTCGCGCAGATCACCAGGTACGGCCGGCACGCGGACAGGATGTTCTCGCCCGGCGCGGACACGTCCGGCCACGTCGACGGGTCCGACGCGAGCCCCCGCGAGGAGAAGTCCGACACGGTCCCGTCGCGCGTCCCGGTGCCCTGGTCGTTGTAGGAGGCCACCGAGATCACGCCGGGCGTCGGGTCCTTGCCCGGCGGGTTCGACAGGTCCGCCGAGCCGTCCCCGCCGTCGTTGCCGTTCGCCCACACCGTCACGACCCCTTCGGCCGCGAGCGCGCGCTGCAGCTTGACCGTCGCCGACTCCGGGTCGAACTCGCCGCCGCCGCTCGGGCCGTACGAGTTGTTGATCACCTTGATCGGCGGGCACACCGTCGCCGGCACCCCGGCCCCGCACGGCGCGGCGTGGTTCTCCAGCACCCAGTTCAGGGCGGCGTCCGTGCCCAGCACCAGGATCGCCAGTCCGGTCGAGATCGACACGATCTTCGCCCCCGGCGCCGAACCGCCTACGGACGAACCGTCGGCCAGCGTGTACGGCGCGCCCGCCGCGATCCCGGCGACGTGGGTGCCGTGCCCGCCGAGCGCGGTCGCGTCGGTGTCGACCGAGGTGGGCACGTCGACGATGCACGAGGTGGTGGTGCCGTCGAGGCACAGGCTCTTCAGGTTGCGCACCACGCGGGTCGACCCGTCGGCGCCGCGGAACGCCGGGTGCGTCGGGTCGATGCCGGTGTCAATGATCGCCACGGACACCCCGCGCCCGTCCAGCGGAGCACCGTCCGCGCCGGTCAGCGTGGTGCGTGCTTCGGCGCTGCGGGTCGCGGTCGTGCCGGACGAGCCGAACGCGACGAGCGGGTCGTTGTTCTCGACGTAGGTGACGCCGGCCGCCTTGCGCACCGCGGCGACCTGCGCGGCGGTACCCGTCGCGGCGACGACGCCGATGCGCGGGAACCGGGTGATCTCCCGCATCCCGGCCGTCCGCACGGCCTGCGCGGCGGTGCCCGCGTCCGCCGCGTGCACGAGGGTCGTGACCGGGGTCAGCGCGGTCGCCGTGGTCAGCACCCGGTCCAGCGTGTCCGACACCGGCGCGAGCGGGACCTGGGCGTTCGCCGCGGGGACGGCGCCGGTGAACGGGAGGACGAGCACGGCGGCGGCGATCGCCACCGCCCGCGTGGAGCGCCATCGCATCGGGGTCCCCTATCTCTCCAGCCGGCCCTACGATCTACTAACGAGTAGCACTCAATAGGGTGACCCCGATCACTGTCAATGATCAATTACCCGCACGGGTGTGCCCGAAAGCAGACACCTTCCGCGAGTGATTTTCACACCATCGAGGGTCAGCGACTGCACAGCGCGCTAGCGTAAGCGCGCACGTGAACGGGACCGGGGAGGTGCGAGGTGCGGCTGATCCGCCTGGAACGACAGCCCTCGCGCGTCGCCGACGACGTGCGGGCCGCGCTCGCCGCGCTCGGCCGCGGGGACGACTTCGCGGGCGGAATCGCGCTGGCCGGGGCCCGGCCGCTGCCGAACCGGCCGCCGGCCGAGGCGGTCGTCGTCCTGCCGACCGTCGTCCTGGTCGTGATCGGCGTCGACCTGCCGGACCCGGCGATCCGCCTCGAAGCGCCCCTGACCGGCCAGTGGAAGGCCGACGGCTGGCCACTCGTCGCCGACGGGGACGTCGTCAACCCCGCGGCGGACGCCCTCGCGCTCGCCGACGCCGTCATCGAGCGGCTGCGCCCGGACGTCCCGGAACATCTGCCGATCGCCACGATCCTCGCCGTCGGGCCGTTCGTCGAGGAGATCGAGCAGCCGCCCGCCGACCTCGCCGGCAACGTCCGCGTCCTGTTCCCGACGCAGAACAGCCTGCTCGCGGCCATCGCGTCGCTGACTCCCGCGCCATGGCCGTGCACCCCGGCGCAGGCCCGCGCCCTGATCGGCAAGCTCGCCCCGGACACCGGTCTCACCGACGACGACCTGGCCGCGGAAGGCTTCACGGTCACGGAGGAGTCGGCGACGGTGAAGCTGGCGCCGGTCAAACCCCGCCCCCGGCGGCACCGCCAGGCCGAACCCGCCGCCGTGCCGCCGATCGTCCCGCCCGCCGAGGTGACGATGCCGGTGCCCCGGATCGCCGCGGCCGCGCCCGTGCGCGCGATCCCGGCTTCCGCGCCCGTGCCGTGGCGGCCGGTCGCGGCGATCGCGGTGGCGCTGGTGCTGCTGGCCGTCGTGCTCGTGCTGGTCACGACCGGCGGGGACGACGAACCGGCGACCGCATCCGCGCCGACCACCGCGGTCACTCCCGCGCCACAGGCTGTGGCGGGCATCGAGTTCACCAAGCGCGCGTCCGGCACGGAACGCACCTGCGCCGCCCGCGCCTACGGGGACCTGCAGGCGCGGTTGCAGGCAAGCGGTTGCGCGGGCATGGAACGCGGCAGCTTCGAGGCCACCGTGGACGGGCGGGCGGTCGCCGTGTCGGTCGCGGTGCTCACCTTCGGCAGCGACGAACAGGCCGCGGCCTTCAAGCAGCTCGCCGACACCCCGGGCAGCGGCGGGATCGCCGATCTCGCCACGGAGACGCACCAGTGGCCGCGCGAGCCGGACACCGCGGGCGCGGCGTACCAGAGCGCGATCTCCGGCCCAGCCGTCCGGCTGGTGCTGGCCGCCTACGTGGACGGCAAGTCCGCGCCGGACGACCCCGCACTGCTGCGTGCGGCGGGCGCCGCGCTGGGCGTGCGGATCAGTTAGCCGATCGCCGCGGCGAGGATCTCCTCGGCGTGGGTCCACAGCAGAGCGCCGCCCGCGCCGGGCACCACGTGACGTCGCGCGCCCGGGATCCGGGAGGTGAGCAGCGCGCCGAGGTCCGGTGAGTGCACGCGGTCCCGATCGCCGAACCACACCTGCACCGGCACCCGGATCGCGGCCCAGTCCAGCTGCCACCGCGACATGGCGATGATCGTGTCGGTCGCGTAGCCCGTGCCGTCGTTCGCGAACCCCTCCCGCAGAGCCGCGCGGTACCGGGCCAGGAACACCGGGTCCTGGTACACCTCGCGGTCGGCCGGATCCGCGCCGTCCAGCACCATCCGTTCCATCCCACCGGGGCCGAGCCGGGCAAAGAACTCCCGCGCGGCCGCCGGGTCCTCCCGCACCTGGGTGACGACGTCCCGCACCTGGGTGACGACGTCCCGCACCGGGCCGGGCAACTGCGCGAACACCCGGGGATCGTCGACCTCGTCGGCCGGGGACACCAGCAGCAGCCGGGACGCGATCCCGTGCTCGGCGGCCGCGAGCCCGAAGACCGCGGCCTGCGAGTTCGCCACGACCGGCACCGGCCCGCCGAGCCGCGTCACGAGTGCGGCGAGGTCGGCGGCGGTAGACGCCGCAGACCGGTGCGGGTCGGGTGTCGAGGCGCCGATGCCGGGGCGGTCCACGGTCACCAGCCGGACCCGGGACCCGTCACCGAAGACCATCGACCGGCCGGTCGCGGCGCCGGCCAGGAACAGGACCGGCGGGCCGTCCCCGGGCCCGGTCTCGGACCAGGCGAGGACCCGGCCGCCGGGGAGCGGCAGCTCATGATCAACGCGCACACGCGAAGCGTCGGCCAGGGCTGCCCTTCCCGCAACCGGTTTTCAGAGCCCGTACTCCTCCAGCAGCCGCAGCCACACCTCGCTGATCGTGGGGAACGACGGGACCGCGTGCCACAGCCTGCCCAGGGGCACCTCGCCTGCGATGGCGATGGTCGCCGAGTGCAGCAGCTCCGCGACGTCCTGGCCGACGAACGTGACGCCGACGAGCACCTCGCGCTCGGTGTCGGCGATCATCCTGGCCTTGCCCGCGTAGCCGTCCGCGTGCAGCGACGACCCCGCGACGGCGATGTCGATGTCGACCACCCGGTGCGGCGCGCCCGATTCCGGCTCGGTCAGGCCGACCGACGCGACCTCCGGGTCGGTGAACACGACCTGCGGCACCGCATGGTGGTCGGCGGTGGCGCTGTGCTTGCCCCACGGGCGGGTGTCCACCGGCTTGCCCGTGGCCCGCGCGGAGACCACGTCGCCGACCACGCGGGCGGCGTACTTGCCCTGGTGCGTCAGCAACGCGCGGCCGGTGACGTCGCCCGCCGCGTACAGCCACTCGCCGTCCACTTCGGACACCAGGCCGCTGTCGTCGACGGTGAGCGGCTTGGCCGGGGCGAGACCGATGACCTCCAGGCCGAGGTCGTCGGTGGCCGGACGCCGCCCGGTCGCGACGAGCACCTGGTCGGCCGTGACGACCGCGCCGCCCTTGAGCTCCAGCCGGGCGGCACCGTCCACTCGGGACGCTCGCTCCAGTCCGGAGCCGGTGTGCACGCGCACACCGTCGGCCCGCAGGCCCTCCGCGACGGCGTCACCGGCGAAGTCCGGGTACCGGGGCAGCGGGCGCGGGCCGGTGACGATGAGGTCCACCTGCGCACCGAGGCGGGCCCAGGCCTGCGCCATCTCGACGCCGACCACCCCGCCGCCGACGACGGCCAGCCTGCCCGGCACCGTGCTGCTGGACGTGGCTTCGCGGGATCCCCACACCGGCACCTCGTCCAGGCCCGGGATGGGCGGCGTCTTCGGCACGCTGCCGGTACAGACCACCACGGCGTGCCGCGCCCGCAGGACCCGGCCGCCGTCCACAGTGATCTCGCGCTCACCGGTGATGCGGCCGCGGCCGCGGATCGTCGTGATGCCCGCGCCGCGCGCCCACTCGACCTGACCGGTGTCGTCGCCCTTGCCGGTGAAGTAGTCGCGGCGTTCGAACACCGCCGCCGGGTCGAGCGCTTCACCCACCGGAACGCCGGGCAGCCGCCGGGCCGCGGCGAGCGCGTTTCCCGGTCGCAGCAAGGCTTTGCTCGGAATGCAGGCCCAGTAGGAGCACTCGCCCCCGAACCGTTCCTGCTCGACCAGCGCGGTGGACAGGCCGCCCTTGACCGCCCGGTCCGCCGCGTTCTCCCCCACTGGTCCGCCACCGATCACGATGACGTCAAAAGTCTCCTCGGACATGGGTCACAGCGCACACCAGCCCGGCGCCCGGCGCAAGTGGGGCGGGTATTCTCAGCGGCAAATCGTAAGTACTGGAGGTTATCGGTGGCGAAGAACACCGCGGTGCAACTACTGGACGACCTGAACGGCGAACCGGCCGCGGAGACGGTGCGGTTCGGCCTGGACGGCGTCGAGTACGACATCGACCTCTCGGACTCGAACGCGGGCAGCCTGCGCGAGCTGCTGGCCACCTACGTGCAGGCGGGCCGCCGCACGGGTGGCCGCAAGCGCCCGCCGCGCCGCCTCGCCCCGGCGAAGCGCACGCGCCGCACGGCGAACTCCAGTGCCGCGGCCGCGCGGAAGGCCGCGGAGTCCCCGGCGAAGAGCACCCGCGCGACGGGCGCTGCCGAGGCGAAGGCTGCCGGTGCTGTTGGGAAGCGCACGGCGGCCGCGGGCAAGACCACGAAGGCGGCCAGCGCTGCCAAGGGCAAGACGGCGGCGGCTGCCGAGGCCACCACGCCCAAGCCGGCCACGCGGCGCAAGGCCACCGCGGCGGCGCCGAAGACCACCGCTGCCAAGGGCAAGAAGGCGGCGGCTGCCGAGGCCACCACGCCGAAGCCGGCGACCCGGCGCAAGGCCACTCCGGCGCCGAAGACCACCACGAAGGCCGCGGCGAACACCAAGAAGACCACGCCCGCCGCGAAGCCGTCCCGCGCCAAGGCGAAGGCCACCGAGGCCGCGCCCGCCAAGGCGAACGCTGCCAAGACCGCGCCCGCCAAGGCGAAGGCCGCCGAGGCCGCGCCCGCGAAGGTGAAGGCCACCGAGACCGCAACCGCCAAGGCCGCGCCCGCCAAGGCGAAGGCCGCCGAGACCGCAACCGCCAAGGCGAACGCTGCCAAGACCGCGCCCGCCAAGGCGAAGGCCGCCGAGGCCGCGACCGCGAAGGTGAAGGCCACCGAGACCGCAACCGCCAAGGCCGCGCCCGCGAAGGAGAACGTGACCGCCAAGAAGCCGGCCACCAAGAAGGTCGCGCCGGCGGAGAAGGCGCCGCGCAAGAGCGTGCGGAAGGCACCGCCCGTGGTGTTCTCCGCGGCCACGAACTGAGCCGGACATCCCGCGCCGGGGCGCTCCAGCAAAGCGCCCCGGCAACTGACCGGGACGTCCGGCGCCACGGCGGCGAGACGCCGCAGACCCCAGCGGCATCAACCATCTACCGCGACGCCCCGGTCGCACTCGGCGAGGGCCGTAGGTCCCTACGGCCCTCCCGCCGCCGGGCGCTCCGATCGTCCCGGTCGCTGACCGCGCCAACCTGGCGCCAGGGCGCGCTCAGCGATGCCGCAGATCTCAGCAGCCGTCAAGCATTCCCGCCGCCGGGGCGCTCCAGCAAAGCGCCCCGGCATGATTCCCGCGGGCCCGGACTCACCGGTCGATGCCGAGGTGCTCCCGCAGCGTGGTGCCGCTGTAGTCGGCGCGGAAGACGCCCCGCTCCTGCAACAACGGCACCACCTTGTCCGCGAACGGGTCCAGCCCGCCGGGCGTCACGTGCGGCACCAGGATGAACCCGTCGCTCGCGTCCTCCTGCACGTACGTGTTGATCGCCTCCGCGACCGTCTCCGGGGAGCCGACGAACGTCTGCCGTCCGCTGACCTCGACCACCAGGTCCCGGATCGACAGGTTCTTCGCCTCCGCCAGCTCCCGCCATTGCCGCACAGTCGCCAGCGGGTCGCGGTACATGCGCGTCTGCGCGCGCCCCTTGGCCACCGCCTCCGCGCCGACCGCCGGCTCAACCTCGGGCAGCGGGCCCTCCGGGTCGTAGCCGGACAGGTCGCGGTTCCACACCTGCTCCAGGAACTTGATCGCCGTCTGGCCGCTCACCTGCTGGTACCGCACGACGTTGGCCAGCTCCTCGGCCTCCGCGTCGGTGTCGCCGAGCACGAAGGTCGCCGCGGGGAGCACCAGTAACTGGTGCGGCTCGCGCCCGTAGGCGGGCAGCCTGCGCTTCACGTCGGCGTAGAACTTCTGCCCCGCCTCCAGCGTCCCGTGTCGCGTGAAGATCGCGTCCGCCGTCGCCGCGGCGAACTCGCGGCCCTCGTCCGAGTCGCCTGCCTGCAGGATCACCGGCCTGCCCTGCGGCCCGCGCGGCACGTTGAACCGGCCCGCGATGTCGAACTGCGCGTCGTGGTGCTCGAACGCCCCCGCGCGGGCGTTGCGCAGGAACACCCCGGACGCCTTGTCCGCGGCGATGTCGTCCGCGCCCCAGGAGTCGAACAGCTCGAACGCCGTCTGCAGGAACAACTTCGCGCGCTGGTAACGCTGTTCCTCGGGCAGGTAGCCTCCGCGGCGGAAGTTCTCGCCGGTGAACGCGTCCCACGAGGTCACCACGTTCCACCCGGCGCGGCCCTCGGACAGGTGGTCGAGGCTGGCGAACTGGCGGGCCACCTCGTACGGCTCGTTGAACGTCGAGTTGATCGTCCCGGTCAGGCCGAGCCGGTCGGTGACCGCGGCGAGCGCGGCCAGCACGGTGAACGTGTCCGGGCGGCCGACCACGTCCAGGTCGTAGATCTTGCCCGCGTGCTCGCGCAGCCGCAGCCCTTCGGCGAGGAAGAAGAAGTCGAACTTGGCTCGCTCGGCCGTCCGCGCGAGGTGCGTGAACGAGGAGAACTCGATGTGGCTGCCTGCCTCCGGGGCGCTCCACACGGTCGTGTTGTTGACGCCGGGGAAGTGCGCGGCGAGGTGGATCTGCTTCATCGCGTCGCTCCTGCGTAGCGGTTGGCGGGGCGCTCCAGGCCGAGCAGGCCCCGCAGCGTGCCGG
This sequence comes from Amycolatopsis tucumanensis, assembly GCF_021654135.1. Lineage (GTDB taxonomy): Bacteria > Actinomycetota > Actinomycetes > Mycobacteriales > Pseudonocardiaceae > Amycolatopsis_E > Amycolatopsis_E tucumanensis. The sequence continues at coordinate 13,961 of NZ_JAKGSD010000078.1, read as the reverse complement.
CCTCGTACTCGCGGCGGAACGCGCCGCGCTGCTGCAGTTCGGGGACGAGCCCGCGGGTGATGGCGGTCAGGTCGTGCGGCAGGGCGCCCGGACGCAGCCGGAAACCGGACAGGCCGGCGTCACGCCAGGCCAGCAGCTGGTCGGCGAGCTGGGCCGGGGTGCCGGTGAAGACCAGCGCGTCGGAAGTGAACTTGGCGCGGTCGTCCAGGCGGGCCTTGCGGTCGCGGGCGGCCTGCTCGGTCTCGTCGAGGAACACCACGACGTCGCCGAACACCAGCAGGTCCTCGCGCAGGCCGCGCACCTCCTGCCCCAGAGCGCGCGCGTCGTCGGCGTCCTGCGGGGTGAGGAACACGAGGTCGGCCGAGCGGGCGGCGAGCCGGTGGATCTCGGCGACGTGCGAGAGCACCGCGACCGGCGGCTGGCCCTGCGGCGGGCGCGGCGTGATCGACGGGCCCTTGACGCTGAAGAACCGCCCGGTGAAGTCGATGTAATGCAGCTTGTCCCGGTCGATGAACCGGCCGGTGGCGGTGTCGCGGATCTCGGCGTCGTCCTCCCAGCTGTCCCACAGCCGCCGCACGACCTCGACCCAGTCGCCGGCCTCCTCGGCCAGGTCGGGCAGCGGAACCGGGAACTCGCGGCGGCCGAAGTGCGCCGCGTCGTCGGGGCTGCTCGCGATCCGGACGCGCACACCGCCGCGCCCGGTGGACACGTAGTCGAGCGTCGCGATCGCCTTGGACAGGTGGAACGGTTCGGTGTGCGTGGCGATCGCCGTCGGCAGGAACCCGATGTGCCGGGTCAGCGGCGCGACGCGGGCGGCGATCAGCACGGCGTCCAGCCTGCCGTCCACCCGGTCGGTTCGGCCGTCCCGCGGCGCGCCCAGTGAGTCCTCGATCGTGACGAAGTCCAGCAGGCCGTGTTCGGCCTCGATCACCAGATCGGCCCAGTACCGCGGGCGGAACAGCTCGTCCGGGCGCGCGTCGGGCTCCCGCCACGCGGCCGGGTGCCAGCCCGCGCCCTCCAGTGCCACCGCGAGATGAACCATGCCTCGCTCCTTTCGCCTCCCCCGGTCCAGCGATCGGGCGGCCCGCGCTATTTCGCGTACCACCCGTTGGGACGCCTACGGTGGAGGCATGTACTCCAAGGAGATCGAGGTGAAGACCGGCGGCCGCGCCGTGGTGCACGACCTGACCAGGGAGGCCGAGGCGTTCCTGGCCGAAGCGGACGCGTCGGACGGCCTGCTGCACGTCTTCGTGCCGCACGCCACCGCGGGCCTGGCGATCCTGGAGACCGGCGCGGGCAGCGACGACGACCTGCTCGCCGCGCTGGACGAGCTGCTGCCCAGGGACAACCGGTGGCGGCACCAGCACGGCAGCAAGGGCCACGGCCGGGACCACGTGCTGCCCGCGCTGGTGCCGCCGTACGCGAGCGTTCCCGTGCTGGGCGGGTCGCCGGCGCTGGGCACCTGGCAGTCGATCTGCCTGGTGGACACCAACATCGACAACCCGGTCCGGCACGTCCGGTTCAGCTACCTCGCCGGCTGAAGCTCCGGCGCCGCCTCCACCGGCGTCGCCGGCTTCGCCCGGACGGGCCAGAGGACGACCACCAGGCCGGCGACCAGCATCGCCCCGAGCACCCAGATGCCGGTGGTCACGTCCGGCGCGTCCGGGGTGCCCTGCAGCAGGCTGCGGGTGCCCTCGGTGGAGAAGCGGAACGGTGTCCACGACCACAGCAGGGCCCGGTAGGCCGGGTTGAGCAGCTCCGGCACCTGCCCGGCGACGTTCGGCGCGAGCAGGTAGAGCGGCGCGAGGATCGCCATGGCGCGGATGCCCAGCAGGCGCAGCAACGCGGCCTGCACGGCCGCGAACGCCGCGGCGACCAGCAGGATGTAGCCGAGGACGTCCCAGCCGAGCGGCAGGGAGGAGTCCCACAGCGCGAGGAATCCGGCCGCGACGCCGGTGATCAGCACGGCGGTGACCGCGACCTGGGTGAGGCGCGCCGCGACGCCGATTCGCCGCCCGGTCCGCTCGGCGACGACGACCAGGATCGCGCCCGCGGCCAGGCTGCCGACCCAGGCGAGGATGCTCACCGCGAGCGGCGCCGTCCGGCCCGCGGGGCTCGCCGGGTGCACGGTCTCCACCCGCACCGGGGCGGACGGGGTGCCGGTGGCCTGGCTCATCGCGGTCGACAGCGCCTGCCCGGCGCCGGTGAGCGCCTGTTGCACGACCTGGGTGCCGCTCGGGTTGACAGCGCCGGACACCACCACGCCCACCTGTCCGGGCGCCAGTTCCAGCACGCCGTAGACGTCCTTGTCGTCGAGCAGCGTCCTGGCTTCGGCGGGTGTGGTGACCCGCCAGCTGAGGGCCTCGCCGCCCTGGTTCGTGAGCTGCCCGGCCGCGGCGCGCAGCTGCGGCGGAGCGTTGTCCGGCACCGCGACCGCCACCGGCAGCCCGTCCGGTTCGACCGAAGCCTGGACCCCGACGGTCAGGAATCCCAGCACCACCGCGATCACCGCACCGGCCAGGGCCGCCAGCCCGGCCACCGGCCTCCGGGATGTGCCAGCCATGGGGACCTCCCCTAAATTTCTTCGACTGTTGAATTCAACGGGAACGGTAGCCCTGCGCTCGATCGAAGTCAACGCTTGATGAATAACGGTCTTGGTAGCGTCGGCGGACGTGACGAGCAGTGCGCACCGGCTGGTGCTGTGGGACATCGACCAGACCCTCATCGACCTGCGCGGGGCGGGCCGCGGCTGGTACCGGCAGGTGCTCGAGGAGGTGACCGGCGTCTCGATGACCGCGATGCCGGACTTCTTCGGGCGGACCGAGCGCGCGATCACCGCGGAGGTGCTGACGCTGCACGGGATCGAGCCGACCGAGGAGCTGATCCAGCGGATGTGGGCGGCGCTGACCGCGGTGTCCGAGCTGGCGCTGCCGGAGCTGGCGAAGCGCGGCCTGGCGCTGCCGGGCGCGGCGACGGCGCTGGCGGGGGTGGCCGCGGCGGGCGGGGCCGTGCAGTCGCTGGTGACCGGGAACCTGCGGGAGATCGCGTGGCACAAGCTGTCCGCGTTCGGGCTGCACACGCACTTGGACTTCGAGATCGGCGGCTACGGGAACCTGTCCGCGCACCGGCCGGACCTGGTGGCGTACGCGGTCGACCGCGCCCATGCGACGCTCGGGCGCCCGTTCGAGCCCGCGTCGGTCATCGTGGTGGGCGACACGCCCCACGACATCGACGCGGCGCGTGAGCATGGCGCGATCGCCGTGGGCGTGGCGACGGGCCGGTTCGACGCGGCCGCGCTCCGAGAGGCCGGGGCGCAGGTGGTGCTGCGCGACCTCAGCGACACGAAGCTGGTGCTGGCGGCGGTCTTCGGGGAGGGCTGAGCGTCTCGGCTGGGCGCCGGGTCAGTGCGGACGCCCGCCTGGGGCGACCATGCGTGCGGCACCGCCGGTGCCGCGCGACTCGCGCTGGCCGCCGCGTTCAGCCAAAACTGACCGCCCCGACCGGGCCGCGCCAGGCAACCGCGACCTCAACGACGCCAGCTCGCACTTCGCCGCCGCGTTCGGCGGGGGCTGACACGGCAACGGGCCCGCCGCGAAAAGCGACGGGCCCGTTGCCGGAAAGGCGGTTCAGCCGCGGACGAGCTTGACCAGGTGGTCGACCACCGCGTCCACCGCGATCTCCTCGCGGTCGCCCGTCTTGCGGTCCTTCACCTCGACGACGCCCTTCGCCAGGCCGCGCCCGACCACGAGGATCGTCGGCACCCCGACGAGCTCCGCGTCGGCGAACTTGACGCCCGGCGTGGCCTTCCGGTCGTCCAGCAGGACCTCCACACCGGCCGCGTCGAGGTCGGCGGCCAGCTTCTCCGCGCCCGCCGCGATCGACTCGTCCTTGCCCGCGATCACCACGTGCACGTCGTACGGCGCGACCTCACGCGGCCACACCAGGCCCAGCTCGTCGTGGCTCTGCTCGGCGATCACCGCGACCAGGCGCGACACGCCGACGCCGTAGGAACCCATCGTGATGCGGATCGGCTTCGAGTCCGCGCCGAGCGCGTCCAGCTGGAACGCGTCGGTGTACTTGCGGCCCAGCTGGAAGATGTGCCCGATCTCGATGCCGCGCGCCGCGACCAGCGTGCCCTGCCCGTCGGGCGAGGCGTCGCCCTCGCGCACCTCGGCGGCCTCGATCGTGCCGTCCGGGTGGAAGTCGCGGCCCACGACGAGGTCGACGACGTGGTGGTCGGCCTTGTCGGCGCCGGTCACCCACGCCGTGCCGGTGACGACGCGCGGGTCGACCAGGTACCGGACCCCGTTGTCCTGCAACGCCTTCGGGCCGATGTAGCCCTTGACGAGGAACGGGTTGGCGGCGAAGTCGGCTTCTTCGAGCAGCGCGACCTCGGCCGGCTCCAGCGAAGCTTCGAGCCGCTTCTGGTCGACCTCGCGGTCACCGGGGATGCCGATGCCGAGGATCTGCCAGTCCTTCTCGCCCGGCTGGCGGATCTTCACCATCACGTTCTTCAGCGTGTCCGCGGCGGTGAAGGTGCGGCCAAGGTCGGCCTTGTCGTTGAGGTAGTCGACCAGCGTCTGGATGGTCGGCGTGTTCGGCGTGTGGTGGACCTGCGCCTGCGGTTTGTCCTCGATGGACTGAGCGGGCGGCGCGGGCGTGACGACGGCCTCGACGTTGGCCGCGTAGCCGGACGCGTTGCTGCGGACGTAGGTGTCCTCGCCCGTTTCGGCGACGGCGAGGAACTCCTCGGACGCCGAGCCGCCCATCGCGCCGGACGTCGCCGCGACGATCACGTACTCCAGGCCCAGCCGGTCGAAGATCCGGATGTAGGCGTCGCGGTGCAGCTGGTAGGAGCGGGACAGGCCGTCGTCGTCGAGGTCGAAGGAGTAGGAGTCCTTCATGACGAACTCGCGCCCGCGCAGGACGCCGGCCCGGGGGCGCGCCTCGTCGCGGTACTTGGTCTGGATTTGGTACAGGATGACCGGGTAGTCCTTGTACGAGCTGTACTCGCCCTTCACGGTGAGGGCGAACAGCTCCTCGTGCGTCGGGCCGAGGAGGTAGTCGGCGCCCTTGCGGTCCTTGAGGCGGAACAGGGCGTCGCCGTACTCGGTCCAGCGGCCGGTCGCCTCGTAGGGCTCGCGCGGCAGCAGCGCGGGGAACAGGATCTCCTGCCCGCCGATCGCGGCCATCTCCTCGCGGACGACCTCCTCGATCTTGCGCAGCACCCGCAGGCCCAGCGGCAGCCACGAGTACCCGCCCGGCGCGACCCGGCGGACGTAGCCTGCCCGCGTCAGCAGCTTGTGGCTGGGAACCTCGGCGTCGGCCGGATCCTCACGCAGCGTGCGCAGGAACAACGACGACATCCTGGTGATCACTGGGCTGCTCCTCGGTGTCGAAACGCGGTGTGAACAGGGTAGTCAGGGGCGTCCAGCGGTTTTCGGGCGGGCCGGGATTGTCGGTGGGGCGCGCTACCGTGCCGAGATGACTCTCGAACTGGGGATGGTGACCGTGGACTGCGCGGATCCACGGCAGATGGCGGCGTTCTGGTGCGCGGCGCTGGGCGTGCGGGTGGACCAGGACTGGGGCGAGTACCTGGTGCTGACGCCCGCGCGCGAGGGCGGCGTGCGGCTGGGGTTCCAGCAGGTGCCCGAGGAGCGGGCCGGGAAGAACCGGCTGCACCTGGACCTGGCGACCACCGACCGGGACGGCGAAGTGGCCAGGCTGGTCGGCCTGGGCGCGGCGAAGCTCGCGGAGCACGAGGTGCCCGGCCTGGCCTGGACGGTGCTCACGGACCCGGAGGGGAACCAGTTCTGCGTGGGCGAACCGCACTGAGTTTTCGCGGTTGCCGGCCCGGGCGCGGTGGGTTCCACGGCTGGGTCGGCAAGTTCCCGTGCGCGGGGCGGTGGGTTCCACGGCTGGGCCAGCAAGTTCCCGCGCGCGGGGCGGTGG
>NZ_JAKGSD010000078.1:0-7912 GCF_021654135.1 Amycolatopsis tucumanensis | reverse complement strand
TTCCACGGCTGGGCCGGCAAGTTCCCGTGCGCGGGGCGGTGGGTTCCACGGCTGGGTCGGCGAGTCCGTGCGCAGGGCGGTGGGTGCCCTGGACACCTCGCCAAGCAGGAGCGCGGAACCCACCCGCGAGCGTGGGACCCGCAGGGCGAGCGTGGATTCAATGCTGCGGTCGGCGCGCGGCCCAACTGCGCGCGCCCGGCCGCACGTCGCTTCGCGAAGCGGGCGCCAACTCCGCGCCCTGCGGCGCCTGGCCTCGGGACGCCGGGGGGCTGGGCGCGGGCGGCGCCTGGCCTCGGGACGCCGTGGGCGCGGCGCGGGCGGCGCCTCGGCTCGGGCGGGTGGCGTCGCAACGCGCTCAGCGCGGCCGCACCGCCCCAACCGCCGTGCCCCCTCCCGGCACGGGCGGCGCCGCCCCGGGCCTCGCGGCCACCGTCAGCGTGGCAGCACCGCACCCAGCTCCCGCGCCGCTGCGTGGAGGGCGGGCACGAAGGCCTCCAGCTCGGCCACCGACATCCGATACGCCGGCGCCGCGGTGGAGACTGCGGCGATCGCGTGCCCGTCGGGGCCCAGCACGGGCACCCCGACAGCCCTTATCCCCGGCTCGTGCTCCTCGTCGGCGATCGCGTAGCCCTGGGACCGCACCGCGGCGATCTCCTGCGCGAACTCCGCCCGTGAGGTGATCGTCCGCGGCGCCAAGCCCGCCAGCTCCAGCGACTCCACCAGCGCCTCCCGGTCCGGCGCGAACGCCACCAGGCACTTGCCCATCGCCGTGCAGTGCAGCGGCCCCCGCTGCCCCGGCTCGCCCCGGATCTGGATCTGCCGCGGCCCCTGCACGGAATGCACGTACACCTGCTCGCGCCCGTCCAGCACCGCCATCAGCGTCGGCTCGCCGGTCTGCTCCGTCAGCGCCCGCAGGACCGGCAACGCCACCCCGGCGAACCCCCGCGCGTGCGACACCCGCTGCCCCAGCTCGAACAGCCGCACGCCGAGCGCGTACCGCTTCGACGCCGGATCACTGCGTGCGAAACCCTGTTCCTGCAACGAACCCAGCAGCCGGTGCGTCGTGCTCACCGGGTAGCCCGCCCGGCGCGCGAGCTCGGACAGCCCGACCCCGTCGGGGTACTCGCCGAGCAGCGACAGCACCCGCAGGGCCTTGCCCACCATGTCAGCCACACACCACCCCTTGACGTCTCCCGGTGGAAGTTCCACACTCATCGAGCACCACAATACGGAATAGCTTTCCACATCATGGAAAGAACGGCAAGGAGGCCGCCTTGGAGAGCCCGCCAGTGACCGGCATGGCCACCCAACCGGGCAGGCAGCGCTGGCTGCGCCTGATCCCGATCGTCTTCGTCACGTACAGCCTCGCCTACCTGGACCGCTCGAACTTCTCGATCGCCGCGGCCGGTGGCATGTCCGAAGACCTGGGCATCACGAGTTCGACGTCCGGCCTCATCGCCGCCTCGTTCTTCGCCGGCTACTTCCTGCTGCAGGTCCCCGGCGTGCTCTACGCCGACCGCCGCAGCGTCCGCGACCTGATCTTCTGGTCGGTCCTGGCCTGGGGCACGCTCGCCACGCTCCAGGGCCTGCTCAGCTCGGTCCCGCTGCTGATCGTCGTCCGCTTCCTGCTCGGCGCCGTCGAAGCCGCGGTGCTGCCCGCGCTGGTCGTCCTGCTCGCGCGCTGGTTCACCAAGGCCGAGCGCGGCCGCGCCAACGCCTTCCTCATCCTCGGCAACCCGGTCACCGTGATGTGGCTGTCCGCCGCCTCCGGCTACCTCATCGAGGCCACCAGCTGGCGCGGCATGTTCATCATCGAGGGCGTGCCCGCCCTGATCTGGGCGTTCTACTTCCGCGCGCAGGTCCGCGACCGGCCGGCCGACGCGCCGTGGCTCGCCCCGGCCGAACGCGAAGCCGTCGACACCGGGATCGCCGCGGAGCAAGCCGAGCTCGCGAGCACCGCCGACACAACCGGAGTGCACCCGCTCCGCGAAGCCCTGCGCACTCCGGCCGTGCTGGTCCTGTCCGCGCAGTACCTGCTGTGGAGCATCGGCGTGTACGGGTTCGTGTTCTGGCTGCCGTCGATCGTGAAGGCCGGGTCGTCCGCCGGGATCGGCGCCACCGGCCTCCTCTCCGCGGTCCCGTACGCCTTCGCCGTGGTCGCGATGCTGCTCAACTCGCGCCGCTCCGACCGCACCAGCCGGCGCATCCGCTACGTGTGGCCGTGGCTGCTCGGCGGCGCGGTCACGTTCTACGGTTCCTACTTGGCCGGCCACGACGCGTTCTGGCTGTCGTTCCCGCTGCTGGTCCTCGCCGGGATCGCGATGTACGCGCCCTACGGCCCGTTCTTCGCGATGATCCCGGAGCTGCTGCCGCGCCGCACCGCCGGTGTCGCCGTGGCGCTGGTCAACGCCGCCGGCGCGCTCGGTGGCTTTCTCGGCACGTACCTGGTGGGCTGGTTGCGCACCGCGACCGGCACCGACGCCGCCGCGTTCCTGATGCTGGCAGGCACGATGGCCGCGTCCGCGCTGGTCCTGCTCGCCGTCCGCACGCCGAAGAGGAAGGTCACATGACACCCCGAGTTCTGCTGCCCTGGTCCGATCTCACCGTCCCGGACGGCCTGGAGACCGCCTGCTACGACGGCACCGGCACGCCACCCGGCCTGGACGGCGTCGAGTTCTACGTCCTGCCCTACGACAGCGGGCCCGAGCCGCCGAAGCTGATCGCGAAGATGCCGTCGCTGAAGGCCGTGCAGTCGCTGTCCGCGGGTGTCGACAGCCTCCTGCCGCTGATCCCGGACGGCGTCACCCTCGCCAACGGCCGCGGCCTGCACGACCTCAGCGTCGCCGAGCACACGCTCGCCCTGATCCTCGCCGCCCAGCGGAACCTGCCGCGCTGGTTCCGGCAGCAGAGCACCGGCTCGTGGGACCGCGAGCACACCCGGTCACTGGCGGACGAGCGCGTCCTGCTCGTCGGCTACGGCTCCATCGGCAAGGCGATCGAGCGGTACCTCATGGCCGGAGAAGCGGAGGTCGTGCGCGTGGCGAGCACCGCGCGCGAGGGTGTGCACGGCATCGACGAGCTGCCGGAACTCCTGCCGTCCGCGGACATCCTGGTGCTGATCCTGCCGGACACCCCCGCCACCCGCGGCCTGATCGGGGCGCCCGAGCTGGCGGCCCTGCCGGACGGCGCGCTGGTGGTCAACGTCGGCCGCGGCACCGCGATCGACACCGCGGCGCTGACGAAGGAGGTCGCGGCGGGCCGGCTGCGGGCCGCGCTGGACGTGGTCGATCCGGAGCCGCTGCCGTCGGACCACCCGCTGTGGCGAGCGCCGGGCGCGATCATCACCCCGCACGTGGCGGGCGGCTCCGACTCGTTCTACCCGCGGGCGAAGCGGCTGGTGGAGCAGCAGCTCCAGCGGTTCGCGCGGGGCGAACCACTGGTCAACGTGGTGCGGTGATCAGGACGCCTGCGCGTACTCCACCACGTAGTCGGCCGTGCAGACGCAGCCGCCGTCGACCTCGTCGCACCGGATCGTCAGGCTGTGCCGCACCAGGTCGGTGTCGGTGCAGTCCGGTTCGGTGCACTCCACCAGGGCGTCCACGTGCAGGACGAGGGTGCCGTGGCAGTGGTCGAGGTCCCGTGCGCAGCTGGGGCACTCCATGTCTGACACCTTCCGCCGGTTCGTGTTGCGGCACCTTGGTACCACCGCGCTTCACCGGAAGGTGGGAGGAGGTCCCGGCGTGTCGGCGTGACGTCAGGCGCTCTTCGGCGAGCGGCGGCTGCGCGCCGGGGTCGCGGCCGGTTTCTTCGCGGCCGTGCGCTTGGCCGGTTTGCGGGCCTTCTTCGCCTCGCTGACGCTGGCCTCCAGCGCCGCCATCAGGTCGACCACGTCGGTCTTGGGCGAGCGGCCCTTCGGCCGGGTGGTCTTCTTGCCCGCGATCTTCGCCTCGATCACCGATTCCAGCGCCTCCCGGTACTGGTCGGTGTACTTGTCCGGGTCGAAAACCGGCTCGGACAGCGACTCGATGAGCGAGCCGGCCATGCTCAGCTCCTGCGGCCGCACCTGGGGCAGCTCGTCGCGCAGGAACCCGAAGTCCGGGGTGCGCACCTCGTCCGGCCACAGCATCGTGGTCATGACCATCACGTCGGCGTGCACGCGCAGCAGCGCGAGGGTCTCGCGCTGGCGCAGCGCGACCTTGGCGATGGCGACGTTGCCGGACTTGTGCAGCGCGTCGCGCAGCAGCACGTACGGCTTGACCGCGGCCTTCTGCGGCTCCAGGTAGTAGTGGCGGTCGAAGTGCAGCGGGTCGATGGCCTCGAGCGGCACGAACTCCAGCACGTCGATGACGTTGGAGCTGGACAGCGGCAGCTCCTTGAGGTCCTCGTCGGTGATGACCACCATCTCGCCGTCATCGGTCTCGTACCCCTTGGCGATGTCGGCGTAGGGCACCTCTTCGCCGTCGATGGTGCAGAAGCGCTTGTACTGGATGCGCCCGCCGTCGGTGACGTGCACCTGGCGCAGGGACACGTTCTTGTTCTCGGTGGCCGCGTAGAGGTTGATCGGGATCGTGACCAGCCCGAACGACACCGAGCCCTTCCACATCGATCGCATCGCCGGGCCCTCCGCTCCCTGCCGACATAACCGCAGGTCGGACGTTACGCGAGAACCGGGCGCGCCACCAGGCGGCCAACCGGCCGCACCGGGTGCTCAGCCGCTGGTGGCGCGCGTGATCCGGCCGGCGAGCGCGCGCAGGTGCGCGGCCAGTTCCGGCGGTTCGTGGACCTCGAACTCGCAGCCGAGGGCCAGCAGCCGGAACGCCAGCCAGTCGAGGGTGTCGGCGTGGGTCTCCAGCCGGCAGGCGGCCGGGCCCGTCGCCGTCAGCTCGCCTGCGTTCTCCACCCGCGGGCGCATCTCCGCCAGCGACGCGTGCAGGGTCACCACCGCCCGGTGCGTCGGGGCGGTGCGGTAGAGCTTGGCCGTGACGAAGGCCGCCGCGTCGTCGGCGGGCAGCTGGCGCGGGGTGGTGCGGGCGCCGGTGCCGTGGGGGCGGCGGACGCGGTCGACGCGGAACAGGCGCCAGTCGTCGCGGTCGACGTCCCACGCCACCAGGTACCAGCGGCGTCCCGCGGCGACCAGGCGGTGCGGTTCGGCAAGGCGGCGGGATTCGCGGCCCTCGGCGTCGCGGTAGCCGAACCGGACGCGCTCGTGGTTGGCGATCGCGGCGGCCAGCGCGGCGAGGTCCTCGGGGACGACCGGCGGGCCGGGATCGGGCATCGGCACGGTCGCCGCGCCGAGCGTGCGCACCCGGCGGCGCAGCCGCGAGGGCAGCACCTGCTCGAGTTTCGCCAGCGCCCTGGCCGAGGCCTCGTCGATTCCCGCCACCGCCTGGCGGGCGGCGGTGCGCAGGCCGACCGCGATCGCGACCGCCTCTTCGTCGTCGAGCAGCAGCGGTGGCATCGCCGCGCCGGCCACCAGCCGGTACCCGCCCTCGGCGCCCATCGTGGACTCCACCGGGTACCCGAGCCCGCGCAGCCGGTCGATGTCCCTGCGGATCGTCCGGGTGCTGACGGCGAGCCGCGCGGCCAGCTCGGTGCCCGGCCATTCGCGCGGTGTCTGCAGCAGGGACAGCAGCGTCAGCAGCCGCCCCGGGGTGTCCGTCATGGTTCCAGAATGCGACCGATCGGTGACGGAAACTGACCTAGTTCATCATTTCCTCAGCATCACGACCCCACCGATCACCGTCCGGGCGAACTACGCTGTTGCGGTGGCGGGCACACTTCCGAGCGAGCTCACCAGTTTCGTCGGCAGGCGGCAGGAGCTCGCGGACATCCGGCGGCTGCTGTCCGCCGCGCGCCTGGTGACGCTGACCGGACTTGGCGGGGTCGGCAAGACCAGGCTCGCGGTGCGGGCCGCGGTCGGGCTGAAACGCGCGTTCCCGGACGGGGTGCACTTCGCCGAACTCGCGGATCTGGACGACGCGGCGCTGCTGCCCCAGACCGTCGCCACCGCGCTCGGCCTGCGGGACGAGGCCGTCGAGCCCGCGGACCGGCTCGCCCAGTTCCTCGGCGACCGCCAGGTGCTGCTGGTGCTGGACAACTGCGAGCACCTCACCGACGCGTGCGCGACGCTGATCGGCAAACTGCTCGCGGCGACCAGCGGGCTGCGCATCCTGGCGACCAGCCGCCAGCGGCTCTCGGTCGAGGGCGAGCACCTGCTGCCGGTGGAGCCGCTGAGCCTGCCCGACCGCGAGGGCACGACCGAGGGCACCAGCGGCTGGGACGCGATGGCGCTGTTCGCCGACCGCGCCGCCGCCGTGTCGCCGGGGTTCGCGCTCACCGCCGAGAACGAGGCGCTGATCGCGACGATCTGCCGGCACGTCGAGGGGCTGCCGCTGGCCATCGAGCTGGCCGCGGTGTGGTTGCGCACGCTGTCGCTGACCGAGCTGAACGACCGGCTGACCGACCGGTTCGCGCTGCTGAGCGAGGCCTCCCGCACGGCGCCACCGCGGCAGCAGGGCCTGGAGGCGCTCGTCGACTGGAGCTACCGGCTCTGCCTGCCCGCCGAGCAGCGGGCGTGGGAACGGCTGTCGGTGTTCCGCGGCGGGTTCGACCTGCCCGCGGCCGAGTTCGTGTGCGCGGGCGACGAGATCGGCGGCGACTCGGTCTTGGGCGTGCTCGCGGGTCTGGTCGACAAATCGGTTCTGGTGCGGGTGCGGGAGACCTACGGGCACAACGCGCGCTACCGGATGCTGGAAACGCTTGCCGAGTTCGGCGCGGCGCGGCTCGCGGAGAACGGTGATCCGGCCGGTTCCACGCGGCGGCACCGCGATTTCTACCGCGAGCTCGCCCGCCGGTTCACCGAGGAGAAGATCACCTCGCGTCAGCAGGAGTGGATCTCCCGCATGCAGAGCGAGCACGCGAACCTGCGCGCGGCGCTGGAGGCGTGGCTGGAGGAGCCGGATCCGCGGCCGGCGCTGGAGATGGCGGGAAACCTGTCGACGTTCTGGATCGCGGGCGGGCACCTGCTGGAGGGCAGCCGGTGGCTGGACCGGGTGCTCCAACTCGACGGCGGCCCGTCGCGAGAGCGGGCGCGCGCGTTGCACGCGTCGCTGCTCACCTGCACGTGGCTGGGGGTGCGGCGGGGGTTCGCCGGGCGGCTGCGGGAGTACCGGTCGATCGCGGCGGAGCTGGACGACCCGGTGATCAGCGTCGAGTTGCTCGTGTGCGAGGGGGTGAGCCGCTACTTCCTGGGTGATCCGCGGCGGGCGTGCGAGTTGCTGGAGGAGGCGCACGAGGTGTGCCGGGCGGCCGGGCACAACGGGCTGGCTTTGCAGATCCTGCCGTACCTGGCGCTGGCGCGGTTCGTGCTGAGCGAGCCGAACGCCGAGGAGGCGGGCGAGCAGGCGGTCGAACTGTGCGCGGCGCACGGGAATCCGCCCTGGTACACCGCGCTGGCGGTGTGGGTGCTGGGGCTGGCGCTGTGGCGGCGCGGTGATCTGCAGCGCGCGGAACGCCTCCAGCGCGACGCGATCCGCCTGCGCGAGCCCGCGGGCGATCATTCCGGGATCGCGCTGAGCCTGGAGTCGCTGGCTTGGTGCGCGGCGGCCGACCGGCGGTTCAACCGGGCGGCGCGGCTGCTCGGTTGCGCCGCGACGGCGTGGCGCTTGTCCGGGGCGGGGCGGATCGAACCGGCGCTGCAGCAGGTTTCGCAGACCCACGCCGCGCTCCCGGCGCGCGAGGCCCTGGGACGGCAGGTGTTCGAGCAGGAGTACGCCCGCGGGGCTTCGATGACGTTCGAAAAGGCGGTCGCGTTCGCCCTCGACGAGCGGCGGATGTCGGCGGCGCCGGCCAGCCCTTCGCGCAACCCGCTGACCGCCCGCGAATCGGAAATCGCGGCCCTGGTCGCGAAGGG
>NZ_JAKGSD010000077.1 GCF_021654135.1 Amycolatopsis tucumanensis | reverse complement strand
CATCCTCATCCACGACGTCATCACCTGGACAAAGACATTGTCAGACACGGCCTAGTCCGGCAGGTTCCCGTCGCCGCCGAGGTTCGCGACCATCCGCCGCAGGACGTTGATCGTCGTCACGAAGTCGGCGGGGTCCACTCCCTCGTGCATCCGCTCGTGGACGCGCGCGTTGCGGTCGCGGGCCCGCAGGCGGCCGGCCTCGCCGGCTTCGGTGAGCGTCAGGCCGTCCCGCTCGGTCAGCCAGCCCCGCGCGACGAGGTCGTCGAAGACCGCATCGAAGTCGATGCCCAGGTCGTCGTAGCGGGCGAGGCGCCGGACGAGCGCCTCGCGCGTCCACTCCCCCGGCTTGCCCGCGACGTGGTTCAGCGTCCACCAGTGCGGCTGGGTGAGGTCCTCGACCGCGAGCGCCTCCCGCAGCGCACCGACGACCAGCCGGTACGCCTCGCCGCTCCACGCCCCGATGGGCTGGGCGGCCACTACTTCGTCGGTGTATTCCTTGATCACGAGCCGACCGTAGAACCTCCAGCGGACTGGAGGTCAACTACAGCTCCCAGACCTCGGACTCCGGCTGCGTCAGCCGGATCGCCGTGCGCCGCACCGCTTCGGCTGCCCGGTCCTCGTCCACGTCGCCCGGCACGAACACCACGGCGACGCTGCCCGCGGCGCCGTGCGCGAGCCGGACGGGCGCGGCGATCTCGGTGAGCCCGGCGTGGATCTCGCCGACCGTGCGGACGTACCCGGTCTGCCGCGCCCAGCCCACCTCAGGACGCTCGTCCGGATGTGCGGGACCGGTGGACTGGATGGCCAGGCCGCACGCCCCGCGGTCCAGCGGCGCCCGCGTCCACGGCTGGTAGGCGACGGCGGCTCGGCGGCGGTCCGGTTCGGCCGTCACTACGGCGACGACCTGACCACCTCGTGGCACCGCGAAGAACGCCGTCGCGCCCACGGTGTCGGCCAGCTCGCCGAGCACCTCGTGCAGGCGGGCCTGGGCGTCGCCGAGGACGGTCCGCGACAGGACGAGCAGCCCGAGCCCCAGCGTGTAGCGGCCTTCAGCGGTGCGCCGCGCCAGCTGGCGGTCCTCCAGCGTGCGCAGGATGCGGTAGACGATCGAGCGGTGCAACCCGGCCGCGTCGGCGATCTGGTGGCTCGTGCGGGGCTGCCCGTCGGCGAGGACGTCCAGCACGTCGAGCGCCCGGTCCAGCGTCTGCGCGCGAACGCCCGGCTTGGTCTCCACCCCGCTCCCCTTCGTTGCCCGCGTCACTCTAACACGCTAGGCTGCTCGCATACCGAGCTCAGAACACCGATCAACGCTCGATATCAGAGCTGCCTGGGGAGGCTTCGTCGTGCCCGAGACGTCGCTCGATGACCACCCGGCCGTCGACCCGGCGCACTTCCGCCGCACCATGGGGCGGTTCACCAGCGGCGTCACGGTGGTCACCACGGTCGACGGCGAGCACGTGCACGGCATGACCGCCAACGGCTTCCTGTCGGTCTCGCTGGAGCCGCCGCTGGTCCTGGTGTCGCTCGGGCGCCGGTCGCGGATGGCCGGTCTGCTGCGCCGCACCGGGCGCTACGCGGTCAGCGTGCTCGCCGGCGACCAGCAGGACCACTCGCGGCACTTCGCCGGGCAGCCGGTCCCCGGGCTGCGCCCGGAGTTCCACCACCGCGACGGGTTCGCCTTCCTGGACGGCGCGCTGAGCCACATCGGCTGCGACGTCGTCGAGGTGCACCCGGCCGGGGACCACCTGCTGTTCCTCGGCCGCGTGACCCGTCTGTCCTATTCGGACGCCGAACCGCTGGTCTTCTTCACCGGTTCCTATCGCGCGCTGCACTGAACGAGGAGAGTTCTCAATGGCGGGAATCGGCATCGTCGGCGCCGGGATCGCCGGCCTGCACCTGGGCCTGCAACTGCGGCAGCACGACGTCCCGGTCACCATCTACAGCGACCGGACCGCGGAGCAACTGGCGGGCGGCCGCCTGCCGAACAGCGTCGCGCACCACCACACGACGGTCGCGCGCGAGCGGTTGCTCGGCATCGACCACTGGGACGCCGAGGAGTACTTCTACTTCGGCCACCACCACTACATCGGACTGCCGGACCCGTTGTCGTTCCCCGGTTTCTTCACCGCGCCGTCCCGCGCGCTGGACTACCGCATCTACCTGCCGCGGATCCTGGCGGACTTCACCGACCGCGGCGGCGACTTCCAGGTGCGACCCGTCGGGCCGGCGGACGTGGCGGAGCTGTCCGACCGCCACGACCTGGTCGTCGTGGCTTCCGGGCGGGGCAGCCTGAGCGCGATGTTCCCGCGCCGGGCGGACAAATCGCCCTACGACAGCCCGCAGCGCAAGCTGTGCGTCGGGCTCTACGAGGGCATCGCGCACTCCGAACCGCGTGGCGTCACGATGAGCATCTCGCCCGGCAACGGCGAGCTGCTGGAGATCCCGATCTTCTCCTTCGCCGGTCACGTCACCGCGCTGCTGTTCGAGAACATCCCCGGCGGTGACACCGAGGTGCTGGCCGAGGCGCGCTACGACGACGACCCGGCCGCCTTCGAGAAACTGGTGCTGGAGAAGACGCGGCAGCACCACCCGCGGACGTTCGAGCGGATCGATCCGGCGAAGTTCCGGCTCACCGGGCCGCAGGACCTGCTGCAGGGCGGGGTCCTGCCGTCGGTGCGGGAGGACTACACGCGGCTGCCCAACGGCAAGTACGTCGTGGCGCTCGGCGACGCGCACGCCGTGGTGGACCCGGTGGTCGGCCAGGGCGCGAACTGCGCGTCGTACTCGGCGTGGGAGCTGGGCCGGACCATCCTGGAGGACCAGAACTTCGACGAGCGGTTCTGCCGGAAAGTGGCGCTGCGGCGGGAGAACGTCGTGCACGCGACGGCGGACTGGACCAACCTGATGGTCCGCGTGCCGCCCGCCCCGCACCTGCTGCAGCTGCTCGGCGCGATGTCGGCGAACCAGGCGGTGGCGGACACCTTCACCGACAACTTCAGCCACCCGGACCGCCAGTGGGACATCCTCGCGTCGCCCGAACGGGTGCGGAAGTTCCTGGCCGGGCACGGGATGGCGGACTGAACTGTCGGTGGCAGGCCGTAAGGTTCCGGGCGTGATGGATTACCTGAGCATCCCGACCGCGGCCGGCACGTTCGACGCGATCGCGGCCGGGCCCGCCGGCGGCAGGCCCGTGCTGCTGCTGCATGGCTTCCCGGAGGCGGCGATCTCCTGGGAGTACCAGGTCGCGGTGCTGGGCGACCGGGGGTTCCGCGCGGTGGCGCCGGACCAGCGCGGCTACTCGCCGGGGGTGCGGCCGGAGCAGGCGGCCTCCTACGGCATGGACGAGCTGGTCGGGGACGTGCTGGCGATCGCCGACGCACTGGAGTGGTCGCGGTTCGACCTGGTGGGGCACGACTGGGGCGGCGCCGTCGCGTGGTGGACGGCGTCGGAGCACCCGGAGCGGCTGCGGACCCTGACGGCGGTGTCGACGCCGCACCCCGGCGCGCTGGGCCAGGCCGTGCGCACGGACGAGGACCAGCAGATGCGGTCGCAGTACATGCGTGACTGGCGGTCCAGTTCCACGGAACGGCAGATGCTCGCGAACAACGCCGAGGCCCTGCGGCGCATGTTCGAGTGGAAGGTGCCCCAGAGCCGGGTCGACGAGTACATCCGGCGGCTGTCCGAGCCGGGCGCGCTGACCGCGGCGCTCAACTGGTACCGGGCCAACCGCCCGCGGGCGACCATCGACAAGGTGTCGGTGCCGACGCTGTACGTGTGGAGCACGGAGGACGTCGCCCTCGGCTCGACGGCGGCGCTGGACACCGAGAACTGGGTGACCGGGCCGTACACGTTCCAGATGCTGGAGGACGTCACACACTGGATCCCGGAGGAGGTTCCGGAGGTGCTGACGGCGATGATCCTGGAGCACCTGAACGCGTTCTGACACCACCGCGGCGCCGTGCCTATTCACGGCGCCGCGCGTCGGTCTCGGGTCAGGAGCGCGAGAATTCGGCGCTCACCGCGTTCGGGCCGTCGTACTCGCGGTCCGGCAGCTTGCGGAGGTGGTCCAGCACGTCGTCCGGCGCGCCCTGGCTCTGCGCGTGGTCGACCAGCTTGTCCCGCGTGCACGGGTAGTCGACGCCGGACAGGAACTTCTGCATCTGGATCGGGTTCGGGGCAGCCATGTCCTGCTCCTTCCTGTTGTCTCTCGGTCGCCCCGGGGGCTACCCACCGATCGGGCCGTCACTCGCCCTGTTTCGGGGATCGACCCGACGGGAAGCCCGTCACCATGCGCGCGACCATCCTGAACTGCACGTTGAAGCCCTCGCCGGAGCCGTCGAACACCGACGCGCTGGCCGAGGTCGTGGCGGCAGGCCTGCGCGAGCTCGGCGCCGACGTGCGGACCATCCGGCTGGTCGACCACGACATCAAGCCGGGTGTCAGCAGCGACATGGGCGACGGCGACGAGTGGCCCGGAATCCGCGAGGAGATCCTGAACTCGGAGATCCTCATCATGGCGTCACCCACGTGGGTCGGGCACCCCTCGTCGGTAGCGCAGCGGGCGATCGAACGCATGGACGCGATGCTGTCCGAGACGGGCGACGACGGTACACCGGTTGCATACAACCGCGTCGCGGGCGTGGTCGTGACCGGCAACGAGGACGGCGCGCACCACGTGATCAGCGAGATCAACGGCGCGCTCGGCGACATCGGCTTCACCATCCCCGGGCAGGCCTGGGTGTACTGGAACATGGGCCCCGGACCGGGCCCGAGCTACAGCGACACCGACCACGGGCACCAGTACGTGCACCAGGTGGCGGGCCTGATGGCGAAGAACCTCTACGCGGTGGCCGCCGCCCTGCGCGACCGCCCGATCCCGGCACAAGTCTCACGCGGCGAAGACTGAGGTTCCCGGGCGGCTGCGCGCCTGACCCGGCTCCTGGCCCAGTCGCGCCGCCGCCCTTACGCGACCGCAAAACCGCCCCCGGCGAAGACTGTGAACCACTCACCCCATTGCTCATCCCGTTCCACACGGCGAACCCACCCGGCGAACCCAACCGGGTGACAGTCCGCCGCTGACGCCCCCGGAATTGTCGTACCCCCTCGCTAGTGTTCGCGGTGTCCGGAAGGGGGCGGAGATGCGAGCGGTTGTGGTGGACGGCCCGGGCGGGCCGGAAGTGTTGCGGGTGCGGGAAGTTCCGGTGCCCGAGGTGCGGGACGGCTGGACCCTGGTGCGGGTCGAGGGGTTCGGGCTGAACCGGTCGGAGCTGATGACCCGGCAGGGGCATTCGCCGAACGTGCGGTTCCCCCGGGTGCTGGGCATCGAGTGCGTCGGCGTGGTCGCGGTGTCCGCACGGCTCGCGCCGGGCACCAAGGTGGCCGCGGTGATGGGCGAGATGGGCCGGGAGTTCGACGGCGGGTACGCGGAGTACGCGCTGCTGCCGGACGATCTGCTGATCCCGGTGGAGACCGATCTGCCGTGGGAGGTCTTCGCCGCGCTGCCCGAGACGTACTTGACCGCGTGGGGGTCGCTGGAGGCGTTCGGGCCGGTGTCGCCAGGGCAGAGCCTGCTGATCCGCGGCGGGACGTCGTCGGTGGGGATGGCGATGCTGTCGCTGGCGCGGGAACGGGGGCTGGTGACAATCGCGACGACTCGGAACCGGGACAAGGTGGCGGCGCTGGAGAAGGCGGGCGCGTCGCACGTCGTGGTGGTGGACGACGGGGACATCGGCGCCGACGTCCGCGCGTTGTGCCCGGACGGCCCGGACTTCGTGCTGGACCTGGTCGGAGCGCCAACGGTGCCGGACTCGCTGCGGCTGGTCAAGCGCGGCGGCACGGTGTGCGTGACGGGCATGCTGAGCGGCAAGTGGGCGATCCCGGACTTCCAACCGGTGGCGGCGATTCCGTCCGGCACGAAGCTGACGGCCTTCCAGAGCAACGACATCCGGGGCACAGCCGGCGGCGGCGCGCTGCAGGCGATCGTCGACGGCGTGGCGAGCGGCGCGTACCAACCGAACCTCGACCGGGTGTTCCGGCTGGAGCAGATCGTCGAGGCCCACACCTACATGGAGACCAACCAGGCCACCGGAAAGGTGGTGGTCCGGAACGACTGACCCCAGCGGCCGACGAACCCACGCCAGATCCAGCGCGGCTGCTGCCACCGGCACGCACCGACCGCAGGCCGCCCGCGGCACTGGCCCGCCGGTTGCTGCCACCGGGAGGCACCGACCGCAGGCGACTCGACGCACCACCTACAGCACTGGCCCGCCCGCGACTGCCCGCGCCCGCCGCCCGCGCCTCCCCAGCCGCGGCGGCCGGCGGCGCGCTGCCTGTTCCTTGCGCCTGTTACCTCTTCCAGTCGCCACCCGTCATACCGGTGCCGACCCGAAACCGAGGTCGTCGGACGAGGACGAGGTGGAGAACAGGGTGCTGACGAACATCATGTACGCGACGGTCTACATGACCGACCAGGACCGCGCGCTGAAGTTCTACACGGAGAAACTGGGCCTGGATCGGGGCGTCGACTACCCGCGCCCGGACGGGCGCTTCCTCACCGTGGGCGTGCCCGGCAGCCGGTCAAGATCATCCTGTGGTCGCACCCCGCGGCCGCCGGACAACCGGTCGACCCGGGTGGCGCGCCGGGTCGCCGCCGGCGCGCGGTTGTCCGCGGCCGCGCACGGACGAGCGGTGCTCGTCAACGGCCGCCCCGGCTTCGTCGCCTGGAGCGAAGATGACGCACCGCTCTCGATCATCGCGTTCACCGTCGCCGACGGGCGGATCGTGGACATCGCGGTCGTGACCGACCCGGTCAAGCTCGCGGCGGCGAACCTGCCGGATCCGGCTTGACTCAACGCGACCGCATGGCCCGGTACCACCGGGGCGAAGTGTTCACGGGAGGCTTCAACGACGCACGCACCACCAGGACGTTCGGCTCGTCGCTGCGCACGAACTCGCCGAGCAGCCGCCGGAAAGCACGGCCGAAACCCTCCACCCGCCCGGCGTCCACGCCGAAAGACCGCGCCAGTCCGACGAAATCCGGCGTGTGCAGGTTGACCCCGCGGTGCGGCAAGCCCTCCCGGTCCTGGTCGAACCGGAGCATGCCGTACCCGCCGTCGTCGACGATGATCACCGTCACCGGCAGCGACTCCTGCGCCAGTGTCGCCAGATCGCCGCACCCGTACAGGAAACCGCCGTCGCCGCTGACGCACACCACCCGGCCCGCGCCGGTGGCCGCCGCGCCCAGCGCGGCCGGGAACCCGAACCCGAGCGTGCCCCAGCCCATCGGGTACGCGAACCGGTGCGGCGCGCGCACGCGGTGGAAGCCGCCCGCCCAGTAACCGGCGATGCACATGTCCGCCACCAGCATCGCGCGCTCGGGCAGCGTCTCTTCCAGCGTGCGCAGGAAATCCGCGGCCTGCGGCTCCTCGCTGCGGATGCGGCGGCGCACCTGCTCGGAGATCCGCTGCAGCCGCTCGGTCAGCTCGGCAAGCCCGGGCCGGGCCGGCAACCCCTGCAGCAGCTCGGGCACCACGTCCCGCGCGTCGCCGGCCAGGGTGATGTCGGGCGGGTAGTTCTTGGCCGCGTCCTTGGGATCGACGTTGATCACGATGAGCTTCGGCGGCTTGGGCATGAGCCAGTTCTGCGTCATCAGGCCGTCGAAGTCGGTGCCGATGCCGAGCACCACGTCGGCCTCGTCCCACAGCGCGCCCACCTCCGGCGCGTGCACGGGGTTCGGCGCGGCACACGGGTGCGCGGGCGGCAGCAGGCCACGCGCGGCGAACGTCGTGATCACCGGTGCGGCCAGCTTCTCCGCCAGCTGCCCGATCACCTCTCCCGCACCGGCCCTGGCCGCGCCGCCGCCCGCCCAGATCAGCGGCCGCGACGCCATCGCCAGCATGCGCCGCGCCGCGTCGAGATCCGACACGGCCAGCGCCGGGAACGCCTCGGTCGGCTCCGGGTCCGGGCCGCGGAAACCGTTGTGCCGCAGGAAATCCGTGGGAACACCGACGTACACCGGACCGCTCTGCGGCCGCAACGCCAGCCGGGCGGCGCGCAGGACCGTGGGCGCCAGGTCCTCGGGCGTCTCGACGGTGAACGCCGCCTTCGTCACCGGCGCGAACAACGCGGCCTGGTCGCTGGTCTCGTGCAGGACACCGCGCACCATGCCCGGCCGCCGCAGTCCCGCCGGGATGTCGGTGGCGATCACCAGCACCGGCGAGCCGGACGCCATCGCCTCCCCGACCGCGGCGATCGTGTTCGCCGCGCCCGGTCCGGTCGTCACGATCGCGACGCCGAGTTTGCCGGTCGCCCGCGCGTACCCGTCCGCTGCGTACCCGGCGGTCTGTTCGTGCCGGACGCCGATCAGCCGGAGCGGGCTGTCCGCGAGCGCTTCCCAGATCGGCAGGTTGTGCACGCCCGGGAGGCCGAAAGCGACCTCAGCCCCGAGCTCGAGCAGCGCGTCCACGAGGTGCTGGGCGCCGGTCTTCGTCACGCCGTCAGAGTATGGCACCCCGTCACCACTGCGGGGGCACGACCTCGTCCGGGGGCGGCGGCCCGGGCGGGGTGCCGTCGCCGAAGGGCCGTCCGCCCAGGTCGGCGCGCCCGTGCGGCTGCGCCCACCCGGAAAGGTCCGGACCATTCGGCACGATCCGCGTCGGGTTGACCTGCTCGTGCACCTGGTAGTAGTGCCGCTTGATGTGGTCGAAGTCCACGGTGTCGCCGAAACCGGGCGTCTGGAACAGATCCCGCGCGTACGCCCACAGCACCGGCATCTCGGTCAGCTTGTTCCGGTTGCACTTGAAGTGCCCGTGGTAGACCGCGTCGAAGCGGACGAGCGTGGTGAACAGCCGGATGTCGGCCTCGGTGATCGTGTCCCCGACCAGGTACCGCTGGCCCGCCAAGCGCTCGGACAGCTCGTCGAGCCGCGCGAACAGCCGCCGGTACGCGTCGTCGTAAGCGGACTGCTTCGTCGCGAACCCCGCTTCGTACACGCCGGCGTTGACGTCGCGGTGCACCGCCCGGTTGATCTCGTCGATCTCGTCGCGCAACGCCTCGGGGTACAGGTCCGGCGCGCCGTCGCGGTAGTGGGCGCCCCACTGCGTGTCCAGGTCGAGGGTGATCTGCGGGTAGTCGTTGGTGACCAGCTTGCCGCTGGGGATGTCGACGATCGCGGGCACGCTGATGCCGCCGTCGTAGTCCGGGTCGGCGGCACGGTAGGCCTCGCCGAGGAACTCGATGCCCAGCACGGGATCGCGGCCGCCGGGGTCGAGGGTGAACCGCCAGCTCCGCTCGTCCTGGATCGGGTCGGCGATCGCGACTGACAGCGCTTCCTCCAGCCCCATCAGCCTGCGCACGATCAGCGCGCGGCTGGCCCACGGGCACGCGCGGCTGACGACGAGCCGGTACCGGCCCGCCTCGGCGGGCCAGCCGTCCGCGCCGTCGGCCGTGATCCGCGCCGTGAAGCGGTTCGGCGCCCGCTTGAACTCGCCGGTTTCCGGGTCCGTCGGGATGGTCATTCCCTCAGCGTAGATTGTGTTCCGGGCCGTAGCAGTACGCGTAGACTCAATGACCCTGGGCACACCAGCGCCCTGGACGGAAGGTGGTCACCGATGCCGTTGATGCCCTTCACCGACTCGATGTTCCTGCTGGTGGAAAGCCGCGAGCACCCGATGCACGTCGGCGGCCTGCAGCTGTTCCAGACTCCCGAGGGCGCCGACCACACCTGGCTGCGCAGCCTGCGTGAGGACCTGGTCAAGAACACCGACGTGCGGCAGCTGTTCCGGCAGCGCGTCGCCCGCCCCGTGAACACGCTCGGTTACGCCGCCTGGGCGAGCGACGACGACCTCGACCTCGACTACCACTTCCGGCATTCCGCGCTCCCGTACCCGGGCCGGGTGCGGGAACTGCTGGAGCTGACGTCGCGCTGGCACAGCACGCTGCTCGACCGGCACCGCCCGCTCTGGGAGATCCACCTGGTCGAAGGCCTGCAGGACGGCCGGTTCGCCATGTACAGCAAGGTGCACCACGCGCTGATGGACGGTGTTTCGGCGTTGCGGCACCTGCAGGGCACGCTGTCCGACGACCCGGACGACCGCAGCTGCCCGCCGCCGTGGGGCTCGCGTCAGGTGCCGCGCGGCAAGCCGCCGCGTAACGCACGGTCACTGCTGCGGATGGGCACGAGTTCGCTGAAGCAGATCGCCGGAATGGCGCCGGCGGCGGCGAAGGTGGCGCGGGAAGCCTTCCGTGAGCACACGCTGCTGCTGCCGATGCAGGCCCCGAAGACGATCTTCAACGTGCCGATCGGCGGTGCGCGCCGGTTCGCCGCGCAGTCCTGGCCGCTCGGGCGGGTGCGCGCGATCGCGACCGCCACCGGGACCTCCCGCAACGACGTGGTGCTCGCGATGTGCTCGGGCGCGTTGCGGGACTACCTCATCGAGCAGCGCGCGCTGCCGGACGCGCCGCTGGTCGCGATGGTGCCGGTGTCGATGCGCAAGCCGACCGACACCGGTGAGGCCGCGGGCAACCAAATCGGCGCGGTGCTGTGCAACCTCGGCACCGACAAGCCGGATCCGGCGTCCCGGCTGATGACGATCCACCAGTCGATGCGCGAGGCGAAGCGGATCTTCAAGGAGCTGACGCCGTTGCAGGCGCTGCTGCTGTCCGGCATCAACGTGGCGCAGCTGGGCATCTCGCCGGTGCCCGGGTTCGTGAACAACACGCGTCCGCCGTTCAACCTGGTGATCTCGAACGTGCCCGGGCCGCGCAAGCAGATGTACTGGAATGGCGCGAAGCTGGACGGCATCTACCCGGCGTCGGTGCTGCTCGATGGGCAGGCGCTCAACATCACGCTGACCAACAACGGGGACAACCTGGACTTCGGGATCACCGGGTGCCGCCGGTCGGTGCCGCACCTGCAGCGGATCCTGACGCACCTGGACACGGCGCTGGAGGAACTGGAGTTCGCCGCGCGCTGACGCGGGCGGGGGCCGGCGCGCGGCCCCCGCCGGTGGTCAGGCCACGCCCTCCGGGCTGGCGCCCTCGACCTGGACGCCACGCGAGGTGATCTCCTCGATGCGGGCCAGGTCGTCGCCGGTGAGGTCGAGATCCGCCGCGGCGACGCTGTCCTCGATGTTGCGGGCCCGCCGCGCGCCGACGATCGCCACGTGGACGCCCGGCTGGTGCAGGGTCCAGGCGATGGCGAGCTGGCTGACGGTGGCGCCCTTCTCGGCCGCGAGGTTCTTCAGCTGCTCGACGACCTCCAGGTTCTTCTGGAAGTTCGCGCCCTGGAACGCGCTGGAGTTCGCGCGCCAGTCGCCGGGCTCGAAGGTCGTGCGCGGGTTGAGGGCGCCGGTGAGGAGGCCGCTGCCGAGCGGGCTGTAGACGAGGACGCCGATGTTGTGCTCGCGGCAGTACGGGAGCGGGTCGTCCTCGATCGCGCGGCGGAACAGGTGGTAGGGCGGCTGCAGGGTCTCGACCGGGCGGGTGCGGTCGAACGCGGCCAGTTGCGCGGTGTCGTAGTTGGACACGCCGACGTGGCGGATCTTGCCCGCGTCGACGAGTTCCTGGAGTGCCTGGGCGGTTTCCTCGGCCGGGGTGTCCGGGTCGGGCCAGTGGACCTGGTACAGGTCGATGTGGTCGAGGCCGAGGTGGCGCAGGCTCTCGTCGACGCCCTTGCGCAACCAGTCGCGGCGGGCGTCGCGGGGCCGGTCGCTGCCCGGGTTGATGCCGCCCTTGGTGGCGATCACGAGGCTGTCGCGGTCGCGTTTCAGCTCGTCCCGCAGGGCGCGGCCGAGGAGGGCCTCCGATTTGCCGAAGCCGTACGCCTGGGCGGTGTCGAAGAAGTTCACGCCGAGCTCACGTGCGTGCTGGATGGCCTGGACGGCCGCGTCCTCGTCGAAGGAGCCCCAGTCGCCTCCGAGCTGCCAGGTCCCGAACGCGATCCGGGAGACGTCGAGTCCGCTCTTGCCCAAAGTGGTTCTCCGCATGGTTCAAGGACAGCACATGGCGCGGTGGGGCGCATCGTGGAGCTGGCGTGGGTGGTTTGGGGTCCTTTGTGGATTTTGGTGGTGGGTGAACGGGTCGTTCATGGTTCGGCGAGTGGACCGCTCTTGCGGGTGCGACTCGCGACTCGACGACAGGGCACCTCGCGCCGCGATGAACGGGCCATTCATCACTCGCTGAGAGGCCCACTCATGCACGCGACACCCGCGACACGACGACAGGGCACCTCGCCCGGCGTGAATGGACCGTTCATCGCTCGGCGAGGGGTCCACTCGTGCGGGTGCCACTCGCGACTCGACGACAGGGCACCTCGCGCCGCGATGAACGGACCATTCACGCCTCGGCGAGAGGCCCACTCACACAGGCGCCACCGGCGGGTCGACGACAGGTGCAGCTCGCGCAGCGATGAACGGACCGTTCATCGTTCGGCGAGAGGTCCACTCATGCACGCGCCACTCGCGACGCGATGAAAGATGCAGGTCGCGCGGCGATGAACGAGCCATTCACCGCCCAGCCGGCCGCCCAGCCCACCAAACCGCAGGCCGCCCAACTCACCGTCCAGCGGGTCGGTCCGTCGGCCAGGGACGGACCTCCTCGAACAGCCTCGCCACCGCCAGCACCAGGTCATCCGAGTGCCGCGGCCCCACGATCTGCAACCCCACCGGCAGACCATCCGCCGTCGTCCCCGCCGGGACGCTGATCGCCGGCTGTTGGGTCATGTTGAACGGGTACGTGAAGGGCGTCCAGTCCGGCCAGCCGCTCATTCCGCTGCCCGGCGGCACGTCAAACCCAGCCTCGAAGGGCGGGACGGCCACCGTCGGGGTGATCAGCACGTCGTACCGCGTGTGGAACTCGCCCATGCGGATGCCCAGCGCCGCGCGCTCCGCGTTCGCCGCCAGGTAGTCCGACGCCGAGTACGTCTTCCCCTGCTCCCACACCTGCCGCAGGCCCGGGTCGATCTTCGCCTCGCAGCCGGCCGGGAACGTGTCGAGCCACTGCGCGGCGCCGGTCGACCACAGCACGTCGAACGCCTCCCGCGGGTCGGCGAAACCCGGGTCGGCCTCCTCGACCCGCAGCCCGGCCTCGTCGAGCGCGGCCACCGCCGACGTGACGATCTGCCGCACCTCCGGGTCCACCCGGGCCCAGCCAAGCGTCGGCGAGAACGCGGCGTACAGGCCCCGTACGTCCCGCCGCACGGCCTCGCGGTACGCGCCCAGCGGCGGCTCCAGCGCGTTCGGGTCCCGGTGGTCCGGCAGCGCCAGCACGTCGAGCAACAACGCCACGTCCGACACCGACCGCGCCATCGGCCCGGCATGCGACAACGCCCCGAACGGGCTCGCCGGCCACAACGGGATACGACCGTATGTCGGCTTCAACCCCACGATCCCGCAGAACGACGCCGGGATCCGCACCGACCCGCCACCATCGGTCCCGACCGACAGCTCACCCATCCCGGCCGCGACCGCCGCACCACTGCCGCCGCTGGACCCGCCGGGCGTCTTCGCCGGGTTCCACGGGTTGCGCGTCACCCCGGTCAGCGGGTTGTCCGTCACGCCCTTCCACGCCAGCTCGGGCGTGGTCGTCTTGCCGAGCAGGACCAGCCCGTTCTCCCGCAGCCGCGCGGTGACCGGGCTGTCCACCTCCCACGGCTGGTCCCGGTCGATGCACGTCGAACCACGCAGCGTGGGCCAGCCCTGGGTGAGGAACATGTCCTTGATCGAGGTCGGCACCCCGTCCAGCGAGCCGATCGGGTTGCCCTCGCGCCACCGCGCCTCCGACGCCTTGGCGCCCTCGCGGGCCACCTCCGGGTCGACCAGGCAGAACGCGTTGCACTCCCTGTCCCGCTCCTCGATCGAGCGCAGCGCGGCCTCGGTCGCCTCGACGGGGCTGATCTCGCCGGTCGAGTAGGCGGCGACCAGCTCACTCGCCGTCAACAGGGTGCTCATGGTGAACTCCTCACCGATCGGACGGCACGTACCCCAGCTGCTTGTCCACGACATTACGAAGCGGGGCGCCAGTCTGCCAGCGGTGGAAGTTGTCCGCGAACACCTCGACCAGCGTGTCCCGCCACCCGATGAAATCACCGGACATGTGCGGCGAGACCAGCACGTTCCGCATCGTCCACAACGGACTGTCAATGGGCAGCGGCTCGGTGTCGAACACGTCCAGCGCGGCGCCCGCGATGCGCCCCGTCCGCAGGGCCTCGACCAGGTCGCCGGTGACCACCAGCTCGCCGCGGCCGACGTTGACGAACCGCGCGGTCGGCTTCATCGCGGCGAACGCCGCGGCGTCGAACAGGCCCTTGGTCTCCTCGGTCAGCGGCGCCACGGCGACGACGTAGTCGAACGCCGGCAGGTGCTCCACCAGCCGGTCCGACGCGTGCACGTCCCCGAAGTCCGGGTCTCCGGAGCGCGCCCGGCGGCCGGCGCCCGAGACGCTCATCCCGACCGCGCGCAGCATCCGCGCGATCGCCCTGCCGATCGGCCCGGTGCCCACCACCAGCGCCGAGCGCCCGGCGATCCGCTCGGTCTCGCGGTGCTTCCAGCGGCTCTGACGCTGCAGGTCGAGCGACCCGTGCAGGTCCTTCGCGAAGGTAAGGATGACCCCCAGGACGTATTCCGCTATCGAGTCGTCGAACACGCCGCGCGAGTTGGTGAGCACGACGTCGCTGTCCCGCATCCCGGGGAACATCACCGGGTCCACCCCGGCGCTCGCGATGTGCAGCCAGCGCAGGCGGTCCGCCGCGTGCCAGGCCTCCGGCACCGCACGGGAAAGGAAGTCGTGGACAAAAAGGACGTCGGCGCCGCGGAGCGCGTCGGCCAGGCCGGCCTCGCCCGTGTAACGCACGACGGCCGTCGAAGCGATGCGCTGCATGGCCGGCGATTCGGTGAGGTCCCGGGCCTGGTCTTCACCGCACAACACCGCCAGCACCGGATTCTCAGTACCGATCACCGTTGACACGGTAAGAGCCGGTCGTATGATTGTCAACAATCCGAGGAGCCACCCCGGAGGCTTCCTTCAGAACGTCCCGGAGGCTGAGCCTTGGATTTCGACTTCCCTGTCTTCGACGGGCCACTGGCGCAGCGAGGCATCGGAGTCATCGCACCCTTCGACCTGGCGCTGGAGCGCGAGCTCTGGCGCTGGATCCCGATGGAGGTGTCGCTGCACCTCGCCCGCACGCCCTACGAACCGGTGCCGGTCAGCATGGAGATGGCCCAGCTGGTCAGCAACCACCAGCACCTGGCCGCCGCCACCCGCGACGTGCTGCACGTCGAGCCCGAGGTGGTCGCGTACCTGTGCACGTCGGGCAGCTTCGTCAACGGCCTGGACTACGAACGCTCGCTGTGCAAGGCGATCTGCGACGCCGGCGCGCCGGACGCGGTCACCACGTCGGGCGCGCTGGCCGAGGTGCTGCACCTGCTGGACGTCCACAAGGTCGCGGTGATCACCCCCTACGACGCGGACCTGACGGCGAGCCTGCACGACTTCCTCGCCGAGCTGAACGTGGACACCGTTTCCAGCGACCACCTCGGGCTCGGCGGCGGGATTTGGAAGGTCAGCTACCGCACGATCGCCGAGCGGATACTCGGCGCCGACCACCCCGACGCCGAGGCGATCTTCGTGAGCTGCACGAACCTCCCGACGTACGACGTGATCGAACCGCTGGAGGTGGCCCTGGGCAAGCCCGTGCTGACCGCGAACCAGCTCACGATGTGGGCTTGCCTGAGACGCATGGAACTGCCGATCGTCGGTCCCGGCAAGTGGCTGCGCGAAGTGTCCTGAACACCGTAACGTAGGATTGTCTACAATTTGGGAGGTTTGTGCATGGCGACCGTCGGCTTCATCTACCCGGACCACGCTGCGGAGGACGACTACCCGTTCGCCGAGCGGCTGCTGGGTTACCGGATCTCGCTGCCGGTCGAGCACATCTACGGCACCGACCTGCACGCCGTGCCCGAGCTGCTCGACCTGGGCAGCGAGAAGCGGCTGGCCGAGGGCGCCGCGCTGCTCGCCAAGCACGAGCCGGACGCCGTGGTGTGGGCGTGCACCAGCGGCAGCTTCGTCTACCGCTGGCAGGGCGCGCACGAGCAGGTGGAGAAGCTGTCGGCCGCCGCGGGCAAGCCGGCGTCGAGCACGTCGTTCGCGTTCGTCCGGGCCGCGCAGGCGCTCGGTCTGAAGCGGGTCTCGGTGGCCGCGAGCTACCCGGACGACGTGGCGAAGCTGTTCGTGGAGTTCCTCGGCGCGGGCGGCATCGAGGTGGTCGCCATGTCGAGTGAGGACATCGACACGGCCGCGGAGGTGGGCAGGCTGAGCCCCGAGGCGGTCGTCGAGCTGGCGGTGGCGCATGATCACCCGGCGGCGGACGCCGTGCTGGTGCCCGACACCGCGATGCGCACGCTGGGTGTGCTGGGCGCGATCGAGGAGCGGCTGGCCAAGCCGGTCCTGACCGCGAACCAGGTGACGATCTGGGAAGGGCTCCGGCTGACCGGCCAGGTGCCCCGGTGCGAACAGCTGGGCAGACTGTTCGCAGAAGGCAGGTGAACCATGGCCCTGGCCGACATCGAACCGGTGAGCCGGGAGTCGACCGCGGCGATCATCGCGCGGCAGCTCCGCGAGGCGATCATGAACGGCACGTTCGCGCCGGGCACGCAGCTCGGGGAGACCGAGCTGGCAGGCCGGTTCCAGGTGTCCCGCGGCCCGCTGCGCGAGGCGATGCAGCGGCTGGTGTCGGAGGGCCTGCTGCGCAGTGAGCGGCACCGCGGGCTGTTCGTGATCGACCTCGAACCGGACGACGTGCACGACATCTACTCGGCGCGGTTCGCCATCGAGCGGGCCGCGCTGATCCGGGTGCTGCGGCACGGTGACCGGGAGGGCCTGGCCGTCCGGCTGCTGGACGCGGTGGAGGAGATGGCGTCGGCCACCGACGGGGACGAGGTGTCGGCCGCGGACGTCCGGTTCCACGAGGAGCTGGTGGCGGCCTCCGGGTCGAAGCGGCTCGGGCGGATGGCGCGGACGCTGCTCATCGAGACGCGGATGTGCCTGTCCGCGCTGCACCGCACGTACGCGACGAACGAGGAGCGGGTGACCGAGCACAAGCGCATCGCGGAGGCGATCGGCGCCGGCGACGAGGAGCTCGCGGTGTCGCTGCTGGAGGCGCACATGGAGGACGCGGTGCAGCGCCTCGCCCCGGGGACCAGCCTGCACGCCTGAATTGTCCGGCTTCCCGTTGCGCTGTAACGGGAAGCCCGAGGCTCGCGATCTTGGTTTCGTCCGCGCGCGACGCGGTGGAACGGGGAGGATCGCGTGCGGTTCTGGGCACTGGCGGCTGCACTGGCGTTGAGCGGCTGTTCGGCAGCGGGTCCGGCCGCGCCGACTTCGGTGTCCGAGATGCCGAAGCCGAGCGGTCAGGCCCGGCTGGCGGCAACGATGCTCACCGAGGACCAGGGCACGTCGCTGGAGCTCGAGTCGCCTGGCGGACCGGTCCCGTTCATGCCGTCGCAGAACAAGAAGTTCGCGCTCGTGGCCGGGTGCGCCACTCCGTTGGCCACGGACGCGAAGATCGTGCGCGCCGAGCAGCAGACCTGGCAGAGCGACCACTACGCGCTGGACGAACTGTCCGTCCAGTACCAGGGCATCGACGCCGCCGACGCGGTGGCCGAGGTGCAGCGGGTGTCCGCGTGCCGCGCGGAGATCGGGAGCGGGAAGGTCGACCCGGTGGAGGTTCCGCCCGCGCCCGGCGTCGACGCCGCGGCCGCGTTCTGCACCCTCGGCGACTACGACATGTACTACTGCTTCCTGGCCGAGGCGCGGGAGGACCTCGCCGCGGCAGCCGAGTTCCGCTACCTCGGCATCGCTGACGCCGCCGAACAGGAGTCGGCGAGGGCCTTCACGCAGCGGCTGGCGGCGGAGCTGGCGCACGGTCTGGAGCGCGCGTGAACCGCATCGCGCTCGCCGCTCTGCTCGTCCTGCTCGTGAGCTGTTCGGCGCCCGCCTCGCCGGCCCCGCCGCCGCCTCCGTCCACTTCGGAAGCGCCGCCCGACCCGGCGCCGGTCCGCGCGACGCTCCTCACGGCAGACGAGGCGCACCGGATCGGGTTCACCTCGGCCGCCGCGCCGCAGAACGGCCCGAAGCAGCTGATCGGCGCCTGCACGCTGCCTTCCGACGCGCACATCGTCCAAACGCAGCAGAACAACTGGTACACCGGGGACATCCTGTCCGCCGGGGTCAGCCTGCGCCAGGTCACCGCCCAGTACGACGGCGCCGTGGACGTGGTCGGCGAGTTCCGGACGGGCTGCGCGAAGGGCGTGGAAGTCCCGTTCGCGCCCGGTGCCGCGTCCTGCACGGAGACCGAATCCGCCTTCGACGAGCGCACCTGCGTCCTCGTGATGGCGCACGGCGACCTGGTCACCGCGGCGGTCCTCGACGTCACCGGCAACGCGCCGGGCAAGGTGCGCACCACCGCCCAGAACGCGCTCACCGCGCTGACGGCCCTGCTGCCCACCGCCGTGAGCCGGGCGTGAGGCGCCTCGCGGCGCTGCTCGCCGCCGTGCTCGTCCTCGCCGGGTGCAGCACCGAGATCGCCGGCACCGCGGACGTTCCGGGGCCGGGCACCGGGCCGGTCGTGTCCAAGTACGATCTCCAGCAGCGGCTCGTCGGCGCCATGCCCACCGACCCCGAACTCGCCCAGCTGGGTCTGCACTGGTCGTCCCCGCCACTGCCGTTCATCGAATCGGAGAACTCGCACTACAAGTTCATCTACGACTGCCCGAGCTACCTGCCCTCGGACGTCGCCATCCAGGCCGCCGAGTACGGCACCGCGGCTTCGGGAAGCTTCGACCACGGCGCGACGCTTTTCGTCATGACCGCGTCCTACCGCGGCCCCAGCGGCCCCACCGCCGTGTCCCAGGCGCGCACGTTCCGGGGCTGCATCCAGCTACCCGGAGCCGTCCGGGTCCCGCTGCCGCCGCTCGTCGGCGCCGACGAGCAAACCGCCTTCTGCGGGGACACGACGGACTCCTTCGGCTTCAACCGGGTCTGCATCCTGCTCCTCGCCAGGCAGAACGCGGCGACGGTGGCGACCTACGTCGTCGGCGACAAGAACCCGGCCGTCCCGCCCGCTCAGATGGAGACCGACCTGCCGCGCGTCGGGCAGATGCTCGCCACCGCGCTCACCCGCGCCTGACTCAGCCCTCGATCGTCCGCCCGACCACCGCGCCCAGTGCCGTCGCCGCGCCCGCGCTGCCCAGCGCCATCCCCCACCCGATCGGGCCGAGCGGCGTGCAGCCGAAGAACTGGCTGACCCCGGGCGTCTGGATCACGGCCGCGAGCAGGGCCACCGAGCCGAGCGACGTCGCCAGCACCGACCGGTTCCAGCCGCCCGTCAGGAGCGTCTGCCCGAGCTGCGTGCCGACCAGCCCGGCGAGCGCGACCGTGCTCGCCCGGCGGCCGCGGCCCGTCGCCCGCGCCAGCATCCACGCGGTCGTCGCGCCG
Source organism: Amycolatopsis tucumanensis (assembly GCF_021654135.1). GTDB lineage: Bacteria > Actinomycetota > Actinomycetes > Mycobacteriales > Pseudonocardiaceae > Amycolatopsis_E > Amycolatopsis_E tucumanensis. Next base: position 13,210 of record NZ_JAKGSD010000077.1, on the reverse strand, counting down.
AGGGTCGTCACCCCGGCGCGCACGCCGATGTCCTTCTGCAAGCGCTTGCCCAGCGAGCTCTCCGGCCCCTCTCGCAGCAGGTCGGAGCCGTCCTCGGGCCGCCGCAACGCGATCGCCAGCGCAGGCGCCAGGTCGGTCAGCAGGTTGACCAGCAGGAACTGCCGGGCACCGAGCGGCGACCGGCCGGTGAGCGTCGCGCCGAGCACGCTGAACCCGATCTCGCCGAGGTTCCCGCCGAGCAGGATCGCCAGCGCCTCCCGCACCGAGGCCCACATCGCCCTGCCCTCGACGAGCGCCGCGATGATCGTCTCCAGGCGGTCGTCGGTCACCACCAGGTCGGCCGCGGCCCGCGCGGCCGGTGCGCCGTGCCCGCCGAGCGCGATGCCGACGTCCGCGAGCCGGATCGCGGGCGCGTCGTTCGCGCCGTCCCCGGTCATCGCGACCGTGTGGCCGTGCTTCTGGTACGCCTTGATGATCCGGACCTTCTGCGCCGGGCTGCACCGCGCCACCACGTCCACGGTCTCCAAAGTGGACGCGAGCTGTTCGTCGTCCATCGCGTCCAGCTCGGCGCCGGTCACCACGTGCAGGTCGGCGCCGTCCTCGCTGACCTTGCCCGCGATCGCCTCACCGGTGTCCGGGTGGTCGCCGGTGATCATCACGATCTGCACGCCCGCCGCCCGCAGGTCCGCCGCCGCGGCCGCCGCGCTCCCCCGCACCGGGTCGGCGATCGCGACGAAACCCTTGAACCGCAAGCCGGTCACGGCGTCCTCGTCGAGCGTCGCACTGTCCGGAGTGGACTCGGCGACGGCGAGCACCCGCTGCCCGGCCTTGGCCAGCTTCTTCATCCGGCCCGCCAGCTTCTTCCGCCTGCCCTCGTCCAGGTCGCAGCGCGGCAGCACGGACTCCGGCGCGCCTTTGACGCTCAGCACCAGTCCGTCGCCGTTGCGCATCAGCGAGGCGTGGTAGCCGCGGGACGGCTCGAACGGCACCGCGTCGACCAGTTCCCAGCCGTCGGTGTGCACGGAAACCCGGCGCGCGCCCTCGACGATCGCGCGGTCCGTCGCGTGCGGCAGGTCGGACGGGTCGTCGGCGTGCGGCGTCGCCCGCAGCGCGGTGAGCAGCACCGACTCGGTCTCGTCGTCCAGGTCCTCGATCTTGCGGCGCTTGTGGCCGTCGTCGACCTCGTGGACCGTCAGCGTCCCCTCGGTCAGGGTGCCGGTCTTGTCGAAGCACAACACGTCGACGCGGCCCAGCGCCTCGATGCTGCGCGGGTTGCGGACCAGCGCGTTGTGCTCGGCGAGCCGCCGCGCTGCCGCCAGTTGCGCGGCGCTGACCAGGAACGGCAGCCCCTCCGGCACCGACGCGACGGCCAGGTTCACCGCGGCGGACAGGCTTTCCCGCAGCGGCACCCGGCGCAGCAGGCCGGCGCCGGCCACCGCGACGGCCGACCCGATCGCCAGCGGCATCGACTTCGAGGTCAGCTCGGCCAGCCGGGTCTCGACGCCGGTCACCGGCGCGTTCTCGCGCGCCATCGCCATGCTGCGGCCCGCCTCGGTGTCCGCGCCGGTCGCGACGACGATGCCGATGGCCTCACCGGCCGCGATCGTCGTGCCCTCGTACAGCATCGACGCGCGCTCGGCGACGTCCGCGGCGATCACCGGAGACGGGTCCTTCGCCACCGGCAGCGACTCGCCGGTCAGCGACGACTCGTCCGCCTCGACGCCGTCGGCCTCGAGCAGGCGGCAGTCCGCCGGCACGACGTCGCCCGAGCTCAGCTTGACGACGTCGCCGGGCACCAGGTCGTCCGCGCTGACCACGCGCTCCCGACCGCCGCGGATCACCGTCGTGCTGATCGCCGACCGGCTCAGCAGCTCGGCCAGCTGCTTCTCGGTGTGGACCTGCTGGAGGCTGCCGACCAGCGCGGACACGCCGGTGATCCCGGCGACGAGCGCGGCGTCCACCGGCGACCCGACGGACGCGGACAGCGCGGCGCCGCCGATCAGGACCGGGGTGAGCGGGTTGGACAGCTCGTTGATGAACGCCTGCATCAGGCTCGTCCGGCCGCCGCTGCCGGTGCCGCGGGCGCGGGCGCGCTTCTCGGCGGCGTCGTCGCTCAGCCCGTCCGGGTCGGTGCCGAGGCGGTCGAGCACGACGTCCACCGGCATCAGGTGCCATGGCGCGGCGTCGCCGGCCAGGCTCGTGTCCCGCTCGGCGAGCTTCTTGGCGCGGCGGTGCGCGTTGGTGAGTGCGACGGCCGCGCCCAGGTTGACCGCCCGCATCGCCCGGTTGGCCGGGCTGCGGCGCCCCGGCTGCAGCGCGCTGACCGCTCCGACGCCGGTCGCGCCCTGGGACAGCCAAATGCTGTCGCGGTTGACCTCGCGGGCGGCGGCTATCGCGTCGACGACCAGCGCCGCGATGCCGATCTCCTCGCCGATCAGCAGGTGCGCGCCCCACGGCGGCGGGTCGCCTGGCCGCTGGGTGCCGATGCCGCAGTCGGCGGCGCCGAGCGCGCGCCGGTTGTCGGACACCAGCATCACCACGTGCCCCTCGCCCTGCAGCTCGCGCACGGTCGAGACGAGGCGCTCACCGCCGGGCATGAGCCGGTCGGCCTCGAACGCGGCGTGCCCGCCGTTGGCGCTGACGACCTCGATGTTGGCCCGCCGGGCGGCGGCGATCACCGCGGCCACGCCCGGCGGCACCTGCCTGCCGAGGCCGATGACGGCGGTCAGCTGCTGATCCCGCACCAGGCCGAGGACCGCCGCGGCGCCACGCTTCTCCAGCTGCTCGCGCTCGTGCGCGCCCTGGTCGACGCCCAGCTCGTCGAGCGGGCCGAGGCGCCAGCCGTCGTCCTCGTGGACTTTGCCGGGGGTGTGCGCGTCGAACAGCTGCCAGGCGCGTTCGACCAGCTCGCTGGCGTCGCCGTCGCCGACAGGGACGAGGTCGTTGAGGACCATGCGCCCGGTGTCGAAGGCCTGCTCGTCGAGGACGAGGGTGTCGATGGCGTCCAGGTGTCGCAGCACCCCGCGGTCCATGACGAGCACGCCCTCGGTGGCCAGGACGCGGCCGAGGCGCGCGCCGAAGGCGGTGCGCCCGGCCTCGGCGGCTTTGGGCAGCGCGGCCAGGCCGATGCCGATCGCCCGGCGGGGGCGCGCGAACGGCAGCGAGACGGCGGCCGCGGCGGCGCCGAGGTTGAGGATGCGCTGCTCGTACTGTTCGACCGGGCCGTCCGGGATCTCGCGCGGCCGCTCGACGACGACCGGTCCGGCTGCGGCGTCCTCCGGGCCGTGGATCAGGCGGCTCTCGGCCTGGCACCACAGCCGTTCGTGCGCGCGGGCCTCACGCCACTGCTCGGCGCGCTGGATGATGTCGACGACCGTGCCCTCGCCGCCGGAGGCCAGGCCCTGCGCGAACGCGCCGAAGGCCGAGGTCGCGGTATCGGCCTTTTCCCGGCTGCCGACCCGCTCGGCGGCGATCTTGCGCAGGCGCGGGTGCAGGTCGACGACGTTGGGCAGCGCGGCGATCTCGGTCGGGATCGGCGCCCACGGCGCGAGCCGGGTGATCAGCGACAGGCCGAGGCCGAGGGTGTCGGCGGCCAGGGTCGGCAGGAGGCGGGTGCCGCGCAGGCCGTCGGCCGGGTGGTGCAGCTCGTCCTCTTTGATCTCCTCGCCGACGCCGTTGGGCGCGCCCTCGGCCTCTTCGACGACGCGGATCAGCTCGTCGCTGTCCGGGGCGGGGTCGTCGACGCCGATGATCACCCGGGAGGAGGGCGCGTTGACCCGGGCCCACGCGACGCCCGGGTGGCGCTGCACGGCCTGCTCGATGCGCTGCGCGACCGCTTCGCCGCCCGGCCCGTGCACCCCGTGGGCCTCGATGTGCAGCCGTCCCGGGCAGGACCACACCCGGCGGCGGGGCCTGCTCAGCGGCGACAACACCGCCCCGGCGAGGCCCTTCACTGCCGACACCGGACCGGGCACCCGGACACCCAGCAACTCCATGAACCACTCCCGCACCTCGACGCTCCAGGTGCATGGGGTTGCCCACTACGGGTGAAGATATGCCTGCGGCCGCAGGTCGGCCCCGGATTTCCGGGACCGGCCATGCGGCTGCCTCGCAATGAGTTGCCCGCCCGGGCAGGCGAGCCGACCACTCCGGACGGCGAGCTCGCCGTTTCCGGCGGCGAGCTCGCCGAGGCGGCACTGCCCGCCCGGCCGGGGGCGCACGCCAGGGCGGGCTGGGCAGCGCCCGCAGCCCGCGGGCGAGCCCGGGCGAGCCCGGGCGAGGCCGGGGCGGCGGTCCAGGCAGCGCCTTCGACCGCGGGGCCATGGGGCATGGGCAGCACCCTGCCGTCAGGCGAGGGCGGCCGCCGCGCGGCACCCCACCGCCGCACGGCCCGCCACCGCCACACCGCGCCCCGTTGCCACACGCCACCCCGCCGCCACGCCGCCGCGCGAGATCGGCCGAGGCGAGCGCAGCCGTCAGGCGAGATCGGCCGTCAGGCGGGCGCGGCGCTCCGGCGCGCGCGGCGCTCCGGCGCGCGCGGCGGTCAGGCGGGGTGCCGCTGTCAGGCGAGCACCAGCCGCCCCGCAAGCACAGCCGCCACGCAAGCGCCGCTGTCAGGCGAGCGCGGCCGTGATGGCGGCCCCCAGCTCGGTCGTCGTCGACTTGCCGCCCAGGTCCGGGGTCGCCACCTCGCCGGCCGCGAGCACCTCCTCGACCGCCCTGTGCACCGCCGCGGCGGCTGTCTTCTCGCCCAGGTGCTCCAGCATCATCGCACCGGCCAGGATCTGCGCCACCGGGTTCGCGATGCCCTGCCCGGCGATGTCCGGGGCGCTTCCGTGCACCGCCTCGAACATCGACGGGTACTCGCCCGGCGGGTTGACGTTGCCGGACGGCGCCATGCCCAGCCCGCCCGTCACGGCCGCCGCCAGGTCGCTCAGGATGTCGCCGAACAGGTTCGACCCCACCACGACGTCCAGCCGGTCCGGGTGCTGCACCATGCGCGCCGCCAGCGCGTCGATGTGCGTCTGTTCACTGTGGACGTCCGGGTACTCCGCGGCGACCTCCGCGAACACCTCGTCCCAGAACGGCATCGTGTGGATGATCCCGTTCGACTTGGTCGCCGAGCACACCCGGCCGCTGCGGGTGCGGGCCAGCTCGAACGCGAACCGGATGATCCGCTCGACCCCGACCCGCGTGAAGATCGACTCCTGCACCACGAACTCGCCCGGCTGCCCCGGGTTGTGGCGCCCGCCGATCTGCGAGTACTCGCCCTCGGTGTTCTCCCGGACGATCACCATCTCCAGCTCGTCGGCCTCCCGGCCGGCCAGCACGGACGTCGTCCCGGGCAGCAGCCGCACCGGCCGCAGGTTCACGTACTGCGCGAACGCCCGCCGGATCGGGATCAGCAGCCCCCACAGCGACACGTGGTCCGGCACCCCGGGGAACCCGACCGCGCCGAGCAGGATCCCGTCGAACGGCCGCAACTGGTCGATGCCGTCCTCCGGCATCATCCGGCCGGTCTTGGTGTACCGCTCGCAGCTCCAGTCGAACACCGTCCACTCCAGACGGAACCCGTGCACTTCGCCTGCCCGGTCGAGGACCTGGCGCGCCTCGGCGGTGACGTCGACCCCGATGCCGTCACCGGGGATGCTCGCGATCCGGTAGGTGCTCACAGGCTCACCGCGATGTACTTGGTCTCCAGGAACTCGTCGATGCCGACGGTGCCGCCCTCGCGGCCGAGCCCGGACTGCTTGACCCCGCCGAACGGCGCCGCCGGGTTGGACACGATGCCCTGGTTCAGCCCGATCATGCCGGCCTCCAGCGACTCCGACACGCGCAGCGCACGCTTGAGGTCGTTGGTGTAGACGTAGCTGACCAGGCCGTACTCGGTGTCGTTGGCGGCCGCGACGGCCTCGTCCTCGTCGTCGAACACGCTGATCGGCGCGACCGGCCCGAAGATCTCCTCGCTCGCCATGCGGGCGTCCCGCGGCACGTCGGTGAGCACCGTGGCCTGGTAGAAGTTGCCCGGACCGTCCACAGTGGCCCCGCCGGTGAGCACCTTGGCGCCCCGGGAGGTGGCGTCGGCGACCAGCTCGGTCACCTTGTTCACCGCGTCGGCGTCGATGAGCGGGCCGACGACCACGCCGGGCTCGGTGCCGCGCCCCAGCGGCAGCGCCGACATCCGCTCGGTCAGCCGCCGGGCGAACTCGTCGGCGACCCCGCGCTGCACGTAGAACCGGTTGGCCGCGGTGCACGCCTCGCCGATGTTGCGCATCTTGGCCTGCATGGCGCCCTCGACCGCCGCGTCCAGGTCGGCGTCGTCGAAGACCAGGAACGGCGCGTTGCCGCCCAGCTCCATCGACGTGCGCAGCACCTTGTCCGCGCACTGCTCCAGCAGCTTGCGCCCGACCGCGGTGGATCCGGTGAAGGACAGCTTGCGCGCGCGGCCGTCCTTGATCATCGGCTCCATCACGCCGCCCGGGTCGCTGGTGGTGACCACGTTGAGCACGCCGGCGGGCAGCCCCGCCTCGGTCAGGATCGCGGCCAGCGCGAGCATCGACAGCGGCGTCTGCTCGGCCGGCTTGATGACCATGGTGCAGCCCGCGGCGATCGCCGGGCCGATCTTGCGGCCGCCCATCGCCATCGGGAAGTTCCACGGCGTGATCAACAGGCACGGCCCGACCGGCTGCTTGGTGACGAGGAACCGGCCCGCCCCGTTGGGCGCGACCTGGTAGCCACCGTCGATGCGCACGGCCTCCTCGGAGAACCAGCGGAAGAACTCGGCGGCGTAGGCGACCTCGCCCTTCGCCTCGGCCAGCGGCTTGCCCATCTCCAGCGTCATCAGCAGCGCCAGCTCGTCGACGCGCGCGTTCAGCAGTTCGTAGGCGCGGCGCAGGATTTCGCTGCGCTCGCGCGGCGCCGTCTTCGCCCAGTCGGCCTGCGCGGCGACGGCGGCGTCGAGGGCCGCCTTCCCGTCCTCGGGCGCGGCGTCGGCGACCTCGCAGAGGACCCGGCCGGTGGCGGGATCCTCGACGGCGAAGGTCCGCCCACTGCTCGACGGGACCCACTTCCCGCCGATGAACAGCTCCTTGCCGACGGCGTCCACGACACCCGATTCGGTCAGCTCGGCCATTGGTCCTCCTGATCAACCTTGCGCCTGTCCACCGGCCATGCTAGACAGATTGTCAACAATCTACAAGCTCACTCCGGTTAGGAGTTCCGCCGTCATGGCCCAGCTCTCCCCCCTGCTCAAGCAGGCCACTCCGGTCGTCGTCGAGCACGGCGAAGGCGCCTACCTCTACGACGTCGACGGCAACCGCCACCTCGACTTCACCGCCGGGATCGGTGTGACCAGCACCGGCCACTGCCACCCGAAGGTGGTCAAGGCGGCACAGGAGCAGATCGGCAAGGTCATCCACGCGCAGTACACCACCGTGATGCACCAGCCGCTGCTCAAGCTGACCGAGCGGCTCGGCGACGTGCTGCCCGCGGGGCTCGACTCGCTGTTCTTCGCGAACTCCGGCAGCGAGGCCGTCGAAGCCGCGCTGCGCCTGTCGCGGCAGGCCACCGGGCGGCCGAACGTGATCGTCTTCCAGGGCGGGTTCCACGGCCGCACGGTCGCCGCGGCGTCGATGACCACCTCCGGCACGCGGTTCAGCGCCGGCATCTCGCCGCTGATGGGCGGCGTGCACGTGGCGCCGTTCCCCTACGCCTACCACTACGGCTGGGACGAGCAGACCGCGACGAAGTTCGCGCTGCGCGAGCTGGACTACCTCTTCCAGACGATCAGCGCGCCGAACGAGACGGCCGCGTTCTTCATCGAGCCGATGCTCGGCGAGGGCGGGTACGTGCCGGCGAACACCGAGTTCATGGCCGGGCTGCGCGAGCGCGCCGACCGGCACGGGATCCTGCTGGTGATCGACGAGATCCAGACCGGGTTCGGGCGCACCGGCCGGTTCTGGGGCCACGACCACTTCGACGTGAAGCCGGACGTCGTGCTGATCGCGAAGGGACTGGCGAGCGGCTTCCCGCTGTCCGGCATCGCGGCGTCGAAGGAGCTGATGTCCAAGGCGTTCCCCGGTTCGCAGGGCGGCACGTACGGCGGCAACGCGGTGTCGTGCGCGGCGGCGCTGGCCACCCTCGACGTGATCGAGGAGGAGAACCTGGTCGAGAACGCGGCGGCGCGCGGCAAGCAGCTGCTCGAAGGCGCGCGGCTGATCGCCGACAAGACGCCGGAGATCGGTGAGGTGCGCGGGCTGGGCCTGCTGGTCGGTTCGGAGTTCACCAAGGCCGACGGCACGCCGGACACCGCGCTGGCCGCGGCGGCGCAGCAGGAGGCGGCGCGGCGCGGGCTGCTGCTGCTCACCTGCGGGGCGTACTCGAACGTCGTGCGGATGATCCCGCCGCTGGTGGTCACCGCCGAGCAGATCGACGACGCGCTCGCGATCTGGGCCGAGACCGTCGCCACCGTCACCGGTTCCAAGTAGGGAGAAGAGGCACGTTGGCCCGCTACATCACCATCTCGCTCGACAAGCGCGGCGTGTCCTGCCGTGCCGTGCTGCTGGACGCGGAAGCGCCGCGGACCTGCCAGGCGGTGTGGAACGCGCTGCCGCAGAGCGGTTCGGCCTACCACGCGAAGTACGCCCGCAACGAGGTCTACACGCTGGTGCCGCCGTTCGCCGACCCGAAGCCGGGCCGGGAGAACCCGACGGTCACCCCCATTCCCGGGGATGTCGTTTATTTCGGGTTCGAGGCGTGGGAAATCGGAAATCCGGCGTACGGGTACGAAGACAGCAGCGAGGCCCACAGCGACCAGGGCGCGACCGATCTGGCGATCTTCTACGGCCGGAACAACCTGCTCATCAACGGCGACGCGGGCTGGGTGCCCGGCAACGTGTTCGCCACGATCGTGGAGGGCCTGCCGGAAATGGCGGCGGCCGCGCAGGACCTGTGGCTGCGTGGCGTCGAGGGCGAAACGCTGTCCTTCGCCCGCGCCGAGTAGCCGTCGACCTGCGGTCGTTAGGGGCAAAACCCCGGTCCCCCGTCACTCGTCAGTGTGATCATGGGGGGATCACCTTGCGTGGCAATGCCTTCACCCGTTCGGGCGGGCATCACCCGGTGTGCCGGATCAAGATCGGCATCGCCCCAGGTGGGCCCGCCCGACGGCGCTACGAGCGGCGCAACGCCACCCCCGGCCGCGAACCCGAAAGTGTTACGTGTTTAGGCTGGGCGGATTTTCCACCGCGCTATTCGACGGGCTCCGCTCTTTCCGCGGCGGTTTGACACTTCCCAGCGGAACTGAAAATCTTCCCTTGCTTTCGAAAGCAGCCAGATTCGCAAGGATTGATTTCACAAAGGAGCCCCTCTCCAATGTTCGCTGCGCACTTCCACCACGGCCACGACATCGTTTCCAACATCCTGGCCGGCCTCGCGCACGTCCTCGGCTGGCTGGTCTGACCCGCTGATCCGAGAAGGCGGGGCCGGTACGTTGGCGCGGACCGGCCCCGCCCCCTTTTCCGGCACCGGTAACGTCGCCGCCGTGAGCGCAGTGATCGTGACCGTGGTACTCGCTTTCGTCGGCTACATCGCCACTTACACGAACAACGTCCGGCTGTCGCAGCGGCAGGAACGCCTGGCCCGGATCAACCGGCAGCTGAGCGAGTTGTACGGCCCGCTGTTCTCCATCAGTGAGGCCCACAGCCGCACCTTCGCCGAGTTCCGCCGACGCCATTCCCGGAACGGCGTTTCCCCGTTCGTCGGCGAAACCCCGCCCACCGCTGAGGAACTCACGGAATGGCGGCTCTGGGTGACCTCCGTCTTCCTGCCCACCCTCCGGTCCATGCGCGATCTGGTCGTGCAGAACGCCGACCTGCTCATCGAGCCCGAGGTGCCGGAGGTCCTCCTCCAGCTGTGCGCCCACGTCTCCGGCTACGAGATCACCGTGGCCCGCTGGGAACAGGGCGACCACTCCGAGCACCTGTCGATCGTGCACTACCCGGCCGACGAGCTGGCCGCCTACATCAACCGCAGCTTCACCCTGCTCAAGGCCGCGCAGGCGCGCTTGCTCGGACGGCGGCGGCTGCGTCGACTCCTCCAGACATGAATCTCCTTCGCTTCCAGTCCTGCGCCTTCCCGTACTAGGCTTCCGTCATTCGGGCAGGCGCAGGAAAGGACCGGGCACGTCATGGGCGACGTCACCGCGCGGATCGCCGAGATCGTCGGCGAGCGCAACCTCCTCTCCGGGGACTCCGTCCCGGACGACTACGCGAAGGACGAGTCCCTCACCGTCGGCGCCGTCAAACCGGCCCACGTCGTCAAACCCGCCACCGCCGAAGAGGTCGCCGCCGTGCTGGCCGTGGCCACCGAGAACGGCCTGCCGGTCACGGCTCGCGGCTCGGGCAGCGGCCTGTCCGGCGCGGCCCGCCCTCGCGAAGACGGTCTGCTCGTCTCGTTCGAGCGGATGAACGCGATCGTGGAGGTCGACACCGCCAACCAGGTCGCCGTCGTCCAGCCGGGCGTCACGCTCAGCGAACTGGACGAGGCCACCAAGGAGGCCGGCCTCGCCTACACGGTCTACCCGGGCGAGCTGAGCGCGAGCGTCGGCGGCAACGTCGGCACCAACGCGGGCGGCATGCGCGCGGTCAAGTACGGCGTGGCGCGGCACAACATCGTCGGCCTGCAGGCGGTCCTGCCCACCGGCGAGATCATCCGCACCGGCGGCAAGACGTCCAAGATCTCCAGTGGCTACGACCTGACCCAGCTGATCATCGGCTCGGAGGGCACGCTCGCGCTGGTCACCGAGGTGATCGTCAAGCTGTACCCGCGCCTGCCGCACGCGGCGACGCTGCTCGCGCCGTTCGGTGATCTCGACCAGGTGATGCGCGCCGTGCCGGAGATCATCGCCAGCGGCCTGACGCCGAACATCCTCGAGTACATCGACAACCTGACGATGGCGGCGATCACCTACAACGAAAAGCTGGAGCTGGGCGTCCCCGAGGAGGTCCGCAACGCCACGCAGGCCTACCTGGTGGTGGGCCTGGAAAACCGCGACAACGACCGGCTGGACGGCGACGTCGAGCGGGCCGGCGAGCTGCTCGGCGAGCTGGGCGCGTCCGACGTGTACGTGCTGGACGGCGGTTCGGCCCGCAAGCTCATCGAGGCGCGGGAGAAGGCGTTCTGGACGGCGAAGGCCGCCGGCGCCGACGACGTGATCGACGTCGTGGTGCCGCGCTCGGAGATGCCCGGGTTCCTGGCGAAGGTCCGGGAGCTGGCCACGGCCGCCGAGGCCGGTGCGATCGGTTGCGGCCACGCCGGGGACGGCAACGTCCACTTGGGAATCTTCTGCAAGGACGCGGAGAAGCGGCACCGGCTGCTGCACGACATCTTCGCCGCGGGCATGGCGGCCGGCGGGGCGATCTCCGGTGAGCACGGGATCGGGCAGGCGAAGAAGGACCACTTCCTCGCGCTCGAAGACCCGGCCAAGGTCGCGTTGCTGCGCCGGATCAAGCAGGCCTTCGACCCGAAGGGCATCCTGAACCCGGATGTCCTGTTCGACTGAGGAGTGAGATGAACGGCGCGCAGTCCCTGATCCGCACGCTCGTCGACGCGGGTGTCGACGTGTGCTTCTCCAATCCCGGCACGTCGGAGATGCACTTCGTCGCGGCGCTCGATTCGGTGCCCGAGATGCGCGGTGTGCTGGCCCTGTTCGAGGGCGTGGTCACCGGCGCGGCCGACGGTTACGCGCGGGTCGCGGGCAAGCCGGCCGCGACGCTCCTGCACTTGGGGCCGGGGCTGGGCAACGGCCTGGCGAACCTGCACAACGCCCGGCGCGGGCACGTGCCGGTGGTGAACGTGATCGGCGACCACGCGACGTACCACAAGAAGTACGACGCACCGCTGGAGTCGGACATCGAGGCGATCGCCGGTTCGCTGAACGGGTGGGTGCGCCGGTCGGGGAACAGCGCGGACGTCGGCGCGGACGCCGCGTTCGCCGTCGCCGCGGCGCAGGAGGCGCCGGGCAAGGTGGCGACGCTGATCCTGCCCGCGGACGTCTCGTGGGGCGACGGTGGTGTCGCGGTGAAGCCGGTGCCGCCGCGCTCGCCGCAGACCGTCGCGGACACCACGGTCAAGGCGGTGGCGGAGGTGCTGCGGACCGGTGAGCCGGTCGCGTTGCTGGTGGGCGGCCCCGCCTGCCGCGAAGCCGGCCTGCGGGCGGTGAGCCGGATCGCCACCGCGACCGGGGCGAAGCCGTTCGTGGAAACCTTCCCGGCGAGGCTGGAGCGCGGCGCCGGACTGCCCACGATCGAACGCCTGGCGTACCTGGCCGAGCAGGTGCAGTGGCAGCTGGAGGGCATCAAGCACGTCATCGTGGCCGGGACCAAGGCGCCGGTGTCGTTCTTCGCCTACCCCGGCAAGCCCAGCGATCTGGTGCCGGAGGGCGCGCAGGTGCACACGCTGGCAGAGCTGGACCAGGACGTGGTGGCCGCGCTGGAAGCACTCGCGGACGAGGTCGCGTCCGATGTGGACCCGGTGCTGCAGGAACCGGCTCGCCCCGCCCTGCCGAGCGGTCCGCTGACGGTGCAGAACTGGGTCGAGGTGATCGGCGCGCTGCTCCCGGAGGGCGCGATCATCTCGGACGAGGCCAACACCTCGGGCCTGTTGCTCCCGGGCGCGACGGCCGGCGCCCCACGCCACGACGTGCTCACCCTGACCGGCGGAGCCATCGGACAGGGACTCCCGGTGGCTGCCGGCGCAGCGATCGCCGCCCCAGACCGCCCGGTGATCGCACTGCAGGCGGACGGCAGCGCCCTCTACACCATCTCGGCACTGTGGACGATGGCGCGGGAAAACCTGAACGTGACAACGGTGATCCTGAACAACCACGCCTACGCCATCCTGCGCATGGAACTGCAGCGAGTCGGAGCGGAAGCATCCGGCCCGAAGGCGAAGGACCTGCTGGACCTGGCAAGGCCCGACATCGACTTCGTGAAGATCGCGGAAGGCATGGGCGTCCCAGCAACAAGGGCGACGACGGCCGAGGAACTGGCCGAGCAATTCCGCAACGCCGTCAACGAACCCGGCCCGCACCTCATTGATGCAGCGGTACCCCCACTGCTCTAATGGCGCGCAGCGCCGTGCCCTTGATCTTTGCACCCAACCCGAGCTGGGTGGTCATCCCGTCGCCTGACACGCAACGATCACCTTGAGCCAG